>JBNLVL010000018.1:0-104067 GCA_050618075.1 Myxococcota bacterium
TTTCGGCCAGGAACCGCTCCCGGCGCGTCACCTTGCCCTTCCGCTTCCAGGCCTCACCCGCGAACGTCTGCTGATCACCCATCGAAATCGTCCCCCCACAGCTGTTCTAGCATGCGGGGCGGGTTCTGCAGAGATTCCCTAAGCGAGTTCTGTGATCTTGTCGAGCTCCACAGGCGGTCGAAGGCCGAGCGTCGTGGGTCGCGCTGCTCCCTCGAGACCGGGGCCGTGGCCGAGAGCGACCGCCTCTTCCGGTGCGACTTCCGTGGAGGCGAGGCCGAGGGCCCGGCCCCGGTCGGGTGGGCATCAGAACCGCGCCACCGCTCGGGCGAAGAAGCTCACGCCGGCGGCGGGCAGCCGGTCTTCGGCGTCGGCGCTGTCCCACGGCGGGGCTCCCCGTAGGGGATTGACATAACGACCATACCCGGGTGTGCTGCCAAAACCCAGCTTGAATGCCCTATCCCCGGGAAGAGGCCGCGCGGACGGCGCGCCTGAACGGCGAGAGCGTCGCCGGCCGCGGCTTCGCCCGCGCGCTGCACAACGCCTATGGGCGGACGCGCGAGGACGTGCTGCTGCGCTGTGGGATCCGGATCCCGGACGAGCGCAGCACGCGGATCCTCTTCCGCTTCGGCGCGGACGGAACGGTCGCCGAGTCGCTGGCCTACCCGACCAGCGCCTACTCCCAGTGCGTCGTCGACGGGCTCCTCGAGCTCGCGCAGCCCGTGCCCCCGGAGCCCGACCACTGGTTCACGGTCGTGGACCCCGACTGGCCGCGCGTCGGGCCGGAGCTTCCGCCCTCCTGACGCGATCGCTCGAGACGACGCGCACCGCCGCGGCTAGCGCTTCGCGTCCGCCGTCACCCACACGGGTGAAGACCATGCCCGCTCCTGGATCGTCGCCGGGACCGTGTCCGGCGGGTCGACGCCGAGGGCCTTCGCGTCGAACGTGCTCCAGCGGGGCGTCGGGATCTCGAGCACCCGGACGTAGTAGACCGCTTCCTGACCGGGGACGTAGTCGGGATCCGTCCATACCGCGGAGAGCTCGGCATCGCCGATGTCGTTCGTGTAGGACGCGTTCGGGATGTCGACGGTGTTGCCGACGGGCGGGACCTCGCCGGTCTCGGGATCCGGCTTGCGCCCGTCCGAGAGGGCGACGTCGTAGATCTTCTCGTGATCGACCACGTCGTCGGTCCAGAGCTTGATCACCTGGATGCGGTCGAGATTCCCGCTGATGGGAGACCTGGCCGCCCAGACGACGATCTCGATCGGCTCCTCCTTCGAGACCAGCTCGCCGCCCATCGGGACGCCCTTCGCGTAGGCGCGGTCGACCCAGTCGCGCTTCTCGACGAGGTCGTCGTCGAAGCCGTAGCCGGCGAACATGCGGAGCTGGATCCGCGTGCCCGAGGTCGCGTAGGTCTCCTTGCGGTAGAGCGCGTCGAAGATCGGCCCCCGTTCGTTGCGGCTCGCCCAGACGCCGGTCAGCACGCCCGGGTTCAGGAAGAGGTTCCCGCCCTTCACGCTCAGCTTCTGGCCCGCCTTCGCGTAGAAGCGCTTCTCGGGCGTGTCGTCCATCTCGGAGTGGTTGCCGCGGTTGTTGAACTCCTCGAAGGTGTTGATCGTGCCATGGCTGTCCGAGCCGCCCTTCACGCCCATCATGAACGGGTTCACGCCGACGACCTTCTTCAGTCCGAGCCCCATCTTCCATGCCTCGCGAACGTAGTTGGCCCGCAGCGCCGGGACCGGCGCCCCCCACGGCAGGTAGTAGTTCCAGAGCTCGAAGTCCGCGAACTCGTCGTTGGGCGAGAACTGGGGATGGGCCATCGAGACGCCCTTCACCTGTCCGGCCTCGTGGAGGCGCTCGTTGCGGTTGCGCCGCTCCGCCCACGCCTTCGTCATGAAGTCGCCGTTCGAGTCGGTGAAGGCGAACATCTTGCCGAGGCTGGCGTTGGCGTTGTGGGACATGGCGAAGACCGTCATGCCCTTCTTCCGCCACCCCTCCATCGCCGTCCACAGGTCCTCGGGCCGGTCGGAGTCGAGCGCGGAGAAGGGCGCGTCCGGGACCTTCTCGTCGCGGAAGATCACGTTGCGATGCATGTTCGCCCCGCCCAGGAGCGAGGTCCATTCGTAGCCGACGAAGGTCGTGAAGCGGCCGGGATCGTTGTACTTGTGGGCGATCTCGACGTAACGGGACCAGACGGATTCGACGACCTTCGGATCGCCGAACCCGTCGAGCGGCTTCCCCGAGATGATCGCATCGGCGATCATCGTGAAGGCCTTCCCTCCCTCGCCCTTGCGGACGAGCTTCGCGACCGGGGTGTCGTAGACTGGACTGCCCTTCTCGGTCATCATGGGCGCCGTCCCCATCATCTCCGAGTGATCGCTCAGCATGAAGAAGTCGAGCGGGCGTTTCAGCTTCACGGGATTGCCCGCGGTGTCCTTCACCTCGTCGCCGCGCGCGAAGCGATAGGCATCGTCGGGTCCGGTCCGATTGCCCAGTCCGAACGCATCGATCGACCAGCTCGAGTGGCCGTGGAGCGTGCCGAAGTAGAGCTCGTCCCGGCTCCGGTCGGCATCCCGGGCGAGCGAGGTCTGCGCCGCCATGGCCAGAGCGAGGATCAGCATCGAAGAGAAGATGAAGCAGCGTGTCACGAGGGCTCCCGACCGGGCCGGGGCGAGACACCCGGCGTTTCGTGGGCCGCCACGCGCACGCGTCTCCGGGAGAGCGCACGCGGGGCTGGCATCGTGCGGCCGAGTATAGAAAGGGTTCCCGGAGCGACCAACGAGCCAGCCGGAATCGATCGCGCCCTCGAGAGGCGGTGCGGGCTCCTGGCGGCGCGCGAGTCGCCCGATCCCGTCGCCGTAACGCCGCCCGGCGACTCCGCTACCGTCTCCCCATCGAGGTCGCCGCCGTCGTATCGCGCGCCGGTCCGAGGGCGGACGAGACGGAGGGATGCGATCCATGGTCAACAGTCTCCTCGGCCTCCTCATCCTGATTGGACTTCCCCCGGTCTCGTAGACACTCAGAGGCGTGGTTTTGAGGCGGCTTCAAATGTCTCCGGGCTGACGCCGTCCAGGTGGCTGGACGGCGGGTTCGAGCCCGGTCTCGCGCTCCAATTCGTTCCCCGTTCGTTCCCACGATCTCCCGAGAATGGCTTCCCCGGGAACGTCGATGGCCCGCGTCAGCCACCGCGAGCCGCCCGCCCACCCGGCGGATGCGCGCGCTGCGCTGGACGCCGCGCCGTTTGCAGGCTCGTCGAGTTGCACCGGGCGGCGTGGGTCACATCCGACTCGACGGTCTCGCGGTGGTGCGCGCGACGGCTTCGGAGAGCCGATCGATGAGCTCGCCGGGGGTGTAGGGCTTCTCGAGCAGGGGGTGACGCCCGAGGGCGAGAGACCTGTCCTCCCGGGCGCCGCGGTGGGTCGAGAGCACGATGGCGACGTCCGGACGGACCCGGAGAAGCTCGCGCAGGGCCCGCTCGGCGCTGTGATCCGGTGCGCTGCAGTCGAGAACCACCGACCGGAAGCGGTCGGGGCGCGCCCGGAAGATCGCCGTTGCCTCGTCGGGACTCTGCGCCGCCACCACCCCCACGCCCAGGCCCACCAGGGAGGATCGCGCCAGCTCGAGCACCTGGGGGTCGTGCTCGACCAACAGGACCGTGGCGTCCAGCGCGAGGGGAGGGTCCGGGCTCGAGTGGGGTGACGGAGCGAGGGCGGGGCCTTCGCGCGGGAGCAGGATCTGGACATGCGTGCCCCGACCGGGGTCGCTCGAGATCGCGAGAGCGCCGCCCATGGCCCGCACCGCACCGGTGGCGGCGGCCAGCCCCAGCCCGCATTCCCCGAACCGCGTGGAGAAGAACGGTTCGCAGGCGCGCTCCAGGGTCTCCCCATCCATTCCCGGCCCGGTGTCCTCGATGTCGATGCTCGCGTACTCGCCCGCGGGCAGACCGTGGTCCGCACGGGACCGATCGAGCCAGCTCGGGTCCGTCCACACCGGTCCGGCACGGACACGAATCGAGCCCCGACGGTCCGCGAGCCCCTCGACCGCGTTCTCCAGGATGGCGGCCAGGACCTGTCGGAGCAGCGCGTCGTCTCCCACTCCGTGGACGGGATCCGATTCGAGACCCACCTCCAACGCGATGTGGGCGGGGAGCGAGCGGCCGAGCCGCGTGGTCTCTTCGTCGATCACTTGCCGAAGGTCGAGCGTCTCCATACGCCGGTTCGTGCGCCCCGAGAAGAGCAGCAGCCGGTTGGCCAGCTCGACCGCCCGCCGCGCCGTGGACTGCACGCGCTGTACGCTTCGGGTCGCCTTGGATTCCGGGTCGAGCTCGTCCTCGGCCGCGGCCGCGTTGCCGAGCACGTCGACGAGCAGGTTGCTGAACTCGTGCGCGATCTCGGCGGCCATGTCCTGGAGCGCGAGGTAGGGCGCACGTGCATCCCGCCGCGGGCAACGCGCGTCGGGCTTCTCGATGGCCAGCAGGATGCGACCGTCCTGGGGTCGAATCGGCAGCGGGCAGGCGGTCAGCAGCAGCTTCGTCCCCCGGCCCGCTCGCTCTGGTCCGTCGACCTCGAGCTGGTCGAACTCGAGGCCGCTCCTACCGGTCTGCCGAAGCAGACGCTCGACCTCCGAGCGGTTCCAGGGGCCGGGGGTCTCCCCGAGTGGGACCCCGAGGCGCGCTTCCGGGAACTCCCGGAAGAACGCCTCGTTGCCCCACTCGAGACGGAGGTCCCCCGCGCGAATCGCCAGTGCCGTTCGAACCCGGTCCAGCACCGACTCGAGGTCTTGGGGCGCACGATCGGTCACCGTCTTCGTCGCCCCTCCCGCGGCCGGGTCGATCAGACCTGCCGCCGAACCAACCGACGCCGGGTGCCCCAGCCCAGGCCGCACAGGACGAGCGCCAGCTCGGCGCCCAGGCCGCACTTGGGGTTATGTTCCCGGGCCTTGTAGGGCAGGTGCCCGCACTCCGGATCCGGCGCGGTGGCCACGTAGCCGAGGGCCCAGAGTCCGCCGTCGAAGTCGATGAACGGGTCGTCGCCGGGGTCGTTGTTCACCCCGTCCGAGCAGGCCGGCGCCTCGTTGGTCGCGTCCGCATGGGCGCAGCCGATGTCGTCCGGGAAGTCCGTGGCGCCGTCCGCGTCGTTGTCCAGCCCGTCGTCACACTGGGGGTAGAGATAGGCCGCGTCCAGCTGGCGCGTGGCCCCGTCGTAGAGCGCGGCGCCGTCCAGGAAGAGGCTGCCGGAGATGCCCGCGGACAGGTCGAGGTCGAACAGGTCGGCCGCGGCGCCGGTGCCGTTGACGGAGAGACCCCCGATGGTGCCGACTCCGTCCACCCGGACCGAGAGGAGCAGGTGATCGTTGCCGCGGTCGTAGTGCAGCGCGTCGATGTCGCGATTCGTTCCGGTGAAGAGCGCGGCTTCGTCCAGTCCCTGGTACAGCGCGGCGGTTCCGCCAGCGAGGTCCACCTCGACCACGTCGCCATCGTCGAAGGAGAAGCCGAAGAGCGTCGCCGAGAGCGACGTCGAGATCAGCAGGTTCCCGTTCGGCAGCTCCGTGACGGCATCGATGTTCTGGGTCGTCCCGAACAGGCCGTCGTCGAGCACGACACTGTAGGAAACACCGTCGTAGGCCACGACGTCGCCGGGGGCGTAGCTGCCACCATCCAGGGAGACCGCGGTGGTCGTCGAGAACAGCAGGGTTCCGTCGTCCCGGACGTGAAACGCGTCCAGGTCCTCCGCGACGGGCAGCGCGTCGAAGACGAGGTCGCTGGTGGCGACGTCGACCGCATCCTGCGGTCGGACGGAGACTCCACCGAGCATCTCCGTATTGGGCTGTCCGCCCTGGACCCCGTAGGAAACCACGGGGTTCGCCTGTGCCGCCGCCGAGGCACAGACGAGCCCCACGACGAGGGCAGATCGCGAGAACAATCGAGTCATGGCAAGACCTCCTGTGAGGGAACGACCGTTCCCCCCTGGAAGTCACGTGCTACATCGCGGGTAGCCGAGCTACCTCGTCGGTGGCGAGGTCGCGGACCGCGGGTCCATCGAAGCACCAGTCGATGGCGTCGTGAGGCGAATAGGAACACACGCTTCCCGTCCGGATCGACTTCTCCAGATGGGATCCGAGGCGCGGATGGTGGGAGGCGATGGTGCGGATCTCTCCGCGGATGCGCTTCGTGACCGCCTTGCGAGCGCGCTCCCACGGACTGCGCGCGTCTCGTAGCCGGAAGTCGCGGGTGTGCCCGAGCTCCTGCTCGATCAGCTCGAGCGCAGTACGCGCCCGCTCGACGCGTCCGAGGTCCGCGTCCTGGGAGGCGGCGTCGAGCTCGAGCCGCAACTCGCGGGCCGTCTCTGCGTACTCCCGCAGGGCGCGCGGATCCGGCCCCTCGCTGCTGCAGGGTCGCCAGAGACTCAGTCCCTCGTCGCTCAGGCTCCGGAGCTCGAGAGAACGCGCCGGTCGAACGGTGGCCGCGCCGCTCTGCGCGTTCATGAGCTCGAGGGCGGTGACCGTCCAGCCGGGCCGCTGCAGGAGATGGTGGATGTCGCGCAGACCCTTCGAATCCCGGAGGCGGATGGTCGAGCCGTCGAACTCGACGGTCCAGATCTCGCCCTCCTGCAGCATTCGCCGGCGGCGCGCAACGGGGGGCGTCGGGATCGGCGATTCGCCGAGCCGAACGGACAGAACCTCGGCCCGACGGCGCTCTTCGTGCATGTCCAGCGCGGCATAGCCCCGCGTCGCGGCCTGCACCAGGGACCGGGACCGCTCGGGGTCGGTGCCTTGCAGGAGCGCCGCGCACCCGTGTTGGGTGAACGGCAGGATCTCCGGTTCCGCCGCCTCGGCCGCGTGCCTCAGCAGCGCGTCGATCGCCGGCTCGATCTCGAGGCGACGTCCGCCGCACAACGCCAGGACTCCCAGCGCGCGAGCCCTCTCCCAGGCGTCGGCGCCCGGCAGGCTGCGCTCGGACCCGGTCCAGTGCGATGCGACGGGTTGGACGATCTCGGCAACCGCCGGATCGCCGAGCGCCGCGCAGACTTCGGAGAGCAGGCTCGCAGCGCTGGGGTTCGCGGCCGCAGGCCACCGGGCGTCGAGCGCATCCGCCGTCCAGCGGAGCAATCGGGCCATGGTGCGGTCGCGCCGCGCCGGCGTCGCGAACAGCAGCCTGACCAGGCGGAGGAGATCGGCGCACCTGAGATGCGCGTCGTCGCCCATCGCGGAGCCGAGCCGGGCGACCGCTTCGATCTCGACGTCGGCGGCGGTCATCTCGCGTCGCTCGAGCAGCGGAACGACGCGCCAGGTGCGCGCGACCAGGAACGAGTCCGGGTCCCTCGCGCGTTCCGCCAACGACGCGCAGCGGGAGGCGCAGTTCTGCCGCAGGAGGGCAGTGTCCCGATCCTGCAGCGACAAGGTCGTCGCACTCAGGAGTCGCCTGATTCGACCGTCGGGGGGCATGATCCGACTCCTCGAGGCTGGCACCGGCGGATCCGATCTCACGACCTGCCTGCCGATCCGGTGCGGCCGGCGAACCTGCGATGAGACCTGCCGTTCGGAGGCGGGCTTCTGATCCGGGCTGAAAGAAGGAGCGGCGGGGGCGTGCGACGCGGGCTCGGAGCGTATCGGTAGGAGAGGCGGAAGCGACGTTCGGACCAGCAGGTGACACATACACCATACCGCGATGCGACCGGAGTCGAGGGGAAAGAATCCGAGAAACATCGACGCGGCGGACTCCGCGTCCGACGGGAATCGGCATTCGCGTCGGGCCTTGTCGACCGACGGGGGGACAAGTGCGGGCCCGGTCGCGCGTCCCTGCACGGGGGGCCGAGTCTGCTCGCGGAGGACGCGTCCCCGCACGCGACCGGCGACGCCCCGAGCGACTGGATCGCTGCGTGGCGTCGCGGCCGTCTCAGGTGCGGGGTCGGGGCCGGCTCACGATCGGGGCTGCCGCACGACGCGCAGGTAGGGCTTGAGCTCCTGCCAGCCGTCGGGATGCTCGGACCGGGCCTCCTCGTCGCTGACCGAGGGCGCGACGATGACGTCGCCTCCGGGCTCCCAGTTCACGGGGGTCGCGACGCGGTGCTTCGCGGTCAGCTGGAGCGAGTCCAGCACCCGGAGGATCTCCGCGAAGTTGCGGCCGGTGCTCGGGGGATAGGTGAGGGTCGCCTTCACGCGCTTGTCCGGGCCGATCAGGAAGACCGCTCGCACGGTGAGCTTCGGGTCCGAGGCGGGATGCACCATGCCGTAGAGCTCGGCGACCTTGCCGTCCGGATCCCCGATCAGCGGGTAGTTGAGGGCCGCACCCTGCGTCTCCTCGATGTCGGCGGCCCAGCGTTCGTGGTCCGCGACGGGGTCCACGCTGAGGCCGATCACCTTCGCGCCGCGGCGGTCGAACTCCGGCTTGATCCGAGCGACCTCTCCGAGCTCCGTGGTGCAGACCGGCGTGAAGTCCTTCGGGTGCGAGAAGAGCACTCCCCAGTCGCTGCCGAGCCATTCGTGGAATTGGATCTTCCCTTCCGTGCTGTCCGCGGCGAAATCGGGAGCGTGGTCTCCGAGCTGGATGGTCATTCTCGACTCCTTTCATTGAAAAACATCTACGGTTCATATAGCTTTGCGATCCCGCGCCCGCCAGCTCTCGAAGGAGGATTGCGTTCATGAGCTATTCGCTTCCCGATCTCGCCTACGACTACGGCGCCCTCGAGCCGGTCTACAGCGGCCGTGTTCTCGAGCTGCACCACGGCAAGCACCACGCCGCCTACGTGGCGGGGCTGAACCGGACCCAGGAGCGGCTCGCGGAGGCCCGGGAGCGTTCCGACTTCGAGGCCATCGTGGGGCTGGAGAAGACCCTCGCCTTCAACCTCTCGGGGCACATCCTCCACTCTCTGTTCTGGAAGAATCTGAGTCCCGATGGCGGCGGAAAGCCCGACGGAGAGCTCGCGACGGCGATCGGGCGGTCGTTCGGGTCCTTCGAGCGGCTCCGCGACCAGCTGACCCAGGCGACGATCACCGTGCAGGGTTCGGGATGGGGATCCCTGGCGTGGGAGCCGGTGGGCCAGCAGCTGGTGGTGGAGCAGATCTACGACCACCACGGCAACGTGGGGTCGGGCTCGATTCCACTCCTGGCGATCGACGCCTGGGAGCACGCCTACTACCTCCAGCACGAGAACCGGCGGGCGGACTACGTCGCGGCCCTCTGGGACCTCGTCGACTGGAACGACGTCGAGGCGCGCTTCGCCCGGGCGCGGGCCTTCTCGCTGCTGTGAGGCGGGCTCGGCACGGCCGACCGCGCGGCGTCGGTCGGCGCCGGGTGGCGAATCCGGGCCCTGTCCCAGCTCCCGCTCTCGAGATCGCACGGGGATTCGCCTCTCTCCCGATCCGGACCGGATCCCGCCCGAGGCCCCGCTGGAGCCGCTGGGGGGGGCGCCGGTGGGTTGCGAAACGCCACGGTGTCTGCTGGCATCTCGGCGGCTCCCACCGGAGGTCTCCATGGCCGATGTCCTCGCGAGCACGCTTCGAACCGACCCTGCCCGCGCCACGCTCGAGCGGCTGCACGCGGCGGCCCGAGGAGACCGTCTCCAGTTCCTGAAGCTCGCGCCGCGTTTCCTCGCCGGCAAGCTGCGGGGGAAGAGCTTCACGGAGATCATCACTCCGGCGGCGATGAAGGACGCCTTCATTCCCGTCTCGCCCGAGCAGGGGGAGCTGCTCTACCTGGTCGCCCGCGCGCTCGGGGCCCGAACCGTCGTCGAGTTCGGCACCTCGTTCGGCATCTCCACCATCTACCTGGCCGCTGCGGTGCGGGACAACGGCGGCGGCACGGTGATCGGCAGCGAGATCGAGGCGTCCAAGCACGCCCGCGCCCAGGCCCACCTCGCCGAGGCGGGCCTGGCCGAGCTGGTCGACGTGCGCCTGGGCGACGCGCTGGAGACGCTGCGGGAGGTGCCCGGCCCGGTCGATCTGGTGCTGATCGACGGCTGGAAGGATCTCTACCTGCCCGTCCTGAAGCTCATCACGCCCGCATTGCGCCGCGGAGCGGTGGTGCTGGCGGACAACATCTTCACCTTCAAGCGCGACCTTCGTCCCTACGTCGACTACGTGCAGTCGGGCGAGCACGGCTTCGAGTCGACGACGCTCCGGATCTCGGACGGCTTCGAGTACTCCGTCTACCTGGGCGGAGACTGAGCGTCGATGTCGTCGCCGGGCCCGGGCCCGTTCAGCGCGCTCTCGCTTCGATCCGGCGCTTCAGCTCGTCGAGGGGAACGCTGCCGGGGGCGCCGCGCGCCGCGGCCAGCTCGTTGGACACGTCCTGCAGGGTGGCGTTGGTCGGAGTGGGGATGCCGTGCTGCCGGCCGAGCAGGGCGATCTCCCCGTTCAGGTAGTCGGCCTCGATCGAGCCGCTCTTCCGGGCCAGGCTCTGCCAGGACGAGCTGCCGCCCCGCGTGCGGTTGCCCACGGCGACCGGCTGGATCAGGTCCCCGCGGCGCTCGGCGAACTCGGCGGCCGAGGCGTGGTCGATGCCGGCCGCGGCGTAGCAGCGCTCCGCTTCGGCCCGGGCCTCGGCCAGGATGCCGGCCGCCGCCGGGTCGGCCCCGCAGGCGGCGTGGAGCGCGTTTCCGAGGTTCATCAGCAGCTTGGTGTACTTGAAGCGCATGACCTCGGGGTCGGGCCGAGCGCTGAACGCGGCGCCCTCGAGGTCGGCCGCGATGCGTTCCGCCTCCGCGTCGATTCCGCCCGGGTAGCGTCCCAGGTCGAGGATGCCCGGGGCGGCCTTGGACTGGGCGACGACGAGGCCCGGCTCCAGGTGGGTCGCCGGGAGCATGACGACCATGGCGTACACCCGGTCGAAGCGGCGCAGCGCCATGCGCTCGTTGGCGACCCCGTTCTGCGCGCAGACCACGGCCGGTGACGAGCCCGCCGCCTCGCGCAGCGCGAGGAGCGCCGCTTCGGAGTCCTGGGTCTTCGTGCACAGGAAGACGACGTCCTCGGGCTCCCAGGCGAGCTCGCCGGGATGTCCGACCGCTTCCACGTCCGCCACGAACGATTCCCGGGGCGATTCGAAGCGGAGGCCCTTTGCCCGGACCGCAGCGAGATGCTCGCCCCGCGCGATGGCGACCACGCGCCGTCCCGCCCGCGCGAGCCGCGCGGCGATGACGCCCCCGATGGCCCCCGCGCCGTAGATCACGTACCGCATGCGCGCGTTGCTCCCGGCCGCGTCATCTCAACGGCCCGCCGCAGGGCCCGGCCCGCCGCCGCGCCCGCTCTCGGCCAGCCGTGCGTCGGCCTGCTCCCGGGCGGCGCGATGCTCCGCCTCACCCAGCGCGAACCGCGCGATGAGTGCGAGAGCGCCCAGGTGCAGGGCGAACGGGAAGACCGATGCCAGGAGGCGCATGCCGAGGACCGTGTCCGCACTCTGCTCGACGTTGGGGACGAAGCCCGTGAACCCCAGCATCACACCGATGGCCCAGACCGCGCCGCCGCCGGCCCCCTTCTGCACGAAGTTCCAGGCGGCGAAGTAGGACCCTTCCTTGCGCTCGCCGGTGCGGGCCTCGTCCCAGTCCACGACGTCGGCCTTGAGCGATGGCCCCACCACCGAGCCGCACCCGTTCATCAGCCCGAAGCAGATGCTGATGGCCGCCACCGCGACGAGGTCGCCTTCTCCCACGAAGAAGAGCGCCGCGAAGAGCACGGTCTTCCCGGCCACCGAGAAGATCCAGACGCGCTTCTTGCCGAAGCGTCGCGAGACCCCGATCCAGATCGGGATCGACAGCAGCCCCGCCCCGATCGCGCCGAACAGGTAGATCGCCGTGCTACCCGGCGTGTCGAGCACGTAGTCCGAGAGATAGGGGAGCAGGACGACGAGGGCCGAGAACCCCAGCTGCTCCAGGAAGAAGACCCCGATCAGGACCCGGGAGTGGGGGTTGCCGAGGACGTCGCCGAAGGCGCGCCAGGGGCTGCCGCCGCCCCGGCCCTGGAACTCGGAGCGCTCGCGCAGGGTCCAGCCGGCGCTCGCCACCAGCACGGCGGCGAAGGCGCCCATGGCGACCGAGAGGACCCGGGCGAAGGCCCGGGGGTCCTCGGAACGCTCGAGCAGCAACAGGGCCCCGGCCGCGGCCAGCATGCCGAGGCTCTCCACCGCCTGCATGATCCCGAACACGCGGGTGCGGTCGTGGTAGCCGCGAGAGAGCTCGGCGCCGAGCGCCATGTGGGGCACCCGGAAGGTGGTGTAGGCCGTGTAGAACAGGAAGACGGCGACCGCGACCCACAGCGTGAGGGCGGTCCCCTCGAGCGCCGCGGGCGGGCTCCAGAGCATGACCACCGAGGCGCCGAAGGGGAGCGCGGAGGCCAGCAGCCACGGCCTGCGACGGCCGATCCGGGTCCGGGTGCGGTCCGAGAGCCAGCCCGCCGCAGGGTCCGTCACCGCGTCCCATACGCGCGCGGCCAGCAGCACGAAGCCCATCACGGCGGGACCGACGAGCAGCACGTCGGTCGAGAACTTGAGCAGGTAGAAGTTGACCAGCATCCCCGCCATGAAGACGCCCAGCACGGGCGAGCTGTAGACGAGGATCTGCCGGGTCGGGATGCGTTCCTCGGCCGGCTCGGGGCTGGTGATCGGGTTGCCCGGGCTCACGGGTCCTCCCCGTCGAAGCTCCGTGCGCCGAGACGGGCGAGCGCAGCCTCTGCGCGCGCGTCGCAGGGGCGCTCGTTCGCAGGGCGTTGGGCGGCGTCGAGGCTGGCCTCGAGCGCGCGCGGGGTGCGCCTCTGCCGGGTCGGGCGGATCCATGGCGGCCCGGCGGCCCCTTCGGGTGCCGTAGCGCGCGGCTTGGCCTCGGCCATGGCCAGGACCGTAAACGGAACCTCGATTCGGGTCTAGATCTTTCGGCCTCCCGGGATCTTCCGAGAGTCCTTGACGGCCGACCTTTCTTCCCTCAATCTGGTTGGACCAGATTGGTTGGACCAGATGGGTCGGGTGGATCGGGTCGATCCGATCGATCGGATGGATCCGGCCCGGTTGCGCCGCCCACCCCGGAGACCCCCATGGAGCCGATGACTTCCGAGTCGACCCCGTTGCCCCTCTCCCGTGGGCGAATCCTGGCGATCTGGGCGCCTCACCTCACGGCCCTGCTGCTCCCCCTCGTCGCCATGGGCTTCCTGCTGAGCGCGCCCCACGTCGGGTGGGTGGCGCTGCTGATCGTCGCCGTCCCCGGGCTGGGCATGCAGCTCGCCGATCGCTACAGCGGGCGTCAGCTCCACGCGCCGCGCCCCGATCTCCCCCGGTGGCCCTTCGACGCGCTGCTTCACCTCCTGGTCGCGATCCAGCTCGCCAACATCGCGCTGCTCGGCCGCTTCTTCCTGATCCAGAGCTTCTGGAGCGTGGACACCCTCGTGGCGATCCTCGTCGTCGGGGCGAGCTCGGGCTACTCGGGCATCGTGGTCGCCCACGAGCTCATTCACCGCAACAGCCGCGCGATGCAGTGGCTCGGCCGGCTCCTCCTGTGCACGGTGCTCTACGAGCACTTCTACACCGAGCACCTGCGCGGCCACCACGTCCGCGTCGGGACGCCCGACGACCCCGCCACGGCGCGCTTCGGCGAGTCCTTCACGCAGTTCTACATCCGGACGGTGCCGGCGCAGTTCAGGAGCGCGTGGCGCATCGAGTGCAAGCGCCTGGGCGACGCCGACATGCCGCTCCGGGACCCGAGACAGCTCCGCAACCGCGTCCTCCACGGGGTGGTGGCCGAGTGGAGCCTGGCGGCGCTCTTCGGGGCCCTCTGCGGCCCCGCCGGTTTCTTCGGATTCGTCCTCCAGGCGGTCTTCGCGTCCCGGGCCCTCGAGGTCGTGAACTACTTCGAGCACTGGGGGCTGACGCGGAGCGCGAAGCGGGTCCGGCCCATCGACTCCTGGGACACCCACTCCCGCTTCACCTACTACGCGCTCACCGGTCTCACGCGGCACGCGGACCACCACGCCCATGCCGCGCGGCCCTACCCCCAGCTGCGCGTCCACGACGAGGCGCCGGTCCTGCCCCGCGGCTACATCGCCATGTTCCCCCTGGTCCTCGGCCGCAACGCGACCTTCCGACGCCTCATGACCGAAGAGCTCGAGCGTCGGCGCCTCGGGCCCTTCGCTCCCGAGGCCGCCGGCGCGGAGTCCGCCCCGGCCGGAGGTTCCGCGTGAGCGCCGCGAGCTCGAGACCCGAGGCGATCGCCGACGAGATGCGCCGGAGGATCGTGACGGGTCACTACCGGCCCGGCGAACGGCTCCCGTCCGAGCGCGAGCTCGCCGAGCAGGCCGGCGTGAACCGGGGGTCGGCCCGGGAGGCGATGAAGATCCTCGCCCAGGAGCGCCTCGTCGACGTGCAGCGGGGGGGCTCCCGCGTGGCCCCGCTGCACCGGGCCAGCCTGGACGTGCTGGGCCACGTCCTGGCCATGCCGGGCTCGCCGGATCCGGTGCTGGTGGGCCAGCTCCTCGATGTCCACGAGCTCCTGCTCGTGGGCGCCGCGCGGCTCGCCGTCGAGCGCGCGAGCGAAGAGGAGGTGGCGGAGGCCCTGGACCTCCTCTCCCAGCTCACCCGGAGAGGCCTCGCGGAGGAAGACTACCTCCGCGCGCTCGCCGGCCTCCTCCAGCTGATCGCGCGAGCCAGCCAGAACCTGGTCCTGCACATGGTGGGAAACAGCCTGCAGGTCATCCTGGGCGGCGTGGTGCCGCTGCTGCGCCGCATCCGTCCTCCCCTCGCGACGCTGACGCCGTCGATCGAAGTGATTCGCAAGGCGCTGGTTCGGCGCAATCCCGAGAAGGCCGAGCAGGGCGTTCGCGCCCTGCTGCGAGTCAAGCGCGAGTCCATCCTGAAGCAGCTCGAGCAGGCTCCGCCCGCCTGACGAACCCGCTGCCGCGCGGGGCGAGGCCGCCTTCCCGCCACCCCCGACCGGCCCGGCCTACAGGGTTCCCACGATGTTGAGGAACCAGCCGTGGTGGCCGTAGTCGTAGTCGGTCAGGTCGTCCGAGAAGTCCGTGAAGTTGTAGCCGACGCCCAGCTTGAGGTTCTTGCCGAGGTAGCGGTAGAGGGTGACCAGCGCGCCCCCGCGCGTCTCGTCGAGGTCGGGCAGGTCGAGGAGTCGGCCTTCCAGAGACGTCTCCCAGTGCCGCAGGAAGCGCACGTCGCCGCGCAGGATGTAGAGGTGGGCGTCGTTGTCGAAGAACTTCTCGTCCTCCCGGTCCAGGCTCACCTCGCCCCGGCGGAACGCGTACTTCGCTCCCAGGGTCAGCCAGCGCGTCAGGTCGTAGGAGACGTCGATGGAGGCCACGTGGCTGCGCTGGATGAACTGCACCGCGGTGTCCTGGAGGACCACCTGGTCGACGTTCGGGACGTTGTAGAAGTACGTGTACTTCGTCAGCACGTTGAGCCGGTCGTGGGCGACCGGACGATAGGCGAAGCCCACCACGGCCTCGGTGAAGCCGCCGTCGTAGAACTGCCCCTCCGAGCTGTCGCTGAACGAGTGGTTGAACTGGCCCACCACCCGTCCGCCGGGCGTCACCTGCACCCGCGCCGAGTTGCGGAAGAGCCAGGTGGTGCGGTCGGTGCGCGAGCCGTCGGGGAGCTTCGAGTCGTCGCTCCGGTACTCCACGCCGCTCGAGATCCGCAGCCAGTCGTTGCCGAAGGCGACGCGGCCACCGCCCGAATTGCGGTCGGTCTCGGCCAGGGTCTCGCGGTCGATCAGGGTGCCGTACTCCCAGTTGCCGCCCAGGGTCCACTGGTCGTCGGGAGCGAAGCTGAAGCCCATGCTCCGGGTGAGACCGTTGGCCGAGTCGCTGCGCTGGTAGCGGTTCTCCTGGTACACGCTGCCGCTGTCCGAGAGGCGGGAGCGCACGCCGGACACGAAGGTCCCGGTCCGCCGCTGGAGCCCGCTCGCGCCCCGCTCGGTGTCCATCGAGTAGCTCAGGTAGCGCTCGGTCTGCTCGGTCTGCTGCAGCTTCATGCCGAGCTGCACGGCCGGGCCCAGGTCGCCGTTGGAGACCTCGCCGTCCAGGGCGAGCGCGTCGCTCACGCGGAAGGCGCCGCCCACGCCGTAGCGGAGATTGCTCTCCCGGTCGCCCGTCTCGAGCAGGGTGGTCTGGCCGAAGCCGTAGCCGCTCCAGCGGCCCTGGGGATCGAAGGCCACCTGCACCACGCCGTCGGCGCGCTCTCCCTCCTCCTGGGTGGCGGCGACGAAGGGTGAGTCGTCGGTGCGGTCCTCGTAGCGGACGCCCGTGCTGAGCCGCCAGTGCTCGGTGAGGTCGTAGCTCACGTCCAGCTCGCCGGAGGTCAGGTCGAGGCCCTGGTCCTGGGTCTGCCGGTCCGCCTTGGCGAGCAGCTGCAGCTGCTCGGTGAGGTCGACGTCGAGTCGGCCGCCGTACTGGTCGGTGTCGACCACCGCGTTCTGGCCCGGCGCCGAGTAGCCGGCCTCCAGACGCTGGGCGTAGAGCGAGAGGCGGCCCTCGAAGCCTTCGAACAGGTCGCCGAAGCCCACGCTCAGGTCGGCGCGGTAGGCGTCGGCCTCGGTGTCCTGGAGGGTCGGCAGGCCGGCCCCCATGAAGCGGAAGCCGCCGTCGTCCGACCTCACCGTGGTCGAGACGATTCCCTCGCTGCGGCCGACCTGCAGCTTGAGCCAGGAGTCGGTGGTGGCGCGCAGGGTCACGTCGCCTCCGTAGAGCGTCGTGTTGGCGCCTTCCTTGTCGCGGCTCGCGGTGGCGCCGACCTTCAGGAAGTCGGTGAGCCACGCCTGGGCCTGGCCGCCGAAGGTCATGGCGTCGAGGTCGTCGAAGTCCGGGCTGTACTCGTAGCGCACCACCAGCCAGGCCTCGTTGCCGCTCAGTCCCTGGCTGCGCACGAGCAGGCCGTCGTCCACGATGGCCGACAGGGAGCGGGCGAGCAGGATGCGACCCTGCAGGTAGTCGATGTCGTAGTCGAGGTCGGGCTGCAGGTCGACCACGCCCACCACGATGCCCGTGTCCTTGTCGCGGACCTCGACCCGGAGCCGCTCCGATCCTTCCATCACGTCCTGGCGCCGAAGGAAGTAGAGCGATCCACCCGTGCCGCGGAACTCCTCGCGGCTGGCCACGGTGCCGGGCTTGGCCGCGTAGCCGTCGACCACCAGCCGCTGCTCGCCGGTGCCGGTCGTCGACAGCGTCTGGTAGTGGAGGTTGGCGCCGTACAGGCCGCGGTCGACCTGGGCCAGCTCGTTCTCCAGGTAGCCCACCTTGAAGTTGCCCCACATGGCGTGGCTCTCGTCCTTGGAGAGCCGGGCGAAGAGCTTGCCGCTGGTGGGCGCCGTCTCGTCCACGGTTCCGTCGTCGCCGAAGGTCGGGTAGTGGTAGTCGGGGTCGATGCGGCGGAACAGCGCGTCGGGCGACTTGTCCATGAAGTTGCTGAAGATGTTCGTGATCTCGTCCTCGCGGGTGTCCGCGCTGGCGACCAGCTTCCAGCCGTCGCCGAACCGGCCGTTCAGGTAGAAGGCGAGGCGGCCGTCGGCCATGGAGTCGGTGTCGTAGGGGGCGTTCTTGCCCTCGAGGTCGTCCTTGCGGCCGGTGTCGTGGTGCGCGGAGAGGGTGACGTCGGCGATCCCCATGTAGAACCAGTCGCTGGGGTCGAGCTCGAGGTCGCGCAGGAAGAGCTCGCCGTTGCCCTCGGGGTCGAGCACCGCCACCTCCACCGTGTGGAGCCCGGAGGGCACCAGGGTCTCCGCCACGAAGCGCCCCGAACCGTCCACCGGGATGGGGTTCCCGGCCACCCACACCCGGTGCGCGCCGGGAATGCCGGCTCCCTGGACGCGCACCGTGCCGGCGTCGCCGAGCGGGATGTTCCTGGCCACCGGCTCGGCCTCGCCGTAGCCGGCGAGCAGGGCGCGCGGGTCGTCCTGGGCCGGTGCCGGGCGAGCGCCCACGAGTCCGCCGTCGCCGCGCACCAGCCACAGCGTCTGGGGCTTCGTCTCGTCGAAGCGGCCCTCGGCGTCGTAGGCCCGGAGCAGGAACTGAAGCTCGCGCCGGGGCGCCCCGAGCTCGTCGACCTCGGGCAGCCAGTGGCCGTCGCCCTCGTCGTCGAGGGCCACCACGGCCAGCGGCTCCGATCGGAGCGACGCCTGGCGGTCGAAGATCCGCACCTCCGAGCGCTCGATGAAGTGCCCGTAGTTCGTGTACATCCGGAAGCGGACACCGCCTGCGGGAGCGGCGCCCTCTGCAGCGCCGTCTTCGGCCCCGGTCGCCGTTGCCTCCCCGATCCCGGGGATCGGGAGCGCGCTCACGTCGGAGCTGACGCTGAGCCGCGGCCGGACCTCGAGCCCGTCGAACTTGAACTGGATGTCCGCGCGCTCGAGCGCCACGTCGGTGCAGCGCTGGATGTCCGCCGAGCTCCGGCCCGGGTCGTCGATCGGCACGCCGTCCACGGTGATCCGCATCAGGTTGAGCGCCAACGGCTCCTGGGGGCGCAGCTCCCGGGTGATCGGCGTGACCTCGATGCCCTCGCGATCGTCGATCACCGCGAGCTCGTCGTAGACCACCTGGACCTGCACGAAGGATTCGCGGTCCTGGACGAACCCGGCGTTCACCACGTCGTTCGAGTGGACGTAGCCGCGGCCCTCGTGCTCGACCTGGGTGTCGTCGAGACCCAGCTCGGCCTGCACCTGCTCCTTGGCGCGCCTGGCGCGGGAGGTGGAGAGGCCGATGTCGTCGCCGTAGGCCAGGGCGGTGCGGCGGTCGAGCCGTTCGTTGCCCGTGTAGCCCACGAACCGCAGGCGCACGTTGGCCTTGTCCGACAGCTCGCCCATGGCGAAGCGGAGCTGGTCGGTCTGGCCCCGGGGCACCACCGGCCGGCCCTCGAGGATGCGGATCGGATCGATGCGACCCCAGGGCGGATCGTAGACCCGGGTCACCGTCTCGGCGCCGGCCGCGTCCGGGCACAGCTGGGGCTCGTCGGGCAGCTGCTGGAGCGGGTCGTCGTGCCAGAACTCGACCTCGATCCGCCGGTTGAGGGCGCGTCCGCGCTCGCGGTCGTTGCTGGCGATCGACCGGCTGCTCCCGAAGCCGTCGCTGGCCACGGCGGAGCTCGGCAGGTCGAGGGCGTCGCGCACGGCCAGGGCCACCCGGCGGGCGCGCGCCTTCGAGAGCGCCAGGTGGGTCCCGTAGATGCGCTGGTCGCGCTCGGAGAGCGGCGCGTCGTCGGTGTGGCCGATGAACTTGACCGTGACGTTCGTCTTGTCGCGCAGGTCGGTGAGCGCCTGGCGGATCTGCTCGACGAAGTCGTCGGGCACACCCACGCGGTCGGCCCGCAGGCGCAGGGGGGCGACCAGGTTGCGCACGCGCGCGCGGTAGGCGTGCCCCTCGCGGTAGCGAAGCTTGCACACGGTCTCCACCCGGCAGACCTTCACCCGCTTGATGTCGTCCTGGACGACGAACTCCTCGAGCGAGGTCTCCTCTTCGATCTCGTCGTACCAGACCTCGATCTCGACCCGGCGGTTGAGCGCGCGCCCCTGCTCGGTGGCGTTCGAGGCGACCGGCTGGCTGTCGCCCGCCCACTCGAAGGACAGCGCCTCCGGCGGCAGGCCGAGGGCCCCCTGGAGGTACTCGGCCACCTCGCCCGCGCGCTCCCGGGAGAGGCCCGCGTTGTCTCCGTAGAGGCGCGCCAGCGTGTCCGAGAGCGGGCGGTCGTCGGTGTGGCCGACCAGGTTGAGCCGCACGTTGCGCAGCTCGCGCATGTCCTCGATCACCGAGCGCAGCAGCCCCACGGTGCCCGGAGCGATCCGGGCCTCGCCGGACTCGAAGCGGACCGGCGGCACGAGATCCTTCAGCTTGACCGTGCGCCCCTTGCGCTCGACCACCTCCCGCTGCTCGAGGCGGTCGCCGGCCTCGGCCCCGATCTCCTCGGGGTCCTGGGCCCAGACGTCGGTGGACTCGTCGACGGGCAGGTTGCGCTCGATCGAGTGTCCGGGCGCGACCTCGCGCGCAGGCGGACCCGCGGAGACCGCCGGCGGCCCCGTGGTCGCGGGCGCCCTCGGCGGCGCACTCACATCGGGGAGCGCGCGGGCAGCGCCGTCCACCGGCGCTCCGCGCCGCCAGTAGACCTCGGTCTCGATCTCGAGGGGCTCGCTCTCCTCCTCGGCCCAGGCCGCCTCGATCAGCTGCTTCAGCTTCTCGAGACGCTGGTCCACCAGGCGCCTGGGCTCCACGTCCGCCAGGTAGGAGAGCCGCAGGATGGCGGGCGCCTTGCGCAGCTCGCCCACCAGGATGCCGATGCGCGGCCGCCACTGCGCCCGCATGCGGGCCGTCCCCGGCTCGAAGACCGGGTCGGCCACGTCCATGGCCACCACGCGGTGGATCGAGGCGCCGAACCGGAAGCGGAGCGCCTTGCCCTGGGTCGCGCGCTTGACCTGGGTCGTCCGAGTGGACATGCGGTAGCCGCTGGGCAGGGAGCGGTCGTCGAGCTTCAGCATGAAGTTGCTGCCCCGGTCCTCCCGCGGAACCAGCGCGCACGTGATGTGGAAGCGGCCCTTCGCGTCCGTCGTGGCCACCAGGCCCCGGACGGTGACGAGGCGGACGCCCGGAAGCCCCTTCTCGCCGAACTCCTGGGTCCCGTTGCGGTTGGCGTCGTCGAACACCTTGCCCAGCACGTCGGTGCAGGCGAAGGTCGGGTCGGGCACCACGCGCACGGTCGCCGAGGCCTCGCCGGAGAGCGCGCTCCCGGTCGAGCTCACGATCGCCTGGGCGCGGTTGCGGTGCTCGCCCTCGCCGACGCCGGCGCCCACGGCCAGCAGCAACACGAGCTTCTTGCGGCCGCTGCGCCCGATGCCGACGTCGCGCCAGGTCAGCCTGCGTCCGTCCACCTCGGGCTCGAAGCGCTTGCCGTTGATCCGGGCGGACTTCTCGACGTAGCGGAACCCGGCCGGCATGGTGTCGACGATGCCCAGGCTCGGGATGCGCACGCCCTGCTCGTTGGTCACCGTGATCTCGTAGGGCACGAGGTCGCCGCGGCTCACGTTGATGGAGGGCGTGGTCTTGGTGATCGAGACCGCCTGGTCGAGGACGGGGTCCACGGCGATGTGGTTGTTGAAGATCTGGCTCGACCCCGGATCCTGGCTGTCGTCCAGGGTGAGGTGCAGGTAGTACTCGAGCCCGCCCGCGGCGGTCGGCGCGGCGAAGTCGCCGGCCGGCGCGGCGGGGCCGGACCCGGGCGGTGCGAGCGACGCCTGAGCCTCGCAGTGCTGGGCGGTCGCGGCCACGGCGTCGTTGGCGCTGCCTGGACAGGCGGGCACCGAGAACGGAGGCGTCGTGGCGTCGGAGTCCGGGGGAACGATCTCGGAGGGCCCCGCGACGAACCCGTCGCCGGGCAACTGCACCTCGATCAGGTAGTCGCCGCCCGCGGGACAGTCCGGGGCGGAGAAGTTCAGGTCGAACTTGTACCAGCCGTCGGCGCGCGTGATCTGGTCCTGCTGGACCGGGTCGTCGAAGCACCCGGCGGGCAGCAGGACGCCGGTGGCCGCGTTGCGCATGCTGACCCGGGCGCGGGCGACGGGCCCGCGCAGGACGGCGTCGTAGACGACGCCGTTGGGCGCGACGGGCAGATCGAGGCCCTGGAGATTGCTGCCGCTGGCCGCGACGATCTCGAGGATTTCCTGGGGGCCGTTGGTGAAGGGAGACTCGCCGCGACCGAGGGAGGCCGTGCGCGGCCCGGCGTCGGGCGCCCGGAAGCGCAGGGCGTAGCGCTCCGACGAGGTGTCGTTGGGCGCCAGACCGGTCAGGCGGTAGCTGCCGTCGCTCGCGGTCTCGACCGAGCGGATGGGCTGGTCGTCGCGCAGGAGCTCGACGGTCCAGCCGCCCAGGCCGAGCTCGCCGGCGTCGAGCGAGCGGTCGAAGTCGGCGTCGAGCCAGACCGAGCCGTTCAGGGTCGCCACGCCGGGCATGCCGCCCACGTCGAACGACACGCTGGCCATGGCCGTCTGCGCGGGGTCGTCCCAGGTGACGACGCCGGTGTTGGTGACCGTGGTCCCCATCGCCAGGCTGCCGTCGAGGGTCGCGCGGAAGCGCAGGATGGCCGTCGCGCCGGGCTCGAGCGGGCCGAAGGTGCCCTGGTAGTCCGCGGTGATGAGCGAGCCCACCACCGTGATGCCGTCCGGGGCGCCGTTCAGGGTGGCGCTGCCGGGTACGTAGGCGAGCTGCCCCGCCAGGGGCGCGTCGAGGTCGTCGGTGATCACCACAGAGTCCGCGGGCACCGTGGCGAAGTTGGTCACGCGCACCACGTACTCGACCTCGGAGCCCGCCAGCGCCGGACCGCCGCCCACCGTGGTCACCTGCTTGGTGATCGCGAGCTGCTGGCCGTCCCCCACGACGACCACCGTGGGCTCCGGGCCCGTGGCCGGATCGCCGTCGCCGTCGGTGGGAAGGTCGGGGAGCGTGTCGCTCGTGACATTGGCCTGGTTGCTGATGAGGGTTCCCGGAGCGGCGCCCGAGTCCACCATCAGGTCGAACTCCAGCGTGGCGGACTCGCCCGGGCCGAGGTCGGGAGAGCCGATCGGGACGCCCGCCACCAGGGGAGAGAGGCCGCCGTCGGGCCGGCCGAACGGCACACCATCGACGGTCAGGCTGTCTTCGACGTAGCTCGTGTCGGCCGGGACGTCGTCCTGGACGCTGACGCCCGTGGCCGGGGCGACCCCGTTGTTGTAGACGGTCACCGTGTAGTGGAGGACGTCGTCGGGCTGGACCGTGCCGCCGTCGACGTCCTCCACGCTCTTCGAGGCGAAGAGCAGCGGGAGCGCTCCCACCACGTCCCGGGTGGGGTCGTCGGGCGCCGCCGTGTCGGGGTCGTCCGAGGGCTGGTCGACGACCCCGCCGGCGATGGCGCTCACGAAGGCCTGGTTCGAGATGACGGTGCCGTCGACCACGTCGTCCTCGACCACCACGTCGAACTCGAGGGTCGCGACGTTCTCGGCGGCCATCGCCGGATCGGCGGGCAGCGTCCCCGGCGTCGGGTCTCCGGGAGCGTAGATCGGCAGTCCGTCGACGAACGGGGCGACGCCGGACCCGGCGTCGGCCACGGCCTGGCCGTTGAGCCGGGTGCTCCCCGCCAGGTAGCGCGTGTTCACGGGGATGGCATCGCGGAGGACGGCGTCCTCGGCATCGGCGTTGCCGACGTTCGCCACGGTGATCGTGTAACGGAGCCTCTCGCCGGCGAGCAGCACGGCCGGGTCGCCGTCGAGGTCGGCCGAGACCTTCTCCACCTGGAAGTCCAGCAGCGACGCAATGGTCAGGACCGTCGGGTCCTCGTCGTCGGCCACGAAGGGGCTCGCGACGCCGTTCACGCCGGGGTCGTCGCTCAGCCCGAAGGCAACGTCGGCGATCAGCAGCTCGGCCTGGTCGGTGACGAGGGTCCCGTCCGCGATGGGGTTCTCGAGGGTGACGTCGAACTCGACGAGCACGCTCTCACCGGCGGCCACCGTCAGGTCGCGGACGTCGACGAGGCCGGTCCGGGCGACACCGCCGCTGGGGTCCGTCCCGCTCACGTCTGCCCCTGCGGGCACCGTGACGAGGGTGAGCGAGCCGGGCTCGAAAAGCGGCGACCCGTTGAGACGGTCGATCTCGTCGGTGAAGCCGAGCCCCACGAGGGGGCCGGCCGTGCGGTTCTCGAGTCGGAGCCGGTAGCGGATCGTGTCGCCGGGGTTCGCCGTCGCCAGCAGGGCGCCGCTCGCCGGATCGACGACCGTCTTCTCGAACAGGTAGTCGAGCGGCGCCGTGTTCACGGTGTGGGCGTCCTGGTGGTCCGCCAGTCCGACGGTGCCGTCGCCGAGGACCTCCGTGTAGCTCCCGCGGATGGGGTTGGAGTCGTCGTCGTCGAACCACTCGGTCGCGCCGGCGACGTTGGTGAGGGCCACGCCGAACTGGCTGCCCCCGTCGAGCTGGGTCTGGTAGCGGACGATCAGCCGCTCGTCCTCGCCCACGACCGCCGCCGCCGACGACATCGTCAGGCTCAGCTCGCAGTCCGGCGCGGCGCTGTACGCGAGGTCGAAGTCGGCCCCCTGGAGCAGCGGGCCCTTGCCCGGGACCGGAGTGGAGCCGTCGGCCTGGAAGACCTGGGCGCTCAGCACCTGGGGCGTGGCGTCGCACAGGCCGCCGGTCGCGCCGTCCGGGAGCAGGTCGCGAAGGGTGGTGTCGAAGGCGTCGTTGGGTCCCGTGTTCCGGGCATCGATCGTAAAGATGCCGTTCTGCCCGGGGGCCAGGGTTGCGGGGCCCGACTTGGTGACCTCGAAGACCGGCGGCACCAGCGTGAACTCGACGTCGAGCTCCGCAGTGTTGGCCACACCGCCCTCGCTGGTGATGAACTCCTCGACGGGATCGCCGTCGCCGTCCAGGAAGGTCATGCCCAGGGTGTAGGTCTTCCCGCCGACCGTGAAGGTCGTGGGCAGGGGCGCGTCGAGGAAGGTCACCCGGTCGGTGCACCCCTCCCCGGGCGGAGTCGGGTAGGGGCAGGGGTCCAGGTTGTTGGGGGTCTCCTCGTGGGTGAACGTGAAGGTGAAGGTCAGGGGACCGAACGGGATGCCGTCCACGTCGAAGTCGATGACGATGTCGAGCACGACCGAGGTCAAGGATGGATCGGGGACGGTGAAGTTCCGGTGGGTAAAGTCCGCCACCGGGAACTGGGTCGGGTCGGGAATCGTGATCGTGACGTCGTATCCGCTCTGTGGCGTGGCTCCACCCCAGCTGATGCTCGACGTCGGGACGCCGTTGGTGATGACCGGATCGCCCGGCTGATTTCCGGGCACGTTGTCCTGGGCGTCGCGCCAGGAGGCGACCGCCGAGTTGAACGTGATCACCTGGGCGGCGCTCGCCGACGGGAGCGAGACCAGCAGCGCGAGCAACAGCACGGCGCACACAGCGCCGAGCGCTGTGCCGAGTGTCCGTCCTGTTCTCCGTTCCTGCGCCAGCATCCGATTCTCTCGCTTGACCCTCGAGGTCGATCGGGAGCGCCGGACGGAACGAGGGAGCCCAGGGGACCGGGCCTCGATTCGTTGGCGGTCCCGCTGTCGTGGAGCCCGAAGGCCCGTTAGACCGGTGACTTTGCGTCGCCGCCTTTCGGTGGCTTTGCCCTTGTCTGAATCTTCGAGCGTGGTTGGCTCGTTCTGTCAGTCAGTCGTGCTCGGTCGATGCTCCTCCTGCAATCGCTCGTGGACTCCGTTCGACGTTCCCGCCCCGAGATCAGGTCGCGGGCAGGAAGTCGATGGGATAGAGGATGGTGATCGCGGGGACCCCGTCCTTGGCCCCGAAGTCGAAGGTCCGGACCCGGCTCAGGACCTGGGAGACCAGCCGGGGCGTCTTCATGTCGGTCGACTGGAGATCGCAGAGCGAGACGCTGCCGTCGGGCTCGATGGTGATCCGGAGGACCATCTGTCCCTGGAGCGTGGGGATCTTGCGCAGCTCGCGGTTGTAGAGCCGGTAGAGCGCCGCCTTGTGCCGGTCGAAGACGATCTGGATCTCCTCGTCGGTGCGCGACGGGCCGGGACCGTTGCTGAGCGGCCGGTCGGAGGTGCCTCCACCCCCGATCGAGCTGGTGGCGCGCACGATCTCCACGCGCTCGATGGTGCCGCCGCCGCCCGCGCCCACGTCGCGACTCAGCGAGCTCACGTCGATGCCGCCGCTGGACGCCGCCCCCTGTCGGGCGACCAGCGAGCGCTGGGGGCGACCCGCGGCCGCCTGGCCGGGGTTGCGGATGCGCGCCTGGGAGCCCAGCCGCGCCGCGGGCAGGCTCGCGGCGAGCTCGGAGAACTGGTCGCGGAAGGCGAGGATGCCCTTGGTGGGCTCCGCGGCGCTGGGCTTCTTCTCGGCCGGGCGAGCCTCCTCGGTGGGCTCGGTCCGGCTCTCGTCGGGTCGGGTTGGCTGGGCCACCTGCGTCGGCGGCGGGAGCGGCTGCTCCTCCTGGAGCAGGCGCGTGAGCCGGTCGGGCACCTCGACGGCCTCCCAGTGCTCCAGAACCGGCAGCGGGATGAACGGGAACAGCACGCCCAGGAGCAGGCAGGCCAGCAGGGCAATGGCGAGGGTCCGGCGGAAGCGTCGGTCGTCCTCGCCGCCGCGGGCCCAGGGCATGATCGTCGGGCGCGGGGGCAGGGGGCTCTCGTCCCGCTCGACGATCCACTCGAGCTTGCGGAGCTCCTCGCGCTGGCGCAGCTCGTCGAGGTCGTCCTCGATGTCATCCGCATCGATCTGGACGGACTCGATCTGGTCGACGATCGCAAGGCGCTGGTCCTCGATCTCGCCCAGGTGCTTGTGGAAGTCGTCCACGCGGCTGCGCACGCCCTGCAGGTGATCCCGGGCGGCGCCGTCGACCGGAGCGTCTCCCCAGAAGAGCCGGGCGCCGCCCAGCTCCTCGAGCTCGACGAGGGCGCCGCAGGCCTGCTGCAGCACCTGGTAGCGCCGGCGCTCGTCCGCCAGGGCCTCCAGCTCGAGGTCGACGCCGCGCAGATCGTCCACCAGCCCGTCGAGCCGGCTGCGCGTCTTCGCCAGCGCTTCCTGGAGCGCCCGTTCGTCCTGGCCGTGGTTGGCTTCCATGGGTTCCGTCAGCTCCGCGCCACGCGCGCGTCGGGCGCCTTCTGGAGCACCGCGAGCGAGATGCGGCCGTAGCCCTGGCTGGTGCAGGTCGACATCACCTTCTTCACCACCTTGAAGGGGACGGTCTTGTCCACGAGGATCGTCACCTCCTGGCTGTCGGCGAGGCTCTTCTCGGAGATCCCGATCAGGCTGTTCCGCGCCTCGGCCAGGCGCGCGCCGATGGCGTCGATGTCCTGTCCTCGGGAGGCCAGGATGTCCGCCACGCGCACGACCGACTCGCCCTGGATCGTCACCTCCTCGGGGCTCACGAAGATCACCACCGTCTCCCGGGGCTTGTCCTCCACCGCCGAGGCCGGGAGCGTGATCTGCTTGGGGTTCTGCAGCACCTCGGTCGACGCCGAGTTGACCAGCAGGAAGAAGACGAGGATCGTGAAGACGTCCATCAGGGACGTCAGGTTCATCTTCACCACCTGGTTGCGGTTGCGCGTCATGCGCTTCATCCGGCGCGAGGTCTTCACGGGGCGTCTCCGATCGAGATGTCCGTGAACAGCGCGAGGCGCCGGACGTCCCGGGTCTCCGGGTCGATCTCCTCGGCGCTGCGCACCACGTCCATCACCTGGATGAGGTGGTCGTACTCGATGTCGGGCTCGAGCAGCACGGACGCCTGCTCCTGACCCGGATGGTCGCGCTTGAGCGCCACCACGAGCTCGGACAGCCTCGCCAGGTCGTACTCCTCGTCCACCAGGGGAATCGACGCGATCACCGACCGGCCGTTCGAGAGCTGCAGGCCCGAGTCGCGCACGATCACCTCCACGCGCGCGGGATCGGCCTGCGCCGCCGCGCCCCCGGCCGAGGTCGGGAGGCTCAGCTCGACGATGGTGATGCGCGAGAACACCGCGGTGATCAGCAGGAAGGGCACCAGCACCACCATGAGGTTGAGGAAGGTGGTGACGTCGAGGTCCGCGGGCTCCTTGGAGCGGCGTCGATAGTGATGTCGCCTGGACATCGCTCTACGCCTCGACCTGACGCCTGGCCTTGCCGGAGATCACGTTGAGCGCCTTCACCGAGGCCATCTCGAGGCTGTCGATGATCTCCCCGGTCTTGGCGGTGAGGACCGAGTTGGTGATCAGCAGCGGGATCGCCACCATCAGCCCGAAGGCCGTGGTGTTCATGGCCACCGAGATGCTCGCGGAGAGCAGGTCGGCCTTCTCCGCGGGGTTGGCGTTGGCGACCGCCGTGAACGCCTGGATCAGGCCCATGATCGTCCCCAGCAGGCCCAGCAGGGTCGCGATGTTGGAGGCGAGCGCCACGTAGGGCGTGCGCTTCTCGAGCTGCGGAATGATCTCCATCATGCTCTCCTCCATGGCGATCTCGATGTCCTCGCGCCGTCGTACGGCGCCCTGGCGGGCGAGACCCACTCCGAGGAGCCTGGCGATGCTGGAGTCGTCCTGGCTGGTCAGCTCCCGCGCGGTGTCGAAGTCTCCATTGGTCAGCGCGGGCTGCACCTTGGTCCAGACGTTCTGGTTCTTCAGCGTGATCATCGAGAGCGTGACGTAGCGCTCGATGGCGATCGCGGCGCCCACGGCGAACACGATCAGGATGGGGTACATGAACGGTCCCCCGGTCACGAAGAACCCGACGAGCGAATAGAGCAGATCCATGGTCGTTCCTCCTGCTGCGAGACGAGCGTCCCGCAGCGCTACTTCGATTCAGTCCCGGCGGACGCCAGCGAGGCCGTCCGGATTCGGTAGTAGTCGAGCTGACGCCGGAAGACGTCCCGGTCGACCGGCTGTCGTCCGTCGTCCAGCAGCCGGTCGACGTCCAGGGCGTCTCCCAGCGACGCGCTCTTCCAGGGCACGATCACCAGGGACTTGGGCGCCTCGTCGTTGCCGACGATGGACATTCCGGACAGGAGCTTGTCTCCCTCCTCCTTGGCTTCCGGCTCCTCGGCGCGGGCGGCCCCGCCCACCAGCAGCAGGCAGGCGCCCAGACACAGGCACGGGATGATGCTTCTCGACATGGCTCAGTTGCTCCCCATGCGGTTCTTGAGGTCGGCCATCCACATGGCGACCTCCTCGTCGTGCGGAAACGCTTCGACGTAGGACTGGTACTGGGACAGCGCACACTCGTCGTCCTCGAGGTACAGGTCGCAGAGGATCGCGAGGTTGCGCCGGGCGAAGTGGAAGTCGGGCTGGAGGTCGAGGGCCTTCTCGTAGCTGGCGCGCGCCTCGGCGAAGCGCCCGCTCCGACGCTGGACGATGCCGAGCTCGTTGTGGGCCACGGGGTGGCGGGGGTTGAGCTCGAGGGCCCGGCGCAGGCTGGCCTCGGCCTTCGGCAGGTCGCCGGCCAGGCGGTACGCGATGGCCAGGTCGATGTGGGCGGCGGTGACGTGGGGCGCGGCCCCGGTCACCTCGACCAGCAGCTCGATGCCACGCGCGTAGTCCCCTGCGTCGACGGCTTCGACGGCCCGTTCGAAGTCCGAGCGGACGCCGAGCCCGACCCGGACCTCCTCGGTGATCCGGAAGCCGCTCTCGTCCCGGGTCTCGGTCTGCTCGGGGCGCAGCGGGCCGGGTCCGGCGCAGGCCGCCAGCAGCGACGCCAGCGCGACGCAGGCTGCTGCCTTCGCGAGCCGGGTCCGGGGCGTCGTTCGGGGGGTTCGGCGTTCCAAGGATCAGTCCTCCGCCGGCGCCGCGGGGACGGCGTCGAGGGCCGGCGCGTCGGCCACCGCCGGGGGCTCGAGCGGGGCGGCGGTCGGGACGATCTCGTCGGACGCCTCCTTCGGCCCGGAGTGGGGAGTGGGAGCGCGCGGCGTGCGGTAGGCGTATGTGTCCAGCGAGGCGAGGGGGCCCGTGCTGGTCTCGAACTTGGCGTAGCGGCCGGGCACGAGCACCGCGAGCTGGTCGAGGCTCTTCTGGATCCAGTCGTTGAACACGCCCGCGGACATCAGCTCGAGGTTCTTCTCGTGGACGGCGATGGCGCGCTCCTCGAACGGGAAGGCCTCTTCCTCGATCATCAGCTCGTAGTCCTGGAGCTCGGACGCCGAGATGTCGGCCGGGCGCTCGGATTCCATCAGCGAACGGCTGAAGTCGGAGTAGACCTCGGCGATGTACCAGGTGGCGGCCGCCGTGACCTCGCCCACTTCGTAGTCCACCAGTCGACCGAAGCCCTCGAGAGCCCGGTCCATCCGCTTTCGCTTCTCCCGCAGGCTGCGCTCGAAGGGCTGGGTGAGCTGCACGGCCTCGAAGCGATGGAAGAGCAGCTCGGTCAGCACCAGCGCCGAGCGCCCGGCCAGCAGGCGCACGCGGTCGGTGCGCGCGTCGCCGGCGCGGCGGTCGGCCTCGACGATCTCTCGCAGCTGGCTCCGGCGTTGCGCCTCGTTGCCGCCCTTCGCGTACAGCTCGGCCATCCGGAACCGCGTCTCGACGGCGCTCTCGAGCGGCGCCGGGAAGCCCTCGACGTAGCGGGCGTAGACCGAGAGCGCGCGGTCGTCCGCCGCGGCCTCTTCGTACAGCTCTCCGGCCAGGAGGAGCGCCTCGCGCCGCATCTCCGGGTCCTCGGCCTCGGCGGCCACCCGCTCGTACTCCTCGGCTGCGCGGCCGAGGTTGCCCGTCTTGCGCTGGACGAACGCGATCTGTCGGGTGGCCTCGCGGTGGAGCGAGTGCTCGGGGTGGGCGTCGCGGAACGACTCCAGGACCGAGCCGGCGCCGCTCCAGTCCTCCAGCTCCATCAGCGAGCCCGCCGCATCGTACTCGGCGGTGGCCCGGATGCTGGAGGTCGGCGCCGCGTCCCGGATGCGCAGGAAGTGGTCCGCGGCCAGCCGGAACTCGCCCGCGGACCGGGCCTGCTCCCCCTGCTTGTAGATCGAGGCGGCGAGGTTGTCGACGAGGTCCGTGCGCGACTCGGCCTCTTCCGGGGTCTGCTCGAGCACGCGGAGATAGGCCGCCTCGGCGTCCACGTACCGGCCGAGATCGAAGGCCGAGTGGGCCACGACGGACCAGGCGTCGCGAACGACGGCCGTCTCGGCGTCCGGGTAGTCGTCGACGAGACGGCGGCCGTTCCGGATGGCGGCCTCGTACTCCTGCATGACGTACAGATCGTCGAGCGCGGTGCCCAGGACGGCCGCGGCCTTCTCGTGGTCCGGGAAGACGTCCACGAACCGCAGCGTGCTGGCCACGGTCGCGCGCCGGGCGCCATCGGCTTCGGCTTCGTCGGCGGCCCCGAGGTGCTGGCGGCGGGCGTAGATGGCGGCGTAGCCGGCCTCCGCGGCCTTCACGTGCACGGGGTAGTCGTAGGCGGTGCGCTCGTACGCTTCGGCGGCGGCGCGATAGTCCTCGTGCTCGAGCATCAGGTCGGCCAGCCGGTAGTGGACCTCGGGGGTCTCGGGCTCGTCGGGGAAGGAGGCCAGGTAGGCGCGATACCAGCGCCGGGCCTCGCCGAAGTTCTCGTCCCGCTGCTCCACCTGCTCCTCGTCCTGGAACTGCGCGTGGTAGTGGTTCGCGAGGTCCTCGAGGTTCGTGCGCAGATGGCCGAGCACTTCGGGCGACTCGGCGGGGTCGAAGTGCCGCCAGTACTCGGACTGCAGACCGTAGGTCTCGGCGAACTGCTTCTTCGACTCGAGGACCAGCCGGGAGAATTGGCCCGCCTCGTAGATCTCCACCACGCGCATGCCGAAGTGGGGGGACGAGCGATGCAGCGGGTTGAGATCGACGAAGGTGGTGTACGCCCTGGCGGCGTCGTGGTAGCGGAGCTTCTCCAGGTAGAACTCGCCCAGGTGGCTGTAGATCCGGTCTTCGTACGGGCGGTGCGGGTTGACCGCGAACCATTCGCGGACCGAATCGGGGCCGCCCAGGCTGGAGAAGCTCAGGCTGATGACGCGGAAGGTGTCGGCGATGCGACGTTCGTCGGACTCGTCGTCGACCTGGTCGAAGTCGTACCCGGTGGACACCTTGTGGTCGAGGAGCTCCATGTAGTACTGGAGGGCCTCCTCGTGGAGCTCCTGCTTGTAGAAGGTCCAGCCCAGCTTGTAGAGGGCGAGCTCGTAGAACTGGGATCCGGCTCCCATCGACACCACGACCCCGTACGACTCCTCGGCGTCCAGGTACTTGCGTCGGACGAAGAAGTACTCGGCCCGGCGGAACTGCACCTCGTCGATGAACCGCGATCCGGGGTGGTCGCGCACCAGCTGGTCGATGACGGCGATGGCCTCGTCGCTGCGACCGAGCTCGTCGTAGGCGCGCGCCTTCTGGTAGAGGACCTGGTCGTTGTGGTCGTAGTCGGGGTAGGCGGCCAGGATCCGGTCGTAGAGCGCGATGGCCTCCTCGGGGCCCGACCACGCCACGGCCTCTCCGCCCGGAGACAAGGGCCCGGTCCCGGCGCTCGAGGGGCGGCCGGGCGCCGAGCCGGTGGCGCGCCGCTCGAAGTCCTGCTGCGGCTCCGAGAGGTCGGCGATGCGCGCCGGCGGTGCGGGGGCGGCGGCGGTCGCCGCGGTCTTCTCCTGGCGGTCGGCCTTCGCAGGGGCGGGCAGCTCGCGAGCCACCGGTCCGCGGGCCGCCGTCTCCTGGGGGACGACCTCGGGGGCGGCTCCGGCGTCCGGATGCCCCCCGAGTGTCCCGTACTTCTTCTCGATCTCGAGGTCGGCGAGCCGCCGCATGGCCTCCGGGGTGAGCGAGGACTCGGGCGCCTCGGCCAGGAAGCTGCGATACGCGGACATGGCCCGGTCGAGCCCGTCGTCGACGACGACCTCGGCGGTGTCGGGCTCCACGTCGCGCAGGTGGGCGAGCGTCTGCCGGTCGGGGTCGAACGCGCAGGCCGTCGCCGTCGCAGCGATCGCCAGTCCGAGCAGGGGGAGGCGGATCATCGGTCCGCCTCCTGACGGCGGGCCGCCTGGGCCTTGGCGGCGCGGTCGTAGCTGTCGGCGAACGCGAATCGCGCCTGGTGCTGGTAGCCCTCGAGCCTCTCTCTCCGCTTCTCGAGCTCGGCGACCGCGATCGTCTCCAGCACGTGCCCCTGTCGGGCCTGCAGGACCTCGAGCGTCTCGAGCGAACGCGCGGTGCGCGCGCGCAGGCGGTCGAGGGTCGGGCCGTAGCCTTCGTAGCTGTGGGTCGCGGCCTGACGCACACGGACGAAGGCCTCGTAGCGCTCCTGGAGGGCGTCCACGTCCCGGTCGATCTCGCGGAGGTTGCGGTGGACCTCGGTGAGGCGCTGATGGTAGAGGTCCTCGCGGGTCCAGAGCAGCGCCCCGCGGAGCCGGCTCAAGCGGGCGCGGAGCGCCTGGCGTCGCGGGTCGTCTCCGTCGCCCAGGGCGTCGGCCAGCCGGTCGAGGCGAGCCGCGGCCCGGTGCTCGTCGGAGGTCATGAGGAGGTCGGGCCGCGGCGCGATCAGCATGTGGTCCAGGCGCTCGCGGATGTGCTCGCGCTGCTCCAGACGGAGCCGGATCTGGGCGTCGAGCTTGCGGAACCGACGGTCGATCGCGGGCAGCAGCGGCTCGTAGTAGCGGCGCCGCTGCTCGATCAGGTCCTCGTAGGCGTCCAGGTTCGTCTGCCAGGTCTCCAGGCGCCGTCGCAGGTCCTGGAGGTCGAGGTGGTTCTGGAGCGCCGTCTGGAAGTCGTGGGACGCCATCAGCGACATCAGGTAGAAGGTCTCCGGCGCGTCCGGCAGCTGGCGGAGGTGGATCACCCAGTCCTCGTCCCGGCGGATCTCCTCGCGGGCCAGGGCCTCCAGGAACGCGCCGGCGCGGATGCTGCGGACCGATGCGTCGATCTTCTCGAGCTCGAGGCCGAAGGAGGCGACGGCCTTCTCGTAGAGGACGGCGGCGCGCCCGTGGACGTCCAGACGGCTGTACGCATAGGGGAGGGCGAGGAGTGCCTCCTGCACCGCGGCGTCGGTGGGGGCCCGGTCGGCGAGGATGCTCCAGGGCACCAGGGCGCGCTCGAAGCGCTCGGCGTAGACGTCGGCCCATCCCGCCCGCAGGAGCGCCTGGTTCGAGAACGGGCCGGCCAGGCGAACCCGGTCCAGGGAGCGCTGGGCGAAGTCGAACTCCGACGCCTCGAAGAGCAGCGTTCCCAGGAGCAGGTTGGCCTTGTCGCGGATGGCCCGGAGCTCGGGGTCGTTTCCGCGGACGCGACCGGCGCGCTCGAGCTCGGCGATGGCATCGCGGGGGCGCCCGTCGCGCAGGAGCGCGATGGCGAGGTTGTAGCCCGAGAAGCCGGCGAGCTCGTCGGAGCCCCGCAGCGGACGCAGCACCTCGACGGCGTCCTTCGAGCGTCCCAGCGCCAGGTACACGTTGGCGCGCAGGAACTGGACGTCGTCGCGGATGTCGTCGGGCACCGGCCCCTCGATGCCTTCGAGGGCGACGAGCGCGTCCCGGGGCTGCCCCTTCTGGAAGTGGATGCGCGCCAGCCGGTAGGCCGCCTCGTTGCGTACCAGCGGCGGCACGTCGGCCTCGAGGACGGCCTTGATGGCCCGACCGGCGCGGTGGTGCATGCGGTAGTGGAGCTCGAAGTCGCCCACCGAGAACTCCGCCGCGTCGATGTAGGCGAACAGGGGGTCGAGCTCGGGCTCGTCCACCCCGTAGTGCTGGTCCATCTCGGCGTCCAGGCGCTCGAGGGCGTCGAAGTACAGACCCTGGTGGGCGTAGAAGAGCGCCTCTCCGAAGTACGGGTCCTTCAGCGGGTCCGACGCGACCGGCCCGGCAGCCATGACCACCGCGGCGCAGATCGCCACCCCTCCGGCCCAGTGACCCCGCACGGTCTACCAGCTCCCGATCCGCACGTCGGCGTCGCCGAACTCCCGGCCCGCCACGATCACTCCGAGGAGCTTCGGCTCGACCTCCTTGTCGAACGTGAAGCTCTGGCTTCCGGTGAAGTCCCCCCCACCGGAGCGCTTCCCGGCGACCACGACGTCGACCCGATGAGGGCCGACGGCCAGGTTGCCCGTGTAGATGCGCTGGACCCCGCCCTTCTGGAGGGCCTCCACCTCCTTGAAGCTGTAGACGTGATGGGCGACGGGCTGGTCGTCGATCCGCAGCTCGACGGAGTCGAGCTCGACGGGGTCGTTCTCCGGGAGCGACACGAAGACCGCCACCTGGGTGTCCGACGGATACAGGAGCTTCTCCTCGAGCTGGCTCAGCTCCGCGGCGATCCGCAGGACGTCCGACTTGATTGCCTGGACCTGCTCGTCGAGGCCCTGCATCCGGCTCTGGCTCTCACTCTGGCTCTGGCTCTCACTCTGGCGCTGGCTCTGGCTCCCGGTGCCGTCGGCCGACGCCGGACCTGCGGTGAGAGCCATCACGGACGCGAACGCGATCCACCACGCAACGCAGCGGCGCGCGCGGTGCACCGGGGCGGGTCGGAAAGCAGGAGATCTGGAGGGCGTTCGAACCACGGTGTGGAGTCCTTGCCAGCTTGTGACTGAGGACTCGGTTCGGCAGGCCCCCGAAGCGATCGCGTGACGTGCGCTACCGCAGGCGACGCGCGACTCCGACATCGTCCGGGAGAAGGTGGGATGCAGGCCATGCGCAGGAGAAGGCCGGTCGCCGCCTCCTGCGGCCCACGAGCCTCGCCCCCCCGTTCAACCCGGGATCGTCGAGCGACTCGCCGGAGCGGCGCCTGGCCAGCGGGGCTCTGCGCACGCGCCCGCCGGGGCGCCCTGTTGCGCCGGCCTAGACGCCCGCGGAGTGGGTCTGCCACCAGCTCCAGATCTCGTTCCAGACGGCTTCGATGAGGGCCCGGGCTTGCTCGCGTGCGCGGTCCGGGGCGGTGGCTTCGCGCAGGTCCTGGCTCTCGTCCTCCAGGTCCGTGAAGTCGAGCACGAGCGAGTACTCGCCGTCGGAGACCTCGTAGCGGGTGTCGAGGAAGTCGGTCCGGACGAAGGGGTTGTCGTACCGGGCGTAGTCGGCGATGGGCTGGGCCGCGCCGTCGACGACCAGGTCCGCCTCCCAGCCGAAGCTCACGGTGCCCTGGCTCGGCGAGTCGTACACGACCTCGAGCGGGCCCTCGCCCACGTCCGGGAAGTGCACGAGCGACTCGTCGAAGGCGGCCTGGAAGGCTTCGAAGCCGCCGGGCCACTCGTCGAGGCTTCCGAGCTCGACGATCCACACATTGCTGGCGCTGCCCTCGGCCACCAGGTCGAAGTCGAGGCCGCCGTTCTGGAACACCTCGGGCTGGTCGCTGCGCCAGTCCACCGGGTTGCGCGAGTAGAGCGCCACGTAGCCGTCTCCGCGCTTGCCGTAGGTCCAGTGGCCGTCGCGCACCACCTCGTCGAAGTGGGCCACCGGGAAGTAGGCGTGAGTCTCGTCCTCGTAGACGAAGTCGAGCTGGGGAAGCGGCGCGTAGGCCGGCTGGTAGATCGAGACGTTCACGTTCTCGAACTGGGCGCTGCGCGGCAGCGCGCCGTCGCCCGTCCAGCGGCCCCCCGTCGAGCCGGCGCCGGACTCGTCCCGCTTCGACCAGCTCCAGCCGTCGTAGGGCGGCGCCTGGATGTCCTCGGGCCGGTAGGTCGGGTGGGTGACGAACACCATCGCCTGCTCGTCCAGCGTGGCCTGCCAGACGTGGGTCTGGGAGCTGCGCAGACCCTTCCGGTAGTCCTGGGCCGTGGACAGCATGTAGGCCGGGGTGCGGTAGGTGTAGGTGTTCACCTCCTTCAGCAGCGCGAAGTTCGCGGCCGGCCAGAGGCCGCGCAGCAGCAGGTAGGCGTTCTGCACCGACTGGTCGAAGTTGTCCGGGTTCCAGACGACGGTGACGAGGTCGGCGAAGTCCGCGAACTGCGAGTCGAACAGGTCGTACGCGAACCCTTCCTGGAGCGTCAGGCCCACGTGGGTCCACGTGGTGAACGCATTGGTGCCCCACCAGTACGGCAGGTACTCGACGTCGCACCAGTCCCAGCCCAGCGGTGCGCCCGGCGCACAGGTCGGGGCGACGGCGGGCAGCTCCTCCTCGAGGGGCAGGTTCATGCGCTCGCGGTCGACCATGGGCGCGTCGTCGGTCGCGATGCGGCGGATCACCTCGGGGATGCGGTAGCGCCTCGCGTGGGCGAGCACGGCCGCCGTCGACCCGTTGCGGGCCTCCCAGGGGAAGGCCGTGTCCTCGAACATGAACTTGGCCGGCTCGAACGTGCCCTCGGTGGTCGCCGAGGCCTTGTTCTTGATGTACGACCGGCCGTGGGTGGCGCCGAAGGTGCCCTCGTGGAGGTGGAGCGCGATGTCGAGGAAGAGCAGGTCGAGCACCATGGAGGCGCGGCGCACCAGCTCGGGCTCTTCGGCCCATTCGACGAACACGAGCAGCGGGCGGATGTCGCTGTTGTAGTAGACGTTCGAGTGCCACTCGGTGAAGCCCACCTGGGCGCGCTCGCGCAGCCAGTCGCGGATGAAGCCGCGCGCCCGGTCGCGGTGCCAGGCGCCGGTCTGGCCGGTCACGCTGAAGACCTGGTTCGGGTAGCGCTGTCCCACCAGGTACTCGACCACCTTGAACATGAGGACGTGGTTCTCGGTCCAGTACCACATGTTGTCGACGACGGGCTCGCCGTCGACGACGCGCGCCGGCGTGGGGTCCGTGTACCAGTACTTGAAGTCGAAGAGCGCCTGCTCGGCGGCGGCCCAGGTGGCCTCGCTCGCGGCCGGGTGACCACGGTAGCCGTAGAGCAGGTCGATGATGCGCAGGGCGTCGAAGTCGCTCGTGTCCCGCAGGCGCCACAGCTTGTCGAAGGTCCCGTCCCAGGAGCCGTCGGGGATGGCGCCCGCGGGAAGGGAGAAGTTCGCGTCGCGCCGATCGCGTTCGAGGTGCGCGGTCACGTTGCTGAGCGAGGCGGGGGAGATGGGGGTTTCGGTGGCGTGGAGCAGCCACTCCATCTGACGACCCCACATCCACGCGGGGTGGCCGTAGCCGTCCACGGAGGGCAGACAACTGACGCCGGCTCCGACGAGCAGGGACGAGACCAGGAGCAGCGGCAGCCAGCGAGAGCGGGGAGCGGAGACGGTCATGGCGGCAACCCTATCAGATCGGGACGCTCCCCTGAAGGACGCCCTTGCGACCGCAAGTCGCACGCAGGCAAGCGGAATCGGGCCCGGCCGCGACTGTTTCGTCGGGGCTCGGCCCGAGATCGGAAGCAGGCCGTCGCCGAGGCGTCGCGCGGGAATCCGGCGCGACGGAGACATGCCGGCTTGCGGGCGGCGACCGCTTTCGTCCAGGTGATCCGTGATAGAACGAAACGATTCCCGTATGCTGCGCCGACGTCCACGAGCGGAATGGTCCGGCGTGGGACGCTGCACCCGAGACCTGGAGAGACCCGACGATGAAGTGGATCCCGACCCGCACGATGACCTGGATGCTGGTGACGCTGTTCGCGCTGGCGGTGCCGACCCTCTGGACGCCGACGAACGCCGAGGCCAAGGGGCGGTTCCGCAAGACGGTCCACATCCGCGGCACGGCCTATGCCTTCTTCGACATCGACGACCGGGTCCCCGGGGCGGTCGTGCGGGTCGAGGAGTACCCCCATGTCTCCGGTCCGGTGGCGGCCGACGGCAGCTACGAGATCGAGGTGCCCGACGGAGCGACCATCACCCCGTACATCGAGGTGCCCGAGGGCTACGAGCGGATCTACCTGCAGACCTTCCACACCTCGGGCGAGGACCTGGAGCACGTCAACTTCCAGGTGGTCACCCGGGAGATCTACGAGCTGCTGGCCGGGTTCCTGGGCGTGGATCTCGACGAGAACGGCAAGCTCGAGCAGTGCGCCATCGCCTCCACCTTCTCGATCCACGAAGCGCGCGACGCGACGACGTTCGACCCCGGCTTCAAGTCGGTCTACCCCCACGGTCTGCCGGGCGCCACGGTGACGATGAGCCCCAAGCTCGGCGACACCCGCGGGCCCATCTACTTCAACGAGTTCGTGCTCCCCGACGAGACCCGGACCTCTTCTTCGGTCGACGGCGGCGTGCTGTGGGTCGACGTGCCCGCCGGCCACTACTGGCTCGAGCCGAGCCACCCGACCGAGCGGCTCGCGCCGGTCCTGGTGCGTTGCGAGCCCGGCCGGCTCGTGAACGCGAACCCGCCCTGGGGCCTCTACGAGCTCGAGGACGGCGAGGAGCCGGATCCCGCGGTGATGGTGGTGAAGCCCACGAGCGACCGGCAGACCGCCCGGGACCAGCGCTGGATCGAGCGCGGTCTGAAGTGGAACCGGAGGCTGCCGATCAAGCTCTTCAAGTAGCCGCCGTCGGCGGAGCGAGCCCGGCCGCGCTCGTCCGGTCCTTCGTCCCGGCCGTCCCGCTCGCATCCATCCCGCCCGCCTCTCAGCGGGAGCCGGCGGGTGCCGCTCGGCGCCGCGTGACGCCCAGCCACGCGAGCGCCAGCAGCGGCCCGAGCTCGAAGCCCAGGCCGCAGCGGCTCTGGTGCTCGGGCCACCAGGCGGCGTGGCACTGGGGGTCGGCCGGGGCGAGGGGAGTGCCTCCGTTGCGCGAGGCGCCCCCGTCGAAGTCGATCGCGCCGTCGCCGTCGTCGTCGAGTCCGTTCTGGCAGCCCGTGTCCTCGTCCGGCGCCTCGGGCGCCGCGCAGCCCGGGTCGGCGGGGTGGTCGACGAGGCCGTCGCCGTCGTTGTCGAGGCCGTCGGCGCAGTCGGGCGTGGGGTCGAACAGCGCGAAGGCGTGGTCCAGGGAGTCCATCGCGATCCGTGCGCCGATGTGGCGCGAAACCAGATCGTCCTGCGGCGGATGGATGCCGCCCCAGATACGCGACAGGCTCGTCTGGTCCGAGGCGTCGTAGTAGGTGGCGTACTGGAGCGTCAGGTCGACGCTCGGTCCGTCCTCGAAGACCAGGAACTCGTCGGTCGGAGCGTGGAACTCGCCCACGCCGTTCGGGAAGAAGGGCGTCCCGGTGAGGTGGTCGAGCACCGTGGCCGCGGCGCGGCTGAAGGCGCTGTGGCCCGACGGGAAGCCGGCGAACGGGGGCGTCACGAAGCTCGGCCGCTGGTACGGCCACCAGTCGGCGGCCAGGATCCAGCCCACACCGGCCACGTCGGTCTCGGGGTCGGCGATGGGGTCGGGCCCGCGCCAGGCGCGGATGGCGATCTCCCCCACGGATCCCGCCAGGTGCTCGTGGCGCTCTCCACGGGCGCTGCTCTCGGCGGTCACGAGCTCGATGAAGCCCGGACGCAGCGCGAAGCCCTCGGGATCGTAGGAGGGCAGCCCGGGGTCGGACCGCTGGCCCCGCTCCGCCATGGCGCGCAGGGCGGAGACCGGACGGATGTAGTCGTACCAGCCCTTCATGCCCCAAACGGCCACCGCCACGTCGTGCATGGTGCCGCCCAGGGTCAGGTAGAGCTTCACGTCCCACTCGAGGTCGTCCACCGCCGGCCCGGTTCCGCCGAGGCGCTTCTCGGCCAGATTGTCCGACACGTAGTTCGCGATGGTGAACCAGTGGCCGGGCGGGGTCTCCGAGGCCGGGCCGTCAGCCCAGAACTCGGCGAGCACCCGGGCGTAGTCGCCGCGGGGAACGAGCTGGGGCGGATAGGGCTGGCCGGTCACGGGGTTCAGGGCGTATCCGGCTCCCCAGTCGCCGCCGTTCTCGAAGTCGTAGTAGCTGCGCCACTCGCTGGGATCGGGCAGCGGGGAGTTGCCGTTCGACGCCGGCGAGACGTCCCAGACGACACCGTCCGTGGGGTCGAGATGGCTGCTCCACAGAGCCACCATCTCGAAGCCGTCCAGGTAGTCCTCGGCCGTGGGCGTGCCCAGCAGGAACGGCGGACCCGGGTCGTGGTAGACCGGGTAGTCGAAGCCGTCCCGGCGGTAGAGGGTGGCGTCGTCCGGCTCCAGGGAGAAGGGCGCCACCTGGCCCCACTCGGGACTCAGGAAGGGCGGCGAGCCCCCCGGAATGGCGTGGCCGCTCTGATCGATGAAGTAGTCGAGCGCGAGGGGCTGCCAGGCGTTGCGATCGATGATGTCGGGGTTCCCGGGCAGCAGCATGATGAGCGGCGGGTTCAGCGGCTGATAGTACAGGTTGGCGAAGCCGCCCTGCTCGTTGGAGCCGTCGCCCTGGCCGAACGCGAGCACTGTCTCGGCGATGCGGTTGCCCAGCTCCGCGGGCCGGTCCACGCCGCCCGAGGTGGCGGTGAAGTCCTCGTCGTAGCCCAGCTGGGCCATGCGGGCGTCGAACGACGCCATCGCCAGCGCGGCTCCGGGCGATCCCGTGAAGCGCGCCTTCAGGATGCGGTAGGCGGCGTAGCTGATGGCCCTGGCCCGGGCGGCGGCGGGGTCGGCGGAGTGCGCCCTTTCGACGTGGAGGACCTGCTCCGCGCGGTCGTCGTAGGCGGCCCACGCGTCCCACATGGCCGCCGAGACGTGGAAGAGGTTGCGCGCGTGCACGGTGGGCCGGGCGAAGTCGTGGCGGATCGCCTCGAGGAGCTCCTCGTTCCATTGGCGCGCCGCCGACCGGTCGTCCTCGCAGGCGGTGCCCACGCCGTCGCCGTCGGCGTCCTCCTGCAGGGGGTTCGCCACCACCGGGCAGTTGTCGGTGGCGTCGGGCCAGCCGTCGCCGTCGATGTCGTCCGGCTGGCAGGCGTCGCCGTGGCCGTCGCCGTCGAGGTCGGACTGGTCCGGGTTGGCGGCGGCCGGACAGTTGTCGGACCCGTCGAGGAGCCCGTCGTCGTCGGCGTCGATCTCCCGGTAGTCCGGTGTTCCGTCGTCGTCTGCGTCGTCGTCGGCCGGGTTGCCGTTGCCGTTGGCGTCCTCGGCCGCGGTGGGCACACCGTCGCCGTCGTCGTCGGCGTCGAGCGCGTCGAGGGTGCCGTCGCCGTCGGTGTCCCGCGGCGCGTCCAGCGATCCCACCTCGAAGCCGTCGGTCAGCCCGTCGTCGTCGCTGTCCGGGTCCATGGGGTCGGTGCCGAGGGCCGACTCGTCCTCGTCCAGCAGGCCGTCGCCGTCGCCGTCGGGCGGGGGCAGAGCCGTCAGCGTCTGGTTCACCGGGACGTCGTCGAAGACGCTGGTGCCCCAGCCCGGCCACTCGACCGTCACCCGGTGGACGGGCCCCGGGTGGTCGCCCAGGCCGAAGTGGGCCACCCGCTCGCTCTCCCCCAGGAAGTGGCTGCTGGCCCCGATGTGGCGCACCTGGACGGGGCCGCCCGGATCCGACTCCAGGGTGACGACCGCGCCCAGGCCGTCGGCGTTCCGGCCCCCATCGCCCCGGACCACCACCCGCAGCCACTCGTTGTCGCCGGGGTCGTCGTTGCGGTAGAGGAGCCCGCCGATTCCCTGGTTCACCACGAACAGGTCGAGGTCTCCGTCCCGGTCGTAGTCGAAGCTCAGCAGGCCCTTGCCCGAGCCCGTGTCCGTGAGCCCGGCGGCCGCGGCCCCTTCGGTCATGGCGCCGGATCCGTCGTTCGTCCAGAAGACCATCGGGTCGTTCTCGAAGGCCGCGTCGAAGGAGACGCTCGGGAAGTCCACCCCGTTGGTCATCACCAGGTCGAGGTCGGCGTCGTTGTCGGCGTCGAAGAACACGGTGCCCCAGCCCCAGTGTCCCGCGCGCACGCCCGCCGCGTCGGTCGCGTCGCTGAACGTGCGCCCGCCCTCGTTGCGGTAGAGCCGGTTGCCCGTGTAGCCCCAGTTGCAGGTCTCGCTCTCGCAGGTCTCGTCCGGGTCGAAGATGGAGGTCACGAACCAGTCGAGGTCGCCGTCCGCGTCCACGTCGCCGAACGTCGAGCCCATGCCGTTCTCGTCGCTGCCCACCCCGGCGGCCGCCGTGCCCTCCGTGAACGTCCCGTCGCCGTCGTTCCAGAAGAGTACGCTCTTGCCGAAGTCCGCCGCGATGGCCAGGTCCTGCCAGCCGTCACCGTCGAGGTCCACGAAGGCCGGGGAGAAGCCCCGCGACTCGCAGCCCACCGCACCGGCGAGGCAGCCCGGGTTGCGGTCGATCTCCACCCCGGCGGCGACGGTCACGTCCTCGAAGGCGCCCGGCGCGGCGACGCCCAGGTTGCGCAGCAGGCGGCTGTGGGGCAGGGAGCCCGATCCGAAGGTGGATCGCCACTCGGTGGTATAGATGTCCACCCAGCCGTCGCGGTCGAAGTCGCCGAACCCCACGCTGAATCCGCCGCGGGGGTAGGGCGAAGGGACGTCCGCCCCCCGCGCCACCGCGTCTTCGACGAACCGTCCGCTGCCGTCGTTGATGAAGAGGTAGAAGCGGCTGTTCACCGCGTCGGACGGCAGGCCCACGGTGAGGACCACGAGGTCCGGGTCGCCGTCGTTGTCCAGGTCGGCGAAGCCCGCGCCGTTCGACTGGAGGTCGAAGCCGGCGAGGCCGGCGTCTTCGGTGACGTCCTCGAAGGTGCCGTCGCCGCGGTTGCGGAACAGGATGTCCGGTGCGTCGAGACGTGTGACGTAGAGGTCGGGCCAGCCGTCGCCGTCCACGTCGGCCGTGGCGGCGCCGCCGCTCATGGTCTCGATCTGGCAGCTGAAGGGGCTGGGCGCCGTCAGGCACACCAGGGGGTCGACCGGGTCGTACTGGCGATAGCCGACGCCGGCCTCGACCGTCACGTCGGTGAAGCCGGCCCCGGCCGGCTGCGCGCCCGCGAGCGAGAGACACGCTGCAGCCAGCGCGGTCGCGAGTGCGCACTTCCGTCGGCGACGGGATCGCTCTGCCGTGGGGACCGCCGCCCCGTCTCGAACCTTCATCTGCCTCGCAGCCCCACAACGTGCCTGCCAGGGTACACCTGGGCAGGTCGTGGGAGCGAGATTCTTTCACGGCACCCGCCGCCTGCCGGGGCGGAGGAGCGCGGGGCCGATCGGTGGCACGAAGAGCGCGGGCATCATGCCGCTTCCCGGGGCGAAACGCAGCGCGGCGTGCCGGCCCATGCGCGCGCAACTGGGGGCCGAAGCGGCCGGTCAGGCAGGGTCCGGCTCCCCGAGCCACTCGAGCCAGCCGCCGTGGGCGTTGCAGCGTGCGGCCACTGGAGGTTGAGCCCGGCGCTGGCCCCGATCTCGAGCACGGCCAGCGGTCGGCCGCCGCCGCACTCGAAGACCCGCGCGAAGGCGGGCAGCAGGGCACCGGTCCGCTGGATCACGTTGGTCTGGGTCAGGCGGGTCTCGCTGGACGACTCGATCGTCGAACGGTGCCGCAGGCACAGGTCGCGGAAGGCCGGGAAGGCCCCGGACGGGTCCGGGCTCGCCACCCCCGAGAGAGCGGGGTACCAGGCGCGCAGCGGATGCTCCTCACCGCGCAGCAGCAGGAGGTGGACCGAAGCGAAGAGCAGGTTCGGAGGCGGCTGCCACGCGGGTGCCCGGGCGGCCATGGCCAGGAGTTGCGGGTCCCGGGCGATGCCCCCGCACAGCGCGCGGTAGAGATGGGCACCGAGCTGCGGGCACTCGACTTCTCCGAAGGACTCGAAGAGCTTCGCGGTGCCTTCCGGGGTTCGGGAGCGAGGATCGGGGCGCGGATTCGCTGGCATGCTCCGAGGGGTAGCGGTCCCCATGGTGGATCCGCCCATGCAGCTCGCGCATGGGCGCGAATCAATCCCGATCCACCACGGGGGTGCGCACCCGGGGGGTTTCGGACTAGGGTCTCGCAGTCGTGAAGTGGCTCTCGATCGCGCGTCAGTCCCGTCAGCCCGAGGGCCTCCTCGGCGAGGTGGTGGCCTGCGCCATGTCCTACGACACGGCCCGGGTCAACCGGATCGCCCTCGAGCAGCTCGACCCCCAGCCCGGCGAGGCGATCCTCGAGCTGGGGTTCGGGTCGGGCCGGGCCCTCGCCGAGGTGGGCGCGCGCGCCCGCGACGGATTCGTGGCCGGGGTCGACCCTTCGGAGATCATGCTGCGCCACGCCCGCTTCCGGAACGCCCGCTTCCTGCGCAGCGGACGCATGGAGCTTCAGCTGGGAGAGGCGGCGGAGATCCCGTATCCCGCGGCGCGCTTCGATCGGGTGTTCGCCGTGCACGTGCTCTACTTCTGGCCCGAGCCGGCGCGCGAACTCGCCGAGATGCACCGGGTGCTGCGCGACGACGGCCTCCTGCTGCTCGGATTCCGCCCCAAGGACGACCCGCTGGTCGTGGCCCGCGTGCCCGACACCGTCTACCACCTGCGCACGATCGACGAGGTGTGCGCGCTGCTCGAGGCGGGCGGCTTCCGCGACATCGAGACCGACGTCCAGATCGACCAGCGGCGGCAGATCGTCTGGGCCCGGGCGAGAAAGGCCGCTGTTCCGACCTGACCCGGGCCGAGCGTTCGAGGCCGGGTCGCCCTGGTGGCGATGCTCGCGACCCGGCGCGCGCGATCCCGCGAGGGCGTCTCCTCATCGGGCTGCCTCCGTGGGCGCGCCGGCCCGCTCGTCGAGCTTCCGCGAGAGCCAGCGCAGGAGCCAGGGCGCGAAGCGCTTCGTGTAGTACATCGCCCAGGCCTCGGGGGAGATGGGCGCGACCAGACGATCGCGCTGCATGGCCCGGACGAGGTTCCGGGCGACGCGCTCGGGGGTGTAGCCCCGCCGCTGGTAGCCGCTCACCATCTGCTCCCGCGCCGCCGGATCGTCCATCTCGCCCACGAGCCGGGCGCTGCGGGTGATGGGCGTGTCGATGATGCCGGGACAGATGGCCGTGACCGAGATGCCGTGGGGCCGCAGCTCGTCCCACAGGGCCTCGGTGAGACCCAGCACTGCGTACTTGGTGGCGTTGTAGGCCGCGAGCTTCGAGGTGGCGGTGTAGCCGGCCGCCGACGAGACGTTGACGACGTGCCCCCCGCGGCCGCGCTCCACCATCTTCGGGATGAAGGAGTGGCAGCCGTGGACGACGCCCTTCAGGTTGATGCCGAGGATCCAGTCCCAGTCCGCCAGCGACGTGGCGCCGAAGGGGCCGCCGATCGCCACCCCGGCGTTGTTCATGAGGATGTCGACCGCCTCGACGCGGGCGTGGACGCTGTCCGCGAGCTGCGCCACCGCGGCCGCGTCGGCGACGTCCACCCGTTCCGCGAGGACGTCGCGGCCCAGGGCGCCGATCTCCTCCGCGGCGCTCGCGAGACCCGGCTCGTCGACGTCGCAGATCACGAGGTCCGCCCCGCGTCGGGCGAACTCCAGCGCCGTGGCGCGACCGATGCCGCTGGCGGCGCCGGTGACCAGCGCCGTGCGCCCCGCCAATGAGGTCATGTCCATGCTCGACTCCGTTCGCGATCCTCTCCCGGATCGGGCCGCCAGTGTACCCCCGGGTCGGGGCCGCCGGGGCTCCGGCCCGGGCCCGGCGGGCCCGGTCCGGGGTCGACCTCGGGGAGCGGCGTCGTCTACGCTCGGGGTGAGGCAACGCACCGGAGGGACCCACCTTGGTCGACCATCAGGCAGCCCGCGAGAAGCTCGAGGCGCGTCGCGAGAAGCTCCTCGCCCGAACCGGGAAGATCGAGCGCGACCTGCGCGCGCTGGCCAACCCCGACTCCCAGGAGCGGGTCACCGAGCGGGAGAACGACGAAGTGCTGGAAGGCCTCGGAGAGGCCGAGCGAGCCGAGCTGGAGCAGATCCGGCTCGCCCTCGCCCGACTCGACGCGGGCACCTACTTCCAGTGCCAACGCTGCGGGGGAGAGATCCCCGAGGCACGCCTGGAGGCCGTTCCGGAAACGACGTACTGCGTCGCCTGCGCCTAGACGTCCTCGAGCCGCGCAAGCGTCGACCGCCGGCGCCAGGGCCCTCAGCCGAAGACGACTCTCCGGAAGCGGCGCAGCAGCCAGGCGACCGCCGCCCCCTGGAGACACAGCCCCGGCACCACCAGCCACCACTCCGCCTGTCCCTCGGCGGCGCTCCAGAACAGCCGGACGGGGTAGTAGATGGGCGCAAGCAGGCTGACGATCCACGACCACGGCGCGGGCACGAAGTAGAGCAGCGCCGGCAGCATGGACCAGATCTGTCCGGCCTTGATGGCCGTCACCGCCTGCACCTTGTTCTGCATGTAGACCGCGTAGACGAGGGCCACCAGGGGCACGCTGAGCGACGCGACGGCCGAGCTCGCCAGCAGCTCGAGGGGCGAGACCGCGACCAGGCCCGCGAGCCACACGCCGGCAGAGGTGAGGACGACGCTGAGGCCCATGGCGGCGAGCATCCGGTAGAGCAGGAAGCTTCGGAGCGAGAGGGGGCTCGCCTGGAGCGCCAGCAGGGTCCCCTCGTCGCGCTCCTCGACGAACAGGATGCCGATCACGGCGCCGAGGAGGATCGGCTGCTGGCCGATCAGGAAGAAGGCCAGGACGAGCCCGTAGTAGCGCTCGAGGTCGAACCACTCGGCGACGACGCCCGTGAGATAGGGAGCCAGCCAGCGGAGGGCCAGGCCATAGACGGGGAGGGCGAGCACCAGCAGCAGGAGGAATCCGTCGCGCCAGACCAGGCGCAGGTCGTTGGGGGCGAGCACCCGCACGGCCCGGCCGAGCGGCGCGCTCACGGGCGCTGCCCTCCGCGAACGACGTAGCGGTCGATCGCCCGCAACGCCCAGAAGACCGCGGCGCCCAGCGCCAGGGCTCCGTAGCCGCAGGCGTAGGCGAGATGGAGGGTGTCGACCGGCGTGAAGGCCGCCTTGGCCAGGAGCAGGGACGGCCAGGTCGGCCACAGGGCGAGCCCGGCTGCGGGCCAGACCTCCAGGTACCAGAGGAGCGGCAGGTCGAACGCCATGGAGAACGCGATCGCGGGCAGGAGGAAGTCCGTGAGCCCCCGGTAGCGCACCGCCAGGGCCACTCCGACCGCCGCGGTCAGTCCGGCCCGCAGCAGGACCCCGAGCACCAGCCACGACACCTGGAAGCCCGCGCCGTAGCCCACGCCCGTCACGATGAGGGCCTCCCCGAGCGCCAGCGAGGTCACCGAGAAGAGCTTCGAGGCCAGGTACTCGGCCGGTCGCAGCGGAGACACCAGGACGACGTCGAGGGTGCCTTCACCGCGCTCGAGCATCAGCAGGACCCCGACCAGGAAGAAGGCCGTGATGCTCACGCCCGACAAAGCGAGCACCGGCATGAAGAAGCGCAGCTGATCCGGCGTGAAGAGTGCGCGCAGGGCCAGGGCCAGGGCGACCGCCACGCCGGTCACGATCCAGTAGACCCGGTTGCGGGCCTGCAGCCGCGCGTCGAGGCCGAGCGTGGCCGCGAGCCGGCTCACGCGAGCTCCCGGCCCGTCACGCGGATGAAGATGCGCTCGAGGGACGTCTCCTGGCTGTGGATCGTCTCGAGAGCCGGCTCCCGAAGCGCCGCGAGGAAGGCGGAGTCGTCGGCCAGTCCCTCCAACGGGAAGTCCCGGGACTCGAGCTTTCCGCCGTCGCGGTACTCCACACGCACTCGCTGCTCGCCGTAGCGGACCTTGAGCTCGCGCGGGGTGTCGACCAGCGCGATGCCTCCATCGACCAGGAAGGCCACGCGGTCGCACAGCTCGTCGGCCGTCGCCATGTCGTGGGTGGTGAGAAAGACCGTCGCGCCGCGCGCCCGGTGCTCGAGGATCAGGTCCTTGATGCGCCGCGCGCTGACCGGGTCGAGACCCGTGGTGGGCTCGTCCAGGAACAACAGCCGCGGCCGACACAGCAGCGCGCGCGCGAAGCTCAGGCGCACGCGCATGCCCTTGGAGAAGCGATCGACCCGGACGTCTGCCTGCTCGAGCAGGTCCACCTGTCGGAGCAGCGCGTCCGGGTCCTCGGCTCCGCCCCGGTACAACGAGGCGAAGTAGCGCAGGTTCTCCCGGGCGGTGAGGCGTCCGTAGTGGACGGGGAGCTCGAAGCCGACCCCGATCTGCTCGTACAGCTCCGAGCCCCAGGCCCGCACGTCGCGACCCAGCACCCGGGCCTCGCCGGCGTAGTCGCGCAGCAGGCCGGTGAGCACCTTCTGGGTGGTGCTCTTGCCCGCGCCGTTCGGTCCCAGGAAGCCGAAGATCTCACCGTCGCCGACGGCGAACTCCAGGCCGTTCACGGCCGGGCCCGGAGCACCCGGGTACGTGAAGAACAGGCCGCGCACGTCGATCATGGGCAGAGGCTACCGAAACCGGTCCCCGAGGCCGCTGCGGCCCGGGCGGTCAGGCCGGCTCAGAGTCCGTGCTTCTTGAGCTTGGTCCAGAGCGTGCGCTCTCCGATGCCGAGCAGGCGTGCGGCCTCGGCCTTGTTGTCGCCGGTCTCGGCGAGCGCGCGCAGGATGGCCCGGCGCTCGGCCTCCGCGACGGCCCCGGCCAGGCTCTCGGCTGCGGCGGACCCGGGCCCGCCTCCGCTCGCGGCGGGCGCCGGGGCCGTGGCGGGGGCCAGGCGCTCGATCGCCTCGGCATCCACCTCGTCTCCGTCGGCCAGCACGACCGCCCGCTCCATCAGGTTCCGCAGCTCGCGCACGTTGCCCTTCCAGGCCATGCGTTCGAGCACCCGGGCCGCGTCGGGACCCAGTCGGAGCTCGCCCATGCCCATCTCGCGGCCGAACTCGGCCAGGAAGGCCGCGGCCAGGGCCGGGATGTCCTCGCGCCGCTCGCGCAGGGGCGGCATCTCGATGCGCAGGACGTTCAGGCGGTAGAAGAGATCCTCGCGGAACGTTCCTGCTTCCATGGCCTTCTCGAGGTCGCGGTTGGTGGAGGAGACGATCCGCACGTCCACGGGGATCGAGCGGTTGCTGCCGACCGGCTCGATGACCCCTTCCTGGAGGACCCTCAGCAGCTTGGCCTGGAGCCCCAGGTCCATGTCGCCGATCTCGTCGAGGAAGAGGGTCCCGCCGTCGGCCGCCTGGAACTTGCCGGTGCGGTCGGTGTGGGCGCCGCTGAAGGCGCCGCGGACGTGGCCGAACAGCTCGCTCTCGAGCAGCTCGCCCGGGATCGCGGCGCAGTTGAGCGGCACGAAGAGCTCGCCCGCGCGGGGGCTCAGCCGGTGCAGGGCCCGCGCGATCCGCTCCTTGCCCGTGCCGGTCTCGCCGGTGATCAGGACCGCGCTGCGCGCGGGCGCCGCCCGGCGCACCAGGTCGTAGACCGCGACCATGGCGGCGGAATCGCCCACGAGGTCCGCGAAGTCCGGTGCGGCGGAGGCTTCCTGGCGGATGTAGCGGCTCTCGACCCGGTGTCGCCGGGACTCGAGCGACCGCTGGACCAGGATCTCGAGGGCGTCGAGGTCGAAGGGCTTGGCGAGGAAGTCCACCGCGCCGAGCTTCATCGCCTCGACGGCCGATTCGACGGTGCCGTAGGCGGTGAGCACGATGATCGGGACGTCCGCGTCCACCTCGCGCACCCGGCGCATGAACTCGATCCCGTTCATGCGCGGCATCTCGAGGTCGGTGAGGATGATGGCCACCGACTCCCGGCCCAGGGCCTCCAGCGCCTCCGGCGCGTTCTCACAGGCGATCGACTCGAGGTGCAGGCGCTCGAGCACGATCTGCAGCACCCGGCGGGTGCGTCGATCGTCGTCCACGACCAGGGCGCGTTTCACGGTTCGCCTCCCTCGCACGCCAGCGGCAGCTCGACCCGGAAGCACGCTCCCCGACCGGTTCCGGGCTCCAGCTGGATGCGTCCCTGATGCTCGTGGACCACCCGCTTGACGAAGGTGAGGCCCAGGCCGACGCCGCCTTCCCGGGCCGTCACGAAGGGCTGGAAGATCCGGTCCCGCAGCGCCTCGGGGACCCCGGCGCCGTCGTCCTTCACCTCGAAGCCGGCGAAGCCCCGATCGGGCGCAAGCGTCGCGACCTCGATCCGTCCCCCACGCCCCAGGGCCTCGACGGCGTTGACCAGGAGGTTGACGGCGACCTCCTGGATCATCTCCGGGTCGCAGAGCACCCGCGCGACCGGCGGCTCTGCGCGCAGGGCGATGGCCACGCCCTTCTCGCGGGCCCTGGGCTCGACCAGCTCGACCGCCCGCTCGAGGGGCTCCGAGATCGGGGTGGGTGCGGGGTGGTGCTGCCGCGAGCGCCCGAGGGTGAGGAGGTCGTCGACGACGCGCCCGAGGCGGTCGACCTCGGCCCGCATCATCTGCACCAGCTCCTGGGCCTGGGGATCGGAGTCGTCGGGCAGGGTCCGCTCGAGGATCTGCGCGGAGCTGCGCAGCACACCCAGGGAGGTGCGCACCTCGTGGGCGACGCCCGAGGCGAGCTGCCCCACGAACGCGAACTTCTCGGCGTCGATGAGATCGTGCTGTACGCGCTCGAGCTCGGAGGCCATGTGGTTGAAGGCTTCGGACAGCGCACCGACCTCGTCCGACGTGCGCACCGGAACCCGGAGGATCGAGGCGTCGCGGCGCGCCAGGCCCTGGATCGCCAGGGTGAGCTCGGCCAGGGGATGGACCACGCGCCGCGAGACCAGGGCCGCTCCGCCGAGGGCCACGGCCAGCGCCACGGCCGCGGTGAGGGCGATGCGGTCCCGCAGGCGCCGCGCCGGAGCGAAGGCGTTCTCCAGGCTCTGGCGCACCACCACGGTCCAGTCCGCGGTGCGCATCCGGGCCCGCCCCAGGAGCGCCCCCGCGTCTTCGTCGAGCAGTGTGTCGCCCGACCCGGTGAGGCGCTCGGTCCAAGCGGGGGCCAGGCGCGCCGGAGCGGCCGCTCCCGGCGCCAGGGACGCGGCGAGAACGGCGCCCGAGGCATCCGCGAGGAGCAGGCTGGCCCGGATGCCGCGGCCCTCGAGATCCGAGCGCGTGACCGACAGGGCCTCGACGAAGGTGGGCCAGTCGTAGAGGCCCACGAGTCTCCCCAGTGTCACCGACACTTCGTCGGGGTCGGGGATGTCCGTGGAGAGCATCAGCACGCGCTGGTCTCCCGGCCACGCGACCGGTCCTTGGAGCGTTTCGCCCGCAGGCGGCGAGTCCAGTCCGGGCAGCTCGCCCATGCGCAGGTCGAGGAGGGCGGGGCGGCTGGCGGCGAGGATGTGGCCGGCGGCGTCGTGCACCAGGTAGTCGAGGCGTGCAGGGTGTCCTCCGCGCAGGGTCATGAGCGCGTGGGAGACCCGCTTGTCCAGGTCGGCCACGCGCAGGTCTCGCATCAGGTCCTGGTGGGCGAAGCTGCGCAGCGAATCGCGCTCGCTCTGGATCAGGGTGGAGAGTCGCTCGGCGGTGTGGGCGGCGTCGCGCGCGAGCTGCGCGCCGATCATGCGCTGGAGCGAGTCGCGGGCGTTGCGCTCGGCGAGGAGCCCCACGACCAGCGCGGGCACGAGCACCAGCACGGCGCTGAACAGGAACAGCTTGTCTCGCAGGGTTCGAGGGGTTAGGTTGCGCAATCAGCTTCCCCTGCGCGATTCGAGGCTGACGCACAGCTCATGGCCGAGCCTCCGCGAACAGACTCGTGGAATCGTAGCATCGCGCGCGTTCCCTTCGTTTCCGTCCGGCCCTCCCGCGCTGCGCCGTGGGTGCTCGCGCTCGCGAGCGCCGCGCTCCTCGTGTGTGTCGCCGCGGCGGCCCCGGCGCAGGAGGCTCCCGGCGAGCCCCGGCCCGCGCCCGACGAAGAGCCCCTCTTCTCGATCGGCAGTCCGATCGGGCCCCTCGAGTATCGGGCCGCCAGGGGATTCCGCTTCGGCGACACCGGCCTCAACCTCGGTGGCTTCACCACCTTCGAGTTCGACCGCAACGAAGGGGAGAAGGCCAACTTCGAGATCGACGCCGTCAGTCTGCTCGCGCTCTTCCAGCCCGTCGACTGGCTTCGCGCCTTCTCCGAGATCGAGATCGGCGATCTCATGGCCTACGAATGGGAGGGCGGGCCCCCGGAGTCCGACGTCAACGTGGAAGCCAAGCGGCTCTACGGCGACCTGCTGTTCCGGGAGTCGCTGAACCTCCGCTACGGGAAGTTCCAGACGCCCGTCGGCCGCTGGAACCTGGTTCCGGCCGAGCCGTTCGTCTGGACCGCCATCGAGCCGGCCTTCACCGAGCTCGCCTTCGAAGAGCACGTCACGGGTCCCTCGCTCTTCGGGTCCTTCCATCCGGCGGCGGGCAGCCTGGACTACTGGGTCTACGGGCAGGTCCACGACGGTCTGGACACCGAGAGCAGCCCCGATCCCGCGGACTACACCGTGGGCGGCCGGGTCGAGTTCGGCAGCGCCGTGCGCGACTGGTCCCTGGGCGCGTCGTTGCTCTCGGTGAAGGTCGACGGAGACTGGAGCCATCTGGGCGGCCTCGACGGCGAGTGGCAGATCGATCGCCTGCGGCTGACCGGCGAGCTGACCGTCGGACTCGGGGACGTCGGCGAGCGACAGCTGGTGGACGTCTACCTGCAGGGAGTCTACCGGCTCGCCGGCGGCTTCCATCTGGTCGGACGCTACGAGCGCTTCGACCCGGGTGGGTCGCGCGACGACGCCCACATCTTCGACGTCGGCGCGGCCTGGATTCCCTTCCCCTTCCTGCACCTGAAGGCCACCTATCGCCTGACCGACGAGCAGAGCGAGGAGGTCCGTCGCGGGATCAACGCCTCCATCTCGGTGGTGTTCTGACGTGCGGGGGATGCTGGCGTTCGCCGGATCGCTGCTCCTGCTGATGCCGGCGGTCGCGTGGGCCGAGTCGCTGGTGGTGATCGTCCACGTGGACCGGAACGTCGCCCTGGATCGCGAGGCGGTCGCGCAGATCTTCCTCAAGCGCCGCCGGCTGTGGAGCGACGGGGGCGCGGTGATTCCCGTCAATCGGACTGCGGACAGTGAGGCCAGGCACATCTTCGAGAAGCTCGTCTTCGGTGAGGGGGCGCGGAGCCGGCTGTCGTCGTTCTGGCATCGGGCCTACTTCCGCGGCGTCCTGCCGCCGGCCACGCTCGCCTCCGACCGCGCGGTGCTCCGATTCGTCGCCTCGGAGCCCCGGGCCATCGGCTACGTACCCCGCAGCCGGCTGGACGCCTCGGTCCGCGCGGTGCTGGTGCTCGAGGAGCGCAGAAGCGAAGCCCACCGCACTCCCGCGAGTCCCTGACCGGCCGCGGCAGCCACCCGAACCAAAGCAAGTCCCATGCCCCGGCGTCGCCCGAGCGCGCGCGGCCTCGGGCGGGCTGGGGGCCGGAGGGCCTGCCGAAGTCGGCAGGCCGTGCCGAACCGGGCAGGGCGAGGCGCCGGGGCCTTGGGGTCGGGCGCCGCTCCGACCGCGAGGACGCCCTCCGCCGCGGCATCCGCCTTGCAGTCGCCGCGGGAAGCCTTGCCGCGAAGGGCGCCGGGGGGGCGCGATTCGCGGGGTCGGTTCCCTCGCAGGGGAAGGCTCCCCGCCCGGTCGTCGACGTCCGGCGCGGGCGGGGAGCCACTGCGCGGGTTGCGCTCGCGCGCTTTCCCGGGCGGCCCCCGCGGTCCTGCTAGAGTGGGCCGCCATGAAGCAGCGCGGCTACGACCCCGACTTCCACCCCGTTCTTCCCCTCCTCCCCGGTGTCTCCGACGAGCTGGCGGACCCTTCGCGCATCGGCGAGTTCCGCGGCCGTCTGATGGAGTTCGTGCCGCCGGCGCCGCCGCGCGACGACATCCTGCAGGAGGACCGCAGGGTTCCCGGGCCCGAGGGCGCGCCCGACGTACCCGTGCGCATCTACCGCCCGTCGGTCTCCTCGGGCGAGCCCACCGCGGGCCTCTTCGAGATCCACGGCGGCGGCTTCATCACCGGCAGCATCGAGATGATGGACGCCTGGTGCCAGCAGGCGGTGGAGCAGCTGGGCGTGGTCGTGGTGTCGGTCGAGTACCGGCTGGCGCCCGAGCACCCGTTCCCGGCGGCGCCGGAGGACTGCTACGCAGCCCTCGGCTGGATGAGTCGGAGTGCCGGAGACCTGGGCATCGATCCCGAGCGCATCGCCGTGGTCGGCCAGAGCGCCGGAGGCGGACTGGCCGCGGCCACGGCGCTGCTGGCGCGCGACCGCGGCGGGCCGGCGATCCGGTTGCAGGTGCTCGAGATCCCGGAGCTCGACGACCGCCTCGACACCCCGTCCATGCACGAGTTCGACGACACGCCCCTGTGGAACCGGCCCAACGCGGTGTGGAGCTGGCGCCACTACCTGGGCGCGGACCACGACGGCGAGGTCTCGCCCTACGCGGCCCCGGCCCGGGCCCGGGACCTCGCCGGGCTGCCGCCGGCCTACGTCTCCACCATGGAGTTCGACCCGCTCCGCGACGAGGGCATCCAGTACGCGCTGCGCATGCTGCAGGCAGGAGTCTCCGTGGAGCTGCACTCCTTCCCGGGCACCTTCCACGGCTCGTCGCTGCTGCCCACGGCCGACGTCTCCCGGCGCGGCAGCGCCGAGCTGTGGCACGTGCTGGGGCGGCACCTGGGGGCAGGCTCCTAGCGCCGACGGCGGTGCAGGGCCCCGAGGCCCAGCAGCAGCAGCAGCCCCGTCGCGGGCTCGGGGACCGCCTGGAGGGCGGCCGCGGCGACGGCGCCGTGCACCACACGGCCCGGGTGGATCTCGTCGAAGTAGAACTTCTGATCCTGGAGCGCGGGGCTCGCGGCGCACGGGTTGGCGAGGTCCGTCGCGGCACCGAAAGTGCCCAGCACCACGCAGGATCCGGTCGTGTCGGTGATCCCGTGGGCGCCGGGGTCGGCGAGGATGCCGTCGACCACGGCATCGAGGTCGAGGAAGTAGGCGGTCCCGGCGGAGAAGCCCGCCACGGCCGTCGCGAGCTTGGCGTTGAAGTCGTCGGTGAGGTCGGTGGCGTCGCTGCGCTGCCCCGGCGTGAGCGTGGCGTCGGGAATCGTCCCGAGGTCCCAGACGTTGGCGAACAGGAAGTGGCTGGCACCCAGGGCCGACAGGTCGAGGGCGGTCTGCATGACGGCGTCGACCGCGTCCTGGGCGGTGTCCTGTCCGACGTCGGGGATCCAGCCCCGGGCCGTGTACTGGAGGTCGTTGGCGCCGGCGAGGATGACGTAGAGCGCGTCGGGGTCGGCCGAGACGAAGTCGCCGTCGAAGCGGTCGAACTGGTCGCCGATGTCCTCGGTCTCGCCGTCGGGGTCGCCGAGCACGGTCCCCAGGGCGTCGCTCGCGGCCGTCGCCCCGCCGACGGCGTAGTTGGTGCCGCCCGACGTGGCCGGCTCGGCCGCGAGGCCCAGGCCCGAAGCCAGGGTCTCGACCCAGGTGGGCCCGTTGCTGCAGGCGCCGCCGACGTAGGGAGGGTTCGGGTAGACCCCGGCGGCTCCGCAGGTGCCACCGGGGAGTGCGTCGAAGTTCGACTGAGTGTGGCCGGAGTCGCTCAGGCTGTCGCCGAAGACGTAGACGTCGGTGAACCCGGCGGCCGGGGCCGCCAGCCCGAGGGTCGCCGCCAGGGCGAGTCCGAGCTCACGCAGCGGCCTCGGCGCGGAAGGGCAGGGCGTGCGGGCGAGAGCCTCGAGCCGGTCCCTGAGTGCACGTGTGGCTCGGCGCATCGCGATTCCCCTTCCCGAGTGACCGGTCGAGCGTGGGGGCATTCTCGAAGGCGTCGCAATCCGGTGTCAAGTGGGAATTGCGGGAAGGGGCCCCGGCGACCGCCGGCTCGCGGGCTTCGCAAGAAGTCGAGCGGCTTTCCCTTCGCCCCGCCTCGACCCGAAGCGGCCACCGGTGACCGTGATCTCGGGGTCGAGCTCGTCCAGGCAGCCCCCGCCGTGCCCGGCCGTCCCCCACCCCCATCAGAGGCCCGATTCCGGCCGCGGAGCCCGCGCGCCCCCCAGCTCCCCCTCGCGGGCAGCTTGCAGTGACCCTTCGGGGGTGGAGTAGGAGCGTCCCGGAAACAAACGACATTCTGGTAGGATGGCCAGCGGGGGCGAGGAGCTGGACGAGGTCGGCCGGCGGGCCCGGACGCCGGCCGGCGGCGGATCGTCCATGGGTCCTGCAGGGTTTCCGCATCGAGGTCGCGTGCCCGAACCCGTCGGACGCCGGAGCGGGGCTCGATCGGGATCCTCGACCCGCACTCCGCGCGCTCGCGACGCCGGCCCCCGAGCCGGCATGCGGAACGGCTGCGCCGGGCTCGCCGTTTCGCTCGCTCTGATCGCCGCCCCGTCGGCCGTGCGATCGGCCGACGAATGCGCGCCCTGGCCCGGCGAGTTCTCTCCGCTCCCGACCGTCGAGTCCCTCGACCCCATGGCCGCCGAGTGGGCACGCCTGAGAGCGGCCGAGCTCCTCCGCGCCGCCCGCGAGCGCGAGGCCGGCGAGCCGGTCGAGGCCTACCGCCTGTACGCGCGCATCCGCTGCCTCGATCCCTACAGCGCCGAAGCCAGCGCGGGGCTCGAGCGGGTGGGACCGCGGCTGGTCGTCGTGCGCGGGCCGCGGTCTCCCCCGCGCCTCAGTCGGCTCGACGGCGCGCTGGCCCGGGCCGAAGAGCTCATCGCCGAGGCCCGCTTTCGCGACGCCCTCGAATCGCTCTCGGCCCTGCGAACCGAGCTGGGCGAGCTCGAGCCCACGACCGAGGTCGGGCTGCGGCGCGTGCGGCTGGAGGTGCTCGAGGCCACCACCTGGGTGGCGTTCGGCGATGCCGGTGCGGCCCAGGAGAGCCTGGAGCGCGCCCTGTTCGTGGACCCCCAGCTCGAGTTCGACGAGCGCTCGGCGTCGCCCAAGCTGCGCCGCGCCCTCGAGGCCGCTCGCCGCTCGCTGGGCGGTGCGGAAGGAGAGAGCTGATGGCGCGCGGCGGAGCGAGACACGACAGGCGGCGCGCGGGCTGGCTTCTGCTGGCCATGGTCCCGTGGCTGGGCTCCTGCGCCAGCCCGTCCGACGAGACGGGCGGGCTGCCGGCCAGCATCGCGGTCGACGTCTACGGCGGCATCGGCGGGCCCAATCCCGCCGGTCCCGCCTTGCCCAAGCGGGTCCACGTGGTCATGGACGTGACCGCTTCGATGCTGGAGCAGAGCCCGGACGGCGCCCGCCACGTGGATGCGGCCCAGGGTGAGGCCGCACAGCTCCTCTACTCCCTCGGCGAGGGCACCGAGATCGCGGTCTCCGCGTTCGGGAATCGCGAGTCCCAGGTCTGCGTCGCCGCCGAGCGGGTGGTGGCGCCGGTGGTGCCCGAGCGCCGCGAGCCGCTGGTGCAGCGCATGCAGGACCTCCCGCCCCTGTCCGAGGGGTCGCTCAGCGAAGCGATCGAGTCGGTGCGCGAGGACCTGATCCGGGACGCAGCTGCGTCGCGCACGCGGGTGGTGGTGTTCACCGATCTCGACGGCTCCTGCGGAGGCGACCTGTGCCGGGCGGCCGAGTCGCTGGTCGAGGAGGGCGCCTGGCTCGAGATCGTGACCCTCGGCAACGCGGTGCCGCCGGCGTGTCTCGCGAGCCTGCGCCCGGCGATCGCCCCCCCGGTGGCGGGCCGCTTCGGCTATCGCGCGAAGCCGCCCGGCTTCCGGGTGGAGCGCGCGCGCGCGGGACGCGGCCGCCCCGAGCTGCTGGGAGAGGGCCACGCCGGCGAGGGACCCGTGATGGTCGCAGCGGGGCTGGTGACGGTGGTGCTCGACCTCGATCCGCCCGAGGAGATCGGTCCCTTCCTGGTCGAGCCGGGCAGCTTCGCCCGCGTGCGTCTCCTGAACGCCTTCGACGCGGCGCTGCCGACCCGGGTCTGGCGGGTGGAGAAGGGCGTGGGGCCGCTGATCCGGGCCTTCCCGCCGAGCGCGGCCCCGCCCCGCCCCACGAAGAGAGGAGGGCTGCGATGAGCCCCCGGCGCCCGCTCATCGTCGCCCTGGTCGCCCTGGCCCTGGCGCTGCCCGCGGGTGGCGTCCGCGCGAAGGATGAGCCGATCCCGTCGGCCCGCGAGGTCATCGAACGGGCCTTCGAGAACTTCTACGACTTCGACCTGAAGCAGAAGGTCGAGTTCGTGGTGCGCCAGTCGGGCTCCGTCTCGCTGCAGTTCCGGACGCACATGATGCGGAAGTTCATCGGCGGCCACGCGAACGATCTCTTCTACATCGTCGAAGGCGATCGCCGGAAGTGGAAGGTGCTGCGCATCGAGAGCGAGGCGCGGAGGTACGAGGCGTTCGTCTACCTGCCGGAGTACGGGCGGCCGCGCCGCTACCCCATGGGCCAGAAGGGCGACAAGTTCCTCGGGCTCGAGCTGAACCTCGAGGACCTCGAGATCCAGCGGGCCGACAGCTACGAGGTGGTGGGCCGCTCGTTCACGAGCATCGAGGGAGAGCCCTCCTACGTGGTCGCACTCCAGCCCCTCTACGACTCGGGCTACGACCGGGTCGACTTCTTCGTGGCGCGCAGCGACTACGCGATCCTGCAGGTGCGCTACTACCGGCGCGGCGCCCTCGAGCCCTACAAGTACGCCCATGCGAAGCGCGAATGGATGGAGCGCTACGACGACCACGTCCTGCCGAGCCGGATGGACTTCATCGACCACGATCTCGGCACGGAGACCACGGTCCATTTCATCGACCGCAGCGTGGACCCGGATCTGCCCCAGTCCCGCTTCTCGACCCTGAGCCTCGAGAAGCGCCACCACGCCACCGAGTTCCGGGCGCCCGAAGGCGACGGAGACGCGCCGTGAGAGGTCGGCGGGCATTCGACGGGATGCCCGATCCCGAGGCCTACGTGCCCCGGGACTCCACGAACCGCTGCCTCGCCGAGCTCGAGGACTGGGTCCACCACGGCGGCCCCTCGGTGGCGATCCTCTCGGGTCCCTCCGGAATCGGCAAGACCTTGATGCTGCGGCTGCTCGAGACGCGCTGCCGCGGGCGCCTCGAGTGCGTGTACCTGGGGAACCCGACCTTCGGGCTCCGGGAGTTCTGCATCTCGATCCTCGACGCCCTGAAGGTGCCCCACGGAGAGGCGCCGGAGACCACGCTCGGCCGGACCCTGGAGAGCCTCGCTCGCCAGGGCTCGGGGCTGCTGCTGCTGATCGACGACGTGGAGCTCCTCCCCACCACGACCGAGTCGTGGCTCCGCGAGACGCTCCTCGAGTCCGATCCGAACCTGGCGGTGGCAATGGCGGTGGTGGACGAGAGCCACTGCGAGCGGCTGCTCGCGATGTTCGGCCGCGAGGCAAGGCTCGTCTCCCTGGACACGCCGATGCAGCGGATGGAGACGGCGAACTTCATCCACTCCGAGCTCTCCCGGGGCGGTGTGTCGCCGGAGGATGCGGCCCGCTTCGACGAGAATGCCATCGATCTCATCCACGAGCGCTCCGAGGGCTTCCCGGCCCTGGTCCAGCAGGAGGCCGCACGCTGGCTGCAGCGCGCAGCCGGTCCGTCCGGCACGCCGGATCGACCCTTGACGCTGGGCTCGTCGATCGTGTCGGTGGGTGAAGGCGTGTCCTCCGGGCCGCCCGTGGATCTGGTCATCCCGCTGGAGGTGCCCTCGCCGCGGTCGAAGCGGCGGTCGACCGGTCCCGCCGTGTTTCCGCCGCTGCCTGCACCGGGCGGGGGCGACGCGCCGTTCCTGGGCGCGCGGCTGCGCGCCGGCGTGGACCCGGTTCTTTGGGGGATCCGACGGGTCACGGCGGCCGTGGCGCGAGGCGGGCGCCACGCGGCGCAGCGCGCGGCGGGGGTTGCGCGCCGGGTCGGACGGTGGCTCCGTGACATCGACTGGACGGCGCCCGTCCGCTGGCTGCGAGACGGGATCGCCGCCGTGGGGATCGAGCGGCTCAAGCTCGGCGGCGCCTTCGTGCTGGGCGTCGCGGTGACCGCGGCGCTGGGCCCGTGGTCCATGCGCCGCACCGAGGCGCCGCTTGCTCCGGTGTCCGCGCCGCCGCCGGCGGCGGTCGAAGACCCGATCACCTTCGAGTCGGCCGTCGCCACGGTGGTCGAGCTGCCCGCCCCCGCCCCCGCGCGCGAGCGGCCGCCGGAGGTGGAAGCGCCGCCCCCGGCAGAGCCGGAGGTCGCAGCCGAGGCGGCGCCCGCGGAGTCCGCAGCGGCCGTCGTGGCCGCGCCGCCCGGGCCCGTCGAGGCGCGGCCGGCGAACGTCGAGGCGTCGGCGCCGGTGGTCCGCGAGGTGCCGGCGGCCGAGCCCGCGGCGGCCCAGGCGCCCCCGGCGCCCGAACGGGAACGGGTGGCGAAGGCGGTGCCCGAGGAGCCCGCGCCCGCGCGCCCGGCCCGGGCACAGAAGCCTCCCGGGTCCGCCCCCGAGCGGGTGGCGGCGGCCGAGCCGGTGGCCGTGGCCGCGCCGCCCGCGCCCGTGCTGGTCGGCGTCAATGCGCGGCCGTGGGCCACCATCTGGCTGGACGGACGCGAGCTCGGCGAGACGCCCCTGGCGGAGATCCCCGTGCGGCCGGGGACCCACCGCTTCGCGGCCGTCATGCCCGACGGGCGCCGGATCGAGCGCACGGTCGAGATCAGCGCCGAGAACCGCTACCTCCGCTTCGAGTGAGACCTCGTCCCCAGCGGATCGGGGCTACGACAGTCGGCGCAGGGCGCTGCGCACCCACTTCGAGTGGAGGAACGGGCGCTCGATCAGCAGGAAGGAGACGCCGGCCGCGACGAGGGACAGGCCGAGGATCAGCAGGGCGAGCACGAGCCCGGGCCAGCTCCGAAGGCTCGAGAGCAGCGCCTGGAGGAGCATCATGTGCCAGAGGTAGAGGCTGAAGCTGACGACGCCCACCCAGCGCAGCGGCTTCCACTCGAGCATCCGGCGCAGCGCGCCCCGCCCGTGGAGGGCGCCGATCAGGACGATCGCCCAGAGGGTCGAGAACGCGACGACCTGTCCGTGGAAGTGATCGGGGCGCACCGCGGAGCCCGTGGCCGCCGACCAGAGGCTGGGGACGAGCAGCACCCCCACCGACAGGCACAGCCAGGCCGCAGACTCGAGGAAGATCGCCAGGGTACGGCCCGAGACGTTCCGGACGCGCGCCTCCAGCTCGCGACTCAGCACGGCCGCGGTGATGCCGATCAGGAAGGCGCTCAGGTACGGCGCCAGCGCGATGGAGTTCCCGCGCGCCGCCTCGGTCGGTGTCCAGATCGCGGCGGCGAGCGTGATCCCCCAGACCCCGGCCAGTCGAGCACGGCTGCCCCCGCGCCCGGCCAGGGCCAGCCCGAGGGCCAGCAGCGGGAGCACCCCGTAGAAGGTGACCTCCACTGGAATCGCCCAGTAGACCGAGATGCCGGCGCGCAATGTCAGGTGCTCGACCAGCAGGGGGGCGTCCATCGGGGGCACGATCGGACGGCGGGACGCCTCGGAGACGAGGGTGTGGGTCAGGAGCACGATCGAGTAGAGCGGGGCGATCCGCAGGAAGCGCCGCAGGAAGTAGCTGAGGAGTCTGCGCGGCTCGAGGACCTGGACCGGCTCCAGCCCCAGCATCGGACGGGTGAGCAGGAAAGCCGAGAGCACGAAGAAGAGGAACACGCCGGACTTCCCGATCCCCGCCAGATCGAGGCCCGGAACCACATGCAGTCTCGAGTTGGAGAGATGGGAGAAGACGACGATCAGCACGGCGATGCCGCGCAGACCGTCGAGGGCGTCGACCTGGTCGGACCGTCGGGCGGGAAAGAAGAGCCGGTTCACCACACCCTGGCGGGCGGCCGCGGACCCGGAGCCGGGCCCCGCCGAGGCAGACGCAGACATGATGGCCACACGCTCCTCGCCGATCCGATGCCCCGACCCACCGCTGCCCGCCCGAGCCCTCGGGGTGGACTCGGGGCGGAGACTATCAGGTCGCCGACGTGTCGCCGAGCGTCGTCGGACGGACATCCCGACCGAGATCCCGCCCTCCGGCGCTCGCTCGTCGAGCCCCGAGCGTTCGCTCGCCCAGCCGCCATGACACCGCGACGGACCCGCCGATGGGAGGAGCAGTGGGGGGGCGGCTCGTCCTGCTTGACAGTGTGGATCGAATGCGATGGGTTGAGGCCGTGAAGCAACGGCAGGACCACCGCGAAGTGCGCGCGGGCTGGGAGCGCGTGGGGACGTCGCGTCTCCACCCTCGCTGCCCGCCCCGGCTCTCCGGCGACGTGTCGAGCCATGGCTGAGGCCCGCTCCGGGTTCGGCCCGGTGGCCTGGTGTCTGCTGTCCGCCCTGCTTTTCGGGGCCACGACGCCGGCGGCCAAGCCGCTGGTCGACGAGATGGGGCCGGTGCTGCTCTCGGGGCTGCTCTACTGGGGCGCCGCCCTGGCGGTGGCCCCCGCGGCCGCCCGGGACTGGCGGCGCCACCGCGACGGGGTGCGCAGCGGCCGGGCGAAGCTCGTCGGCGCGGCCGTGTTCGGCGGAATCGTCGGACCCGTGTTGCTGCTGTGGGGGCTGTCGCTCGCGCCGGCGGGCTCCGTGTCCCTGTGGCTCACCCTCGAGACGGTGGCCACGGCGGTGCTGGCGCGGCTCTTCTTCCGCGAACATCTCGGCGCTCTGGGGTGGATCGCGACCGGACTGGTGGTTGCCGGGAGCGCCGTTCTCGCGGGCCCCGAGGCCGGCGGCGCCCGGGCGGCGCTGCTGGTGGCGGCGGCCTGTCTGGCCTGGGGGCTCGACAACAACCTCACGTCCCTGATCGACGGCTACTCGACCACGGAGATCACCTGTTTCAAGGGGGTGACCGCGGGCCTGGTGACCGTCCCCGTCGGCCTCCTGGCCGGGGGACACGCATCGCTCGCGAACATCGGAATCGCGCTGGCGATCGGCGCCGTGGGCTACGGCGCGTCCCTGGTGCTCTACGTGGCGGGGGCCCAGCAGCTGGGCGCCACCCGCTCACAGCTCTGCTTCTCGACGGCGCCGCTCTTCGGCCTGGCGGTCGCCTGGGCCGTGTTCGGCGAGAGCGTGGGGTTGCCCCACGCGGTGGCCGTCGGTGCGATGGGGTCGGCGATCTGGCTGCTGCGCATCGAGTCCCACGAGCACGAACACCGGCACGAGGCCCTCGAGCACACCCACTGGCACCGCCACGACGATGACCACCACGACCACGAGCACGAGGCGGCCGTGGCGCCTTCGACCTGGCACCAGCACCCCCATCGCCACGAGGCGCGGACCCACCGACACCCGCACCGGCCGGACCTGCACCATCGTCACCAGCACGGACCGGGCTGAGCCCCGCGCCGGCCGGCGACGCGGTGCCCGGGTCGAGCCCGCACACCGCGTCGCGTGGCACGACCCAAGCTCAGAACGCGTAGATCCGCGCCGGAGTCTCTTGCCGCTGGGCGGAGTACCGACGACCGCAGCTCCGTCGATCGGCGGGCACCCGGGGGCGGCGATCCTTCATTCCAGCCGGCTGCGGCAGGCGTGTGTCGCGAAGACCAGCAGCGGGGCGCGCAGGTCGCCTTCCCCCAGCATGCGGTTCATGGCGTAGGCGACGGTCAGGTGGTTCTCGACGTCGACCACGCACATCGAGCCGCCCCAGCCCGCCCACCAGAGTGTGCGCTCGTTGACGCCGAGCGGTGTCCCCGGGCCGTTCAGGCCAAAGCCCATGCCGAGCCGGAAGGGGTGGCCGGTGATGCGGTCGACGCCGTCGGCCTGGACTTCGAAGGCCCGCTCGAGGGTCGAAGGGGACAGGAGGGCCCGACCGCCGGCGCGTCCCTGGTTGGCCAGGGGCGCCATGGCGAGGGCGATCGAGCGGGCGTTGCCGTGGGCGTTGGACGACGGGAGCTCGGCGCGACGCCAGGCGCCGGTGTTCACCAGCGCCGCGCTGCGCCGGGCGCTGGGCTCTTCCAGGGCCCGCAGCTCGGGGTCGGGCGGGGCGCTGGGCAGCGCGTGGAGCGTGGCCACGTCGGCCACCCGGTGGAACTCCCGGTCGTCGAGGCCGATGTGGAGATCGAGGCCCAGCGGGCGAGCCACCTCCTCGCGGAAGAATCCACCCAGGGTGCGCCCGTCCACCCTGCGGACCAGCTCTCCGAGCAGCCAGCCCTGGGTCTCGGAGTGGTAGCCGGACCCGTCTCCCGGTGTCCAGCGGGGCTCCTGGCCGGCCAGCCGGCGACAGCAGGCGTCCCAGTCGAACAGCTCGAGATCGTCGACGAACTCGTCGAAGACGGGCAGGCCCGCGGTGTGGCCGAGCACGTGGCGGACGAGCACCCCCGCCTTGCCGCGGGCGGCGAACTCCGGCCAGTACTCCGCGACGGGCGCGTCGACGGACAGGGCGCCGCGGTCGTGGAGCATCAGCACACAGAGGGCCGCCGTCATCTTCGTGGTGGACCAGAGGTTGACGAGCGTGTCGCGCTCCCAGGGCAGGCTGCGCGCGAGGTCCCGGTGACCGCCCCAGAGGTCGACCACCAGCTCGCCGTCCAGGGTGACCGCGCAGCCGGCACCCAGCTCTCCGCGACCGCCGCGGTCGCCACAGTCGCCACGGTCGAAGTGGGCGACGAACGTCTCGCGCACCTCCGCGAAGGCGGGGTCGCAGTGGCCTTCGACCGGAGGGGGGGCGGCGCTCACGGGTCTCACCCTAGGCCCGGGTCGGGTGGATCGTCAATCACCGGGGGTCGGCCTCGTGTCGGCGGAGTCCGGGGGGGCGATCCGCTCGCGGTGCCCCTACGCTGATCCCCGGCAGGACGTCGACCGAGGAGAGCCCGCGCGATGGTGGAGGCAGCCGACGAGGCTTCGGGCGAGGGGGACGAGGCCGACCGCGCGTCGTCTTCGCTGCGCGGGCTGCCCCGCAATCTGTGGGCCGCGAGCGGCGCCAGCTTCCTCACCGACGTCTCCAGCGAGATGATCCTGAACCTCGTGCCGCTCTTCCTGGCCAACGTGCTCGGAGTGAAGACGGCGGTCATCGGGCTCATCGAGGGCGTGGCCGAGACCACCGCGAGCCTGCTCAAGCTGGTGGCGGGCCGGGCCTCGGACCGGGTCGGTCGCAAGGGACTCGCGGTCTCGGGCTACACCGTGTCGACGTTGTCCAAGCCCGTGTTCGCCTGGGCCACGTCGTGGGGCGTGGTCGCGGGGGCGCGCTGGGCGGACCGCATGGGCAAGGGGGTGCGCACCGCGCCCCGGGACGCGCTCATCGCCGACAGCATCGCACCGCACCAGCGGGGGCTGGCCTTCGGGTTCCACCGGGCGGCGGATACCGGCGGAGCCGTCGTCGGGCTGCTGATCGCCATGGGGGTGGTCTGGGCGCTCCAGGGAGGGCGGGTCGAGCTCGGTCACGACGCCTTCCGGGCCCTGGTCTGGGCGAGCGTGGTGCCCGCGGTCCTCGGCGTGCTGTGCCTCGCCCTGGGCGCCCGCGACGTGCGGGTCGCGCGCCCCCCGCCCGGCGCCGAGCCCCGGTCCCGCGCGCGCCTGGGTCGTCCCTTCCTGGTCTTCCTCGCGATCGTGGGGCTCTTCGAGCTGGGCAACTCGGCCGACGCCTTCCTGGTGCTGCGCGCCCAGGAGAGCGGTCTCTCGGTCCTGGGCATCCTCGGCGTGCTCCTCGTCTTCAACGCGGTCTACGCCCTGGTGTCCACCCCGGCCGGGCGCCTGTCGGACCGGGTCGGTCGGCGCCCGGTGCTGATCGCCGCGTGGCTCCTGTATGCAGCGGTGTACGTCGGCTTCGCGTGGACCGGGTCGGCCTGGCAGACCGCGGGTCTCTACGCGCTCTACGGGGCCTACTACGGCCTGGCCGCGGGCACCGGGAAGGCCCTGGTCGCCGACCTGGTTCCGGCCGAGCGTCGCGGGGCGGCCTTCGGCGCGTTCAACGCGACCCTGGGGCTGATGGACCTGCCCGCGTCCCTGCTGGCCGGGGTGCTCTGGCAGGGAGTGGGGGCCTGGTCGGGATACGGGCCCGCGGCCCCGTTCCTGTTGGGGGGCTCTCTCGCAGCGCTCGCCGCAGCCGCGCTCGCGCTCTGGCACCCACCGGATGCGGGGCCGACCGCAGGCGACGGCACCGGTGCGCCGGGCGCATCCAGCGAGAGCGCTGCCCGACCGGACCCGACCGGGGCTAGCTAGGACGCCTGCGAATCGTCGTCCGCGTCCGGCTCGTCCGAGGCTTCATCGGACGCGAGGCCGTAGCCGGCCAGGTCGTCGCTGGTGGCCACGGCCGGGGTGCCCGGCCGCGCATCGTCTCCGCGTTGGGCGCGAGCCTCGCGCTTCTCCGCGGCCTTCTCCGCCTTCTTCTTCTCGCGCGCCCGCTTCTCGAAGGACGCCTTGCTCCGCCTGGCCATCGCTATTCGATCGCCAGGATCTTGACATCGAAGTGCAGGGACTCACCCGCGAGCGGGTGGTTCATGTCCAGCACCAGATTGTCGCCTCGGACTTCGTGCACGCGGATCAGGCGGCGATTGCCCGAGGGGTCCTCGGAGATGAGCTGTGCTCCGACGTGGCGGCCGTCCTCGGGGACGACCTCGGCCTCGACCTCCTGGCGGAGCTCGGGATCGAACTCGCCGTAGCCCTCGGCCGCGCTGAGCGTGAACTCCTTCGTCTCGTCCACCTGCATCCCGGCGAGCTGGGCCTCGAACGCGGGCAGCACCTCGCTCGATCCCTGGCGAAAGACGAGCGGGTCGCCGCCGACGTTGGTGTCGGCTTCGCTTCCATCGTCGAGGCGGAGCGTGTACTCCACTGAGACCTTGTTTCCGTTCTCGATCACTCTGCGGTTCTCCTGGTCGGCGTGCGTGATGAGGCGTCGAGAAGGCACGAGGCCCCCTTCTCATCACGGCACGGGGATCTGGCCTTCAGACGACCCCAAGGCTTCGGACCGGCCTCGGACCGGCCTCGGAAGGGCCTCGGTCGAGTGGCGGGCCATTCGGATCGTTCGGCTGACGCGAGTGTCGCACACTCCGGTGGGGAATGCCGTCGGCGCTGGTTAGGCTCGGTCGATGGACACGACCCCCCGCGTTTCGAGGGAGATCGACACGGACCCGGCGCCTGCGGCGTCCGGGGGAAGGGTCGCGGTGGCCGGCGCCACCGGATTCGTGGGCCGGCCGCTGGTCGATGCGCTGGCGGAGCGCTTCGAAGTGGTGGCCCTCGGGCGCCGCGCGCCCAGCCGACCGGCGCCCGAGGGCGGGGTCGGCGTGGTGTGGCGACGTTGCGATCTCTTCTCGCTTCGGGAGTGCGAGTCCGCCCTCGAGGGGGTGGAGACCGCCTTCTATCTCGTGCATTCGATGATGCCCAATGCGCGACTCACCCAGGCGAGCTTCGAGGACCTCGACCTGCTGCTGGCGGACAACTTTGCGCGTGCGGCGGCATCGGCGGGCGTCCGGCGCATCGTCTATCTGGGCGGTCTGGTGCCGGAGGACTGGACCGACTCCTTGTCGAGCCACCTCGAGAGTCGGGTCGAGGTCGAACGGGCCCTGGCGGCCCACGGCGTTCCGGTGACCGCCATCCGGGCCGGGCTCGTGGTCGGCCCGGGCGGTTCGTCGCTGCAGATGCTGGTTCGCCTGGTGGAGCGCCTGCCGGTCATGCTGGTGCCGCGCTGGACGCAGACCCTCACCCAGCCCATCGCTCTCGACGATGTGGTGGCCATCCTCGCCCACTGCCTCGACGACCCCGAGACCGCAGGCCGCGTCTGCGAGGTGGGCGGCCCCGACGTCCTCAGCTATCGGGAGATGATGCGCGAGACCGCGCGGGTCCTGCAGCGGCGCCGTCTGATGTTTCCGGTGCCGTTCTTCAGTCCCGGGTTCTCCCGGCTCTGGGTCTCGCTCGTCACCCGGACGCCGCGGGCCCTGGTCGCTCCCCTGGTGGAGAGCCTGCGGCACCCCATGCTGGCCGAGGACGACTGGCTCCAGCAGCGCATGGGGCTTCCGGGGCGTCCGTTTCGCGAGGCCCTGGCCCTGGCCGTGCGCTCGGGCGGCGTCGCCCGGGAGCCCGCCGCGCGCTCGGTCCAGCGGCTGCCCCTGCCGCCCGGCCGGGACGCCGCCTGGGTGTCCCGCGAGTACGCGGCCTGGCTTCCGCAGCTCCTGCGTCCGGTCCTGCGCGTCGCGGTGGACGGGCCCGTGTGTCGCATCGGCTGCCGGGGGATCGCGCGTCCGCTGCTCGAGCTCACCCACCGTCCGGAGCGGAGTGGGCCCGGGCGCGCGCTCTTCGACGTGACCGGAGGGCTGCTGGCGGGCGATGCGGTCGGGAGCCCGCGCCTCGAGTTCCGGGTGACGCCCGACGGCGAGTCGGTGCTGGCCGCCGTCCAGGACTTCCGGCCGCGACTCCCCTGGTGGATCTACCTGCAGAGCCAGGCGCGGCTCCACCTGTGGGTGATGCGGGCCTTCGCCCGACACCTGAGGCGGGTCGCGCGGCGCCCTCGGCTCGCATCCCAGGGACCTTCCGGCGAGCAGGACCGGCCCGAGCCGGAAGCGCGAGTCTCCTGATCGGCCGGGCTCCCGCGGCGGGGCAGCCGGCGGTCCGAACGCCGCTGCTCAGAGCGCGTCTTCCTCGCGGAGCACCTGGGCCAGGGCCGGGGAGAGCGCCGTCTCCACCGCGGTCTCGTAGAGCAGGGGCTGGAGATCGCCCAGCGAGGGGTCGAATCCCTCCTCCCAGGGGTGGCGCCCGGAGGCGTCGGGCCAGAAGCACTGGAGGACCGGCGTGTCCTCGCTTCCGTAGTACCAGGCGACGTTGCCCAGGAACGGAGACAGCCAGCGCGGCGCCACCCGGCGAAAGGCCACCGTGTGGGTCTCGAGGATGCCCGGGGCGCGCTCCCCGTCGGCGAACGCCTGCCCGCGCTTCACGAAGAGCCCGATCTGGTTGAGCAGCCGGTGCGCGGTCTCGAGGTCGAGCCCGAAGGTGACGAGCTCGGCGTGGCCGAAGCTCTCGTGGAGTCCGATGGTGAAGGCCCAGGACGGAGCCCGTTCGTCGCCGGGGATCTTGCCGACGTGCCAGCCATAGCCGGCGATGTCGGCGCGGACGCGTTGGAGGACGGGATCCACGTCAGGGGGAGGGGGCGGTCGCGTCCGACGCGCGGGTGTGCCGTCGACGCTGCCAGGCGCGCCGGGTGATCCAGATGGACAGGGCGGCGAGGCCCGCGGCCGTGGATCCGTAGATCAGTCCGTTGTCGACCCCCTGGATCACGCGGAAGCCGAACACGAAGGCCAGGAACATCACCCACCCGGCCATGATGAAGCCCGGGGGCGAGTCGCCTCGCTGGCCGGCCCGGGCGGCCTGGACGGCGAGGCCGAGCGCGGTCAGCCCGAGCGCCCCGGCCGCGTGCAGGTTGAACTCCCGGTACGGCTCGTACCACGGGTCGCTGTTGAGGGTGGCGTCGAAGGCGAACCAGCCGGCGAACAGCGCGTGCACCGCCGGCCGGAACCAGGGCGAGGGGTCGCGCTCCTTGAGCTCGCAGAATCCCAGATAGCTGCTGAAGGCCGCGGCGTAGGCGACCACCCGGAGCCCGAAGCGGTTGAACTCGAGGTGCTCGAGGATGCCGGGGTCCTGGTTGAAGTAGGAGTCGTAGCCGAACCAGGCACAGCCGGCCGCGAACAGGGCCGGCAGGAAGAGCGGGTGATCGAAGGGCGTCGGCTGGATCTCGGCGTCGCCGGCGGACGGGGTCTCCGCCGCATCCCCCGCGTGGGCCGCGGCATCGGAGTCGTCGGGCGATTTCGTGGGCTGGGCCATGGAGCGCCCACCATAGCGTCCCGCCCGGTGGCGCGGAAGCCGCTGCTGGGACGCGGTGTTACGCTCGGCCCCAGGGCTTCCGGGCGACGCCCGGGAGGCCGAGAGGCAAGGCGAGGGGAGCGGGAATGAAGGCGTCCGACCTGTTCGTGAAGGCCCTGGAGGCGGAAGGGGTGACCCGCATCTTCGGGGTGCCCGGAGAAGAGAACGCCGACTTCATGATCTCCCTGGAGGACTCCCCCATCGAGTTCGTCCTGTGTCGCCACGAGCAGAGCGCGGCCTTCATGGCCGACGTCCACGGGCGACTCACCGGGCAGGCCGGCGTCTGCCTCGGCACCCTCGGGCCGGGCGCCTCCAACCTGGTCACCGGCGTCGCCGACGCGAACATGGACCGCTCGCCCCTGGTCGTCCTCACCGGCCAGGCCGACAGCCGGCGCCAGCACAAGGAGAGCCACCAGAACATGGACGTGGTCGGCATGTTCAAGCCGATCACGAAGTGGGCGTGGTCCCTGGTGAACCCGGACAACATCCCCGAGGTCGTGCGCAAGGCGTTCAAGCTGGCCACCACCGAGAAGCCGGGCGCCTGTCACATCGAGCTGCCCGAGGACATCGCCGAGGCCCGGGCCGAGACGCGGCCCATCGCGCCGGAGCGCGTCCGGCGTCCGGTGCCCGACGACAAGATCGTGAACCGCGCCATGGACGTGATCCGCCAGGCGCGCAACCCGATCATCCTCGCCGGCAACGGCACCGTCCGGAAGCGGGCGAGCACCCAGCTTCGCCGGTTCGTGGAGCGCACGGGCATCGGCGTCCTCAGCACGTTCATGGCCAAGGGCTGCGTCTCGCGCCACGACCCGCGCTTCCTGTTCACCATCGGGCTGCAGTCCAAGGACTACGTCTGGCACGCCATCGAGGAGTCCGACGTGGTGATCTGCCTCGGCTACGACATGGTCGAGTACCACCCGAAGCTCTGGAACCCGAACGCCGACAAGCGCATCGTGCACATCGACTTCGAGCCCGCCGAGGTCGACCACCACTATCCGGTCGAGGTCGAGGTGGTGGGCGACCTGGCCCACACGCTCTGGATGCTCAACGAGCGCGTCGACGGGCCGGCCAGCGAGCCGCGGTGGGATCTGCCCCGTCAGGCCGCGGTCCGCGAGCACATGCTGGCCGACTTCTCCGAGCACGCGGACGACGACACCGAGGGCCTGATCCGTCCCCAGAAGGTGCTGTGGGACGTCCGCGAGGCCATGGGTCCCGAGGACATCCTGCTCTCCGATGTGGGCGCCCACAAGATGTGGATCGCGCGCTACTACCACTGCGACGAGCCGAACACCTGCCTCATCTCCAACGGGTTCTGCTCCATGGGGTTCGCGCTCCCCGGGGCCATCGGCGCCAAGCTCGTGCATCCCGACCGTCGCGTGCTGGCGGTCTGCGGGGACGGCGGCTTCCTCATGAACGTCCAGGAGATGGAGACCGCCGCGCGGCTGGGGACGAACATCGTCGTGATGGTCTGGGAGGACGGCGGCTACGGCCTGATCGAGTGGAAGCAGGACACCCAGTTCGGGCGCCACACGCCGCTGGCGTTCGACAACCCGGACTTCATGAAGCTGGCCGACGCCTTCGGCTGGGAGGGCATCCGCGTCGACCGCTCCCGGGACCTGCGCGGGGCCCTCGACCGCGCGTTCGCCGCCGAGAGGCCGGCGCTGGTCGTGGTGCCCATCGACTACCGGGAGAACCCGCTCCTGAGCGAGCGGCTCGGCAACATCGTGGTCTCGCTGTGAGGCGGCGGCCCGCGCCCCGCCCCCGCCCTCTCTGGGAGGTCCATCAGAGGTGCTGGGAGGTCCACCAGACGTGCCGGGAGGTCCATCGGACGTGCTGAAGCAGCATTATCCCTACTACCTGGCGAACCGTCCCGAGGCGCCCAACCAGGACCTCGAGGTGACGGACAAGTTCAGTGGCGAAGTGGCCACCCGGGTCGCCCTGGCGGACCCCGAGGCCATCGATCGGGCGATCGGACGGGCGGCCGAGGCCGCGCCGGCGGTGGCGGCGATGGCCGCCTACGAGCGCCAGGCCGTCCTCGACCACTGCGTGACGCGCTTTCGGGAGCGCTCGGACGAGCTGGCCCATGCGCTCTGCATCGAGGCGGGAAAGCCCATCAAGGACAGCCGCGGAGAGGTCACGCGGCTGATCGACACCTTCCGGATCGCCGCCGAGGAGTCGACGCGCATCACCGGCGAGGTGATGCCGCTGGACATCAGTCCCCGGGCCCGTGGCTATCGCGGCCAGTGGAAGCGGGTGCCCATCGGACCCTGCTCGTTCATCTCGCCCTTCAACTTCCCGCTCAACCTCGCCGCCCACAAGGTGGCCCCGGCGATCGCCGCGGGCTGTCCGTTCGTGCTGAAGCCCGCCAGCCTGACGCCGGTGGGGGCGCTGCTGATGGGGGAGGTGCTGGCGGAGACCGAGCTCCCGGAGGGTGCGTTCTCCATCCTTCCCTGCCGGCGCGACGGGGCGGACCTCTTCACCACCGACGAGCGCCTGAAGCTGTTGTCGTTCACCGGATCCCCGGAGGTCGGGTGGGACCTGAAGGCCCGGGCCGGCAAGAAGCCCGTGGTGCTCGAGCTCGGAGGCAACGCCGCGGTGATCGTCGATGCCGACGCCGACCTGGAAGACGCGGTCTCGCGCATCGTCTTCGGCGCGTTCTACCAGAGCGGGCAGTCCTGCATCGGCGTCCAGCGCATCCTGGCCCACGAGGCCATCTACGACGACCTGCGCGAGCAGCTGGTCGAGGCCACCCGCGCCCTCGTGGCGGGCGATCCCCGGGACGAGAAGACCTTCATCGGCCCCATGATCTCCGAGAAGGAGGCGACGCGGCTGCACGGCTGGATCCAGAGCGCGGTGGGGCAGGGCGCCCGGCTGCTGTGCGGCGGTGGGCGCGACGGCGCCATGCTCGAGGCCACCCTGCTCGAGGGGGTTCCGCTCTCCGAGGACGTCGTCTGCAAGGAGGCCTTCGGCCCGGTGGCCGTGCTCTCGAGCTTCGACGACTTCGACGCCGCCCTGGCCCAGGTGAACGAGTCGACCTTCGGTCTCCAGGCCGGCCTGTTCACCCGGGACCTCTACAAGGTGGAGCGCGCCTGGGACACCCTGGACGTCGGCGGGGTGGTGGTGGGGGACGTGCCCTCCTGGCGCGTCGACCACATGCCCTACGGCGGCGTGAAGGACAGCGGGCTCGGCCGCGAGGGCATCCGCTTCGCGATCCAGGACATGACCGAGGTGCGGCTGCTGGTCATCCGGACGCCCGGGGCCTGAGCCCGGCCGCGAGCGTTGACGGCGGCCCGGGCCGCCGCCATCGTGTCGGACTGGGAGCGACGTGTCCAAGAGCAGCTACATCACACCCGAAGGCTTCGAGAAGCTCCGGGCCGAGCTCGACGAGCTCTGGCGCGTGGAGCGCCCCCGCGTCACCCAGGAGGTGTCGGCGGCGGCCGCCCAGGGCGACCGCTCGGAGAACGCCGAGTACATCTACGGCAAGAAGCGCCTGCGGGAGATCGACCGGCGCGTCCGCTTCCTCACCAAGAGGATGGACGAGCTGACCGTGGTGCGCGCGACACCCGACCAGCGGGGGCGGGTCTTCTTCGGCGCCTGGGTCACGCTCGAGGACGAGGACGGGAATATCGTGCGCTACCGCATCGTCGGGCCCGACGAGTTCGACGCGAGCTCGGGCCGCATCAGCATCGAGTCCCCGGTGGCCAGGGCGCTCATGCGCAAGGAAGTGGGCGACGAGGTGCTCGTCAAGCGCCCGCGCGGCGACGCCGTCTACGAGATCCTCGAGATCACCTACCAGGACGAAGAGCCGGGCCGCGACGGCGCCTAGCGACCCGGCATGAGCGAACGCTGCCGCCAGCCCTCGGGCGGGCGATAGCGCGACGGGTCGGTGTCGCGTTCCTGCGGCAGGCCCATGCGGGTGCGACCGCCCCGTCCGCCCAGCTGGCGCGACTCCACGGGGTAGCCGTCCAGCCCGTCGAAGGCGTCGAAGGGCTGGCTGGCCAGCGCGGCCCCGTACGGGCCGGCGGCCTCGCGGACCAGGTCCTGCTGGAAGCGCGCGAGGTCCCGGAAGGCGCGCAGCTCGCGGCGCGCGATGCCGGCCTGCTTCCAGTCGATGACGCACAGCTCGCCGGTGAGCTCTCCGCCCCGGCGCAGCTCGCGCACCCGGCAGCTCCGCCCGTCGACCTGGCGCGTGCGCTCGGTGGGGACGATCTGGAGTGCCGGCCGCTCGGAGGCCGCGGGCGCCCCCGGCATCATGCGCTCGAGGGCGGCCCGCTGCTCCGGCGGGAGGGCGGCCATCTGGGTCTCCATGGCGCGCTTCGCGGCGGCCAGCTCGTCGTTCACCTGGGAGGCCGCCTTGCGATCCAGCACCAGGTAGGTCTGGTCCGTGCTGTCGAGGTGGATCAGCGACGGGCCGTCCTCGCGATAGATGAGGCGTGCGGGCGGCTCGTCGTCGAGCTCGAGGCGCAGGTTGCCTCCGTCGAGGTAGATGCGCCCGGGGCGCTCGGCGCCGCCCTCGGTCACCTGCATCTCGATCAGCCATTCGGCGCCGGCGGGGCCCGCCGCGAGCGCCAGGGCGAGCACGATGAAGAGGGCCGCGGCCGGGTGCGGGACCGGCCAACGAAAATCGGGAAGCGGGCGCATGTTCGGGTCTCCCAGGTGGAAGCATCGGTGGCAAGAGACAGGTGGAAGCATAGGTGGAAGCATGGAAGGAGGCAGGGTCGGCGTCTGGCGGCCGGTCTGCACACCCCGGGTCGCCGGGCGTGAGAACCGGCCTGCGACCGCTACGATAGACGAGATGCGGGACCCCGCGCTCTGGATCTTCGGCTACGGCTCCCTGGTGTGGCGTCCTGCCTTCGCCCACCGCGAGCGCCGTCCCGCCTGGATCCGCGGCTTCGCACGGCGCTTCTGGCAGGGGTCCACCGACCACCGGGGCGTGCCCGGTGCGCCCGGTCGCGTGGTCACCCTGGTCCGCGACCGGACCGCGCGCTGCGGCGGGGTGGCCTACCGCATCGATCCCGCGGATGCCCTTGCGGTCCTGGCCCAGCTCGATCACCGCGAGAAGGGCGGGTACGAGCGCGCCGAGGTCGACCTCCACTTCGGGCGCGATGGACCGCCCGCGGGTGTGAGCGCGCTCGTCTACATCGCCACCGAATCCAATCCCAACTATCTCGGACCCGCGCCGCTTCCCTCGATCGCCGGTCAGGTGAAGGCCTCGGTCGGGCCCAGCGGTCCCAACCGCGAGTACGTCCTGCGGCTGGCCCAGTCCCTGCGCTCCATCGGCGATCGCGACGACCACGTCTTCGCGCTCGCCTCGCTGGTGGGCGCCGACGCAGAGAGCGCCGCGTGATCGAGCTCTGCGGGCTGACCCGGCGCTACGACGGTCGCGCCGTGGTGGACGCTCTCGATCTCGTGGTCGAACGCGGCGAGCTGGTGGTGCTGCTGGGCGGGTCCGGCTGCGGGAAGACCACCACTCTCAAGATGATCAACCGCCTCATCCAGCCGAGCGCGGGGCACGTCACGATCGACGGCGTGGACACGCGGACCGTGGAGACCCACGCCCTGCGCCGGCGCATCGGCTACGGGTTCCAGCAGGTGGGACTGTTCCCCCACCTGGACGTCGCCCGCAACGTCGGCGTCACGCCCGAGCTGCTGGGCTGGGATGCGGCGCGCATCGCCCGGCGGGTCGACCAGCTGCTCGAGCTCGTGCAGCTCGATCCGGCGCTGTTCCGCCACCGGCGTCCCGCAGAGCTGTCCGGCGGCCAGCAGCAGCGCGTCGGCCTGGCGCGGGCCCTGGCGGCCGAGCCCGAGGTGCTGCTCCTCGACGAGCCGTTCGGCGCGGTGGACCCCCTGACCCGCGACCATCTCCAGGCCGCCTTCCTGGACATCCGCCGCGAGCTCGGCCTCACCGTCGTGTTCGTGACCCACGACATGCTGGAGGCGCTGCTGCTCGGCGATCGCATCGCCGTCATGCACGAAGGCCGGCTCCTCCAGGTGGGCACGCCCCACGCCCTGCTGGCCGAGCCCGCCGACCCCGTGGTGGCCTCGCTGATGGAGGCGCCGCGGCGCCAGAGCCGCCGGGTGCAGGAGCACCTGAGCGCGACCGCCGCGAACACCGACGGAGAGACCTCGTGAGCGAGCTCTTCGCGCGCTGGCCCGAGCTGCTGGTGGCCCACCTCCAGCTGAGCCTCGCGGCCCTGGCCATCGGCGTGGCGCTCAGCGTGCCCGTGGGCATCGCGGTGTCCCGCCGGCGCGAGCTCGAGGGCCCCGTGCTCGGGGTGGCCGGCGCGCTCCAGACGGTTCCCAGCCTCGCCCTGCTGGCGTTCATGGTGCCGCTGTTCGCCTGGCTCGGAGGCGCCACGACCGCGCTCTTCGGAGTCGAGCTCTCGAGCATCGGCTTCGGCCCGGCGCTCGTGGCGCTGTGCCTCTACAGCGTGCTGCCCATCCTGCGCAACACCGTGACCGGACTGGACGGCGTCGATCCGGCCCTCGTCGAGGCCGCAAGGGGCGTGGGCATGACGCCCTCCCAGCGCCTGCGACGGGTCGAGCTCCCGCTGGCCCTGCCGGTCGTGGTGGCGGGCATCCGCACGGCCACGGTCTGGGTCGTCGGCACCGCCACCCTGGCGACCCCGGTGGGCGCCAACAGCCTGGGCAACTTCATCTTCAGCGGCCTGCAGACGCGCAACAGCGAGGCGGTCCTGCTGGGGAGCGTCTCCGCGGCGGGGCTGGCCCTGCTGCTCGACGCGCTGATCCGCGGGGTCGAGTCCGGGCTCCAGCGCTCCTCGCGCTGGCGGCTGGCTGCGAGCACGAGCGGCATCGCGGCGCTGTGCCTGCTGGCCGTCGGGCACACCGCGTGGTCGGCGTTGGACGGCCATGGCCGGGCGCGCCCGGTGGTGATCGGCGCCAAGACCTTCACCGAGCAGTACGTGCTGTCGGAGATCATGGCGCAGCACGTGGAGCGGCGGACCGGTCGGGGGGCCCGCTCGGTCGGCTCCCTGGGCTCGACCGTGGCCTTCGACGCGCTGGTGGCCGGAGAGATCGACGCCTACGTCGACTACTCGGGGACCATCTGGGCGACCATCATGGGGCGTTCGGGCCTGCCCCGGCGACGCGCCGCGGTGTTGGAGGAGGTGGGCCGGTACCTCGAGCGCGAGCACGGGGTGCAGGTGGCGGCGGCGCTGGGCTTCGAGAACACCTACGCGCTGGCCATGCGGGGGGACGATGCCCGGGCGCGCGGGGTCGCGCGCATCTCGGACCTCCAGGCGGTCGCCCCCGAGCTCGAGATCGGCGGCGACTTCGAGTTCTTTCAGCGCCCCGAATGGGCCGCGATCCGCGATGCCTACGGCCTCCGGTTCCGGCATCGGCGCTCGATGGACTCCGCCCTGATGTACGGCGCCCTGGCCGAAGGCGCCGTCGACGTGATCTCGGCCTTCTCGACCGACGGGCGCATCGCCTCCTACGGGCTGCAGATCCTGGAGGACGACCGGGGGGTCATCCCGCCCTACGACGCCGTGGTCCTGGTGAGCGCGCGACTGGCGGCCGAGGCGCCGGCGGTGCTCGAGGCCCTGGCCGAGCTGGACGGGCGGATCGACGCTGCGACCATGCAGCAGCTCAACGCCCGGGTCGATTCCGACGGCCAGGCCCCGGCCCGGGTGGCCTCGGCGTGGCTGGCCGGCTCCCGGGGTCGCCCCCGTGACTGAGCCCGGCACAGGGCGCGCGGCGACGCGGCGCCCGCGGTCGGCCTCCCCGGCGGGGCCTTCAGCGCGGCGGGCGTCGCGACGATGGAGACAAGCGACATGACCCTCGACCTCATCGCCCTGGTGGTGCTCACGCTGTTCGTCGCCCTGGGCGCCTGGCGCGGCGCCATCGCCAGCGCCTCGGGCGTGGTCACCCTCGTGCTCGGGTACGCCACCGGTCTCTGGGCCGCCCAGGCCTACGGCGGTCCGCTCGCCCAGCAGGCGGGCATCCCCTCGGTCTTCGGCCCCCCGCTGGCCGGAAGCCTGGCCTTCGGGGTGGTCTCGTTGGTCGGAGGCCTGGCCGGCAAGGGCCTGCGCGCCTGGGACGATCGCCGGCGCGGCGAGCTGCCGCGCAGCGGGGTCGACCGGGCGATCGGCGGGCTCTTCGGGGCGCTCCGCGGCGGGCTGGTCGTCCTGCTGGTGGCGTGGCTCGCGCTCTGGGCCGACGCGGGCCGGCGCCTCAGCCACGGCGAACGTCTGGCTGCTGCACCCGACACCGAGTCGTCGTTGGTGGCGGGGGCCGCGGGCGCCGCCATCGGCAAGGCGGTGGAGGTGGCGCTCGACGACGGCGAGGGAGGCACCTCGGCTCGGGTCGCCGCGCGCATGGCCTCCAGCCCCGCCGAGGCGCTCGAGGCGGTGCGCGAGCTGGCGGAGGACGATCGCATCCGCGCCATCCAGGAGGACCGGCTGTTCTGGACCTACGTGTCCAATGGAGCGGTGGACAGCGCGCTCAATCGCGCGAGCTTCTGGCGCGCCATCCAGGACGACGGACTCCGCGAGCAGCTGGGCGACCTCGGACTCGTGGGACCGGAGGCCGTCTCGGACCCGCGCGTCTTCCGCGAGGCGGCCGGCGAGGTGCTCACCGAGCTGGGGCCGCGGATCAAGAACCTGTCCGAAGACGAAGAGATCCAGGAGCTGGCGAAGAACCCGCAGATCATCGCCATGCTCGAGGCCGGCGACACCATGGGCCTGATGACCCACCCCGACGTGCAGCGGATCGTCGCGCGCATCTCCCAGGGGATGTAGGGGCGACTAGGCCGACTTTTCCGAGGACAGGGCCGGGACCGGGGAAGCGGGCTCCTCGGGGGCGACGCGGGGGACGCTTTCGGGTGTCACCAGGCCGGCCGACATGATCACCTTGAAGGCATCTTCCACCGACAGCGCGACCTCGATCAGCTCTTCCTCGGGCACCAGCAGATAGAAGCCCGAGGTCGGGTTCGGGGTGGTCGGGACGAAGCAGTTCACCAGATCGTCCGGGATCGCCTGGGCGACCGGCCCCCGGGCCGGGCCCGTGGTGAAGGCGATGGCGTAGAGCCCCTTGCGCGGGTACTCCACGAGGACCACCCGACGGAACCTGTCGGTGGTGTTCGAGTGCACGATGGCCTCGAACAGCTGCTTCACCGCGGCGTAGATGCTGCGCGCGATCGGCACCCGCGAGAGCAGCCGCTCCCAGCCCTTGACGATCTCGTAGCCGAAGAAGTGACGGGCGATGATGCCCGTGAGGATGATGACGAGGAAGGTGAAGAGCGCCCCGACGAAGGGAAGCTGGGGCGGGTCCTCGACCTCGGGAAAGACCAGCCGGATGACGCTCGGCAGCAGCAGGTTGTCGAGCCGCTCGACGCTCCAGGCGATCACCCAGAGGGTGATCCCGATGGGCGCCAGGACCAGGAGACCGGCGACGAAGTAGCGCCGGGTTCCCTCGAGCAGAGTCTGCCGGACCCGCCGCAGCACCGAATCGTCGCCTGGCTGGTTCCGCGGCTAGAACGGCGGCCAGCCGTCCTCGTCGGGAGCGTACGCCGAGATCTCGCAGGACAGCGAGATCACCTCGACGCTCGGCGTGTGCCAGGCCTGCGAGCCCGGGTCGGGGCAGCTGGAGGCGGCGCCCGGGGCGCGCGCGGTCGACTGGACGAAGTTCTCGTTCATTCCAGGGTATATAGCAGCTTCCGGACCCGGCGCTCCACCGGCCGGAGGGTCGCGCTCGCGGGGAGGGCGCGCGGGCGGGCCGGCGGGCGTCAGCGCAGCAGGATGTCGCAGGCCCAGCGGATCCGCTGCACTCCCCTTCGGAGCGCGCCGCTCCGGCGCACGGTCTTGCGGGCAGTGCGCAGGATCCGGCGCTCCAGCAGGTAGCGCGTGAGCTTGCGGGAGCGCCTGCGCCCCCCGGTCTCGGGCACCGACGCCAGCTGCGTCGCGATGTCCGAGCGCGAGTGGCCCCATTCGGCGAGGTCGTCGTCGGACAGCTCGGCGAGGATCTTCTCGCACAGGGCGACGTCGTCGGGCCGACCGGCCAGGTCGCGCACCCAGCGCTCCAGGCTCGCGGTGGTGGGGCGCTTCTCGCGGCTCGCGGTCATCGGGTCGCCCAGTCCGCGGGCCGTGCGGGCCGTCCCGCCCTCCTGCTCTCCGTAGGTCACCATGCCCGGCTCGTAGGCCAGGCCGACGTGGGCGCAGATGCGCTGCAGATGGGTCTCCGGGTCCTGCACCAGCTCCTCGTAGCGCACGGGACAGAAGGAGACGGGTGCGTCGCGCAGGAAGCGGGCGATGGCCGGGACGTAGCGCTCGAGGAGCGGGTTGTGCTCGTGGGCGAAGGCGGCGTCGCCGTCGAAGAAGGAGTCCACGTAGGAGGTCCAGACCGCCATGGGATGCCGGGTCAGCACGACGTAGTGGGCCTTCGGGTAGAGCCGGGCGAGGAAGTCGAGCACCAGGGCGTAGGCGGGCGTCTTGTCGAGGAGCCAGCGGCGGCCCGAGGCGGACAGCAGCCGCTCGTAGAGCGTGTCCGTGCAGGCCCGGATCGCGTCCAGGTAGTCCCGCTCGCCGTTGGGCAGGTCGCGCACCATCTCGCGCGCCGCGGTCTGTGTGATGATCGGGTCGTAGGGCGCCTCGTCCACGCGGGCGTGGAACCCGAGATGGGCGAGGGGGGTGATCAGGTGCGGCTCGGCCGGCGAATGGATCGCCGAGTGGGCGCCCAGCATGCGGGCCAGCATGGTGGAGCCCGAGCGGGGCGGTCCGATCAGGAACAGCAGGCGGTCTTCCACGTCGTGGGGTCCTCGGGTGGCCGGGCGGTCAGGTGTCGAATCCGTTGCGGTCGGCGACGGCCGCGAGCCAGCGGCCCGAGCCCTTCACCGTGCGCTTCGCCGTCTCGAAGTCCACGTGGACGAGGCCGAAGCGCTGGTGGTAGCCCTCGGCCCACTCGAAGTTGTCGAGCAGGCTCCAGGCGTGGTAGCCGCGCACGTCGGCCCCGGCCTCGATGGCTTCGTGGAGGGCCTGGAGATAGCCGCGGTAGAAGTCGATGCGGCGCTCGTCCCGGACCTCGCCCCGGGCGTCGGGTCCGTCGGAGTAGGCGCAGCCGTTCTCGGTGATCTCGAGGACGGGGCGGTCGTAGTCGCGGGTGAGGCGCAGGACCAGGTCGCGCAGGGCGGCCGGCCAGACCTCCCAGCCGAAGTCCGTCTTCGGGCCCCCGGCGTCTTCCGACGGGCCCGTGGGCGCGGCGCCCAGCCCGAACGGGTCTCCCGTTGCGGAGCGCACCAGCGTCCGGGTGTAGAGGTTGATGCCCAGGAAGTCGAAGGGCGCGCGGCAGAGCTCGAGGTCGCCGTCGCGGATGCCCATGAGCGACTCCGGTCGTCCGTCGCCGAAGACCTCGGGGTAGCGACCGCGCAGGGGCGGATCGAGGAACCAGGTGTTGACGAGGCGGTGCCAGCGCTCGGCGGCCTCTGCGTCGTCCTGGGAGTCGCCCGCGGGCTCGCAGGCCGTGGTGCTGAGCGCGGTGCCGAGCTCGAGGTCGGCGCGCACCGCCTTCATGGCCCGGAAGGCCTCGGCCTGGGCCAGGTTGACCACGTGGCTCGCGCGCAGCCAGGCGCCTAGGTCGCGGCGGCCGGGGGCGTGGATCCCGATCAGGTAGCCGAGGGTGGTGAAGATCATGGGCTCGTTGAAGAGCATCCACGCGTCGACCCGATCGCCCAGGGCGCGGGCCATGATCTCCGCGTAGTCGGAGAAGCGCCCGGCCGTGTCGCGCTCGGGCCAGCCGCCGGCGTCCTCGAGGGGTTGGGGCAGGTCCCAGTGGTAGAGGGTGGGGAAGGGGCGGATGCCCGCGGCGAGCAGCGCGTCCACCAGGCGGCGGTAGTGATCGACCCCCTTGGCGTTGACCGGCCCCTTGCCGGTCGGCTGGATGCGCGGCCAGGACACGGAGAAGCGATAGCTCGTGAGGTTCAGCTCGCGGAGGAGGGCCACGTCCTCCTCGATGCGGTGGTAGGAGTCGCAGGCGCGGTCGCCGTTCATGTCGTCGCGCACGCGGCCCGGCGTGTGGGCGAACCGGTCCCAGATGGACTCGCCCTTGCCGTCCTCGTCCCAGGCGCCCTCGATCTGGTAGGCGGCTGTGGCGGCGCCCCAGCGAAACCCCTGCGGAAAAGCAATGCGTGCCATGCGAACCCACTCCCCGCCCGAGCCGTGGGGGACCGGGCGACCGGGCATTCTAACAGGCCGCCCCGGCCTGCAGCCGGAGGCCGCCGCGGCCTGCAGCCGGAGGCCGCCGCGGGCTGCCACCGGAGGCCGCTGCGGGCTGCCACCGAAGGCCGCCGCGGGCGCGAGGCGAGGGTCGGCTTCGCGTGGGACTTGACGTCCTCCGCCCACGCTGAATCATCCCTCGTCGTCGCCCGGATGCGCGAAAGCCGAACCGAAACTCCGCGCAGCGGCCACTCACCGGGGAGTGCCCGAGCCCGGCGCAGCGTCCGAGCCGACGGAACCGACCGACGGAACCGACCGAAACCGACCGAAGGGGGGCGACCCTGAGCGAAGCGTCGCGAGAGGAGCCCGGACGAGAGCCCGGACGAGAGCCCGGGCCGGAGCGGGAGGGCGCGCCGGGCGAGGGACCTGGACCGCGGGAGCCCGACGCGTCCGCGCGACCGGCTGCGGGCGCCGCTCTCGACTGGGTCTACGCCGCGATCCTCGTCGGGGTCTTCTGGCCCTGCATCGCCGCCATGTCCGAGGTGTGGAGCCGGGTCGACTACTACTCCCACGGCTACCTGGTGCCGCTGGTGGCCCTGTGGGCGGCCAGCGGCCAGCGACACCGGCTGCCCACCCTGCCGAGCGGGCGGGACGCCCGGGGCTGGGCCGTGCTCGGTGCGGCCCTCGCGGTCTATGGGGCGGGCCTGGGGGCCGGGCTCCTGTGGCTCCAGGGGCTGGCCTTCGTGGCCGCGGTCGCGGGTCTGGTGTTCGCGCTGCGCGGCCTTGCCTGGCTCCGCTGTCTCGCGTTTCCCGTGGCCTATCTCGGGTTCATGGTGCCGATTCCCGAGCCGTGGCTGGCCCCGCTCATCGTGCAGCTCCAGCTCTTCGTGAGCGCGGCGGGCGTGGGCCTGCTCCAGCTGGCCGGCTACTCGCTCTTCCGGGACGGCAACGTCATCCACCTCCCGGGCGGAGACTCCCTGTTCGTGGCGGAGGCCTGCAGCGGCATCACCTCGGTCATCACCCTCGTGCCCCTGGCCGTCTTCCTCGCCTACTTCACCGAGCGCACCCTGGCCCGGCGCAGCGTGCTGGTCGTGGCGGTCCTGCCCCTGGCCATGCTCGGCAATCTGCTCCGGGTGGTGGTGACCGTGGTCGCGGCCGAGCGCTACGGGGCGAACGCCGCGGCGGGCGGGTTCTTCCACGAGTCCGCCGGACTCCTCACCTACGTGCTGGGCTGCCTCGCGCTGCTGGGCGTGGGCGCGCTCATGCGCCGGCTGGCTCCCGAGCGGTCCGAGACCGCCCCGGCGTGAATCCGCCCGCCTCGCTGAGCGAGCGGGTGCGCGCGCTGGGCCTGGCGCTGGGCTTCGACCTGGTCGGGGTGGCGCCCGCCGCTGAAACGCCCGGCGCCGACCGCCTGCGGGACTGGCTCGCCTCGGGCTACGACGCCAGCATGGGCTACATCGGCCGGCGCGTGGAGGAGCGGCTCGACGTGGGGCGGGTGCTCGAGGGCGCCCGGAGCGTGGTCTGCGTCGCGCTCCAGTACGCGCCGGGCGACGGGACGGGGACCGCGTCCGGCGGGGCGTCCGGCACGGCGCGCGAGCCGGACCGGGCCGGGCCCGTCGGGCGGGTGGCGCGCTACGCGGGGGGCGAGGACTACCACGCCGTCCTGGCCGATCGTCTGGCCGGACTCGGGGCGGCGCTCGAGGCGCTGGCCGAGGCCCCGGTGCGCTGGCGGGCCTACGTCGACACCGGACCGGTCCAGGAGCGCGCCTTCGCCGCCCGCGCGGGGCTGGGCTGGATCGGCAAGAACGCGTGCCTCATCCATCCCAGGCTCGGCTCCTATCTGCTCCTCGGCGTCCTGGTGAGCGATCTCGCCCTCGAGCCCGACGCGGCCGAGCCGGACCACTGCGGGACCTGCCGCGCGTGCCTGGACGCCTGTCCGACCCGGGCCTTCCCGGAGCCCTACGTGGTGGACGCCCGCCGCTGCATCGCCCACGCCACCATCGAGGACCCCGGGCCCGTGCCCGAAGCGCTGCGCGCCGGACACGGGGGCTGGATCTTCGGCTGCGACATCTGCCAGGAGGTGTGTCCCTGGAACGGCGGTCGCGCCGGGCCCCACGCCGACCCGCTGGGGCTAAGGGAGCGCCTCGCCCCCGATCCGCGCTGGCAGCGGGCGTCGCTGGCGTGGGTGCTCTCCCTCGACGAGCCCGGCTGGCGGGAGGCCACCCGGCGCAGCGCCCTGCGGCGGGCGCGCCACGGGGCGCTGCTGCGCAATGCGCTCGTGGCCGCGGGCAATTCCGGGGATCCGGCGCTGCGCCCGGCGGTCGAGCGCCACTGCGCGAGCGACGACGCCCTGGTGGCCGAGCACGCCCGCTGGGCCGCCGCGCGCCTGGACGAGGCCTCGTCCGCGCCCGGCTGAGCGTCCGGGCGGACGCCCGCCGAGCGGGGCTCAGCCGGCCCCGACCCCGGCCCCCGCCCCCGCCCCGACGGCGGGGCGCCGGGCCAGCAGCCTGGCCAGGGCCAGCGGCCGGGGCTCGCCCCACAGACCCTCTGCGTGCTCCACCACCTCGAGCTCCGGAAACAGGCCCGGCAGCTCGCCCGGCTCCAGCAGGAAGGCCGGGTTGGAAGGGCCGTAGTCGAGCTCGCGCTGGCGTGTGGTGAAGGTCTCGTAGAGGAGCCAGCCGCCCGGAGCGAGCACCCGCGCGATCTCCGGGGCGAGCGGACGAAACAGAAAGCGGAACACGAGAATGGCTCCGCAAGATCCCGATCGAAAAGGGATTCCCAGGCCCGATTCCAGGTCCGCGACGAGCGTATCCGGGGGTCGGGGGCCGGCGTCGCCGCGTCGGGTCAGCTCCGCCAGGCGCGCGCGATCGCGGTCCACGCCGACCCCCCGCAGCCCGCGCCGGGCGCAGGCCAGGGCGTGGCGACCGCGCCCGCAGGCCAGGTCGAGCACGGGGCCGAGCGGCGCCGTGTCCTCCAGGCGCGCCAGCTGCTCCAGCAGGAAGGGGGAGGGGGCCGGCGGCTCAGCGCTCACCGCGTCGCTCGAGCAGCGCCCGCAGACGGCCGGGGAAGTCGGTGACGAGGCCGTCGACGCCGCGGTCGAGCAGCTCGGTCATCTCCTGCTCCTCGTTGATCGTCCAGACGTGGATCACGATGCCGTGGGCGTGGGCGTGGGCGATGAGCTCAGGTGTCACGAGAGGTTCTCCGCCGAACTCCGCGGGAATCTGGAGCGCCAGGCTGTCGGTGTCGGGCGCCTCTCCGGACTGGGCCGAGCGGATCACCGCGAGCACGTCGGCCAGGCTGGCGCCCACGGCCGGCCGCTTCGCGTGGCGCGCCAGGGCCCGACGCAGCGCGTCCATGATGTCGTTCTTCTCCGCCACCAGGAGGGTGGTGTCCTCGCGCCCGCGCTCCCGGACCAGCTCGACCACCCGGTCCACGACACCCGCGTCCCGGGCCTTGATCTCGAGGTTGAAGCGGGCGTCGGGGAAGGCGTCGAACGCCTCTTCCAGGGTGGGCACCGTGATGCCCCGGCCGCGCAGGCAAGGCTCCCCCTCCCGCGAGAAGCCGTGGGCAGCGTCGAAGCGGCGCAGCTCTTCGAGGGTCACTCCGGACACGGGGCCGGTGCCGTCGGTGGTGCGGTCGAGGCTCGGGTCGTGGATCAGGACCGGCACGCCGTCCCGGGTCGCGTGGACGTCGCTCTCCAGGATGTCGGCGCCGTCGGCCAGCCCGCGCTCGAAGGACGCGAGGGTGTTCTCGGGCGCGACCCCTCCGGCGCCGCGGTGTCCGAGGATGGTCGGGCGGGGGATCGAGAAGTACGGGTGCGTCATGGCCCTACGGGTACACCGGGTGACCGTGCCGCCGCTACGCCCCACGGGCCGGAACCTCGCTCCCGGCGCTGGCGACCGTTCCCCCCGCGTCGTTCGGGCGGTGGCTCCCGCACCCGACGCACCCGCTTCGCGGCGCACCCCGACGCGCCGGGCGCCCCGATCCCCACATTGCCGCCGCCGCGCCCCTGTCCGAGACTGGAGCGGCGCCCGCGCCCCGGTCGGTCGCGCCGGGTGGGTGCGGGGGACACGATCGCCCCGGCCGTCGACCCGGCCCAAGGGTGGATCACCGCGCGAGACGCGATCCCGGCTCGCCACTTCCCCTCCGCGAGAGGAGCTGAGCTCGTGTCGAGCAAGTCCCCCGAGTCCCGAAGCGCGGCGTCGGCCGGTGTCCCGGAGATCGACGTCGCGCCGCTGTTCGGCGGGCCCGACCCCGCCCGCGACGCGGTCGATGCCCGGATCCTCGAGGCCGCCTGCGGCAAGGGCTTCATGACCCTGCGCGGAGCGCCCCTGGGAGACGCGGTGGACGAGGCGGCCCGCGCCCGGCTGCTCCGCTTGTTCTCCCTCCCCGCGGACGAGCAGCGAAATCTCTGGAAGCGGAACTTCGAGCCCGGGAACCCGAACCTGTACCGGGGCTGGTTCCCGCTCGAGTCCGGCGCGCCGCGCAGCCGGGAGGGATTCGAGATCGGTCCCGACATCGACCGCGATCTTCCCGACGCGGCCGGAGACCTCCTCTACGAACCCTCGGTCTTCCCCCCCGAGTCCCTGTTGCCGGGCTGGCGCGCCGCGGCCCGGGCCTACTACCGGGCCATGGAGACGCTCGGGGGCAAGCTGCTGTGTTCGCTGTCCCGCGGACTCGGCATCTCCGAAGCCATCTTCCTGGACGCCTTCCGCGACGGGATCTCGACCCTGCGGCTGCTGCGCTACCCCGAGCGCGACCTCGAGGCGCCCGCGCAGAGGGAGCTCGAGTCCCTGTTCACCCGGCACGCGGGACGCCGGGTGGAGCTGGTCTGCCTGGGCCACGTGGACTCGGGGCTGATCACGATCCTCTCCCAGTGCGGCGTGCCCGGGCTCCAGGCCGAAGCCGAAGACGGTCTTTTCGTCGACGTGCCGCTCGTGGAAGACGGCTTCGCCGTCAACTTCGGAGGCCTGCTCTCCCGCTGGACCGGGGGCCGCATCAAGGCCACGAAGCACCGGGTCGTCTCCACGGGTGGAGAGCGGTTCTCGATCCCCTTCTTCTTCGAGCCGCGCCCGAGCGCGTTGATCGCGCCGCTGCCACTCGAGGGCGTGCAGCCCTTCGAGCCCTTCTTGTTCGGCGACCACCTGTGGGCCACCACGACGAAGTTCCCGGAGAACCTGGGCCTCGCCCACCTGCGACCGGCGCGGGCGCCGTATCGCGATCCCTTCGAAGCCGCCTGATCGCCCGGCCCCGCCGGCCCGGCGGTGGCCGGCCCGAGGCGGCCGGCCCGAGGCCGCCGGCCCGAGGCCTGCCCGGGCGCGTCGCTCTCCGGGATGTCTGCGCCGGGGGCGCGCCATGGCCCTGCCGGTCCACCGGGTTACCATGCCGCCGCCATGGCCGTCCTCACGCGCGAAGCGATCCTCGCCGAGATCGATGCGGGCCGCCTCGGGATCGACCCCCTCAAGCGGGACCAGATCGGGCCGGCCTCCATCGACCTGACGTTGGACGACGAGATCCGGGTCATCGAGCCCGGCGGCGAGATGATCGACATCCGCGAGGACTCGGACTACCGCCGGCACACCCACGTGAAGCACCTCGACGAGCCGTTCGTCCTGCTGCCCGGCGCCACCATCCACGGCATCACGAAGGAGACCGTGCGCCTGCCGCCCGACCTGTGCGGCTTCCTGGAAGGTCGCAGTCGCTACGCGCGGTTGGGGCTGATGATTCACGTGACGTCTGCACTCGTGCAGCCCGGGGTCTCCAACCGCCAGGTGCTCGAGATGGGCAACATCTCGGGCCACCCCCTGCGCATCCACGCCGGGGTCCGTCTGTGCCAGCTGGTGCTGATGCGGACCGAGGGGAAGGCGGTCTACGCCGGCCGCTTCCGGGACCAGCGGGAGATCTGAGCTGCGCGCGGTGGTCCAGCGGGTCTCGTCCGCGCGGGTCGAGGTGGACGACGAGGTGGTCGCGGAGATGGGACCGGGCCTGCTGGCGCTCGTCGGGGTGGCGCGGGAGGACGACGCGACCCACGCCGCGGCGCTCGTCCGCAAGCTGGTCCACCTGCGGATCTTCCCGGACGAGGAGGGCCGCATGAACCGGTCGCTGCTGGACGTCGAGGGCACCCTGGGCGTGGTGTCCCAGTTCACGCTCCTGGGCGACACCCGCAAGGGACGCCGCCCGGCCTTCGTGGCCGCCGCCCCGCCCGAGCAGGCCGAGCCCCTGGTGGAGCGGGTGGTCGAGGAGGCCCGGGCCGCGGGCGTCCGCGTGGTGACCGGGCGCTTCCGGGCGGCGATGCAGGTCGCCCTGGTGAACGACGGCCCGGTCACCCTGCTCCTGGACACCGCCTCGCCGGCCTGACCGGCCGGGGCCTGCCGGTCCGCTGCGTCTCCCTTGCCGATCCCTTTCCGGCCCGCCATCATTGGGTCTTGGGGGGACAACCCGCCGTTCGCGCGATGTCGATCGCCAGCGGACGCCTTGGGTCGTCGAGACATCGAGTGGGACGGGTCCGTGGACCCGCGAGCGTGGGTGAGAGCACGCGAGCGGATCTGCGAAGCGGGCTCGTCTCGCGCGAAGGGGGCGGAATCCAGCGCCGCCGGAGCCCGGCTCCGCGCGGTTCGTGAAGCCGCCCACCGCACTCGGCAGCCCGGCGTCCCACCCTCGGACCTCGTCTTTCGGGACGGGCGGGGGTGACCGGGTCCATCCGATGGATCGTTCCGGTGCGTCGCGATCGCGCCAGCGTGGATGGGACGGGACATGGGAGGTTGTTTCGATGAATCCGATCCAGAACCTGGAAGTGTGTTGGGCCGCGTTCGTGCACGGCGTGCGAGGGAGTCGGCGGACGCTGGCGGTGGCCCTGGCCGCGGCGCTGATCCTCGCCGGACCGACGGCGGCGTGGTCGGAGAGCCGGTCCACGGCCATCGCGAAGGATGGCGGACTGGGCTTCGGGTCTGCCCTGGCGACCGTGGTCTACGCCCCGGTCAAGCTGGTCTACGCCACGGGCGGACTGATCGTCGGCGGGCTCGCCTGGGCGTTCTCGGGCGGGGACTCGGAGGTGGCGGCGGTGGTCTTCACGCCCTCGCTGCGCGGGACCTACGTGCTGACGCCGGAGCACCTGAAGGGCAAGGAGCGGATCGAGTTCTTCGGCCGCGACGCCCGCCAGGAGGACGACGGTCGGACCGACGTCGCGTCGGCCCCGGATCAGTGGTCCTCGGACTGGTAGCCCCAGCTCCGCGCGTCCCGCGGAGTCGGCCGCCCGGGGTGGCGGTCGGTCCCGCGGGGCGAGTCCGATCGGCGATCGAACCGGACCCGACCCGGGCCGAGACCGGGGGAGGGGGCCGCGGCGCGCTGGCAACGGCATGACGAACCGGTCATGCTGTGAGGGCGTGCCATGACGGACCTTGGATCACACGTTCCGCTCGCTTTCGCGGCCGGGCTCCTGTCGGTGTTCTCGCCCTGCGTGATGCCGTTGATGCCGGCCTATCTCTCTCTCATCTCCGGGATCTCCGTGGAGGAGATGCAGGACGGCAAGGCCTGCGACTCGGCGCTCCGCCGGCGCGTCATGCGCGCCTGTCTGGGCTTCGTGTGTGGCTTCTCGACCATCTTCATCGCGATGGGCGTGGGCGCCGTGGCGATCGGCCACGTCATCCGCACCTGGCGGGCCGACCTGCTGGGGTTCGAGTTCGGCGTGGCCCAGGTGGCCGGCGCACTCATCGTGCTGCTCGGCCTGCACATGACCGGTCTCATCCCCATCAAGACCCTGTACCGCGACACACGCATGCAGCTGAAGGTGAGCCGTCGCAGCTTCCTCAGCAGCTATCTCGTGGGCGCGGGCTTCGCGCTCGGCTGGTCGCCGTGCATCGGCCCGATCCTGAGCGGCATCCTCGCCCTGGCCGGCGCCCAGGAGACCATGATGAAGGGGACGGGCCTGCTGGCCATCTACTCCGCCGGCCTGGCCATCCCCTTCCTGGCCGCGGGCTGGAGCATCGAGTTCTTCTTCCGGGCCTTCCAGCACGTGAAGCACCACTTCCGCAAGCTGGAGATCGCGTCGGGGGTCATGCTCATGGCCGTCGGGGTGCTGCTGGTCACCGATCAGCTCTCCACCTTCAACAGCCGCTTCCGCTTCCTCGCCGACTTCGTGAACGCCGCGGAGCGAGTGCTCCAGTGAGCCGACCCCGAGTCGGCCTCGCCAGGGGGGCGCTGCTCCTCGCAGCGGCGCTCGCGCTCGGCGGATGTCCGGCCGATCCCGACGCCGGGAGCGACGGAGCGGCGGCGCAGGACGGGCCCGTCGCGGACCCGGCGCCGGACTTCACCCTCGAGCAGCTGGGAGGCGGGTCGATCACGCTCTCCTCCCTGCGCGGCCGGACGGTGGTCATCGACTTCTGGGCCACCTGGTGTCCGCCGTGCGAATTCCAGGTCCCCGAGCTGAACGCCTTCTACCAGGCGCACCTCGCCTCGGGCCAGGTCGAGGTCCTCGGTGTGTCCGTCGACACCGAGGGGCCGGAGGTCGTCGAGGCGTGGATCGAGGAGAAGGGCGTCGAGTACCCGATCCTGCTGGGCAGCGCCCAGCTGGCCCGGGAGTTCGGGGCCGTAGGATTCCCGACCCTGGCCGTGGTAGATCCCGAAGGCAACATCGCCTCGCGCCACGTGGGCCTCATCGAGCGCGACGACCTCGAGGAAGAGCTCGCCCACGTCCAGCAGCGCTTCGGGGGGGAGGAGACGGCGCAGCCCGCCGAGGCCCCCGAGCCGGCGCCGTCCGAGGCGGGGGAGCCCGCCCCGAGCCAGGCCGAGGCCATCTGACGGACCCCCGGGGCACCGCCCCGGTCTCGCAGCCCGTTCTCAAGCTCCGGCCCGCACCGGTCGATTCGAAGGGAAGGGGGGTGGCGTCCTGTCTTCCGTCGACACCACACAGGTCCGCGTCCAGCAGCACTACGAGCGCCTGTTTGCGGCCGGCCAGCTGATCTTCGAAGAGGGCGAGCCCGGCGACGTGCTCTACGTCATCCAATCGGGTGAGGTCGAGATCACGCGCGCCGGAATCGAGGGCGAGCGGGTGCTGGCGCGCCTGGGACCCGGCGAGTTCTTCGGCGAGATGAGCGTCGTGGTGGGCGAGGCGCGCACCGCCCGGGCGGTGGCCCTGGTGGAGTGCCGTCTGCTCGAGCTCGACGCGGAGACCTTCGAGGCGATGTGCGTCGAGCGCCCGGAGGTGGCGATCCGGGTGATGCGCCGGCTCACCGCGCGGCTCATCGAGTCGGAGCGCCGTCTCTCGGCGCTGGGCCTCGACGACCTGCTGCGGCCGGTGGTTCGCAGTCTGGTCCGCAGCGCCCGGCCCGCCGGCGAGGACGGCATGCACCTGGCCGGCTCCCTGCGCGAGATCGCCCAGTCCGCCGGGATGACCATGACCGAAGCCCACCGCGCGATCCATCAGCTGCTCGACCGCAAGCTGGTGCGACTGGTCGACGACCAGCTCATCACGCCGGACGTGGACGTGCTGTCTTCCTGCCTCGACGCGCCCTGAGCGCGGGCGTTCCCCACGTAGCCCCTGACGGGGACCTCTGATACGGTCAACCCCGCCCGCTCCGGGGGCGCACGGGGGTGGCGCGGTTGCTGGCATGCGGAGGGATCCGAGCGCGCGCTGCGATTGCAGCGCGGCACTGGTCTGCCCGCCGCTCGCCTGCGAGCGCCGCCGGGACCGCGGCCGCCGTCCTCGCGATCCTCATGGTTCTCGTGGTCCTCGTGATCGGCGTGCTCGGGGCTCCACCCGCCGCGGCGCGAGATCTGGACGAGGTCCCCTTCGAGATCACCGCCGACTCCATCGAGGTCGACGCCGTCCAACGGCTCTACATCGCCGAGGGCCACGTGCGGATCGTCCAGCAGGAGGCGGGCCGCAGCCTCTCCGCCGACTGGGTCGTCTTCAGCAACGAGACCAAGCGCGGCGCGGCCGCGGGCAACGTCCTGATGGAGGACGAAGACGAGCGCGTGCGCGCCCAGTTCGCGCTGTTCGACGTGGATTCGCTCCAGGGGCTGGTCCACGACGGCGAGTACCGCGTGGTGGAGCGCGACGGGACCGCGATCCGACTGCGCGCGATCGAGCTGGTGAAGTCCGGCGACACCTCCTACGCGTTCTGGAAGGGTGTGTTCACCACCTGCAACTGTCCCGACGAGGACGCCCGCGACCCCTGGGCCCTGCGCTCGTCCCGGGGCGACATCGAGGTGGGGGGCTACGGCACGGCCTGGAACTCCACGATCGAGGTGCTCGGCATCCCGGCGATGTGGATTCCCTGGATCATGTTTCCGGTGAAGAGCGAGCGCGAGACCGGAATCCTGTTCCCCGAGTTCGGCGTGGGCAACCGCCGGGGGGTCGAGTTCGGCCTGCCCGTGTTCTTCGCGATCGGCGACTCGCTCAACCTGATGCTGACGCCGCGCTGGATGTCGAAGCGCGGCTACAAGCAGGACGCGCTTCTCGAGTTCGTGTTCGGCCGCAAGAGCTGGGTGCGGGCCTCGGGGTCCTACATCCGGGACCAGCAGGTGATGGAGGACCAGTGGGACGTCGACCAGAAGAACGAGCGTCTGCTGGCCGGCGGAAACGTCCCCAACGTGGACGACGTGGCGTTCAACGAGCGCCGCTGGGCGTTTCGCGGCGACGGCGAGGTCTTCGGGCCCGGCAACCTGCGGGCGACGGGCGACATCAAGCTGGTCTCCGACAACGACCACCCGACCGACTTCCGCGACATGCGGGAGTTCAACAAGGACCGCTTCCTCGAGTCCGTGGGCTTCGTGGAGACCCGACAGGACTGGGGCAGGCCCGTGGGCGGCTACGTGGGCGCGCGCTGGGCCGACGACCTCCAGAGCCCCGACGACGAGGATCGGGACGACTTCCTGCTGCAGCGCTTCACCGAGGCCTCGGGGCGCTCGTTGACCGATCCGATCCTCGAGCGGACCGGGCTCGGCCTGGTCGGGAGCATGGGCGTCGACTACATCCACTTCAGGGCGCGCAACAACCCGGCCGACCAGGTCGGCTCCTCCTCGGTGCAGGTGCGCGAGGAGTTCTTCGACACCGGCATCGATGCCCTGCCGGACGACCGGGAGGGCACGAACCGCAAGACCCTCGAGGTGGCCCAGGACCCGCCGCCCGGACTCACGACGACGCCGCGCGCGAGCTACGACCCGAACAACGACAACGATCAGTCCCTGGACCGGGAGCGCAACAGCACGTTGATCGCGACCTTCGACGGCCCACCGGTCGGATCGAACGCGAATGACGGGAGCGAGGAGGTCTGCCGACGGACCATCGAGGACTACAACGCCAGCCTGAATCCCAACCAGACGGCCGCGAACCCCGACGCGTGCCAGAGCCTGACCCGGGCTCCCGAGCAGGACGGCAGCTATCAGGAGGGCGAGCCGCTGGTGGACGAGGGCCACCGGCTGAGCTTCCACCCGCGCATCGCGCGCCCGTTCGACGTGGGGCACTTCGAGCTGACGCCCGAGGTGGGGTACCGCCAGAACCTCTACTTCAGCGACCGCCAGAACCGCTCGGTGGAGGAGAACGGGCTCTTCACGGCGCGCTTCGACGTCACCACCCGGCTGTCGAAGCAGCTCGCCTACAACGCCGAAGACCGCCGCGGGGTGCTCACCCACCTGCTGACGCCCCGGGTCTCGTGGGTCTACGCGAACCCCCGGGACCAGTCCGGCGACCCGGTCTTCGTGCCCAAGACCCGGCTGTCCCAGGACCGCATCCGCCAGCTCGAGACCGAGAACGTGTTCGACGACCCCGCCGACCGCCTGGAGGACTTCAACCAGATCATCTTCACGGCGGGCAACCGCTTCTACCGCTCGACGGGCTTCGAGCGCACCTGGCTCGGGGACGTCACGATCTCCCAGGCCTGGGACCTCGACGACCGGGAGCTCGGCGACTTCGTGATCGACGGCCGGACCGGACGCTGGAAGGGCGTGAGCTCCACCTTCCACCTGACGGTCGACCCGGCGGAGTCGCAGGTGACCGAGGGCCTCGTCGACCTGCGCTGGCGGGCGCCCTTCGACGTGACCATGGCGCTCCGCTACCGCTACCTCGAGGACATCCCCTTCTTCTTCGAGTCGTACCGGGGCGAGAACTCCGATCGCTTCGACGAGTTCGAGGAGGGCTTCACGAGGGTCAGCCAGATCGACGCCGAGATGAGCATCCCGCTGTTCGATCGCCTGGTGCTGGGCGGCAAGATCACGTACTCGATCGAGGACGACCTGCGGCTGCGCACCCGGGGCAGCATCGACTACGTGTCGAAGTGTCGCTGCTGGGCGGCGGGCGTGGAGATCCGCGACTCCCGGAACGACGGTATCCAGACCAGCTTCCGGTTCACGATCCTCCAGCCGGGCAGCAACCTGAAGAACCCGTTCCAGCAGGGCGCGGGGCCGTTCACGGTGCAGCCGGCCCTGTACTGACAGCGGCCGCCGAGGCGGGCCGGAGCGGGCCGCGCCTTGACCTTCCCCGCGGGATCTGGTACCGGTCTCGGGAACCAATCCCTTCGTGCCGTCGCGGCTCTCCGCGCGTCGGCCCACCGACGCGCCCCGGCGCGCAGAGACCCAGGGTGCTCCGCCCGACTCTCGAAAGCTTCGAATCCCTGGCGAGTCGCGGGAACCTCCTGCCCGTCACCCTCGAGGTCCTCGCGGACCTCGATACGCCCCTCTCGATCTTCCGGAAGCTCGACGACGGGCGCACGACGTTCCTGCTCGAGTCGGTCGAGGGCGGGGAGAAGTGGGCCCGCTTCAGCTTCGTGGGCACCGGTGCCCGCGCGATCTTCCGTGCGCGCGGCGGCGAGGTGGAGTGGGTCGAGGGCGAGCGCACCGAGCGCGCCACCCTGGAGGGCGACCCGCTCGAGTTCCTGCGGGCCAAGCTCGCCCGCTTCGAGCCGGCGACGCCCGACGACCTCGAGCTCCCGCGCTTCGTGGGCGGCGCCGTGGGGATGGTCGCCTACGACTGGATCCGCCACGTGGAGCGCATCCCCGACGAGAACCCCGACGAGCTCGGGCTGCCCGACCTGTGGTTCGTGCTTCCGGAGACGGTCGTCGTCTACGACAACGTCCGCCACACCGCGCTGATCGTGCGCCAGGTGGAGGTCGACTCCGGCGACGACGTGCGTGCGCGCTACGCCGAGGCCGCACGGGCGGTCGAGGAGACCGCGCGGGTGCTGCGGGCGCCGCGGCCGCCGGAGGCCGTGGGAGAGCCCGTGCGGGCGCCCATGGACGTGGGGTACAGCATCGAGCGCGAGGCGTTCCACGAGATCGTCAAGCAGGCCAAGGAGTACATCGAGGCCGGCGACATCTTCCAGGTGGTGCTCGGGCTCCGCTACACGATCCCCCTCCAGGTCGATCCCTTCGCCCTCTACCGGCAGCTGCGCCTCGTCAACCCCAGCCCCTACCTCTTCTTCCTGCGCATGGAGGGACCGGTGCTGATCGGGTCGTCTCCGGAGATCCTGGTGCGTGTCGAGGGCGAGCGGATCGACGTGCGGCCCATCGCGGGGACGCGGCGCCGCGGACGCGACCCCGAGGACGACCTCGCGATGGAGCGCGAGCTGCGCAGCGACCCCAAGGAGATCGCGGAGCACGTGATGCTCGTGGACCTGGGGCGCAACGACGTGGGTCGGGTGGCCGTCACCGGCAGCGTCCACGTCGACGAGTACGCGAAGATCGAGCGCTACTCCCACGTCATGCACATCGTGTCGAACGTGCAGGCGCGGCTGCGCGCCGGGCTCGACTGGCTCGACGTCCTGCGCGCCACCTTCCCGGCCGGAACCCTGTCGGGGGCGCCCAAGGTGCGCGCCATGGAGATCATCGACGAGCTGGAGACCACCCGGCGCGGGCCCTTCGGAGGCTGCGTGGGCTACGTCGACTACTCGGGCAACATGGACATGGCGATCACCATCCGCACGATGCTGGTGAAGGACGACCGCGTGTCGATCCAGGCCGGCGCCGGGATCGTGGTCGATTCGGTGCCCGAGCTCGAGTGGAAGGAATGCAGCAACAAGGCCCAGGCGCTGATCCACGCCATCGACATGGCGCGCGAGGGGACGGACTGACCCGTGGCGCGACTGCTGATGATCGACAACTACGACTCGTTCACGTACAACCTCGTGCAGTACCTGGGCGAGCTCGGCGCCCGGGTCGAGGTGGTGCGCAACGACGACGAGTCCGTCGAGGCGCTGCTCGAACGGCGACCCGACGGAGTCGTCGTGTCCCCCGGCCCGGGCGTTCCCGAGGACGCCGGGGTTTCGGTGGAGGCGGTGCGCCGGTTCGGCGCCCAGGGGACCCCGGTCTTCGGGGTGTGCCTCGGACACCAGGCGCTCGGGGTCGCCAGCGGCGGCCACATCGTGCGGGCGCGATCCATCATGCACGGCAAGACGTCCAAGGTCGAGCACGACGGCAAGGGCGTCTTCGCCGGTCTCCCCCAGCCCTTCGAGGCCACCCGCTACCACTCGCTCGTGATCGAGGCCGCGACCCTCCCCGAGGTCCTCGAGGTCAGCGCCCGGACCCCCGACGGCGAGATCATGGGCGTCCGCCACCGCGAGTGGCCCGCCGAGGGCGTGCAGTTCCACCCGGAGTCGATCCTCACGCTCTCGGGCAAGGAGCTGCTGGCGAACTTCCTGGCGCGCTGCGGCGGAGCGGGGCGATGAGCGTCCGAGAGGCCATCGCCACCGCGGTGGCCGGAGACGAGGTGCCGGGCGGGGTGCTCGAGGAGGCGTTCGGCGCCATCGCCGACGGCAAGGCCACCTCCTTGCAGATCGCCGCGCTGCTGGTCGCACTGCGCACGAAGGGCGAGACGGTGGGCGAGATCGTGGCGACCGCCCGCGCCCTGCGCGCGCGCGCCGCGGGCTCGCCGCCGCCGGCGCCCGATGCGGTGGACACCTGTGGAACCGGAGGAGACGGCGCCGGGACCTTCAACATCTCGACGGCCGCCGCCTTCGTGGCCGCCGGCGCGGGCGTGTGCGTGGCCAAGCACGGCAACCGGGCGGCCAGCAGCCGCACCGGGAGCTTCGACGTCCTCGAGGCCCTGGGCGTCGAGATCGACCTCACGGTCGAGCAGTCCGCGGAGATCCTCTCCGAGGTCGGAATCGGGGCGTTCTTCGCGCGCACCGCCCACCCGGCCATGCGCTTCGTGGCGCCCGTGCGACAGGAGCTGGGCATCCGGACGCTGATGAACTGCCTGGGGCCGCTGCTCAACCCCGTCGGCGTTCGACATCAGCTGGTGGGTGTCTACGATGGAGCATTGGTCGAGCCCCTGGCCCGGGCGCTCGGCGAGCTCGGGGCGCGGCGGGCGCTGGTGGTGCACGGCGCCGACGGACTCGACGAGATCACGACCACCACGTCGACCCAGGCGGCGCTGCTGGAGAACGGGCGCGTGAGCGCGCTGACGATTCGACCCGAGGAGCTGGGCGTGGAGCGGGTGGCCCCGGAGTCCCTGGCCGGTGGAGATGCCGAGGAGAACGCGAAGATCGTGAAGTCGGTGCTGCAGGGCGAGCCGGGAGCCCCCCGCGACATCGTGGTGCTGAACGCCGCCGGTGCGCTCTGGGCGGCCGGGGCGGTGTCGGGCCTCGTCCAAGGCGTCGAGGCGGCCGGCGAGAGCATCGACTCCGGCCGCGCCCGGGCGAAGCTCGACGCCCTGATCGCGGCCACTCGGGCGCGGCGTGGGGCTTCGCCGTGAGCATCCTCGACGAGATCCTCGACCACAAGCGCCGGGAGGTGGAGGAGGCCCGTCGGCGTCGCCCGCCCGAGGCGCTGGCCGAGGCGCTGCGCAGCCACGCGGACCCCGTGCGCGGGCTCCGCAGGGCGCTCCTCGAGGCCGATGCGCCCGCGGTCATCGCCGAGATCAAGCGGCGCTCGCCCAGCAAGGGCCTGATCCGCGAGGACTTCGAGCCCGTGGCCTGCGCGCGGGCCTACGCAGCCGGCGGGGCGGCGGCCCTCTCGGTGCTGACCGACGAGCGCTTCTTCGGCGGAGAGCTCGCCTACCTCTCCGCGGTCCGCGACGCCGTGTCGCTGCCGCTCCTGCGCAAGGACTTCGTCGTGGATCCCTATCAGATCGACGAGGCCAGGCTCGCCGGAGCGGACGCCGTGCTCCTCATCGTGGCGGCCCTCGAGCCCGAGCAGCTCGCGGATCTCGCGAAGGTGGCCGCGGAGCGGGGCCTCGACGCCCTGGTCGAGGTGCACGACGAAGCCGAGCTGGAGGTCGCGCTGTCCAGCGGCGCGGAGCTGATCGGCGTGAACAACCGGAACCTGCGCACCTTCGAGGTGGACCTCGCCGTGACCGAACGCCTGGCGAAGAGGTTGCCCGATTCCGGAGCGGTGCTGCTGGTCGCCGAGAGCGGCATCCACGAGCCGGAGGACATCGCCCGTCTGTCGGAGTCGGGCGCGCGTGCCTTTCTCGTCGGAGAGTCCCTCATGCGCCAGGAAGACATCACGAAGGCTCTCTTGCGACTACGGAGGACGTCATGAGCGTCAACGTGCGGGTGAAGATCTGTGGCATCCGCCATCCCGACGATGCCCGGGCGGCGGTGGAGGCCGGCGCCAGCCTGATCGGGGTCAACTTCGTGCCGGGCTCTCCGCGCGCGGTGGACCTGAAGCAGGCCGAGGAGATCTGCGCCGCCGTCAGTCCGACGGAGGTCGAGCGCGTGGCGCTCTTCCAGAACGCGACCTGGGACGAGATCGACCGGGTGCTGCGCCGGGTGGACTTCGAGCGCGTGCAGTTCCACGGCGACGAGACCGAGGAGGAGGTCGAGGCCATCGACCTCCCCGTCATCAAGGCGATCCGGGGCGCGGACCTCGAGGCCGCGGAGACCTATCCCGGAACGATCCTGCTCCTCGACCACCCGAGCGAGGGCGGTGGGAAGGGCCAGGCCTGGGACTGGAGCGAGGCGTCCGAGCTGATCGCCGCGGGCCACGACGTGATCCTCGCCGGGGGTCTGAACCCGGACAACGTCGGAGGCGTGATTCGCGACCTGGGCGACCTCCTGCCCTGGGGCGTCGACGTGGCGACCGGAGTCGAGACGGACGACCACCGCAAGGACCCCGCCCTGATGAAGGCGTTCATCGATGCGGTGCACCGCGCCGAGGAGGCCGCGGAGGCCGAGGAGGAGCAATGAGCGCCAGCGACGACATCGCCGTCGGCGACGGTCGCTTCGGGCCCTTCGGAGGGCGCTACGTCCCCGAGGTGCTGGTGGCGGCCATCGAGGAGCTCCGCGAGTCCTATCCGCGCATCGCCGGCAGCGCCGCCTTCCGCGAGGAGCTCGACCATCTCCTGCGGACCTACGCGGGACGTCCGACTCCGCTCACCTTCGCCCGGCGCATGACCGAGGATCTCGGCGGCGCGAAGGTCTACCTGAAGCGCGAGGACCTGGCCCACACCGGAGCCCACAAGATCAACAACGTGCTGGGCCAGGCGCTGCTGGCCCGCTACATGGGCAAGCCGCGGGTGATCGCCGAGACCGGCGCCGGCCAGCACGGGGTGGCCACGGCCACGGCCTGCGCGCTGCTCGGCCTGGAGTGCGACGTCTACATGGGCGCGGAGGACGTGCGCCGGCAGGAGCTCAACGTCTTCCGGATGGAGCTGCTGGGCGCGCGCTGCATTCCCGTCGAGTCCGGGTCGCGCACGCTCAAGGACGCGATCAACGAGGCGATGCGGGACTGGTCGACGAACGTCGCGAACACCTACTACTGCATCGGTTCGGTGATGGGACCCCATCCCTATCCCACCATGGTGCGCAACTTCCAGCGGGTGATCGGGCTCGAGGTCCGGGACCAGGTCCGCGAAGCCGAGGGGCGCCTGCCCGACGCGCTGGTGGCCTGCGTGGGCGGCGGCTCCAACGCCATGGGGCTCTTCCACTGCTTCGTGGACGAGCCCGACGTGGCGCTGGTGGGCGTCGAGCCCGGGGGCTCGGGCCTCCACTCCGGCCACCACGGGGCGACCATCACGACCGGCGTGCCGGGCATCCTCCACGGTCAGCGCACCTTCGTCATGAGCGACGACGACGGCCAGATCTTCCCGGCCCACTCGGTCTCGGCCGGTCTCGACTATCCGGCGGTCGGCCCCGAGCACGCCTTTCTCAAGGACAGCGGCCGGGCGCGCTACGAGGTGGCCACCGACGACGAGGCGATCGACTCCTTCCTCTACCTCTCCCGGACCGAAGGCATCATTCCGGCCCTGGAGTCGGCCCACGCCATCGCCCAGGCGCGGGTCCTCGCGCCCCGCCTCGCGAAGGACCAGATCGTCGTGGTGAACCTGTCCGGTCGGGGCGACAAGGACGTGGCCGAGGTGCGCGAGATCCTCGCCCGGCGCGAGCGGGCGGCGCACTGATGGGCCGCATCGCCGATCGGTTCGCCCTGCTGCGCGAGCGGGGCGAGAAGGCCCTCCTGCCCTTCATCTCCGCCGGAGACCCGGACCTGGCGACGACCGAGCGGCTGGTCCTGGCCATGGTGGAGGCCGGCGCGGACCTGGTCGAGATCGGCGTGCCGTTCTCCGACCCCCTGGCCGAGGGGCCGACGATCCAGCGCTCCAGCGAGCGCGGCCTGGCCGCCGGCGCGACCCTGCGCCGGACCCTGGAGCTGGTGGCGAAGCTGCGCCCCCGGGTCGACGTGCCGCTCATCCTGATGGGCTACGCGAACACCTTCTACGCCATGGGCGCCGAAGGCTTCGCCCGCACCGCCGCCGAGGTCGGGGTGGACGGGGTCATCGTGGTGGACCTCCCGCCCGAGGAGGGGAGCGACCTGTTCGGCGCGTGTCGCGCGGCCGGGGTGGACCCCATCCTCCTCGCGGCCCCGACCACGACCGAGGACCGGCTCGGGATGCTGTGCGCCGAGACCCGGGGCTTCCTCTACTACGTCTCGATCACCGGGGTCACCGGGGCCCGCAGCGAGCTCGCCCAGGGGATCGAGGAGCGGGTGCGCGAGGCCCAGGCGCTGGCCGACGTCCCGGTGTGTGTGGGCTTCGGCGTCTCGACGCCCGAGCACGCCCAACGCATCGGCCGCTACGCCGACGGCATCGCTGTGGGGAGCGCCATCGTGAACCGCATCGAGGCCGCGGAGTCTCCGGAGGAGGCGGTCGAGGCCGTGGCCGCGTTCGTCGCCGAGCTGAAGTCTCCCCTGCGCGGCTCCGGGTCACCCGGGCCGGCGGATCAGTCGGCCCGGTCCGGGCCCCCGCCCACCAGCCGCTCGTAGAGGGCCGCCACCTGGGCCTCGGTGTCCTCGGGCGCGCCCGAGTTGTCGATGACGTGGTCCGCCATGGCGCGCTTCTCGTCGATGGGGAGCTGGGCCTCGATGCGACGCTTCGCGTCCTCGGGCGAGCAGCCGTCCCGGGACACCGTGCGCTCGACCTGCATCGCCTGGGGCACCCACACCGCGATGGTGGCGTCGAAGCGCATGTGGGCGGCGGAGCCCGTCCCGGTCTTGCGGCCCTCGAAGAGCAGCGGGATGTCGAGCACCACCATGGGATGCCCGGCCTCGATGGCGGCCGAGGCGCGGCGCATCATCTCCGCGATCACCGGAGGGTGGACGATCCGGCCCAGTCGGGCCCGGGCGTCGGGGTCCCGGAAGACCCGGTCGGCCAGGGCCTTGCGGTCGAGCGCGCCGTTGGCGTCGATGATCTCGGGGCCGAACTCGGCGGCGAGCTCGGCGAGCATGGGCATGCCGGGCGCCTGCTGCTCGTGAACGATGGCGTCGGCGTCCACCAGCGTGGCGCCGAGCTTCTCCAGCAGGCGTCCCACGGTGGTCTTGCCCGATCCGATTCCGCCCGAGAGTCCGACGACGACGGTCATGGAGGCGAGCATACCAGTCGGACCCGGAGGGCGCGCGTGGGTCGACGGATCGGGAGGTCAGCCGAGCAGGTCGTCGTGGGCCGCGGCCACGACGCAGTTCTTGCCCATGGCCTTGGCGCGGTACAGCGCCTTGTCGGCCTCGCGGAAGAAGCTCTTGCGGTCGCCCGTGAACTCCGCGACGCCCACGGAGAGCGTGACGCGCACCGGCCGCATGGAGCCGTCGACGATGTGCGGAGTGTCCGCCACCTCCATGCGGATCTTCTCCGCCAGGGCCACGGCGCCGCCCAGGTCGGTGCTCGGCGCCAGCACGACGAACTCCTCGCCGCCGTAGCGGGCCAGCAGGTCGCTCTCGCGGATGGATTCGCTGAGCACCAGGGCGATCTTGACCAGCAGCTCGTCACCGGCGGCGTGGCCCATCTGGTCGTTGAACTTCTTGAAGTCGTCGAGGTCCAGGAGCAGCATGGAGAGGGGCTCTCCCGCTCGATCCACGCGCTTGATCTCGCGGGTGAGGTGGTCCTGGAAGTAGCGGTGGTTGTGCAGCTTGGTCAGCCCGTCGGTGATCGAGAGCTGCGCCAGGATCTCGTTGGCGGACAGCAGCTCGTCGTACTGGCTGGTGAGTCGGGCGTTGGCGCTCTCGATCTCGAGCTGGTTGCGCCGCAGCTTGCGCATCATGTCGTTGAACGTGCGCGTCAGCAGGCCGATCTCGTCGGCGCTCTCGGGGTCGGGGATCTCGTGGTCGATCTGCCCCTGGCTGATCCGCCGCGCACCCTCGGACAGGGCCTCGATCGGGGCCATGATCTGGGAGGTCACGCGGTAGGCGAGGGCGCTGAACAGCAGGATGATCGCGAGATCGCTGACGAACACCCGCGTGAGGACCACGAGCACCGGCTCGAACGCGCTCTCGAAGGACTCCTCGATGAGCAGTGCGACGCCCGCGCCTTCGATCGGGAGGGCGCTCCCCAGCACGTGCTCGCCGCTGGCGCTGGTGTACTCGCGGACCGCGCCCGGAGGCAGCCCGGCGAGGACGGCGCCGGAGGCTCGCAGCGGAGGCGGGTCGCGGTCGCCTCGGGTCGCGAGGCTCGCGATCGCCCGGGCCTCGGGGTCGACCAGATGGACGGTGCCGCCGATGCCCACGGCGGCGTGGGTCAGCCAGGCGACGAACGCGTCCTCGGAGAAGACGGCCAGGGCGACGCCGCCGCCGTCGGGTCGCGCGGCGACCAGCACGGGAGATCCGTCGGCGCCGGCCAGCGGGCGACTGACCGGGGCCTCCAGCGGGCCGAGTGCGTCGGCGAGGGCCGCCAGCCGCTCCGGCGACGCGCCGGCCGACTCCCGGACGCGCCCGTCCGCGCGGATCCGCGCCGCCGCGCGGAAGATCCGGCTGTCCTCGACCCAGTGATCGACCTGGCCCCTGGACAGCAGCGCCAGCTCCGCCTGGCCGTCCTCGATGCGCTCCACCAGGTCATCCCCGGCGTGGCGCAGGAAGGACGGAAAGCGCTCGTCGATCTGGGCCCGGAGGTGGCTGTGGGTGGACTGGATCGAGATCCAGCTCACCACGGTCGCGGTCAGGAAGGTCGACAGGAAGACGAAGGCGATGATCTTCGCCGACACGCTGTTCAGGGGCTGTCTGCGCGCAGGGCGCTGGGACAGGGACATGGGCCGCCGACACTCCCGAAGCTAGGCCCTCTCCATCGACCCTTCGGGCCCGTGGCTTGACCTCGCCAGGGCGTCGCCGGATGGCATGGAACCCCATTGATTCCAGTACCTTACGCCGCTTCAGAAACGCCTGGGTCCCCGCCGGGAGCCACCGGCGACCGGTGCGGTAACTCCGCGTCCGTCAACGGAAAATGCCCGTCGCCGGTTTGCCTCGGGCTGGGCCCTCCAGTATATTGCGCGAGGTTTTTCGCGGGGTTAGCGGTCCCCGGCCACCGGTCGCGGTTCCCGACGCGCAGCGAAGGGATCCGGTCGGCGAGGGTCGAGTGACGCTTCGGGTGCTGCCTCGAGTGCCGTTTCGAGCAGGGGGCACTCGCAAGGGAGCCGGCGCTCGGGAGCGGCGCGGACGGGCGAGGGCGATGCGAACCGCGGAGCCGCGGAATGGGTGAACCCCCCGAAGGTCCGAAGGTCTGGTGAAGGGTCCAAGGTCCGCCGTGCAGCGGCGCGCGGTCGCAGAGGCCAGGGTCGCGATGACCGCGACGGCCGCCAGGTGGGGACGACCCGGGGACCCTGGACCTCGACGTCGTTTGGAGCAGAGCGCGCTCGACGCGGGGCGCGCGGGGCAGACGGGTGACGATGTCCGATCGGGATCGAAAGACCGCCCAGGAAGGCGCCTCCGAGATCTCTCCGGAGCTGGCACGCCTGCGCGACCAGATCGACGTGGTCGACCGGGAGATCC
>JBNLVL010000019.1:0-33591 GCA_050618075.1 Myxococcota bacterium
CGGCCAGCGCAGGACAGCCCCGTTTTCCCCGTGAAGCAACCCCCAGGTTCGCCGAGGACTGTTTGAGCACGGGCGCCCCCCTGGACCCCCCGACACGCCCCGAGGAACGCGGGCGGAGCGAAGCGGCGTCGCAACCCTTCCCCTGGTCGGGGCAAGGGAGGACCTCGGGAGGAGCGAAGCGGCTACTGCAGGTGGAGTGAAGCGGCGTCGCGGAGGTGGGGGGTGCTGTTGATCTCTGGGGGCGGGGGCCAGGCTCGTTCGGAGGTGAGGGCTTGCCAGCCGCTCGATCGCTGGGCCTGGCCGGTGTCGTCGAGCCAGCGCGCCTCCACGCCGGGCCGCGCCTCCACGAGGGCGAGCCCCTCTTCGGGCGACAGCACCACGAGCGCCGTGCTCAGGATCTCGGCCGTGGTGGCGTCTTCCGCCACCACCGCGGCCTGCAGGGCCCGGGTCAGCGCCTGCCCCGTTCGAGGGTCGACCACGTGGCCGAAGCGACGTCCGGCGATGACGCTCCACTGGCCGAGGCTGGAGGACACCGACAGCGCCCGATCGCGCAGGGTCACCGCCCCTTCCACGCCGCCGGACGCCCCGCGCAGTCCGAGGCGCCAGCCGGGCTCGCCGGGCGGCGCGCCCAGCGCCCAGGTGCTGCTCTGACCGATCTGCAGCAGCGCGCTCGAGACGCCCTGTTCGCGGAGCGCCGCCACGGCCCGATCGAGCGCGAAGCCCTTGGCGATGCCGCCCAGGTCGATCGACACCGCGGAATCGGCCAGGGCCACCCGGCCGTCCCCGGCCAACCCGATCGCGTCCCGGCCCACGTGGCGGCGGGCCGCGGCCAGGTCGGCGGCGCTGGGAATGCGATCGCTGCGAGCGGCCTCGATCCAGAGCGCGACCAGCGGCCCCACGGTCACGTCGAACGCCCCGTCGGTCTGGCGACTCCCCTCCACGGCGCGCCCCAGGATCTCGGCCAGGTCCGGGTCGACGGTCTGGGGTCCCCGACCGGCCCGGGCGTTGAGCTTCGAGAGATCGCTCTCGGGGTCGTGGCGGCTGAACAGCCGATCGAAGCGGGCCAGCAGCTCGAAGACGCGGTCGATGCGACGCCGCGCCCGGGCGACGTCCGGATCGGGGAGCGTGATCTCCGCGACGGTTCCCATCCGGTAGCGGCCGTCGCTCACGGCGACCGCGGGCTCCGCCGCCTGCCTCCCGGCGCACGCGATGAGCCACGGCAGGAGGCCCAGGAGCAGCGCGGCCCGGAGGCTCAAGGCGCGCCGAACGAGCCCTCGGGATCGGGCGCGGGCCGCGGAGCGGACGCCGGTGCGGCGCCGGAGTAGTTGCGTCCGGAGCCCACGAAGACCGCCCAGAGGGAGAGGATCACCAGTGCGGCCAGACTCGCCTGCAGGGCCAGGAAGCCCGCGATCTTGAGCCAGGCGAACTGGGGGTGGACGAAGCGCACGAGCCAGCCGGACCCCTCGTCGACGAGTGCGGCCAGGAAGGGCAGCGTGATCAGCCAGGCCTTCGTGCGACCGGCCAGCGGGACGAACAGGACCAGGTGGGTCAGCACCAGGAGCAGCATGCCCATGGCGAACAGGTGGAAGTGGGACACCTCGAGGAGCCCCTGGTAGGTGCGAGGCGAGCGGTAGAGCTCCTCGTTGCCCAGGTAGTAGAGCACGACCGAGCCGGGCGTGAGGTTCATCTTGCTGAAGTAGAGCAGCGCATTCGTCAGCCACAGGCCGGACACGTAGATGCAATAGAGGGCGACGATCGTCTGGAGCAGACGATTCCGGGACCACTCGCCGGTGACGACGAAGCGCATCCCTATTCCGCCGTCGCGACCTGGTCGGGTGCGCGGTCGGGCCCGATCAGCACGCGGTACATCGCCTGGACCCGGCGCACGCTGGCCGTGACCGCCCGCGCGGACAGGGTCGCCCCGGAGATGCCGTGGATCTCCCGGCCCAGCCGCAGGGTGTCGCCGGGTCGGACCCCGTCGAACTGGTGGTACCAGCGATCCGCCGGCAGGTAGTCGAGGGGCTCGTAGAAGGCCAGCACCCGGAGGCTCCGGACCGAGCCGTCGGGCCCGAGGACCACCAGGAACGCCTCGGGCAGCGTGCGGACGGTGTGGACGTCGATGTAGGCGTAGCCCAGCAGCCGACCGTCCTTCCAGCCGCTGTAGAGCTTGACGATCTCGGTCTCGAGCTTCGAGCGCGCGAGCTTCTGGATGCGCTCGACCTGTTCGACGCTGAGGACGGTGACGTCGTTCTTGATCTCGTCGGCGTCGGGAAACGCCAGGGCCAGGGCCTCGTTCTGGCTGAGGAAGACCTTGGCCTGGACGGGTCCGGCGGACCCGCCCAGGCCGAGCAGGAAAAGGGCGCTGGCGACGAGCGCGCGCCGCCTAGAAGACGAAGCCGAATCCGAGCTGGAATTCATTCGGGATGTCTTTCGAGCTGTCGGCGTTGATGTACCGCCAGTCCGCCTTGAGCACGACCTGGGGATGGGGCTTGTACGAGAGGCCGACGACGCTGATGAGACGCTCTCGGGCGTCGTTCTTCTTGAATCCGTTGGCGGTCTTGTCCTGGGTGTCGAGGTACTCGAACCGGTAGAAGGGCTCGAGGGTCATCTCCGTGTCGAGGAAGAGGCCGAGGACGTCGTAGGCGACCTCGCCGTAGCCGCCGACCATGCGGGTCGCGACGCCGTAGCCCATGGAGGTGTCCAGGTCGCCGCTGGCCCCGAGCACGCGGTTGAGCGAGGCCGCCTGGTCGAGGTGCGCCTGGGCCCAGAGCGCCCGCCCGGAGAAGCCGGCGCGCTTCACCTGGGCGTGCACCTCCCAGATGGTGGTCCACACGTCGGGCACGTTGAAGTCGCTGCCGGCGGAGCTGCTCACGGTCTGGTTCTGACCGGACTTGCCGGTGTAGACCGACCCGCCGATCAGCACCCCGTCGCAGAGCTCGGCGTCCACCCGGGCCACGAAGGCGGCGTGCTCGGCCAGGGCCTCGCTGCCCTTCTGGCGACCGCCGCGCAGGCCGTTGTCGTCGAAGCCCGTGGCGTCGAAGCCGTTCACCACGTAGGCGCGGTACTGGATGCGGCCGAAGAGCTCACCGAACACCCCGCCGCCGTTCTCGCGCCAGGTCGACGGAATGATCCGCCGCTCGACCTCGGGCCGCTCGTTGCCGAAGAAGAAGACCGGCTCGTGGATCTCGTTGATGAAGCCCATGGGGATGAGCACGAGGCCCACCCGCGCGTTCAGCTCGTCCATGGCCAGGAGGTCGAGGGTCATGAACTCGGTGGAGGCGGAGCCGCCGCCGCCGGTTCCGGCGTGCTCGAACTCGAACTCGGCGTTGAAGAGGATCCAGTCGTTGAACTTGTAGCCGGTGTAGAGGACGGCGCGGAGGGCGTCGAGCTCGTTCTTCTCGTCGTTCGGGTTGTCGTCGGTGTAGATGCGACCGCGCCACTCGCCGTAGCCGCCGATCGAGAGGCCCTTCTCCTTGAGATAGACCTTCGAGGCCGCGGGACCCAGTCCGTAGACGCTGCGCAGCTCTTCGTCCTCGGGCACCGCGACGATGGTGCGCAGGCGATCCTGTTCGCGGGTCAGCACCTCGACCGCGCGCTCGACGGCGTCGAGGCGCTCCTCGGTCTGCCCGTCGGCCTCCTCGGCCGCGACCGGCCCGGCGGCGAAGAGGAGCAGACAGGTCGCGAGACAGGCGAGCGTGGGGCGAGCGAGCGGATTCGGATTCGGCAATGGAGGCTCCTTCGGTGTCGAAGGGGCTCCGGGCTCGCAGCCTCTGGCCTCGCGGTGGAAGAGGAAGTTCGCGGCCGGGGTCATCGGCCGCTCCGGATCTCGCGCCAGGCGCCATCGCCGGGCTCGGGAGAGAGCACGATCAGCCGCTTGCAGCCCCGGCACTTGATCTCGAAGCCGTTCTCCACCCTGCGCGCGAGCAGACTGCCGCACTCGCAGCGGCAGTCCGGGCTCGCGGGCGAGGTCGCCGGGCGCTCGACGCCTCGGAACGGTTCAGCGGTGGCGGTTCGGCTCATCGACGGGTGGCTTCAGGCTGCCCTGGCGAGAATTCGACCGGGTCCGACGGGTCGGCGCCGAGCCGACCCGGGTTTGGGAATCGCCCGGGTCGGGACCCGGGCGCGGTACCAGTTGAAATGGAATTTCGATTTCAGCGGTCGCCGCGGCCTTGTTCTATCGAAACTGGTTTTCAATTTCAACGCTGATTGCGGCTCAACGGGGCGAGAGCCCGCTGAGACCTCACCCGGTGGCCTTGCGAGCGACTTAACGATCGGTAAGCTGGGGGTCCGCGCCCGTCGGACCCGACCTCGGCGAGACGGCTCTCGTGCAGCGCGAGCCCATCCCGAGGCCCCATCCAGCACTCAATCGAGAGCCCATCCAAGAGGCCATCCAGAGAAGAGGAGCTGCCATGGCTCGATCCGCCGCCTCCGAGGCCTTCCGTGTGGTCCGCCGCGCCCTGGGCAACATCGTGCGCACCCGCACCGGACGCTTCCGCAGCTGGCCCGACACGGGCATCCTGCTCGACGCCCCCCTGGCCCTGGCCGAGGAGCGCACCGACAAGCTCCGGCGCATCTACGACAACGCCGGGCGCGACCTCTGGGACGGCCCGCAGACCTTCCGCGAGGCCATGGAGAAGCACGGCGGCATCCAGCTCTCGCGCGAGAAGCGCGTGGCGCTGGCCCATCCCATCACGGGGCTGATGTGGGGCGAGCTGGCCGCCTGGATCGTCTCGGCCGAGCTGGCCGAGCGCCTGGAGGACCCCGACGCGCGCATGGCGGCCTCCTCCCAGGTCTTCGACGAGGCGCGGCACTTCTACGTGCTTCGCGACTACCTGGCGGCCCTCCACGTCCCGGCGCCGGCGCTCGACCCCTACTACGCCGTGGCCTTCCGCCGGCTCCTCGGGGCCCGCGACCTGACCGTCAAGCTCTTCGCCATGCAGATCCTGGCCGAGGGCGCGGCGGTCGTGATCTTCCGCTTCCTCGCCGAGCGCCAGGTGGAGCCGGTGCTGGGCGAGCTGCTCCCGCTCATCGAGAAGGACGAGTCACGGCACGTGGGCCTGGGCGTCCTGCACCTGCCCGAGCGCCTGAAGACCCTCTCCCACCGCGAGCTGCTGCGCGTGCGCGACGTGACCTATGGAATCGGCGACCTGTTCGGCGCCGCCCAGATCCGCATGGCGCCCCAGTACCGCGTGCTCGGAGCGGAGCCCCGGGAGCTGATCCGGGCGGCGGACAAGATGCTCTTCGAGCTGTCCCAGCGGATCGGCCCCATCCCGGGGACGGATCTCGAGTTCTTCGGGACCAACCCGGTGACGTCCGCGGACTACGATCGCCGCCTGGACGCCGTCCTCCCGGAGCCGGGCCGTCCGCCCAGCCCGCTGGCGCGGGCCGTGCGCGCCGTGATCGACGGCGCCGCCCGCGCCATGGCCTAGCCCCGATCCGCTTCAGCGATCGCCGCGCACGGCGGCGATCTGCTCCGCGTCGAGGCCCGCCTCCCGCAGCACGTCCTCGCCGTCGGCGTCGAGGGCGGGCGCGGCGCTCGTCGGGGTCAGGTCGGCGCCCTGGATCCGGAACGGGGGCGCCACGGTCCGGAAGCGTCCCACGTCCTCGTGCTCGATCTCGGGCAGGTAGCCCAGCTCGCGGGCCTGGGCGTCCTCGATGGCCTCGTCCACGCGCTTCACCGGCGCCCAGATGAGCCCCTCGGCGTCCAGGCGCTCGCCCCACTCTTCCAGCGAGCGCTCGGCGAACACGCTCTCGAGGATGGCGATGAGGGCCGCGGCGTTGGCCGCGCGGGCGAAGTCGTCCTCGAATCGCGAATCGTGGACCAGCTCCTCGCGGCCGATCGCGCGGCACAGCCGCGGCCAGTAGGGACGCGGGTCGATCATCACCAGCAGGATCCAGCGATCCTCGGCCACGGGATAGCTGTTCCAGAGCGGGTTCATGGCGGTGCGGCGGTCGTGGCGGCGCACCGGCTCGCGGGACACGAGGGTGTTCGCCACGTCGTTGCCCAGGATGTGCAGGCCGGTCTGGAGCAGGGAGACGTCCACGTACGCGCCGCGTCCGGTCCGCTCCCGGCTGCGCAGGGCGGTCAGGATTCCGCAGACCAGGTTCACGCCCGCCGCGTGGTCCCCCACGCCGGGGCGCAGGAGCGAGGGCGGAAGCCCCTCGTCGCGCATGGCGTCCATCATGCCGCTGCGCGCGTGGTAGGCCGCATAGTCGAAGGCCGGGCGGTCCGCCTCCTCGCCGCCGAGTCCGTAGCCGCTGATCGCGCCGACCACGAGCTCGGGCCGACGCGCCAGCAGGCTCTCGTGGTCGAGGCCGTACTTGCGACGCCGCGCCGGGAGCAGGTTCGTGATCACCACGTCGGCGCGATCGACGATGCGCATCAGCGCATCGCGTTCGACGTCCCGGGTGAGGTCCAGGACGATGGAACGCTTGCCGCGGTTTTCCATCTGGAAGACCGGCGACTCGTCGAACTCGGTGGCGTAGCCGGCGTACTTGAGCCGGGTGCGGCGCAGCAGCTCGCCGCGCGGCGGCTGCTCGACCTTGATGACCTCTGCGCCGAGGTCGGCGAGGAGCGCTCCGGCCGCAGGCACCGCCACGTAGTGGGCCACCTCGACCACACGCAGGTCGGAGAGGGGACGCGACGACTCGATCGCTCGATCCGACATGAATCTGGGACCTCCGTTCCACGACCTGGGGGGAGTGACGCCCTGCCCCGCCAGTATCGCGGGGTCCATGACGGATGGCGACGGCGCTGCGTCCGCGCGACCCGGAGTCACGTTTTTTTCAGTGAATTCACGGGGTGTGCGCGACCGGTTCGGCTTGACCCGGGTACAGCCAGAACGTTACAAGGATTGAACGTCCGGTCGGTACAAGGGGCGCAAATCCCGGAATCATGGGGATCTCCGGGACAGCGATCGTCGAACCGGACCACCGAGGGACGGCGCGAGCGGGGATCCGACCCGGCGCGCGCTCCACCTCGGGCTGCCGGTCTATCTGTTCACTGTCGATCTGCTGCCGTAGCTCGGTCGTCAGAAGGGGGAAGCGCAATGTCGAATTCGTCGGATCGGGATCGAGCCCAGCGGGAGCTGCGCAAGTTGTTCTGGGTGGTCGCGTTCGCCGCGGTCGCCATCCTCGGCATCGGTGCCACCTGCGCCAAGCCGAAGGTCATCACCATCACGTCGCCGCTCCACGGTGTCTTCACCACCGACGCGAACGTGACCGTCACGGGAACCATCTCGGGCATCGCCGCCGGCGATGCGGTCGTCGAGGTGAACGGAGTCGGCGTCACCGTCCAGCCGGACAAGACCTGGTCGACCGTGGTCGCGATGAACCCGGCCCAGGTCTTCAACCCCATCGTCGCCGAGCTCACGAACGCGACCAGCTCCTTCTCCAAGAAGGCCCGCCACGTGGTGATCTACGGCGATTCGGTGGCCGACGGCGACTTCTCGCTGGACAGCATCGCGCTGCGCCTGAACGACTCGGGCCTCGACTCGATCGAGCCCATCGTCACGGACCTGGTCGACCTCGACATCGCGACGCTGCTGCCGCCGGGCACCACGGTCATCAACGACTTCTGCGCCATCGACGGCGGCTTCGTCGGCTGCCTGGGCTCGGTGGACGTGAGCATCGTGAACCCCGCGCCGAGCTTCGGCAGCTTCGGCCTGGACGTGGACTCCCAGACGAACTACGCGTTCGGCGACGTCTACATCTCCGACCTCGTGGTCAACGCCTACATCAACGGATCCGGCCTCGCCCCGAGCTGCGGGCTCCGGCTCACGGCCAACTCGGTCTCGATCACCGGCGACTACACCCTCGAGCCCGACGCGGTCGAGCCGTCGAACATCGACGTCAACCTGATCGGCTCTCCCGGCGTCTCGTTCAGCAACTTCAACGACGAGTTCACCAGCGGCCTCTGCGACTTCCCGCTGATCGGCGACCTGATCCAGCTGATCATCGGCGACATCCAGCCGACGGTGACCAGCGGACTGGTGAGCTTCCTGGCCGACCCGGACGGCGGCGGCCCCCTGGACGCGCCCATCGCCGAGGGCATCGAGACCGCCCTGGCGGGCATCTCCATCGCCGGCCCCATCGGCGAGAGCCTGGGCGTCGACCTCGAGACCCCGCTCTTCAAGGTCGAGGAGGACGTCGACGGCATCACCCTGGGCACCGATGGTCGGGTGATGGCCAACGTCGGAACCGGCCCCGGTGAGTGCGACGCCCCGCCCGAGGCGCCGGACCTGCTGGCGTCGCTCTCGGTGCCCGAGCCGTTCCCGGTGTTCGGCCCGACCACGCCGATCGGCGGCCTGCCCTATGGAATGGGCATCTGCATCTCGACCGCCGCCTTCAACCAGCTGCTGAAGGCGGAGGTCGAGTGCGGCCTGCTCCAGGTCTCGCTGAACGAGATCGACCTGGGACTGGGCGCCGGCCTGCAGCCGATCACCGCCGGCCTCCTGGCGCTGTTCATCCCCGAGCTGGGGAACATCGACCCGAGCACGCCGCTGGTCGTCGAGATGCGGCCGACTCTCGCGCCGGCGCTCACCGGCAACCCCGGTCCCCAGGGCGAGATCGCCGAGCTGGCGATCGGAGGCCTGGAGATCGCGGTCCTGACGGCGGCGGCGGAGAACCTGGTGTCGGGCCAGATCGACTTCACGGCCGGCCTGGACTTCAGCTTCGACGACCTGACGGGCGAGCTGGTGCCGACCATCTCGAGCGTGACCGCCCCGGCCATCGTGGTGGAGATCCTCGACAACCCGATCGGGACCAACCCGGGCCAGCTGGAGTTCATCCTCCAGCAGCTGCTCCCGGCGGTCCTGCCCACACTGGGTGACGGCCTGGGCGCGTTCCCGCTGCCGTCCTTCCTGGGCCTCAACCTGCAGTCGGTGGCCGTGGAGCAGAACGGCGAGTTCATCTCGCTGTTCCTGGACCTCGTCCAGAGCCCGTAGCCGGCCGACGCGGCCGCTGTCCCAGCGACTCCGGGCCCGGAGCTCCATCCGGGCCCGGAGTCCGGCGGCGGACGCTCAGACCTGCCGCAGGAACTCCGACAGGCCGTAGCCCCGTCGGTCCCCGAGTCGCCACTCGGTCATCCCCTCGCCGATATGGGTCGTGAGCCCGGCCCGCCGGTTGCGCAGGGGGATGAAGCCCTTCACGTTGCCCTCGATCTCCAGCGACTCGCCGCTGCGCGTCTCGAGTGACACGCGCAGCGCGCGGTGGTAGAGACCGCCTTGCTCGTAGTCGGCCTCGATGCGGGCGCTGGCGATCCCGTCGATCTCGTCGCCGCGCACGACCACGCCGCCGACCTTCTCGCTGCCGGGCTCCCGGCGGATCACCGACACCATCAGCCCGAGGTCGGCGCCGAAGTTCATGGTGAGCCACTCGTAGCCGTGGATGGCCTGCCAGTGGCGCGGACCCCAGGAGTGGTCGCGCAGCCCGAAGCCCTCCACCTCGAGGCGATCGCCCTCGACCTCCACGTGCCCCGCGACGCGCATGTGCTGCTCGTAGTGGGCCTTGGCGAACTGCTGCTCGGCCGCCTGGCGCTCCTCGTCGCGATCGCCCGAGTGACCGTACATCGGACCCACGGCCTCGTGAACGAGATCGAGGCCGACCTTCCGCCGGGGGTTTCCGCGGAAGGCCGCGCGGGGATCGGCCATCTCCCGAGGCTCCTGGAGCTCGACCGCCGTGCCCGAGTACGTCGTGCGCAGACGCTGTCCGGGCTCGAGGACCTCGAAGCGAAGCCCCCCGGCGTCGAACGAGTCGTTGTCTTCGATGGGGGCGCGATCGAACTGGAACAGCACGCGACCGTCGGGTCGGAAGAGCGTGACGGTCATCTCCGCACGGCCCTCGTTGGCCCGGTTGCCGAGACGCACGAAGCCTCCGAGCCCGCGACCGGGATCGAAGAAGTTGAAGTACATGCTCTCGTTGAAGTTCGGCTCGGGACCGAGGGGATGGGTGTAGTCGTCTTCGGCTGTCAGATTGCCGACGATGCGCGCCATGCCGGGCTCCTGTGAAAGGGGGGAGAGGGAATCGGGGGTCGAGCCCGGTTCCAGCTCGGGACCCGACTCCCACTGCGGTTCAGGTTCAGGTTCCGACTCCGGAACCGGTTCCGGTTGTCAGGGCCGCTTCCGGGGCCCGCGAGCGAACCTGTGACGAAAGTCGCTGGAAACAAAAAACCCGCCGATTGGCGGGTTTGGGTCGCGATGTGTTCTTGAGAATCTAGCACAGCTTCGACTTCTCGCAAGGCCCGAACCCTCAACTCGCAAAAATCGCGCGGAACTCCCGGTTCGGTGGCCGGATCGGGCGCTTCGAGCGTCGATTTCCGGCAGAATCCGCACGCGCACGACCATGGCCCAGACCACACGCTCACATCTTTCGCGACGTCCGTCCGCGACCCCGCGGCCGGGGCCCCGCCTGCGCAGGCCCGGGGCCCGACCGGGCTCCTGGCTCGCCACCGCCTGGCTCTTGGTGCCGATGCTCGCGGTCGCACTCCTCGGGCCCGACCCCGCGGCCGCCCACGGCCGCAGCCACTCGTACTCGACCTGGGAGATCGAGGGCGGACGCGCCCGGGTCCGCGTGCGCCTGCCCCGGGTCGAGCTCACCCGCCTGGGTCCCCTGGGACTGCGCGACACCACCGGTCCGGCCGTGAGCCGCTATCTCTCGCGCAGCCTCGAGCTGACCGCGAACGGCGAGCCGTGCGCGATCGAGGGCGACCCCGCGCCGCTACCCGGCCCCGAAGGCTGGTCGGTCCACGGATGGCGGCTTCGCTGTGCCTCGGACGAGGCCCTGCGCATCGAGAGCCGGGTCCTGCTGGAGGCCGCGCCGTCCCACCTGCACTTCGCCCGGGTGACCCGCGGCGAGGGCGAGGTCCGCGAGCGCGTCCTCCACGACGGAGATCGGAGCTGGAGTCTCGGCGCTCCGCCGGGGTCCGGCGCTTCCCAGGCGACCTCCCGGGACACGCCCGTCCCGTCGGGCTTCCTGCGTTACGTGGAGCTCGGCGTCGAGCACATCCTCACCGGCTGGGACCATCTGGCGTTCGTCTTCGCGCTGCTCCTGATGGCCTCCCGCCTGGGCGAGGTGGCGGGCCTGGTGAGCGGATTCACCGTGGGCCACAGCCTCACCCTGGCCCTGGCCGTGCTCGGGCTGGTCCGCACGGAGGCCGTCGCGGTGGAGGCCGTGATCGCGTTCTCGGTCGCCCTGGTCGCGGTCGAGAACGTCTGGGATCTCGCCGGGAGGCGGACCGCGCCCATCGCGTTGGCGGTCGCGGCCACCGCGACCGCCGGAATCGCCGCCGCCCTGGGCTACGGCGCCGTGGGCGCCGCGACCTGGCTCGGGCTCGCCCTGTTCGCCGGCTGCCACTTCCTGCTGATGCGTCGCTCGCAAGCTCGCTCGACCCTGCGCAGCGCCCTCGCCTTCGCCTTCGGGCTGATCCACGGGTTCGGGTTCGCCGGGGTCCTCGGGCAGATGGAGCTGCCCGCCGATCGGCTCGCGATCGCGCTGTTCGGCTTCAACGTGGGCGTCGAGGTGGGCCAGCTGGGGGTGGTGCTGCTGGCCTGGCCGCTGCTGCTCGGGCTCGCCCGACTCGCCGGTGGAGCGCCGCGCCGCTGGGCCACGGAGCTCGGGTCGGCAGCCATCGCCGGGCTCGGACTCTTCTGGCTGGCGCTGCGCGCGGCGGGCTGAGCTCTGCTCGCCGACCGCCCTCCTGGGTGGTTTTACCCAGTCCTCGAGGGCCCTGCCCAGGAGGAGTGCCTGGGAGCTATGGCGATTCCCCCCGTCGGCCGAAGAGAGGTCCGATGGGCTCGAACAGGCGAGACGAAGACCTGGGGTGGACCCACCCCCTGGCCGAGCGCACCGCTCGGCTCGCCCGGCTGTTGCTGGAGATCGACCCGGCCGACCTCGCAGCCTCGGTGGACCAGGCGGTCGCCGAGGTGGGCAGCATGGCCGAGGTGGACCGCTGCGTGCTGGTCCTCAACGCCCGCGACGACTCCGGCGGCCTCACGCGCTTCGAGTGGAGCGTGCCCGGGCTGCGGTCCTTCTCGGAGTTTCCCGAAGGCGAATCGCTCTCACGCTACCGGTGGGCCACCGACCGCCTGCAGCGGCGGGAGCCGATCTGCATCGCCCGTGTGGACGATCTGCCGGAGGAGGCGAAGGTCGAGGCGCAGACCATGCGCGAGAGCGGGATCGTGTCCGCCCTCACCCTGCCGATCTGGCGGGGCGATCGCACCCTGGGCTTCATGGTCCTCCAGCGCTACCAGCCCCGGCGCCCCTGGACCGATTCCGACATCCACTGGCTGCAGCTCGCCTCCGACCTCCTGGTCAACGCCATCGAGCGCAGCCGCGCGGAGCGGGCCCTGGCCGACCAGCTCTCCATCGAGCATCGCATCGCCGCGCTGTCCCAACGCATCCTCGAGCTGAGCTCGGATCGCCTGGAAGACGGTATCGGGCTGAGCCTGGAGTTCGTGCTCGACACCTCGGACGCGGATCGCGCGCGCCTGGTGGCCATCGAGCCCCGGCCTCCGTTCGTGCGGCAGGTCTGGGAGCAGTCGCGGCCGGGCGTGGCCGGAGTCGGGACGGAGATGGGACCGGTGTCGCCCGACCGGTTCGCCTGGTCGACGCGACAGATCCGCGCGGGTCGGGTCCTGAAGGTGCGGGGCCCGGACGACCTGCCGCCCGAGGCCGCGGCCGAGCGCGAGGACCACATCGCGAGGGGGGTGCTGTCCCAGATCTGCATCCCGGTGCATTCCGAGGGCTCCCTGGTGGGCTGTCTCACCGTCGAGTACCTGCGCGAAGCCCACTCCTGGGACGACTCCGAAGTCAACCGCCTGCGCCTGGTCGCCGACATCCTCGCGAGCGCGCGGCGGCGCCAGCGCGCCGAGTCGGACCTGGCCCGCCAGCTGGCCGCCGAGCAGGCGATCGCGTCCCTCTCCCGGCGCTTCATGGCCCTGTCGCCCGGCGAGATCGAGGACGCGGTGAAAGACGGACTCCGGGAGGCGGCCACCCTGGCCCAGGGGGAGCGCGCGCTCCTGGTCTTCTTCGATCGCGTCAACGCTCAGTCGCGGACCCACGAGTGGCGGGCCCCGGGCGTTCCCCCGGTGCCCCACCACTCCCGAGGCCGACGCTGGGCTCTCGAGAAGGTGCTGCGCGGCGAGACCCTGCGCTTCGAGGACGTCCAGCAGATCCCCGACGAGGCCCGGTCCATGCGCGAGATGCTCGTCGAGCGCGGCGTGATGTCCCTGCTCGGGCTGCCGGTCTTCTTCGGCGACCAGCTGGTGGGCTACATCGGCTTCGAGTCCATCCGCGAGCAGCGCTGGTGGACCGATCAGGAGATCACGCTCCTGCGGCTGGTCGGCGAGCTGCTGGCCAGCGCGCTCCAGCGCCGGGCGACCGAGCAGGCCCTGCAGGAGAGCCAGGTCCAGCTGATCCAGTCCCAGAAAATGGAGGCCGTCGGGCGACTGGCCGGCGGCATCGCCCACGACTTCAACAACCTGCTGACGGTGATCCTGGGCTTCAGCCGTGCGGTCATGGGCGAGCTCGAGGCCGACCACTGGGCCCGCGAGGACGTGGGCGAGATCCACGCCGCGGCCGAGCGCGCCGCGGGGCTCACCAAGCAGCTGCTGACGTTCAGCCGCCAGCAACGGACCCAGTCCCAGGCCGTCGAGCTCGGCGGTGCGATCCGCGGACTCGAGGAGATGCTCCGGCGCCTGCTGGGCGAGGACGTCGACCTGCAGACCGCGATCCCCGAAGGCGACTGGTGGGTGAAGGGCGACCCCCATCAGATCGAGCAGGTGCTGATCAACCTCGCCGTGAACGCCCGCGACGCCATGCCCGACGGCGGCTCGCTGACGATCGATGTCCACGCGCGGAGCGTGGACGAGGGCGACCGCAGGCGCCTGGGTCTGCGGGGCGCCGGTCCCCACGTCGTGCTCTCGGTCTCCGACACCGGGGTCGGGTTGGACGAAGAGCTCCGCGAGCAGATCTTCGAGCCCTTCTTCACCACCAAGGAGCCGGGCAAGGGCACCGGGCTCGGACTCTCGATCGTCTACAGCGTGGTGGAGCAGGCGGGAGGCTCCATCTCGGTCCATGGCGGTCTCAACAAGGGAACGGTCTTCGAGATCCTCCTGCCCGTCCTCGAGGAGGAGGCCGCCGCGGAGGAGACGACCCGCGACCCCATGGAGCCCCGACGCGGGGGCACGATCCTCCTGGTGGAGGACGAGCAGGCCGTTCGCAAGCTGGCGCGGCGCATCCTCGAACGCGACGGCTACCGCGTCCTCGAGGCCCGGGACGGGGTCGAGGCCCTGGAGACCGCCCGCCAGACCGCGGATCCGATCGACCTGCTGATCACCGACGTCGTCATGCCGCGCATGGGGGGCGGCGAGCTGGTCCGCCAGCTCCAGCTCGACCGTCCGGCAACGCCCGTCCTGTTCGTGTCGGGCTATCCGCAGGACCGGAGCGAGGGGCTGGTCGAGACCCCCCACGGTGCGCGCTTCCTCTACAAGCCCTTCAGCGCGGGGCAGCTCGTCGACGAGATCCAGGTCTGCCTGCGCAGCTCCGAGGACGACTGAGCAATCGGTCCGGACCGCTTCGGGCGACGGGTCGCCGCTCCGACGCCACCGTGAGGCGGGCCGGGTTCAGCGCCCGATCCGGTCGACCAGGGTGATCACGCTGAACCCGCCGAAGAAGACGAAGGCCAAGCACAGCACGGCCACACGCAGGGGTCCCGGCCGCAGGGGCGGCTCGAAGCACCTCCAGCCGAGCCACAGCAGCAGCCCCGAGTAGAGGAACATCACGACGGCGTTCAACGCCGCGCTCAGGATCAGCAGCGTGAGGGGCTGATCGAAGCCGGCCAGCAACACCACCACGCCGAACGCGATGAACCCCCAGAGCACCGTGAAGTAGAGCCGCGACACCGTCCAGCGCTCGTCGTCGAGCAGCCAGGTCGCCTTCACCAGGTCGACGACCACTCGGGTCACCGCATCGAGCAGACCGAGCTCGGTGGAGAACAGCACCGCGATCCCGGCCCACACGAATGCGTGTCGGGCCCCGGAGCCGATGCGCTGGTCCAGCACCGCCGCCTGGTCGGCGATGAACGAGAGACCCTCGGGCGCCTCTCCCCGGACCCCGACGAGGGCGTGGGTGAGCAGACAGAAGAGCGACAGCGAGAGCAGGCACAGCAGCCAGAACGACAGGGCGTGCTCGGCGTTGGCCCGCCGCCACCAGCTGGCCCAGCGGGCGCGGCTCTCGGCGTCGTCCTCGAAGACCAGCCCGACCTCGCTCCCGGCCTCGGCGCGCCCGCTGAAGGGGCTGGTGATGCGGCCGATCCAGCGGCCCATTCCGTAGCCCTTGTCCTTCACGTAGTTCGACTGGGAGAGATTGGCCGTGCCGCCCGCCCCGGCGAAGGCGAGCGCGCCCAGCAGGAGCGGCAGGTCCATGTCGGCGGGGACGTGTCCGACCTGCAGCGCCCCCCGCGCCAGCGCCGCCAGCGAACCGGCGTCGACCACCAGGAAGGCGAGCACCAGGACGAGGCTGAAGATCGTCCCGACCAGCGCCATCTGGACGACCTCGATCGTGCGGTAGACCACGGGGCCGACGGTGAGGATGACGCCGCAGACCAGCAGACCGGCCACGGCGTAGGCCACGGGCTCGCCGCCGATCTGCCACGACAGCAGGGTCCCGCCTCCGGTGGCCCAGCCCGGCCAGATCCAGGGCAGGGTGGCGCAGGCGAGGAAGACGGGCCCCAGGCCACGGTGCAGGCGGATGAAGCCGGTGACCGCGCTCTCCCCGGTCGCCAGGGTGTAGCGCTCGATCTCCATGTTCAGGAAGAACTGGATCGTGCAGCCGATCCAGCAGGCCCAGAAGACGGCGAACCCGTGCTCGGCGGTGAGGCGGGGCCAGAGGACGAACTCGCCGCTGCCGATGGAGAGGCCCACCAGGATGATCCCGGGTCCCAGCATGCGCCGGAGCGGCGGCGCCGGAGGCAGGGCGGCCCGCCGCGGGGCCGGGAGCACGTGGTCGGGCAGATGGATGAGACTCACGGCGACCTCTTCGCGACCGACCCGCCTGCCGGCTCGGCCGGAGAATAGAGGCTGCGCCCGGGGGCAACAGCGGGCCCCCTCCCGGTCCCCACGGGTAGCGCGGTGATTGCACCCACTGCCCGCGGGACACGAGCCGCTACGATTCCCCCATGCGCCGGCTCGGTCTCGTCCTCATCCTGGCCCTGGTGGCGGTCCTGCTCCTGCCGCCCTGGCTCGCGGGCCCGCTGGGCTGGGAGCCCGATCCCCGGCATCGTCCGGAGCTGGGCCGGAGCGTGGTGCTCGCGGACGGACGCTTCCTGAACGTGATCGAGAAGGGATCGGGCACCCCCGTGATCCTGGTTCACGGCCTGCCGTCGAACGCCAGCGAGCTCGCGCCGCTGGGCGACGCCATCGCGGCCGCCGGGCCGTACCGCGTGATCGCCTACGACCGCGTGGGCTACGGCCACTCCACCCGCGAAGCCGCCGCCGAGGCGCCGTACACCTTCGAATCGAACGCGCGCGAGCTGGCCGCCCTGATGGACGCGCTGGGGATCTCCCAGGCGGTGCTGGTCGGCTGGTCCTACGGCGGAGGCATCGTCATGCGACTCGCCGCCGACGCCCCCGAGCGCGCGAGCCATCTCGTGCTGATCGCCTCGGTGGGCACCGACGTCGACCCGGGCCGCGAGCATCCCCTGGCCGAACGCATCCTCGTCTCGCCGGTGGGCGAGTGGGCCATGAACTGGGTGGGCTCGATTCCGCCGCTGGCCGACGGGCTCGCGCGTCAGGCCCTGGCCGGCGCCTTCGCCCGGGAAGAGGCGATCCCCGACGGCTGGATCGAGGCCAGCCGCGCCTCCCTGGCCATGCCGGGAACCCTCGAGACCTGGCGGCTCGAGACCCGGCGCATGGACCGGACCCGCCTGCACCCCGAGCGGATCGACACCCCCGCGCTGGTGATCCAGGGCGCCGACGACTACAGCGTCCCCTACACCACGGGCGAAGCTCTGCACGCGGCGCTCCCGAACTCGCGCTTCGAGCCGGTGCTCTCGGGGAGCCACATGATTCCCGTGACCCACGCCGAGACGCTGGCCGCCCGGCTCCACGAGCTGGTGGGTGCCTACTGAGTCGTGGTCGGGAAGGGCTCTTCGGTCCCATCCCTCCCATCCCCGAACTCGCGATCCATGGCCTCCCGGATCCGGTCCACGACCCCGGGCTTCCAGCTGCTCTCGAGGACCACGCGACCCTCGTTCGTCTGGAGCACCACCGCGGGCATCCCCACGTCTTCCGGCAGCAGCGACTTCGTGTAGGACTCCGACAGGTGGTCGTACATGAAGGGAATCTTCCAGTCGAGGTCGCGCAGGGTCTCCAGCACCTCGCGGTTGGTCCGGGGGCCGTGGGGAAACAGCAGGGTCGAGACGCCGTGTCGGCCTGCGAGGGGCGCCAGCGCCTCGGCCAGCTTCGCGAGCTCCTCGGGGCTCGAGTCGGCGAACACGCAGAGGAACCCGGGATCCTGCCAGGCGCTTGCGACGTCGAAGGGCCGCGGAACGCCGGTCTTCGAGTGCAGCAGTCGAGGCCCGACCGCGAGCAGGAAGTTGGGCGCGATCTTGTCCAGCTCGCCCCGGCGCACCTGGTTCGCGCGCTCCACCAGGTTCGTGATCGAAACGGGAACCACGGCCAGGCCGTCGCGGCCGAAGTCGATCCTCGCCCGACCGCCGCTCTCCACGCGGACGAGGACTCCGTTGATCCTCGGCGGCAGCGGGCGGGTCCGGCCCTCGGGCGTCCACGGCTCGACCAGCGCCACCTGATAGGGCCAGAAGCGCTCGTTGGCCAGAAGGTCGTCGGCAGTGATGGCCTTCGCTTCGGCGTCCGCGGCGTCGAAGGCCGGCAGGTTCCCGGTGATGTGTCCCTCCTGGCCGGCGTGGAGCGGTCCGGCGGCGAGGGCGAGCAGCATCAGGACGCACGGGAGGGCGAGCAGCGAGGATGTATTGGAAGAGGTGATGGAAGCGGTCATGGAATCCCTCTCGTCCACGAAAAGGGGGACCGCCACCCGAAGGTGGCGGTCCCGGGAAACGCGCGTCGTCTGCTGGAGTCAGGCTCGGCGGCGACCCACGAAGGCCAGGCCGGAGATGCCGGCGCCGAGCAGCATCAGCGTCCCGGGCTCCGGCACGGCGCTGACCTCGGCCGCCTGGATGGCGACGTTGTCGATGATGGCCTGGCCACCCACGCCCGTGAAGTTCAGGCGGAAGAACGCCTGACCCAGCCCGGCGCCGCCAGCGACCACCGAGTACGGCGTGTCGAGGTCGGTGAGGCTCAGGGTCCCCACCGGCGAGTAGCTCACGCCGTCCGCGGAGAACTCGACGCCCACGTCGGTCGCGCCCGAGAAGGTCTTGCCGCCGAGGGTGAGCTCGAAGCCCGAGCCCTCGAGGCCCGCCTGGGCCAGGTCCGCGGAGAACACCACGCTGATGGCGTCGGTGGCGGTCATGGCCAGGAGGTTCGTGAAGGCCTGCCCCTCGGAGGTGAGGATCGTGAACGAGTCGAAGGGGTTGACGACCGGAGCGGACAGGTTCGAGGTGAGCGAGCCCGGGACCGCGCCGGTGGGCAGGAAGGTCTCGGTGCCGGTGCCCAGGCCGGGGACCGGGTCCGAACCGTTGGTGCCGTTCATGTAGAACGTGCCGAAGGCCGCCGACTCGGCACCCGCGTTGAACGTCGGGTCGAAGTCGGAGTAGTTGGCGTCCAAGGTATCCGTGAACGTCGCCGCGTCGGTGGTCAGAAATCCGTCGCCGAAGTACTGGGAGAAGTCCCAGCCGGCGACCATGTCCGCCTGCGCCGTACCGGCGAGAGCGAGGGTCGCGAGGGAGGCGATCAGGTGCTTCGTGGTCATGATGTCCAATTCCTTCTGCTTCTGGAACAGCTCGGTTGAGGGTGGGTCCCGGTCCGCCCGTTCGCTCTGCGCCGCGACGGACCGGGACCCGGCTTCTCGATCAGATCAGTCGGCCAGGAGCCCTGCGATGTTCAGGACCGTCCAGCCCGTGGTCCACAGCTCCGGCGCCGTGCGGAGGAACGCTCCGCGATAGGTCGCCGAGGCCTCGAGCTCGGGGCCCTGGGGAACCACACCACCGCCCACGCCGATCAGGCCGAACCTGGGGCGGGGGTCGATCGGCGAAGCCTTCAGGCTGCTGTCCAGCTTGCCTGCGGCGTTGCCGGTCGGGTCGAAGGTCGTGTCCTCGTTCTCCAGTCCGGGGAACAGCGCGTTGTTGACCGTGTTGGCGGTGCCGCCCAGACCCGGGGCCAGGGCATCCCCCATGGACACCGCAGCCAGCTCGTCGGCGCCGAGGGCGGCCGTGTCGTCGAGGGTCGAGGAGACCATGGCCACCAGGCCCGTGCCCACGTTGTCGTCCACGGTGAAGCCGGGGCAGCCGGCGCTCGAGTCGAGGTCGAGGCCCTTCGCGGTCCCGGTGTTCACCACGATCGAGTTCAACAGGCGCCCGGCGTAGCCGTTCCGCATCTGGATGCCCCTGTTCGCGCTGTTGGGCGACGCAGGCACGAACTCCTGGCCCGCGTCCGGCGTGGAGCCGATCACGGTCAGGTTGTAGTTCTGGTTCGTGGTGAGGGGCCAGCAGGTCGGATCGTCGCCGCCGACGGGGAGGCCGGACTGGATCCGGACGTTCACGTTCGGGTCGTTGTCACCGTCGAACTCGCCGGCCTTGTCGCCCGAGGCCGAGCCGAAGGGGTCGCCGTCGTTCTCGTTGAAGAACGGCATGACGCCGAACATGAACTGGTTGACGCCGGTGTAGCCTTCGTCGGTGTCGAAGACGTCGTCGCCGACGAATGCCACGTGCAGGTTCTTCGCGTTGACGGTTCCACCGAACCACTCGACGCCGTCGTCGAAGTTGGCGTAGACCTCCACGTTCTCGACCACGGTGCCGTCACCGACGCCGCCGAGCGAGATGCCGTTGAGCTCGTTGTTGGCGCCGATCTCGTCGCCCGCGTGGCGCACCGAGACGTAGCGGAGGATGCCCGAGTTGTCGTGCGGGAAGTCGCCTCCATAGGTGGCGTCCGAGACGGGGAACCCGGGGATCGTGAGGCCCTCGACGGTGCAGGTGCCGTACGGTGTTCCGCAGTCGTCGGCCAGGTTGGTCGGCGCGTTGCCATTGATCACCAGGCCGCCCCACTTGGCGACGTTCGCGTTGCCCGCCTTGTCGAGGGGGGCCAGGGGTGCGTTTGCCGGATCGTCGTCCAGGAACACGTCGCCGGGGGACCAGGCGTCGTCGAAGCCGTCGTTGTTGTCGTCGTCGGCGATGCCGTCGTCGTCGTTGTCCACCGCGGCGGTGGTCATGATGATCGGGCTGGTGGACGAGGCGTCGGCGATGATGCGACCGCTCCGGGTCACGATCAGGGCGCCGGGGGTGCCCACGGTCGAGCCGGCCAGGACCGCCGCCGTGCGGGGCTGACCGCGCACGATGGTTCCGGGCAGGATCGTCAGGGTGGCCCCGTCCTTCACGAAGATCGGCAGTTCGAGAATGATCGGACCGGGGTTGGCGGCGCCACCCCAGGTCGTGTCGGCCACGATGTCGGCCCCCACGACGGTCTGTGCGCTCGCGCTGGCCGCAAGGCCGGCGAAAGCGAGAGCGAGCGAGGCGATGAATGTCTTCTGCATCTTCAGTTGGCTCTCTCGGTGTTTGATTGGGTCTGGTTGATTGGATTCGCTGGGTTCCGGGTGCCGGAACCTTCCGGCTGGAACGGGCGCATCCTAGGAATCCTCGGGTCGTCGGTCTTTCGATTTGCGGCCATGCACCGTTGGTCACAGGACATCGGGCCGCGAAGCTTGCATGACGAACGATGACGACCCGATGGCGCCCGCTGCGCCCGTTTCCCGAGCTGTTCTCGTCCCTGGGAAGCACGTCTTCCCGCACTGGAACGTGGTGGGGAAAAGGCGACCGTGGCCCGCCTTCACTCTTTCTTCATCGGCTTCACCAGATCGGGACGGCTCCGTGTCGCGACCGGCGGGAGCGCCAACCGATCGCGACGGAGCGGCCCGGGGGAGGACTGGAGCCCGCGAAGAGGACCGGACTTGCGCCCGTTCCCGGGGCTGCCGGGAGCCTGGCGCAACGCCGGCCCGGCAACCTCGCGAGCCGTGCCGATCCCGCCGACCGGAAAGCCCCGATGCATCCCGGGGCCGGAGGCCGCGGTCAGAAGGTGTAGAGGTACGAGAAGGAGAAGGAGTAGTCGCGGCCGATCTTCACCGACCGCTCGTTGACGGTGCTGTTCGTCTGGTAGGGGTCGTAGATGATCTTGCGGGTGCTGTTGGTGAGATTCTTGAACGTGCCCTTCAGGGTGAACTTCCCCAGCTCCCTGGGCAGCAAGAGGGTCTGGCTCACGATGAAGTCCAGCTGGTGGAACGAGCTCACGTAGCGGTCGGTCGTGAGCGCGCGGATCTCCTGGTCGCGGCTGACGATGGCGCTGCCCGCGGCGTCGAGAACGTCGCTGATGGCGAAGAAGGCGAGCGTGGCGCGGGTTCCCCAGCCCGGGTGGTCGAAGGTGACGTCGGCGTTGGCGATCCACTCGGGCTGGCCAAAGAGCCTGCGCTTGCTGTTCAGGCTGCTGAAGCGCTCGAGCGGCTCGTCCTCGGGAGTCACGCCGAAGAAGCGCTCGGCCCGAGCCAGCTCGGCCTCGCTGCGCTTCACCTCCGCGTCGATGTAGGTGAAGTTGCCGCCCAGGGAGAGGTACTCGAGGAAGTCGAGACCCACGAAGCCCAGGGACTTCCGCCCCTCGACCTCGATGCCCCAGAGCGTGGCCTCGTTGGGGTTGTTGAAGTAGGTGAGGAAGAGCGCGCTGTTCGACTCCTCGGCGTTGAGCGGGTTTCGGACCACGATGGCCTCGATCGGGTCGTCGATGGTCTTGTAGAAGCCGCTCACCGCCAGCAGGTCGCCGAAGTCGCCCCAGCTGTACTCCGCCCGGACGTCCCAGCTCTCGACGTCCGAGAGCTGGAGCTGCGGGTTGCCCACGACGAAGTCGTTGGTCCCGAGCTCGACGGTGACGTAGTAGCCCATCTCGCGGAAGGAGGGCCGCGCCACGGTCTGGGAGTAGGCGCCGCGGATGCTCATGCCGTCGATCGGCCTGTAGGTGAAGCCCGCCGCGGGCAGGTACCTGGTCTCCCGGATCTCGCCGTTGATGAAGGAATCGATCTCCTCGGCGCTGAGCAGGTCCACGCAGCCCCGCCGCTCGCCGGTGTCGGGCGGATCACAGACGTCGGTCGACGTATCGATGGGGACGTCGATGCCCAGGATCTGGTCGTTGAACACCGTGTCCGAGGCTGGCGGGAAGGCGCTGGTCGTCTCGCCGCGGGTGGGGTTGTCCGGCCGATCCCAGAAGAGGTACTGGGTGGGAAAGGTGGACGGCACGCCGTCCCCCCGCGTCTCGCCGGTGAAGGCATCGTTGTTCGACTCGATGTCGATCTCTTCGATGCGCACGCCCCCCAGCAGGTCGAAGTCCTCGAAGAGCGTCAGCCTGGCCGAGACGTGCCCGGCGGTGACCTCGCGCTTCGAATCGTTGGTCGTGTCGCGCGAGCCCTGGAGCAGCCCGGTCTCGGGGTCGGCGTCCAGGGAATCGAAGAGCGAGCTGCCCAGCTCGCCCAGGGTCGGGGCCGTGATGGCGAACTGGGTGCCGCCGTCGACGCTCGGGTTCTCGAGGAAGCTCGCGTCCACGTCGCGCTCGGCGCGCTCGTACCAGGCGCCGCCCTCCAGCTTCACGGCGAGCTCGTCGACGAGCTCGCGCTCGTAGTCGACGTCTCCGCGGATGAAGTACTGGTCCTCGTCGATCCTGGTGCTGCTGGTGAACAGATCGGAGTTGGCCGCGAAGACGCCGGACCCGAGGGAATCCACGGTCACCGGGAAGGAAGTGGGGATCTGCTGCTTGTCGTCTGGCTCGTAGAAGACGCGCGCTCCGTAGGAGTCCTCCGTCTGCTTGGTCGTGGCGTAGTTTGCGACCCAGCTGAAATGGAGGCCTTCCGCCTGGGCGATCGTGTGGTCGCCGTTGGCCTGGGTGAGGAAGATCTCGCGCTGGCGCTCCCGCGACGTGCCCTCCTGGAAGTTGGTGGACCAGAGCGCGCCGCGGCTGGCGAAGTCGTCGGCGTCCTCCCGCACACCCCGGGCGAGCCAGGTCGAACGCGTGGTGCAACAGACGAAGTCTCCGTTGTCGCGATCGGTGTTGATGAAATCGCCGTTCCGGGTCTTCTCGATCAGGGGCGTGTAGTCGAAGTTCGGGAAGTAGCCGTTCTCCAGCTGCTGGACCGTCTCGTCCTCCTTCTTCGTGTAGAAGATGGACGTGTCGATGCGATGGTCGCCGGCCGTGTCGAGCTCGAAGCCGAACCCGCCGTAGCCCGTGATCTGCCTCGACCACTCGCTCTGGGTGAGGTCGAACTTGCCGCCGCTCAGCGTGATGTTGCCGAGCGACAGGTCGCCGGACTGGGTGATCCCGAAGATGCTCTCCTGGGCGTACTGCGGCTGGCGCGTGTGCTTGTAGCCCTCGGCGGTCGCGTAGTCGATCTCGCGGCCGAAGGCGGCCTTGAAGGCGAGCTCACGACCGAGAAGCTCGTAGCGTCCGCCGGCCGACGCGCTGAAGTCGCTCTCGATGACGTCGTTGCCGTCGATCTCCTTGCCGAAGGCCGAGCCCTTGCGGTACTTCAGGAAGCGGTCTTCGGCGTTGTCGTTGAAGCCGGTCCCGGCGCTGAGCTTGATCTCGAACTCGTCCGGATACCGATGGGTGACGATGTCGATCGACCCGCCGGACGAGTTGCTGGGTGAGCCCGCCTCGAAGGTCTTCTTGATCGCGAGGGTGTTCACTACGTCGGACGGGAAGAGGTCGAGCTGCACCGACTGGCGGTTCGGGTCCGGGCTGGGCACGGGCCCGGCATTGTACAGGGTGCTGCTGTAGCGGTCCTCGAGTCCCCGGATGATGGCAAACTGCCCCTCCACCACGTTCACGCCGGCGACCCGCTTCAGCGCCTCGGCCACGTCTCCGGCGCCGAACTTCGAGAACTCCTCGGCGCTGAACGTGTTGAGCAGCGCGTCGGAGTCGAGGCGCAGCTCGAGGGACGTCATCAGCTCTTCGACGGTGGACTGTTCGACGACGAATGCGTCGAGCTGCAGGATCTGCGAGGCGGTGCCCGTGGGCATCGGGGGCATCGGGAAGTCGCCCCGGTTGATCTGTCGGGCCTGGACCTCGAAGCCGGTCATCGTGGAGGCGCGATAGCCGGATTTCACGAAGCTGAGCGTGTAGGCACCGGCGGGAACCGCCTTGAACTCGTACTCGCCGTCGAAGTCTGTGGTCGCGATCTCCTGTCGCGGCTCGCCGCCGTCGCCGGGGTCCGGCCAGATCAGGATGACCGTGGCGTCCCGCACCGGCGAACCGGTGTCGCCGTCGATCACCCGGCCGCGGACGATGCCCGTATCGGCCTGGTCCTGGGACCGGATCTCCAGCTCCTCGCTTCCCTCGTCCACGGTCTCCGCCGTTCCGAGATCCTCGAGGATGTCGGAGACGGCCTCCTGGGCGCCGGCGGGCGTCGGCAGGGCGAGGGCCAGGCCGAGCAGGAGCGGCGCGAGCCGCGCCGCCGCGCGACCGCCGCCCACGGCGATCGCCCCCGACCCGCTCCCGAGCCGGCGGACGGCGGAGAGAATGCAGCGCCGGGTGGAGCTCATCGTCGCGCGGCCTGCTCCACCCGGGCCAGGAAGCCTTCCACCCGGGGCTCGCTCTTGATGGTCAGCGCGCGCCGGAGGAGCCTGGCCGCCTCGGGATAGTCGCGGGCGGCGACCATGAGCTGAGCGTGCTCGAGGAGGGCAGAGTACTCGAAGGCCTCGACGTTCTCGGCCCGCTCCACGAGCAGCAGGGCCTTGGCGGTGTTGCCCTTCGACTGGTGGTAGCGCGCGAGCTCGAGCAGGGCGTCGCCCCGGGTGCCATCGCGGTCCACGATGGACTCGAGGAGCGCCGCGGCCTCCTTCTCCCGCCCCTGAGCGCGGGCCACCTTCGCCTTCAGGGTCATGACCTCGAGCTGGTCATCGGCGTCCAGGGACTTCCCGTAGCGCTGGTCCACGGAGTCCAGGATGTCCTGGGCCTCGCCCCAGGAGCGCGTACGGATCAACAGGTCGGCCGCCCGGCGCGCGGTCTCGAACTCGGTCCCCGCCGCATCCTGTCGGATCACCTCGAGGTACGCGTCGCGCGCCTGCCCGGTCATGCCGGCGTTCATGTAGATGTTGCCGAGCAGGACGAGGGTCTGGGGCCTGGCCTTGCCCAGCATGCGGACGGCCTCCAGATCGACGGCGGCCGCCAGCGGCTGGTCCAGACCCAGATGGGCGTTGGCCTGGAGCATCCAGATGTCCGCGTCGTCGGGATCGGCGTCGATCAGTGCGCCGAAGAGCGCCACGGCCTCCTTGTTCTTGTCCATGGCCAGCAGGGCGCGGGCGAGCCCCAGCTTCCAGTCCCGGACCTCGGGCTGCCCGAGGATCGCGTTGCGATACGCCTCCTCTGCGGCCAGTGGATTCTCGAGGTTGAGGTAGCAGTAGCCCAGCAGGCCGTAGTTGCGGCCGTCGCGATCGCCGAGCTCCACGGCCCGGCTGAGGTGCTCCTGGGCGCCCTTGAAGTCGCTCCGCTGGACCAGCAGGAGCCCCAGGTTCTTGTGGGCCCGCCGGAAGTCCGGGAACTTCGAGAGCGCGCGGCGGTAGGCCTTGATCGCGGCGTCCTGCGCCCCGTTCTGGAAGTCCAGGTTCGCGAGCACGAAGTCGAGCGCCGCGCTGCTGTCGGGTCCCGAGCGCTGGGCCAGCATCTGGGCGGCTGCCTTGGGATTGACCGACATCAGGTCGATGACCTCACGCAGGACCTCGAGCTCCCCGGGATCCACGTCGGGCTCCGCCCCCGAGAGGAAGCCGTAGCTGCCCAGGAAGCGCTTCTGCCACTCGGGGTCCTTGATGATCGAGGCCCCCTTCCAGGGAGGCGTCTGGGCCCAAGCTGCCGAGGGCGCGTGGAGCGCGAAGGCGAGGAGCAGGATGAGCTGGAGGATTCGTCGGGTCATGATGGGCATGCCTGTCCGCGTTCGATTCGCTAACCGCGCTTGATTCGGATGGGAATGGGAAACCGGGCCTGGGCCTTCACCGGTCGGCCCTGCTGGGTGGGCGGGGTGAATTTCCAGCCCTTGACCTCGTTCAGCACGAAGTCGTCGAAGTCCTCGAGGTTCGAGGAGTCGATGCGCACGTCCATCACCTCGCCCTGCTCGGACAGGCGCAGGAGCAGGACGATCTCGCCGCTGACCTCCTTCTTCTTGAGGCGGCGCGGGAACCTGAAGGCGCGCACGCCGATGGGTCGCGGAACCTGGTCCAGGTCGGAGAAGTCGACGAAGTCCTCGGTGCCCAGGTCCCGGGCGGAGGTCCCGATCGTCGGCAGCGAGAAGTCGCCGGCCAGGGAGCCGCCGGTCCCGGGGTTGAGCGCGATATCCAGCTGGTCGAGCGAGAGCTGCGGCGGCTCGTCGGCCAGCTCCTCCGGAGGAGGCTCCTCTTCCTCCTCGATGGGCGGGGGCTCCTCTTCCAGCTCCTCGATCTCGGGCGGCACGTAGGCGACCAGGTTCTCCTCGAGGTCGCGAACGGGCGGCTCGACGTCCCCGATCATCTGCACCAACGCCATCACGACGAACAGGAGAGCCGCGAAGCCTCCGCCGAGGAGGAGACTCGTGCCGCGCTGTCCGCGGGGTGTGGGGAGCTGGTAGGTCTTGTCCGGCATGAACGTGACTAGTCGTTGCGAGTGGAGAGACTGATCTTCCTGGCGCCGGCGTTCTTGACGGCGCTCCAGACGTCGGAGAAGGTTCCGTGGTCGGCGGCGGTGTCGGCCTGGATGATCACCGGCAGCTCGTCCTTGTTGAGGAGCTGCTTCACTCGGGCGCCCACGCCCGCGATCCCGACCTCCTTGCCGCCGTAGACCACCTTGTTGTCGGCCGTGACGGCGATGATGATGCTGTTCTTCTCCAGGTCCGCGGCGCTGACGGCGTCGGGCTTGTGGATCTCCACCCCCGGCTCCTCCACGAACACCGTGGTCACGATGAAGAAGATCAGCAGGATGAAGATGCAGTCGATCATGGGCGAGAGGTTGATCTCGGTCTCGACGTCCTGATCGTTGAGTGCGCTGCGTCTTGCCATGTCGACTCAGTTGATCGTGTTGAAGCTGAGAGCTTCGGCCCCGGCGCGCCGCGCGGCGTCCCACACCGCCACGAACGTCCCGTGGTTCGCCTTCTCGTGTGCGCGGATCACCACCGAGGTCTCGGGGCCGCTCATGCCCGCAGAGACCCGGCCGACCACGTCGGCCAGGGTGATCTCCTTGCGGTCGAAGAGGATCTTCCCCTCGGCGGTGATCTCCAGCGTGACGCTCTCGCTGTCTTCCATGGAAGGCGAGGCGGCCGCATCGGGCTTGTCCACCTGGATGCCCCGCTCCTCGACGAACACCGTGGTCACGATGAAGAAGATCAGCAGGATGAAGATGCAGTCGATCATGGGAGACAGATTGATCTCCGTCTCCTCGTCTTCACTTTGCGTGCTTCGCCTGGCCATGGGGGGACTCCGCGATCACTCGAACTTGAAGTGGGTGAGCGTGAGGCATTCGAGACGGGCGAGCCTGGCCTCGAGGTTCTGACGCTGGCGGCGGATCATCATCACCAGGAAGAGCCCGGGAAGAGCGATGGTGAGGCCGGTCTGGGTGGTGACCAGGGCCTCGGAGATGCCGGCCGCCACGACTCCAGCGGTCTCGGCGCCCCCGCTCGTGGAGATGCCGTAGAACGTCTGGAGCATGCCCATGACGGTCCCGAGCAGGCCCATGAGCGGCGCGGCGGCCACCAGGGTGCTCACGAACCGGGTGCGGCGGTCGATCAGGTCCACGAAGGAGAGCCGCACCTCGTCGAAGCGGTTGCGGATCTGTTTGGCGGAGGAGACGTCCGTCTGCGTGTACTGGATGATGTCGGCCACGCGGCCCGTGGCCCGGGACGGCGAGCGCACCCACTCCCACCAGCTCATCTCGTCGCCCTTCCCGAGGTCCGAGCGGCGGACGTACATCACCAGCTGGAAGCCCTGGGTGTAGAGCAGCACGGCGAGCACGAAGAGCGGGATCATCACCCACCCCCCGGAGAGCCAGATCTGCCAGATCCTATCCATTGGCCGGTCCCTCGGTCGCGGTCGCCGCCAGGGGCTTGTTCTCGTCGTTGTGACGGATGGCTGCGAGGCCGTTCACGAACGCCACCGAGAGCTGCTCGAGCAGGCCGAGCTTCCGCCTCGCCATGCGCGAGAGGGCGCCGTGCAGGATGAGGGTCGGGATCGCGACGATCAGGCCGAGCGCCGTGGTCACCAGCGCCTCGGAGATGCCGGACGAGAGGCTCTTCGCGTCTCCGGTGCCGAAGATCGTGATCAGCTGGAACGTCTTGATCATGCCGATGACGGTGCCCAGCAGCCCGAGGAGCGGGGCCGCCGCGGCCGTGATCGCGAGGAAGGGCAGGAAACGCTCGAGGGTCGGCCTTACGCCCAGGATCTTCTCGAACAGGAGCTCCTCGAGCACACCCCGCTTCTCCCCGGCGTTCACGATGCCGGTGGCGAGCATGTCGCCGGCCACGCCGGGCACCGCAGCCGCGCGGCGCGCGGCCGCTTCGGGGCTCCCCTTGGAGAGCTCGCCCAGAATGCCGTCGACGTCTCCGGCCTCGGCCACCTCGAAGCCCAGGATCTCGAACGCCTTGAAGAGCGTCAGCAGCAGGGCCGCCGTGCCCAGGCCGATGATCACCAGACCGACGACCCCGCCGTCGTTCACGTACTGGAGCAGTGACTTGCGCGCCTTCACCGTCTTGAGCGCCTTGCCCAGGGTGGCGTCCAGCGGGAGCAGGCCCGACCCGGTGCTGGCGAGCTCGACGATGCCTCCGTCCACTCCGCCCGGGAGGGCCACCACGACCGGATCCGCGGTGTTGAGCTGGTTCTCCACCAGCCCCACGACCCGGCCGTCCTCGCTCGCGTAGAAGACGCTGGGGCCGATGGCGACGAACTGGCCCGCGGTGAGAACGCCGTCGGGTCCCAGGGCCTCGCCCGGATAGATCCGACCCCCGAGCTGCTCGCGCAGGCGTTCGAGGGCAGCCTCGACCACGGCGAGCTGGACGCCCCGCCGGCCGTCTTCGTCGAGGTTCGCGTTCTTGTCGGCGAGCCTCGCCGCCGACGTGCGCTCCTGGTAGAGCGGCAGCTCGCTGATGTCGAGGCGACCTTCGAAGTCGCGGACGAACTCGTCGAGGCGGCTCTTCACGAACTCTTCCTGGTCCGCGAGCGACTCCACCTGCCTGCGCAGGGACGTCAGGTCGATGGTCCGACTGTCCCGGACCTCGAGCAGCCTTGCGCGCTCCTGGCGGAGCCGAAGCACCTGATCCTCTAGGCGCGACACCGACTCGGAGAGGGGGATCTTCTCCTTGGCGATGCGTTTGCGGACGTCGCGCAGCTCCCGAAGCGAGCCCTCGAGCTTCTCGTCGATGTCGGTGTGGGCCTTCTGGAACGACTGCGCGGCGGCCGGCGGACTCGCGAGAGCGAGAGCGGCGAAGGCGGCGAGCAGAGCAGCAGTGCAGCGGATCGATCGGAAAGCGTTCATCGTGCCATGTCGCCGTTGGTGTGGGATGCGGAGATCTGCCGGATCTCGGCGGGAAGCTCGACGAACTCGATGGCGTCCACGCTGCCTTCGTAGATGTCGAGCAGGAACTTCGCTTCGTCGGCCAGGTCGGGCTGGTTGGAGAACTCCCAGCCGTCGGGTCCAGGCCGGCCGATGCCCGCCGTCTCGCCCTGGGCATCGACGTAGATGGCCTGGCCGAGCCCCCAGTAGAGCGTTCGCACGGCGACCTTTTCGTCACCGCCGACCGAACGGGTCTCGCCCACGAAGGTGGCCGTCCCGTCGAACTTCTCGGCCTGGGCGAGCACGCCCAGCACGTTCATGAGGCGCTGGCCCAGCGCAAGCCTCGACTCTTCGGGGTTCTCGGGAATCTGGACCAGCAGGAGCTCGAGCTTGTCCCGGAGCGGGTCCGGAAGCCGGGGCGCGAGGGCGAGCACCTGCTCCTCCATCCCGCGGATCCGCTCCTCGAGCGCGCGGCCGGCGCGCTGGTACTCACCGCGACGCAGCAGCAGGTCTCGGCGCTCGGCGTCCACCTCGGTGTTCGAGGCCTCGAGCTCGGCGATCTCGGCCTCGAGCGCCTCCTTCTCCTGGGTGAGGAGATTGCGCGTGGCGCGCAGCGTCTCCTTCTCGACCTCCCAGTCGGCCTGCTCCTCGGAGGTGATCTGTCGGGTTTCGACCCACTTCTCCATCTTGGCGCGGAAATCTTCGACTGCGCTCTGGGACCACGCACTCCCCGCGACGAACGCGGACAGCAGCACGCCCAGGGCGAGCTGCGCGGACGCCTTGAATCCGGCGGGAGACATCGGGGGGATCCTCCTATGGGCTTCCGGGTGAGCCGACCTGAAGCGCCGGCAGTGTACGAGCGACGATCGAGAGAGCCGCCCCGTAGAGGCCACCTTCACCATTTCGTCGCGGCTTCGTTGCAGCGGTGATGCGGGGAAGGACGTCCGCATCGGTCGTGAAGACAAGTCCGGCTGCCGAAGGCGAACGTGCGGCGCGCTCGCGCGGGAGCACCGCGCGCCAGGCTTCGGTTCGACCTTGGGCGTTGGTTCCGGTCCCGACGATGATCGACCCGTCGTCGGAGACCGCGGTCGCCGCTCCCAGGACCCAGCCGTCGAGATCGACGCCGTGCGCGCCGACCAGGACGTCGCGGAGGCTGCGCATTCCCCGCCTGACGTCCCACACGAAGGCCGCGTCGCCGCGGTCGGTTCGAGCGCGCCCCACGACCACCGATCCGTCGGCGGAGACGTCCGCGGCCTCGCTCGAGACCTCGCCGCCCTGAAGGTCGCCCAGGGTTCGCATCCCGCGATGCTTCGTCCAGCGGAACGCCTCGCGCCCGGCCCGGGTCTGGCCGAATCCCACGATCACCAGGCCGTCGGAGGAGACCGCGCTCGCGGCGCTGTGGAAGCCCCCTCCGCGCAGGTCGCCGAGACCGACCATGCCCGTCTCGACGGTCCAGCGAAACGCCTCGAAGCCGGCCGTGGACGACCCGTAGCCGACGATCACGGTTCCGTCCGAAGAGACGTCCGACGCCGCGCTGGCGATGATTCCACCCGGCAGATCGCCCAGATCGACCATGCCCTCGGCCCGGGTCCAGCGCCACGCACGCGACCAGGCTCGGGAGCCGAGCACCGCCTGCCCCCGACCGACGACCGTGTCTCCGTCGTCGGAGACGCCGCTCGCAGCGCTCGAGAAGATTCCGTTCGGCAGGTCGCCGAGGCCGTGCATCCCGTGGCCGGCCTGCCACACGAACGCCTCGGTTCCCGAACCCGATGCGCTGGAGCCGACGACCGAGCGACCGTCGCGCGAAGTGCCGGCAGCCGAACTCCGGAACGCCCCGCCCGGAAGCGAACCCAGCCCGACGAGTCCGCCCTCGCGGGTCCAGACGAACGCCTCTCGGCGCCCCCCTGCGTCGATGACCGAGGAGCCGGAGACCGTGGCCCCGTCTCCCGAGACACCGGCGGCCTCGCTCTCGTATGTGCCACCGGGGAGCGCGCCGAGCCCTTCGAAGCTGGCCCGTGCGGCGGCATACCGGGGCACCCCGACGATCAGGAGCGAGATCCCGAGAACGTTTCCGGCTGCGCACATTCCCAGGAAACCGAGACACACTCCCAACGAACGAACCACTTCGTTGCGGTACAACCTCGGCCATCCGATCGGTCGCCGTCCGCAAGGCCGCGGCGGTCCGGCCCCGAGATGGGATTCAGGGAGATGATTCATGTCGCAGTCCATCGGGCCCATCGCCCTCGTCACCGTGCTGATCCCGCTGCTCGCGGACATCGCCGTGGCCGAAGAAGCAGTGGGCTTCGACCGGCCGGGCCCGTTCGTGGGCTTGGACTTCTCCTACGGCTACGAGGACTTCGACAAGGACGACGTCGACGTCGACGACAGCCTGGGCTTCAGCGTGTACCTCGGTCAGCGGATCGATTCCCACTTCTCCGTGGGCCTGCGTTGGGAGTTCATGAGCGAGTTCGAGACCTCAAAGGACGCCACCTCCAGCGAGGTCGAGACCCACACGCTGATGGGGACCGGTCGCTTCTACCTCCTGACCCAGCGGATCCAGCCCTTCCTGGCGGTCGGGTTCGGTCTCGTCCACGTCCGGGACGACGACGGCTTGTTCGACGATGGCAACGCCTTCGGCGTCCAGGCCGGCGGCGGCCTCGACTTCTACCTGACCGACCACGTCGTTCTCGGGGCGGGTGCGGGCTACGTCGTCCCGGCCACGGACCTCGACGACGTCCGGTACGTCTCCATCCACGGAGGCGTGATGTACCGCTTCTGAAGCGGGTCTCGGCATCGGCCGGGCTCCGTGCCTACGCGGCTGCGACCCCGGTCCGACGTCGAAGCACTCCCAGTCCCGCCAGCACCGTTGCGATGGAGAGCGCCGCCCCGGGCTCCGGAGCCTCGATGGCCACGTTGTCGATGATGGGCTGGCCGACGGACGGGTCGAGCGTGAGCCGCACGTAGACCGCCTCGGCCAGGTCGTCGCCGAGGTCGACCGCGAAGCGGGTGTCGACGGAGTCGAGGTTCACGGTGGCCACCGGCGAGTAGCTGCTGCCGTCGGTCGAGAAGTCGACGCTCACGTTCGACGTTCCGCTGAAGGTCCGGCCGCCGAAGCTCAGGACCCAGCCCTGGCGATTCTCGGAGATGGACTCGAGGGTCGCCTCGAACACCACACTGAAGGTGTCCGTGGCCGACATCGCCAGGAGACTGGTGAACTCCTGTCCCTCCTCCGTCAGGATCGTGAACGAATCGAACGGGTTCGGCGTGGGCGCCGTCAGGTTGGAGACCAGGGATCCGGGCGCCGCTGCGGTCGGGAAGAAGGTCTCGGTCCCGGTCCCGAGCCCGGGAACGCTCGTCGACCCGAACGAGCCGTCGATGTACATGGTCCCGAAGGCCGCGGACTCGGCGCCGGCATTGAAGGTGGGGTCGAGATCCGAATAGTTGGCGTCGAGCACCGCGGTGAACGTGGCGGCGTCGATCGTGAGGAATCCGTCGCCGAAGTACTGGGAGAAATCCCAGCCGGCGATCAGCTCGGCCTCGGCGGAACCAGGCACCGGCGCGACGAACGCGAGCACCGCGGCCGCCGTGAGGATGCGATTCTTCATTGATGGGGGTCCTCTCTCGACCGGTTCGACCTCCGCCGTCGGGGCCTCGCGGTCGAATCGATGACTGTTGGGGCTCTCGGGGGCTCTCCGGAGGGAGTTCGCGGGCACAGTAGCCCCGTGCTGTTGCGGGCAGATGGCCGCGCCGTGACAGTTCCGGGAGCAATTCGTTGTGGCTCGAAGAATGCGCCTGGCACGTGACGTGCTCTGTGCCCGGTCATGTCTGCCCGGCGCCCGGCCTTCCAGCCGCCTCACTGCCCGAACCCCGACTGTGATTCCCATGCGGATCCGGGCCCCTGGCGCTGCATCCGCAAGGGCTTCTACCGCAA
>JBNLVL010000020.1:0-86701 GCA_050618075.1 Myxococcota bacterium
GGTGGCGAACCACCGCGGCCCTCTCCGACGCTCAGCGCGCCCGGGCGCTCAGTAGGTCTCGTAGATGTCGTCGTCGATCCCGCCGCCGGCGCCCGGTTGGCGCTCGGTGAAGTACTCCCAGGAGAACTCGGGATCGATCACCGGCTCGAAGTCGTTGGGGAAGCCGAGCGGCGCCGTGAAGAGCTCGTAGGTGCCCACACAGGTGCGGACGATGGTCATGCCCACACCCATGATGAGGCCGACGGTGGCGCCGCGGATGGGACCGTTCTTGCGGGTCTCCCTGGCGATGTTGCCGGGAATCTCGACCACGCCCAGGAACATGCCCGCCGCCCCGCGGCCCGCCTTGCGGGCGGCGGTGTAGTCGGGCTCGGCCAGGGCGCCGGAGGCCGGCGCGGTCAGCAGGACCGCCACCGCGAGGGCGCAGGCCCCGAGGGACGGAAGCCAGCGCCTCCGGCCGGATCGCACACGCGGGCTCGAATCGACCACACAGGACATCCCCACCCACATCGGGTCCTGCAAGCCCCGACTTGAGCGGGAGTGCGGCTCCCCGGGGTCAGTGCTCCTTCAGCTCGAGCCGCCCGATCTGGTTGCGGTGCACCTCGTCGGGCCCGTCGGCGAAGCGCAGGGTGCGGGAGTCGGCGTACATGGCGGCCAGGGGGAAGTCCTCCGAGAGCCCGGCGGCCCCGAAGGCCTGGATGGCGCGGTCGATCACGCGCAGGGCCATGTTCGGCGCGGCCACCTTGATCATCGCGATCTCCTTGCGGGCCACCTTGTTGCCGACGGTGTCCATCATGTGCGCGGCCTTGAGCGTCATCAGCCGCGCGGCGTCGATGTCGATGCGCGACTCGGCGATGCGCTCGAGGGTCACGCCCTGCTCGGCGAGGGTCCTGCCGAAGGCCACCCGCTCCTTCACCCGGCGGCACATCAGGTCGAGCGCCCGCTCGGCCTTGCCGATGAGGCGCATGCAGTGGTGGATGCGGCCCGGCCCCAGGCGCCCCTGGGCGATCTCGAAGCCGCGCCCCTCGCCGAGGATGATGTTGCTGGCGGGCACCCGGACGTCCTCGAACTCGAGCTCGGCGTGGCCCGAGGGCGCGTCGTCGTAGCCGAACACCGTGAGCGGCCGGACGATCTTCAGGCCGGGCGTGTCCCGGGGCACCAGGATCTGCGACTGCTGCTCGTAGCGGTTGGCGTCGGGGTCGGTCTTGCCCATCACGATGAAGATCCGGCAGTCGCGCCGGGGCGCTCCGGTGATCCACCACTTGCGACCGTTCAGCACGTACTCGTCGCCCTGGCGCTCGATCCGCAGCTGGATGTTGGTGGCGTCGGACGAAGCCACGTCGGGCTCGGTCATGGCGAAGGCCGAACGGATCCGCCCCTCGAGCAGCGGCTCGAGCCACTGCTTCTTCTGCTCCTCGGTGCCGTAGCGCTCCAGCACCTCCATGTTCCCGGTGTCCGGGGCGGCGCAGTTGAACACCTCCGGCGCGAAGAACGAGCGCCCCATGATCTCGGCCAGCGGCGCGTACTCGAGGTTCGAGAGGCCGGCGCCTTGGGTCGAGCCCGGCAGGAAGAGGTTCCAGAGCCCGCGCTCCCGGGCCTTCTCCTTCAGCTCGTCCATCAGGGGCGGCCAGCCCTCGAAGCGATCTCTCGCGCGCTCCACGTGCTCCTCGAAGGCCCGCTCGTTGGGGTAGACGTGCCGGGTCATGAACTCCTCGAGCTCGCGGCGGAGCAGCTCGACCTTGTCGGAGTAGGCGAAATCCATGGGGGGTCTCCTGTGGGACGGGGCGATGTTCCGGATCCGGCCCGGGCGCCGGCCGGGCCGGCGAGAATAGCCGGCTGCCGGTCCCGCAGGCCGACGCTTGACATCGGGTGAACGAGGGGTCAAATTGGTCGGACCAATCGAGGATCGACCTTGGCCGCTGCCACGCCCCTCTCCGAGCACGTCACCGAGAAGCTGCGCACCGAGATCCTGCGCGGCGACTACCGCGCCGGCGAGCGCCTCCCGGGCGAACGCGACCTCGCCCACCGCCTGGAGGTGGGCCGCGCCGTCGTGCGCGAGGCCCTGCGCAGCCTCGAGCAGATGGGCCTGGTGAGCGTGCGCCGGGGCGGGGGCGCCACCGTCCGCGAGCTCGAGGAGGCCAGCGTCGAGATCGTCCCGCACCTGCTGTTCGCCGGCGGCGAGCTCGACCGCGAGCTCTTCTCCCAGCTGCTCGACGTCCAGGAGATGCTCGTGTCGGGCGCGGCGCGGCTGGCCGTGGAGCGCGGGCGCGAGGACGACCTGGTGCACGCCGGCGAGCTGCTCGAGCGGCTGTCGCGCGAGGCCCTGGGCGCCGAGGAGCGCGCGTCGGTGCTCGACGCGCTGCTCGACGTGATCACCCGGACCAGCGGCAACCTGGTCCTCAAGCTCTGCCGCCGGGCCGTGGGCCCGCGCTGGCTGCGCGGGCTGGGTCGGCTGGGCTGGGGCTCGGACGCGGCCACCCGCGGCGTCGACGTCGACGCGATCGACGCCATCAGCCGGGCCCTCGAGGCCCGCGACCCCATTGCCACCGAGGAAGCGGTGAGGCGGCTCGTCCGCCTTCGCCGTGAGCGTCTCCTCGCCGCGCTCGAAGACCCGAAGATCGCAGCCGGGCTGGCCTCGCCGGCCGGCATCGTTTCCTGAATCCTCCCGAGATCGGGAATTGCTCCAACCCAGTCCGCGCCCCCAGGAGAGAACCGATGACCACCGCCAGTGACCTCCGCGACACCCTCCCCGAGAAGCACCCGGTCCAGACGGAGAACGTGCGTGCCGCCATGGACGCCATCTACAACTGGAACTACGAGCCCGAGATCGACGAGCTGCGCACGCTCTACGCCAACGGGCTCGAGCGCCAGTGGATCGGGCTGCGCGACCTCGACTGGGAGAAGGGCATCGACCACGAGTCGTTCACCCGCACCTTCTCCGTGGGCGGGCTGCCGATCACCGAGACGCAGTACTGGAAGAACCTGCCCCACGACCTCAAGTGGCAGGTGGCGCGCCGCAGCGCCTGCTTCATGCTCTCGAACTTCCTGCACGGTGAGCAGGGCGCGCTGATGGTCGCGGGCCAGCTGGTGAACGCCGTCCCGGACATGGACGGCAAGTTCTACACCGCCACCCAGACCATGGACGAGGCGCGGCACGTCGAGGTGTTCGCCGCCTACGTCGACCTGCTGGACGAGGTGTACCCGATCTCCGAGGGCCTGAAGCGGCTGCTGGACAACGTGCTCTCCGTGGACGACTGGCGCCTGAAGGCCGTGGGCATGCAGGTGGTGACCGAGGGCCTCGCGCTCTACAGCTTCCGCGACATGCGCAACCAGACCGAGGAGCCGCTGCTGCGCCAGCTCCTCACCTACGTGTCCCGGGACGAGGCGCGTCACACCGGCTTCGGCATCAAGTACCTGGGACACGTGGTCCCGACCCTCAGTGAGACCGAAAAGGCCCGGATCGAGGACTTCGCGTTCGAGGCCGCCCGGCTGCTCATCGACCAGCGCGCCGGCTACTCCATGCGCGAGCGCATCATGAAGATCTGGGCCGACGCGGGCATCGACCCCAACGAGGCCCTGGGCGAGATGATGAAGGAGCGCGAGGTGATCGCGAAGGCCCTGGCCGAGCGCGGCGGCCGGATGGGCCCGATCAGCGGCTTCGTCATCCCGACCCTGCGCTCCATCGGCCTGTACAGCGACCGCATCGCCGGGCACTTCAGGGAGATGTGGGAGGCCAACGTCGGGGCCGAGGCCGCTGAGCGCATGGCCAACTCGAAGGCCGAGATCCCCGAGGATCTGGAGGCCTGGGTGGACGAGGGCGCCGAAGCGCTCTGAGCCTCCGCCGGTTCGCGATTGCCGACGCCCACGCCGGCGCCTAATTTCGCGGGCCGTGGACCACCACCGACGCGACCCGAAGCTCCTCGTCCTGCTCCTGGCCACGCTGGGGACCGCGGCGCTGTCGTGCGCCGTCAATCCGGTGACCGGCGAGCGCGAGCTCACCCTGGTCTCGACCTCCCAGGAGGTCGCGATCGGCCAGCAGCAGTACGGCCCGATGCGCCAGATGGAGGGCGGGGACTTCGCCGCCGACCCCGAGCTCGTCCGCTACGTGCAGGGCGTGGGGCAGAAGCTCGCAGCCCACAGCCCGCGCAGGGACCTGCCCTACGAGTTCACGGTCCTCAACAACGACGTCCCCAACGCGTGGGCGCTGCCGGGCGGCAAGATCGCCGTGAACCGGGGTCTGCTGCTCGCGCTCGAGAGCGAGGCCCAGCTCGCCGCGGTGCTCGGCCACGAGATCGTCCACGCCGCCGCGCGCCACGGCGCCAAGGCCATGGAGCGCGCGATGCTCGCGAAGGGCGCGCTGGGCGCCGTCGCCATCGCGACCCAGGGCAGCGAGATCGGCAACGCGGCGGTCCAGGGCTCGGCCCTGGGCGCCCAGCTGCTGAGCCAGAAGTACGGGCGCGACGCCGAGCTCGAGGCCGACCACTACGGCATGGAGATCATGGTGGCGGCGGGCTACGACCCCCAGGGCGCGGTCGAGCTGCAGGAGATCTTCCTGAGGCTGTCCGGCGGCCAGGAGCCGGGCTGGCTGGAGGGGCTGTTCGCCAGCCACCCGCCGTCGTCCGAACGCCTGGAGGCGAACCGCCAGACCGCGGCCCGGCTGGCCGAGAGCGCCCGCGGGCCGCTGGTGACCGGCGCCGCCGAGTACCGCGCCGCCGTCGCGAATCTCATGCGCACGCAGGAGGCCTACGCCGCCTCCGCGGCCGGCTCCGCCGCGCTGGCGCGGGGAGATGCGAAGTCCGCCCTCGCCGCGGCGCGCAAGGCCCTGGCCATCGAGCCCGCGGAGCCGCAGTTCCACGCGCTGGCGAGCGCCGCCTCCCTCGCCCTGGGCGACCGCAGCGGCGCCGAGCGGGAAGCCTCGCGCGCGGTCGAGCTCGCCCCCGAGCACTACGCCTTCGCGCTCCAGCGCGCCCGGGTGCGGCTGGCGGGCGGCGACGGCGACGCCGCCCTGGCCGACCTGGAGAAGAGCCTGTCCCTGCTGCCCACCGCCGACGCCCACTTCGAGCTGGGGACCCTGCTCGAGAGCCGCGGGCTCACGCAGCCGGCCATGGAGCACTACCGCGTGGCGGCCTCGGGCGGAGAGGCCTGGCTCGCCCGGGCGGGCGACCCCCTGGCTCGACTCGAGCTGTCCCGCACGCCCGAGCGCTGGATCACCGTGCGCCCGGTGCTCGACAAGCGCGGCTACCTGACCTTCGAGCTCGACAACCGCGCCCCGTTCGCGGTGACCGACCTCTCGGTCGAGATCACGCGACCGACCGAGGGGACGCAGGCCGGCGCCCCGGCCACCCGCAGCGATCGCTTCCCGCTGCCGGACGTGCTGGCGCCGGGCCAGACCCTGCGCCGGCGCACGAACATCGGCCCGCTGACCGGCGCAACCGGCCTCGACGGTGTGAGCGTCCGGATCCTGAGCGCCCGCCCCGCCGACCGCTGACCCCTCCCGACCTCCTGCCCCAAGGGGCATCGCGCGGCTCAGGAATCGCGGCCCGCCCGCCGATGGAGCACCCGCGAGCGGCCTCCGCCGTCGCGCTGCCCCCGGGCCCGACGCCCGCATCGAAGAGAGCCATGCAAGACCTCCCCTCCACCCCCTCGATGTCGAGCTGGATCCTCGACACCCAGCTGGACTGGGCCCGGCGCACGGGCCTCGAGGTCGACGCGGCCGCCTGCGTGGCCGACGCGACCGAGCAGCTGCTGTGCACCCTGTCGCCCGACGCCCTGGACGAGCTCGGGGCGCGGCACCGCGAGCCCCTGGGCCGCGACGGCAAGGCCGGGGCGCTCACGGCCCTCGACTCCACCCACGTGCTGCTCTGCCACCTGGTGGAGCCCGTGCGCAGCCGCGGCGTCGACCTGCTGGACCGCGCCCTGGGCGGCCGCGGCGCCGGAGACGCGCTGCGCCTCTGCGCCGGGCTCGAGAGCGGACGGGGGCCGGGAGACGGCGCCGACGGGTCCCGGCTCGAATGCGAGCTCGCCATCGACGGACCCCATCCGCTGTACGTGCTGGGGCGCTTCCGCGAGCCCTACGCTGCGCCGGATCGCGAGCGCCCGGTCGATCCGGACGCCGACGAGCGCGACTGGCGCGGACTCGCCGGCTGTCGCGGCCTGGCCCTCGACGTGCGCGCGAACCCTCGCCGCTTCGCCCACCTCGAGGTGCGAACGGTGCTCGAGGCGATCCGCGCGCTCACGGCGCGTCACGGTCGCCGCGGCTTCCGGCTGGTGCACCTGTGGTTCGACGGACCGGGCCGGGAGGCGCGGACCTACGCCCGGGAGCTCGACCGGCTGCGCCTGCGCATCGGCGGGGACGCCGAGTGGGACGCGCTCGGCTGGCGCGCCCTGTTCGAGCGCCTGCGCGCCGACGGCGCCTACGACGCCGACTATGCTCGAAGCGTCGAGGCCCGTTACTTCAGCCGCTGACCGAACGTATCCTTCGACACGACCCGGAATCGAACGGACCGGCGGGGCGCCGGGAGCCGGGAGCCGGGCTCCGGCGCCCCGCGGGCCGCCGGCCGCCGTGCGCGCCACGGGGTCCGCTCGGGCCCCTCGAACCGGAGGAATCCCCTTGGCCATCCGCCTTCGCAGGGCGCTGCCCGATGTTCCCGAGCGCGAGGTCACCGATCCGACGCTCTTCCTGCGGCGCCGGGAGTTCCTGCGCGGCGCCGCGGGCGCGGTCGCGGTGGGGACCCTGGGCGCCCTGCCCGCCTGCCGGGAGGCCGAGAGCGCGGCCGACGCCGCGCCCGCGGAGCCGCGGCGCAAGCTCGCCGACGTCCGACCGGGCCCGCCCGGGACGCGCACCGACGAGCCGCCCACCGACCGGGACGACGCCGTCACCTACAACAACTTCTACGAGTTCGGAACCGGCAAGTCGGACCCGGCGCGGTACGCCGGACGCCTGCGCACCGAGCCCTGGTCCGTCGCCGTGGAGGGCGAGGTCGCGAAGCCGGGCGTGGTCCCGCTCGAGACCCTGCTGGGCCCCCACGCCCTCGAAGAGCGCATCTACCGACTGCGCTGCGTGGAGGCCTGGTCCATGGTGATCCCCTGGGTCGGCGTCCCGCTGGGCGACGTGCTCGCGCGCTTCGGGCCCACGTCGAAGGCCCGATACGTGGCCTTCGAGACCCTCCACGACCCCGAGCAGATGCCGGGCCAGCGCCGGGCCATCCTCGACTGGCCCTATCGCGAGGGGCTCCGCATGGACGAGGCGATGCACCCGCTCGCGCTGCTGGCCGTGGGCATGTACGGCGAGGTCCTGCCCAACCAGAACGGCGCCCCCCTGCGGCTCGTGGTGCCCTGGAAGTACGGCTTCAAGAGCATCAAGTCCATCGTGCGCATCCGGCTCCAGGAGGAGCAGCCGTTCACCTCGTGGAGCGACGCCACGCCGGGCGAGTACGGTTTCTACGCGAACGTGAATCCGGAGGTCAGCCACCCGCGCTGGAGCCAGAAGCGCGAGCGCCGCATCGGCGAGCTGCGCAAGCGCCCCACCCTGCCCTTCAACGGCTACGCCGAGCAGGTCGCAGCGCTCTACACCGGCATGGACCTGCGCGTGCACTATTGACGGTGGCGTCCGGAGAGCGAGAGACGGTGCGCCGACGCTTGCGCTGGAACACCCACGGCGTCTGGGTGGCGGGGTCGATCCCGCTGGTCGCGCTGGCCTTGCAGGCGGCGGCCGACCGCCTGGGCGCGAACCCCGTCGAGACGGTCACCCACGTCACCGGAGAGTGGGCCCTGCGCTGGCTGTGGCTGTGCCTGGCGGTGACGCCGGCCCGGCGCTGGCTCGGCTGGAGCGCCGTCGCGCCCGCGAGGCGGCCCCTCGGCCTGCTGGCGTTCGGCTACGCGAGCCTCCACTTCGCCACCTTCCTGGTGCTCGACCTGTCCCTCGACCTCTCTCTCCTGGGCGAGGAGCTTACGGAGCGCCCGTACATCACCGCGGGCTTCACGGGGCTGGTGCTGATGCTGCCCCTGGCTCTCACCTCGACCCGCGCGTCCATCCGCCGTCTCGGACGGCGCTGGGTCACGCTCCACCGACTGGTGTATCTCGCCGCCGTCGCGGCGGTGGTCCACTACGCCTGGCTGGTGAAGGCGGACGTCCGCGAGCCGTGGATCTACGCCGGCGTGCTGGCGGTGCTGCTGGCAGCCCGGATCCGCGTCCCCCCGGCCCGGAGGCGGGGGGACGGAGGGACCTGGGTCAGCTCGGATCGGGCTTCGGCGTAGAGGGGCCGCTCTTCGGGAGCTCGGGAGCCTTGGCCAGCTCGGGGTCCACCTCGCCGGAGAGGCTCCCGAGGAAAGCCACGATCGCCGCCACCTGGGCGTCGTCGAGCTCGCGGCCGAGCTGGTGGCGCGCCATCAGCCGGACCGCCCCGGGCAGGGTGCCCACCGAGCCGTCGTGGAACCAGGGCCCGGTGTCCGCGACGTTGCGCAGGGAGGGCACCTTGAAGACGAAGCGATCGGACTCCTTCTTCGTGACCGCGTACCGGCCCACGTCCTCGGTGGGATACGGCTTCACCAGTCCGAGCTTCTGGTACATGGTGCCGCCCAGGGTCGAGCCCATGTGGCAGGTGGGGCACCCCACCTTCACGAAGGTGTCGAGGCCCTTCTTCTGCTCGGCCGTGAGCGCCGAATCGTCGCCGGCCATGTAGGCGTCGAAGGGCGCGGGCGTGATCAGGTGGCGCTCGAAGGCCCCGATCGCCAGCGCCATGTTGTCGAAGGTGACGGGCTGCTCCTCGCCGGGGAACGCCGCGGCGAACATGGGGGCGTAGCCCGGGATCGAGCGCAGCACGGCCTCCACCGCCGCCGCGTCGGGCATGGCCATCTCCACCGGGTTGAGCACCGGCCCCTTGGCCTGGGCCTCGACGTCGGGCTCGCGGCCGTCCCAGAACTGCGCGATGTGCAGGGCGGCGTTGAGGACCGTCGGCGAGTTCCGGTCGCCGCGCATCCCCTTGTGTCCGGGCGACGTGGGCTCGCCGTCCACTCCGCTCATGTCCAGGCGATGGCAGGTATTGCACGAGATCTCCTGGTTCTTGGAGAGTCGCGTGTCGAAGTAGAGGGCGCGGCCGAGCTCCACCTTGGCCTCGCTGTCCGGGTTGTCGGGATTCGGAGCGCTCCCGGGAAGCGGCCCGAAGATGCTCTTCGCCTGGTCGGCCAGCGGATCGGCCGCCGCCGGCACGACGCTGCAAAGTGTCAGAGTGATGGCCCAGCATGCGATGGCGGCGAGCCGTGTGCGGCCGGCCATCGAAGTCCTGATCGAGTTCATCGCGGTCGTTCTCCCCCTCGGTCGGCGCCGGTCCTGGCGACGCGCCCGGGAAGGGTTGCGCCTGCGGCCCCATCTGTAAAATGCGAAATTCCGTTCGGCCCGATCGATGTCGTCTATCCGTGGGCGCGTTTCAACCCTTCGGGCAGGTGCTCGCGGATCGATTGCGCGAGCAGGGCGCAGTCTCCGGGGCGGGGGAAGCTCTTGCGCCACACCACCGCGATCCGCCGCATGGGGGCCGGGCGCACGAAGGGGTGAAGTGCCACAGCCTCGTCCCCCCGATGGGCCGGCAGGGCCAGCGCCGGCAGCAGGGTGCAACCCAGTCCGGCCCGCACCATCTGGAAGAGCGTCTCCAGGCTGGTGGCGCGGAAGTCCCCGGCCTCGCTGTCGGCTCCCACCTCGTGACAGACCTCGAGAGCCTGGTCCCGGAAGCAGTGTCCCTCGCCCAGCAGCAGGACGCGGTGACCCTGGAGGTCGCTCTGGCGCACCCGCTTGCGCGCCGCCAGGGGATGGTCCGCCGGCGCCGCCAGCCAGAAGGGCTCGTCGAAGACCGCCTCCGAACGCAGATCGTCGCCGGGGACCGGAAGCGCCAGCAGCGCCGCATCCACGACGTGGGCGCGCAGGGCCTCGAGCAGGTTGTCGGTGAGGTCCTCGCGCAGGGTGAGCTCCAGCTCGGGGTGGGCCGCGCGCAGGGGAGGGACGACCCAGGGAAGGGTGTAGGGACCGAGGGTCGGGATGACCCCCAGGTGGAACGGACCGCTGAGCGGCTCCTGGCCCTCGCGCGCGATGGCCTCGATCGCCGTGCACTCGTCGAGGACCCGGCGCGCCTGGTCGACCACGGCCGCGCCCACCGGCGTGAGGGCGACGCGCTTGCTGGTGCGCTCCACCAGCTGGACACCCAGGTGGTCCTCGAGCTTCTTGAGCCCCGCCGAGAGCGTCGGCTGGGTCACGAAGCAGGCCTCGGCCGCGCGGCCGAAGTGGCGGGTCTCGGCGAGGGCCACCAGGTAGCGGAGCTCGGTCAGGGTCATCGATGAATTCTATCGATCTTCGACATTCGATGCATCCGGGCCGGGAGCCATGCCGAGCCGCCACCACACCGGCACCAGGGCCGCGGACCCGACCAGCAGCGTGGCCACCCACGGTCCGCGCCACGGGAACCACGCCGGGGTCGTGCCCCCCACCAGGGCGGTCCCCAGGCCGGTCAGCGCGGCGAACAGCGAGAAGGCCGCCAGCGCGGTCGCGGCGGCGCTGCGGCCCAGGCGCCGGGCCCCGGCGCCGCCGTCCCAGGGCGCCCAGAACCCCGGCGGCCGCACCCGCTCGTAGAAGGCGTCCAGGCGCGCGGGCGCCTCGGGTCCGAGCCACAGCGAGGCGCCGATGCCGGCGGCGGTGGCCCCGGCGGCCATCCACAGGAGTCGCAGCGCCTCGCTCTCGGCCGGAAGCCAGGCCAGGAGCAGGGGCGCCAGCAGCGCCGAAGCCAGCAGGGCGGCGATCTCCCCGCGCGCGCTGATGCGCCACCACAGCCAGCGCAGCACCAGCATCACGCCGGTCCCGGCCCCGAGCAGGAGGCTCGTCTGCCACGCCGTCTGGATGGAGGAGAGCCTCGTCATGATGCCCAGCGCCAGGAGCAGGATGAGCAGGTTCGACAGCCGGGCGACCCACACCAGCCGACCGGGGTCGGGCTCCCGGCGCCGCCAGCCCCGGCAGTAGAAGCGCTCGTAGAGATCGTGGGTCCAGTACGAGGCGCCCCAGTTCAGGTGCGTGTCGATGGTGGAGGCCAGGGCCGCCAGCATCGCCGTCAGCATCAGTCCCAGGAGGCCGGGCGGCAGGCCCTGCATGCCGCGCACGAAGCTCCCCTCGCGGTCGGCGCGCAGGGCTTCGCCGGCCAGCCCGGCCGAGGGAGGGTCGACCACCAGCAGCGCCAGCCCGATCGGAAGCCACAGCAGGCTGCGCAGCAGGATCTGCGCCACGCTGAACACCACGGCGGCGAGCCGGGCGTCGGCGTCGCTGCGGCAGGCCATGCTGCGCTGGGCGAGGTAGCCGGTCCCGTCGGCGTTCATCTGCACCAGCCACTGCAGGGCGAAGACCGCCAGCACCGCGCCGCCGGCGCCGAACGCCTCGCCCGGGGTGAAGGCCAGGAGCTGGTCCGTCGTGAGGCCCGCCGGCGGATTCGCCCGGAGCGACGCGGAGATGGCCGCCAGCCCCCCGGCCTCGACCACGAGCCAGACGGCGTAGCCCGCGGTGGCCAGCATCATCACCGCGAACTGCATCTGGTCCGTGCGCACCACGCCGCGCAGCCCACCGGTGGTCGAGTAGAGCGTGGTCACCGCCACCAGCGCGCCGATGGACAGGACGTTGCGCGCCGTCAGGACCCACGGGTCGCCCAGCGAGCCGGAGGCGCGCGTGAGCGGAACCCCGACCCACTCGACGAGCGCGCGCACCGGCGAGAACACGGCGGAGGGGAGCCACTGGTCCCAGAGCAGGAAGGGCTCGGCGATCTCCACGGCGGCCAGCAGCACCATGGCCAGGACCGTGCAGTTGAAGACTGTCCCCAGGTAGACGGCCTTGATGCCGCGCAGCCAGGCCGCCGCGGTGCCCCCGTAGCGAAGCTCGGCCAGCTCGGCGTCGGTCAGCACCTTCGCCCGGCGCCAGGCCGGAGCCAGCACGAACCCCATCAACAGGAACGCCAGGGCGTAGATCCAGAGCCGCCAGAGCGCGAAGATGCCGGCGGTCGCGATCAGTCCCGTGACCAGCAGCGGGGTGTCCGCGGCGAACTGGGTCGCCGCCATGCTGATGCCGGCCGAGCTGCCGCGCAGGGTGCGCCCGGCGAGGAAGTACTCCTCGAGGTTCCTCGACGCGACCCGACGCGCGCGCCATCCCGAGGCCAGGGCCGCCGCCGCGAAGGCCAGCAGGATCAGTCCGTCGATGGTGTCCAGCCGAGATCCCTCCGCTGCCCCGCGCTGCGCTGCACGGGCGCGCGGGCCGGGGTCGGGTACCGCCGGACCCGGGCCGGTTGCCGTCGCGAGCCGCGACCGCCACCTTACACCCCATGTCCGAGGAGACCCAGGACCCCGAATCCGTCGAGTCCGACGACGTTCACCGCCTGCACCTGGCCGGGCGCGAAGTGATCCTGGTCGGCACCGCCCACATCTCCCGGGAGTCCGTCGATCTCGTGCGCCGGGTCATCGAGCGCGAGCAGCCCGACGCGGTCTGCGTCGAGCTCGACCAGGGACGCTACGACGCCCTCTCCCAGGAGAAGAGCTGGGAGTCGCTGGACCTGCGCGAGGTCATCCGGCGCCGACAGCTGGCCACGCTGATGGCCAACCTCGTGCTCGCCTCCTACCAGAAGCGCCTGGGCGGCATGCTCGGCGTGGCGCCCGGCAGCGAGCTGCTCGAGGCGGTCCGCACCGCCGAAGCCCACTCGATCCCGGTGTCGCTCTGCGACCGGGACATCCGGGCCACCCTGCGGCGGGCCTGGCACGCGCTGTCCTGGTGGCGCAAGGCCGGGCTCCTGTCGTCGCTGTTCGCCAGCCTGTTCGAGCGCCCGGAGATCTCCGAGGCGGACCTCGCCGAGCTCAAGCAACAGGACGTCCTCTCGGAGCTGATGCGGGAGCTCGGCGAGGAGATGCCCGAGCTGAAGCGCGTGCTCATCGACGAGCGGGACGCCTATCTGTCGCGCAGGATCCTCGACACCGACGGCCGCAAGCTGGTGGCCGTGGTGGGCGCGGGCCACGTCGAGGGCATGCGGGGTGCGCTGGCCGAGGACCGGGAAGCCGACCTCGAGGCGCTCTCCGAGATCCCCCGGACCTCCCAGGTCTGGAAGTGGGTCGGCTGGGCCATCCCGGCGCTGATCCTCGCCTCCATCGCCTACATTGGCTTCACCAAGGGCCCGGCCGCCGCCGGCGAGAACGCGGCCTTCTGGTTCGTCGCCAACGCGGTCCCGGCGGGCCTGGGCGGGCTGCTCGCCCTGGGCCACCCGGCCACCGTCGCCTCCGCGTTCCTGAGTGCGCCCTTCACCAGCCTCACTCCGGTGATCGGAGCCGGCTACGTCTGCGCCTTCGTCCAGGCCCTGATGAAGCCGCCCGTGGTGCGCGAGTTCCAGCAGGTGGGCGAGGACATCGCGAAGCCCGCGCGCTGGTGGAGCAGCCGCCTGCTGCGGATCTTCCTGGTCTTCTTCCTCACCACGCTGGGCAGCGTCGTCGGGACCTGGGTCGGCGGCGCGAAGATCGTCTCCGACCTCTTCTGAGGGCCGACGCGGCACACCACGGCACGGGGGCCACATCCCATGGGCCAGCAGGGGCGAACGCCTTGATCGCCGACCCGAACCCGCTCCTGGTGCTCGCGGTCGTGATCCTGGTGGGCGTGTTCGCCGGCGCCGGGGCCCAGCGGCTGCGCCTCCCCGCCATCACCGGCCAGATCCTGGCCGGGCTGCTGATCGGACGCGCCGGCCTCGACCTGTTCGGCATGCACTCGCTCGAGGGACTCGAGCCCCTCACCTCCTTCGCCCTCGGCCTGATCGCCGTCACCGTGGGCGCCCACCTCAACCTCCGGCGCCTGCGCAACGCCGGACGCCGGCTGGTGTTCGTCCTGCTCGCCGAGGCGACGGTCGTCCCCCTGGTCACCTATCTGGCGCTCCGGTCCATGGGACAGGTCGAGTCCCAGACGGCCCTGCTGCTCTCCACCGTGGCCGTCGCCACGGCGCCCGCCACCATCGTCGCTCTGGTGAAGGAGAGCCGCGCCAAGGGCGTGTTCGTGAAGACGCTCATCGCGGCGGTGGCGCTCAACAACACCGCCTGCATCCTGCTCTTCGAGGGGGTGCGCGCCGGACACGTGGCGCTGCTGGTGGGCGGGACGCCCCTGCCCGCGGTGGTCGGAGCCGCCTTCTCCCAGATCTGGCCCGCCCTGGCCATCGGCGGCCTGATCGCGGTCGCGATGTCCGCCGTGGTGCGCCTGGCCCTGCGCCCGGAGATGCTGGCCACGGCCGCCGCCGCCGGCCTGGTCCTGGCCTGCGGCCTGGCCTCGAGCGTCGGCGTCTCGCCGCTGCTGGCCTGCCTGTTCCTCGGCTTCGTCCAGACGAACCTCACGCGCACGCGGGGCAAGCTGGTCGACGCGGTCTTCGCCGACTTCGAGCCGGTCATCCTCACCGTGTTCTTCACCCTCGCGGGCATGGAGCTGACCCTCGAGCACGCGGGCCACGCCGGGCTGGTGGCGGCGCTGTTCGTGACCGCCCGGGGCGTGGGCAAGCTGGTCTCGGGGCAGCTCAGCATGTGGGTGGCGGGCGCCCCCCAGCGCGTGCGCTCCAACCTGGGGCTGGCCCTCATGCCCCAGGCCGGCGTCGCCGTGGGCCTGGTGATCCTCCTCCAGGAGGACCCGGCGTTCGCGGGTATCTCGGACTTCTTCACGGCCGTGGTGCTGACCGGCGTCGTCGCCAACGAGATCCTGGGCCCGCTGATGACGCGCCACGCCCTGGTGCGCTCGGGCGAGTGCGGCAAGGAGAGGCTGCGGCTCATCGACTTCATCCAGGAAGAGCACATCGTCACGGACTTCCACGCGGAAACCAAGGACCGGGCCATCGAGAAGCTGGTGAACCTGATGCTCGCGACCCATCACCTGGACCAGGTCGATCGCGACACCCTGCTGAAGTCGGTGAAGGACCGAGAGGCCGAGGCCTCGACGTGTCTGGGCGGCGGCCTCGCGGTCCCCCACGGACTCCTGCCGCCGGGAACGCCGATGGCCGGCGTGATGGCGATCTCCCGAGAGGGCCTGCCCTTCGAAACCCCGGACGGCGCCCCGGTGCACTGCCTGGTGCTGCTCGGCACGGCCAAGGACGAACGGGATCGCCACCTCGAGGTGCTGGCCATGCTGGCGCGCAGCGTCGGGGGCGACCCGGTGTTCCGCGGCCAGCTGTTCAACGCGTCGAGCGCGGCCCACGTGGACGAGCTCTTCCACGGCGAGGACTCCGAGGACTTCAACTACTTCCTCGAGGACCCGCGCTGAAGGGCTCTCTCCGGCGACGCCTCCGCGGCCGGCGGCGCCCGATCCGAGCCGGTGATAGACTGGCTCCTCCGACCCCGCGAACCCCCGGAAGTCCCCGAGTCATGGCCTCCGCCCGCTTCCAAGGGAGCCGATGAACGCCTATCTCGACCTCATGCGCCGTGTCCTTCGCGAGGGCGCCGACCGCAGCGACCGCACCGGGACCGGAACCCGCAGCGTGTTCGGGCACCAGATGCGCTTCGATCTCGCCCGGGGCTTCCCTCTGTGTACGACCAAGAAGCTCCACATGCGCTCGATCGTCCACGAGCTGCTCTGGTTCCTGAGGGGCGAGAGCAACGTCGAGTCGCTGAGGGCCAACGGCGTCTCGATCTGGGACGAGTGGGCCGACGAGAACGGCGAGCTGGGTCCGGTCTACGGTGTGCAGTGGCGCAGCTGGCCCGCCGCCGACGGCGGCTCCATCGACCAGATCGCCCGGGTGGTGGAGCAGATCCGCGAGAACCCGGACTCGCGCCGGCTGATCGTGAGCGCCTGGAACGTGGCGGCGCTGGACGCGATGGCGCTGCCGCCCTGCCACCTGCTGTTCCAGTTCTACGTGGCGGACGGGCGGCTGTCGTGCCAGCTCTACCAGCGCAGCGCCGACATCTTCCTGGGCGTCCCGTTCAACATCGCCAGCTACTCGCTGCTGACGATGATGGTGGCCCAGGTGACCGGGCTCGAGCCCGGCGAGTTCATCCACACCTTCGGCGACGCACACCTCTACCACAACCACTTCGACCAGGCGAAGCGACAGCTCTCGCGGACGCCGCGTCCGCTGCCGCGCATGACGATCGCGCCCGAGGTGAAGGACCTGGACGAGTTCCGCTACGAGCACTTCAAGCTCGAGGGCTACGACCCCCACCCGCACATCGCCGCCCCGGTGGCCGTCTAGGGCCGACGGCGCGCGCGTGCGGATCACCCTGGTCGCCGCTCTCGACCGCCGCCGCGTGATCGGCCGCGGGCCCGACATCCCCTGGCGCCTGCCCGACGACCAGCGCGCCTTCAAGCGGCTGACCACCGGCCATTGCCTCGTGATGGGCCGCGCCACCTTCGAGTCCATCGGCCGACCGCTGCCCGACCGCACCTCGATCGTGTTGACCCGCCGCCCCGACTGGCGGGCCGAAGGCGCCCTGGTGGCCGCCGACCTCGAGGCGGCGCTGTCCCTGGCCCGGGACCGGGGCGAGACCGAGTGCTTCGTGGTGGGCGGCGCCGCGGTCTACGCGGCGGCGCTCCCCCTGGCCGACCGCATGGTGCTGACCCGGGTCGACGCCGAGGTCGAGGGCGACGTCCACTTCCCGGTGGTCGACTTCGGGGACTGGAGGCTCGTGTCCGAGGACGTCCACCCCGCGGACGCTCGCCACGCCTTCCCGTTCGCGATTCAGGACTGGCTGCGCGACGCGGCGGCCCCGGACAGGTAGGCCCACCACTCGTCGATGCGCCGGTGGACCTCGTCGAGATCGATGAGGTCGGACCCGACCGGCGTGGCCATGCGCGCCAGCACCCGGCTGCGGACCGCGGCCTCGTCGAGCACCGGCCGGCCGTCCAGCAGGCCGGCCTCCTCGAGCTCGCGCCGCAGCTCGGCCACCGCCTTCTTCTGGAACCGGCTCACCCGGCCGGCTTCCAGCGCGGCCAGGGTGGCGGCGGCGTCGCGGCCCAGCTCGACCGCCAGGTCGTCGACCTCGTCGAGCCAGCGCTCCGCGTTGAAGCTCCTGCAGTCCGCGAGCCACTGCCTGGCCAGGGGCCGCCCTCGTCCGATCGACCAGGCCTCGACGAACTGCTCGGCCAGCTCGACCCGCGCGTCGACCCGGCGGGCCTCGCCCTCCGCGAGCACCGCGCGGGCCGCACCGTCGGCGCGGGCCCGACGCCACTGGCCCAGGGTGTCGAGGCGGACCCCGTCGAGGATGCGGTGCAGCAGGGAGAGGTCGTCGCGGAGCACGTGGAAGAGGTGCCAGGCCTGGGCCGACTCGAAGGGCCGGGGTGCGCCCACGCCCAGCCGGACCCCGTAGTCTTCGGCGTCCGCGCCGTCGGGGGCGGGCACCGCGCGCCGCGCCGGCGGGGCCAGTCCGTCGGGACCGCGGGCGCTCGCGACCCCCCGGCGCACGGACCCCAGGTCGATCACCTCGGGCGGCTTGGCGCCGAGCTCGCGACACAGCGCCTGCCAGTGGTCGACGTCGACCGGGTCGCAGGTGAGGTAGAAGATCTGGTGTCCCTTGGTCGACAACACGAGGAGCCCCTCCACCACGGCGCGGAAGCGCTCGGGGTCGGACGACGTCAGGGCTTCGTCGAGGAAGAGCGGCAGGGGCGAGCCGCGCTCGGCCCGGGCGGCGAAGGCGAGCCTCGCAGCCAGCCACAGCTGGGCCCGGGTGCCGTCGGACAGCTCGGCGAGTCCACAGCGGACCCCGCGCTCCGTGTCGAGGGCCCGGAAGGCGGAGGAGGCGTCCCCCGTATCGACCTCCAGCTCGTAGCGGTGGTGGGTGAAGGCCGAGAACCAGGAGCGCGCCTGGCGCAGGACCGCCGGACTGTGCTCGCGTTCGTGCTCGGCCTGGACCTCGTCGAGCAGCCAGAGCGCCGCCGCGGCGTCCAGGCGCTGGTCGAACGCGGCCGCCAGGTCCGCGCGCGCCGCGTCCTCCTCGGCCAGACGCTCTTCCAGGACTCCCCCGCGCGTGGCCTGGCGGACGCGCTCCTCGATGGCCGCGATCTCGGCCGCGAGGTCGGGCTCGCGCCGGGCCCGGGCCTCCGCCTGCTCGCGTCGCGCACCGGCGCTGGCGGCGTCCAGCGCCAGCCAGTCGGCGCGCCGGGCCAGCGCCTCCTCGAGCCGATCCAGCTCGCGCCGGGCGGCGTCGCGCTGCTGGCGCAGCTGGACGTAGGCGGGGTGCTGCTCGGCCAGCGTGAGCAGGCGGTGTCGCGCCAGGGTGGGATCGGCCGCGGCCAGGTCGAGGGTTTCGAAGAGCCCGTCGCGCCGCTCGGCCAGGCGCTTGCGGAGCGCGATCCGGCCCTCGAGCTGGCGCTCCTGCTCGCTTCGGAGCGCCTCGGCGGTGCGCCAGGCCTCGCTGCGCGCGGCCAGGTCGTCGAGCGCGGCCAGCGCCTCGAACGGCGTCGCCGGGGCCGCCGCGGTCCCGCTCCAGGCGGCGAGGGCGGGCCGGGCCGCGTCGACCGCTGCGGCGCACTCCCGGCCACAGGCCTCCACGTTCTCCTGGGCCGACCGTTCCGCATCCCGCGTCTCGCGCCAGCGCAGGACGCGGCGCGCCACGTCGAGCAGCCGGAGTCCGTCGGCGCCGGGGTCGACGCCGAGCTCGTCCACGATCCGGCGCCGGCGCTCCTCGGCCTGCCGCTCCTCGTCCGCGACGCCCGCGAGCAGGCCGGTGATCCGCGCGGACTCGTCGGCGTCGCGCTGCCTGCGGACGAGCGCCTCGCGCTCGTGGTCGAGGACGTCGGCGCAGGCGCTGACGCCCTCCCGCGTCCAGGCTTCGGGGGCCGCCACCTCCCACTGCGCGAACTCCTCCTCGAGGCGCCGCCGCGCGCCGCGCGGGCGGATCGCCAACGAGAGCCCGAGCGCCAGCAGGACGACCGCCAGCGCGGCGAGTCCGGGCGCGACCCAGGGCGTCTCCAGCATCGGCGGCAGGTCCAGGGCCACGCCCAGGCGCGACAGCACCGGTACTCCCAGGTCCCACAGGGCCGCCGCCCCCAGGCCCGACACCGCCGCCGCCAGCAGGGCGACCCGCGCCGGCGCGGCGCGCGGCGGCGCGGGCTCGGACAGCCAGTGGCGCAGGGTGTCGGCCGCCCGGTGCAGGCGCTCGGCGTCGGCCGTCGACGGGGCGGCGCCCTCCGCGCCGGGGTCGAGCAGCGCGCGCCGGGTCTCGAGCTCCCGGCGACGGGCCGCGAGGTGTGCGCGCTCCTGCAGCCACGTCTCCGCCCTGGCCAGCGCCTCGGCGTCGATGGGAGGCGGCGAATCCCCGACCTCCACGCCCTGCCCGGCCAGCGCCGCCCGGGCGATCCGCGCCTCGCCCTCGGCCGCGCGCAGTCCCTCCCGCGCGCGCGCGAGGCGCTCCTCGGCCCGCTCCCAGGTGCGCACGCGCTCGCGCACCGAGGCCAGCGCCGCGGCGTCGGGCGGTCCCTCGTCGAACGCGCAGTCCCGCTGCGCGCCTTCGGCGGCGTCGATGCGCGCGCGGATCTCCTCGCACTCGCGGCGGACCGTGTCGAGCTGGCCCTCGATGTCCGTGAGGGTCTCGACCTCGCCGCCCTGGAAGCGGGCGAGCGCGGGGGGCGCGGCGGCCAGCTCGCCGTCCAGGCGCGCCAGCTCGTCCAGCCGCTCGGCGCGCTCCCCGACCTTCCGCCAGTCCTCGAGCTCGCGGGCCGCCTGGGCCGCGGCCTGCTTCTCCGTCCGGAGCAGGGCCAGCCGGTCCTGCTCGCGCCCCAGCTCCTCCTGCGCCCGCTCCTCCTGGCGGCGGGCGGCGGACGCCGCGGCCAGCGCCTTCGCGGCCTTCTGGCCGTGCTGGGGCCGGGCCGCCCGCTCGAAGGGCGCGCGCGCCTCCGAGAGGTCGTAGCCGCCGCCGAGCTGCCGGCGCACCTCGGCGTCGAGGTCCCGGCCGGCCTCGTCGTGGCCCAGGAGCTCGCGCAGGCCGAGGCTGAAGCAGCCGGCCAGGTGGGCGTCGGGCAGGTCGGGAGCCGGGTCGCCCGTGCCGTCGCGTGTCCACTGGACGCGGCCGTCCTGGAGCGCGGCGCGCAGGCCGTGCCCGTCGTCCTGCCATTCGCTCGTCACCGAGGCGCCCGGCGCTGCGTCGGGCCACAACGTCTGGCGCACGGCCCGGCAGAGCGACGACTTGCCCGAGCCGTTGGGACCGACGATCAGCACCACGTCGGCCTCGAAGGGCCCGAGTGCGAAGGGCCGATCGATGCCGGGCAGTCTCTCCACGCGCACGCGGCGGAGCTTCAAGGCGCGGCCTCCGGCGACGACCGCTGGGCCAGCAGCGACTCGAGGGTGGCGAGCCCGACCCGCAGGGTGCGCTCGCGGGTCGCGCGAGCGTCCTCCCGCCGCGCCTCCTCGGAGAGGTCGCGAAACCGCACGTCGTCGCGAACGCCTTCCAGGCGCCGGGCCAGGGCCTCGTCGAATCGTCCCTGCTCCACCTCGAGGAGACGGCGCGCCAGGAGCGCCGGCGGGTCGGTGCCGCGGGCCAGGGCCTCCAGGTCGACCGCCGGTCGGGTGCGGTCCTCGATCTTCTCGGTGAACAGGTGGACGTCTTCGGCGGAGACGACGGGCCAGGCTGCGGGGTCTGCGCACAGGTCGCGCACGGCCTCGCGGAAGCGCGTGGTGCCCTCGATGGCGAGCCGCACGCCCATCACCCGCGGCACGAGGCCCCCGGTCTGCGCGCGTTCGCGCAGCTCCCGCAGCAGCCGCGTCGCCCGGTCCTGGAGCGCGTCGGCCAGGGACGCCGGGTCGCCCGCCGCTTCGCAGAGGGCGGCTTCGTCGAGGCGGAGCACGGCCCGCTCCCAGCGCAGCGGGGCGAGGGCAAGCTGCCGGGCGCGCACCCGGCCGGCTGCGTCGACCTCCACGAGCCACGGGCCGTGGGGCCCGGGCTCGCCGGGGTCGAGACCCACGAGGGAGCCGAGATAGCCGATGGGCCGCGGGCCCTCCAGCGAGGACGGCGCGTGGACGTGGCCGAGCAGCCAGGCGTCGGCGGGCGCCGCCTCGAGCTCGCCGCGCGTCACCGGAGCGTAGGAGCTGTGGCCGCCGTCGAGGTCGCAGTGGAGGACACCGAGGGTCACCGCGCCGTCGGACGAGGCGGGAGCGTAGTCGGCGAGGGGGTTCTCGCGAACCACGCGCTGGGGGAACGACCAGCCCACCAGGTCCACGCCGGGACAGGGCGAGACGCGCTCCCAACGGCCCCCCCGGCCCAGCAGGTGGAACTCGGGAATGCGATCGGCCAGGCGCGGCAGCGCCTGGACGTCGTGGTTTCCGGCCACCCCGTAGACGGGAACGCCGGCCTCGACCAGCCGGCGCACGCCGCTCTCGAGGTGGGGGAAGGCTCCGAACCGGTCCTCCAGGCTCTCGATCACGTCGCCCGCCAGGACCAGGGCCGCGAGCCCCTCGGGCTCTTCCGCCAGGGCGCAGGCGTGGTCCACCGTGCGTCGCCAGGTGGCGGCCGGGGTGAGCTCGGCGGGATCGATCCCGTACTCGCCGAGGCGCTCGGGCAGACGCGTCGGGCGGCGTCCGAGATGGATGTCTCCGACGAAGAGCAGGCGCGCGCGGGTGGTGCCGGTCAAGGTGGGCGTCGGGAGCCTCCGCTTCGGTGCCGCGACGCCCGCAGTATACCCGCGTCCCGGGACCACAGCGGTCTCGCCGGCCCGACGCCGCGCCGACCCGGGCGTCTATACTCCGCCCGTGTCCCCCGACGCATCCCCGGCCAACGGCGGCGACGAGCTGATCCGCACCCTGTCCGACGACGGCGGGGTCGCCGTGCGGACGCTCGTCGGGACCGATCTCGTCGAGCGCTCGCGGGTGCTCCATGGCTCCATGCCCACCGCGACCCACGCCCTCGGACGCGCGCTGATGGGCGCTCTGCTCGTGGCATCGGCCGCCAAGGAGGAGGAGACGGTCCAGCTGAACTTCCGCGGCGACGGACCCCTGGGCTCGATGCTGGCGATCGCCGAGGTCAGCGGCCGGGTGCGGGGCACGGTCACCCACCCCGAGACCGACCTGCCCGCCCGCGGCGGGCAGGCCGACGTGTCCGCGGCCATCGGCGAGGGCACGATCCGGGTGGTGCGCAATCACCCGCGCTGGCGCCAGCCCTACACGGGCATCACGCCGCTCGCCAACGGCCAGGTGGCCAGCGACATCGCGCGCTACCTCACCGAGAGCGAGCAGACGCCGTCGGCCGTGGGCCTGGGGGTGGCGCTCGACTCCGACGGGAGCGTCGCCGCGGCGGGCGGGTTCATGGTGCAGGCGCTGCCCGGCGCCGACGAGGTGATGCTCGCCCAGGTGGAGCGCAACGTGCGCTCGATCTTCAGCCCGGCCGAGATGGTGCGCTCGGGCGCTCGCGGCCGGGACGTGGCCGAGATCCTGCTGCAGGGGGTCGGGCACCGGGAGCTGGAGCGCACCGAGCCCGTGTACCACTGCCCCTGCTCGATGGAACGCGTCACCCGCGCCATGGTCACCCTGGGTCGCGAAGAGCTCGAGCAGATCGTGGAGCAGGGCGAGACCCTCGAGGTGCGCTGCGAGTTCTGCGGCGAGCGCTATGCGGTCACGCCGACCGATCTGCGGGGGCTGGTGCTCTCCTCCTGACGCCGGACGAGCCCCGCGCCAGGCGTCTCGCCGGCCGGGGCGCTGCTACGCTCCCGGTTCGAGCCCGCTCGAGAACGCGTGCCAGGAGTTGCCGACGATGCCCCCCGAAACGCCCCCCGCGAGTCCCCCGGTCGACCTCGAACCCGAGCTGCCCGAGGAGCTCCAGGCTCCGGCCAGCGAGCCCATCTCCGCCGCCGGCGGCGAGGCCTCGGAGAGCGCCGAGGCGGCGGCCGGGCGGACCGCGGGCCCGGCCGGAGCGAGCGGAGGCGCCGCCGCCACCGAGCCCGACGCCGTCCTGCCGGCCCCCTACGGCCGCGAATCGACCCCCGGCTTCTGGCGTCGCATCCGCCTGGGGCGCACCCGGCGCATGGCCCGGGAAGAGCTCCGGGACGGCAGGATGGCCGAGGTCGAGGCGCGGCTCGGGGCCATCGAGGCGCGGATCTCGTCCATCGACCAGGGTCTGGGCCTGCGCTTCGACCGGGTGGAGCAGCGGTTCCTCCAGTTCTGGGAGATGGAGGAGCAGCTCTCCCAGCTCACGGAGATCACGGATCGCCTGGAGGAGGTGCGCCGGGCCCAGAAGGAGGTCGTCAAGGCCGCCTCGGCGACCCGCGGGGGAATGCGAACGCTTTCGCTCATCCTGGCCCTCTCGGTCCTCGCCCTCGCGGCGGGACTGGCGGCCCAGCTCTGGCTCGAATGAGCGGATCAACCGCCATTTCGCGGGGTTGACATCCGCCGCGGGCTTTATAACACTCCATCCGCATAAACGGATATAGGCTGAGCCCGAACGTCGGGCCCAGCGGCCTGGCTTTCACCCCACCCCCGGCCGGGGTTGCCCAGCACGGCGGCCTCGGCCCCCCACGGAGAATCGAGCGATGTCCAACGAGCGCCTTCCCTTCAAGGTGGCCGACCTGAACGAGGCCGGCTTCGGCCGCAAGGAGATCCGGCTGGCCGAGCAGGAGATGCCCGGCCTGATGGCCCTTCGCGAGCGCTACGGGAGCACCAAGCCCCTGGCCGGCGCAAAGATCATGGGCAGCCTGCACATGACGATCCAGACCGCCGTGCTGATCGAGACCCTCACCGAGCTGGGCGCCGACGTGCGCTGGGTGTCGTGCAACATCTTCTCCACCCAGGACCACGCGGCGGCGGCGGTGGCGGTGGGGCCCAACGGCACCCCGGAAGATCCCCAGGGCATCGCGGTCTTCGCCTGGAAGGGCGAGACCCTCGACGAGTACTGGTGGTGCACCAAGGAGGCGCTCGTCTGGCCCGACGGATCGGGCCCCGACCTCATCGTCGACGACGGCGGCGACGCCACCCTGTGGATCCACAAGGCCCGCGAGTACGAGCAGGCCGAGAAGGTGCCCGACTTCAACCCGGAGACCGACAGCGAGGAGTGGGGCGTCATCCTCGACCATCTGAAGAAGGACTTCGACGCCAACCCGAAGAAGTGGACGCCCATCTCCGAGGGCCTGCGCGGCGTCTCCGAGGAGACGACCACCGGCGTCCACCGCCTCTACCAGATGGAGACGGCCGGCACGCTGCTCTTCCCGGCCATCAACGTCAACGACTCCGCCACCAAGTCGAAGTTCGACAACACCTACGGCTGCCGGCACAGCCTGCCGGACGGCCTCATGCGCGCCAGCGACGTGATGCTGGGCGGCAAGGTGGCCGTGATCTGCGGCTTCGGCGAGGTGGGCAAGGGCAGCGCCCAGGCCCTGCGCGGCCAGGGCTGCCGGGTGATCGTGACCGAGATCGATCCCATCTGCGCGCTGCAGGCGGCCATGGAAGGCTACGAGGTCACCACCCTCGACGACGTGGTCGACAAGGCGGACATCTTCGTCACCACCACGGGCAACTACGACATCATCACCGCCGACCACATGGCGCGGATGAAGGACAAGGCCATCGTCGGCAACATCGGCCACTTCGACAACGAGATCGACATGGCCGGGCTCAAGAAGATCGGCGGCGTGCGCTGCGAGAACATCAAGCCGCAGTACGACGAGTGGATCTTCCCCGACGGCCACTCGGTGCTGATCCTCGCCGAGGGCCGGCTGCTGAACCTCGGCTGCGCCACCGGCCACCCCAGCTTCGTCATGTCCGCCAGCTTCACCAACCAGGTGCTGGCCCAGATGGAGCTGTGGGAGCACAAGGACGACGGCAAGTACGAGAACAAGGTCTACATCCTGCCGAAGAAGCTCGACGAGGAGGTGGCGCGGCTGCACCTCGACAAGCTCGGGGTGAAGCTCACGAAGCTCACCCAGGCCCAGGCGGACTACATCGGCGTCCCCGTCGAGGGTCCGTACAAGCCCGAGCACTACCGGTACTAGACGACGCGCATGGAGCCGCCACGGCGGTCACCACCCGGGGGCGGGGCCGCGAGGCTCCGCCCCTTCGTCGTCGGGCCCCGCGCAAGGGAGGAAGCACGCCATGCCCCGGCTGATCGAGGCGCCGACGGTGGTCCCCGCCGCCGGCGAGCCGCCGAAGACCATCGAGGAGTACGCGGGCCGCGTGAACAGCGGACACGTGTCCGTGTCGATCGCCCGCATGGTCTCGCCCCAGGGATGGGTGGAGCCGGGGCAGCGCCCCGAGTTCGAGGAGATCACCGTGGTGCTGCGCGGCCTGCTGCGCGTCGAGCACGAAGGCGGCGAGCTCGCGGTGCGCGCGGGCCAGGCCGTGGTGGCGAAGCCCGGCGAGTGGGTGCGCTACTCGAGCCCGGAGGCGGGCGGCGCCGAGTACCTGGCCGTGTGCCTGCCCGCCTTCTCCCCGGACACCGTGCACCGGGACGAGTGAGGCGTCACTCGACCGGCAGGACCTCGATCGTGGACGATCCGCGGGCCACGCGGTAGCGGGCGAAGGTGTAGGGCTCGGCGTTCTCGTCGAAGGTGTCGATGCCACGGAAGTCGACGAGGGTCTCCTCGGGGGTCACCTCGACGATGACGTAGCCCTGCTCGACGAGGTCGATGCCCTTCATGTAGGGCGCGTTGTTCAGCCTGAAGAGCTCTTCCCCGATGCGCAGCGTCTCCACCGGCGCCAGGGTGCGCGGGTCGGGGTCGGCGGTGAGCGAGCCGCTCACGAAGTCGACGGCCGCGGACGGAGACGCGGGGTCGTCGAAGTCGGCCATCAGCTCGGACGCGATGAAGAAGTGGGTGTGCGCGCTGCTGAAGACCACGTCGCCGATGCCGCGGGCCGCGAACTCCTCGAGGATCTCCCGGCGCTCGGCCTGGTAGTCGTCCCAGGCCTCGTTCGAGACGTAGGCGCCGCCGTTGATCTGGAAGTCGGGGTCGGCGGGGCGCGCAGCGGGGCCGGGGTCGGCGTCGAGCGTCCGCCAGGGATTGATGTTGTAGGGGTTGCCGATCAGCTTCCAGGCGTCGGACCGCTCCTCCATGCCGTCCAGCAGCCACCGCTTCTGCTCGGCGCCCAGGGTGGTGCGTCCCTCGGCGAACATGGCCTCCACTCCGGGCTTCTGGGTGTTCTGGATGTCGAGCCCGAAGAAGACCCCGAACTCGTTGGGCGGCACCTCGGGGTCCCGGTAGGAGCGCACGTCGATCATGAAGACGGAGGCGAGGTCGCCCCAGTCGAAGGCGCGGTGGGCCCGGTCGTCCGCTGGACGCACGATCGGCATGTTCTCGAACCAGGCCGTCCGCGCCGCCGCCAGCCGGTCGGGGTCGCCGGTCCGGTCCACCCCGTTGTAGAACTCGCCGTCGTCGAACATCGCGACCAGGGGCACCGAGGCCTGCATCTGCTGGAGGAGCGGGTTGCTCTTGAACGCGGCCCAGCGACGGCGGTAGTCGTCGAGGGTGATGTCCCCACCGTCGCTCACGTAGATGTAGTCGCCGAGGTGCATCAGGAAGTCGATGTCCTCGCCCGCGATGGCGCGGTGGGCGACGTAGAAGCTGTCGTTGCGCTGCTGGCAGCTCGCGAAGGCGTAGCGCAGGCGGTCGGGCTGGGAGCCCGGGGCCGGCGCGGTGCGGAGCCGCCCCACCGGCGATGCCCCGTCGCCGGAGAAGAAGCCGTAGTGGTACCAGCGGTCCGGGTCGAGGCCCTGGACCGGCACGTGCACGCTGTTCGCGCTGCCGGGCTGCGCCCGGGCGACGCCCCCGGCGACCACCTGCTGCAGGTCCGGGTCCTCGGCCACGACCCACAGCATGTTGAGCGGTCGTCCGGGGTCGGCCGCGAAGGCCCGCGTCCAGATGACGGCTCCGTCGGGCCGGGGGTCGCCGCAGATCACACCTTCGGGGAAGGCCACGTCCAGCGCCGCGCAGCCCAGGGGCCAGGGCGTGGCGCCCAGGGCCAGACCGCCCACGCCCAGGCCGGACAGCAGGCGCACGAACTCCCGGCGGGAGACGGCCGATCGCAGGCGCGGTCCGGAGACGAGCGGGGGAGGGTCCTGAACGACGATACGCGACATGGGGAGCTCGTCGGCATCATGAGCGGCGGACAGCGGACGGTCAAGTGACGATTGAGGGGCCTGCGACGGCGCGGCCGGGAGGCTAGAGCTCGATCTGGCCGTCGGAGACCAGGCGCGCGAAGACCGCGACCACCTCGCCGTCGAACTGGGTTCCGGAGCAGGCCTGGAGCTCCTCGACGATCTGCTCGGCCGAGAGCGCGGCGCGGTGCGCCTCCTCACGGCGCATGGCGTCCACGGAGTCCGCGACGGCGATGATCCGCGCTGCCAGCGGGATGGCCTTGCCGGACAGCCCGTCGGGGTAGCCGCCGCCGTCCACGCGCTCGTGGTGGTGGCGCACGATCGGAGCGACCTCACGCCACTGGTGGATGCGCGAGATCATGCGGTGGCCGAGCGCGGCGTGCTTGCGGCAGGCCGCGGCCGAGAGGTGCATTTCGGGCTCGATCTTGAGCATGCCCAGGTCGTGGAGGAGCGCCGCGTAGTGGAGGGTCTGGAGGTCCGAGTCCCCGAGCCCCATCTCCCGTCCGATCCGGTTCGCCGTGCGCGCGACGGCCTGGGCGTGGCCCGCGCGGCCCTGGACGTGCTGGTCGAGCGCGCTCGCCAGGATCTCGGTCGTGTGGGCGAAGAAGTTGCGCTGGGAGTCCTGGAGCCGTCCGTTCTCGAGGGCGACCGCGGTCTGGGACGCGAGGGTCGAGACCGCATCCACCGCGTCGCCCCCGAACGAGGCGCCCGCTCCGGTGGAGATCACCAGCAGGACACCGAACGTGCGGTCGCGGGACGCGATGGGGATCGCTCCGGCGGCGAACGACTCGCCCGCGCTGGTGGGCAGCGCCGCGCTGCGTCCGCTCTGCTGGGCCGAGGCCGCCAGCTCGAACAGGATCGACCGCTTCGACTCGACGAGCGACCGGGTCGCCTCGTCGGTGGTGTGGTAGAGCTCGAGCTCGCCGCCCTTCTCGGGCGTCAGCAGCACGGCCGCGCCGCGCCCACCGCTGAGCTCGACGGCGTAGCGGCCGGCGACCTCGGCGACGGCCTGGGGATGGGGCGCCTCGGAGAGCGCGCGCGACGCCCCGACGAGACAGCCGAGCCGCTGGTTGTGGGCATCCATGCGCGCGACGATCACGTGGACGATCCGGCGCAGCGCGAAGAAGGAAGCGAGGGTGAGCGCGGCCACTCCGATGAGCGGCCCCAGGATCGCGACCGCGGTGAGGCCGTCGGCCGAGAGCCGCGGCATCACGTACTGCTGGCTGATCCAACCGAGCGCGATCAGCGGGACCACGGCCCCGAGGAAGAACGTCCCGAAGACAGTGCGGTCCAGCTCCTGGCTGGGCAGGCTCTGCTCCTGCTTCGATGCCGACATCGATCTCGCTCCTGGTCCGGGGCGCTCGAGGTTCCTGCACCATCGTCCGAACGGTGCGCGGACCGAAGGGCCGTGGCCCGCTCCGCCCTGCCCGGTTGCCGTCTGGGCGCAGGAAGCCGTTGGGACTGGATCGCGGCCGGGCCTCTGGGGCGACATCCCCCCGCCCGAGCGCGGGCCCCGCGGCGAATGGGACCCTCGCGGCTGCGCTAGGGTCGGCCGCGATGCCCGAAACGATGAGCCTGCGCCGCAAGCTGGCCTACTGCCTCGGTGGGCCGGGCTGGCAGATCACCAACGTGATCGTGGTCTCGATCGGCATCTACTTCTATCTGCCGCCCGAGGGCAGCGGCCTCGAGCCGCTGCTCTCCGAGGAGATCTTCCTCGGCGTCCTCACCGCCTACGGGCTCGCGCGGCTGATCGGCGGCCTGGCCGACTCGCTGGCGGACCCCTTCGTCGGTCACTGGTCCGATCGCTCGCACTCGAGGCTGGGTCGCCGCCGGGCCTTCCTCGTCTACGGCCTCGTGCCCATGGTCCTGGCCCCGGTGGCGCTCTTCCATCCGCCCGGAGAAGCCCAGAGCCTGGCCACCTTCCTCTGGCTCACGGGCATCCTCACCGTCTACTACGTCTTCTTCACGGTCTACGTGGGTCCCTATCTCTCGCTGATTCCCGAGATCGCGCCCACGGAGACGGATCGCCTGGAGCTCTCCCGCCTGCGCGCCGTGGTCGGCGGCCCGATCATGGCGCTCTACGGCCCGGCCTGGCTGGCCGGCGTGGCGTGGCTGCGCGACGCCGGCGCCGCGCCGGCGGACGCCGTGCGTTGGGTGGTGCTGGCGTCGTGCATCGTCGCGGGGCTGCTCTGCACCCTGCCCATCGCCGCCGTCGACGAACGCCGCTTCGCGTCGTCGATCCGCTCGACCCTGCCCCTGCGCGAAGCCCTCGTCACCACCCTGCGCAACCGCGCCTTCCTGGTCTACCTCTGCGCGCAGATCCTCCTCATCCTGGGTGCGACCATGATCGTCCCGGCCCTGCCGTACATCGCGCGGGTCCTGCTCGGACGCGACGAGGCCTTCGCGGCCAGCCTCGGCCTGGCCATGGTTCCGGGCGCCGCCCTCAGCTTCAGCCTGGTGAACCGGGCCGCCTCGCGCTTCGGGAGCAAGCGCACCATGATCGCCAGCGTGACGCTGCTGGGCCTCATCCTGCTGCCCCTCGGCGCGCTCCGGCCCGACGCGCCCGGCGGCCCCCACGACCGGATGAACCTCGCCATCGTGGTCTCCGTGATCTGCCTCGTGGGCGTCGCTCTCGCGGGGCTGCTGGTGGTCCCGGTGGTGATCCTCGGCCAGCTGATCGACCGCGACGCGCTGCGCACCGGGGCCAACCGCTCGGCGATGTACTTCGGCGTCCAGGGGCTGCTCACCAAATGGGTCTTCGCCGCGTCGGGCGCCCTGCTCTCCTATCTCTTCTCCGCCTACGGACGCAGCACCGCCGAGCCCCTCGGCGTGATCCTGGTGGGCCCGGTGGCGGGGGTGCTGTGCCTGGTCTCGGCCCTGCTGTACGGCTTCTATCCGGAGCAGAACGTGCTCACGGATTCGGTGATCGACGAAGCCGCCTGAGAGCGCCCACTTGCGCGTTCCCCTGCGACCGGAGCGCGCGCCGGCGATCCCCCCGCCCGCCTCTCCCCTTGAGCCCCGGGTCCGGCCGGACGATACCGATCCGACACCGGACGGTGAAGAGACGATCGTCCCGGAAAGGAGTCGACCATGCATGGCCGGGCACGCATCTACGAGCACTCCGGAGTGGTTCCCATCGTCGGACTCGGCCTGGTGGCCGGCGTGAGCGCCGGGGCTGCCTATGCCCTGGGCTGGGTCTACGGCGTGGCCATCTACTGGATGCCCTTCGTCTACCTCGCCTTCCTGCTGCCGCTCGTCCTCGCGGCCGCGCTGGGCGCAACCGTCGCCTTCGCCGGGCGCGCGGGCAAGGTCCGCAGCGCCGGGGTGTGCGCGTTCGCGGGTCTGGCCGCGGGACTCGGAGCCCAGGTCGTGCAGTGGCAGGTCTGGCTCGACTGGTTCCTCGAGCCGGGCCAGCTCGCCCAGCTGGGCGGCGCCCTGCCGGCCCTGTCGGCCATCGCCGAGCAGGGCGCCTGGAGCATCTTCGGCTGGACGCCCACCGGCGGCGTGCTCTGGACCATCTGGGGTCTGGAGGGGCTCGTGGTCGTGGGCGGAACCACCGCCGTGGCCTTCGGAGCCATCGCCGACGTCCCCTTCTGCGAGCGCTGCGAGGTGTGGCTGACCCAGGCCACGACGATTTCACCGTTCGACTTCGTGTACGACGGCGATCAGCTGAAGGCGACGCTGGAGACCGGCGACTTCGCGCCGCTCCAGGCCATGGAGAAGATCCGGCCGGGCGCCACCCAGTACGCCGCCATCGACCTCCTCGAGTGCCGGAAGTGCCACCACTTCCGACTGGTCAGCGTGAAGAACGTGGTGAAGAAGCAGGAGGACGGCAAGGAAGAGAGCGAGGAGACGCCGATCGTCCAGAACCTGATCGTCGACTCCCAGACCTGGGACGTGCTGGCGAAGCAGGTGTAGGAGCCCGGCCCAGGCGGTCGGCGGCGGCCGCTTTACCGCGGACCCGCGAGCGTGCGATGCTCTGCGCATGCTTCGCGACCTCGACCACGTCCTCATCGCCGTTCGGGACCTCGAGCAGGCGACCCGCAGCCTCGTGCAGCTGCTCGGCCGGAGCCCTTCCTGGCAGGGCGAGCATCCGGGCGCCGGGACCGAGAACACCCTCTTCCGCCTGGACAACACGACCCTCGAGCTGCTCTCGCCCAGCGGCGGCGAAGGCATCGGGCGGGCCGTGGAGGCGTGGATCGGGTCCAGGGGCGAGGGCCTGCTGGGACTGGCGTTCGGCACCGAGGACGCCGATGCATGCCACGCGGCCTGGCGGGAGGCCGGGCTCGAGCCCGGCCCCGTCGAGAAGGGCCTCGGGCGCGACACCGCCTCGGGCGCGTGGCGGACCTGGCGTCGCGTCCCCCTTCCCCTCAGCCACACGCGCGGTGTGGTCCTGTTCGGCGTCGAGCGCACGTCGCCCGACGAGATCCTGCCGCCCTCGTCGGCCATCGGCGAGCCGGCCGCGGCGGTCTGTGCGCTCGACCACGCCGTGATCCAGTCTCCCGACCCCGACGCCACCAGCGCGCTCTACGGCCAGGGCCTGGGCCTGCGGCTCGCCCTGGATCGCGAGTTCCCGCAGTGGGGCGCGCGCCTGCTCTTCTTCCGCGTGGGCGGCGTGACCGTCGAGATCGCGGCGCGACTGCCGGGGGCGGAGAGCCCGGCGCCGGCCGAGTTCGCGGTCGAGGGTGACACCGATCGGCTGTGGGGCCTGTCGTACCGGGTGGGCGACGCCGATGCCGCGCGGGCGCGGCTGCTGGACGCCGGCCTCGACGTGTCCGAGGTCCGCAAGGGCCGCCGCCCGGGCAGCCGGGTCTTCAGCGTGCGGAGCGGCAGCCTGGGGATCCCGACCCTGATGCTGGAGGCGGAGTCGCGCTGACGGCGGCCATGGGGCTGCGGGGTCGGGGCTCTGTCGCTATTTTGCGCCGGCTCCCGCCAGACGTGCGGGCCGCGATGGAGGACCACCTCCGATGTTCCACTTCGAGAACCTCCAGGTCCGCTACGAGCCCTACCCGATCGCGGTGGTGCGCCCGGTGTTCGACGAGTCGTTCTACGCACAGCTGCTGGCGACCTACCCGCCCATCGAGCTCTTCGAGCAGATGCCGAAGGTGGGGCACAAATACTCACTCGCCGAGCACATGAACCCGCGCGCCTACCGCGACTTCGTGGCGTCCACCCCGCCCTGGAAGGACCTCCACGCCTGGATCAAGAGCCGGGCGTTCGTCGACTCGGTGGAGCGGGCGCTCCTCGACCACCGGATCGACATCTGGCTGGGAGAGCGCCAGAGGACCTTCGTGAAGCGCAGCCGGCGCGCGCTGCGCGACCTGCGCCGGGGACGCCTCCCCTCGGAGCGCCTGCGCCTGCGCACCCGCTTCGAGTTCTCGGCGCTTCCGGCCGACGGCGGCCTGGTGATGCCCCATACCGACACGCCCAAGAAGGTAGTGACCCTCGTGGTGTCGATGGTGGGCGAGGGCGAATGGAACCCCGAGTGGGGCGGCGGCACCGAGGTCAGCCGCCCGCTCGACGCGAGCGAATCGTTCAACTGGGAGAACCGGCAGCTGCCCTTCGACCAGGTGGCGCCGCTGCACACCTACGCGTTCCAGCCGAACCAGTGCATCCTGTTCGTGAAGACCTTCAACTCGCTGCACTGCGTCCGCCCGATGACGGCCCACGGCAGCGACGTCCTGCGCCGCACCCTCACCATCAACATCGAACACGACGAGTAGCGGGCGGAAGACCCGGGCGGCTCAGGCCGCGGGCTTGCGGAGCACCGCCTGGAGCACCCGGTCCCGCAGCTTCTCGTTCTCGCGCATCCGGCCCGGGTCGCGGACCGAGACCAGCTCGAGCCCGCCCAGCTCGGCCAGGTGCTGGACGAAGGGCTCCACCTTCTCCCAGTGGGTCGCCTCGTACTCGCCGGCCACGAAGCCCTCGGCCCAGCCCTCGAGCACGTCGGTGATGAGGATCCCGCCCGGCGCAAGCACGCGAACCACCTCGGCCACGACCTTCTCGAGGTCGAATACGTGGTCGAGGGAGTTCGTGTAGACCGCGTCGACCGAGGCGTCGGGGAAGACCAGGGCGTGGAAGTCGCCCGCCACGACGTAGGGGTTGTCCTGGCCGGGGTTGAGGTCGATGCCCACCGCGAAGTAGCCGAGGTCGAGCAGCGCCCGCACCTCGGTGCCGATGCGCGCCGCCAGGCACAGGACGTTGCGCGCCCCCGCCAGGGCCTCGCAGGTCCGGAAGCGCTCGGTGAAGATCTCCAGGTCCTCGGCCTCGCGGGCGCGCAGCCGCTCCTCGATGTTCCCGAGCTTGTGGGCCTGGTGATCGAGGTACTCGTCGTAGTCGCTGTAGCGACGCTTTGCCAGCCCGCCCTCCCGCTGCCAGAGCTCGGACTCGAAGGCCTCCTTCCGCTTGCGGGCCTTCTCGGCCTTGCGGCGCTCCTTGGCGCCCGGGCCGATTCCGTACTTGAGAACGCGCAGGAGGGGATTCACGGGTGCACTCCTCGGACTCGTCCGCCGGGATCGTCTGCTGTCGGGAACGTCTGCTCTCGGGAACATCTGCTCTCGGGAACGTCTGCTCTCGGGAACGTCTGGATGGCGGACGGCCGAGAGCCTAGCGCAGCCGCACTCGCTCCCGGATGGATCGGGCTAGCCTCTCTCCATGCGGGAGTCGAGGCGGAGCGCCCCCCCGAGCGAGCGAATCCGCGAACGCCAGGCGGTGCGTGCGCGCCGGCTCGGCGATGGACCGATCGTCTCGGTCGACCCCGACCACCCGGGCATCGGCGACAACGTGAACGGTCCGTCGCTGATCCGGGTCCCGCCGTGGGTGCGGGAGCCGCTCGGTCGCTACTACCTGTACTTCGCCCACCACCGCGGCGGCTTCATCCGGCTCGCCCACGCCGATCGGCTCGAGGGCCCCTGGCAGGTCCGGGAGACCGGCGTCCTGGCGGTGGGCGATTCGACCTGCATCGATCACGTGGCGTCCCCGGACGTAGTGGTCGACGAGGCCAACCGCCAGATCCGCCTCTACTTCCACGGCGTCGTCGTCCATCCCGACGGCACCCCGGACCCCCACGACAACGCCGTCGACCTGACGCGTCCGATCGTCCAGCGCTCGAAGCTCGCGCTCTCGAGCGACGGGCTCCACTTCGAGGCGCGGCAGGAGATCCTCGCCCCTTCCTACCTGCGCGTCTTCCGCCACGGCGGTGCGTGGTACGGCCTGGCGATGCCGGGAATCCTCTACCGGTCCTCGGATGGACTCGGGGGCTTCGAACGCGGACCCCAGATCCTGGGCGACGACGCCCGCCACCACGCGGTCGCGGTGCGCGACGGGCTCGCCCACCTCTTCTTCACGCGCGTGGGCGACCGGCCCGAACGCGTCCTCCACGCGGAGATCGACCTGGGACCGGGCTGGCTGGACTGGACCGCGGGGGAAGCGCGCACGCTGCTCGAGCCGCAGACGGAGTGGGAGGGCGCCGGGCTCGCCCTCGCGCCCTCGGTCCGGGGCCAGGTGCCGGAGCCGGTCCGACAGCTCCGCGACCCGGCGTTCTTCAGCGACGACGACGGCGACTGGCTCCTCTACAGCGTCGCCGGCGAGCGGGGCATCGCCCTCGCCTCCCTGTCGGGCCTGTAGGCGGGGGGCGAGCTTCGCCTTCCGGGCGGCGGCCGGCGCGCGCGAGTCTAGCTGGAGCCGAACTTCGGCGCGCGCTTCTCGGCGAAGGCCGCCACGCCCTCCTTGAAGTCGGCCGTCCCGGCGCAGTCGACGAAGCTCTCCTTCTCGCGATCGAGCTGGGTCGCCAGGTCGTTGGACAGCGACTCCCGGAGCAGCGCCTTGGTGCGGCCCAGGGCGTGGAACGGGCCCTGGGCCAGGCGCTGGGCGAGCTCCCGGGTCTCCGCGGCGAGATCGTCGGCGGGCACGACACGGTTCACCAGACCCAGGGACGACGCCTCGTCGGTTCCGAACATGTCCGAGAGCAGCGCGATCTCCATCGCCTTCTTCGGGCCGACCAGTCGCGGCAGGGTGTAGGTGGAGCTGCCGTCGGGGCTGGTGCCGATCTTCGAGTAGGCCAGGGTGAAGCGCGTCCCCTCCGCCGCGATCGCCAGGTCGGCGGCCAGCATCAGCGAGAAGCCGATGCCCGCGGCCGCGCCCGCCACGCTGGCGATCACCGGCTGCGGCATCCGGGCGATGGTCGCGATGGCGCCGTGGGCCGTCTCGATCAGCTCGCGGACCGCCGCCTGGACCTGGGCGGGCCCCTGCTGCGCCGCCTCGTGGAACGACTTCACGTCCCCGCCCGCCATGAAGGCGCCCTCGCCGCGCAGCACCACCACCCGGACCCCGGCATCGCCGGCGACGGCATCGAGGGCCGCCGCCAGGGCCCGGGCCATGGGCAGGTCGAGGGCGTTCATGGCCTTCGGCCGGTTGAGGACCAGCGTGGCGACGCCGGCCTCCTTCTCGCTGAGGACGAGATCACTCATGGAATCGGAGCTCCTTCGCAGTGTGGATGCGCGCGGCGACCGGCGGGGCCCGGTCGCGAAGCCGTTCAGTCGAGCGAGTCGTAGGCCGCCTCGATGAGGGCCACGGCGCGCGGGTCGAGCAGGATGTGCGGACCCATGCGATTCATGACGTAGCCGAAGCCCAGTCCGGCGTCCGGATCGCCACAGCCGACGGATCCGCCCGCTCCGGGATGCCCGAAGCTGCGACCGCCGGGACCGAAGCGCGCCTCCTTGCGCTCCTGGGGCAGCATGAAGCCGAGCCCGATGCGGGTATCGATCTGCAGCACCGAGTCCAGGCCGTTGGACTGCTCCTCGACGGCCTGCTCGAGGGTGTCCGCGCCGAGAAGCGGAGCCCCGCCCGGGCCGCGGCCCGCGGCGAGCGCGCCGTACACCCTGGCCACCGACCGCGCGTTGCCGTGACCGTTCGCGGCCGGGATCTCGGCGCGCCGCCAGTCGGCGTGGTTGGGGCCCATGGCCATGGAAGGGGGATTCATGAAGGCCCGGGCGAGCATGCCTTCGGGATCCTTCAGGAACGCCTCCATGAGGTTGACGCCCTCGCGGTCCGACGGCGGCGCGGCCATGGCGCTCATCTCGGCCGCCCGGTCGTGCTCGGCGTCGGGCAGGCCGATGTGGAAGTCCGCGTCGAGCGGGCCGGCGACCTCCTCCCGGAAGAACGTCCCCACGCTCCGGCCGGTGATGCGCCGGACGACCTCGCCCACCAGCCAGCCGTAGGTGACCGCGTGGTAGCCGTGCGCCTCACCCGGGTCCCACCAGGGCGCCTGGCCGGCCAGCGCCTCGGCCATCGCGTCCCAGTCGAAGAGCGCCTCCGGCGGAAGCAGCGGTCCCACGGCGGGCAGCCCCGCGCGGTGGCTGAGCAGCCAGCGCACCGGCACCGCCTCCTTGCCGGCGGCGGCGAACTCCGGCCAGTACTCCGCGACCGGACGGTCGAGATCGAGCTCGCCGCGCTCCACCAGCATGAGCGCGCACAGCGCGGTCATGCCCTTGGTGGTCGAGTACACGTTGGCGACGGTGTCCCGGGTCCAGGGGCGGGTGCGCTTCTGGTCGGCGAAGCCGCCCCAGAGGTCGACCACGCACTCGCCGTCCAGGAACAGGGAGACGCTCGCGCCCACCTCGTCCCGCTCCCGGAAGTTCTCGGCGAACGCCTCCCGCACCCGCTCGAACCGGGGATCGCAGGTTCCTTGGATCTGGGCACGGGGCTCGGCGGCGTCGCTCACGGTTCACCTCTCAGGCTCGCGGGAAGGAACGGGCCGAGCAGCATACCACGCGTCGCCCGAGGGCAGAGGAGAGCAGCGGGCGGTACCCTGCGTCGCGGAGGCAGGGCGCTTGGCCGATTGGGGATGGTTCTCACGGCTCCACCGGGCCGTCTACGAGCGGACCGGCGGACGCTGGATGTCGCGGCTCGCGGGCATCGAGATGCTGCTGCTGACCACCACCGGGCGGCGCAGCGGCCTGCCGCGCACCACGCCCCTCGCCTGCTTCGCCCGCGGCGGCGAAGGCGGCGAGCCCCGGGAATGGGTCGTCGTCGGCTCGAACAACGGCCAGGAGCGGCACCCCGCCTGGTGGCTCAACCTCGAGGCGCAGCCCCTCGCCCGCATCCAGGTCGGCGCGGAGAGGCACGATGTTCGCGCGCGGCTCGCCGAGGGCGAGGAGCGAGCCGACCTGTGGCCCTGGCTCGTGCAACGCAATCCCGTGTATGCCCGCTACGAGAGACGCACACGCCGGCCCATCCCGGTGGTGGTCCTCTCCCCGACGAGCGGCGGCGACACGCTACCCTGACACCCGCGCCACGGAGGCACCGGAATGTCGGAGACGTCGGACACCCTGGGAGCCGCGAGCGCGATCGGAGTCCGCGGGCCGCGGGGGCCGGCCCTGCTCGGGCTGGTCGCGCTGGCCAACCTTCTGCTGGTCGTGGGCACCCTGGCGCTCGAGGGATCGAGCGAGGAGGGCGTCCGCTTCGTCGTCCGCCACACGGCCAAGGGCGCCATGCTGCTGTTCGTGGCCGCCTTCTCGGCGTCGTCGCTCCAGGCCCTCTGGCCGTCGGCCTGGTCGCGCTACGCGCTCAAGAACCGGCGCTGGCTGGGTCTGTCCTTCGCGTTCACCCATCTCTGTCACCTCGCCGCCCTGGTGGCCCTGGGCGCCCTGTATCCGGACCCCTTCGTGAAGGGCCTGGACGCCGCGACCCTGGTGGGCGGCGGGCTCGCCTACGTCTTCGTGGTCGCGATGGCCGCCACCTCCTGGAACGGAGCGGTGCGGCGCCTGGGCGCCTCGCGCTGGCGGCTCCTCCACACCGTGGGCTCCTGGTACATCTGGCTGATCTTCTTCCAGAGCTACCTGGGCCGGGTCGCGAGCGGCGACCTCTTCTACGTGCCCTTCGCCGGGCTGCTCGTGGTCGGCGCCGGGCTGCGCTGGACCCGGTGGATCCACTCCCGGCGCCGCGCCTGAACGCCGTTCCAACTGGCGGACCGGGACCGCCAACGGGACCGCGGCCCGGGCCGGCCCATCCCCCGCGGCGATCGGGTAGGCTCGACCGGTCCCTTTCCGCACCGGGAGATCCGCCATGGCCGACCTGCCCTTTCTCTGCTTCGACGCCGACAACCACTACTACGAGTCCCTCGACGCGTTCACTCGCCACCTCGAGCCGGGCTTCGAGAAGCGCTGCATGCAGTGGGCCGAGATGGGCGGGCGCACCCGCCTGCTGGTGGGCGGCAGGCTGAACCGCTTCATCCCCAACCCCACCTTCGACCCCGTGGCGCGCCCGGGCTGCCTGGACGAGTTCTTTCGCGGCAAGAACCCCGGGGCGGCCGACCTGCGCACACTCTTCGGCGAGCTCGAGCCCATCTCTCCGGCCTACCGGGAGCGCGACGCCCGCCTGGCGCTGATGGACGAGCAGGGCATCGAGAAGGCGTTCATGTTCCCGACCCTGGGCGTGGGCATGGAGGAGGCCCTGCGCGACGACCTGCCCGCCCAGCGCGCCGCCTTCCGCGCCTTCAACCGCTGGCTGGAGGAGGACTGGGGCTTCCAGTACCGCGACCGCATCTTCGCGACGCCCTACATCACGCTCTCCGACGTGGACGAGGCGGTGGCGGAGCTCGAGTGGGCCCTCGAGCGCGGTTGCCGGGCGGTCTGCATGGTGGCGGGGCCCGTGGTCACCGACACCGGGACGCGCTCGCCGGCGGACCCGGTCTTCGACCCCTTCTGGTCCCGGCTGGGCGAGGCGGGCATCACCCTCGCCTACCACGGCGGCGACAACGGCTACGAGAAACACATGGCCGACTGGGGCGAGAGCGCCGGGCTCCAGGCGTTCAAGGGCTCGCCGCTCAAGACGGTGATGCTGGGCAACCGGGCGCCCTTCGACACCATGGCCGCGCTCATCTGCCACGGTCTGTTCGCGCGCCACGGAAACCTGCGGGTAGCCAGCATCGAGCAGGGCTCGAACTGGGTGCCGTGGCTGCTCCAGAGCCTGCGCCGCGTGCACGGCCAGGACCCGCGCAGCTTCGCCGAGGACCCCGTCGAGACCTTCAAGCGCCACGTCTGGGTCTCGCCCTTCCACGAGGACGACGTGCCCCTGCTGCGCGAGCTCGTGGGCGCCGACCACATGCTCATGGGCTCCGACTTCCCCCACGCCGAGGGCCTGGCCGTGCCGAGCGACTACGTCCTCGAGCTCGACGGCTTCAGCGACGCCGAGAAGCGGATGGTGATGCGGGACAACGCCCTCGCGCTGTCCCGGCCGCGAGCCGCCTGAGCGCCTGGCTCCCGTGGTAGGCTCTCCCGAGCGGAACGGGGGGAGGGGCCGGTGGCCGAGCGAGACGACGACGCACCGGAGACCGTGGAGCGTCGCGGCGCGGACGCAGGCGGGGCGGCCCGCGCAGACGCCCGCGCCTACTGGCGCGCCAACCTGCGCGTCCTGACCATCCTGGTGTCCATCTGGGCCTTCGCCGGCTTCGGGCTGGGCATCGTCGCCGTGCCGTGGCTGAACTCGGTGCAGGTGCAGGGCTTCCCGCTGGGCTTCTGGTTCGGGCAGCAGGGCTCGATCGTGATCTTCGTGATCCTGATCGCGGTCTACGCCGTGTGGATGGACCGCCTGGAGCGGCGGATGCAGTCCCGCTAGATGGACATCCAGACCTGGACCTACGTGATCGTCGCGGCGACGTTCGCGCTCTACATCGGCATCGCGATCTGGAGCCGGGTGCGCACCACGGCGGGCTTCTACGTCGCGGGCCAGGGCGTGCCCGCCGTGGCCAACGGCATGGCCACCGGGGCCGATTGGATGAGCGCCGCGTCGTTCATCTCCATGGCCGGGCTGATCTCCTTCATGGGCTACGACGGAACGATCTACCTGCTCGGGTGGACCGGCGGCTACGTACTGCTGGCCCTGCTGCTCGCTCCCTACCTGCGCAAGTACGGGAAGTTCACCGTCCCCGAGTTCGTGGGCGACCGCTACTACTCCCAGGCCGCGCGCATCGTCGCCGTGGTGTGCGCCATCTTCGTGTCCTTCACCTACGTCGCCGGCCAGATGCGCGGGGTGGGCGTGGTGTTCTCGCGCTTCCTCGAAGTCGACATCGAGACCGGCGTCTTCATCGGCGTGGGCATGGTGTTCGTGTACGCCACCCTCGGCGGCATGCGCGGCATCACCTACACCCAGGTGGCGCAGTACTGCGTGCTGATCGTCGCCTACCTGATCCCCGCGGTGGCGATCTCGCTCAAGATGACGGGCCAGCCGATCCCCCAGCTCGGGTTCGGCGGGGCGGTGGTCGAGGGCCAGTACGCCGGCACCTTCCTGCTGGAGGCGATCGACCAGATCCACCGGGACCTGGGCCTGCCCGAGTACACCGGCGCCTTCATCGCGGGCAAACGCCCGATGATCGACGTCGCCGCCGTGACCCTGGCGCTCATGGTGGGGACGGCGGGCCTGCCCCACGTGATCATCCGCTTCTACACGGTCCGCACCGCGCGGCTGGCGCGCTGGAGCGCGCTCTGGGCGCTCTCCTTCATCGCGATCCTCTACACCACCGCGCCGGCGGTGGCCGCCTTCGCCCGGGTGAACCTCATCCAGACGCTCCACGAGCGGCCCTACGCCGAGGCGCCCCAGTGGTTCCGCAGCTGGGAGACCACGGGCCTCATCGCCTTCGACGACCGCAACGGCGACGGTCGCATCCAGTACGGCGAGGACCCGGCGACCCGCGAGCTCGAGATCGACCGCGACATCATGGTGCTGGCGAACCCGGAGATCGCGCAGCTGCCGGCCTGGGTGGTCGCCCTGGTGGCGGCGGGCGGCCTGGCGGCCGCGCTCTCCACCGCGGCGGGGCTCTTGCTGGTGATCTCGTCGTCCATCTCCCACGACCTGGTGAAGTCGATCTTCGACCAGGAGATGACCGAGGGCCGCGAGCTCTTCGTGGCGCGGCTCTCGGCCGGGGGCGCGGTCCTGGTGGCGGGCTACTTCGGCATCCACCCACCGGACTACGTGGCCGCCACCGTCGCGTTCGCCTTCGGGCTGGCCGCCGCGAGCTTCTTTCCGGTGCTCGTGCTGGGGGTCTTCAGCAAGCGGGTCACCCGGGAGGGCGCCATCGCGGGCATGGTGCTGGGCATCGCGTTCACCGCGACCTACATCGTGTGGTTCAAGATCCTGGGTCGGGGCGGGCCCGAGGACTGGTGGCTGGGCATCAGTCCCGAGGGCATCGGCAGCGTGGGCATGCTCCTCAACTTCGCCGTCACCCTCGCGGTGAGCCGTGTGACGCCTCCTCCGCCCCAGAAGGTCCAGGACCTGGTGGAGGAGATCCGTCTGCCCAGCCGGGCCCCGGGGAGCTCCGATCCGGTCGGGTAGGCGCGCGGGATCCGGGCGCGCGAGGCGTCGGCTGCTGCGTCTCGTCGTCTTCGCGAGCGCGCTCGCCGCGCCCCTCGCTGCGGCTGCGGATCCCGCCTGGGTCCGCTCCGGCGCGAGCGAGCTGCCGGACCGGACCTGCCAGGAGCTCGACCTCGAGAGCCGCGGCCAGGGCCCGCTCGAGATCCGCTTCAGCGCATCGGGCCTCCCGGAGGTCGGCCCCGACCCGCGCACGCACGGCGTGTCGCTGCTGGTCCCCTCGGACCCCGCGGCCCCGGCCGAGGTCGTGCTGCTCCACCCGGTGGGACCCTACGCCCGCGCGGTGACGTTGGCAGAGCCGATTCGCTGGATGCGACGGGGCCGCCGCATCTGCTTCGCCTCGGGGTCGTCGGTGGCAGCGTGCGGCGAGGCGTCAGGCTCGCTCCGGGTGAGCCAGCGCGTCGCGCTGGGCGCCGGCTGGCGGACCCGGCTCCGGGGCTGCGCTCCGTTCACGGTCCGACACCAGGCTCCCTGGACGCCGATCGTCGGCGGAGTCCTCACCGCCGGAGCGCTCCTGGCCCTGGCGAGGCGGCGGGGCCGACGCCGCGGGCTGCTGCTCCTGGCTCCGAGCGCGGGCCTCGTCCTGCTGAGCGGGCTCGCGCCGTGGGCCCTCGACCCGAGGCTCGACCTGCTGGCCATCGGCGTCTGCGTCGCGCTGGCGGCGTCCATGGCGGCCTTGGCGCTGCGCGGCGGCGCGCGCCATCGGCTGGCCGTCGCGGGGTGTGCGGCGCTCGTCGCCGCGTGGGGCGTCCTCGTGCCCCACCCCGTCCGCGTGGCTGGGTCTTCGCGCGCCCTGCCCGGGACGACAGGGGAAGCCGAGCTCTGGGTCGACCCGGCCCTGTGGAACCCGGTGGCGCCGCACCAGGCCCTGGCGACGCGCGAGGAGCCCCTCGCCGCCCTCGACGACGACGGGCCGGAGACGTGGTGGGTGGTCGGCGGTTCGGTCGCGTACGGCGTCGAGGTCGACCCGGCCCACACCTTCACCGCACAGGCCGAACGCCGCCTGCGCGCCGCCGGCCATCGCGTACGCCTGCGCAACGCGGCGGCTCCGGCCTGGAACCTGGGCCAGATCGACACCTTCCTGCGCGGCCTGGGCGACCGGCTTCCCGTGCGCGGCATCGTCGTCGCGTCGGTGCTGAACAACGCCGGATTCAGCCTGCACGGACCGCGGCCGCGAGGCTGCGAGCACACCCTCGCCGGAGCGACCGCCTGCGCGCTCTGGCGCAGCCCGCTCCACCTGGCGTGGCTCAAGTACTTCCTGCCCAAGCCGGGCAACCTGGACCGCATCCGTCGGACCCTCGGCGAGCTGATCGAGCGCGAGCGGTCGCTGGGCCGCAGCGTGATCCTGCTCGACGAGACGTCGCGCTGGCAGATCGGGCGGCACCTCCGCGACGGGCGCGACGAGGCGGTCCGGACCGCCCTGCGCGAGGTGGCGGCGCACCGCGGTCTGCGGCTCCACCCGGTGGCCGACGCGGTCGCCGCCGTGCCCCCGGACGACCGCCTCCTCGACGCCATCCACCTGGCGCCGGCGGGCCACGCCGCGGTGGGAACGCGGCTGGCCGCGATCCTCGCACCCCGGGTCGGCGAGGGCCGATAGGCGGCCGGTCCGGGACGACGGTCAGCGGCCGAGCACCAGCTGATAGAATCCCCCCATGGCCCACCCCCGGCGCGTCGTCACCCGACCCGACCTCCTGGAGAAGACGCGCAAGCTGTGCCTCGGCCTGCCGGACACCACGGAGAAGGAGGCCTGGGGCGGCCCCACCTTCCGCGTGGGCGGCAAGATGTTCGCGATGTACATGGACGACCACCACGGAAGCGGCCACGTGGCCCTCTGGTGCAACGCCACCCGGGAGGGTCGCGACGTTCTCCTCGACTCGGATCCGGCCCGCTTCTTCGTTCCGCCCTACGTGGGGGCGCGGGGCTGGGTGGGGGTGCGCCTGGACAAGCGCCTCGCCTGGAAGCGCATCCGCGAGATCGTGGAGCAGAGCCACGCGATGAGCGCACCCCGGAGACGCTCCAAGAAGCCCTGACGCCGCCACGGCGGCCGCGGCGAACCTCCTGCGCGTCTCAGGTGTCTGCCCGTGCGCCCCGGAGCCCTCGGCCGCAAGCCGCGCTGTGGTAGATTGGGGCAGAACACCCCCTCCAAGCGCGGATGCTCCCCTTGCTCGCCACTTCGCCCTCCCTGCCCCCCCGACACCGAACGACCGCCCACCGCCGACGCGCCCGGCCCCCCGCCCTCGTGCTCGGGCTCGCCGCCCTGGTGCTGGCGGCGCCGGGCGCCCGGGCGGCCTGGGTGCCGCCGGACGGCGTCGACCTGACGCGCCCGCGCATCCTCTTCCGCCCCGGCCAGCTCGCCGACGTGCAGGCCGTACTGGACATGGATCCCCTGCCCCCGACCATCGCGACCGTGCTCGACGCCATGGAGCAGCGCATCGCCGCGGCGGAGGGCGTGCCCCTCGACGACCACGAGAAGGGCCGCGAGCGGCAGAAGGCGCGGGCGGCCAAGGACCTGGCCTTCCTCTACGCCGTCGACCGCACGTGGGCGGCCGGGCAGGTCGTGCCCTTCCCCGACGCCGCGGCGCGCAAGGCCGCGGGCGACCGGGTGCGCGAGCTGCTGCTCAACATGTACACGGTGAGCCGGATCGGCGACTTCGGACCCTGGGGCGGCTGGGACCGGGACATCACGACCTCCGAAGAGATCATCATGTACACGACGGCCTACGACGCCCTGGCCGGCGCGGGCTACGACTTCGAGGGGGACGAGGCCGCCATCGTCGAGAACCTGGTCGACCTGACGAGCGGGCTGTATCTCGACTACACGGTGCCCGAGACGGCGCTGACCTTTCCCGAGCTCCACCAGAACAATCACCGCTCCAAGGTGGGCGCGTCCTTCGTGGTGGCGGCGCTGGCCCTGGCCGAGCACACCCCCGCCCCGGGCAGCGACCCGAACGGCGTACGCGACCCGGCGCTGTGGCTGCCCTACGGCCTGGATCTCGTGGACAAGATCATCCGCCACGCCCTGATGACCGGCGACGGCGCCTACGCAGAGGGGCCTTTCTACTGGCGCTACTCCAGCCAGAACCTCCTCCCCTTCGCCCGCGCCTGGCACAACGCCGTGGGCGACGTGGACTGGCCCACCAGCGACGGCTTCAGCGTCCCGAGCTTCTGGACCCATCCCCTCTTCCTGCGCAGCCATCGCTGGATGCTCGACATGACCTTCCCCGACGGCTCGCTGGTGCACATCGACGACGGCAACCCCACTCGCTCGCACTTCTTCGGCGCCGCGCCGGCGCTCCCTCGCGACGCCGCGGCCTTCGCCTGGCGCTTCGCCAACGCGCCCACGCCCTACGACACCGACGGCAACATCGACATGGGCCCCGACGTGATCGCATCGTTCGACCCGTCCCTGGTGCCCGCGCCGCCGACCACTCCCCCCACCGTGTTCTACGAGGAGGGAGGCAACGCCATCCTCAAGAGCAGCTGGGAGAACGACGCGGTGATGGCGGTGGTGCTGGCCGAGGCCGACACCGCCAGCGAGCTGGGGACCGACCGCTACGGCGCGCCCGTGGTGCCCGAGTCCCACGAGCACCCGGATCCCGGCTCCTTCATCCTCCACGCCTTCGGGCAGCGCCTGGCCATCGACCCCGGCTACCTGTCGTTCGGCGAGCACGACGCGGTCAACAAGCCGCAGCACCACAACATCATCCTGGTGGACGGGTCCGGACCGGTCGAGATCCTGGGCGCCTCGCTGGCGTGGGGAGCCGACCCGACCCCCCGCCCTCCGGCCGACGGCCACGCCCGGATGAGCGACCCGTTGGACGGCGACTTCCTCGACGCCGTGCGCGTGACGTCGAGCTACGGCAAGGGGTACGAGGGCTACACGACCGCGCCGCGGATCGAGCGGCGCTTCCTGTTCCCCGACCATCGCTACCTGGTCGCCGCCGACGCGGTGGACTCCCGCGACGCCGAGGCCCACGACTTCACCTGGCTGATCCACGGCAACGGCGGGGGGGCCGCAGAGGACGGAGGCGCCGTCGACGGCACGTTCGCGCTGACTCCGCCCGGCGGCCGCTGGACGCGCAGCGTCGCCCGACTGGACGGCGCCGTGGCGGTGGCCGACGCCATCCCGACCGTGGAGACCGGGCTGGAGGTCCACGAAGAGCAGTACGGGCGCGCGCTCACCCACGTGGTGCTGAAGACCACCGCCCGCGGCGAGAGCCTGCGCAGCCTGATGCTGGCCTACCCGAGCCGCAGCGCCGACGCGGCGCCGTCGATCTCCCAGCCGGACATCGCGGGCGCAGCGGCCCTGTCGCTGGACGACCCGGCCGGCGACCGCCGCGTCCTGGCCTGGCACCGCGCGGCAACGGGCGCGGCGCTCCAGGTGCCGAGCGCCGCGAGCGGCCTCGCCACGGCCGAGAGCGACGGGCACCTCGCGCTCTTCGACGCGACCTCGGACGGCCGGCTCCGGCTCGCCTGGTCCGAAGGCGCCACGCGACTCGCCTACGACGGGGTCACCTACTTCGACCGCGCCCTGCCGGGGCGGATCGGCATCGCGCTGTCGCCGGGCCGGGCGGACGGGGTGGCCGAGGGCGGCTCCGGGGAGGTGGACGTCCACGGCCTGGACTTCACGCCGGCCACCGCCCACGGCGCCTGCGCGCTGTCGACGCTGGCGGGCCAGCCGCCGCGGGTCCGGCTCGGCCGGGACCGGCGCTTCAGCCTCGAGGCCGCCGCGGGCAACGCGCGCCCCGCCGCCGACCCGGGCCCGGACCAGCACCTGGTGCTGCCGGGCACGCAGCTCGAGCTGGACGGCACGGCGAGCTGCGACGCCGACGGGGACGCGCTCACGCCTCGCTGGGAGCTGGTGTCCGCGCCGGCCCGGGGCGCCTGGACGCTCTCGGACACCTCGAGCTGGCATCCCCGGCTGACCGTCGACCAGCCGGGACCCTATCGGGTGAGCCTCGTCGTGACCGACATCCACGGCGCCCGCAGCCGCCCGGTGGAGGTGCGCATCGTGGCCGGCGCGCCCTGCGGCGACGGCGTGGACGCCGACCGGGACGGCTGGATCGACGGCGACGACTCGGGCTGCAGCGAAGGGCTGGGCATCACCGAATCGCCGGTCTGCGCCAACGGCGAGGACGACGACGGCGACGGCCTCACCGACTGGCCCGACGACCCCGAGTGCGTGAAGCCCTACGGCCACAGCGAGCGCTTCGTCTACTGCGGCCTGGGGGCCGAGCTCGCTGGGGCGCTCGCGGGAATCCTGGCGTGGCGCCGCTGCCGCCGGGTGCACAGCTCCTAGACGACGGACCTCAGCAGGTCGTGGGCCTCGCGGGTGGCCTCGGGGATCGGCACACCGTGGGGACAGGCCGCCGCGCAGGGGGCCGGGCAGCTCGCGCACACCGAGGCGTCCCGCTCGAGCCGCGCGTAGAGGCGCATGGCCTCCTTCTGCTCGCCGTACGACTCGAAGTACATCCGGTGGCGGAGCACGTCGTCGATGGGGACGCCGTGGGGACAGCTGTCGAGGCAGGCCCCGCAGTGGGGGTAGCAGTGCTTGCCCTCGATGGCGCGGTCGTACTTCTCCAGCAGGGCCAGGTCGGCGGCCCCGGGGCGCCGGCCCGACGCGTAGAGGTACTCGTCGACGTTGGCGAGCTCCCGGAACGAGATCACCAGGCACGAGACGTCGGGGTTCGCGAGCACCCACTTGAAGGCCGCCTGGGTGTAGGAGTCCGACTCGTCGCGGTCCTCCAACAGCCCGCGGTGGCGCGCGCCCTTCAGCGTCTTCATCGCCACCACGCCCACGCCCTGCTCCGCCGCGCGCCGGGCGATCTCGCCCAGCCGCGGCCACGCGCCGTGGTGGTAGGCGAGCATCATCACGTCGAAGCGCCCGTCGGCCAGGGCGGCGTCGGCCACCGACTCCAGCTTCGGCGTGTGGGAGGAGAAGCCGAGGAAGCGCGCCTTGCCCTGCTCCTTCAGACGCTCGAAGGCTTCGTGGACGTTGGGGTCCAGGAGCCGGCCCAGCGAATCGCAGGCGTGGATGTGCACCAGGTCCACGTAGTCGGTCTGCAGCCGGCCGAGGCTCCCCTCGACGGCCGCGATGTAGTCCTCGGGACGCGAGCCTTCGGGCAGGTGGCCGTGGGGCGTGCAGAACTTGGTGGCCAGGAACATCTTGTCCCGGTGGCCCTTCATCGCCCTTCCCAACGCCAGCTCCGAGCCGGCCTCGGAGTAGTCGGGCGCGGTGTCGAAGTAGTTGACGCCGCGCTCGATGGCGAGCCGCGCCACCTTCTCGCCCACCTCGCCGCGGATCTTCGACGAGCCGAGGGAGATGTCCGAGACCGCGAACCCGGTGCGACCGAGCGTGCGGTAGTCGTTCACGCGGGCGCCGGACCACTCGGGTCGAACGCTCGGCGCCGCCACGGGCGTCCCCACCCCGATGCTGGGCCCGGTGGTGGTGGCCCAGCCGGCGATGCGCGCGAAGGCCGCCGCGCCTCCGGCGGCGAGCCCCCCGACGATGCCGGCTCCCCCGGCGAGGAAGCGGCGCCTGCCCGACGCGGCGGTGCCGTCGGGCGACGGAGCGCGCGCCCACAGGACCGTGCAGACCATCGCCGCCAGCGCCGACCCGGCCATGAGCGCGAGGGGCACCTTCGTCATCAGCGAGAAGTCGACGCCCTCGATCAGCTGGCCGAGGTAGGGGCCGGCCAGCAGCAGGGCGAGCACGACGAACGTCGCCCACGCCCCGAGCGCCAGCGGGCCCAGGAACCCACCCGGCGCATCGGGCCGGCCCGGGTTCGTGCGGTCGCCTTCGGGGTCGGAGCCGGAGTCGGAGTCGGAAGAAGCGTCGCGAGTCATCGTCGGGCCCTCCGCGGAAACCGGTGGATCGTCGACTGTCGAGACGAAGTGTAAGGCGACCCTCGTGGCGGGGCGAGGCGGGCGTCGGGCGGGGCTCTCCGGCCCCTCGGCAACGCCCCGGAGCTCGTCCCCCGCGGATCACGGCCTACACAGGTAAGCTGGCGTCATGTTGGGGGCTTCCCTGCTCGGCAGGGAAGTCGGAGAACTCGTCGCGGCGCTCGCCCTGGGCTCCGGCGCCCAGGGCGAGCTCGTGACTAGAGGCCCAGCACCTCGCCCACCGCCGCGACCACCGGGTCGTGGACCGCGCCGTTGGTGACGATGACGCCGAGGTTGTCGCGCAGGGTGCGACCCAGGGAGAAGTCGAGGTCCGCGCCGCGCACGTCGGTCACCCGGCCGCCCGCCTCGCGGATCACGATGGAGCCCGCCGCGTGGTCCCAGATCTTCTCCTCGTAGCCCTTCTTCGTGGGCAGGCGGAGATAGATCGACGCGTCGCCGCGGGCCACCGCGGCGTACTTGCACTGGCTGTCGATGCGGTAGGGCGGGACGCTGATCCCCAGCTTCTCGGCGACCCGGGCCGAGTCGGACTGGGAGCTGTGCGCCTTCTCCACCGACTCGCAGAACGAGGCCTTCGACGGGTCGGTCACGTCGGTCACCCGGGCCGGCGTCTCGTCGCCGCCGTCCAGGGGCCGCATGAACGTCCCCTGCCCCTTCGCGGCCACGAACAGACAGCCGCGGGCGCCTTCGGGATCGTCGGCGCGCAGCGGCAGGTTCGGGCAGCCGAGGACACCGAGCACCACCTCGCCATCCTCGATGAGGCCCAGCGCCACCGCGTACTGATCGCGGCGCAGGAAGCCCTTGGTGCCGTCGATGGGATCGAGGGTCCAGTGGCGGCCGCTGCCGCCGCCCGCGTGGACGCCGTAGTCGATGAGGTCGAGCACCTGCCCGCGGTCGATGCCCGGGTCCGTCTCGCACACGCTCTGCTCGACCCGCTGGCGCAGCTCGGCGTTCTCGGACTCGCGCAGCTCCGAGGCGTCCTCCTCGCCCACCATGGGGAGGTCCGGGAAGGCGCCCACCAGCGCGTGGGTCACCACCGCCTGGGCGCCGAAGTCGGCCACGGTCACCGGAGACTTGTCCTTCTTGTCCATGGACGCCTGGGAAACGAGGTTCGCCTGGACGCGCCGGCAGAGCCGACTCGCGCGCTCCACCGCCGCCACGGCCACCTCTCGCTCCGCTTCATATGCCATCTCTGCTCACTCGCCTTTCGTGGTTGCGGCGAGGTGGCGCCGCACGGCGCCCCCCACGCTTTCCTTTTCGATGAGGAAGGTGTCGTGACCGTACGGAGCATCGATCTCCAGGTAGGTCACGTCGCATCCGTTGCTCTCGAGGTCCTGGGCCAGCTCGCGCTGCTGCCACACCGGGAAGAGCAGGTCCGAGGTCACGCCGACCACGAGCGCCGGACAGCGGATGCGCCCGATCGGGGCGCCGTCGCCGGCGTCGGCGGTGAGGTCGAACAGGTCCATGGCCTTCGAGATGTAGAGATAGGAGTTCGCATCGTACTGCAGGCAGAACTTCTCGCCCTGGTGCACGAGGTAGTGCTCCACCTGGAAGTCCGCCTCCAGGCGCGGCGGCCCCTCGCCGAAGCGCTCGCGGGCGAAGCGCTCCTCCCACTCGGGCCCGGAACGGTAGGTGATGGTGCCGATCTCCCGGGCCAGCTTCTGACCGCGGTACGGGAAGCTGCGGCCGTAGTAGTGGCCGCCGTACCACTCGGGATCGGTCATCACCGCCTGGCGCTGGGCGAAGCGCAGGGCGATGGCCTGGGGATGGGAGAAGGCGGCGGCCGAGATGCTCACCAGCGAGCGCGTGCGCTCGGGCGCCAGGGCCGCCAGCGACAGCGACTGCATGCCTCCCAGGGAGGCCCCGATCGCCGCGTGCAGGACGTCGATGCCGAGGTGGTCGAGGAGCAGCAGCTGGGCCCGGACCATGTCGTCGACGGTGACGATGGGGAAGTCGCTGCCGTAGGGATGCCCGGTCGTGGGGTTGGTCGTGGTGGGCCCCGTGCTGCCGTAGCAGCCGCCCAGCAGGTTCGAGCAGACGACGAAGTACTCGTCGGTGTCGATGGCGGCGTCGGGACCGATGAAATCCTCCCACCAGCCCGGGTGGGGGTTGCGAACGTGGCTGCGCGCGTGGGAGGAGGCGGACAGACCCGTGTGCAGCAGCACCGCGTTGTCGCGCGCGGGCGACAGCTGGCCCCAGGTCTCGTAGGCGAGGCTCAGCTCGGGCAGCACCCCTCCCCACTCGAGCTCGAAGGGCTGGGGCGAGTGGAAGGTCTGGTAGCCCGAGACCACCCGGTCGTAGACGGGCTCGGGGCCGCCGAGGAATCGTTCTCCCATCCGGTCCGGGTCTCCTATCGGCGGGCCCCTGCCGGGGGAAGCCCCTCCTCGAACCGCCCTGCGAGTCGGCTCAGCCGGGGAAGCTCGACGAGGCCGGCGCGGGGTGGATGCCTCGCGCCGCGCCGTCACGATCCCTCGCTTCCCGAGGGTGGAACGGAGCGGAGGCCATGATAACCCCGCAGGCGGGGCGCCGCCGGGGCGGAGCCGGAGACCGGGGAGTTGCGCCGGGACGCCCCCTCGCGGAGCATCCCCAGCGGCGGACACGGATACGGGCAAAGGCGAGCCGCGGCTTCGCAGCGCTGCGGACGGGCGGGCTGCGCGGACCTGCCTGGGCGCAAGGTGCACAAGGGCAAGGTGCACACGGTGCACAAGGAGTGCGACGAAGTGAGAAGGCTCCTCCTGCTGCGCCACGCCAAGTCGAGCTGGAACGACGAGACCCTCGACGACCACCTGCGCCCCCTGGACGAACGGGGCGAGCGCGCCGCCGCGATCATCGGAGCGTACCTGGCCCAGTCCCGGATCCGGGTCGACCGGGTCCTGTGCTCGACCGCCCTGCGCGCCACCCAGACCGTCGAACGGGTCGGTCGGCTCGTCGAGCTGCCGGAGCCGACCCTCGAGCCCTCCCTCTACCTGGCCACCGGGCAGGCCCTGCTCGAGCGCCTGCGCCGACTTCCGGAGGCAGCCGAGGGCGTCCTGCTGGTGGGCCACAACCCGGGCATCGCGGATCTGGCCGAGAACATCGCCGGCCGCGGGGCCACCGACGACCTCGACCGGATGGTGCGCAAGTTCCCCACCGCGGGGCTGGCCGTTCTCCACATCGGCCCGGCGGGCTGGTCCGGGCTGCGCCCGGGCAGCGCCAGCCTCGAGCACTTCGTCACCCCCAAGCGCCTGGTCTGAGGGAGCGGACCATCGACCCGATCCCCGGACCGTCCCTCGCCCGCCTGGGCCATCGCGTCGCCGCCTCGGCCCTGCTCGTCGGCCTCTACGGGGTGGTCTACTTCGCCGCGGGGCTGCGCCCCGTGGAAGGCCGGTCTCTGGGGGGCGCCCTGGATGCCGCCATCCCCTTCCACCCCCTGGCGGTCGTCGTCTACGGCTCCGCCTACCCGCTGCTCCTGGGCCCGCTGTTCCTCGTTCGCGACCCGGACCTCTTCCGGCGCACCTGGCTGGGCTACGCCGTGTGCATCCTGGTCTGCGGCGCGTGCTTCGTCCTCTGGCCCGTGGGCTCGGCCGACCTGCGGGTGCCGCTCGACACGGTGTCCACGCAGACCTACCTCGGGTGGGGCATCCACCTGCTCTACGCCCTCGATCCGCCGCGCAACTGCTTTCCCTCGCTCCACCTGGCTCTCGCCACCACAGGCAGCCTCGCGGTGGCGCGCACCGGCCGCGCCGTGGGCGCCGCGGCGTTCGCGTGGCTCGCGGCGCTCGCGCTGTGTGTCCTGATGGTGAAGCAGCACTACGTGATCGATGCGGTGACGGGCATCGGGCTGGGGCTCGCGGCCGCCGCCGCGTTCCTCCGCGACTGGAGACCCGCGCAAGGAAGCGCGTCGGGGGCGGCTTCCACGGGCGCGGCCGGCGCCCTGGCGCTGCTGGGGTTCGTGGGCTTCGCGTTCGCCGCGCTCTTCGCGCTCTACGCGGCCGGCGTCGCTCCGCCGGCGCCCATCTGGTAGCGCGGGCCTGGTGGTCGCGGGGGCCTGGCAGGGCCTGCGGCGGCGGCCGAGCCGGCGGCCCGGCGCGTCGGGGGAGGCGCCTCAGTTCAGCGGGATGCGCACGTCGAGGCTGCCGCGGTGGATCCAGGTGTCGTCGCCGGTGAACGACACGTAGGACAGCCCCACGGTCGCCCTCGACTCGATGGGCTGGAAGCCCAAGCGGGCGCCGAACTCGATGCCCCAGTCGGCCTGGTTGGCGTCCACCTCGAACTTGCCGGTGCCCGCCGGCGCGCCCTCGAAGCCGGCCTTGACCTCGCGGTCGGCTCCCACCCAGGTGCGGCGATAGCGGAGGTGGGCCTCGGGGCGCCAGGTTCCATCCATCCACTCGGTCCACCACGTCCAGTAGCCGCGCTTCAGGAACTCGGAGCTCACGGCGACGCCGGGGGAGGTGGAGAAGACCGACTCCTCGCGCTCGTCCACCTGGAGGTTGATCGAGTTGGCGCCGTCTTCGTCGGCGTCCTCCTCGATGAAGTACGCGTAGTCGAAGCGGGCGCCGGGCTCGACGACGACCGGGCCCAGCGGGATGGGCACGCCGACCTCGCCGGTCACCGAGACCCGGTCGCTCTGGTGGTCGCTGTTGGCGTTGCGCTGGAGGGTGTCGATCTGGCGCCGGGTCTCGTGCCAGCCGTGGCCGTAGGCAACGCCCGCACCGGCCCGCAGCCACGGGCCCTCCCAGCCGGCCTGGGCGCCGAGCTCGAGGCTGATGAGCGAGCCGTTGCCGAGGCCGCGGTAGTCGATGCCGCTGCGGATGACGGCCAGGCCGCCCGAGGCCGTGAGGTGGTCGCCCTTGCGCCAGTCGAGGCCGGCGGCCGCGCCTCCGCCCATCACGTCGTAGCGCGTGTGGCCGTTCGAGCCGTCGCGATCGGAGTAGATGCCGATCGCCCGCGCCCAGGGCGCCAGGCCGCGCGGGCTGCAGGGCTCGAGGGTCCGGCGGGTCTCGCGGTGGAAGGCGTACTCCCGGGTGTCGCAGGCGGGCCGGTCCTCGCGCAGGATGTCGGTGAAGGCGCGCCCGTGGAGCAGCCCGGCGTGGCTGTGGGCGTCGTAGATCTCCGGATGCATCTCGTCGGCGGCGTCGTCGAACTGGTCGAAGCTGAGGGCGTCGAGCTGCTCGATGATGTCCTTCATGTCGCCCTGGGGATCGCCGGCGACGATGTCGTCGAGGTACCGCGCGGTCTCGTACTGGTTCGAGGTGTCGGCCGCGGCGGTGTAGGAGATGCGGCGCGCCCGCACCTGCACCGAGGTCGCGCCGTAGAAGACGCCGGCGGACACGAAGCTCGAGCCCGTGATGTTGCTGAACTCGCCCACCACCCCGCCGGTGGCGTTGATGATGGTCCAGGTCTGCGCGCCGCTCAGGCTCCCCGTGCCGGTGAAGGTGAGCTGGGTGTCGTCTTCGATGGTGAAGATGCCGTCGAGGTCGAGGCGGTCGCTGGTTCCGTCGGCTTCGAGGCCGACCTGGAAGCCGGTGCCGGCGCCCTGGAGGTAGTCGCCGGTGATCGACACGATGCCGTCGGGCGCGAAGATGCCGCCGGTGACGAGCACTCCGTTGTCGACGCCGGGGGTCGCGGTCGTGAACGTGCCGCTGCCCGAGACGAACCAGCGCCCGCTCGTCAGCTCGAGCTGCTCGAAGTTGGCGACGTCGTCGAGATCGAGGCTCCCGTCGACGTCCCCGGGCTGCAGGCTGGAGTTTCCCAGCACGATCAGGTCGTCGCCGAGCCCGCCGTCCAGGTCGCCGAAGAGGTTGCCCGCCTGCACGGCGTTGTAGACGTCGTTGCCGCCGCCGAAGAGGATGTCTCCCTCGATGCGGCCCACGTTGAGCACCGTGTCGTCGCCGCTTCCGCCGCGGACGGCCACCCCGCTGGTGCTCCCGTCGACGATTCCGCCCGACTCGTTGAACAGCAGGTTCGTTCCCGACGAGAAGCGAATGGCGGTGCCGTTGCCGAATCCGCCGGTCACCGTGCCCCGGTTGTCGATGACGGTATCGGCCCCGGCATCGATGCCGATCGCGGTATTTCCGGTGGCCTGGATCGTCCCCGCGTTGATGATCTCGAAGGTGGCGGTCGACCCGTCACCCGAGCCAATGCGGATGCCGGTCGCGTTGGCGCCGTCCACCCGGATGTTTCCGTTGTTGGTGACCAGGCCGGTGTCGTCCCCGGCCAGGATACCGACCGCGCCGTCGTCGAGGATCTTGATCGAGCCGTTGTTGACGACGGCCCCGCCGTCGTCGGCGACCGCGATGCCCGTGCCGTCCACGCCGCGGATCTCGATGAGCCCGCCGTTGGTGATGGAGCTGTCCTCGCCGGCCTCGATGCCCACGGCGTCGTCCCCGGTGATGACGATCGACGCGGTGTCGCTGAGCGAGACCGAGCCGTCGGTCCCGATCGAAACGCCTTTGCCCTGGTCGCTGAAGACCGAGATCGTCCCGAAGTGCCCGACCTCCGCGCCGGCCCCCGCCTGGATGGCGGTGCTGCCGGTTCCCCCGGCGCGCACGGTCGCGGTCTCGTCCACGAGCACGGTCGAGGTGTCGTTCACCCGGATCGACGACACGCCGTCCAGGGAGCCGTTCTCCACCCGGCTGTCGGCCTGGACCTGCACCTCGAGGTCGTCGGCGACGCCGGCGTCGAAGCCGTCGGGGTCGGTGCCGGTGCACTCGATGAGGGTCGGGTCGAGACCGTTCGCCTGGCACTGGGCCGACGCCGGGGAGGCCTGGAGCAGGACTCCGAGACCGAGGAGCATCCAGACGCCCAGACCCAGGCCCACGCCCAGGCCGAGGCCGAGCGCCGGGACGCGGCGACAGGACCGGGATTCCGAAGTCAGCATGAAACCTCTCTGGTGCCCGTGGTCGTCGCCTCGGAGCTCGTTCAGGGGAGCACCTGTCGCCCCCTCGGGGGAGCAAGGGTGCGACTCGTCAGGATAGTGGCTGGCCGGTCGCAAAGTAAACGGCCGGCGCGCCCCCGGCATTGAGAACAACCGGGATGCCCGAGGGGGGTGACGCTGCTGTGCGTGGGGGCTAGGAGCCCGACGCCTGGGCTTCGGGGTCCTTGCCGATCTTCTCCAGGCGGTCCTGGAGCGACATGCGGTCGAGGGATTCGAGGGGCAGGCTGACGAAGATCTTGATCCGCTGCTCCAGCTCGAGGTAGATGCGGCGGAAGAAGCGTCGGGTGGCTTCCGGGTCCCCCAGGAAGGCGGCCGGATCCTCCACGCCCCAGTGCGCGGTGAGCGGCTGCCCCGGCCACAGCGGGCACGCCTCTCCCCGGGCGTTGTCGCAGACGGTGAACACGAAGTCGAGCCGGGGAGCGCCAGGGGCGGCGAACTCGTCCCAGCTCTTGCTGCGCAGCCCCGCGGTGTCGAACCGAAGCGCCTGCAGGGTCTCGAGGGTCTGGGGGTGGGGAGCGCCCTTCGGCTGGCTCCCGGCGCTGTAGGCGTGGAAGAGCGGGGCCCCCCAGCGCTCGAGGGCGCACTCGGCCATGAGGCTACGCGCGGAGTTTCCGGTACAGAGGAACAGGACGTTGTACTCGCGGGCCATGGCTCACGTCTCCTTGGGGGTCTCGTCGTCGGGGCGGGTGTACCACCACGCCCAGAGGATGAAAACCCCCTGGAAGGGGATGCGCATCCAGTTCACGAGAGCGTTGCCGGTGCCGGGCGCCCCGTCGGGGAGGCCGACGTTCTCCAGGGCCACGTAGACGTTGGCGGGAAACACGGCGATGAGCAGCGCGATGAGCCCCCAGGCGGCCAGGATCCGGGTTCTCGGCTCGAGCACGAAGACGCCCAGCACGATCTCGGCGAGCCCGGCGATGACGTTCAGCCACTCGGGGTTCGGCAGCCCCGGCGGCATGATCTTCACGTAGAAGTCGGGGTTGAGGAGATGATTGAAGCCGGCCGCCGCGTAGGCGCCCGCCATCACCCAGAGGAGCACGCGTCGGGTCCTGCTCATGACGCGAGTCTGAGGGCCGACGCCCCCCGCTGGCAAGGATTCAGTGGCCGGGAAGCGCGCCGAGCCCCATCCGCTCGCGGAATTCGTCGGTGCTGTTGACCCGCGGAAAGTCCTCGGCCGGCACCGGAAGCTCCAGGCGCGCGCACAGCGGCGCCCAGCCCTCGGACACCTCGAACACGAGCAGCCGCTCGGGCGGCACCTCGCGGATCACCCGCTCGTTGTGGCGCTCGTAGACGCCGACGGCGTGGGCGCGGTCGAGGAAGCGCCCGCCGAAGGTGCGCTCGAAGACCAGCTCGTTGGCCATGGCCGCGGCCGTGCGGATGTGGGGCGGCACCGTGGGCGGGAGCGGCCGCTGGAGCGAGGTGTAGATGGTGTCGTGGACGCTCTGGTACCAGCGCTCGGAGTCGCGCCGCGAGAGCAGCACCAGCGCCTCGGGCCAGCGCTCCCGCAGCGGCTCCCAGAACGCGCAGGCCGGCCAGTCCACCGCGGAGCCGTAGCCCGCGAAGAGCGCCTCCCAGTCGACCGGGCGACCGCTCACCGCGTCCTGCCAGAGCCCGGGGTGGTCGGGCTTCGACCACACCTCGGTCATGTGGTAGCAGGGCCCGAGCCCGAGGGTCTCGAGGGCCGACTTGAGCGAGAGCGTCCCCGTGCGGCCGAAGCCGGCCCCGATCACCTTCAACGGCATCCTACCCTCCAGCGGCGACCAGCATAGGCGAAGGCGGACGCGGGGGTGATAGGCTCGGACCATGGACCGACGGCGGCCCTCTCGCCTGCACATCCCGGCCGGCCTGCTGCTGCTGGCGGCGCTCGCCGCGACCGGGTCCGCCGGAGCCGACGACCGCCTCCGCGGCCCCACCCCCTCGACGGATGCCGCGCGCCGGGCGCTCGAGAGCACCACCACCCACCGCCAGGTCGAGTCGCAGCGCGCCCGGCGCCGGCTCGACCGCATCGACCGGCGCAGCGAGGCGGCTGCCGCCCGAAGCGAAGCGGCGCGCCCGCGCCCGCGCAGCCCGGGCGAGCGACCGAGCCCCGACCGCAGCCCGCCGAGCCTGCGCGTGGACCGGCGCCTGGACCTCGACCGGGAGATCGGCGAGGTGGAGCGCTGGCTGGCGCGCCCGGACCTGGGGCCGGTCACGCGGCGGACGGTGGAGCGCTATCGGCAGGAGCTGCTGGGCGAGCGCAACGCGCCGGACCCGTCTCCCTGACTCCCTGCCCCCGGCGCCCGCCGGCCACGGCGCCCGCGCCGCGGGGCGGGCTTCGTGCTAGAACAATCCCATGACCGCCCGCCGAAGCCCCCGGACCGCCCCGCCCGTGCGCGGCCAGACCGCCTCGGAGATCGCCGCCAGCGCCGAGCGGGCCATCCGGGACGGCGACCTCGGGCCCGGCGACCCGCTGCCCACGGTGCGGGCCCTGGCGGCCCGCCTGGGCGTGAGCCCGGCGACCGTGGCCTCGGCCTATCGCACCCTGCGCTCCCGGGGCCTGGTGCAGACCGGCGGCCGGCGCGGCACCACCGTGAGCCCCCGGCCTCCGCTGGCCAGCGCGGCGCCGCCGCCCACGCCCCGCGGCGTCCGCGACCTCGCCACGGGCAACCCCGACCCGGCGCTGCTGCCGGACCTCGCGCCCTTCCTCGCCGAGGTCGAGCCCGGCCACGTCCTCTACGGCGAGGCGCCCTACGACGCCGAGCTGCTGCGCCTGGGGGCCCGCCGACTGCGCCGCCACGGCATCCCGGCGGAGCACGTGGCGGTGGTGGGAGGCGCCCTCGACGGCATCGAGCGGGTGCTCGCCGCCCACCTCCGGCCCGGGGACCGGGTGGCCGTCGAGGACCCGGGCTTCACCGGCATCCTCGACCTGCTGGCCGCCCTGGGGCTGGTGGCCGCGCCCGTGGCCATGGACGACGAGGGGCCGCGACCCGACGCCCTGGAACGCGCCCTGCGCGGGGGAGCCGAGGCCTTCCTGCTGACCCCGCGCGCCCAGAACCCCAGCGGCGCCGCCCTCTCCGAAGAGCGGGGCCGCGCCCTGCGGCGCGTGATCGAACGACATAAAGAAGTGTTGATCCTGGAGGACGACCACGCCGGCGCCGCCGCGGGCGCCCCGCCCGTGAGCCTGACTCCGGCGGCGGGCGCGCGCTGGGCCGCCGTGCACTCGGTGTCGAAGACCCTGGGCCCGGACCTGCGGCTGGCGGTCATGGCCTGCGACGCGGCGACCCTGGCGCGGGTCGAAGGCCGGCAGCTCCTCGGCATGCGCTGGGTGAGCCACATCCTCCAGCGCCTGGTGACGCTCCTTTGGAAGGACCGCGAGGTGACGCGCGGGGTGAAGCGGGCGGGCCGCGTCTACGGCGAGCGGCGCAATGCGCTGGTCGCGGCCCTGGCCGCCCGCGGCATCCGCGCCCACGGCCGCTCGGGCATGAACGTGTGGGTGCCGGTGCCCGAGGAGGCCGGTGTGCTGGCCGCCCTCCTGGACTCGGGCTTCGCGGCCGCGCCGGGCGAGCGCTTCCGCATCGCCTCGCCGCCGGCGGTGCGCATCACCACCGCGCGGCTCCCGGTGGAGGAAGCGGAGGAGGTGGCCGACGCGGTCGAGTCGGCCCTGGCCCCCGCGCGCCGCACGCGGCTGGCGTAGGCCGCGGCGCTAGCCGCCGGCCACCCAGTCCTGGAGGGGGTAGTCGCGGCACAGGCCCGCTCCGGCGCTGCGGTAGCCGTCGGGGGTCAGGGTCTCGCCCCAGCGCACGAAGGCCGCCAGGATGCGACAGCGCTCCTCGGCGTCCTCGAAGCGGTCGTCGGACAGCAGCCTCTCGACCACGCCGTGGCGGTTCACCGCGTCGCTCTCCATGCGCAGGCCGCCGTCGGCCTCGCTGTCGAAGACCAGGAAGCGCTCGCTCGGCGCGGCCGCCGGCGCCCAGGCGCGCCACACCGGGAGGTCTCCCTCCAGGCCGCGGCCCGGGTCGCCGCGGGCCGCGAAGGCCGCCCAGTAGGACATCATCCGGGCCGAGAGCTCCTCGGCGGCCGGGCGCTTCGCCGGATCGAAGAGCAGGCGCGAGGCGAAGCCCAGGTCGAGGTGGCCGAAGACGAAGGGAATCTCGACCGCGTGCCCCGCGCCCAGCCAGCGGGGGAGGTCGAGCCAGAGGAACTCGTTCTCCTCGTCCCAGTCGAAGCGATACACGAAGACGCGCTCCCCCAGCACCGGGCGCAGCACCGCCGCGGGCTCGTCGGCCCCGGTCGCCTTCCACATGAGGCTCTGGTACCCGGTCTCGAGCTCGTAGCGCCGGGGGTCGTTCAGCCAGAGCGGGATGCCGCCCAGCCGGGTCATGAAGTCCGAAGCGAACATCGCGAAGAGCCTGTTCTCGTCGCGGTTGGTGCCGAGGATCACGGGCACGGGATGGGCGGCGGCCGCGGCGGCCAGGACCTCGAGGGGGTCGCCGGCGGGCAGCACCGCGCCGTCCGCGATGAGCCGCGGCGTGTGGTACATGCCGCCCAGGCGATTGCCCTCGAAGACGGACATCACCTGGGCCGTCGAGCGGCCTCGCAGGAACGCACCCACCTCGGCGGGCGGCGCGCCGGCCAGCGCCTCCAGCGCTGCCGCGCGGCCCTCGGCGCGCCCGGCGTCCACCCACAGCCGCGCCGCCACCTCGGCCGAGCTGCGGTCGTGGCCGGGCGGGACGGCGTCGGCCGGCTGCCGGGCCTCGGCCAGCGACGTGGTGCGCAGACCGCCGCTCTGCACGATCGCCCGCTGGAAGAGCCCGCGGGCCCGGGGCGTGAGCAGCAGCGAGAAGACGTTGGAGCCCCCGGCCGACTCGCCGAAGACGGTGACCCGCTCGGGGTCGCCGCCGAAGGCCGCGATGTTCTGCTTCACCCACTCGAGGCTGCGGACCAGGTCGAGGGTGCCGTAGTTGCCCGAGCGGTCGTCGGCGCTGGCGTCCGGCCCGTCGAGGGCCTCGTGTCGGAACCAGCCGAACACCCCGAGCCGGTAGTTCGTGGCCACCACGACGGCCCGGCCCGCCAGCGCGATGCGGCTGCCCTCGAAGGTGGCGGCCTCGCCGATGGTGTTGCCGCCCCCGTGGATCCAGAACAGCACCGGCAGGCGCTCGCCTGCGCCGGGCACCTCGTCGGGAGCGAAGGGCGGCGCGTAGACGTGGAGCCGCAGGCAGTCCTCGTCCCCGCCCGGCTCGCCCTCGGCGGTGCCGTCTCGCGCGCCCATGGGCCCGGCGAACTGCGGGCAGGCGGCGCCGAACTCGAGGGCCTCGAGGGCGCCCTCCCAGGGCTCGGGCGGCTGCGGGGCGCGCCAGCGCAGCGGACCCACCGGCGGCCGCGCGAAGGGGATGCCGCGCCAGGCGTGGGCGCCGAAGCGGCTGGTGAAGCCCACCACGGAGCCGGAGGCGAGGCTCCGCCGGGTCGCAGGGTCGGCCGTGGGCGCAGGCGGCTCTCCGCCGCCGCAGGCCAGCAGGGCCGCGGCCAGCGCCGCCGCGGCGAGCACCGCCCAGGGGCGTCGACGGTGCCGCGGTCGCCCTTCGCAGCGTTCGCGGCCTTTGCACCCTTCGCTCCACGCCCGCGCCGTGCCGTACCGCTTCACGTGTCGTCCTCCGGCGGATCCGACGCGCCCGCCCCGCGCTGCCCGTACGCCTCGAGGGCGAAGCGCTCCTCGGGCGCCTCGACCAGTCTACGCCGGGCGAAGACCGCGAAGTAGAGAAGCCCCGCCGCGTACCAGAGCGCCGCGCCCACCACGACCTTCTGGTAGACCGGGTCGACCACGAAGAGCGCGATCAGCGTGACCGCCGAGATGGCCAGCGCGACCAACGCCCCCGGCACGCCCAGGGGACTGCGATAGGGGCGATCGACGTGGGGCAGCCGCCGGCGCAGCAGGATGAACGAGATCATCTGCAGCGCGTAGGACACGACCGCCCCGAAGACGGCCATGTTCAGCAGCACCGCGCCCACCGGGTGCTCGGACCCGAGCCCGTGGATCGCCAGCGCCACGGCGTAGCCCAGCAGCGCCCCCACCCCGAGTGCTACGTGGGGGGTCTGGCGGGTGCCGTGGGTGAGTGAGAGCCAGCGCGGGAAGTAGCCCGCCCGGGAGAGCGAGAAGATCTGTCTGCCGTAGGCGAAGATGATGGTGTGGAAGCTGGCGACGAGGCCCGCCACCGCCACCAGGGCCAGCAGGCGCGCGCCGATGCCGGCGCCGAAGATCGTCTTCAGGCTCTCGAAGAGCGGCTCCTCCGACGCGCCCAGGGCCGCGGCGCCCGGTGCGATGCCGGCCCCGAGCACCAGGGTGAGGAAGGCGCAGACCACCAGGGTGAAGAGCCCCGCCAGCAGGCCGGTGGGCAGGTCGCGCTGGGGGGCGTGGGCCTCCTCGGCGGCCAGCGGCAGCTCCTCGATGGCCAGGTAGAACCAGATCGCGAAGGGCAGCGCCGCGAGCACGCCCTTCCAGCCGAAGGGCAGCCAGACCGAGCGGCCGGCCTCGGGCGCCACGTCCAGGGCATGGCGTTCGAGGTCGAAGTGGAAGAGCGCCCCCACCCAGAAGACCCCGAGGATGGCCAGCGCCAGCAGCGTGATGGCCACGGTGAACCGGAACGAGGTCTCGACCCCCGCCACGTTCAGCCCCACGAAGACTCCGTAGGCCAGCGCCCACCAGGCGGGCGCCCAGGCGTCGGGCGTTCCGAAGATGGCGCCCAGATAGCCGCCGATCCCCACCACGATCACCGCCGGCGTGAGGATGTACTCCATGTTCTCGGCCAGGCCGGTGACGTAGGCGCCCCAGGGCCCCATGGCCGAGCGCGCGAACGAGTAGGCGCCGCCGGTGTGGGGCAGCGCCGCGGTCATCTCGGCCACGCTGAAGCAGAGCCCGGCGTAGAGCACGGTGATGATGCCGGTGGCGATGAGCAGACCGCCGAAGCCGCCGGCCGCCAGGCCGAAGTTCCAGCCGAAGAAGTCGCCGGAGATGACGGCGCCCACGCCCAGCGCCCACAGCGAGCCGACGCCCGCGTGGCGGCGCAGGCGCCGCTCGTCGAAGTAGCCGTCGTGGACCGACTCGTAGCGGATGCCCCGGTCGCGGCCGGGCTCGACGTCGGACATGGGACCCCCCGCCGCCATTCTGCCATCCCGGACCGGGCCCGGGTCAACTGCCGGCGGAAGGCCGCTCGTAGGGGATGAGGTCCTTCTCGGAGGCGATGTGGGCCGTGGCGGGGTCGAGCCAGGAGCGCTGCACCACCACCAGCAGGTTGCGGAGATCGGGCCGCGCGTCGAAGACCCGGCGGGCCAGGTCGTCCGGGCTTCTCAGCGCGCCCAGCGCCCCGCGCTCGCCGCGGAAGGCGAGCAGCTCGCGCTGCACGAGCGGGGGAAGCGTGCGCTCGTCGATCAGCGCGAGCCCGCCGGCCCTGGGCTCGAAGAGCGCCACGTGGGTGGTGCTGTAGGTGGTGTACATCGCGAACCCGCAGAGCTTCCAGGGATGGATGTCCAGCCAGGCGACCGCGCCGCGGTGCACCAGCGGCCAGAAGGCCACGAAGCCCACCACCAGGGCGGCGGCGACCGGCCGCCAGGCCCGACGCGGGGCGCTCCTGTTCGCGGCCTTGCGACGCTTCACAGCAGGTTCCAATCGGCGGGATGCCCGGGCAGCCAGCCCAGGGACGCACCCAGGGCGTAGACCCAGAAGACCCCCGCGGCCCACAGCGCGCGCCGGGACCAGACGGCGGGCAGGAACAGCACCAGCAGGTTCACGAACAGCAGGGCGAACCCCAGCTCGAGGGCCGCCACCTCGATGGCGAAGATGAGGCCCACCCCGGCGCAGGCGCCCAGGCGCCGGGTGCGCGGATGCATCATCAGCGCCGGCAGCGCGGTCTCCGCGACGACCACTCCGAACGAGGCCAGGCTGAACAGGCCGAAGGGCACGCGGTAGGGCCCCGCCCCGGTCTGCTCGCGGTCGAGCGCCCGGAGTCGCTCCACCTCGCCGCCCGGCAGCAGCCACTGGAAGATGCGCGAGAAGCGTTCGTCCTCCCCCACCATCAGCGCGATGAAGTCGCCCCGCCAGTAGTGGCCGTACAGCGCCTTCTGGAGCCCGGTCTGGAAGAGCACGATGGCGGCGGTCCAGCGCAGCGCGCTCACGGCCAGCTTCTCGTCCTCGGCGCGCCCGCCGTCCAGGCACACCAGCGCCAGGCACAGCCACTCGAGGTAGAGGTGGTTCGCGGTGTACGGGAAGCGCCAGGCGACCGCCGCGCCGACGACCACCAGCGAGAGCCAGGGTGCACGCCGCTCGAGCCGCGGCCAGAAGACCAGGCCGGCCGCCAGGCTGGTGAGCAGGGCGAACAGCGCGAGCAGCCCGCGGTCGACGTCGCTCTGCACGAACCAGTGCCAGCTGCGCACGGCGCCGTAGATCAGGAGGAAGCGCCGGAAGTCGCGCAGGCGGTCGGACTCGCCCGCGGGCTCGCCCCCCCAGGCCCAGAAACGCTCCGCGAGACCGCGATCGGCGACGCCGGGGCTGGGCATGGCCTCATCCTACGCCGGCGGGACGCGCCGCGCAGGCCGCAATCGTCGGCGCGACCGGGAGCGCAAGCGGGAGCGAGGGCGGGCCGCCCCGGGGCGAGGCAACTCCCGCGCAGCTCGTGCGCAACAGTCCGTGATTGCAGCGCCCGAAGGCCGGTTGGTAGACTCCGCCCCATGGCCAACGTCGTGGGTCTCATTCCGGCGGCGGGCAGGGGCATCCGAGCGTATCCGTACACCGAGCTCGTCCCCAAGTGCCTGCTCGAGGTCGACGGCGTCCCCCTGCTGCGTCGCAACCTGGAGCTCATGCGCGACCAGCTCGGCATCCGCGAGGTGGTGGTCGTCATCGGCCACCACGGCGAGCGGATTCGCGAGTACCTGGGCGACGGCTCGCGGCTCGGGCTCCAGGTACGGATCGTCGAGAACGACGACCTCGACCGCGACTTCGCCTACTCGATCTACCTGGGCGCCCGGGAGATCGACGGCCCCTGCTGCGTGCTGCTCTCCGACGAGTTCTACATGGACACCAACCACGGCGACCTGCTGCGGCCGGAGTTCGAGTCGGCCGAGGTGGTCTGCGGGCTGATCGAGAGCGACTCGGTCCAGCACGTGCGCAAGAACTACTCCGTCGAGCTGCACGACGGCGAGATCCGCGCGCTGGTCGAGAAGCCCATGGACGTGGTCGACCGCTGGATGGGCGTGGGCACCTACTGGCTGGGCGAGGACGCGGTGCGCAGCCTGGTCGAGCGGTTCGAGCGCGACACGACCCGCGCCCCGGTGCAGTGGACCGGCTGGATCGACGGTCTGGCCCGCTCGGGGAAGCGGGTGCTGCCCCTGCGCCTCCACGGCCAGTACGTCAACGTGAACGACCGCGAGGCCCTCAACTCCGCCAACCTGGTGGCGCGCAACCACGGCTTCGAAGCGCGCACGGTGAGCCTCGTCTACCTGGTGGACGAGGACGCGCCGGACACCCTGGAGGAGTCGATCCTCCGCTTCGCCGACTCCGACACCCTCGACGAGGTGGTGGTGGCCGCCCGCAGCGAGTCCGAGACCCTCGCCGAGGTCGCCCGCCACGCCAAGGTGCGCCTGCTGGTGCGCGGCGAGCCCGGCGTGGGCATCGGCACGCTGCTCACCGACGGTCTGGACGCCGCCCGGGGCGACATCCTCATCACGGCCTACAGCGACGACACCTTCTCGCCCCGCGACCTGGACAAGCTGCTGGTCTACGTGCGCGACGCCGACCTCGTCGTGGGCACGCGCACCACGCGGCAGATGATCGAGCAGGGCTCGAACATGCGCGGCATCGTGCGCGCGGCCCACATCGGTCTGGCCAAGCTCCTCGAGGTGCTGTGGTGGCGCTTCGACTCGCGCTTCACCGACGTCGGATGCGTGTACCGCGCCCTGTGGCGAAGCACCTACCAGGCCATCCGCGGCGAGCTGCGCTGCACCGGCGTGGAGGTGTTCGCCGAGATGATGATCGAGGTGCTGCGGGCCCGCCGGCGGGTCATCGAGATTCCGGTCAACTACTACAACCGCGCGCGCACGCGCACCCACGTGCGGTCGCGCTACCAGACCATCGGCACCTTCGTGCGGATCCTCTCGCTCATGCTCCGCAAGCGCGTGGCGCCGCGACCGGCCGCGCTGACCGAACGCGCGCCCGCGGTCCGGGCCTCCGGAGACGGCTGAGGCTCCCCCCGGATCCCGCCGGGCGTTACCATCCGCCTCCGACGCCCGCGCCCCGAGCGTCGCCCCGGAGGCCCCATGTCCCGAACCCTCTCCCATCCTTCGTACTCGTCCGGGTCCCGGCCGGCCGCCGCCGCGGCGCTCGCGCTGCTGCTCTGGCTGGGAACCGCCTGCGGCGGCGATCGCGACGCAGCGGTCACCCGGCCCGACCCCGGGACCCGACGGGAGCTGGCCGCGGGCCCGATCGAGGGCGTGGCCAGCCGCTACGACGCCCACGCCTGGCTGGGCATCCCGTTTGCCGAGCCGCCGGTGGGCCGGCTGCGCTGGCGCGCGCCGCAGCCGGCCGCGCCCTTCGAGGACCGGCTCTTCGCGACGGCCCTGGGCGCGCCGTGCCCGCAGCTGGCGAGCCCCTTCGGCGGCGTGGTCGACCGCGAGCCCGGCACCTACGCCGGCGAGGAGGACTGCCTGCGGCTCAACGTGTACGCCCCGCCCTTCTCGCCCGAAGCGGTGCCCACCGGCGACGAGCGGCTCCCGGTGATGGTGTGGATCCACGGCGGCGGCAACGTCATCGGCCACGCCAGCTTCTACGACGGCGGCCGCCTGGCGGTCGAGGGTCAGGTCGTGGTCGTCACCATCAACTACCGCCTGGGTCCCCTGGGCTGGCTGCGCCACGCGGCCCTGCGCGGCCAGGGCACCAGCGACGCGGACCGGTCGGGCAACTTCGGCACCCTCGACCAGATCCGCGCCCTCGAGTGGGTGCAGGACAACATCGCGGGCTTCGGGGGCGACCCGGACAACGTGACCATCTTCGGCGAGTCGGCCGGCGGGCGGGACGTGTACGCGCTGCTGCTCGCACCGGCCGCCCGCGGGCTCTTCCACCGCGCCATCGTCCAGAGCGGATCGACCCGACTGGTCTCCCCGGCCGAGGCCGAGAGCTGGGCCGACGACGCCAGCCCCGGCCACCGCAACAGCTCGAACGAGGTGCTGGCCCGGCTGCTGGTGCAGCGGGGCCGCGCGCCCGACGCCACCTCCGCCCGCCGCCTCGTGGGAGAGATGGACCCGGTGGAGATCGAGGCCTTCTGGCGCAACCTCGACCCCGAGACGATCATCCGCGCCTACCAGACCGAGGAGCAGGAGGGCCTGGTCGACGTACCGGACCTCATCGCCGACGGCGTCGTGCTGCCGGCGGGCGAGCCCACCCGGCTGCTCGCCACCCCCGGAGTCGCGGCCCCGGTTCCGGTGGTGCTCGGCACCACCCGCGACGAGAACAAGACCTTCATGTTCGCCGACGAGCGCCGGGTGAAGCGCTGGTTCGGCGTGATCCCGCGCCTGCGCAACCGCGACCGCTACGACGCCACCGCCGCCGCCGTGTCCAACATGTGGAAGGCCAACGGCGTCGACATCCCGGCCGCCGCCCTGGTCGCTGCGGGCTCGCCCGGCGTGTACGCCTATCGCTGGGACTGGGACGAGCAGCCCTCCATCCTGGGAGCCGACCTCTCCGCCATGCTGGGTGCGGGACACGGCCTCGAGATCCCCTTCGTGTTCGGACACTACGAGCTGGGCCCCGAAGGCAACGTCATCTTCGACGAGGCGAACGAGGCGGGCCGCGAGCAGCTCTCCTCCCGCATGATCGGCTACTGGTCGGCCTTCGCCGCCCACGGGCGCCCGGGCCGCGGCCGCGACGGCAGCCTGCCCGAGTGGAAGGCCTGGGACCCCGCCGCGGGCGGTCCCAAGTTCATGGTGCTGGACACCGAGGCCGACGGCGGCCTGCGCATGTCGAGCGAGGTGGTGAGCCCCGCGAGCGTCCTGGCCCAGGTGGGCACGGATCCGCGCCTCCACAGCGAGGCGCAACGCTGCGAGGTCTACCGCGAGCTCACCAACTGGAGCAACGGCCTGAGCCGCGAGGACTACGCCCGCATGCAGGCGACCACCTGCGCCGGCGTACCCATCGACGGAGACACCCTCAGCGACTAGACGGCCAAGGCCGGCGAACGGGTGACGTCCGCGCGCGACTCTCGTCGCGAATGCGGACTTCTGCCCCTGCAGCCGGACCCCGTGTGAGCAGCGTCACCCGCCCTGCCGCACCCGGTGATGCTTCTCACGCCGCCCGGTGTCATGGATCCCGACCCATCCCCTGAAGTGCACGACCGGCGCGAGCGCGGAACCGATCCTTCGAGCGAAGGGTCGTACCGAAGCTGCGCCGCTGATCGATCGTTGGATCGTTGGATGAAAGGGTCCGTCATGAAGCTGAAGCTCCTCGCCTTCGCGTTCGTCTTCTCCCTGTTCGTGGTCACCACCAGCGTGGGCGCGGCCCTCGACAAGGACCGGCGGCACTCCGCCGACGAGGTGTCGCCGGCGCGGCGCGTGGAGCCCCGCTCCGCCCATGACGGTCCGCCGCCCGACCTCCCCGCCACCGGGCCCGGCATCCGCAGCATCGACGGCACGGGCAACCACGCCGAGCACCCCGATCGCAACGCCACCTACACACCCCTGGCCCGGCTGGCCCCCTCGGACTACGCCGACGGCGCGACCAGCATGGCGGGCACCGACCGGCCGAGCGCGCGCGCCGTGAGCAACGGGGTCGTGGCCCAGGGCGAGGACATTCCCAACCCCTACGGCACCAGCGACTACCTCTGGCAGTGGGGTCAGTTCCTCGACCACGACCTGGGCCTCACCGAGGGCGTCGATCCGCCCGAGCCCGCCCACATCGCCGTACCCGCCGGCGACCGCTGGTTCGATCCCGACGACACCGGAGCCGCCGTCATCCCCTTCAACCGCTCCATCCACGACGAGGGCGCGCCTCGCCAGCAGCTGAACGAGATCACCGGCTGGATCGACGCCTCCAACGTCTACGGCTCGGACGCGGAGCGCGCGGCGGCGCTGCGCACCCTGGACGGGACCGGACGGCTGGCCACCGGCCCGGACGACCTGCTGCCCGACTCCGACGGCACGTTCCCCAACGCGACCGGCGGATCGTCCCAGGTGATGTTCCTGGCGGGCGACGTGCGCGCCAACGAACAGGTGGGCCTGACCGCCATGCACACGCTCTTCGTGCGCGAGCACAACCGCATCGCGGACCATCTGAGGGACAGGAACCCCGAGCTCGACGGCGACGCCATCTACGAGCGGGCGCGGGCCTGGGTGGGCGCGCTCCTGCAGATCATCACCTACGAAGAGTTCCTGCCGGCGCTGCTCGGCGAGGACGCCCTGCCCCCCTACGCGGGCTACGACCCGGACGTCGACGCGAGCCTCCGCAACGAGTTCTCGACCGCGGCCTTCCGCTTCGGTCACAGCTCGCTCTCGCCCAGGTTCCTGCGGCTGACGCGCAGGCTCCGCGAGCGCTCCGAGGGACACCTGGCCCTGCGCGACGCCTTCTTCAGCCCGGACATCCTGCGCAGCGAGGGCGGCATCGAGCCCCTGCTCCGGGGCCTGGCGTTCCAGGCCCACCAGCGCATCGACGCCTACGTGGTGGACGACCTGCGCAACTTCCTGTTCGGCGCGCCCGGCGCGGGGGGCTTCGACCTGCCGGCCCTCAACATCCAGCGCGGTCGCGACCACGGGCTGCCCAGCTACAACGACACCCGCGAGGCCTACGGTCTGGAGCGGGCGGCGGACTTCGCGGCGATCACCACGGACAGCGCAATGCAGGAGCGGCTGGCCGCCACCTACGACAGCGTCGACGACGTGGACCTCTGGGTGGGCGGCCTGGCCGAGGACCCGGCCCCGGGCTCCCAGCTGGGCCCCCTCTTCCACACCATCGTCGCGCAGCAGTTCACGGTGCTGCGAGACGGCGACGCCTACTGGTACGAGATCGCCCTGGGCGCCGAGGACCTGAAGAGGGTGCGCGGCACGCGGCTGTCCGACGTCATCCGCCGCAACACGAAGATCGGCGACGAGCTGCCGCGGAACGTCTTCCGGGCGAAGGACGCCACGCAGTACGCCCGCAAGGTGCGGAAGTCGCGGAGCCGGAGGCGCTAGACGGCGCGGGGTCGGCTCGAGCCGGCCCCGCGCCGCGCCGAGCTCAGCCGCGCATGGACGCGGGGTAGTCCCGGTAGAGGCGCGCGTAGGACCGGCCGTAGCGGCGGTCGGCCCACCAGACCCGCAGCATGTCCCGGGGCGGGGCCAGGTGGTGGTTCACGCGCAGGGGGGTCTTGCGGATGCCCTCCACCACCTGCCGTGCGTAGAGGCGGCTGAACTCCTCGAGGGAGAGGCTCATGGGCAGGATGGGGTGCATGCAGTCGTGGTAGTCGTAGGCGTTCTCGACGGTGATCTGGTCGGCGTACTGCGCGTACTCGGCAGTGCCGGGGATGGGCGTGAACACCGTGAAGCTGCACTGCGAGGGGGGCATCGCCTGGACGTAGGCGCGTAGCCGGTCGAAGTCGGCCTCGGTGTAGTCCGAGCGGATGATGAAGGCCGCGTGCACCACGATGTCCAGGTCGCGCAGCGTCTCGAGAGCCTGCTCGTTGGCCTTCACCGTGGCCGCCTTCGAGTGGGCCTTCAGATCGGCGTCGTCGATGAACTCGAAGCCGATGAAGATTCCGTCGAGGCCCACCTCGTGCCACTTCCTCATCAGCTCCGGCGAGCGGTTGACCGTGGTCGAGCGCGTCCAGGCGAAGTAGCGCTTGCGGATGCCCCGCCGCTCGATCTCCTCGGCCACGGCCATGGCGAACTTCGCGTTGATGAAGTTCTCGTCGTCGGAGAAGTAGACGTAGTCGGTCTCGAGGCTCTCGATCTCGTCCACGACGTCCGACACCTCCCGCGGCACGTGCTTGCCGTCGGAGAGGTGGGGCACCACGCAGAAGCTGCACTTCATGTAACAGCCCCAGCTCGTGCGCATCATCGCGACCGAGGGATACACCGACTGCAGGACCGGCAGCTTCTCGGCCGGCCAGATGCAGTAGTAGCTGTCCTTGCTCCAGAGATCGCGCCGGGCGCGGGGCAGCTTCGCCGGGTCCGTGGGCCGGGGCCAGCCCCGGGCCGCGGCCGGGTCGAAGGCCGGGCCGGGCACCAGCACGTTCTCGATGCCGAGGAAGTCCTTGCCGAGGGCCGTGCGGGTGACCAGCTCGCGGAAGGGCTCGCAGCCCTCGCCCCGCACCACGGCGTCGAACTGCGGGAGGTCGAAGTCCGGCGCGACCGAGGTGGCGTGGTGGCCGCCGACCACGATGCGCGCCCGGGGCAGCCGCTCGCGGACCGTGCGCGCCAGGTCCTTCACCGCGCTCGACTCGTGGCTGTAGGCGGTGAAGCCCACCACGTCGGGCCGGAAGCGCCGCAGCATGCGCTTGAACGCGCGCAGGGGGAAGCGGTTGAGCCGCAGATCGAGGACCCGCACCTCGTGCTCGGCCACGGCCGCGGCCAGGTAGCCGAACTCGAGCGGCTCGAGCAGCATGAACGTCTGCAGCCCGAGCACCGTGCCGAGACGGGCGGGGGCCTTCACGAGCAGCACCTTCTGGCGGGGCACGACCACGGGATCGCCGTCCGGCGCCGCGGGCGCAGCGAGCGTCGGAAGCGGGTGTGCTTGAATGGATCCCGTCACGTGTGGGTCAGCCTACCCCAGAACGCCGCAGAGCGGCGCAACGATCTGCCCGAGCCACGGTGCGAGCCTCGACCTCCACGCCGGGGCTCGCTGGAAAGCGGACTCCCGCGGCTAGTCGGTCACCTCGTCCAGGCTGACACCCCAGGTCTGGAGGGTGCGGACCATCTGGTTGCCCAGGTAGTCGGCGGCGGCGCGGGACTTCTCCAGGTAGGCGGCCCAGTCGGCGCTTCCCTGGTTCTTCTTCTCCCACTCCTCCATCTCGGCCTCGCTCGCGTAGCCCACGCTGATGGCGTGGGTGACCGGCGACAGACCGCCCGCCACCACGCCCGAGAGGAACACCTGGCCGGGAAACGCCTGGCCGGACTTCGAGCCCATATACCCGTCGAGCGCGGTGGCGAAGGCGCCGGGATCGCGAACGGAGAACATGTGGAGCCGCCAGACCAGGTCCTCGTCGGAGATGTCGCCCCAGCGCTTCAGCGTCCGGTACATCACGTTGGAGACCGGGTCGGTGCGTGCGGTCATCACCTGCTGGAAGGCCGCCCAGGCCGGGTCGTCCTGGATCCGGGCGACGAACGCCTCCCGGTCGGCCGCCGTGTCGTAGACGGGAACGAACGAGTGGGTCGCCGGGTTGTCGCCGTCGGCCACGTGCAGCTGGAGGAAGAGGCGGCCCGGGAAGGTCTTGCCCACCTCCGAGCCCATCAGGGCGTTGGCGGCCTCGAGCACGGCCGGCGCGTTCTGGGGAATGGAAGAGAACTGGATGATCGACCATGTTGCCGCACTGGCGGCCTCAGCGAGGAGCAGCATCCCGATCGCGAGGATTGCGGGAATTCTCATTGCGCTGATCTCCTGCCCCCCCAACGTCCGACCAGCATGGCACGGCCGCCGCCGCAAAGGTGTTTTTCCGCCCGCGTGAGCCGGGATGCACCCGGCCTGGAGGCGGCTCTGCAGGGTCCACCGGCCGGGATCCGGTCGGTTCGGACCCGGCGTCCAAGCCTTCAGGGCCGCGTCCGGCGCGCATCGGGCGACTAGAACCTGGCGTTCTCAGCGATCCATTCGCTGGCGATCGTCGCGTAGTCGTTGAAGATCATCTCGCTGGGTCGCAGGTGGAGATCGCGGCATACCGCTGGAAGCTCCTTGCGAAACGACTGGTACCGCTTCCAGATGTCGGCCGGCCCCGGAACCGACCCGGCCGCCTGGAGCGGGCTCAGCCAGTTGCGAACCGCGCGGACCGCGACCTTCGGTTCGTTTCCATGGGTGGAGATATCCTGACCCGCGATGTCCGAGATGAACGCCTGGTAGCGGTAGCGTTCTTTGTCCAGCACGAGACAGACCTTGCCCGTGACTCTCCGCGCGACACCCAGGAACAGCCCCAGCTCGAACGGCATATTGAAGCGAGGGAGACGGGTGGCGCGATCGAGGCCTGTTCGCGAGAGATCGTGAAGCCCCAGCCGGCATTCGTCGATGATTCGACCGATCTTCTCGACCCGGACTTCCGCGGCATTGTTGATCTCGAGGGCGGACCTCGCAACGAAGCCGCAGTCGAAGACAGTGAAGACGACGGCGTCGAAGATGCGTTTGTAGGGACGATCGAACGGGCAGTTGATGAAGACGTTCTGATCGTACGCGGCAACCGACATCGCAGAGACTGCCGCTATTTGCGTCGCCGAACCGCGCGACGCACCGCCGTTCGTGAGACGGTGCCCGTCTTCTTCGAGGACTTCACCGGTCGCTGCGCCAAGGCGCTTCCGGCCGCCTTCGAAGTCTGCTTCTTCGGCGCGTTCCGGCGAGAGCGCGCGCTGCCCCCAGAGGGCTTCGACTTCGAGCTCGTATCCCGATTTCGGAGCGTCTTCGAAGTAGTCGCCGCTGCAGTTCGATCGGTCGTTCTAGTCTTCGCCATCACGCTCTCCCTGCCGCGGGAGCATAGCAGGCCGCCGAGCCGGACCCGGCGGCCGTCGAGTCGGGCTCGCCCTCATTCGCGCCGCCGACAGGTAGGAGTCGAGCGCCCACAGGAAGAGCTCGTCGTCGAGCCCTCGAAGCGGGTTCATGGATTCGGGAGACTGCAGGACATCGATCAGCAGCCGGCCGAAGGAGAGCTCGGACTCGAGAGCCCAGATCTCTCCGAGGAGCTCGATGATCTCGTGGCGACACTCTTCGGACTCGGCCATGGATGCCTCCCGGTGGAACCGTTCATCGCGGATCGAGACCGACGACAAGATCGCGTGAGGATCCCTGAAATCAACCGTTGACGTGGGTTCACATCGCCGCAGCTCTTCGCCTGTCGTTCCGCTAGCGAAGCAGCGCCGCGTACTCTCCCCAGGTGACGCCCAGGCCGGTGGCCAGCAGGACGGCGGCGCGGACCAGGGGCTGGTTGCTGATGCGCCGGAAGGCGCCGACGTCGATCTGCTCGAGCTTCTCGATGACACCGTCGAGGGTCTCGCGCTTCGCGACGTTCGGGACCGGGCCGCGGGCCCCCTGGGTCGCGGCGCTCACCTCGCGCATGCGTTTGATGCAGGTGTCCCGGGCGTCGCGAGCCGCGGCGTTGAGCACCGCAGCGGCCACCAGGACGATGGTGAAGTTGAGGCCCACGACCAGGGCCAGCGCCAGGGGGAAGGCGAAGCCGTCGAAGTAGGTGCTGCGGGCCAGCAGCATCAGCAGGATGACGATGAGCGGGTAGTAGACGAGGCGGCCGACCTCGGCGGTGCGCTCGCCGATGAGGTTCACGCGCACCCAGCAGGCGGCCTGCCTCGGCGGAAGGTCCAGCGTGCGCGCGACGCCGTTGACCGTGGTCTCCTGCCACGAGAGGTCCTCGTCCATGAGCTTGTCGATCCAGCCGATGCACAGGCGGATGGCGTCGACGACGAGGAAGAGCAGGAAGATCATGAGAAGCACGCTGACGCCGATGGTGAAGCCGTCGAGACCCTGTACGAGCCGCCCCCGTCCCGGCGAGCCCGGGCTGCCGAGCAGCGCGAACAGCGTCGACCCGAAGGTGAAGTACAGGAGCCCCGTGGCCGCTGCGCGCAGGACCCGGCTGGAGGTGGCGCCGATGGTCCGGTAGTCGGACCAGAGCTGGCCGGCGGTGGCCTCCCGGATGTCTCCGACCCACTCGTTCACCGAGCGGAAGTGCAGCTGGAAGCGGGTCTTCCCGTAGATGAAGACCCACCAGACCGCAATCGCGACCCCCAGCAGAAGCATCTGGAGCACCACCCGCTCGGAGGTGGGGAACGTCTGCGTGCGCAGCACCAGCATGACGCCCACGAGGTAGCCGAGAAGCAGGAGGCTCCCCCCGAGCCAGGCGGGCGGTCGCACGCGCCGCCAGAGCCGCTTCCATGCGGCAGGACTGCGGACCTTCTGGCCCAGCTCCCGCAGCCCGATGCGCCTGGCGAGCTCCCGCAGCTCGAGGCCCGGGTCGGGCGCGACCGCCTTCTCTCCGAAGAACCGGTGGCCCAGCTCGTGCTCGTTCTCCTCCAGCCGCCGCAGCAGCCGCCGGATGAGGTGGATGGTGACGAGGATCGTGATCACGCGGATGCCGATGGACGGCCAGATGCTGACGCCTGCGGTGAGCGAGATCGGCTCTCCGCCGGGAAGCCCCCACCACGCGACGGCCGCCAGCGCGCCAGCGACGCCGACGACGACCGAGAGCGCGATCACGATGAGACCCGAGCGCGGTCGCATCTGATGCAGGGTGGCGATGCCGAGCGCGGCCATCAGCAGGGCGCCCAGGGCGTAGGCGCCGAGAGGTCGCCCGGGCTCGTGGGTCAGAGCGGGGACCACCTCTTCACCACAGGCCTCGTGCTCCGGCTCGTCGTCGGTCTTCTCGGGAGGCAGGCGCACGACGCCACTCCGCCCCACCTCGAAAAGCAGCGGCGGAATCGACCGGGAGACGTCCCGTTGCTGCACGCTGGCCAGCGCGGCGGGCCCGTTCGCGCTCTCCGGCAGACAACTGGGCTGGCTCAGATACTTGCCGGCGAACTCCGGATCGACCGCCAGCCGCGTCGCCACCCACGCCGAGGTCTGGTAGCTGTCGCGGAAGGGCGGCGCGGACGAGCGCAGCGTCGACGAGGGTGCGAGGTCGAAGCTGGACGCCACGATGAGGTTGCGCGCGAAGCGGAACTCGTCGGGGTGGAGCAGGTTGGCGTCCAGGTCGGTGGTGATCCAGACGGCCCCCGGCAGCTGGTCGCGGAGCGCCCGCAGGACGAGCAGCTTGTCGAAGACGTCGCTCCCCAGCACCGCCACGGCGCGGATGCCGCGTCCCTTGCCGAGGCGTGCCTTCTCGTCGGCGCGGACGATGGCGCGGGCCAGACGACGCAGGTAGTCGATCTGGCCCGTCCCGAAGGGCCGGCGGACGAGGGCGGCGTCCCCTTCGCTTCCTTCCCCCTTCTTGCCCGGGCCCGCGCCGGTCTCGGGAGGCGGCTCGCCCTCGACCAGACCGTCGATGCCCCGCTCGTAGGTGTACCGCAGGAGCGTCGGGCTCCCGGGTGACTCGCCCTCTTCTGCGTCCTTCCGAAGCTGGCGTCTCAGCCAGCCATGGAGGGCCCGGAGAAGCGACCCCTTCTCTGCGTTGCTCGAGAACCGGTCCTTCAGCGACGCGTCGAGGGCCCGGGGCAGCGAGCGGCCGAAGTAGGTGTCCCACTCGGAGAGCACCACCACGGTGTCGTTGGGCTTCAGGGAGCGCCGCCGGGCCAGCTCTTCGGCGAGGGCATCGATGAGCGCGCGGTCGCTGCGGATCGTGCGCAGGAAGCACAGGCGGAACGCGCCGCCGACCTCGGCGTCGGCCGGCGTGGCGCCGCGGCACGGCTGAGAGAACCGGGGACCCAGGAGGGATGCCTTCTGCAGGCTGTCGTCACCGCACTCCAGGCTGGAGTCGAGGTCGCAGGTCTCCACGGTCGCGACGGGTGAATAGATCTCGAAGGCGGCGAGCCCGTGGCTCGAGAGCTTCTCGATATGCGGCTTTCCGTCGTCGCGGCGGCGCACCATCGCGCGCAGGGTCTTGGACTGGCTCGGCCCGAGCATGACCCAGCGCAGCTTCGTGCTGGCTCGTCGGGCAGCGGGGAGCTTCGCAATCTCGACGTGCAGCTCGTCCACCAGCCGCTCGAGGTTCTCGAAGGGCTTCTCGCCGAGCCAGATCTCGTCGAGCCAGAGGAGCAGCACCGACTTTTCGGGAGCCTTGGCTTCCCGATCGCCGGCTTCGTGAGCTGCGCCCTCCCCCTGGCCGGGTACGCGCGCGGTGCGGGCCTCGAACTCGTACCACTCGTACGGCAGCTCGAGCGTGCACGATTCGCTGGATTCCTTCCCGCACTTCGAGGTCAGCGAGTGCAGCCCGAGGGTCTCGGCCGACCGGGGCACGAAGCCCGAGTCGCCCAGGGCGGCGAGGATGGCGTAGCGCCGCCGGCGCCGGCGCTCCTCGATCTCGGCATAGGAGCCCGGGGTGAGGGGCACGAGGAGCACCACGACCTCCCCTTTCTTCTCCTCCCTGGCGATCTGTACCGGCAGGGGATCCTGCTTCGAGTCGGCGTCCCGGGTCCCGGCCCCCCGCTTGCGCAGACGCTCGCGGTGCAGCTCTGCCGCGTGGATGGGGTCCTGCCAGAGGCGGGCCGGGATCTCGTCGTCGGGCCACTGCTCGTGGGTCGGCGGCTCGTCGCTGCCGGGCCGGGCGCTCTGCAGGGGCGCCGACTGCCAGGCGAAGAGCCCGAGGGCGGCGAGCACGAGGAGGCTCGAGAGAGTGAGCCCGGAGTCGCTCTGCTGGGCCATGGCGTCCCCCGCCGCGATGGGATGGCTGCGCGACCGCTGGCCGTGCGGATCGAAGGGTCGTTCGAGCGTCGAGCCTCGGCGCGTGAAGCAGGGGCCCACTCACGCGCGGTGACACGTACACGATTGTGTCGCCGGAGCGCGCGCCGCGTCCAGAAGATTCGGCACGGCGGATTGCGCCAATCCGCCTCGGTCTGCGGAGGCAGGACCGCACCGCGGGGAAGGCAGCGCCTCGGTGTCCACTCCAGTGGACAGATTGTTGGAGAAGGGGCGACCCGTCGAGTTCAGCGCCGGGCCACGGCCGAGCGACCGAGGCGCTACGCGATGGGCGTCGAGTCGTGCATGCGGCTCTGCATGCCCGGGGGCGGCTTCAGATCGGAGGCGCCGGGGCGGTGCAGGTACAGGAGCGCCAGGCCGGCCAGCCCGAAGCCCACGGCGTAGAGGGGGTCGCCGGAGAGCAGCGACAGCACCAGGCCGTAGATGCCGACCGACTCCGAGAGCACCAGGTTGAGGATGAAGGCCGCGAAGGCCTTCTGGCGGCCGGCGTCGCTGGCGAGGTCGAGGGTGCCCGACTGGATGGGCCCCGCGAGCGCGCGGCGGCGGTAGAAGAGCGTCCCCGCCCCGACCGCGATGGCCACCAGCGCCAGGATCGGGAACATCGCCCCCACCCCCTGTCCCGGCTCCTCGGGGCCCGGCACCACGTGGGCCACGCCCATGTAGAGGACCAGCGAGACCGCCAGCGCCCACCAGAGGATGCGGTTCTGGGTGGTGTCCATGGGGCCGGAGGATACACGGTGGCGCGCGCCCGGCGCAGCGAGGCCGAGGCGGGCGACCCGCCCCCAGCGCAGGCGCCTCGGTCCCGGGGCTTGTATCTCGATACCAAGTCTCTTGACATCAAGATACTTTCCTCTAGACTGCTGCCATGCCTTCGGACGTCATCGATCAGCTGCTCGACCAGTGGGCCCACGAGCGCCCCGACCTCGACGCCTCGCCCATGGGCGTGGTGGGGCGCGTGCTGCGCCTGGGCGCCTTCCTGCAGCGTCGGGTCGAGGCCGTGCTCGAGCCCCACGACCTGACGCTCTGGCAGTTCGACGTGCTGGCCACCCTGCGCCGCTCGGGCAAGCCCTTCTCCCTGTCGCCGACCCAGCTGATGCGCGAGGTGATGCTGTCCTCGGGCGCCATGACCAACCGCCTCGATCGCCTGGAGACCCGGGGCCTCGTGAGGCGCCGACCCGACCCCGACGACCGCCGGGGCGTGCGCATCGAGCTGACCGCCGCGGGCCGGCGCCTCATCGACAAGGCCATCGCGACGCGCTTCGACGAGGCCCGCGAGGTGGTCGACAACCTCGGCCAGCGCGAGCGCCAGTCGCTGGAGAGCACCCTGCGCAAGCTCCTGCTGGCCGTCACCCCGGACACCCCACGGAGGAACCCATGACCCAGGTACTCGTGCTCTACTACTCGGCCTCGGGCCACGTCGAAGCCATGGCCAACGCCGTGGCCGAGGGCGCCCGCAAGGCCGGCGCCCAGGTGAGCCTGAAGCGCGTACCCGACCTCGTGCGCGCGGACGGGTCGGGCCGGGAGGACGGCTCCCCGGGCGCCACCGCTCCCGTGGCCAGCATCGAAGAGCTGCCCTCCTACGACGCCATCGTCTTCGGAACGCCGACCCGCTTCGGGAACATGGCGGCGCCCATGAAGGCCTTCCTCGACCGGGCCGCGGGCCTGTGGAGCCAGGACAGCCTGGTCGGCAAGGTGGGGTCGGCCTTCACCTCCACGGGCAGCCAGCACGGCGGCCAGGAGTCGACCCTGCTGGCCTTCCACCAGAGCCTCCTCCACCTGGGCATGGTCGTGGTGGGGCTCCCGTACACCTGGAAGGGGCAGCTCCGCGAGGACGAGATCACCGGCGGCTCCCCCTACGGCGCGGCCACCATGGCGGGCGGCAACGGCGCCCGCCAGCCCAGCGCCAACGAGCTCGAGGGAGCGCGCTTCCAGGGAAGCCACGTGGCCGAGATCGCGGCGAAGCTCGCCGCCTAGGGAGACGGAGAACCGGACATGGACACCCAGCACACGAACGACCAGACCTTCGACCCCTCCCGGCCGGTCCCGGCGGCCCTCGCCGCCGCCGCGCCCGGCCAGGTACGCGACGCGGACCGAGCGGACCGCGCGGCGGCCGCCACCGCGTGGCTGTGCGCCACCTGTGGCGTCCAGTACGACCCCTCGCTGGCGCCGCCCGCGCACTGCCCGGTGTGCGAGGACGAACGCCAGTACGTGGGCTTCGCGGGCCAGCAGTGGACCCGCCTCGGCGACCTCCAACAGCGGTTCACCAACGAATTCGCCGCGCTCGAGCCGGGCCTCACCTCCATCCAGACCCGACCGGGCTTCGCGATCGGCCAGCGCGCCTTCCTCATCGAGACGCCCGAGGGCAACGTGCTGTGGGACTGCCTCAGCGTCATCGACGACGCCAGCATCGCCTGGATCGAAGAGCGCGGCGGCATCGCCGCCATCGCCATCTCGCACCCCCACTTCTTCGGCGCGATGATCGAGTGGAGCCACGCCTTCGGCCGCGCCCCCATCTGGATCCACGAACGCGACCGCCGCTGGGTGCAGCGCTCGGACGGCGCGCTGCGGACCTGGTCGGGCACCTCGCTGCCGCTCCTCGCCGACCTCTCACTCGTCCACGTGGGCGGCCACTTCGAGGGCTCCCAGGTCCTCCACTGGCCCCGGGGCGCCGGCGGCCGGGGCGCCCTCTTCACCGGCGACCTGCCCAACGTCTGCTCCGACCGGCGCTGGGTGACCTTCATGCGCAGCTACCCGAACTTCATCCCGCTCGCGGCACATGAGATCGAGCGCGTCGCCGCGGCCCTGCGCCCCTACGCCTTCGACCGCATCTACGGCTGGAGCCCCCAACGCACCCTCGAGACCGACGCAAAGCGCGCCGTCGAACGCTCGGCCGAGCGCCAGATCCGGGCGATGCGGGGAGGCCAGGACGGCTGACGAGGGGCGGGCCGGGGCTGCGCGGTCGGCTCAGCCGGACGGCGGCAGCAGGGCCGGGGCCCCGGGCGTGCCCGGAGGCGGCGGCGAAGCCCCGCTGACCTCGCAGTCGTGGTAGGGCAGAGCGCTCGTATCGAGAGCGCTTCCCACGCGGCTCGGCGCCGTCGCCTGGAAGACGCGAACGAAGGCGCCCCACGGAAACGCCGCGCCGGGATCCTGCTTCTTCTTCAGGACGCCCGGAGCGTCCTCGCCCGCGGGCACCATGCCCTGGGCGGTCGGGGAGCTGCAGGTGAAGTACCGCTGGTCGAGCTCGACATGGGTGCGAACCTGCTCGAGCTGCAGCCCGAACCGGCTCGTCAGATGTTCGAGCAGCCGGAACAGCGTCGACAGCTGCTCGTAGGAGAACGGATCCTTCCCGTCCCCATCGTTCACCAGCTCGATCCCCACCGACCGGGAGTTGTGCCCCTTCGCGTGGTAGGCCACGAGATCGGGATCGACCATCTCGACCAGCTTCCCGCCCCGGCCGATGACGTAGTGGACGCTCAGGCTCGGCGTGCGCAGGAAGTGCTGCTCGTTCCCAGAGCGCGTTCCGCCCTTGAACGAGGTTCGCGGATCGCAGCTCGGGCCACCGGTGGCGTGGAGGACGATGAGGTTCACGGGGGCGGTTCGCGACTTGAAATCCTCCGCCTCGCGGTGCCATTCGGAGATCGGAGGCTCGGTGAGAACCGAAGTGTCGAAGCAGGCGGAGTAGGCAAAGGCCGGCATCGGTACGCCGAGAACCCACAAGGACGCGATCAGGATCGCCGGGCTTCGGAGCATCGTTCTCCCCACGTCGCCGCTCACCTCTCGACCGAGAGGCTCTTCGCCACGGCGCGGAACTCGTCGACGTACGGGTCCCGCAGCTCCTCCGACACGGTGCCGCGCAGGCTGAAGCAGTGATTCCGGTTCGAGACATAGGCCTGGTAGATCACGACCCGCCCCCTGCCCGGAGACAGGCCCGATGCGACGATCTCGTAGGCCGGGAGTCCGTCAATCCGCGTCTCGGACTCCTCTTCGATCATGATGCCCCCGACGCTCGAGGACCCGGCGAGCTTCGTCATCGAGAGGAGCGGGAGCTCCGAAGCAGAAACACGATCCTCGCAGCGGCTGACGATCATGTAGGGGTCTCCGACTCCGATGCTTTCCCTCTCGTGGCTCCGCACCAATGTGACGAGGTCCGCGGAACGGCCCTCGGCGATCTCGAGCCGTGGAGACGCCGCCACGGAGAAATCGCCCGGCTTCCTGCGAGCCTCGTCTCCGGCGGACTCCCACCGGGCCGTCAGCAAGGTGTCGAGGAGAACGGACCTCAGCTCGCCTTCGAGCACGGCGGGGACCGCTGCGGTGAGGAGGACGCTTCGAGTCGCGGTCCCGCCAGCGAGGATCCACTTGCGGAACTCGACACCCTGGCTCGCCAGCGAGACGTGCAGCAGCGTGGCCCCACGGATGGACGCCGACACCTTCTCCGAACGCAGCAGCTCGATCCCCTGAGCAGCCAGCTGCGACTCCCTGAGCCCGGATCGCACGTCGTCCGCCGAGACAGAGAGCTCGACAACGTGCACCGATGCGGACGCGTCACGCCGGATGATCCCGGGGAACTCGGACGCGACCTCGAAGCCGCGGGGAACGATCAACGACACGTCCGTTCCAGAGATCGGCGCAGCCGAATCCGCTCCAGCGGCGGCAGCGAGAGCGACGATCAAGCCGGTCAAGAGGTGCAAGAGTCTCATTCCGGCCACCCCATCGTCATCACCCTCCCGTGGGTCACGGGCCGCGTCCGGAGGCCGGAGCCGACAACGCTTCCCTCGCGGAATCACTGATCGCGAGGAAGAAACTCCAGACTCCGAACGAGCGTCTCCAGATCGTCCTTGACCTCACCGGCCGTCTGATCGGACGCGGTCGCGGTCACGATGAGCTGCACGCTCTGCGACTTCCGTAGCTGGTAGGCCATGCCCCGGGTCCCGGCGACCAACCCTTCGTACTCGAGATAGGTCCCGTAGATGGGCGAGACTGTTGCGAGAGCACAAGCGTAGACCTTGATCGGCCGGCCGAACGCTGCCGCAAGCTCGAGTTCCGCCTGCTTGCAGTACTCCGCCAGGTTCCCCTCGTCGGGCAGTCTGCCAACCTGCTTCGCGATGTTGATGTTGTCCGCAAAACCTACCGCGGAGCCCTCAGATCGAAACAGCATCTCGAACTTCCCGGCCTTGATCTGCGCCTCGATCCCAGTAAGGAGCTGCCTGTCGGCCTGCTGCAACGCTGGCGCCGAAGCCATCTCCGAGAACAGATCCGGGTTCTCCCTCAGCTCCTCGCGCGACAGCACAAACCAACCATCGGGCACCGAAGCTACGAAGCCGAAGCTGCTCCTCAGCTCATCGCCAGCGGGAGCTCGGGTGGGGGCGAGAAGCAGGACGGTGAGTAGGACGAGACCCGGCCTAGGTATTCGAGTCATGGTTGCCCCACTGGTTGCCAGATCGAGCGCGCAGTCACCGTCAGTTCCCTAAGCGGCGGCGCCGCACCAAGTGATCCGACCGACGAGGAAAGGGGGAGAATCCGAACCCGGAACTCCTGTATCCCAATGACCCGCACGACCAACATCTCTATCGCCATACGGCGAGCCAAGCGGTCTTTGGCCACCTCATCCCCCAGGGCAGTCCCCTTGGCACGCAATCGGCAGGTCACGAGCATATTGAGAAACTTCGCCTAGATCGTGGGCTGAATCGCTGGGGCCGCAACGATGCAGTCTATGAATCAGGCCTATCGTCGTGTAGAGCCAGGCTCTCCAGCCACGCTACAACCAGTTTGAGCCCTCCCTGGCGAACTCGCGAATCGGCAGCAAGCCGCGGTACCTCCTCAACTCGATCGAAGCGTCCGTGATCAATGGCAGACCGCACCTGCAGTCGACGAAAGTGCCCTCAGGCACGGCACCACACAAGCCACCGCCATCGCTTCCGCCGGCCGACGAGTACCCCGAACGCGAAAGTAAAGAGCAGCCCCGTTGAGGGCTCGGGTAGTACTTCAAAGGCAACGGACTGGGCGCCCATAGGGCCGGTGTTGCTGATGATATCGGCAGTTGATGGAACCAGTGCGAATGTATACGTGACATCCAGCTCGCATGGCATCTGGAAATCGCAACTGAATGTGAGCGATGAAGTTGGGGTGCCCGACGACACAGAGAGGCCATTCACAGTGCCAAGGTTGACGACCGAGGACGCACCAGTCGTCCCGCTATCGAAGGCGAATTCGACATCGACTCCATGCGTTAGCGAGGCCGAGAGGGTAGAGATTGTGAAGGTGAGCGATGCAGGAGAGCTATCGCCGGACGAAAGAGTGATGTTGATGGACTCTGGGTGCGACAGATCGACGAAGTCGACCGGATCAGGACTCATCGCTATGGGCGCCGCCACTGCGGCTGAACCAAAGTGCAAGAGGACGGCGAACAATGCGACTATCCAGATGGTGCGAGCCATTTTCCCCTCCTATTGGCGTATGACTGAACATGCGCAAAGAACCTATTTCCGAGCAACATTGTGATCTGCATCTCAGCCGGCAGAGGTCCTCGCGCCACCCGAGGTCCAAACGTGCCTCAATGGGATAGCCGACTTGTATCCCACCGGAACACCGCCAGCGAGACCCCCCTCTACGGATCGCCGAACCCCACCACCACACCGTCCGGCCTCCGACTCGCTGCTGGCTATTTCCACGCCATGAACCACCCCTTCTCCAGTGTCCGACGATCGTCACAGTGCAGGGCACGTCAAACTCCGGCCTCGACCGCGCTTGGACGATTGTGTAGACACAGACACGCCTCGTCCAGAACTTTCGATCCCTTGGTGTGTATGGTTTTGGAACTCGAGACCGATGCATTGGGAAATGGAGGCATGGGAGGCGCAGGCGATGCAGCGTCGGACATGGCCAACCCCTTGCAGCCGCCCCAGAGCACTTGAAGACGCCCGGTGGGGTAGAAACGGGTCGATTGTCCACTCCAGTGGACAGGTGTCACGAGGAAGACTGCGGCAGGGTCGTCTGGCGGACTCCGTTCCCAGCAGTGGGACGTCGCAGAGTAGGATTCCCGCGCCGCGGTGGGTAGCAAGCGCCTCTGCAGATCATATGCAGGGATCACCTACGGATGCCAAGACGCCGTCTCAGGGATGCGAGGAATAGGCAACAGGCGGTTGGCTCCTCAGCCTTGGACCGGCAGGAGAACTTGGACCGCCGGGAGCGGTTTCTGACCGAGCTGAACTCGATAGTTCCGCGGTCTCGGCTGGCGGAGCTGATCACATCGAACTACCCGAGCACCGGCAAGGAGCGACCGCCCGCACGAACTCGAACAGAATCTGCGGATCTACTTCCTGCAGGAGTGGTTCGACTCGTCCGACCCGCTCGTCGAGGGCACGATCCAAGACGGCGCATCGATGCGCCGTTTTGCGCGAGCAGAGTTCGGCGACGATAGAACGCCGGAGCAATCAAGAATCCTACAACTCGACCACCGGCGAGAACAGCACCGACTGACCCTGCGGACAGAAACAATCTCGGACTCGACGATCCGCACGGCCCAAAGTTCAACGCAGCTCGCCAAGGGGGCGCGCCAACACGAGAACGAAGCAAACGCGCAACCGCAAGAACTGGCAGTTTGGGATAGAGCTTCACATTAGGACGCATCGTCGCAGGATCGCGCACAGTCTGACAGCTAGACAATCCGCAGAGTCGGACATCAAGGAGCTTCGGCACCTGCTGCGCGGGGAGGAGAGTGCGCCGAACGATCACCAGGCGAACTGGAAGGAAGCGGACCATAAAGCCTTCGAGGCGCTGGCGTGCTCAATCGCCGTATCGCCACGAGCCTGGCCCGGGCCCAGACGATCTTCGTCCTCGCGAAGCGCCACGCGGTTCGGCACCGACTCCTTCCGTCGGAGGGGGTCCGTCCTGCGATCGCTCGATGCCGCGAAAGACCGCACCGAGCATCCATCCAGAACGTCGGGCCGGCCCTCGAACTCACATATCACCCCGCATATGGTCGCTTTTAGGCCGCCGCCGTTACCGAGACTTGATGCGTATCAACTTCTCAACTCAGTTCCGAGAACGCGGAAAAGCATCGGGCAGATCTCGACCCGCGCCTCGCTGCCAATCTCGGCCTCACGGAGGATGTCCTTCTCCAGGAAGGACCAGGAAAGCCCGGAACCGGAGGAAGACCGGAGACCCACAAGTCCGGTTGTATAGAAGACCTTGATGAGTCTCCGGCGGAACTCGTCGAACTCAAGCTTAGACGCATATAACTCCCGCGCCCACACCGCGAGATCGTCTTGAGCCATCGAGTCAACATCGACCGAAGCGCTTAATAGGACTTCGTCGACACTGTCCTGGGTGATATCTTCGGCCCTGAACGACGCTGGTCGTCGCTTGAGAATTCCCGCGAACGTTAGCAAGTTTGGATAGTCAGCGGCCCATTCATCTCCAAGCGACCGAAATCTGAGGTTTGAATAGTTCGCCTCGCCGGCTCGCAAATTCCCGACAGTCACTTCTGGCCGGTCCATAGAAACCTCGATGCAGCAATTGACAAACTCAATGAGATCCCGAGGGCGATAGAGCGTTCGTTGGACCAGGTAGTCTGCCGAATCGGACTTTCCAACCTTCGCGGGGAAGACATCCGTCCAAGCGACCGGCGCCTTCGTATACTGTCGACGAACGAGCTTGTTGATTCGTCGATCTACGATTTCCAGGAGCTGGGCCTTACGCCAGTAAAGCCGCAGAATGAGGGACCGGTACTTTTCTTCCTGGAATCCGGCATCTCGCGTTTCTCGAAAGACTCTCTCAAGCAGATCTCGCCTGATCGCGACGACGACCTTCGCAGCTGCGATCTTCTTCAAATCTCGGACAGTTTCGATGAGAGCCCGAATGAGTCGATATCGAAGCTGGTCACCCACCCAGCGTTCGTCGAGGCGATCGATCGTAACAAAGAAGCGCTCCTGCTGGTCGTCGAAGACCTCTGTTGCCAGTAGATCGATCACCTTCCCGAGTTCCCTGATCTGCGTGGAGTTGACAACAGCTTGTAGCCGATGGACGATCTCCTTCTTCTCTTCTTCGCTATAGTTCGCCGACGCTCCAATCTCGCCATCGAGAATACCAGTCGCTCCCCTCACTGCGGCACGGGCTTCCTGCTCTAGCTTCCTTGTAACCTCGTGAATTCGGTACTCGGCGTCTTCCCAGAAATGCTCTCCCCATCTGCGGAGGTAGTCGACCGCATCCTCCTTTGTCTTGTCGCGCTGGAAGCGCTCAGTAATGCGCTGCAGAAACCGCTTCTGATCCGCCTCAGTCGACAGTTTGTACTTCAGTTGAATCAGCTCGACGGCGAATACGTGGCGCCATAGCAGCTGATAGAAGATATCGAGATCAACGCCCAGATCGAGAAGGCGTCGAAGAATCGTCGAGTTCGCGAGGTAGTCCAGGGCGAGCTGTTCAGGCTCGATGGCACTGACGTGCTCCTCGCGGTGATGCAGCGCTATCAGCAATGCCGTCTTTCCGACTCCCGTGCGCCCAACTACGATTCGCGGTGCTGAGGTTGTGTCGGCCAAAGTATCGAGGTCACCAGTATCGACGAAGCAGTCGTGCAGAAACTCTGCATCCTCCTCTGCACCGGCAGATCCGATGTTGTCGTGCCGGCGGAATCGGAACTCCTCACGCTTTAGCTTTGCCATTGCTGTTCTTCTTCCCGCCCTATTGGATTTTCATGCGGTCTACTGGACCGTGGTACCCAGCTTCTGTCCGATCCGCTCATGCGAGGGCTGAGGTTCGACACAAACATCATAACCTCACGGAACCGAGGGAACCGCCGCATTGTGTAGGCAGCCGCTACCCTCTTGCTAGGGAAGCTCTGCACACGCGCCCGCCAAGGCGCCCTGCAGAGCCGGATTGATGATTCTGCCGGCCTTCCCGCCGGCCTCACGGGGCCGCGGGGAGCAGGCTCGTATCGCTTCGCCGATCACAAGGCGCACGTCACCCCC
>JBNLVL010000021.1:0-266866 GCA_050618075.1 Myxococcota bacterium
GAGCAGTGACCCGAGCTTGCTAACGGTCTCACGCGGGACCCAGGCGCTTTCGGTCTCCTGCTCCGGGTTGAAGAAGGCCGGTGGGACAAGTGGCGCTTGCCCACCGGCCGCTTCATTCAAGCACGATGCTCACCATAAGAGGCGCTGCAGCTGACGTCCAACAGCGCGTTCCAGTTGGGGGTTGGTAGCCTCCTGGCGTCAACCAGTGGTGCTCGTGCGGCCTCGGAGGCGCTGTTGGCCGCAGCTGAGCGCCTGATTCGTTAGACCGCGCGGCGAACCATGGAGAGGATGAGGACGGCAGACTCGTCCTCGGTCTCGAAGCGGACGAGCTGTTGCGCACGGTCCCGGAGGAGTTCGGCGATCGTGGACGTCCCTGCGTTTCCTACTTGCAGCCAGACCACCTTGGGCGGTGCCCCCTGGAGGAAGCTGCGTTGCCGGAAGTCGTCGTCCTTCGACACGATCACGAAGCCGTTCTCACGGGCGTGATCCCAGATGCGACCATCGGCCGCACCCTTGAGACCCACATCGCGCACGTGAGCGCTTCCCGGGTAATCCTCCTCCAAGAGCCCGACGAGCTTGGGGCTCACGTTCTCATCGAAGAGGAGCTTCACGCAGCTGGGTTAGAGAGGCGCCGCTCGCGCGCAGCCGCAAAGGCGAGGCAGGCCCGAATGTCCTCGACCTTCAGATCCGGGAAGTCCCCCAGGATCTCGCTCTCTGTCATGCCTCCGGCCAGGTACTCGAGCACGTCGTACACGGTGATTCGGGTCCCCTTGATACAGGGCTTCCCGCTCCTCACCTCGGGGTCTACCGAGATCCGGTCCTCCCAGCTCATTCCCAGGCCTCCCGGCGCGCGAGGCGCGCGGCCTAACAAGGCGTTGCAGCTGACGGCCAACAGCGCGTTCCAATTGTGGTTTGGTAGCCTTCTGGCGTCAACCTTGGGTGCCCAGGCGGCCTCGGAGGCGCTGTTGGCCGCAGCTGAGCGCCCAGTCCGTTAGGTGGCACACAGCTTGGCCGAGCCGCTGGAAGAGCACTTCGCACAGCTTCTCACGTCTGTGCCGATAGGCCCAGTGGGGGAAGCCGACTTTGTGTTCGATCGCGGAACAATTGCCAGGCCACCTCGAGTGCTCGCCACGTCCAACGTGTTTGGCCGACCAGGCACCCATTCATACAGTGATTCAGCTTGGCTCGACTCGATCGATCTCGTACTCGGTCGCACAACCGCGCGTGCCATCGCATGCGTGGTGATCGGCACTCTCCTTCATGGCGGGTCGTCCGAAATAGAACTCCAGAATCCGTCGACCGTTCTGAAGAGAATCATTGTCAAGTTCGACCACCCATCCGAGCGTCATCCACCTGTTGGGCTATCTGTCCTTCCCAACGCGGTGCGATACTTCCCAGGTGAGGCCAAGCGAAATCCGTGGGATCGCGCTGGCGTGATCGAGCGTGATCTTCCCTGGTTCGAATTCACCATAGAGAACGGGCCCTGTGTAACCCAAGATCAGCGTGCCCTAAGAGACACCCTGCTTGTAGGCGGTCGTCGTGCCGCAGGCCTCGCGGCGTTTGGTGAGCTTCTTCTCGACGCCGGGCGTCCAGACGCGCGTGAATCAGAATTCAATCTCGAAGCTATCAGCAACGGTGTCGCGTTCAACAGCGCAGAGGTCAACTTGTGGCTGCCAGGCTCTCTGATGTGGCAGCATCTTCCGAAAGAAGTCGCGCTGGCAGCGAACTAACGCCACCTAACAAGCCGTTGCAGGGGACGTGGCAACGCTGATGCGATGTCGCCGGTGGTAGAATGGCAGAGTCCCAGGCTTCAGCGGCCGCGGTGCAAGGTTGTGCCACGCCGCTGAACGCCGGTCCGCTAGCCGGCACTACATCAGAGTTCGATGACGCAGCTCCTCTTGATTCGCCACTGCGAGGCCACAGGCCAAGAGCCAGAGGCTCCCCTCAGTCCCAAGGGGCAGATGCAAGCGGCAGACCTTGCGCGGCGCCTCACGCACGAACCCATCGGTCACATCGCGACCAGCCCGTATCTGCGCGCCCAACAGACGATTTCCCCTCTCTCCTTCCAGCTTGGGCTCACGGCGCACGCCGACCCGCGACTCGTCGAGCACCATCTGGCCTTCCCACCCGTTCCCGAGTGGCGCGAGTGGGTAGCCAGGTCCTTCAAAGATCCCGATATCCGAGCACCCGGCGGCGACGCTCCTATCGAAACTCTCGCTCGGGGTTTGGCAGCGCTCGACGATGTCGCGTCCCTCTCTGTGGGCCTTGGAGTTCTCGTTACTCACGGTCTCCTGCTCGCACTTATCCTGCATTCAATCGACCCTGGCTTCGGGTTCGATGGTTGGGCGTCGCTCAGCAATCCAGATGTGTTCCGCGTGTCCGGGAATCCGAACGAGAGGCGGTTCGAGCGCCTTGAGATCTAGTAGCGCGTGCCGGCTAACAAGCCGTTGCAGCGGACGTGGCAACGCTTGAGCGATATCGGCCGTGGTAGACTTGAGGTGTCCCAGGCTTCGGCGGCCCCGGTGCAGGGTTGTGCCACGCCGCTGAACGTCGATCCGTTGGGCGGCGAATACACCTTGGGGAGTGAATGTGACTGAGTTGGACAACCTCGCGTTCATCGAAGCCTACCTCGACAACTGGCGAAAGGATCCCCCCGACCTCCACGCGGTGTTCCATCCCGAAGGAACGTTGCTTCCTCCGGGCAACTCGGAGCCCGTCAATGTAGAGGGAGCCCAACGGATCGTAGAAGGCACCCGTAAGGCGATCCCGGACGTCACGCTCGAAATTCTGCACTGGGCAGAACGCGATGGTCACATCTTCATTGAGTGGGAGATGAAGGGAACCGTTCGCGGCAAGCAAGTCGCCTGGCGCGGGATCAACCGAAACCTCTTGCGCGGCTCCAAGTCGACCGAAGCTGTCTCGTATTGGGATCGCCAGAGCCTGTTCGAGCAGTTCGGAGCATCCGACGCAGGACCTGATCTTCTGAGCTCAATCGAGAACGAATCTGACTAGGTTCGCCGCTAAGCAAGGGGTTGCGGTTCACGGCCAAGGCGGCCTTCAACTGAATTGGTCGAATCCTGGCGTCGTTGCTTGGACGAAGCCGCGACCTCCGGCGGCCGTTGGCCGCAGCTGAACGCCAGTCCGTTAGGCGGCAGCGAGGGGGATCCCGATGAGACGACTGTCCTCCCTACCTACGACCGCTCGCTGGATCCTAGTCCTTGCGGCGACGTGGTTCTTGGTGGCCTGCGGTGACGCTCCACAGCAGGCCCGGGTGGAGCCGTTCTCCTGGGAGCAGGTCGGTCGGATTGATGCGGGGGTCCGCTCCGGCCCGGCGGCTACGGATCTCACCGAAGAGGAACTGCCTCTCTGGGTGTCGACCTTGCTCCGGGATGAGCGGACGCGCATGGTGGTGCACGTCCGGCTCGACCTTCCCGACGACCTTACAACCCTGGCCTGGCACGAGGCCCACTGCGCGCGTGTCCGCGATCGGATGGAGGAGTACCTGTCGCCCGGACAGCGCGTGGAGCTCTATCTCGTCTTCGACGACTCGGTCCATCCCTGCCCCAGCTAATAGGCCACGAGTGCCGATTGGCTGCCAGGGTTTGCAGGCCGACAGGATCGCCGCCGCGGTCGTCTGATGCAATCGAATCTCGAGGGGGCCGCCTCGACATCTCTCACTGCGCAGTCGATGGATCGTTCGCGCGCGAGTACTCAACTGCGTAGGCCGCCGCCCAACAAGGGCTTGCAGCTGATACCAGCCAGCTGGGCGTTCCGGAGTCTGGTAGCCTTTTCGCACTCAACTACTGCGGCTTCGGCGAGGCCGGTCAGCGCTGGCTGGTGCCGCTGAGCGCCCAGTCCGTCAGGCGGCGAGGCGGTACTCCCAATGAGCGTGACGCTGCGCCTCGCGCAACCCGGCGACCTCTTCGCGCTTGCGGCCCTCTACAACTACTACGTCTTGAATTCGCACTGCACTTTCGACACGGAGCCGGTCCCGCTCTCCGACCGACAGGCTTGGCTAGAGACCCACCAAGAGACAGGGCCGCACCGCCTCTACGTTGCCCTCGATCACGACCAGGTCGTTGGCTACGCGGGCAGTTCCCCTTTTCATCAAAAGCCAGTCTATGACTCGTCGGTCGAGCTCTCCGTCTACGTCCACGCCGATCACCTCAATCGCGGCATCGGTCGTTCGCTCTACCAGAAGCTCATCCGCGTTCTCGAGCAAGAGCCGGTAGTCCACCGGCTGTACGCGGGTATCACGCTACCCAACGAGGCATCTCTCGCGCTCCATGAGAGTCTGGGCTTCAAGCAGGCTGGTCGCTTCGCGGAGGTTGCTCACAAGGGGGGCCGCTTCTGGGACCTCGTCTGGCTGGAGCGCGCGGCATAGCCGTCTCGCGGCCTGACAAGCCGTTGCAGCGGGCGTGCTCACGGTGATGGCATATCGGGTGGCGGTAGAGTTGCGACGTTCGAGGCGTTCCGGGCCGCTGTGCCAGGTTGGTGCACGCCGCTGAGCACCGGTCCGTCGCGCGGCATCCGCGACGCGTCGTGCTCGACCCCCTCCTCTCCGGTGCCCAGCTAAGTCGCCGTGCCTCCTTCGAGGTCAACAATCTTGCTGACGCGTCTGAGGTGTCTGCCACCTGCAAACTCGGCACCGACAAAGCTCTCGAGTGCCGAAGCGGCGAGCTCGGGTCCGAGCACCCTCTCGCCGAGGCAGATCACATTCGCGTTGTTGTGCTCGCGGATCATCCTTGCGGAGAAGGCGTCGGCAACCACGCCGGCGCGAATGCCGGGAATCTTGTTTGCGGCTATCGCCATACCCTGCCCGGTTCCGCAAACGAGCATCCCCAGAGCCGGAACTTCGCTCGTGAGTAGGGCGTTTGCGAGCGCCTGAGCGATATCCGGATAGTCAACCGCCTCGTATGCTCCGGATGGCCCGAAAGTCGCTGCAACTTCGTGGCCCCAGCTGACAAGCAGTTGCGAGAGGCGATCACGCATCGCGACTCCGCCATGGTCGCTTCCGACATAGAAACGCAGCGGATTCGCTCCTCGAGGATTCTCTGAGCCTGACATGAGTGACACAATAGCAACCTAGGCCGCCCGGACCTGGTTCGGGTGCGGGTCCGCGCGCCGCCCGGTAGCCCGTTGAGACCGTGCCGCTGGGCGCCGCATGACGAGCAGATGAACCAGACGGAGAGTCTGCCGAGGCCAGGGCGAGCTCCGCGACCTCAGCTCGCCTGGCGGCGAGAAGGTCGCTCGGGCCGTCGGGCGACGAAGGCTGGCTTCTCGAAGAACCTTTCCTAGCGGACTCCGCAGGTTCTCTGCGGTCCGTTGGGCGGCGGCGGGAGCCCTCAGCCAGGCTGGGCTCGCCTTTGGCTCCGATCATGCTGCGCTTGATAGGCGGCGCCGCGAGAGCTCTTCGACCACGCGTACGACATCCGCCTGCGCGCTTGCTACGGATCGACGATGTCGTTCGTCGCCGAACTCCTGGTACTCGATCGCGATGCGGCACATCTCACCGACGCCGAGATACCCGCTCAGCGTGCGCAGGTGCGGGGTGAAGTGGTCCATGGCGGCGCGCGGCCCTCCCGAAGCGAAGCCGAACTCGCCGCTCGAGGTGAGTAGCACGAGCGATTTGCCTTCCAGCACCGGCTCGAGTGGCCAGTCGCCGCGCTGCAGGTCGAAGGTGAAAGTTTCGTTTACACGGACGACCTGGTCGACCCAGGCCTTCAGCGCGGCTGGCATGCCGTAGTTGTACATGGGCGCGGCGATCACTAGAAGGTCGGCCTTGCAAAGCTCGGCGATCAGGGTGTCGGAGAGCTCGAGGAGACGCCGCTGCTCCGAACTACGCTCGTTTTTCGGGGTGAAGGCGGCGCCGATCCAGGCCTCGGATACCGTGGGTGGGGGCGCTGAGCCGACATCGCGATACAGCAACGCATCGTCTGGCCAACGAGCCCGCCACTCGCCGACGAACCGGTCGGCGAGCGCGCGCGAAAGCGAGCGTTCCCGGCGGGCACTGGCATCGACCCGAAGGATGGTGAAGTCAGACGGCATCTCAGAACCTCCTTGTGTCAAAGCTGAGATAAGCTTCTGACCCGAAGGATCGAGCTCTAGACACCAAAAGGGCAAACGAGAAAGGTTCATCGACAGATGAGACAAGTTCATCTATAAGACGACCATGTTCGCCCATATCCCCTCCCCCTCAGCGCTGCGAACCTTCGAGGCCGCCGCCCGGCTCGGCAGTTTCAAGGCCGCCGCCAGGGAGCTCGCCGTGACGCCCACCGCCGTCTCCCACCAGATCCGCAACCTCGAAGAGCACCTGGAGATCCCACTCTTCATCCGTCGGACGCGTGCCGTAGCCCTGACCGAGAGCGGTCAGCGGCTCTCCGAGGCAGTGCACCAGGCCTTCCAGCAGATCACGATGGCGCTCGAGGATGTCTCGGCAACGGAGACGGTCCTGACCGTGAGCACGACACCGGCCTTCGCTGCCCTCTGGCTCGTGCCGAGACTGAGCCGTTTCGAAGAGCGGCATCCCCGGCTCCGTTTCCAACTGGTCACCAGCACGACCCCGACAGATCTCAAACGGGATCGGGTCGTGGATGTTGCGGTTCGCTACGGCACCGGCCCCTATCCGCGCCTTCGTTCCCACACGCTCGCCGACGAAGCGTTCGGCGCCTACGCCACTCCCGACTACATCGAGCGACTCGAGCGGTGGGACGACGCCGAGCTGATCGAGACCGCGTGGCAGCTGCCGGGCTTCGAGGATGTGTCCTGGGATGCGTGGCTTGCCGCGGCGGGGCTTCCCCGGCCGGCGAAGCCGAGATCGCGACATTTCGATCAAGAGCACTATGTCGTTCAGGCCGGCCTGGCCTCGCAGGGGCTGGTGCTCGCCAGTTCTCTTCTGGTGGGCGATCTCGTAGGACGCGGATGGTTGGAGCCCTACCGCCCCGAGACTCGAATCGCGGGTCGCCGATACACGGCACTCTCGCTGCCCAGCCGCGCCTCGTCGCGGAAGGTCTTGTCCTTCCTCGAGTGGCTGGAAGAGGAAGAGGCACGCGATGCGTCAGCCGGCCGCCGCCCAACAAGGCCCTGCAGCTGATCGGCTGACCCGCCGCTCCAACTGGGGCCCGGGTGATATGCTGGGGTCATCGGCACTCAGGGCCCGGTCGTCGGTTCGGCCGCCGGCAGCTGAGCGCCCAGTCCGTTGGGCCGCGAGGTCGTGCCTATCTCGAAGCCGCTTCGGCTCACGTGTCTCCCGGCGATTGCAGCGGAAATCTTCCTCAGCGGTGGCTGCCACTGCCAACCGGGAACCGATGCGAACGAGGAGCTGCCTGGTGACTTCAGCTGCGCAGTGGGCCTCTCCGGCTGGCAGCGCGCGTCCGCGGTCTCTCCCGATGTCGCCCCTCCGTGCATGACGGGAAGCACCGGCGTCTGCGATGCAGCGGGTTTTCGATACGTGCCGGGCACTGGCTGGTGTCGGCCCCGATAGGCGGTCGGTGATCTCGCTCGCTGCCTGGCAAGCCGTTGCAGCGGACGTGGAAACGCTCTGCCTACGTCGCGCGTAGTAGAATGACGGAGTCCCAGGCTTCGGCGACCGCGGCGCAAGGTTGTGCCACGCCGCTGAACGCCGATCCGCTAGGCAGCGGGGTCGGCGCCGCGGCCGCGCTTCCGGCGCGCCGAATAGTCCCGATACGCAGCGACGGTGGCTCGAATGTCTATGTCTTCGACCTCGAGGTCGAAGACAACCGGTCGGGCTGGGAACCCCACTCGATACTCGCGACCATCTGCTGATCGCTCCAAGTGCCCATAGTCAATGAGAAGGCGCCGCACCGTCACATGGTCCGAGTTGATTGCGGGCGCGACATCGCGATTCCACTCCTGGAGCGCCGCATTGATCTCGACTTCGGTATACGTTCGATTGCCATCCAAGAGCATCACGATGCTCTTCATGAGTATGTCTCGGTCGCGCTGCTTCCGCGGGAACCTTCGTGGCCCACGATCCGCGCCAAGCAGGCAGAGCCGTTCCACAAATTCTTCAGGTGAGATCATGCCAGCGGCAAGCGTAGCAGCCAGCTCCGAGGTGTCCGCCGCCCAACAAGGCGCTCTGGCTGACCACCAACGCGGCGTTCCAACACAATCCGGCAACCTTCTGGCGCCGGGCCAGGGTTGCCGTCCTGCTTGCGGTCAGCGTGTTGGCGGCCGCTTCGCGCCCGATCCGTTGTGGGGCGCCAGGAGGTGAGAGACGGACGCAACAGAACGTGTCGACGCGTACTGGTCCCGGTTTCTCGGCGTACCCGCTTCGGCACTTCGGGATGCGGGCATCGTCGTCGTGCCGCATGCGGCGCTTCACGGCTATCGGGGTGTCTGGTTCTTCGTCCGCAGCGGCTCGGCTGTGGTATCCGCTCCGCCCGATTGGGTCGACCCGCTCGAGCAGAAGCTTGCTTCCGCCGTGGCGCAAGAGCTCCTCTCTCCCGACTCGGCAGTCCGGGTGGTCGGCCGTGCCGCCGGAGCGGTCGTCGGGCCTTCGTTTCAGGGTTGGCTGTCAGCGGACCGTTTCCGCCCGGTCCCTTCGCACGGCGTGGAGCGGCTCTCCGAGTCGGATGTGGAGTCCGTTCGGGCCTTCCAGGCGTCCTGCCCCCATGAAGACTGGGATCACGGTGGGATCAATCTCGCTGCGGCGCCTGTCTGGGCATCGTTCCGGGAGTCCGGAATCGTCGCGCTCGGTCAGCTCCGTGAGCACTCGGACGGCGCTGTCGATCCGGGCGTAGTCACTCATCCGGATCATCGAGGACAGGGTCACGCGCTGCGTCTGGTTGGCACGATGGCACAGGCAGCGCTTTCGCAGGAGCGGCTCGTCCTCTACCAGACACTCCTTGCCAATGTCGCTGCTCTTTCCGTTGCGCGTCGGCTCGGATTCGCACGATACGCGACGCTGGTCGCCGTCCGATTGACACGGGACGCCGCCTAGGAAGAGGCGCTGCCGCTGCCCGGCTGGCGCGGCGCTCCAGACGGGGCCCGGGTGGTATGCTGAGTTGGTTGGAACTCAGGGCCCGGCCGTCGGTGCGGCCCCCGGGCACCCGAGCGCCCGGTTCGGTAGGCGGAGTGGCGACCAGCCAGCCTCGCGACCATGATGAGAGACAGTCATGTCCGAAGCGAGGGAGTGGCGGCTAGACGATGCGGCCGCTGAGTACTTCGAGGCCCACTTCGTACCGGCCATCTTCGCGACGTGGGCGCCGATCCTGGTCGATGCCTGCGCAGTCTCCCAGGGTCAGCGCGTTCTCGATGTGGCCTGTGGTACCGGGATCGTTGCTCGCGTCGCTTCCGATTGCCTCGGAGGAGTGGGAGAGGTTACCGGGCTCGATCTCAACCCGAGCATGATCAAGGTAGCGCGGCGCTTGAGGCCGGATCTCGATTGGCGGGAGGGTGACGCGACGGAGATGCCCTTTCCCGACGCGAGCTTCGATGCGGTGCTTTGCCAAGCGGGTCTCATGTTCTTCCCTGATCCCATCGCTGCCCTCCGGGAGATGCGGCGGGTCCTCGCGCCCGATGGCCAGTTGGCGATACACGTGTGGGGTGCAAGCGAGGGGTACGAACTGACCGCCGAGCTCCTCGACAAGACCGCCGGAAAGGAGATCGCGAACATCTTCCGCGCTCCTTTCTCGATGGCGCACTCCAGTCTCCTGCCCGAACTTCTTGCGAAGGCCGGATTCGACGCCCCGCGGTCGAAGACGTACGAGGAGCCCGCGCGATTCCCCTCGATCGAGGCTTTTCTGAGGACCGAGGTCGACGGCTGGGTGCTCAAGGGCCGCGTAGACATCGACGCGCTGATACCCGGGGCTCGAGAACGACTCGAGCCGTACGTTGGTACGGATGGGGGGGTCGCGATCCCGATGGCGGGTCACGTTGCGACCTGTTCGAAGATCTAGCCGGGAGGCCCGCCGGCCAACGAGCGGCTGCAGCTGCCGAGCCAAAGGGCGCTTCAATCGACCTCTGATAGAGTCGGGCGCCGAGTATGGTCGATTCGGTCGAACCGCGGAGGCGCTGTGGCTCGTAGCTGAGCGCCCGATCCGTCGGACAGCGTGAATCGGGGGCGACGCGTGCGAGTCCCTGCCCACGATCCGGCGAGACGGCCGGGATCGGTTCTTTCGCTTCAGGAACGCGCGGTGCGGGCTCAGCCGTGTCCCTTCAGGTCCTCTCGGGACGGTTGCCACTGGTCCGGCGTCATCTCTCGCACCTTTTCCGCGAAGTACCAATGGTGGCCTTCGACGTCTGCTGCGCCGTACCGGCGGTCGCCGTAGAAGGTGTCCTCGAGGGCCGACAGAATCGTTGCGCCGGCGCTCCGGGCCCGCTGAAAGTGCTGCTCGACGTCGTCGACGTAGACGTAGAGGTTCTGGGTGACGCGTCCGAGCCGCTTGGGACACTCGTAGTCTGCGCCCGGGCAACCCATCAGGATCACACCCTCGCCGAGCTCCATCGACGCGTGCACGACCTTTCCTTCCGGGCTCCGCATCGTCTCCTGCTCCCGTTCGCGGAACCCGAAGGCCCGGGACAGCCATTCCAGGGCGCCCGCGACGTCTTCGTAGTAGAGATACGGGGTGATCGGTGCCAGCTTTCCCGACTCGCTCTCGGCCATGGCGGCTCCTCCTGCGATCGGTTTGCAGACCGCGATGGTACCACTCGCCGAGGCCCCCGAGCGCCGCCCGCTGCCGCGCCGCGATCGGCCCTCCAGTGGTATGCTTCCGGCTTCGGGTCCCAGGGCCTGCCCGGAGCGGCACGGGCGACCGCCGGGCGCCGGGTCCATCGGGCGCCGGGTTCATCGGGCGGTCGGGTCCATCGGGCGGCAGGGTGAGACACCACGAGAGAGTGCAGGAGGAGTTCACCCGGCAAGGCGAGTCGTTTCGGGACTCGCAGGCCCTCGGCGCGGTGGAGATCACCACGCGCATCGCCTCGGCTCTCGGGGCAGGACACGGGCGCGTGCTCGATGTCGCCTGCGGTCCCGGAATTCTCTTCCCCACGTTGTCGTCCTGCGCCAGGACGGTCGTCGGGATCGATCTCACGGCCAGGAGCCTGCAGCTCGCGCGGGAAGCGGAGACCACTGGAGCCAGGTTCCTGGTGCGAGGACTCAGCGAAGTCCTGCCGTTCCGCTCGGGCTCCTTCGACGGCGCCGTTCTCAGACTGGCCCTCCACCACTTCCTGGAACCGGCCGCTGCCCTCGCGAGTGCCAGATCGGTCCTTCGGCCCGGCGGGCGGCTCGTGGTCCTCGATCTCCTTGCCCCCGAGAACCCGGGCGATCGCGCTCTTCGAGACGCCGTGGAGAGGTTTCGAGACCCTTCACATACGAGTCTCGTCTCTCGCTCGGAGATGCACGGTCTCATCCAGCAGGCCGGGTTCTCGTTACCCGGGGAGACTCTCTGGAACCAGCGGCGTGAGTTCAGGGAGTGGGCGCGAATCATCCACGAACCTCGGCGCATGAACGATCTCGAGCTGGTGCTCGCCGAGCTCTCGAAGTCGCCCGGCGATCCTGCCGGCCTGGGCCTCTCCACGGAGGGCGACGAGCTCTGGTTCACGTATCACTGGGGACTGTTCGTGGCCACTGCCTGACGCACGCGGTCCCGGGGCCAGCCACCCAACGCGGCACGTCGATCGGCTCGCCGGCGGTATGCTTCCTGTGTCGGTTCCCGGCACCGGCCCGAGCGGTATGGGCGGCCGGTGAACCGCGTGTCCATGGGATGGGCGGAAGCGACCGGTGAGAGATCACTTCGCGGTACCGTGGGTGGGCTCCCGCTACGTCGATGGACGTCCCAACGTTCACGAGATCGTCGGACGCGAGATCGCCATCCGGATGGGCCCCATCGCGCACGCACTCGCCCATCGCGTGCGCTCGATGTGGGTGCGGGCACGGGACTCTCCAGCCCCGCGTTGTTGCCCCATTGGGAGCGTGTGGTCGGACTCGACCCTTCTGCGGGCATGCCTGGTGCCGCAACCTCCGCGCCGAATCTCACCCATGTCCGTGGCAAGGCGGAGAGCCTGCCCTGCCGCGCGCGATCCGCCCAGCTCACCACGACAGGTTGCGCCTCTCGGTGGTGCGATCGCGACCCGGTCTTCTCCGAGTCGTCGGGAGTGTGATCGGATCAGGGGTGGCTCGCCATCTCCGATCGCGAGTTCGAGGGTGTCCTGGAGTCGCCCGCGCCGATCGAGTGGCTCCGCCAGGACGACTGGTCGGCGCTGCGCCGGTGTCATCGCCATTTCCCGTTCGACGCGGCTTCACATCCGAGGCCACCCTTCGCTCCGGAGCACTCCGTGTGGCTCGAGGTTCGGGTCCCGATGACTGCGGAGCAGGTGGTTCGCCTGATGCCGACCCAGGCACGCGCGATCAACGCCCTGACCCACGGGCCGGTGCGCCGCGAGGAGCGCGAGGCGAAGCTCGCCAGGGAAATCGGAACGGACCTTCCTCCGCTCACGATCGTCACGGCGCGGTTCGTGAATCCACTCTGGCTGCTTCGCAAGCGCACTGGGCCGGACCCCCGACGAGGCGCAGAAGCCGGCTGCCCGAAGCAGACCGCCAAACGGATCTCGGGTGGTATGCTTCGAGTGCCCGCTCTCAGGACCTGCCCGGGTCCATCGGGCGGCAGAGGAACGCCCGGTGAGCCAGGCGGAACGAGACGTGGTCGACTCGCAGCCGATCTCCGGCATTACCGAGCCGGTCCTCATCACGCGGCCCGGATGGCTCGCGCCGGCTCTCCACCTCGCCGGAGTGGCCGTTCCGCACGCCTGCATCACCGACCAGACCGCCCGGGGCAGCGGAGTCCCAGGGACCGAGGCCGCCCCGCCGGCGGCGGGGCGGGGGAGAAGAGGCATCGATGGCGAACGCCGATCGGCTCAGATTCCTCGCCAAGCGGCTTCGTGAGCGACTCTGGTTCAGGCCGCTCGCGGTCTGCGTCCTGTCGATCTCGGGCGTGTTCGTCGCCGAGACCGCGGACCGTACGAGCCTCGGGGCGAGCATCCCTTCCATCACGACCGCCTCGATCGAGGCCCTGCTCTCGATCATGGCGGCGAGCATGCTCGTGATCGCCACTTTCGCCGTGGCATCCATGGTCTCCGCATATTCCTCGGCGAGCGACTCGGCGACCCCCAGGTCGTTCAGCCTGGTCATCGCAGACGACGTCTCTCAGAACGCGCTCTCGACCTTCGTCGGCGCGTTCATCTTCAGTATCGTCGCCCTCACCGCGCTCAAGAACGACTTCTTTCAGGAGGCCGGCCGGGCTGCGCTCTTCGTCCTCACTGCGTTGGTTTTCGCCATGGTGATCCTCACCTTCGTTCGCTGGATCGATCGGATCGCCCGCCTCGGACGTCTGGGCAACTCGGTCGAGAAGGTCGAGGAGGCGACGGAGGCGGCACTCGTGCGCCGGCGCGCTGCGCCCGCGCTCCGCGGCGTTCCCGCGTCACGACGGCTGCCCCAGGGCCGCGCCGTGTGTTCGACGTCCGTGGGCTATGTGCAGCGCGTCGACGTCGCGACGTTGCAGGCCGTCGCGGAGGGCACCGACAGGTGGGTGGCCGTCGCGGCGCTGCCGGGCACGTTCGCCGGCCCGGGCTGTGTACTCGCGTACGTGGGGGACGAACCCGACGGCAGCGGCGAGGTCGACGACAGCCAGGTGGTCGACGCCTTCGTGATCGGGCGCGAGCGTCTCTTCGACGAAGACCCTCGATTCGGTCTGGTGGTGCTCTCGGAGATCGCCGGCAAGGCTCTGTCGCCGGGCATCAACGACCCCGGTACGGCGATCGCGGTGATCGGCTCCCTGGTACGGCTGTTCGCCCTGTGGTCCGAGCCTCTGGAGCAGCCGCCGACGCCGGAGTACGACCGGGTCGAAGTTCCCGAGCTCTCGGTGCAGGACATGTTCGACGACGCGTTCACGGTGATTGCTCGAGATGGCGCGGGCTCCGTCGAAGTGGCCGTGCGACTCCAGAAGGCGCTGAGGTCGCTCTCGTCCCTGGAGCACCCGCCGATCCGGGAGGCTGCGATGGATCATGCCCGGTTGGCCCTGGCCCGCGCCGAGAAGAGACTGGACCTTCCGGAGGACCTTGCCCTGGTCCGCGAGGTGGCGGCATTCGCTCGGACGGCGTGAGGCCGCCGCTCCAGGCCCGGCGCCCGCCGAGGTGCCGCGGTTCGTGGGGACCGGCACTCTCCGGTCGAACCCTGGTAGCCTTCCGGAATCGACCTCGGGCGACCCGGCGACCCGGCGACCCGGCGACTGGGCGACTGGGAGAATGGACGCTCGTCGACGACCCGTGTCACGCGGCCGGGGCCGCGTGTGTCGGGCGGAGGGAGTCCGCGCTGAATCCGATCCACCAGGGAGAACTCTTCGCGACGCTCGGCGAGACAGATTCGACGACGCGAGATCGAGCATGCCCGACGTAGAGGTGAGGCCGCTGGAGCTCGCTCGAGTCGAGCTTCCCGACTCTCATCCGGAGGCGCCGGGCGTCGATACGATCCACGGGTTCATCGTCCGGGACGAACGGAGCTGCGTCCTCGTCGACACGGGGGTCGGAGCCGACAGCGATCTGATCAACGGGCTGTACAACCCGGTGTGCGCCGACCTGCCGGCCGTCCTCCGCGAAGCCGGTGTCTCGCTCTCGGAGGTCACCGCGGTCGTCAATTCCCACCTGCATTTCGACCACTGCGGCAACAATCCGCTCTTCCCGGGTGTTCCCATCCTGGTTCAGGAAGCAGAGCTCAGAGCATCCCTGGCGGCCGGCTACACGGTTCCGGAATGGGTCCGCTTTGCCGGCGCGAACTACGAACCCATTTCGGGTCGCCGCGCTCTCTCTCCCTGCATCGAGCTGATGCCGACCCCCGGGCACACCCCCGGCCACCAGTCCGTCGTGGTCCGCTCTGGCGAGCAGGTGGAGGTGGTCGTTGCCCAGGCGAGCTACACCGCGGCCGAGTTCCAGTTCTTCGGCCGCACGGCCCACGACCCGGTGCCGGAAGTCGCCGCGGGAGCGCAGGGCTTTCTTCGCTCCAACGCGACCTGGTCCGAGGAGGCCTACCTGAGCTCGCTCGCCGGTCTCCATCGCCTGCGCCCTGACAAGGCCTACTTCAGTCACGACCCGTTCGTCTGGACGCGCGCCGCCTGACCTGGCACGGCGGCGGAGGCGCGAAGGCCTGCGCTGGATCGGAATGGGTGAGTCAACCCGTAGAACGCGGCGATCCGACGGTGTCTCGGGTAGTATGCTTCGTGTGTCGGCTCTCGGGCAGCGTCCGGGTCGTTCGGGCGGCGGCCGAGCGCTCCATCCGTCAGGCGGCCGTGGGTGAGCAACAGCCAAGCCGGGAAAGTGAACCTCTCCGAGAAGCTCCATCAGTTCACCGAACGCTGGAGTCCTCGGATCGTCGGCGAACTCAACGGGCAGCACGTGAAGCTCGCGAAGTTCGAGGGCGAGTTCGTCTGGCACCACCACGAGCACGAGGACGAGCTCTTCCTGGTCCTTCGCGGCCACCTCTCCATCCACCTGCGCGACCGCGTCGTCGAGCTGGCTGAAGGCGAGTTCTTCATCGTTCCGCGCGGAGTCGAGCACAAGCCCGTAACCGCTGCCGAGGCCCACGTGCTTCTTCTCGAGCCGGCATCCACCGTCAATACGGGCAACGTCCGGAACGAGCGCACCGTCGATGGGCCGCAGCGGCTCTAGGGCGACATGGGGCCGGCCTCCCGGCAAGGCGTTGCGCCGGAGGTGCAGCGCTCATGGGTCTTCGCGGGTGGTAGGGGTGGTAGAATCGGGGAGTCCCTGGATTGGTTGGGCGTGGTGCCAGGGAACGCCGCATCGCTGAACGCCGATCCGCCAGCTCGCGCGAGGGACCCATGAGCCAGGTCGACTTCTGGTTCGAGTTCGGGAGTACCTACTCGTACCCCGCTGCGATGCGCGTCGAGTCGCTCGCCGAAGCCGAGGGGGTGACGCTCGTCTGGCGGCCGTTCCTCCTCGGACCGATCTTCCGCGATCAGGGGTGGGACGATTCTCCCTTCAACATCTATCCGGCCAAGGGGCGCTACATGTGGCGCGACCTGGAGAGAATCTGCGAGCAGCACGGTCTCGCACTTCGCCGGCCCTCCCGGTTTCCCCGCAACGGTCTCCTGGCGGCCCGGGTTGCCTGCTGCTCCAGCTCCCAGTCCTGGCTGCCCGAGTTCGTTCGTCGCGTCTACCTGGCCAACTTCGCCGAAGACCGCGACATCTCCGATCCGCAGGTGATCCAGTCCATCCTCGAGTCGATCGGGGCGCCGGCGCACCGCCTCGACGAGGCGCAGGCGCCCGAAGCCAAGGCCCGGCTTCGTGCCCAGACGGAGGAAGCCGCGTCGCTGGGCATCTTCGGGGCGCCGAGCTTCAGCGTGGGCCGCGAGATCTTCTGGGGCAACGACCGGCTCGAGGCGGCGCTCGCCTGGACGAAGTCGGTCGCACGAGAGCGCGCGGACCGATGAGCGCTCCGGCCGACAGCGGCCAGCCAGCCCTTCGTGGGTCTGGCTGCCTCGCGACTGCCAGGACCGGGGCTTCGGCGGGTCGATCGGCGCTGACTGGCGGAGACCGATTCCGATTCGACGGGCTGTGGCGAGGGGGAGCCCGATGAGACGATCGTCCTTCCGGCCCGCCGCCGCGAGTCGGTTCGTGGCCCTGGTGGCGACGTGGCTCCTGGGGGCCTTCGGCGACGCTCCGCGGCAGGCCCCGGTGGAGCCCTTCTCCTGGGAGCAGGTCGGTCGGATCGATGCGGGGGTTCGCTCCGGCCCGGCCGCCACGGAGCTCAGCGAAGAGGAGCTGCCCCTCTGGGTGTAGACTGCGCTCCGGGACGAGCGCAGGCGCATGGTGGTGCACATCCGGCTCGACCTCGCCGGCGACCTCGTGACCGTGCCCTGGCACGAGGCGCACTGCGCGCGGGTACGCGATCGGATGGTGGAGTAGCTGCTGCCCGGGCAACGCGTCGAGCTCCGATGCTTCGGCGCGGCCGTCGACGCTGCGGGTCCCTCCGGGCAGACCACTCGGTTCTTCGGCCCGTCCCCCGATGGTATGCTGGCGGGGTCGGCCCTCGGCTCCTGCCCGGCGGTTCGGGCGGCAGCCGAGCGCCCCATCCACCAGGCGGCGCGACCGGTAGGCGGCGCGACCGGTTCGTCATGCTCGAAGTCCCGTTCGACGGAAGGTGCCAGTGCGACGCGGTCCACCTTCGCTGCACCGCACCCCCCTACGTCTCCTACACCTGCCACTGTCTGGCCTGCCAGCAGCTCACGTCGAGCGCATTCGCGACATGCATTCAGGTCCCGGCCGAAGCAGTTTCGCTCACCGGCCCGATCTCGGTCCGTGAGCGGAATGCCGACAGCGGAAACCGGCTCTCCACGTCGTTCTGCAGCGTCTGCGGCTCTGCGATCTGCTCGGCCAACTCGGCCCGTCCTCGCGTACGAAGTGTCTACGTGGGCATCCTCGATCGCGCTCGTGACGTCGAGGTCAGCGCCCACATCTGGACGAAGCGCCGGCTGCCCTGGATCGTGCTTCCACCCGGCCACCGGGAGTTCCCCGAGGCCGGAGACTGGCGAGTCGACTACGCCCAAGACCCTTCCAGGCTGCTGGGGTAGCCGTCCGCCCAGGCGGTCGCAGCCGACGAGTCGCAGGGTGTTCCAAGCGACCTCTGGTAGAGTCCACTCTGGTAGAGTCCGCTATGGAAACCGGGCGCTTCGGTCGAGCTGTGCAGGCGCGATGGCTCGCAGCTGAGTGCCTGGTGCGATACGCGGTGTGAAGGAGGCCGTCATGCCGTTCATCGACCCCGGGGAGATGAAGACCGGCGAGCCGCTTCCCGGGTGGAAGGGGCGCTTCTGGCGATCCGATGCGATGAGCTTCTCCCACTACGACGTCGAGACCGGGTGCTCGATCCACGAGCACCATCATCCCAACGAAGAAGTCTGGATCATCATCACGGGCCGCTTCGAGGTGACGGTGGGAGGAGAGACGAGGGTTGCGGATTCCGGCGCCGTGGCAGTCGTACCACCCGATGTCCCGCATTCGGTCCGTGTCCTCGAAGGCGGTCGCGCTCTCGTTGCGAACCACCCGGTCCGCACCGATTCCCGCTAGGCCGCACGTCGCCCGACGAGGCGCGGCCGCCGAGCGTCCAGTCCGCCGGGTCGCTCGAGCTGGAGGTTCATGAACAGGCTGGCAGGCGAATTCCTCATCTTCTTCGCGACCGTCGACCCGGTGAGCACGCTTGCGCTCTTCGTAGGCTTGACCGCCTCCATCCCACCGCAACAGCGAGCCAGGGTCGCCCTGCGAGCGGTGGCCTGCTCTGCGGCGATCCTCGTGGCGTTCGTCGTGCTGGGCGAGCTGTTCCTCGGATCTCTGGGCATCCGCCTGCTCTCGTTCCAGCTGGCCGGCGGAATCATCTTCTTCCTGTTCGGCGTCCAGATGGTGTTCGGGCGTGGGCCTGCGTCGGCGGGCCCGAACCCCGAGCCCGGCCACGATGTCGCGATCTTCCCGCTCGCAGTGCCCTCGATCGCCAGCCCCGGGGCGATCCTGGCGGCCGTGGTTCTCACCGACAACCGCAAGTTCTCGCTCGTCGAGCAGGCCATCTCCACCGCCCTGTTGTTGGCCGTCCTCGGGCTCACGTTGATCCTGCTCCTCCAGGCGAATCGAATCCACGCCTGGATCGGCAACGCCGGGTCGAACCTCCTGGTGCGCGTTCTCGGGCTGGTCCTCGCCGCTCTCGCTACGGAGATGGTGCTCGACGCCATCGAGGAGTTCGCAGGCCGGCTCGCCGACTAGGAAGCCGCTGCAGCCGAGCGCCCGGTCCGCCAGGCGGCGCCGCGCACGCACACGCGTGTCCAGATATGCGTGTCCAGATGGGAGGCCCTGCTGGATCCGAATAGCCGTTTCCTCTGCCTCGACGTCGAATCCCTCGAGCGAGAAACGGTGGCCAACGGGCCGGGACCCGCGAAGCCGGCCAAGGAGAACCCGGACGGATCCTGGGATGTCACAATCTACGATCCCGACGGCAACGCCATCTATCTTCAATACCTTCTCCCGAGAACGAGATCAGGACCTCGAGACCGGTACCCTGATCGACGGAGGGCGTCGCCGTGGGGTGGGAGGCACTCGAGCAGTGGGGTGATGTCGTCGACCGCGTCGAGCCGCTCACCGGCGGAGTCGCAAACGACGTGTGGAGCGTACGCATCGACGGACGGCCCGCGGTCGCCCGCCTCGGCGCGAGGAGCGACGCCGATCTCGCGTGGGAGACCGGACTCCTCCAGCACCTCGACCGAGAAGGTCTCAGCGTGCCGGTGCCGATCCCTGCCGCGGACGGTCGGATGTTCGTCGACGGTCTGGTGGTGATGACCTACGTGGAGGGCGGTCCCCCCGAGACGAAGGCCGACTGGCGTCGTGTGGCGGACTCGCTCCGCCGGCTGCACCATTCGACACAGGGCTGGCCGCAGCGCCCGGGCTGGCGATCGTCGACCGACCTCCTGCACGCCGAGAAGGGGACGAAGATCGCTCTCGGCTCGATGCCGGCCGAGGGCGTTGCTCGCTGCCGAGCGGCGTGGGCGCGGCTCGCCGGACGTCCGACCTGCGTCGTTCACGGCAATGCGACCAACCCCGGCAACGTCCGCGTCAGCTCGGATCGCGTGGCGCTGATCGATTGGGACGAGGCCCACGTCGATGTCCCCGACCTCGATCTGGCGCTTCCCCACAACGCCGCCGGTCTCGACGCGCGTACGTACGACGCCGCTGTGCAGGCGTCGGCCGCCTGGGAGGCCGCCGTGTGCTGGGACGATGAGTATGCAATTCGGCGGCTCGCAGAGGTGCGAGCGCTCTGAGCGAGCCCGACCCGGGCGATGGGCGCCCCCTTCGATTCCGACCAAAGCAGCCACGGGAGGGCCAGGGCCCGGCGAGGCGTCGCTGCAGAGGTGCTCCCAGAGAGGTGATCCCGAATGGGCCGTTGGCGCGCGTGGTACAATCGGGTCCTTCCCGGGTGGAGGTGTTCCGTGGACCCTCGGCAGGTCTCCGCGCACCGCCGAACGCCGATCCATCGGAGGGTGCGGCGAGCATGACCTCACGACTGGAAAAGTGTGTGCCGACTCTCCGGGTTCGCGATGCCTCCGCGGCTTGCCGCTACTTCTGCGAACGGCTCGGGTTCGAGAAGGACTGGGAGCACCGGTTCGAGCCAGAGCTCCCGCTCTTCGTCTCGGTCAGCCGGGACGGCGTCTCCCTTCACCTGTCCGAGCACACGGGGGACGGCCCCCGGGAGGTCCGGGTCTACGTCTACGTCCAGGACCCCCGGGCCCTGTTCGACGAGCTGCAGTCGCGGGGTGCCCGAATCGTCGCGGAGCCCGAGCTCCAGTCCTATGGCACGCTCGAGTTCATCGTCGAAGACCTGGACGGCAACCGGATGCGCTTCGGCAAGGCGGGCGCGACGTAGCTTCGGCAGCGGATCGCGTCACCCGACCAAGGGCCGTCGAGTCCGCAGCCACCGACCCGCTGGACGGGCGCCCATGGAGTGTCTGGGATGATCGAGACGCGCTTCACCGAGCTTCTCCAGGCCACTGCCCCGGTCCAGCTCGCAGCCATGCCGGGCATCTCGACACCCGAGCTCGTTTCGGCCGTGGCAGCGGCCGGCGGGGTGGGGATGCTCCCCACGCCCATGATGTCGCCCGGGGCGCTCGAGCAGGTTCTCGATGGTCTCGTCGAGGCGAACCCAGGCGCTTTCGGTGTGAACTTCCTGGTTCCGTTCCTCGATCGCGAGAGTCTGACCGTGGCGGCGGGGAAGTCGAAGCTGGTGGAGTTCTTCTACGGCGAGCCGGACCCGGAGCTCGTCCTGCACGCGCACTCCCTGGGAGCGCTCGTCAGCTGGCAGGTGGGCTCGCTCGCCGAGGCAGTCGCCGGAGAGCGTGCCGGATGCGACATCCTGGTCGTCCAGGGAACCGAGGCCGGCGGGCATGTCAGGGGGCGGACGAGCCTGCTCCCGCTGCTGTCGCAGGTCCTCGACGCCGTCCGGGTTCCGGTGGTCGCCGCCGGAGGCATCGCGACGGCTCGCGATCTGGCCGCCGTCCTCGCGTGTGGCGCCTCGGCCGCGCGGGTCGGGACGCGCTTCGTCGCGGCAGCGGAATCCGGCGCCCATCCGGCCTACGTGAAGGCGCTGCTCGAGGCGTCCGCCGCAGACACGTGCCTCACCGAGGCCTTCTCCGTGATGTGGCCCGACGCACCCCACCGCGTCCTGCGCTCGGCGGTCACGGCCGCGGAAGCACTGGGCGAGGAGGTCGTGGGCGAGGCGCGGCTCGGAGACCAGACGATTCCGGTCCAACGCTTCTCGGTGATCTGCCCGACCGCGGACACCGAAGGCCACATCGAGGCCATGGCTCTGTATGCGGGTGAATCGGTCGACAACGTACGCCGGGTGCAACCGGCCGCAGCCATCGTCTCCGAGCTCGTCTCCGGTGCAGGGTCCGCGCTCGACCGGGCGGCCGTCTAGCTGGGCTCGCGGGTGACGCGGCGCGGAGCGACTGAGCGGGCGCGACACGCGGGGCGCCGGTGGTCTGCCCGGCCCATGGGCCCCTGCAGTCCGGTCCGTCGCTCGACTCCCAGGAGGTCGAGCATCCGGTCCGCCGGCGGGCGCGGAGGTCAGGCTCGCGGGCTCGAGAAGCGGAGCGCGTAGCCGTCCGGGTCGCGCACCGCGAACTCGTCGTTTCCGTACTCCTCCGCTCGAAGCTCGCCCACGTCCATTCCGGCCGCCAGCAGCCGCTCGCGACGTTCGGGTGCGTCGTCGCACATGACGTAGAGCACGATGTCCGCGAACTCCGGGCCATCCGCCCGATCGCTGCGGACGGCCTGGCCGGGCGTGTTCAGCATGAGCCTGCCTCCGTCGAACGACACGCGCGCCCAGCGGACCTTCCCGTCACTCTCCCACTGGTTCTCGACTTCGGCCCCGAGCACGGCCCGGTAGAAGTCGATGCTCCGTTTCACGTTCTCGACGTTCAGCAGCGGTACGAGTTCGCTCAAGGCAGGATCCTCCTTGCCGGATGGATGCGGTCGCTGGCCATGGGAGCCGGGGACGCGATGCAAGCGGCGAGCCACCGCGCGGGCCGAGCGAGGGCCGGCCGACGCGCGTAGAGTATGGCATCGGGACTCGGGCGCTTCGATCGGGCGAGCGAGGCGTCGCGGCCGGCCCACGCTCGCGCTGCTCGCACGCGGGCGCCTTCCGGCTGACGGCGCCTTGCTGTGGCACATTCGGGCCTCGAGAAGCGGCGCTGGCAGCCGAGTGCTCCACCCCCGGGTGGCAGGTGGGCGCTTCGGCGATCCACTCCACGACGGATTCGAGGCGTTCTTCGCGATGCTGGAATCGGTCGCGAACGCGCGCTCTTCCCGGGGCTCGTGGAGGGGCGCGACACCCTCACGCGGTGGGGAGTCCCCGGCGTTTGCCTATGAGGGGCTCGAACGCCGCGGTGCGCGGCAGGACATCGATCTGCAAGCCAGGGGGAAAGGGTGAAGGAAATCCTCGAATCGGTCTCGCTGCTCCTGGCCCTGCTCAACCCCTTCTTGCTGGTCGTCTACCTCACCGATCTCGTCAGCAATCTCGATCAACGGCAGTTCCGGAGGGTCCTGGCCCGCGCCGGAGGCGTCGCCGCGTTCGTGTTCTGCGCCTTCGCGGTGCTCGGGGACGTCGTCTTCACGAGATTGATCCACGCGGACTTCGCATCCTTCCAGATCTTCGGCGGAATCGTCTTCGTCCTCATCGGACTCCAGTTCGTGTTCCGCGGCCCGACCGCAATCGAGATCCTGAGGGGCGAGTCGGCCCACATCGCCGGCGCGGTGGCGATGCCGGTTCTCATCGGGCCGGGTACGATCAGCGCGAGCGTCGTGATCGGCAAGAGCCTCGAACCCCTCGTGGCGTGTGTGGTGGTGTTCGGCAGCGTGACGCTCTCACTGCTCATCGTGGTCCTGCTCAAGACCCTCCACGACTACGTCCGGCCGAGGAACGAGGCGCTCGTCGAGCGCTACATCGAGATCGCCGGCCGCATCACGGCGCTCTACGTCGGGACGGTCGCGATCGAGATGATCATGCAGGGAATCAGCGGCTGGCTGGCGAAGGCCTAGGCTGGCTCGGTGTGGTCCTTCTCGGGGCCTCGCCGAGCCCGGCGGGGCTCACACCCCGCGCAGTCGCGGAACCGGCACCAAGGCAGCGGCCATGGCCTCGTCGCCCGGCGAGCCACCAAGGCAAGCCGGGGCGACGCGCCCGGCCGGTGGGGGGACGGCTGCCGGCCCGGAGGCGACCCGGACCTGGCCTATACTGGGGCCCGAGTGCTGTGGGCCGAGTGGTTCGGCGCCAGGGCGCCAGGGCGCCAGGGCCCCAGGGCGGCAGGGCGGCGGTCGGCCCGCAGATCCGGTCGGCCTTCGGATCCGGTCGGCCCGCAGGGGCGGCACAGCGTCGCGCCGCGAGGCGGCAATCGGAAGCAAGGAGTCGAGATGTCCAAGATCGTGGTCCTGCTCGGTACGGTTCTCCTCCCCGGCATCGCTGCGGCGCATCCGGCCCACGGCTCTGGCGGAGACTTCGGTGTCGTCCACTTCCTCACCGACCCGTTCCACGTCGGGCTGACGGCGGTCGCGGTGCTGGCGTTTCTGGCGATCCGCAAGCGCCTCTTCCGGCTTCGCTCCGTGGACCGCCCGGGCCGGTAGTCGTTCGCGCGACGCCAGACAGGGTGCTTCGGCGACTCCCGGGCACGACGTTTCGATCGGCGCGCCGGTCGGATACTTTCGGTGTCCGCGGTCGGGGCCCGTCGCGGGGTCTCGAGCCGTCGCCGGGCACACGATCCGTCGATCTTCCGGAACCCGTCGATCTTTCGGAAGGCGTCGATCTTCCGGAAGGCGTCGGCCTTCCGGAGAGAGGAGACCATGCGGACCTTCCTGCGCAGAAACTGGCCCATGGCCGCGCTCATCCTGCTCCTTCTCGCAGCGCGGTCGTCCCTCGCCGATCACTACGTCGTCCCGACGGGCTCCATGGAGCCCACGCTGCACCCCGGGGACCGCGTGCTGGTCGACAAGACCGCCTACGGTGTTCGGATCCCGTTCACGGACTGGAACGTGACCGCGCTCCGCGAGCCACGGCGCGGTGACATCGCGGTCTTCGATTCACCCGAAGATGGGACGAGGCTGATCAAGCGCGTGGTCGCAGTGGCTGGAGATCGCGTCTCCGTGACGGACGGCCGACTCACGATCAACGGCCGGTCGCTGACGAGTCCGCTGGAGCCGGGAGTGGAGCGCTACCCGGACCGGGCGGTGCGCCTCGATCTGCGGTTCGGCGGGGGGCCCGACGTCCCGCCCACGACGGTCCCCGAAGGCCACGTGCTGGCTCTGGGCGACTCCCGTGGAAACAGCCGCGACAGTCGCTTCTTCGGCTTCGTTCCGGCCAGGCGGCTCTACGCCCGGGCGCTGGGGATCTACTTCCGCTCGGGGGATGGGCTGGTCTGGCTGTCCCTGACGCCCGAGGTCTGAGGATCCGCGTCATCACCCCGGTCACGAGAGGCAATTCGATGCGAAGCGTTCTTTCGATCGCAGCTCTGTTCATCGCGCTGGTCTCGGGCGCGCTGTGGGCCGGTCGGCCGTCGGAAGCCGCGTCCGGCTCACTGGACGAAGCCAGGGTGCGGCTGTACTCGGAGGGCCAGGTCGTCGGTGAGTGGGTCGCCGTCGGGCCCGGGCGAGTCGAAGGCAACACGTTCGTGTTCCCCGTTCGCAAGGGCGCCCGCGAGCTCGAGGTGCGCATCGGGGGCACCTTCTCCTTCGAACAGAAGCCGTAGGGGCGCGCCGCCGGTCCTGGCTCCGGGGTGGTAGGGTGCTCGTGTCGGCTCTCGGCTCCCGGCCAGGCGGTGCGGGTGGTCGTCGAGCCCCGGATCCAGCGGGCGGTGTGACGTGCCGAGTGTCGAGATCCCCAGGTTGGAGGGACGACGCGTGCGGCTCGAGGCGCTCTCGAAGGGCCACTCACAGGGCATGTTCGAGCTGTGGAGCCACGCCGAGGTCTGCCGGTACTCCGGGCCGGCGGTCGACGCGGCCGGTCTCCCCATCGACCTCCCGGCCAGGTCGCGGTCCGACAGCGACCGCCTGCTCGAGTTCTGGCTGGACCGAGCTGCGTCGGGCACGGGCTTTCGCTGGGCGGCCCGCTTCGGCGACGACGACGAGTTCGCCGGTGCGGTCGGCTTCAACGCACTCGGCCCATGCTCCGAGTACGCGTATCACTTCGTTCCTCGGTTCTGGGGCCGCGGGCTGGCCGCCGAGGCGTCGCGGCTGGCGATCGACTGGGCGTTTGCCGGTGGCGCCGAGTCCATCGAATGCTTCATCGAGCCCGCCAACCTCGCTTCCCGGCGGCTCGCGGAACGTCTTGGCTTTCGCCCCTGCGGAGTTCACGATGCGGACGTGCCTCGCCATCTGCTCGTGCGGGGCGCCGGCGCCTAGGCAGGCGCGGGAGCCGGGCGCCCGCCTGGCCGGGCGGCCCGGTCCATCGGAGGTGGGTCTTGTCCTCGGATCGCGTCGAGTCTCTCAACGAATTCGCCCGTGAGAAGCACCCCGGCCTCGTCGGGGTCGAGGTCCTGAGCTGCGAGCCCGATCGGGTGACGGGACGTCTTCCCGTCACCGAGGCTCTCGTGGCCGGCACGGGGTTTCTCTGGGCCCCGGTGGTGATCACCCTCGCCGACTGGCTGTGCGCTTCGGGGATCGGCCAGCACCTGCCGGAAGGGGCCAGCTTCACGACCCTCGAGATCAAGACCAACTTCCTGGGAACCGTCCGCGAGGGAGGCTGCATATTCGGCAAGGCGTGGCCCGTACATCTCGGTCGCTCGACCCACGTCTGGGACGTCGAGGTGAGCGACGAATCGAACGGCAAGCGCATCGCCCTGTTCCGCTGCACGCAGATGATCCTCCATCCCAGGGGCTAGCAGGCGCGGCCCGTGGGGCGCCGGGGGCCGGCCTGGGTGGGGCCGCCGATGGTATGCTTCGCCGGCCGGCTGCCGAACGCCGCCGACCCGAGGCCTGCAAGGACCGTGGACGCCTGCTGCGAAACCAAGACCAGTGAGCTGGCAGCCCTGCGACAGCGCCAGGGGCGCGTCCTGGTGGCCGTGCTGGTCGTCAACGCGGTGATGTTCGGCGTGGAGTTCGGGGCCGGTCTTCTCGCCGGCTCCACGGCGCTTCTCGCCGACTCATTGGACATGCTCGGCGATGCCCTGGTGTACGGGTTCAGCCTCTACGTGCTCCAGCGGAGCGCGGCCTGGCGCGCTCGCGCCGCCCTGGCGAAGGGGCTGGTCATGGCGGCCTTCGGCCTGGGTGTTCTCGTGGAGGCCGCGCTCCGGCTGCGTGCCGGCGAGCCCCCGATGGCTCCCGCGATGGCGACGATCGGGACCCTCGCCCTGCTCGCCAACGCGTTCTGCTTCGCCCTGCTCTGGCGGCACCGCGCAGACGACATCAACCTCCGCTCCACCTGGCTCTGCTCGCGCAACGACCTCGTCGCGAACGGAGCGGTCCTCCTGGCGGCCGGCTGCGTCGCCTGGACGGGATCGCTCTGGCCCGACCTCGTCGTGGGCGCGGCCATCGCGACCCTCTTCCTTCGCACGGCCAGCTCGGTCCTCCGGGAGTCGGTCGCCGAGCTCTCGCGTGCGCGCAGCGCCGCACTCGAGGGCGCCCGCTAACGGAGCGAGTCCGCCGCGCCGACCTCTGGCGCCCGAACGGCCATCCGGTCTCGCGTCCGGCCGGATCTCCGGTGGTATGCTTCGCGCGTTGCATCTCGCCCCGCCGCAAGCCGCGCGCGCTCCCGGCGGATCGCAGCCCTACGACCTGCGGAGGTACGAGATGTCCGGTGGAATGGGCTTGTACGTGGCGATCGCGATCCTGACCGGTGCTCTCGGCGCCATCCACGTCCCGATCAACGGAGCGCTGGGCGCTCGGATCCAGTCGACGGCCGTGGCGACCTTCACCTTCTACGGCGTCGCCTTCCTGATCATCGCGTGTGTCACGCTGCTCACGACGGAGCGGGAATCGATCCGACAGCTGGCTCGGGTTCCCGTCTGGCTCTATCTGGTGCCGGGGCTCATCAGCGTGGTCGTGGTGGCCTCCGGGACCTTCCTGATGCCGCGCCTGGGCGCGGTGAACGTCTTCGTCATCACCGTCTTCGCCCAGACCGCCGTGCGGGTGGTGATCTCGCACTACGGATGGCTGGCCTCCCCGGTGGACCCGATCAGCGCCCCGAAGCTCGCGGGGGCTGCCATGGTGGCGCTGGGCGCGGTCCTGGTCGTGCGCTCCTGAGAGGTCGCCCCGAGTACGGCCTCTCGATGGAGAGGCGTCGTGCCGAGGGCTCGGAGGCCCGGGACCCGTCGGCTCCGGAGATGCCGGGAATGGATGGGGAACGCTCACGGTTCGATCGGCTGTTGAAGGCCGCCGCGCCGCGGCCGGTCACCGACTACGCACCTCCTCCGCTGGAGGTCGCCCCGGGACTGTGGGTGATCGAACGGCGGCTTCGACACTTCGGGTTCGCGTTGCTGCCGACCCGGACGATCGTCGTGCGCCTCGCCGACGGATCCCTGGTGGTGATCTCGCCGCCGGCCGTCCAGGGAGGGGAGGCCCTGGAGGCGATCGGGTCGCTCGGCCGGGTGCGACAGGTCGTGGTGCCCAACTCGTTCCACTATCTCCACGCGGCCGAGTTCATGGGCGAGCTCCCTGGGGCCTCCCTGCTGGTAGCGCCCGGAACGGCTCGGCGCGCTCCCGGGCTCCGGGGCGCATCCGAGCTCGACCCGGCCCGCCCGCCCGAGGGCTGGGCGGGGGTTCTCGAGCTCGTGGTCCTCGGGCCGGTGCGCGGCATCTCGGAGGTGCTGCTGTTCCATGTCCCGACCGCCACGCTCCTCCTCACGGACCTCGCGTTCAACATGACGTCCTATCCGAGGCCCGTGGACCGGTTCTTCTGGCGGCTCTCGGGCATTCCTGCGGGCCTCGGACCGGGGCGCACCACGCGGTCGCTGCTGCTCCGGGACCGCGCGGAGGCGAGGAGAGCCCTGTCCGAAGCGCTCGCGTGGCCCATCGCCCGGCTCGTGGTCGCCCACGGAGGGATGGTCGAGGAGGATGTCCGTTCGCGGTTGCGGGCGGCCTTCCGCGCGTCGCTGGGCGACCTGCCCGGGACCGGCTGAGAGCCCGGATCCGTTTCTGCCCGGCGAGCGCTCTCCGCCGCGAAGGCGTCTCCCGAGGGGTATGATCGTGTCCCATTCGAGGAGGCCCCCATGGAGCTGCCCGCGATCGTCACGCTCGTCGCCCTGCTCGAGTACATGTTCTTCGCGTTTCGCGTCGGCATGGCGCGCCAGAAGTACGGCGTCCTCGCGCCGGCGACCACGGGCCATCCCGAATGGGAGCGTATGTTCCGGGTGCAGCAGAACACCCTCGAGCAGCTTGTCGTGTTCCTCCCCGCCCTCTGGATCTTCGCCAGCTTCGTGAGTCCCGCCATCGGCGCAGCGGTCGGGGTCGTCTTCCTGGTGGGCCGGCCCATCTACTACGCGAGCTATGTGAAGGACCCGAGCAGCCGAACCCTCGGCTTCCTGCTGACCTTTCTCGCCAACGTCGTCCTTCTGCTGGGCGGCCTCGGCGGAGCGATCAACAGCCTGATGTAGCCGGGCGAGCCGTCGGCTCGGAGCCAGGGCGGGGTCCGGAGCGCACGATGAACGAAGACGCAGTTCTCGAAGTACTCGAGACTCTCGAGGGTGCGGGCGTCCGGGCATGGCTCGATGGAGGCTGGGGCGTCGACGCCCTGCTCGGGGAACGGACCCGCGAGCACGCGGACCTGACGATCGGGAGCCTCGCAACCGGGAGCCTCACAACGGGAAGCCTCACAACGGGGAGCTCCGCAACGGGGTAGACCGCATGGTCAGGGCCGCGTTCGCATCGGTGCTGTTTCTGGGATTCGTCGGTGCGTGCCTGTTCGGCTCGGCCGGCCACCTCCGATGGCCCATGGCCTGGGGCTGCCTCGCCGCCTTCGGCCTCTCGACGGTCGCGGCGTTCGCCGTCGCCGGGCCGGATCTCCTCCGGGAGCGTGCGGCACCGGGGCCCGGCGTGGACCGGGGCGACGTCGCCCTGGCGACTCTCGGATTCCTGGGACTGTACCCGGGCACACTGGTGGTCGCGGGTCTCGACGCCGGGCGCTCCCTGGCCGAGCCGGCGCTGCCCGTGGGCTTCCAGCTGCTGGCGCTCGCAGTCTTCGTTCTCGGCTACGCCTTCGCGCTCTGGGCCATTCGCGCGAACCCGTTCTTCGCCACCTTCGTGCGAATCCAGAGCGACCGCGCACACCGGGTGATCGACGCGGGGCCCTATCGGTGGGTCCGCCATCCCGGCTACGCCGGCACCCTGGTCGCCCACGCCGCCTTGCCCCTGGCGCTCGGCTCGTTCCGGGCGCTGGCGCCTGCGCTCGTCGGCATCCTGTTCTTCGCGCTGCGGACGGCGAGGGAGGACCGATTCCTCGCCGAGCACCTGACCGGTTACTCCGATTACCGGGCGCGCGTCCGCTGGCGGCTGATCCCCGGTGTCTGGTAGCGGGCCTTCGGCGAGCGGGAAGCCACCGACGGCGTCCCCGGCCGGGGATGCGAGGTTCGAGGCGGCGGGGCAACCGTTCGGGAGCGGTCACCGCGGCTCCTCCGGCGTGTCTCTGATAGGCTGAGGGCCTCGGGCCCGTCTCGGGAGATCGAGCCTGTCGGGTCCCGGCGCCGGCGCCGGCGCGTCGCATCGCATCGCATCGGAGGAGGTCCCAGCCGACCATGAAGGGCTACGAGCCGGTCGCGAGCTTCGATGCCGAATCGGCCAGGCGCCACGATCATCGCGGGGACGAGAGCGAGGCGGTGGCCTTCCTCGCCGAGCTGGCGGGCCCGGGACCGGCCCTGGAGCTGGCCATCGGGACCGGTCGAATCGCCCTGCCCCTGGCGGCTCGCGGCGTTCGCGTCGACGGGATCGACCTCTCCCCGGCCATGCTGGAGCGGCTGCGCTCCAAGCCGGGCGGTGATGCGCTCTCGGTCCACCTCGGCAACTTCGCCGACGTGGACGTCCCCGGTCACTACGCGTTGATCTTCGTGGTGTGGAACACGCTCTTCAACCTGCTGACCCAGGAGGAGCAGATCCGCTGTTTCCAGAACGTCGCCGCCCACCTGACGCCCGACGGCGCGTTCGTCGTGGAGGCGTACGTCCCGTCCTTTCTCCACGCGCTGCGCGACCAGCAGCGGGTGGACGTCGAGGCGATCGAAGTCGACGAGGTTCGAGTCGGCGTCATGCGACACGATGCGGCGCGCCAGTCGATCGAGCAGAGCCACGTCTCGCTGTCGGGCGCGGGGATCAGGCTGACTCCGGTAGTGCAACGCTACGCGTGGCCGAGCGAGCTCGACCTCATGGCGCGTCTCGCGGGGCTGCAACTGAGAGAACGCTCTGCGGACTGGACCCGGGAGCCCTTCACGTCCGACAGCCGCGCCCACGTCTCCGTCTACGGTCGCTGAAGCGCACGCTCCATTCCCCGGCCGTGTCGTCGCGCCAACACACTCCGGACGCTGGACGCCAGACTCCCGGAGAGGAGGACACCCTGGCCGACCTCTACCCCGTCTCGGAGCCCTTCGCTGCCGGACGCCTGGAGGTGGGCGACGGGCACTCCCTCCATTGGGAGACCTGCGGTCGCGCCGGGGGCAAGCCGGCCCTGGTGCTTCACGGCGGGCCGGGTTCGGGCTGCACACCCTGGCACCGGCGGCTCTTCGATCCCGATCGCTACCGGGTGGTGCTCTTCGACCAGCGCAACTGTGGCCGGAGCACGCCCCACGGCAGCGAGCCCGGCGTCGATCTGATCACCAACACCACCCACCACCTGGTCGCCGACATCGAGCGGGTTCGCCAGGCCCAGGGCATCGAGCAGTGGCTGGTCCTCGGCGGATCCTGGGGGAGTACGCTCGCACTGGCCTATGCCGAGGCCCATCCGGAGCGTGTGAGCGAGCTCGTCCTGTTCGGTGTGACGGCGGGGCTGCACCGCGAGTTCGACCGAATCTTCCGAGGCGGGCTCGCGTCGCGCTTCCCGGCGGCGTGGAAGCGGCTCCGCGATGCGGTCCTGACGCCGGATCAGCCCGACGGCGAGGTGGCCGACGCCGTCCATCGATTGCTCTTCGACCCCGATCCCGAGGTCCGCGATCGGGCCGCCCTGGAGTGGTGCCTGTGGGAGTCGGCCCTCTCCGAGTGGCCGCCGTCCACCACGCTGCTGCCGCGCTACCGCGATCCCCGTTTCGCGCTCTGCTTCTCCCGGATCGTCACCCACTACGTGCGCCACTCCGCCTGGCTGGAAGACGCTGCACTGGTTCGGGGCCTCGGGGTCATCGCCGACGTGGCGGCCGTGCTGATCGACGGTCGCCACGACCCCCAGACCACCGAGACCGCCGAAGAGCTCGTTCGCCAGCTGCCCCGGGCGCGACACGTCGTCGTCGAGGACGCGAGCCACTCGGCCGCCAACCGGAACATCACCTCCGAGCTGGTCCGGGCGACCGACCGGTTCGCAGCTGGCTGGCTTCTGGCCATCGATGGGCGTACGGGAAGGAGGGTCCCATGCGACGACTCGCTCTCTTGATCTTCCTGCTCCTCGTAGGGGCCGGAGGTCCGACGGAAGTCATCGTGATCATGACCCGGCAGGGGTTCGATCCGCCGCAGGTCGAAATCGATCGCGGTACCACCGTGGAGTTCCATCGGCGGGACCCGGGGCCCGGCACCTGGCGGCTCGTCTCCGGGGACGGTGCGATCGAGAGCTGGCCCTTCGAGCATCTCACCCAGTGGTCGCACCGGTTCACCCGGAAGGGGACGTTCGAGCTCTTCATCGCGGAGCACCCGGAGACGAGGATCCGGGTTCGCGTCCGGTAGCGATTTCCAGGCCCTTCCCACGGCCGGCCGACCGGGAGAAGAGACGATGCCCACGGATGCATCCCTCGACGACGATCTGGGACTGGCCCATGAGCTCGCGACGCGTGCTACGCGGATCGCCCTCCGGTCCTTCGGTCGGCCGATCGCCCGTCGCGAGAAGCCGGATGGTTCGCCGGTGACGGACGTCGACGTCGAGATCGAGCGCAGGCTCGTCGACGCCCTCCGCCAGGCGCGCCCCGCCGACGGCAGCTGGGGCGAGGAGCTCGGCGCCCGGGGCGCGCGCGATCGTCGCTGGATCCTCGATCCCATCGACGGGACTGCGAACTTCATTGCGGGGAGCGATCACTGGGGAACCCACGTGGCCCTCGAATGCGACGGCGAGGTCGTGCTGGGCCTCATCACGCGGCCCGCTCGCGACAGGCTCTGGTGGGCGGTTCGCGGCCGCGGAGCCTTCGCGGCCGCGGCGACGGCGCCCGTGGGCAGCGGGTCCCGGCTGCGGGTTTCGGCCACCTCCCGCCTGGAGGCCGCCCGGGTCGCGCTGTGGTCGAATTCGCCGCATCCGATCGCCGACCGGCTTGCCGGCCGGGCGGAGCTGGTGTCCTCGAACCTCGACGCCGTGCTCAGCCTCGCCGAGGGCGGGGTCGACGCGGTCATCGACCCCAACGGGAAGCCCTGGGATTTCGCCCCCGCGGTGGTCCTCGTGGAGGAGGCAGGCGGCCGGTTCAGCAACGCGCACGGGAGGCGCGACATCACGCGCGGGGAAGGCTGCTTCTCGAACGGGCTGATCCACGACGAGCTCGTGAGGTGCCTGGCGGGATGATCGGATCGCCGCGGCGCTGGCGTTGAAGAGCCGGTGGTATGCTGGTCCCGCGGAGCCATGGCTCGCCGGCCCTCGGTGCCCGGCGCCCGTGGACGTGCGATCGAGCTCCACCTCGATCCGGAGAGCCGATGAAGTCGAGGACGCTCGAACGCGAGGAGCTCGATCTGCTGTGGTCGATCGACCGCTCGGAGCGGGTCGATCGCGTCTACCGGTTCGAGAACGGGCGGCTCGTGCTGGTCCCGGAGCGCCACGACACCCGCGGATGGCCCCCCGGCGAGCCGGAGCGCGACGGCGCGCTGATCCGCGACTGCTTCGACCACGGCGGCACGGTCTACGGTGTGTTCGAGGGTGCGACGCTCGTCGGCGCCGCCGTCCTCGAGAGCCGCTTCATCGGACGGGCCGGGGACCAGCTCCAGCTGAAGTTCCTCCATGTGGGTCGGCGCCATCGGGGCGCGGGTGTGGGGCACATGCTCTTCGACCAGGTGGTGGCTCGGGCCCGGGAGCTGGGGGCGCGCAAGCTCTACGTCTCGGCCACGCCCTCGGAGAACACGATCCGCTTCTATCTCGGGCGCGGATGCCGCGTGGCCGAGGAGGTCGACGCGGCGCTCTTCGCGCTCGAGCCCGAGGACATCCACCTGGAGTACGAGATCCCGAGGTGAACTCGGGTGGGGCGCTTCCGGGTGCGCAAACACGTTGGTGTCGGTCTGCCCCGATGGATCCGGGGTCCGGTGGTATGATCTCCAGGTGAATCCGCAGACCGCTTCGCCGCTGCTGATCGTCGTCACCGGCCGCCCCGCCTCGGGCAAGACCACCCTCGCCCACCGTCTCGCCCGGGAGATCCGGTGCCCCGTCCTGTGCCGCGACGAGCTGAAGGAAGGGATCGTGAACTCCATCGATTGCGGACTTCCGCCACCGGAGGAGATCCAGCGCTCGGTCTACGAGACGTTCTTCGCCGCCATCGAGCTGCTCGTCGGTCGCGGCGTCTCGCTGGTGGCCGAAGCGGCGTTCCAGCACGCGCTGTGGGCGGCCCGGCTCGAGCCGCTCGCCGCCACCACGCGGCTGCGGATCCTCGACTGCCACGTCGGCGCCGACCTCGCGAGGTCGCGCTTCGAACAACGCGGCCGATCGGACCCCCTGCGCAGCCACTTCCACGGCGACACGGATCGGGGCGCGGTGCGAGGCGGGCCCCTGATCGAGCGCTACGAGCCTCCGCGCCTGCCCGTGCCGACGTTGCGGGTCGAGACCGGCGACGGCTACCGGCCGTCCTTCGAAGAGCTCGTCGCGTTCGCGCGCAGCTGAGCGGGGCGGCGGCGAACGCCCCCGGTCCGACGCCCGGGGCCCTCGTCGGTGGTATGATCCCCGTGCGGCCCCGCGGCAGTCCGGCGTTCGAACGGCTCGCGGGTGCCCGATTCAACCAGGGGCGGTCCGTCGGTGCGCAAGATCCTCGCGGCAGTCGATTTCTCTCCGGTCTCGAAGCAGGTCACCGAGCAGGCGGCTTCCCTGGCCGAGGCCTTCTCGGCCGAGCTGACCCTCGTCCACGTGGCGGCGCCCGACCCCGAGTTCGTCGGCTATGCGGCAGGCCCGCAGAGCGTCCGGGACGATCGCGCCCACGAGATCCGCGGCGAGCACCGCGAGCTGCAGTCGACTGCGGACGGCCTCCGCGAGCGGGGCCTCGCCGCCCGCGCGCTCCTCGTCCAGGGCCCGCCGGTGAAATCGATCCTCGCGGAGGCCGAGAAGCTGCAGGCGGACGTCATCGTCATCGGCTCCCACGGCCACGGCGCGCTGTACCGGGCGCTGCTCGGCAGCGTGGGCGAAGGCGTGGTCCGCGCGTCGCAGTGTCCGGTGCTGGTCGTCCCCGCAGAGGGATCGAAGAAGTCGGGTTGAGCGCGGGGCAGGGCGCGGCCCCGCCGCACCCCGGCGTCTCGATCGGATGCAACTCGGCGAGAGGGGGTTTCCGTGGATCAGACCGCGATCTTCGCGCCGGTTCTCGCGACGATGGGCCTCACGTTCATCGTGTGGGTCTACATGTACATCCGCCGCATCCGCTTCATCAACGCGAACCAGATCAGCCCGAAGGACCTGGCCGTGCCCGGCGCGCTCGCCGAGCTCTCGCCGCCCGAGGTCTCGAACCCGTCGGACAACCTGAAGAACCTCTTCGAGATCCCGGTCCTGTTCTACGCGCTGGCGATCCTTCTCTTCGTGACCCAGCAGGTGGACGCGGTGTACGTGGTCGCGGGCTGGATCTTCGTGGTCTTCCGGGCGCTGCACAGCGCGGTCCACTGCACGGTCAACATCGTGATGCTGCGCTTCAACCTCTATCTGGTCTCCACGCTGGCGGTCTGGTTCATCCTCGCAAGAGCCATCGTGGAACATCTGGGCCGCTGACGACGCCCGCTCGAGCTGCGTCTCACAGGAGGAGAACCCCCGGCATGTCCCATCCTGCACTCGGCCCCGGCCGCACGGCGGTGATCACCGGAGGTGCCAGCGGCATCGGCTTCGCCACGGCGGAGCGGCTCGCCGCCGACGGCCTGAACGTCTGCATCGCAGACCACGACGAGGTCGCCCTGGGTGAGGCGGTCAGCGCCCTGTCCAAGGGGGCTGCTCGGGGGAGCGACGCGGTCCTGGGCGTGCCCACCGACGTCGCCCACGTCGAGTCCGTCCAGGCCCTTCGCGATGCGGTCCTCGAGCGCTTTGGCGAGGTGGCGCTGCTGATGAACAACGCGGGCACCGGCGGTGGCGGGAGCCCGTGGCAGAACCTCGAAGGCTGGCAGCGGGTCCTGGGCGTGAACCTCTGGGGCGTCGTCCACGGGCTCCAGGTCTTCACCCAGGGCATGATCGATCAGGGGCGTCCCGCCGCGATCGTCAACACCGGGTCGAAGCAGGGCATCACCAATCCTCCGGGAGACGCCGCCTACAACGCCTCCAAGGCCGCGATCAAGAGCCTGACCGAGAGCCTGGCCCACCAGCTGCGGGCGATCGAAGGCTGCCAGGTCACCGCCCATCTGCTGGTCCCGGGCTTTACCTACACCGGAATGATCAAGCGATTCCTGAAGGAGAAGCCGGACGGCGCCTGGCTGCCCGAACAGGTCGCCGACCACCTGCTGGCTGCCATGGATCGCGGCGACTTCTACGTCCTGTGTCCCGACAACGACGTGACGCCCGAGATGGACCGCCGACGCGTCGAGTGGGCCGCGGGCGACCTGATCGAGAACCGGCCCGCGCTGTCCCGCTGGCACCCGGACCATGCGGCCGCGTTCGCGGCCTTCATGGACGAGGCCCGCGATCGGGACCGGTGAACCCCGGATTCCCCGCACCGGAGCGAGAGGGGTATTCTCGACGGCGATGGCCCCCAGCTCGAAGCCGCTCTACGACACGATCGGACGGGGCTACGCAGAGCGCCGGCGCGAGGACCCGCGCGTCGCGACCCCGATCCTCGAGGCGCTGGAAGGCTGCTCGAGCGTCGTGAACGTCGGGGCAGGCGCCGGCTCCTACGAGCCGCGCGATCGGCGTGTGGTGGCGGTCGAGCCTTCGCCGGTGATGATCGGGCAGCGGGGCGCGAGAGCTGCGCCGGTGGTGAGGGCGACGGCGACCCGACTGCCCTTCGACGACGCTTCGTTCGATGCCTCCATGGCGGTGCTGACCATCCACCACTGGCCCGATGCCGCAGGCGGCCTTCGGGAGCTGCGCCGGGTCGCAAGGCGCCGGACGGCCGTCCTGACCTGCGATCCTTCGCTGGAGGGCTTCTGGCTCGCGGACTACTTCCCGGAGATCCTCGAGATCGACCGGCGCACCATGCCGTCGCTGTCCGACGTGCAACGGCACCTCGGGGCCACCGCGATCGTCGAGGTCCCCATCCCCCACGACTGCATCGACGGGTTCCTCGGCGCCTACTGGAGGCGCCCGGAGGCCTACCTGCGAGCCGACGTCCGCTCCTCCATCTCCTCGCTGGCGCGGCTCCGCGATCCGGAGCCCGGTCTCGCCGCGCTTCGGGTCGACCTCGAATCGGGCGCCTGGGCGCAGCGCTACCGCGACCTGCTCGCTCGCCCCGCCCTCGATATCGGCTACCGACTGGTGATCGCGTGAGGTGGCTGGGCGCTCTCTCGTGCCTGTCTCCGGCCCTGGTCTGGGCCTTTCCCGTGGCGGCGGGTCCCGCCGACGTCGTCTCGGCCACTGCGAGCTGCAAGGCGTCTGTGTGTCGCTTCGTGGTGACCGTCCGCCATGCCGACGAGGGCTGGAACCACTACGCGAACGCCTGGCAGGTGCTGGCGCCCGACGGCGCGGTGCTCGCGACCCGCGTGCTTCGCCACCCTCACGTGGGGGAGCAGCCGTTCACCCGGGCGCTCACGGGGGTGAGGGTTCCGCCCGGCATCGCGAAGGTGCGGATTCGCGCGCGGGACTCGGTGCACGGGCTCGGAGGCGCCGAGCTGGAGGTTGCGTTGGGCGCACCGTGACCCCCCGCCGCAGGGTCCTGTTGCACAGCAGAGCCCTACGCCGGCGAGGGCCATGAGAGCATGATAGATGGACGATGGACGATGGACGAAAGGGGAACGAGAGAAGGATGAGCGAAGGCTGGCACTACGACGAGCTACGCCAGGTCGGGGTCGACTTCGAGGACGTGGAGCAGGTCGCGCGCTACGACGCGAAGCAGGGCTCGAGCCGGGAGGCCGAGCGTGGCCTGGTCCGGCGCCTCGACATCGGCTCGGGCCAGGTGGTGGTCGATCTCGGCTGCGGCACCGGGTCGTTCGCGCGCGAGGCGGCTCGCGGGGGCGCCCGGGTCCGGGCCGTCGACGTGTCGCAGGCGATGCTCGACTTCGTGCGCCGCGAGGCCGATCGCGAAGGCCTGTCCAGCCTGGAGACCGAGCGGGCGGGCTTCCTCACCTTCGCCGCAGCGCCCGATTCCATCGACGTGGTCGTGAGCCGGTACGCGCTCCATCATCTCCCCGATTTCTGGAAGCAGGTCGCGCTGCTGCGCCTGGCCACGGCCCTGCGGCCCGGGGGTCGGCTGCTGCTGCGAGACGTCGTCTTCTCGTTCGAGCCGGAGACCTATCCGACCGCCATCGAGAGCTGGGTCGACCGCATGCCCCGGGAGTCGGGGTTCTCGCGTCAGGAGTTCGAGACCCACGTGCGAGAGGAGTTCAGCACCTTCGCGTGGGTGCTCGAGGGCTTCCTCGCGCGGGCCGGCTTCGACATCCTCGAGTCGGACCGCCCCAGCCCGGAGTACGCCGAGTACCTGTGTACGCCCGCCCCGGCAGGGCGCTGAATCGAGGGTCCGGCTCGGCGCGCACTGCGCGAGTCGCTGGGAGCGCGACGGGGAGGACGAGTCATGGGTGGACCTTCCCGATGGATGGCGCGTATGCGATCTGCGCTGGATCGCCGCTGGCTGCTCGCGGCCTCGGGCCTGCTGTTCGTCGTCTCGCAGGGGGCGATCCTGTTCGTGGTCGCGCCGATCGGCGGCGAGCTCCTCGAGCTCCAGTGTCTCGGCTTCTCGGCGGAGCGGACGCTCGCGATCTACCGCGAGTGGGAGCGCAGCGGGGCCATGTCCGCCTACCGGGCGCACTTCACTCTCGACGCTGTGCACTGGGTCTGGTACTCGGTGTTCGCGACGTGTCTCCTGTGTCGGCAGTTCGAGCGTCACCGCGTCGACCCCCGCTTCGACTGGATCCTGATCGCCCCCTTGGTCTCGGGCCTGCTCGACGCCTTGGAGAACGGGATCCAGCAGCACTTCCTCCACTCTCCCGACTTCGCCGCGATCACGGATCCGCTCGCGCTCCTGGGCACACTCGCCTCCTGGGGGAAGTGGCTGCTGGTCGCAGGCTATGTCTCCCTCGCGCTCCTGCTGATCGTCAGACGGCCTTCCCGGGACTGCCGGACCGGCTGACGCCGCCGCGCCTCCCGGCAGCGACTGCGAATCAGCCGCGAGTGGCCGTCTCGTCGTCGGGCGACGTCGCAACCCCATCGGTAATCTCGACCCACGCCTGCTTCCGGCGGGTCCAGTAGTGGGCATCGGGACGCAGGCCGCTGCGGTCGTCCAGGGTACCCGCCTTGATGCTCAGCTCGCCGTCGGGCCCCTGGTGATGGATGCGCACTCCGCACTCGGGGCAGAATGCGCAGGTCTTCGGCCGGCCGCTGTCGCACACGACCTCGAAGGTGCGGAGTCGCCCCGACAGGATCTCGAAGTCGGACGGCCCCACCGCCAGGCTCATTCCGAACGCGCTTCCCGACTGTCGCTGGCACTCGGTGCAGTGACACACCGCGAGCCCGCGCGGCTCGCCGCGAATCCGGTAGCGCAGCGCGCCGCACTGACAGCCGCCCTCTCGATGCTGCTCCATGAGTCGCTCCTTCCGAACTGCACAGGGTGGGCTCCGGAGCGGCGCCCGGTCCCGGCCCACGGCCGGCGCTCGCTCGCTGCCTCGATGGTAGACTCGAACGGCGACTGCGGGGCCCGTCCCCGGGGTATTCGCCCGATCGAGGGGCTGGAGGTCCGCTGCGATGGCCAAGCATCAGGGGGGATGCCACTGTGGCGCGGTCCGCTTCGAGGTCGAGGCGCCCGCAGACCTCCAGGTCCACGAATGCAACTGCTCGATGTGCGGTCGGCTCGGCTACCGGCACCTGATCGTCCCCGCCACTCGGTTCCGGATTCTCCAGGGGGCGGACCGCCTGTCGTCGTACCGGTTCAACACCGGCGTGGCGGAGCACCTGTTCTGCGCGACCTGCGGGATCGAGTCCTTCTACGTCCCCCGGTCCCATCCCAACGGCTACAGCGTCAACGCCCGCTGCATCGATTCGCAGACCATCGCCTCCCTGGAGGTGCTTCCGTTCGACGGCGCGAACTGGGAGTCCAACGTCGACGGTCTGCCTCCCCTCGTCGACTGAGCGCGTTCGTCGTCCGTGCTTCTCGACCGGGATCGGTGTTATCCTCGGGCGGTCACGGGTCGGGAGGCGAGCGACGATGGCGCGATTCCCCAGGAAGGTGATCGACGAGGCGAGCTTCCGTCAGTGGGGGAACTGCGGCTACTGCGGTGACTCGCTCAGGGACGTCTACGACAATGCCCACCACATCGTGCCCGTCCACCAGGGCGGACCCGACACCGTCGACAACTGCGTCGTCCTGTGCGAGCCGTGCCACCACCGCGTCCACCAGGACGGCCGCTTCGGTTCGGGCGTCGTGGCCTCGCGCGACGACTTCGCCTACTTCAACGGCTCCCACTAGCCGGACCGCGGGTGGGCGATCGAACCCGGTACGAATGGCGCCGAGACGACTACGTGGTCAGCACCGACGCGGCGCGGCTCGACGTCGACGTCGTGGCGTCCTACCTGGGGACGCACTCGTACTGGGCGCGAGGCATACCGAGAGAGATCGTGGAGCGCTCGCTCGCCGGATCGCTGTGCTTCGGGCTGTACCGAGGCGCCCCGCAGGTCGGGTTCGGTCGGGTGGTGACGGACCTCGCGACCTTCGCCTATCTCGGTGACATCTTCGTCCTCGAGGCCCACCGCGGACGCGGGCTCTCCAAGTGGCTGATGGAGTGCATCCTGGCGCACCCCGAGCTCCAGGGACTGCGGCGCTGGATGCTCGCGACCCGGGACGCCCACACGCTCTACGAACGCTTCGGTTTCCGCGCCCTCGCGGCGCCCGAGAAGTTCATGGAGCTCCACGACCCCGAGGTCTACGGGCCCCGGTCCTAGCCGGACCGGAGAGAGGGACGCGCCGATCGCCGAGACGGTGGAGGCGGCAGAGGTCCTTCGGCCCGGGTCTCGTCCGGTCCGCCCGTGACCACCTCGACCGGAGAGGGTCGGAAGGGATCGGAAGGGATCGGAAGGGAACAGAGAGGATCGAATGGGCGAATTCCGGATCGCCTCGACGCTGGCTGCGCCGCCCCGGGCGGTCTGGGACCACGCGATGAGTCCTTCCGGGGTCAACCGCGAGCTCCGACCGCTCCTGCGCATGAGCTTTCCCGACGATGTGGAGAACATCGTGGCCTGCTGGCGGCCGGGCGAGCGCGTGTTCCGCAGCTGGCTGCTCCTCGGCGGCTTCCTGCCGGTGGACTACGACGACCTGGCGATCGTCGAGGTCGAGCCGGGCCGTCGCTTCCTGGAGCGCTCGTCGCTGCTGTCCCAGCGGGTCTGGGAGCACGAACGCATCGTCGAGCCTCTCGGAGAGGGCTGTCGGCTGACGGACCGGATCCGCTTCGAGCCGCGGCTCGGCGTCCTGGGAGCGGTCTACGCTCCGATCTTCCGCGTCCTCTTCCGACACCGACATCGGAATCTTCGAAGGCTCTTCGGCTAGATCCAGGCGAGGGCGCGGGCGAGGATCGCCTGGGCGTCGCGCCCTGCGCACGCGCCGTGGGCGATCAGCAGCCGCTCGGGCTTCCAGGCGAGGAGGCGGTCCCGGGCCATCCGGGCGGGCCGTCTCCGGAGGAAGCTGGCGCGCCACTCGCGCGGCGTGCTGCCCGACTCGCCCACCAGCCCGTCGAGGCGCATCAGCCAACCCTTCCATCCCTCGAGGGCCGCCGGGTCGTGGCGCTGGACCAGATCGCAGACGATCGCGGTCCGGGACGGCCGATGGAAGAAGACCACCTCTTCCATGGCGAGGGACCCGCGAAAGATCACCTGCTCGATCTCCCCCGACCACGCTGGATCGGGCTCGTCGCCGAGCTCGGCGTCGAAGCGCAGCTCCGGCTTGCGGGCGGCCAGTCCCGGCGGCGCGTGGACCCGCGCATCCGGCCAGCGGTCCTGCCACGCCTTCAAGAAGAGGTGATGGATCTTGTTGGGGGAGACGATGTCGCGAACCGGCCCGAGTGCGAGGACGGCACGCTCGAGCTCGGGCGTGAGGGTGATGGGCGACCACACCCAGAGGTCGCCGCTCTCCAGCCGCGCGATCGCCATGCGCGTGGGATACGGGATGCCCAGGAACGGAACGCATGGTCCGTCGGCCACGAACAGCGAGGGACCGAACTCGTCGAGCATGAGGGGAGGCTACCGGGCCTCCCATCCATGGAGCAACGAGCCCGCGAACCGCGTCTTCGCGACCCGGCCGGAGGCCTCCGTGGTACGCTGCTCTCCTGCCCACGTCGTCGGCGGCGCGGTCCGCCTCCCCGGCTCTCCTGCGCAGGGAGCCAGCGTGAACGAGGGTCGATGCCCGAATCCGAGGATCCCTCCCAGTTCTACACCGGTCTCGTGGCAGACCTGTACGAGCCCCTGGCCTCGCAGCCGACGCGTGCCGAGGACTACGTTCCGTTCCTCGCGCTGACCGGGACACCCGCGCTGGAGCTGGCGTGCGGCTCGGGCCGGCCGCTGGTGGAGCTGGTCGAGCGCGGCTACGAGGTGGAGGGGCTCGATTCCTCCGAGGACATGCTCGAGCTCTGCCGCGCCCGGGCGGCCGAACGGGGGACGAGCGTGGTCCTCCACCGGGCCACCATGCAGTCGTTCTCGCTTCAACGTCGCTATGCGTCGATCTTCCTGGCCGGGGCGAGCTTCACGCTCCTTGTCTCGGACGAGGATGCGGCGGCCGCGCTGGAGCGGATCCACGCCCATCTTCTCCCGGGCGGCGCCGCTCTCATTCCTCTCGAGATTCCCGACGAAAGCGCGCTGCGGTCGGCACTCGGTCGCTCGCGCGAGGTCCGGGCCGACGACAGCGCGCTCCTGCGAATCACTCCGGTGGCGCTGGAGGCGAGCGAAGACGGACGGGCCTGGTCCCGAACGCTCCGCTACGAGCGCATCGCACCCGACGGATCCCGCGAGGTCGTCGAGCGGACGTGGCACACCCGCTGGTGGTCCCAGGCGCAGTTTACAGGGATGCTCCTGGAGGCCGGGTTCGAGGCTCCGAGCTTCCTGGCTCCCGAGGGAGGAGAGGCGCCGGCGGATGCGTCGGTCTTCGTGGCGCTGGCTCGACGACCCGATTGAGTGTCGCTTCGCACCGGGTCCGGAGCTCCAGCGAGCGGTTCCCGCCGGAGCCCCGGGCCGAGCCGGCTAGAAGCGTGAAGACGTCAGCTCGACGTCGGCCCGGGCCCAGGCAGTCTGGAAGCCCTGCTTCGCCCAGGCCGCTTCGGCGTCGCGTCCCTGGGCTTCGAAGCTCCGGGTCAGACCGAACAGCGACCAGCCGTTGCCCGGGTACTTCTCCAGGTCCGCCCGGTAGACCGACTCGGCCTCGGGAGCCCGGTCGGCGGCCAGCAGCACGGCTCCCAGGTACTGGCGTGTGGGGGCGTACCACGGAGGCGGCTCCATGTAGACCAGGGACTTCTCGAGGGCGACCGCCTGCTCGAGGCTCGACACGGCGGCATCGAGGTCGCCGCGCGCGAACCAGACCTCGCCCTCCAGGTGCGCCGTGGCGATTCCCAGGAGGGTCCGGGCGCTGGCGGTTCCGCCGGCCAGGATCAGCGCCTCGGCCCGCGGGTCGTTTGCCAGGGTGCGCAGCCGGGCCAGCTCCGCCTCGGCCTCGTCGACCCGGTCGGTCCGGAGCAGGGCCATGCCGCGGGCGTAGTGCCAGGTGCCCTGGAGGTAGACGTGCTCCTCGGGCGGAGCCGGCTCGCCCAGCACCGCGTCCCAGCGCCCGAACCGGACCAGGGTCAGGATGGGGATGGCCTGGAACTCCTCGAGGAAGGGCAGGGCCGCCAGCTGCTCCGACGTCTTCGCTGCGAGCTTGCGCGCGGTCATGATCGCCAGCTCGCTGCGCCCTTCGGCGTTCGCCGCCGCCCAGAGGAAGTGGATGTTGTGCGGGTAGTAGGCCGCGCGATAGAAGACGTCCGGGCGACACCAGGAGAAGAAGGCCTCGTCGGCCGCGACCGCGCGGCGATTGATCTCGAGGGCGTCGTCGTAGCGGCCGAGCCGATAGTAGATATGGGACGGCATGTGGACGAGGTGGCCCGCGTCCGGGGCCAGGGCCCCGAGTCGATCGGCCGCGGCCTCGGCCTTCTCCGGGTAGTACTCCTCGACCGCGTGGATGTAGTAGTGGTTCGCGCCCACGTGGTCGGGCCGGGCTGCCAGGCTCTCCTCCAGGAGCGCGACGATCTCGAGAGTGTGCTCCCGGGGCTCGGCGGCGTCGGTCCAGTAGTCCCACGGATAGAGATCCATCAGCGACTCCGCGTACAGCACCGTCGCGTCGACGTCGTCGGGGTAGGCGGCGTGGAGCTTGCCCATGGCTTCGGCGTAGGCGCGGTCGAGGGCGCTGCGGTCCTGGGGCGGCGGACTGGCGTAGCGCGCGGCCACGGCCGCGATGTAGGCCTGCTCGGCGGCGCTGGCCTTCGGGGCCAGCCGGGTCGCCGCCTGCGCAGCTGCGTACGCCCGGGCTCCGGCCTCCGGTCCCATGGGCGCGTTGATGTTCGGGCCCAGGGCCAGGGCGATTCCCCAGAAGCACATGGCGCACTCCGGGTCGAAGCGGGTGGCCGCCTCGAAGGAGCGCACGGCGGCCTCGTGGTTGAACCCGAAGGTCAGGATCAGTCCCTGGTCGAAGTAGCGCTGGGCCAGGGCGCTCGTGGTCGTGATGGGGTGCTTCTGGCCGCCGAGCCCATCGAGCAGCTTCGGCTGGTCCGGCGCCGGCTGCTCGGCCATGGACGGGGCGGCCGGCTCCGGGCTGTGCGGGGCGCAGGCTCCCTGGGCGAGGAGGGCCACCAGCGACAGGGCCGCCGCGCGTCGCGGCCACGCCGCTGCGAAGGGTCGCCTCCCGTCGGACCGGGAGATCGTCGATGCAGGTCGCCGTCGGTGGATGGGCATGGGGTCTTCTCCTCCGAGAGGGAAGTGGGGCGCGACCCGGAAAGGTTGCACCTGGCCGGGGCCTTTCGCCACGGGCCACGGCGGCCGCTCGTCGCTGGCAGGGGGTGGGCCCGGAGGCGATGGGGGGCATTGGACCCGCACGGGGCGGGCCTCGCCGCTCAAGCCCAGTGCGGCTGCCCCGTGGTCGAGAGCACGGCGTTCCAGGCGTCCCCGTCCAGGGCGAGCGCCTTCTTCGACGCGGTCACGGTCGCAATGGGGATGTGGGTGAGGGTGCCGCTCCAGAACCCGATGAGCATGTCGGTCTTGCCGGCCATGGCCGCGTGGACCGCGGCTCGGCCCATGCGGTCGCACAGGATCCGGTCCCAGGCGTTGGCCGGAACGCTGCGGATCGCGTAGCTCGGGTCGATGTAGCGCAGGTTGAGGGAGAGGTCGGTGCCCGCGAAGTGCTCGCGGATGCGATCGCGCAGGAAGATCCCGATGTCTGCGTAGAGCAGGTTTCCCGACGCGTCCCGCTGGCGGTCGGCTCCCTCGAGCAGGTGCTGTCCCGCCCCTTCGGCGACCACGACCACGGCGTGATCGCGCGCGCGCAGTCGCGCTTCCAGGGCGTCGAGGAACCCGTCGAGAGGGAAGGGGACCTCGGGCACGAGCACGAAGTTCGCGTCCTGGCTGGCGAGCGCGGCGCCGGTGGCGATGAAGCCCGCGTCTCGTCCCATCACCTTGACGAGGCCCACGCCGCTGCGCACACCCGTGGCTTCCACATGGGCGCCCCGCACGACCTCCGAGGCCACCTCCAGCGCGGTGGCGTAGCCGAACGAGGTCCAGACGTAGGGCACGTCGTTGTCGATGGTCTTCGGCACGCCGATGACGGACTTCGCGAGGTCCCGGCGGCGGATCTCCTCGGCGATGGCGTGGGCGCCCCGCTGGGTGCCGTCGCCGCCGATGCAGAACAGGATGTCGATCCCTCGCTCGATCAGGCAGTCGACCACCGCCGCCGGCTCCTGGGCGCCCCGCGAGCTGCCGAGCACGGATCCGCCCAGCTGGTGGATGTCGTGCACGAAGGCGGAGTCGAGCTCGATCGGGTCGAGGCCCGAGGCCGGGTCGAGTCCCAGGTAGCCGTTGCGGATGCCCAGGACCCGCGCGACGCCGTAGTTGTGGGTGAGCTCGTGGAAGCCCGAGCGGATCACGTTGTTGAGGCCCGGCGAGAGCCCTCCGCAGGTCACGAAGGCGGCGGTGGTCCGGCTCGGATCGAAGAACAGCCGCTCGCGCGGACCGGCGCGTTCCACCAGCACCGCCGGGCCGGCGGGGTGACCGGGCTCGATCTCCACGTCCAGGCGGACGCGCTCGTCGTCGTGGGTCCACGCGATCCGAAGCGCCTCGAGCGGCGAGTCGAAGCGCGTCGGCCCGAGCTGGTCGATGTCGAAGCGGCGGGGCATCGCGGTCCATCCTGGAAGTCGGCACACTGTAGCGAACGACCCCGCTCCGGTAGCATACGCCCCCATGCTGGAATGGGACGCCTTCGACGCGGTGCTCTTCGACCTGGACGGTGTCCTCACCGACACGGCGCGGATCCACACGGACTGCTGGAAACGGACCTTCGACGAGCTCCTCCGCCGCCGCGCGGAGGCCGGTCACGAGGACTTCGTGCCCTTCGACCCGGTGGACGACTACCTGCAGCACGTGGACGGCAAGCCCCGCTACGACGGCGTGCGCGACTTCCTGCGGTCCCGGGGGATCGACCTGCCCGAGGGGTCTCCAGGGGATCCGCCGGATGCCGATACGGTCTGTGGGGTCGGCAACCGCAAGAACGCGCTGGTCCTGGAGGCGATCGGGGCCGGCTCGGTGGACGTGTACGAGGGCTCCCGGGCCTTCGTCCGCCAGGCCCTCGACCGGGGCAAGCGCACGGCGGTGGTCTCCTCCAGCGCCAACGCCGGCGAAGTGCTGGCCGCCGGGGGCATCGCCGAGCTGTTCGAGCTGCGGGTGGACGGCGCCGTGGCAGCCGAGCGCAAGCTGCCGGGCAAGCCGGCGCCGGACACGTTCCTGGAGGCGGCCCGCGAGCTGGGGGTGGCCCCGGAGCGGGCGGTCGTGGTGGAGGATGCGGTCTCCGGCGTCGAGGCCGGCCGCGCGGGAGGGTTCGGACTGGTGATCGGAGTCGCGAGGCACGACGATCCCGAGATCCTTCGCCGCCACGGGGCCGGGCTGGTGGTGTCCGACCTGGGCGAGCTGGTGGACTGAGGGGGCTGGCATGCTGCAGCGTGAGCTCGAGCTTCCCCCGCGACACATCTATCCCCCGGACGCATGGCGTCTGGTCGAGCGGGACTACTACCCGCGCCGCCTGGCCCAGTTCGAGACGCTGTTCACCACGGCCAACGGCTACCTCGGCATCCGCGGCGCCTTCGAGGAAGGCGAGCCGGCCCACGAGAACGCGACCCTCATCAACGGCTTCCACGAGACCTGGCCCATCACCTACGGCGAGAACGCGTACGGCTTCGCCCGCACCGGCCAGACCATCATCAACGCCCACGACGCCAAGCGCATCCGACTCTACGTGGACGACGAGCCGTTCTCGCTGCGCCACGCGAGCCTGCTGTCCTACGAGCGCACCCTCGACATGCGGGAGGGCGTCCTGCACCGCGAGCTGGTGTGGGAGCTGGCCTCCGGGAAGGTCGTGTCGGTCCGCTCGCGGAGGGTGGTCTCCCTCGAGCACCGGCACCTCGCCGCGCTCGAGTACGAGGTCACGCTCCTCAACGCCGACGTTCCCGTCGTGCTGGCGTCCGAGGTGGTCTACGACGGCCACGACCACGCCGGCGGAGCGGACGACGACGACGATCCGCGGGCTCGCGCGCGGACCGGTCGGGTGCTCGAGTCGCGCACCCACTACGCCCGCGATCAGCGCATCGTGCTCGGACACCAGGCGCCGCGCAGCGGCATGACCGTCGCGTGTGCCATCGACCACGTGATCGAGACCGACTGCAACTTCCACCGCGAGGTCGACCACGGACCCGACTCCGGCCGGGTGGTGCTCTCCGTCGACGGCCGTCAGGACCGACCCATCCGCCTGGTCAAGTTCATGAGCTACCACACCTCGCGGACCTCCCCGGCGGAGGAGCTGGCCGAACGGGCCGAGCGCACCCTCGACCGCGCGGTGGAGCGGGGCTTCGTCGCCCTGCTCGAGGGTCAGCGGCGCTGCGTGGACGCCTTCTGGGAGCGCGCGGACGTCCAGATCGAGGGCGCGCCGACCGAGGAGGACACCAACCCGAGCTTCCAGTCCGTCGAGTGGGTGCAGCAGCTCCTGCGGCTCAACCTCTTCCACATCCTGCAGGCCACGGCGCGGGCCGAGGCCGTCGGCGTGCCGGCCAAGGGGCTCACGGGGCCCGGCTACGAGGGGCACTACTTCTGGGACACCGAGATCTACGTGCTCCCGTTCCTCACCTACACCGAGCCGCGCATCGCGAAGAACCTGCTGAAGCACCGCTACGAGTTCCTCGACGCCGCCCGCCAGCGTGCCCGCGAGCTGAACCAGAAGGGGGCGCTGTTCGCCTGGCGCACGATCAACGGTGAGGAGGCCTCGGCCTACTACGCCGCCGGAACGGCCCAGTACCACATCAACGCCGACATCGTGTACGCCCTGCGCAAGTACGTGAACGCCACCGGCGACCGCGATTTCCTCTACGACGAGGGGGCGGAGATCCTGGTGGAGACCGCGCGGCTGTGGCGGGACCTCGGCTACTTCGCCGACGGCGACGGGGGCGGCTTCTGCATCGTGGGCGTGACCGGCCCCGACGAATACAACACGGTCGTCAACAACAACACCTTCACCAACCTGATGGCCCGGGAGAACCTCTGGTTCGCCGCCGACACCGTGGACGAGATCCGCAAGAACCGCCCGGAGGCCTACGAGTCGCTCGTCCACCGCACCAACCTGCGGGAGGAGGAGGTCGCCGGCTGGCGGACGGCCGCCGCGCGCATGTATCTCCCCTACGACGAGGAAGCGGGCATCCATCTCCAGGACGATCAGTTCCCATACCGCAAGCCCTGGGACTTCGAGAACACGCCTCCGGAGAAGTACCCGCTCCTCCTCCACTACCACCCGCTGGTGATCTACCGGCACCGCGTGATCAAGCAGGCCGACGTGGTGCTGGCCATGTTCCTGTTGGGCGACGAGTTCACCCTGGAGGAGAAGCGCCGGAACTTCGACTACTACGACCCGCTGACCACCGGCGACTCCTCGCTGTCGGTGTGCATCCAGAGCATCGTGGCGCGCGAAGTGGGCCGGGATGACAAGGCCCGCGCCTACCTGCGCTACGCCGCGCTGATGGACTTCGCGGACATCGGGCGCAACGTCCAGGACGGCTGCCACATCGCCTCCATGGGCGGCACCTGGATGGCCATCGTCCACGGCCTGGCCGGCTTTCGCGACTACCGCGGGCAGTTCCGGTTCCAGCCCCGGATGCCCGACAACGTCGCGCACCTGAGCTTCCGACTCACCCTGGGCGGAAACCTCCTCCAGGTCGAGCTGCGGCGCAGGGAGGCCACCTACACCCTGCTCGAGGGGAGCGAGCTCTGCTTCGAGCACGAAGGCAGGAAGGTGACCCTCGAGGCCGACGCCTCGGTGACCCTGCCGATCGAAGGCGCCGGCGCCGCTTGACCCGCGGCGTCCGGTCTTCCTCGCAGAGGCCAGCCCACCCGGTGGACACCCGATGAGCGAGATCTCGACCTGGTACGGGACGGAGGTTCGGACTCCGGGGGCGTGGGAGCGCTGCAAGCGCGAGGTGAAGGACGCGCTGCGCTGGGCTTCGGGGCGCGCCGCCTCCCTCGCCGAGGCGCCCGTGTTCGTGCTGGGCCACCAGAAGTCCGGGACGTCGGCCATCGCGGCCCTGCTGGGAGAGGTGTCCGGGCTCCCTGCGACCGTCGATCTCCAGCGCGAGGTCCACAAGCCGAGCTACCTCGAGCTCTCGAGCGGTCGCACGACCTTCGAGCGCTTCGTCCAGCGCAACCGCCTGGACTTCTCCCGCCCGATCATCAAGGAGGCGAACCTGACTCCGTACCGGGAGGAGCTGGTCCGGTGCTTTCCCGGCGCGCGCTTCGTCTTCGTGGTTCGCGACCCCAGGGACAACATCCGGTCGATCCTGAACCGGCTGGACGTGCGCGGCGACCTGGACGAGCTCCAGCCCGGTGACCCACTTCTCCCCAATCCCGGGTGGCGGCTCATCCTGCGGCCGGGCTGGCTGGAGATCGAGGGGCGCAACTACGTCGAGCGACTCGCGGCCCGTTGGGTCCGGTTCGCGCACACCTACTGGGAGGCCCCCGGCCAGTTCGAGCTGATCCGATACGAGGACTTCATGGCGTCGAAGGCCGCGGTGATCGAGGATCTGGCCCGGCGCCTCGGGCTCCCCACGCTGCGGGACATTTCGTCCCGGGTCGACGTCCAGTACCAACCACGCGGCAACAAAGGTGTGGACTGGCTGGAATTCTTCGGGAAACGGAATCTCGCCTGGATCGACCAGCGCTGCTCCGGCTGGCTCGAGCGCTTCGGATATCGGCCCTTTCCCCACGGCCATCGCGAATAGGTGTTAGAAAGGGGGTCGACGACATCGGTTCGTGCAGCCTGCGGGCCCGACCACGAAGGAGATCGACCCCATGACGAAGCGGATCACGACCCTCTTTACGGCGCTCGCCGTGGCCCTCGCCGGCTTCGCCGCGGCGGCCGACGCCCAGCAGGCGCTCTGGTCGCGCACCAAGATGAAGGTCAAGGGGGAGGCCTACGACGAGGGCACCGGCGATCACATCGGAACCGCCGGTATCGGTCTCACCTGCTACCACCGGGTCACCTTCGCGGCCAACGACGACGAGACCCCGGAGATCCGCCAGTACTGCGAGCAGGACGCCGGCGACTGGGACGCCGACGACTGGGAGCCCGACTACCGCCCCCTGCCCGACGGCAACATCCTGCTCGAGGACGAGATCGACGCCGACAAGGAAGATCGCGAGACGAGCTACACGGGATTCTTCAAGCTGCTGGTCGAGCGCAAGAAGAACGGCAAGCCGAAGTCGGTCTCGCTGCGCCAGCGCAACGCCATCGGCAGCGCCGTCAAGGACGGCACTCCGGTCACGGAGGTGTTCGGCGGCGGCATCGTGAAGGGCAACCCCGTGGCCGTGGCCGACCTTCCGGACTTCCTCCAGCAGATCGCCAACCAGCGCTCGAAGCTGATGCTCTGCGGCAGCAGCAGCCGGGACGTGACGACCTTCATTCCGTCGGGCGTCGAGCTGACCTACGTCGAGGACTGCACGCCCGATTCGGACACCCAGGCGCTCCTCGTCTCGCGCAGCGGAGCGAGTACGCCCAGCGACGTGGTGCTCAAGGCCTACGTGGACCAGGGCGGCATCGTGATCACCGAGTGGAGCGGGACCGACGAGGTCTTCAACAAGGTCTTCGACGCCGGGGTGGTCCAGGGGCCCGACATCCTGGGCGACTGCCTGGACAACGTGATGCCCGAGGTGCAGTTCGGCAAGAAGGACGCCTTCTGGAAGACCTTCGAGTTCGTCTCCGAGGAGAGCTCGGGCTGCGGCTACGACCTCTCCGCCTTCCCCGGCATCAGGAAGCTCGGGGGCTGGGACGACGTCGAGGGCTCGGTCTCCCTGGCCTACCGGGACTACGGTGACGGCCGTGTCTGGCTGGTGGAGACCGATTGGCAGGACCCCAATCCGGCCTTCAAGCAGACCTCGGCGGACATGCTGGGATACATGATCATGCACCGCCGCTGAGAGCAGCGGCGCCAGGCAACGAGGGCGCGAGGGGCCGCGGTCCCGCGCGCCCTCTCTCGTTTCCGGCCCCGGTCGTGCGTCGCGACCCCATCGCGTTCGGGTCCCGGAATCCACCACACACGGGATGACTGCCCGCTCTCTGTGTTAGCGTTCGACGAGGGGGGAGGTGAGATGCGGCGAGTCCATCCGGGGAGCTGTCGGGCGAATCGATCGGCCGAGGGGAGCAGTCGGGTTTCCACCACGTGGGGGAGGGCGCAGCGCGTCGCGTTCCCGGTGCTGGCCGGGCTTCTCGGCTGCGCCCTGCTCGCGAGCGCGGCGTCGGCCGGCGGGCTCTACGTGAACGAGTTCGCCACCACGGTCCAGGGCAACGCCCGGGCCGGCGCCACCGCCTGGGCGCCGGACGCATCGATCGCGCTCTTCAACCCGGCGGGCATGGTCGAGCTCGACGACCATTCCTTCGCCTCCGGGTTCGCCCTGGGCGTCGCGGACATCGAGTTCGACGCCAGCAGCACTCCCACCGGCGGCGGCAACGGCGGCAACCAGGGCGGCCTGGCTCCGCTCACCAGCGCGAACTACGTGCACAAGGTCTCCGACCGCTTCCGCTTCGGCATGACCATCTTCTCGCTCTCGGGCTCGATCCTCGACCCCAGCAACAACTGGGCCGGCCGCTTCGAGGTCACCGAGCTGTCGCTCTTCACGCTGAGCTTCGCGCCGTCCCTGGGCATCAAGGTCACCGACTGGCTCTCCATCGGCGGCGGCCCCGTCATCACCTACGGCGTGCTCGACTGGAAGCTGCGGGTCCAGCTCCCGAACCGCGAGGGCAAGATCAGGCTCGACGAGCTCGACGACTGGGAGGTCACCGGTCGCATCGGAGCCACGCTGCATCCCACGGACGACCTGAACATCGCCGTCGTCTACCTGGGGGAGACCCAGTTCGACCTGGGTGGAGACGTCGATCTCTCGGCCGGCGCCAGCGCCGTGGTCGGCCTCGACGTCAAGCTGCCGCTGCCCCAGGCCGTGGAGGTGGGCGTGCACTGGCAGGTGACCGAGGAGCTCGCCCTGCTCGGAACCTTCGACTGGGAAGACTGGAGTGCCTTCGACAACCTGCCGGTCTCGACGGCCCGCCTGGGCGCGCGCGTCCCCACCGGCTGGCGGGACACCTACAAGGTGGGGCTCGGCGCCGCCTACGGAGTCACCGAGAACCTCCTGCTCCAGACCGGCGTGACCTACGACACCTCGCCCGTACACAACAAGGACCGGGTCACCGCGCTTCCGGTGGATCGCCAGATCCGCGCGGCCGTGGGCGGCGTCTACAGCTTCGAGAACGGGATCGACTTCGGCCTCAACTTCGTCTACGTGAGCCTCGGCAAGGCGAAGGTGCGCACCAACAACGTGCGCGGCGAGTACGACGACAACAACCTGTTCGTCTTCGGATTCACCCTGGGCGCGAACGACCTCCCCTGGGCGGGCCGGGCCACACTCTGATCGCCGGTCCGGCGGGCCGAGGCGCGCGCCCGCTTCGGCCTGGGTTCGATCGGGATGTCCGGGTGGCGGTGGGCCGGGAGCAAGACCACCCGCGTTCGCTGGACCCGGTCCTGGCTCGCCGAGAGCTCGTCCCGGGGCAGCCAGGCCGGCGATTCGCTCACGGCGCCCTTCCTGCTCCTCCGCCCTCCGTCGCGCCCTGGCCCACACGTTTGCGCCACCAGCGTTGGAAGGCGGCGACCCCGTTCTCGTGGCGGGGCGACAGCGGGCCGCTCTGGTAGACGCCTCCGGCCAGGTTGCGCTGCACCGCTTCACAGACCTGACGGTCCTCCTCGGTCACGCGTGCGCACATGGCGAGCGCCGCGGCGCGCTCGAGCTCGGGCGTGTGCTCTCGGAACAGGAAGCTGTACTCGACGCGCATGGCGTCCGGGCCCGTGGGCAGCATCCGCTCGAGGCTCATGCCGCCCTGGTAGACGTTGAGCGCCGCGTTGGGCGCGAGCCAGGCCCAGAGGCCGCCGTAGACCGTGGCGGCGACGCTCGCGGCGGAATCGGTGTGGTGGGTGACGAGGCCGTCGTCTCCGTGCACCTCCACCCGGTAGCTGCGCCAGTCGATCTCCGCTCGGAGCTTCGGGTGCAGCGCCGGGACGTGGTAGCCCTCGAGGTAGTTCTCGACGTAGACCTTCCAGTCGCAGGCGATGGGATGGCTCGCCCGCGAATGGAGCCGGAAGGAGGCGAGGTCGAGGGCGGCGACCGGTTCCTCGAGAGGGGCCAGGAGGCGATCCAGGCCCGGCGCGTCCGGGTCGAGGTTCAGGAACACCAGGCCGTGCCAGGTCTCGAGCCGGATGGGAGCGAGGGCGATGTCCGAGGCTCCGTCCGGACCCGGCTCGCCGAAGTGCGGCGCCCGCACGAGACGACCGGCGTCGTCGTAGACCCAGCCGTGGTAGCGACACCGGATGGTCTCGCAACGCTCCTCGTCGTCCCAGAGGAGCGGGCCCGCGCGATGCCGGCACACGTTGTGGAAGGCGCGCAGGGCGCCGTCGCGCCCGCGCCGGACGAAGACCGGCCAGCCGGCCAGCAGCAGCGCCCGGGCATCGCCCGGGGACGGAATCTCCGCCTCGTGGGCGACCAGCAGCCACTCCCGGGCGAAGAGGGTCCTGCGCTCGCGCTCGTAGACCTGCGGGCGCCCGTACACGTCGGCGGGGAGGCTGCGCGTCATGACCGGAGTATAGGCGCGGCCGCACTCCGCTGTCCGGCTACCATCGGGTCCGGCACCTGCCGGACGCCCGATCGTCCGGCCCGGGAGGAACCATGCTCATCACGACCATCGCGCAGGTGGACGAGGAGGACGTACCGCGCCTGCGCGAGTGGCTCGAGGAGCTTCCCTCGCGCCGGGAGGAGCTGAAGGAGAGCTATCGCACCCAGGGCACCCGGCACGAGCTCTTCTTCCTCATCCGCACCCGGGGTCGGCCGGTGCTGGTGCTCATCTCCGAGGTGGAAGACGTCGAGCAGGCCAGCCGGTCGTTCCTGCAATCGAACCTGCCCATCGACGTGGAGTTCAAGTCCCTGGTCCAGTCCATCTCGCCCGAGGAGGCCGACGTCGAGCTGCTCTACGACTCGGCCCTCCACGTGGGAGTGGTGGCGGCGTGAAGGGCGGCGCGGCGGGAGCGCGGCGCGTCTGGGCGACGGCCGCGGTCGGGCTCGCGCTCGGCTGCGCCGGACCGGCGACCGATTCCGCTCGCGCTCCGGAGTTCCTGCGCTCGGAGGCGACCGCGGCGCTCGACCTCCCGTTCTCGGACGCCGTGCGCGTCGGGTCCACCCTCTATCTCTCGGGCCAGGTGGGCAATCGTCCGGGCACGCCCGACCTCGTGGCCGGCGGGATCCGCGCCGAAGCGCGCCAGGCGCTCGCGAACGTGCAGGCGATCCTCGAACGCAACGGCTCGAGCCTCTCCCGGGTGGTGAAGTGCACGGTCTTCCTGGCGGACATCGCCGATTGGCCAGCGTTCAACGAGGTCTACGTCGAGTTCTTCCCGGTCGATCCGCCCGCCCGGAGTGCGCTCGGCGCGGCCGGCCTGGCCCTGGGCGCGCGCGTCGAGGTCGAGTGCATCGCGGTGGCGGCCGGGCCGGAGTAGGCCGCCAGGAACGATTCTTCAGGTACCAGCGGCGTTTCTCCATGCAGTCGAGGAAGATCAGTCGCGAGTCTCCCCCGTAGCGGAACGGAGCCTCGTCCATGCGCTGGCGGCACTCCGCGAGGTCCTTCTCGAAGTCTCCGTTCCGGGGGCCGACCCAGTCCTCGCGGTCCTCGCTGTAGCGGTGCGCGCAGGCGCACGGCCACACCCACGTCGCGACCCCTGCGATGGCCAGCGCTCGTCGAACCGTCATGCAGGCAGCGTAGCGGCCGGCGCCCCCTTGCCGAGGCCCCGGCTCTGGTAGCCTCTCGCAGGCTTCGAGATACAGCCGACGAGCCAGCCCATGACTTCGCGACCCGACATTCGACCGTTCGATCCCCACGATTGGGAGACGCTGCGGGACCTGCGCCTGCGGGCGCTGGCCGACGCACCGGATGCCTTCGCCCGGACCCTGGCCGAGGAGCAGGGGCTGTCCGACGAGGATTGGGCGAGGCGGCTGTCGGAGGCCAGCAGCACCGCGTGGCAGCTCTCCGCCGTGGCCGAGCGGGAGGGCAAGCCGGTGGGCCTGGCCTACGGGCGCCTCGAGGCCGAGGGGTCGAGCCGGGCCCACCTCTACTCCATGTGGGTGGCGCCCGAGGCGCGACGCAGCGGCGTCGGGCGGGCGATCGTGCAGGCGGTCGCGTCCTGGGCGCGCGGTGCAGGGGCCCGATGCCTCGAGCTCCGCGTCACCGAGAGCAACGCGGCGGCGGTCCGGCTCTACGCGTCGCAGGGCTTCCGGTCGACCTCCGAGCGGTCTCCTCTGCGTGAGGGCTCGCCCCTCCTGGTTCGGACCCTGCGCCTGGACCTCTAGGGAGCCCCGTCCTTCGCGCCGGGACCGATGGCCCCGGCCGGCAGCCCTCCAGGACGCCCGCCCGGGCCTCGGGATCGCTACGCTGCCGTCGGGGCCCTCGCCCAGCTCGCGCGGGCGCCCTGCGAGCCCGCGACGCGTGTGGCCCGTGACCCGCGCCGCACGGGTGCCCGGGTAGAGGCCGCGGCGGCGCGTCGGCCCTCCAGCCGTCGGTTCAGCAAGAGGAGGAGAGAGCGATGGTCGAACGCACGACCCGACTCGAAGCCTGCGCGCCCATTCTGGTGGTGAGCGACGTGCCGGCCAGCGTCGACTACTACCGCGACGCGCTCGGCTTCGACGTCGCATTCGTCTGGGGCGAGCCTTCGTACTACGCGGGAGTCTGCCGGGACGACGTGACGCTCCACCTCCAGGCGGCAGACCGGACGGAGCGACCCGCCGGCGGCGGCGCGGTGTCGCTGTTCGTCGGCGATGCCGACGCCATCCACAGGGAGCTGGTGGAGCGCGGGGCGCGCGTGCTGATGGAGCCCCGGACGTATCCCTACGGCATGCGCGACTTCAACGCCGCGGACCTCGACGGCAACCAGCTCACGTTCGGTCACGCCGTGGAAGGGAGCCAAGCATGAGAAGAAAGGGAAGGCTCGGAATCGCACTCCTGGTCGCCGCCACACTCGCCGCGGCCGGGTCGGCGCCGGCCGGGGGCGGAGAGGCCCCCGACCCCGCGGCGCGGCTTGCGCCCTTCAAGCGCGCGCTCAAGCAGGCCCTGATGGAGGGGCTCGCCGAGGGGCCCGTCCGGGCCGTCGACCGCTGTCACCTGCGCGCGCCGCAGATCGCGGAGACGGCGTCCAGCGAGGGCGTTCGCGTGGGCCGAGCCAGCCACCGGCTGCGCAACCCCGCGAACGCGCCGCCCTCGTGGGTGGCGCCCATCCTCGACGCGTGGCTCGAGGAGGGAGCCGACCGCACGCCCAGAACGGTGTCCCTCGAGAACGGGCGGACGGGCTACGTCGAGCCGATCACCCTGCAGCCGCTCTGCGTCGCCTGCCACGGAGAGGTGCTGGCGCCGGACGTCGCGGCCCGGATCGGCGAGCTCTATCCCGAGGACCGCGCGGTGGGGTTCCGCGTCGGCGACCTGCGCGGCGTCTTCTGGATCGAGGTTCCGGAGGGCGGATGAGGTCGACCCGTGGTCCAGGTCCATCCCCGACTCCAGACGGAGCGTCTGCGTCTCCGGCCCTCCCTGGCCGACGACGGGCTGCTCCTCGCCCAGCTCGCCGGCGCGCGGGAGGTGGCGGACACGCTGATCTCGATCCCCCACCCGCTGTCGCTGGCCGGGGCGCGGTCGATGATCGCCGCCAACGCGGCCGGGTTCCAGGCCGGTCGATCGGTGCACTTCGCGATGGAGAACCTCGTCTCCCGGGACCTGGTCGGCGGGGTCGAGCTGCGCGGCATCGACCGCGACCACGAGCTGGCCGAGCTCGACTTCTGGGTGGCGGCAGCGGAGTGGGGCCAGGGCCACGCCACCGAGGCGACCAGCGAGGTCCTGCGCTTCGGCTTCGCCGAGCTCGGCCTCAACCGCATCCAGGCCAGCGCCATGGTGCGCAACCCGGCCGCCGGCGCGGTCCTGCGGCGAATCGGCATGAAGCAGGAGGGCGTGCTGCGCCAACGCGTACGCAAGTGGGGCGTGTTCGAGGACGTGGCGCTCTACGCGGCGCTGCGGTCGGACTTCGGGCCGGCCGGCGGCGACTCCTGAAGCCTTTCCGCGATTCCGGCATCCCAAGGTCTCGGAGCGTGACGGGTCGAGTCCGGCGCTGCCCGGTATCGTCCGGAAGAACCCGGTCGTGAGCAGTGATCGGTGAGCAGTGAGCAGTGAGCAGTGAGCAGTGAATAGTGAATAGTGGTTGGTGAGATGGCATGAAGCTGCTCGTGAAGCGCATCTACGACGGGGTCGACCGCTCCGACGGCCGTCGCATCCTCGTCGATCGGCTCTGGCCCCGAGGGATCTCGAAGCAGGCGGCGCGCCTCGACGCCTGGCCGCGGTCCATCGCTCCGTCCGACGCCCTGCGTCGCTGGTATGGGCACGATCCGGAGAAGTGGGACGGGTTCAAGGAGCGCTACTTCGCTGAGCTCGACGCCAACCCCGACGCAGTCGCCGAGCTGCGGGCCGCCCTGGGAAGGGGGACGAACACGCTCCTCTTCGGCTCCAGGGAGCCGAGCCTGAACAACGCGGTGGCGCTGCGCGACTATCTTCGGTCACGCCGCAGCTCCGGGTGATAGGGTGTCCGAAGGGCGCAGGGGCGAAGGGGGCCCGCGGCCCGAGCGGAGCATTGCTTGATCAAGACGTTTGCCCGAACCACGATCCTGGCCCGACGCGAGCGGGTCTTCGACATCGCGACGGCGAACGAGACCCTGCCCCGGGTCTTCGAGGGCTACGGACCGGTCCCGGCCATTCGCGAGGCGACCATCGAGAGCGGGCGTCCTCCCGGGCCCGGCGAGGTGCGGCTGGTCTCGAACTCCGACGGGTCCACGATCCGCGAAGAGATCGACGAGTGGGTCCGCCCCAGGTCCCACCGCTACCGGCTGGTCAGCGGCTTCGACCCTCCGTTCTCCTGGCTCATCCGCTCGGCGAGCGGCCGCTGGGCCTTCGAGGAGATCTCGACGGGGACCCGGGTGACCTGGCGGTTCGTGTTCGAGCCGGCCTCCGCGATCGCGGCACCGCTGGTGAGCTTCATCGCCGCGTGGCTCTTCCAGCCGGCCCAGGTCCGCTGCCTTTCGGCGCTGAAGGAGCTGTGCGAGGCGGACCAGAACGGTGTCGACGGCGGACCGGCGGTCGCGCCAGGGGCCGGGAGTCGAGGCTGACCGCCGCGGGGCCGACGGGCTAGTGTCCCGTTCCAGAAGTTCGCCTGCATTCGAAGCCGCCTACGAGCCGCTCGCTGCGTTGCGCTCGGTCGCCGTAGCGACGGCTATGCCTCCCTCGCGCGCCTTGCGAGCGGCTCGCAGTCGACTTCTCGGTGCAGGGGGTGATGTGCAGGGAGCTGAGTTGATTCGACGCCGAACTTCCGGAACAGGACACTAGCTTGACGCCATGGAAAGCGAAGCGCTCTACAAGATCTGTCCGGAGTGCGGCACGGACTACCGGCCGATGGCCACGCGATGCTCGGATTGCGACGTCGAGCTCGTCCACCGCGAGTCCCTGGCGGCGGCGATCGCCGAGCGGGAGCACTTCCCCGAGGCGTCCGAGCTCGACTGCATCCGGGTCGCACCCATCGAGTGGGTCCAGGGCCTGTCCGGAGCGCTGCAGCAGCGCGGGGTGGGCCACCGGGTCGAGCCCGCGACCGCGGCCGACGCGCCCGATGGACAGCGGCCCGATCTGTTCGGCGAGGCACAGCTCTACGGCCTCTTCGTCCTGGCCGACGACGCGCCCCTGGCGCGCGAGCTCGACGACGCGATCGCCGCGCGCATCATGCCCGAGGAGGCGCCCGAGCTGGCGGAGGGCGAGGAGGAGTGCTGTCCGGCGTGTGGAAGCGCGCTGGCCGCCCACGCGACCGAATGCGGCGATTGCGGGCTGTCCTTCGCCTAGCCGGCGCCCGGTCCCGGTCCCGGTCCCGGTCCCGGTCTCGGAACGGGAACGGCACGATCCCCGGGGCCCCGGATGGCGTGATAGCCTGAGGTCCCCGGTCGCTCCGGTCGGGGGAGCCGAAGGAGTCAGTCCATGAAGATCGAAGGCGGTTGCTATTGCGGTGCCGTTCGCTTCGAAGTCGAGGGCGACGCGCTGTTCAAGGGGCAGTGTCACTGCCGGGAGTGCCAGTACATCTCGGGCGGCATGCCCAACGTCGTGATGGGAATGCCCGAAGCGGGCTTCCGCTACACGAAGGGAGCTCCGAAGGAGTTCCGTCGCAGCGATCTCGAGAAGCCCGTGACCCGGGAGTTCTGCGGCGAGTGCGGGACCCCGCTCGTCAGCCGGGCGCCGACCCTGCCCGGGGCGGTCCTGCTGAAGGTCGGCTCGTTCGACGACCCGAGCGTGTTCGACGGGCCGCAGATGGCGATCTTCACCATCGACAAGCAGAGCTTCCACCAGATCCCGGACGGCATCGCCAGCTTCGAGCGCACACCGGGCGGATGATCGGCGGGCCCAACGGCCCGGGCCGGCGGCTGGGGGTCTTCGGAGGGCGTCGACCGACCCGCGAGATCCGCGTTCCCGGCGCCTGATGCGCGGCCAACCTCCCGAAGACGGTCGCCGCCATCGCCCAGGGGAGAAGCGACTCCGTGGACGACCCCATCCGGACGACGCGCACCACCTACGACGCCGTGGCGGATGCCTTCCTGGAGAACACCCGGGACCGGTCGAGGGGGGCCGCGCGCATGGACGCGTTCGCCGCGCGCGTGGGCGCCGGCGCGGCGGTGCTCGACCTGGGAGCCGGTCCGGGCTGTGACTCGGCGGAGCTGCGACGCCGCGGCCTGCGCGCGGTCTCGGTCGATCTGTCCATCGGCATGCTGAGGGCCGGCGCTCGCGAGTTCCCCGGCGCGCGGGTCCAGGCGGACCTGCGCGCGCTGCCCTTCGCCGCCGGGTGCGTCGACGGGGTCTGGGCCAACGCGAGCCTCCTCCACCTTCCGCCCGAGGGCCTGCGCGAGGCCCTGCGCGAGATCGGGAGGGTGGGTCGCGCCGGGGCGGCGGTCCATGTCTCCGTCAAGAAGGGCTCCGGCGCGGGATGGGAGAGGCAGCGCTACGGCCGGCCCCGCTGGTTCCAGTACTGGTCCGCCGCCGAGCTGGATGGGGTGCTGACCGACCTCGGCTGGACCCTTCTGGGCGCCTCCGAGGAGTCCACGCGCCGGGACGACTGGCTCGTGCGACTGGCGGCGATCGGGCCGTGACGAGCCACATTCTCTTCGACTTCTTCGGCACCCTCGTCGAGTACTCCGCGAGCCGGACGGAGCAGGGATACCCGCGCTCGTTCGCCTGGCTCGTGAGCCACGGCGCGGAGCTCGACTACCCGGGCTTCCTCGAGCTCTGGAGCCGGACGTCCTCGGAGTTCGATCGCCGGGCGGAGGCGTCGCTCCGGGAGTTCTCCATGGGAGAGCTCGGCCGGGCGTTCCTCGAGCGCGCCCTGCCGCGACCGCCGGAAGACGAGCGGGTGGATGCCTTCGTCGCCTCGTATCTCGCCGAGTGGAACAAGGGCGTCCGCTTCTCCGGCCGCACCGGCGCACTCGTCGCGCGGCTGGCCGAGCGCTACGAGCTGGCCGTCGTGACCAACACCCACGACCCCGATCTCGTTCCCGGACATCTGGAGGCCATGGGCCTCTCCGGCTGCTTCCGGCGGGTCTTCACGTCGGTGGAGCTGGGCACCCGCAAGCCCCACCCCGAGATCTTCCGCCACGCGCTGCGCGAGCTGGACATCGGCCCGACCGAGTGCGTCTTCGTCGGGGACGACCTCCTGGCCGACTATCGGGGGGCGCGGGGTGCGGGCATCCGCGGGCTGCTGATCGACCCCGAGCGCCGGGCGGAGCTGCCGGAGGCCGATCGCCTGGGCTCGCTGCTGGACCTCGAGGCCGTGCTGGCCGACCGGGACGCTCCGCGAAGCGATCGCCAGCGGAGGCCGGCGCCGTGAGCCGCGACGTGTGGAGCGCCGTCGATCGCTACTTCGAAGAGCGCCTGGCGGCCACGGACCCGGTGCTCGAGGACGTGCTGCGCGCCTGCGACCAGGCCGGCCTGCCGCCCCACGCCGTGTCGCCCATGCAGGGCAGGCTCCTGGCTCTCCTGGCCGGCCTGCTGGGCGCCCGCCGCATCCTCGAGATCGGGACCCTGGGCGGCTACAGCGCGATCTGGCTGGCCCGGGCGCTGCCCGCGGACGGCCGGCTCGTGACCCTCGAGTCGGATCCCGCCCATGCACGGGTGGCGCGTGCGAACTTCGTCCGGGCGGGGGTGGAGGATCGCGTGGAGCTCCTCGAGGGCGAAGCTCTCGCGAGCCTTCCGAAGCTGGCGGACGCAGAGGGGCCTCCGTTCGACCTGGTGTTCATCGATGCGGACAAGGCCCGCAACCTCGACTACTTCCGCTGGGCCCTGGCGCTGGCCGACGTGGGCTCGGCCATCGTCGTCGACAACGTCGTGCGCGGGGGAGAGGTCGTGGACGGCGACTCCAGGGACCCCGGCGTCCTCGGGGTGCGTCGACTGGCCGACTGGCTGGCCTCCCAGTCGGCCAGCGAGGTGACGGTGCTGCAGACCGTCGGCGTCAAGGGCTACGATGGCCTCCTGATCGCCCGGGTGGTCGAGGCGGACCCTGCGCGACCCGCCGCCGCCTCGCCCCCCACGGCGCCCACACCCGAGGAGCCAGGCGCATGACCCTCGAGCTCGAGTCCACCGGTCCCCTTGCGGCGCCGGGCGCGGACCCACGCCACGACGACGAGGGTGGGGGCGACGCTCCGTGACCCGCTGGGCCGAATTCGAAGCGAGCGCACCGGAGCTGGGCGCGACCGGGCGGCGGCTGCTGGTGGGCCGCGATGGCGTCGCCATCGGCTTCCTGGCCAGCGCTGCGCCGGGCGGTCCTCCGCACCTCTCGCCGGTCTGCCCGATCTTCTGCGACCGGGACCTCTACCTCAGCGCCGGGCGCCCCACGCCCAAGGCACGGGATCTCCGCGAGGGGGGAGGCTACGTGCTGCACGCCTTTCTGGGGGAGAACGACGAGGAGTTCCAGGTGGCCGGGAGCGCCAGCGAGGTCGACGATTTGGCCGAGCGCCGGTCCGTCCACGAAGCGATTCCGTTCGCCGCCTTCGATCGCGAGGATCCGGTCTTCCGGCTGTCCGTGGAGCGCGCGCTCTGGGTCCACTGGGAACGGGTGGGCCAGCCCGACACGCGCCCGGTGCGGCGGCGCTGGCCGGACCCGCGCCCGTGAGCCGCGCGAGGGGGGAGGCCCCATGATCCGGCTCTACCACGCACCGCGCACCCGCTCCGCGCGCATCGTCTGGCTCCTGGAAGAGCTCGAGCTTCCCTACCGGCTCGAACGCGTGGAGTTCCAGCCGCCGGCGCGCAGGTTCTTCGGTCAGAGCACGCCGACCGGAAAGCTCCCGACCCTCGTGGACGGCGACCTGGTGATGTGCGAGTCCGGGGCCATCCTCGAGTACGTGCTCGAACGCTACGCTGCGGGACGGCTCGCCCCCGCCGTGGGCTCGGCCGAGCGCGGCCCCTTCCTCCAGTGGATCCACTACGCCGAGAGCACGGCGTTTCCTCCCCTGGGCATCCTGGTCTGGCTCACCATCTACCGGGAGGACGCGGCCGACCACCCGGCGGTGATCCAGGACGCCCGGGGCCGAGCCTCCATGGGCTTCGATTTCCTGGAGGAGCAGCTCGGCGATCGGGAGTATCTGCTGGCTTCCGGATTCTCCGGAGCGGACATCATGATGGGGTTCACGCTCATCGCGGCGCGGCTCCTCGGGGTCCTCGACGATCGCTACCCGGCCCTCGGCCGCTACGCGACGCGGCTCTCGGAGCGGCCGGCCTTCCAGAGGGCGCTGGCCGTGGACGCGGACGCGTCTGCTTCGTCGCCTACGGACACGTGAGAGAGAGCATGCTGATCGATCTGAGCCATACGGTGGAGGACGGGCTCGAGACCTACCCCGGACTTCCCACTCCGGTGGTCGGAGCCCATCGCAGCCACGGCGATCCCCAGCCGGGCTACGCGCCCGGCACCCACTTCCACATCGGTCGCATCGACATGGTGTCCAACACCGGCACCTACCTCGACACGCCCTTCCACCGGTTCGCCGACGGTGCGGACCTGGCCGCGGTCCCCCTCACCTCGGTCGCCGATCTGCCGGGCGTGCTGTGCAGTCCGGAGAGCCGGGTCATCGGGCCCGAGGCGCTTCCCGAGGTCGAGCTCTCCGGCAGCGCGGTGCTGTTCGAGACCGGCTGGTCGCGGCACTGGGGAACGCCCGACTACTTCGCGGGTCATCCCTTCCTCACCGGCGCGGCGGCTCGCGAGCTGGTGCGGCGCGGGGTCGCGCTGGTCGGCATCGACTCGCTCAACATCGACGACACGTCGGACGCCGAGCGGCCCGTCCACACCGCGCTGCTGGCGGCGGGCATCCCGATCGTCGAGCACCTGACGAACCTCGACGCGATCCCACCGGGAGCGTTCCGGTTCTTCGCGCCGCCGGTGAAGGTGGGCGGCATGGGGACCTTCCCGGTGCGGGCCTTCGCCCTGATCGAGGCTCCTCGGCTGCCCGATGCGGAGCGCGGCGGGCGCTGAACGATTCGAGTCAGGAGACGGGAGCGGGATGGATCTCTACCACGTCTGGTGCAATCTGCGGCCCGGGGTCTCCGACGTCGAGTTCTGTGCGTCGGTGGAGAGCTACCTCGGGGCGCTCCGGTCCGACGGGCGCATCGAATCGTTCCGCATCGCTCGACGCAAGCTCGGGCTCGGCCCCGAGGCGCTGGGCGAGTTCCACATCCAGATCGAGGTTCGCGATCTGGCCCAGCTCGACCGGGCCTTCGGGGCGGTCTCCGCGCGCACCCAGCCGCTCGAGGGCCTGCACGCCGCGGTCAACCGATCGGTGCGAGATCTCACGTTCGCGCTCTACCGCGACTTCCCCGACGCCCAGCGCCGGCGCGGCGAGGAGGCCTTCTGAGCGCTTCGCTGGCTGCGCTGGCCGGCCGGGCGCTGTGGTAGCGTGAGCGCCGGCCCCGAGACGAACACTCCCAACGGGAAGGATCCGACCTCGTGAACACCTCGCTCCGCGCCTCGCTGGTCTTCCACGGCGTGCTCGTGATCGTCATCGGACTCCTCGCGGGCTTCCCCTATGCGTTCGTCATCTCGGGAGACCTGGCCGGCGAGGTGCGGGCCTGGCGCATGGCCCATCTCGAAGGCGTCCTGAACGGTCTCGTGATGATCGGCATCGCCGCCTCGGGCGGGTTGATGACGCTCTCCGCCGGTCAGGCGCGCTGGATCCACCTGGGCCTGCTCGCGGCGGGCTACGGCAACGTCGCGGCGTCGATCATCGGGGCGAGCTTCGGCGTTCGCGGTCTGCAGCCGACCGGGCCCGCCGCGAACTGGGTCGTCTTCCTGCTGTTCACGATCGCCATCGTCGGGGTGCTGGGGAGCCTGGGGCTCGCCGCGTTGGGCGCCTGGCGGAGCCGGCGACCCTGACCACGGAGGCCGCGTCGTGACCGAATCGACCCGACTCCTCCTCAAGAACCTGCTCTTCACCTTCGTGGTGCCCGGCACCGTGGGCGTCTACCTGCCCAACGCGATCGTCACCGAGTACGCGGCCCCCGGGTCGGGCCGGTGGATCGTCGGGCTCGCGCTGCTCGCCCTCGGCGGCGCGATCTACGCCTGGTGCGTCTGGGACTTCGCCCGCGTCGGACGGGGCACGCCCGCGCCCATCGATGCACCCCGCGTGCTGGTCGAGCGCGGCCTCTACCAGTGGGTGCGCAACCCGATGTACGTGGGGGTGCTGGCGGTCGTCCTGGGACAGGCCGTGCTGTACGCGTCGGGTCGGCTCGCGGCCTACGCCCTGGCGGTGGGCTCGCTCTTCCACCTCTTCATCGTGCTCTACGAGGAGCCGAAGCTGAAGGAGCTCTTCGGGCCCGGCTACGAGGACTACTGCAGGCGCGTCGGTCGCTGGTGGCCGCGCGGGAAGGCCGCCTCCACCGCGCAGCCGTAGCGGGACCACGGCCGGTTCGCCGTCGCGGGGGCTCCGGGCCGGGCGTCTAGCGCACCCACGCGATCGTGCGGGTCGTCCGACCGCCGGCCCGACGCACGGTGACCTCGTCGTCTACCTCCCGGCCGAGCAGCGCGCGGCCCAGGGGAGAGCCGGGTGTCACCGCGTAGATCTCGCGACCGTCGACCTCCACGCGCTCGCCGCCCGCCGCCGGCGAGAGGAACGCGATCCGAAGCGCGCCGGTCTCGCCCTCGAGCCCGACGAGGGCCCCGACGGCGACGGGCTCGTCCTCGCCGAAGTCGCGGGGCTCGAAGGACTCGAGGAGCGCTGCGGCGCGGTCGAGCTCCTCCACGCGCAGGGCGAGTCCGCGGGCGAGATAGCTCGCTTCCACCGCGCGGGTGTCCTTGGCGTGCTCGGGCTTCGCCTCCGCGTGGGTGGCACCGGCCTGTGTGGAGCGCTGGGACTCGGCGAGGGCCGCGCGCTGCAGGGCGATGCGGTCCCGGAGCGCCTCGAGAACACGGATCTTCGCGACCGGCTGCATGCCCCCCCCGGCTCCGACCATAGCGACCTCCCCGGGGCGCGTGCTCTGGTACCCTGTCCAGCGCGGCGGGATCCCACGACGAGGAGGACGCGATGTCCGGACCCGGTGCGCTCGAGCGCCATCGCGAGGAGCTGGTGCGGCGGCACATGGAGGCCGAGAACGTCCACGACTTCGACAGCGTCATCGGGACCTTCGCGCACCCGCGCTACGAGCTGGTGGGCACCGATCGGGTGCACGACGGGGAGGCCGCCGTGCGCGAGTACTTCCGCGAGACGCGCAGCGCCTTTCCCGACCAGCGCAACGAGCTGATCGCCCTCCACCACGCTGCCGACGCGGTGATCGCGGAGTTCTGGCTGCTGGGCACCCACGAGGGTCCGCTCGGCCCGCTCGCGCCCACTGGCCGGAGCTTTCGCTGCCGCATGACCGCCTTCTTCCTGTTCGAGGGGAAGGACCTCGTCTGCGAGCGCGTCTACTTCGACTCGGCGACGATCCTGCGCCAGCTGACCGCGGACCCCGACTGACGTGGGGGGAGAGCCGGTGCGACGCCTGCTGCTGGTCCGGCACTGCGAGGCGACCGGTCGGGAGCCTTGCGCACCGCTCACGAGCCCCGACCTCTTCGTCCTCGAGCTCTCGGGCTCCGGCCCGGGCGGGTTCGAGCGCATCTGGAGAGAGGGGGCCTCGTGACGCCCTTCGACTGGGTGGCGCCCGGGAGCCGCCGCCGCCTGCTCGTCGTCCTCACGGTTGCGCTCGCGGGCCTGTCGGTCGCGCTCACCTGGCTCGGAGCGCCGCTGGCGACGCCCGAGGCGCCTCGGGGAATCCTGTCCTTCGAGTTCGCCGGCTCCAACGCGAACGCCGCGCGCATGGTCGCGTCCTGGGGGCCCGAGGCGCGGGCGGCCGCGCACACGACCCTCGGCCTCGACTATCTCTACCTCCTCGTCTACCCCGCGTGGTTCTCGCTCGCCTGCGTTCGCCTGGCCGCCCGTCGGCGCGGGGCTCTCGCCCGGCTGGGCCTCTGGGCGGCGTGGGCGGTGTGGGCCGCGAGCCCGTTGGACGCCGTGGAGAACGCGGCGCTCCTGGGCCTGCTGGGCGAGGCGCCGGCGGACGGCCTGGCCGCGCTCGCCTTCGCCTGCGCCGCACCGAAGTTCGCCGTGGTGGGCGCCGCGGCGCTCTATCTGATCGTCGGGCTGGTGGCCCGAGGGGCCGGGCCCGATGGCGATCCGTGACGGGGAGACCGTGTTGGCCGAGCGCCCCATCGAGATCGTCGCCTACGACCCGGAGTGGCCCCGGGTCTTCGAGAGCGAGCGCCGGCGACTGGCCGCAGCGCTCCCGGGAATCGCCCTGCGCATCGACCACACGGGCTCCACTTCGGTGCCCGGCCTGGCGGCCAAGCCGGTGATCGACATCCAGGTCTCGGTGGCGAACCTCCATCCGGTGGAGCCCTGCGCGGCGCCTCTGTCACGTCTCGGCTACCGGCACCTCGCGCATCCGGACGACGCCTTCTCGGTGTTCTTCCATCGGCCCGACACCTGGCCCCACACCCACCACGTCCACGTCGTGGAAGCGGGTGGGCTCGAGGAGCAGCGGACCCTGCTGTTTCGCGACTTCCTTCGCGAGAACCCCGCCGTGGCCCGGCGCTACGTGGCGCTCAAGCGGGACCTGGCCCGGCGCTTCGACCGCGAGCGGTTCGAGGCCCGGCAGGCCTACGCCGACGCCAAGGGCCCCTTCATTCGAGAGGTCCTGCGACGCGCGTCGGCTACAGGCTAGAGCTCGTGGCGCCGGCGCCAATACGGGCGGCGGGTCGAGCCACGCTGCGCCCCACGAAGGAGACTGCGATGCCCACGTCCTCGCCCATGCGGATCCGTCTGTCCGGAGACCGGCGCGACCGGGTGCTGCGCTCTCTGCAGCGCTTCTTCGCCGAACGGCTGGACCGCCCGCTGAGTCCCTTCCAGGCCGAGCAGGTCCTCGATCTGCTGGTGGTCGAGCTGGGCGCGCCCATCTACAACCAGGCCATTCGCGACGCCCACGCCTTCATCCAGGACAAGCTGGTCGATCTCGAGGGCGAGTTCTACGAGCCCGAGGAGCGGGCCGACGACTGAGGCCGTGGGACCCGTGTGTTACGTTCCCGGCGATCGTCGCTCGCCGCCGCGCGGAGACCGGCGTCCCGAGGTCCCGCGATGCAGGACGTCTTCCCGACCCTGCGCATCACCAACTACGACCGCGCCCGGGCCTTCTACGTCGACGGCCTGAAGTTCGACGTGGACTGGGAGTGGCGGCACGAGCCCGGATTCCCGGTCTTCCTCCAGCTCTCCCGGGACGGCCTGGCCTTCTATTTGAGCGAGCACGAGGGCGACTGTCAGACCGGCGGGCTGATCCACCTCTACGTGCCCGACGTCGACACCTGGTACGAAGAGGTGAGGGCGGCGGGGCTCCCGATCGAGACTCCTCCCACCAGCCATCCGTGGGGCGTGCGGTCGATGACCGTCACCGATCCCGACGACAACCGGATCTGCATCGGAACCCGCATCGACCCCTGACGGGTCGCTCGGCGCAACTTCCAGGGCGGCGCAGCATCACAGCTTCGACACGAAGTCGGAGGCGCTCATGTCCGATTCGATCCACGGCGACACACGGGTCCCGGCGTCCGCCGACACCGACGCCATGGAGTGGACGAAGAGCCCGTCCGGGACCGTGTGGCGCAAACGCGTCCACCGGGTGGGTCCGCCCGAGTCCGGTCAGGTGACGTCGGTCGTGCGCTACGCGCCGGGCGCCGAGTTCCCGGCCCACGATCACCCCGACGGCGAGGAGATCCTGGTGCTCGAAGGGGTGTTCTCCGACGAGCAGGGAGACTGGCCGGCCGGCACCTTCCTGCTGAACCCCGAGGGCTTCCGGCACGCGCCGCGCTCCGGGCCGGGCTGCGTCCTGTTCGTGAAGCTCCGGCAGTACCCGGGCCCGGACCGGCGACACGTGGCCCTCCAGACCCGGGACCTCGAGTGGAGGCCCGCCGAGGACGCCGGCGTCGAGACGAAGCCTCTCTACGCCGAGGCCGGCCATCCGGAATCCATGGCGCTCGAGCGCTGGGCGCCGGGCGCACGACCGGGCGTGCGGGCGGTTCCCGGTGGCGTCGAGCTCTTCACCCTCGCGGGCGAGTGGACCGACGAGCACGGCGCCCACGCCCGGGGCAGCTGGCTGCGCCTGCCTCCGGGCGCCCGGCACCGCGCGCGGACCGACACCGGCTGTACTCTCTACGTGAAGCGCGGCGGCGTCGGAGAGCTGGCTCGCCAGAGCGACTGATCTCCGGTGCCCCGGCCGCGCCAGGAGGCGCGCCAGGAGCCGTGGCAGGAGCCGCGGCCAGAGCGCGGCCAGAGCGCGGAGGAGCAGCATGGCCGCCATCCCGGGAAGCTGTCTGTGCGGGGGCGTTCGCTTCGAGATCGCGCGGGCGACGGGTCCGTTCGAGCTCTGTCACTGCAATCGCTGTCGCAAGGCCTCGGGGTCGGCCTTCGTCTCGGGGCTGGGGGTCCGCACCGGCGACTTCCGACTGCTCGAGGGCGCCGACCTGATCGCGCGCTACGAGGCGCCCATCCTGGAGCGCCCGCCGGCGTACCGCACGGCCTTCTGTCGCCGCTGCGGCTCGCCGGTGCCCGACCCCCCGGAAGGCTCGGACTGGTTCGAGGTGCCGGCGGGCCTCCTCGACGCCGAGCCCGGGGTGGGCCCCGACAAGCACATCTTCGTCGAGCACCGGCCCGCGTGGTCTCACCTCGAGGCCGATCTGCCGAGCTTCACCCGGCCGGAGCTGGTACGCCATCGCACCCGGGGAGAGGGGCACTAGGACCCGGCGTGCCCGGCGCTCAGCGCCGGCGCGGGATGTCGCGGTCGAGCACGGTCTTGCGCCCGTCCCGCTCGGCGTTGCGGATGGCCTCCTCGCACACCTCGCGCACGATGTCGGACAGCGGGTCGAGGACCCGCTCGGAGGTGTTGAAGCCCGACCGGGCGCGCACGAACTCCTTCAGCCGGCTGGCGACGATCAGGACCTCCCGAGGCGCCTGGTCCCGAGCGGGTCGGGCCGGGGAGGCCTCGTCGCCGGCCGGCCGCACGATCCTCCGCTGCCCCCTGGGTCGCTCCCGCGCCGGCGTGCCGGCCGCGGCGCCGGATGCGGCGTCGGCGGGCTCGGGCGAGGTCGGCGCGGTCTCCTCCACCGCCCAGGCCTCCCGGTGTCTGGCCACCGGCAGGTGCACCTCCCAGCACGAGACCGAGCAGAAGGCCAGGCCGGTGCGCTTGCGGTTGCACGTGGAGACGCTGCACACGAAGTACGCGGAGCCCAGGGCGATGGGCTCCTTGCAGGCGCTGCAGCGGCGCCAGTAGGTCTCGTCGGACACGATGTGGCCCCCGGTGAGCGCCCGCCGGGGGCTCCGGAGCCGAGGTGCGGCCGCCGGGGGCCCGGTCCCGCGCTCGGGAGTCTCGCCGACGGGCGTCGGCTCGCGGCCGCGAAGCGTAGCCCAACGCCGGAGGACGGCCGGGGACGCGCTACCTTGGAGGCCGGCACCGCCCGGTGTCCGCTCGGCGTGCGAAGGAGCAGAGCATGAGCATCGAGATCACCTACTGCGTTCGTTGAAACTACCTCCCCCGGGCCACCAGTCTGGCGGCTGCGATCGAGGCTGAGGTGGGGCAGGGCGTCCGGCTCATCAAGGGAGACGGCGGCGTGTTCGACGTGGTGGTCGACGGCGACTGCCTCTTCTCGAAGCACGAATCGGGACGCTTCCCCGAGGAAGCCGAGATCCTGGAGGCGCTCCGCACGCGCGGGTGAGAGACCCCTCACCTGAGGCCGGACGGGCCACGTGTGGCGGACGCCCGGTCCCGGATTTCGTGGGCCTGGCGGCGCCGGAGGCTGCTGGCGTGGCATCCTGCGATTCCGTACGCTGCCACACTGCACGAAACATTTCTGCCCGATCCTTCCCCGAGTTTGACTTCAATTCCCATCTACGAATCGGTCCAGAGTCTGTTTCATTGCTCCCGAGAAGAGCGCGGTGCTCTTCGAGGGGATTCGTGGGTGGTGCGTGCGTCCTCCGGATCGTACTCGCCGTCGACCCACCAGAACCCCCCGAACCTTGTTCGGGTCTACGGAGTGATCAGGACGTGAAGCGGATCTATGTCGGTAACTTGCCCTGGAGCTGCACCGAGGGTGAGCTGAACGCCATCTTCTCGGACTACGGCACGGTGCACTCGGCCGTTGTCATCACCGATCGGGAGACCGGTCGCTCGCGGGGCTTCGGCTTCGTCGAGATGGACGACGCCGAAGCGGACAAGGCGATCGAAGGCGCCAACGGTCGCGACATGGGCGGTCGCCCCTTGCGCGTCAACGAGGCCCACGAGCGCCAGCGCGGCGGCGGCGGTGGGCCCCGCGGCGGAGGCGGCGGCGGACGCTGGTAGCGTCCGACGGAACTCGCACCGCGGCTTCCCGTCACGGGCGGGGAGCCGCGGTGGGCGCCTCCTCCAATCGGACACCCCGGGCGTCCCAGTGCTGCCAGGCACCCACCCGACGCCCGTTCTCGAAGCGCCCCTGGGTGCGCAGCTGGCCGTTCTCGTGCCACGATCGATACGGCCCATGAGTCGCACCCCGAACCCAGTGGATCTCCGTGCGCGGCGTGCCGTCGGGCCACCAGGCCCGCCAGGCCCCGTGATTCTCACCGCCGAGGAGCGCCCCCTCGAGGCGCTTCCGACCGTTCCCGTGCCACCACGTGGCGACGCCTTCGGGCTCCCCCGCCTCGAACTCCGCGCTCCACGCCAGCTGGCCGTCCTCCCGCCAGCGCCGCGACGTGCCCTGGACCTCGCCCCGGGCGAACCCGGTCTCGGTCGCCAGGCGTCCGTTGGCGTGCCAGGTCCGGGCCACGCCGTGGAGCGTCCCGTTGCGGTAGTGGCTCTGCCCGAGGACGCGTCCGTCCGGAGCCAGGGTGAGCTCGGGTCCGTGTGGCCGTCCCGCTGCGTCGAGGCAGCCCTCGAACCGCTCGCTTCCCCGGCGGCCGCGGTGGGGCGCGCTCTTCCCGGGACAGACCAGGGACCCGGGATCGGGGCGCGGGACGTCGGAGGGGGGATCGGCGAACGCGGCCACGGCGACGAAGGTCGAGACCGCCATCGCCCAGAGCCCGCCGGGTCCGCTGCAGCGTTCCATCCCACGCTCATCGGTGGACCGCTCCCCGCGCTGGAGCGAGGGAGGCCGCCGCAGCCGTGGTAGCGTTGGGCCGATGTCCGACGCGAACGCGCTACCGGTCTGGGAAGAGGCGTTGGAGCGCTTCCGGGCCTTCCTCGCCGCGGCCCGGCAGTCCACCCGCATAGTCTGGCTGTTTCGCGAGGACTTCTACTCGCCCTCGATCGCCCGGCACGTCGTGCGCTGGCCGCTCCCGGCGGTGAATCCGGAGCTGGCCCAGCGCTGCTACGGGTCCGCGCGCGAGCGGCGGGTCGCCGTGGAGCTGCGCGCGCAGTTCCAGGTGACGCCCGCCAGCGCGCCGGAGGCGATCACCGCGGCGAGCCTCTTCGTGCCCGCGGACGCCCTCGAGCTCGACCCGCCCGAGTCGAGCGGCCTGGCGTTCTCCCTGGCGGCGCCCTTCGGCACGGCCGCGTCGGTGGGTTCGCGCCTCGCCTGGTTCCTGCACCGCCAGACCGGCGCCTATCGGCTCAACCAGCGCCAGGGCTTCGACATCCCCCGACGCGCCGCCTGGGTCTGACCATGGCCTGCGACGAGGGGCTGGCCCAGCGGATTCGCGAGCTTCTCGAGACGCGCAGGGACGTCGACGAGCGGAGGATGTTCGGGGGCATCGCGTTCATGGTCGGAGGCCACATGTGCGCGGGGGTGGTGGGCGACGAGCTGATGGTGCGGGTCGGCCCCGACGCCTACGAGGCGTGCCTCGCCCTCCGCCACGCGCGCCCCATGGACTTCACCGGGCGTCCGATGAAGGGGCTCGTCTACGTGGCCGCCGAGGGCATCTCCGAGGACGAGGACCTGGACGCCTGGCTGCAGCGCGGCCTCGCGTTCGCCGGGTCGCTGCCCCCGAAGTGAGCGCTCAGCCCGCGTCGAAGCGGTGGTCCGCCGCGTGGGGCGCGCCGTCGAGCCGTGCCCGGAAGAGCCTGTCGTCGGCCGCTCGCAGCCTCCGCGCCAGCTCCCGCGCGAGGTTCATGTAGACCACCGCGAACTGCTCCGGGTCGCTGCGCGCGAGCTGCAGGAGGTCCGCGGCCGTGAACTCGAGTGCGCTGCAGTCGACGTCGGCGCGCACCGAGGCGCTGCGCGCCCCGAAGTCGATGAGGGCGACCTCGCCGAAGCAGTCGCCGGCCGCCAGGTGCCGGAGCACGTGGGGCTGGTCGTTCCACTGCTTGATGATCGAAACCCGACCGGTCTCGAGCACGAAGGCCGAGGTCCCACGCTCTCCCTCCTGGAAGAAGAACTCGCCTGCGGCGACGTGGGTGCGCACCGAGCGCTCGAGCAGCAGGGCGACGCTCTCGTCGCGCAGGCCTCCGAAGATCGAGACCTGGCCCAGGAGTCGGCGTCCGGGTCGTCGTCCGGGTCGTCTTTCGATGGGGAGTTCGCTCTCCGAGGCGTCTTGGGTCACGGGTGGGCTTCCCGGTCGGAGGGTTGGAGCCGTCCGATCGTATCACGGCGTCCCCGGGCGCCGTGATACGATCCGCCCTTCGATCCGCGATCGGCGCTTCGCGCTCTCCCCGCCGATTGCGCCGGGCTCCTGGCCGGGCGGGGCCCTCGTCGAGCGGGCGGGGCCCTCGACGAGCGGGGGGTGGACGCGGAGCTGCGATGACGCCGAAGGAGGGACGCGTGGACCCGATGGCGACGGCGGTGCTGGAGATGGCCCTGCTCGACGTCCGGCCCGAAGCCGCGGCGGAGTTCGAGTCCGCGTTCGACGAGGCCCGGTCGATCCTGGCCGCCGCCAGGGGCTACCGCCGCCACGAGCTGCGCCGCTGCGAGGAGACCGCCGCCCGCTATCTGCTGCTGGTCTGGTGGGACAGCCTCGAGGACCACACCGAGGGCTTCCGGGGCTCTCCGGACTACGCGCGCTGGAGTGCGCTGCTGCACCGCTTCTACGACCCGTTTCCCAGCGTGCTGCACTTCGGACCGACGCTCGTCGAGGCGCCCTGACCCGGGTCAGAGCGCCGCTTCGTCGATCTCGCCCGTGCGGATGCGCAGGGCGCGTTCGAGGGGCTGGACCGTGACGGACAGGTCGGGGTCGCTCGTGCAGCGCGCCAGGGCCCGGATGGCGCGCTCCACCCGATCGTCGTGGAGCGCGAGCATGATCTCGATCTTCATCACGCCCGGTCGCCACAGCGGCGCGCCGCGGTAGCGCCCGGCCTGGGCCCCGCCCCCGAACGGCGCGTGGACCTCGGAGAGGGTCATGCCCGCGAAGCCCTCCGCCTCCAGGGACCCGACGACTTCTTCGAAGGCGAACGGGCGCACGTGGATGCGCAGGATCTTCACTCTGGGAGCTCGCTGCCGGCGGCCATGACCGCAGCCATGGTAGGCGAGCCCGTCGCGCGCCTCCAAGCGGTGCACCGCCCGCTCGGGCGGGGGAGCCGCCGGTCAGCCGCGGACCGGCCGGCTCTCGCGTCGCAGCAGCTCGAGCTTGCGCTCGACTCCAGCGATGTAGCCGCCGGGCTCCCCGCCCCGGCCCACCACCCGGTGACAGGGGATCGCCAGGGGGACCGGGTTGGTGGCGCAGGCTCGCGCCACGGCCCGGGCTCCGCGCTCCATGCCCACGGCCCGCGCCAGCTCGCCGTAGGAGCGCGTCTGGCCGCGGGGAATGGACTCGAGCTCCTTCCAGACGCGCTCCTGGAGCTGGCTGCCCCGGACGTCCAGCGGGACCGGAGTGCGCGGCTCCCGGCCCGCGATGATGTCGACCAGCGGGGCGCACCAGGCGGCGAGCGCCGCGTCGTCGCGTCGGATCCGGGCGAACGGAAGCGCCCGGGCGAGGCAGCGCTCGAGGCTCCGGGGATCGTCTCCCAGACGCACCAGGCACACGCCGCGGGTCGTGGCGACCACGCCCAGCCAACCGAGGTCGGTGGGGACGAGGGCGCTGGTGAGGCAAGGGGCAGTCATGGATTCCCTCCGGGCTGGACCCCATGATGTCCGGCCGCTCGCCGCCGCGCTGGCCGGATCCGGACGCCACTGCGCCGGCACCGGCGGTGCCCGGTCGCCGGGCCCTCGCTCGGGTGACGCGACCGGCCCTCGCCCGGCGCTTTGATATCTTCTGCAGGCGCTCCAGCCACGCACCGGTCACGAGGCCATGAAGCTCTACTTCTTCCCGGTCGCGCCCAACCCCACCAAGGTGCGCCTCTTCCTCGCGGAAAAGGAGGCCGGCGGAGCGAGCCTCGAGATCGAGCAGGTCCCGGTCGACCTTCCGAAGGGCGAGCAGAGATCGCCCGAACACCAGGCGAGGCATCCCCTGGGCAAGGTGCCCGTGCTCGAGCTCGACGACGGCTCCACCCTCTTCGAGTCGCTGGCCATCATCGAGTACCTGGAGGAGCTGTATCCCGAGCCGCCCATGCTGGGCCGCGATGCCCTGGAGCGCGCGCGGACGCGCGAGGTGGAGCGGTTGGCCGACTTCGGCGTGCTGCTTCCGCTGGCCGGCATCGTGCACTCGACCCGCTCTCCTCTGGGCTGGCCCCCCAACCCCGGCGCCGCCGGGTTCTTCCGGGAGCAGCTGCGCGGACCGCTGCGCGTGCTGGACGACCGGCTCGCCGACGGGCGTCCCTACCTGGCCGGGGAGCGCCCCAGCGTGGCCGACTGCACCCTCGCCGCGGCGTTCCAGTTCGCCCGCTTCGGCCAGGCGGAGATCGATCCCGCCCTCGCGAATCTCGCGCGCTGGGACACGGCCTACCGGCAGCGGGAGCCCGCCCGAAAGGTCCTCGTCCTCTAGCCTCCCGTTCCCGGAGCCCGGCTTCGAGTGCAGGCGGGCTCCCGGAGCAGGACACTCGACCTGCAGCGAGGCGCTCAGCCGGGCGACGGCTCCCACTCGTAGCGCACGTCGGGCTCGCTCTCGGGAGGGGGGCTCACGCCGTACGCCACCGCTCGGAAGCCCCGGCGCTCGTAGAAGCGGCACGCGCGCTCGTTGCGCTGCAGGGTGAAGAGCGAGAGGTGGTGGGGCGAGAGCTCCCGAGCCCTGGCCACGAGCGCGCAGCCCACCCCGCGTCCCTGCCACGGGACGTCCACGAACAGCTGGTCGATGTGGTCGCCCCGGATCGCCATCAGCCCGGTCACCACGTCGTCGGCGGTGGCCAGCCAGACCTCGGTGTACGGCCGGACGTGGTCCCGGAAGTAGGCGAGGTTGTCGTCGAAGCAGTACGACTGCTCGGACTCGAGCCACGGATAGGCGTGCTTCTTCGTCCGCTCCCACAGCCGAACGGTCTCGTCGAGCTCGTCGTTCCGCATGGGGCGGATGAAGGTCATGCGCGGTCTCCAGGGGGCCCGCTGCCAGCGTAGCCCCGGCGCCGGGGTTCGACCGCTCTCCCCCGCCCGGACGAACGCCCGTGATACACTCGCCGGAGTGGATGGGTGCTCCGACTTCGGTCGCGCGTGCATCGTCGCGGCCGAGGGACGAGCGAAGAACGGGATCCAACGGCACCCAGAGGACCGACGGCACCCAGAGGACCCGACAGGGTCCTGAACAGGACCCGGTCGGCAACGGCCGGGATCGGCTGGAACCGGGGACGCGAGAGCGTCCGACGAGCCAGCACGCAGATCGGATCGGACCAGTGAAGAGACTCTACGTTGGCAATCTCCCCTGGCGCTGCACCGAGGACGAGCTCCGCGATCACTTCGCGGCCTTCGGGCCGGTGCAGTCCGTCGCCATCATCACCGATCGGGAGACCGGTCGGTCGCGGGGCTTCGGCTTCGTCGAGATGGAGGACGAAGGAGCCAGCACCGCGATCGCCGAGGGCGACGGCCGCGACTTCGGTGGCCGCCCCCTGCGCGTGAGCGAGGCGCGCGAGCGCGAGCGCCGCGGACCCGGTGGGCCCGGGCCCCGCGGCGGCGGCGGCTACGCCCGAGGCTGACGCCCCTGCCGGCGCCGGCCGCACCCGCGACGACGCCTGCCCGACGCGTGAACGGCGCCGGAATCCCTCGTGGATCGGCGGGAGGGCGCCCTTTTTCGCAGCTTCTCCACCGGCTCCCGCGGTCCTGGCGCGACCGGTGCCTCGCCCGCGATCGCCGCAGCCGGTGCGGTGGCCGCGTTCGATGTGATGGCTCGCGCGTCCGTTACCCTTGGGCCGCGAGGCGGCATCCGGCCGTCGGGTCGAGCCAGCAAGGCGGGTGCTGTCAGTGCAGGAAACGGAGACCGCGGACACCGGGGTCCGAGCCGGGTCGAAGACCGACTCGCGAGCGCGGAGGACGGGCGCCGGCGCGCGCACCGGCTGGGTGCTGATCGCCGTGGGTGTGGCGGCCCTGTTCGTCGCGGGCTGGGGCGCGGCGCAGTACCGCGCGGCGCTGTCCCGGGCCCCCCTCCTCCGCCACCCCGGTGGGATCGTGGTCGACGGCCAGGGTCGCATCTATTGCGGCGTCGCCGCCAGCCGCATCCACGTCTACGACGCAGAGGGAAGGATCGTCCGCGCCTGGCCCATCGAGAGCCGGGGCGGGAGCGTCAGGCTGCGCCTGACCCGGGTCGCCGGCGAGCCCGCGGTCGACGTCGCCGTCGAGGGCAGCGACCGGGTCCGCACCTACGACGTGCGGGGCGAACAGGTCGCGGAGCGGACCGAGCCCGGGGCCTTCGACCGCATCGGTCCGGCCAACGACTCCTCGTACCCCGCGGCCGACGGCTCGGTCTACCGGTTCGAGGGGAGCGCGCTGGTCCGGGAGGGAGCGGCGGGTCGCACGGTGCTGGTCGCGCCGATCCCGCTGCCGCTCCGCTTCTTCGCCGACGCGCCGTGGCTGCTGGTGGCCGTCTTCCTGTGCGGTCCCATCGGCATCTTCGGGGGCATGGTGCAGAGCGGCCGGGCGCGCGCGGCGCGGGCCGCGGCGGGGATGGTCGCGCTGGCCTTCGCGAGCGCGCTCGCCGTGGAGGCGGCCGCCCACCGTCCGGCGCTTGGCGCGGGTGACCCGGGGATCGACCCCGCCGGGCCCGCGGCGCCGATCCGATCCGGAGAATCGGTGGTGTAGGCTCTTTGCAGGCCTCGCCCCGAGTGCCGTCCGCGGAGCCCGACCCGATGAACGATTCCGTCGAACCCAGGACCGCAGGGCGGGTCGCGAAGCGGGCCGGCCCCCGGGCGCCGCGCGGCGCCGCTCCAGGCGACGAGCCCGCGAAGGGATCGGGATCCGGCCCGTTCGCGCGGACGGTCGAGGTGCTGGGACCCGTCGCGGGCGGGGTCGCCCTCGACCTGCTCGACCTCGCGAGCTTCGGCCCGATCGGTGTCTACGGCGGTCTGCTGCTGGGAGGCTTCTTCGGTTGGTGGCTGTCGGGCGTGTACCGCATGCCCGAGTCCCGACGCCGGTGGGTGGCGCTGGGATCGGGGCTCTACTGCGCGTTCCCCTTCACCGAGGTGCTGCCCCTGGCCACGATCGCCTCGGTGATCGCGCGCCTGGCCGGCATCGGCGGCTCCTCCGGACGGGGGGAGTGAAGGTGAAGGATCGGCGTCGCCCGGCCGGAGTCCAGGCTGCCCGCGACCGCTGGGTCCACCGCGGAGCGCGCCGGCCGGAGTTCGCGGTGGAGCCGGGGCCCGGCCAGGAGTCGGTCTGGGACTATCCCCGGCCTCCCTGCATCGTGGCCGACACGCGACTCGTGGAAGTGTCGCGGGAGGGCCGGCGCCTGGCGCGCTCCCGGGGCGCGGTGCGGGTGCTCGAGACGGCGAGCCCGCCCACGTTCTACCTGCCGCCCGGCGACGTCGACCTCGCGCAGCTCGAGCGCGTCCCCGGTCGCTCCCACTGCGAGTGGAAGGGCGAAGCCCGCTACCTCGCGCCGTCGGGCGGGTCCGGGTCGGGCGAGGGCGCGGCCCCGATCGCCTGGACCTATCCCGACCCCTTCCCCGAGTTCGAGTCGATCCGCGACTGGATCGCCTTCTACCCCGGTCGGGTCGAATGCCGCGTGGACGGCGAGCGCGTCCGTCCCCAGCCCGGCGGCTTCTACGGGGGATGGATCACCGACGAGATCGTGGGGCCCGTGAAGGGCGAGCCCGGGAGCGAGGCCTGGTGAGCCGGGGGCCCGCGTACCGGATCGCCACCGCGCGTCCCGAGGACATCGCCCGGCTGCCCGCCATCGAGCGCGCGGCCGCCGCGCTCTTTCCGGAAGCCGATCTCGCGGCCGCCCACCGCGAGGTCACCACGCCCCTGGAGGAGCTCGACGCGGCCCGGGTCGAAGGACGCCTGTGGGTGGCGCTCGATCCGGCCGGCGAGGCGGTGGGCTTCGCCCTGGCCCAGCGGCTCGACGGCGCGGGCCATCTGGCCGAGCTCGACGTCCACCCCGACCACGGTCGTCGGGGGCTCGGCCGGCGTCTGCTGGGCGCCGTCGTCGACTGGTGTCGGGCGGGCCACCTGCCGGCCTGCACGCTCACGACCTTCCGCCACCTCGACTGGAACGCGCCCTTCTACGCGAGCGCGGGCTTCCGGATCCTGACACCGGGAGAGCTCACTCCGGGGCTGGCCCGGCACCTCGAGGCGGAGGCGCGCGAGGGGCTCGATCCCGCGCGTCGGGTGGCCATGCGGCTGGATCTCGCCGGCTGACCCCGGCCGTGGGGCGGACGCGGTCGGCCCGATACCCTCCCGGCGAGAGGTAGCCACCCATGGCCGAAGAGATCCCCCGCATCCGCTGCCTCCCCGGACCGCCGGGCTCCGCCAGGGGCGAAGGGCCCGCGGTTCGGCCGTCCGGCCGGGCGGGCGGGGCGGGCCGGGCGGGCCGGGCGCCCCGGTGAGCGTCACGCTGCGCAGCGGCGAGGCGCGCGCGCGGCTCGATCCCGACGCGGGCGGTCGCCTGGCCGGGCTCGAGGTCGCCGGGCTCTCGCTGCTGGTCGCAAAGGGAGACGGCGAGCTCGCGCGGCCCACCGCCTGGGGAAGCTATCCGTTGGCGCCCTTCGCCGGTCGCTGCCGGGAGGGTCGCTTCTCCTTCGAGGGGCGGCAGTACGCGCTTCCCGTCAACTGGCCTCCCCACGCGATCCACGGCACGACCTTCGACCGCCCCTGGCGGCTGCTCGACCACGACGAGCGCTCCGCCCACATGGAGATCGACCTGGGCCTCGGGGACGGCTGGCCGTTCCCCGGCCGAGCGCTGCAGAGCTTCGCCCTCGAGGACGGCGCCCTGGCCTGGCGCCTCGAGGTCCACGCGAGCGAGGCGCCGTTTCCGGCGAGCCTCGGGTGGCACCCGTGGTGGCGCCGCCGGCTGGCCCGGGGCGAGGAGGCGCGGCTCGCCTTCGACGCCCGGTGGATGTATCGCCGGGACGAAGAGGGCATCGCGCTGGCCGAGCGCGTCCGGCCTTCGGCGCGTCCCTGGGACGATTGCTTCACCGGGGTCGAGGCGCCGCCGGCGCTCGCCTGGGACGGTGCGTTGCGGCTCGCCATCGAGTCCGACGGCGACCACTGGGTCGTCTACGACGAGCCCCGCCACGCGATCTGCGTGGAGCCCATGACGGGCCCGCCCGATGCGCTCAACATCGCGCCCGAGGTCGTGACGCCCGATCGTCCCCTGGGGCTCTCGGTCCGGGTCGTCTGGGAGTCGGACTAGGAGCCCCGGCCGGCGCCTGGCTTGCGGACGACCGCATCCGATCGCCCGCGTGCTTCGAATCCCTCATGGAACGGAGGCCGAAGCATGGATCCCCGACAGCGAAATCTCGCCATCCTCAACCTCGTGGGCGGCACCGCGGTGCTCGGGAGCTACGGACTCGCCTTCGCGATGTCGCCGGACATCCGAAGCGGGCTCTGGGGCGGCGTTCCCGAGGCCTGGCGCGGCTTCTACACCGTCTGCATGCTGCTGGCCGCGACCGGCTACTTCCCGTTCACCTTCCTGTGGATCTTCCGCACCGACCCGGCCGGCTACCGCGGCCCCGGTGGGCTCGGCTACGGCGCCGTCGTGGCCTTCTACGCCGCGGTGCTCCTGCCCTCGGCCGCCTGGCTGCCGCTCACCGCGCTGCTGCTCGACGACTTCAGCACTCCCCTCTGGTGGCTCGTGCGCGGGGTGCTGTTCGCGGTGGGGCTCGGGGCCAGCGGCCTGGTGGTGCTCTGCGCGGCCCGGGCGCGGCAGGAGGGGGGCGCGCTGCGCTGGGCGGCGTTCGCGGGCACCCTCCCGTTCTGGGTCCAGACGGCCTGGCTCGACGCCGTCATCTGGCCCGCCTACTTCCCGACTACACTCTGAGAGGCGGCGCCGCGCACGGCGTCGCCGAAGGGGCGGGTGTCCGATGGCTGCGGGGGCTGAGGTGGAGGCGACCGGGACGCTCCGCGCGCCGGGGCGCGCGGGGACGGCTGCGGATCCGGGTCCGCGCACGGCGCGCCGACGCCTCGCCTGGCTCGCGGCCTGGGCGGCGGCCGTCGCCTGCGCCGGTGCGCCTCCCCCTCCGGTCGCGCCGCCGCCTCCCAGCCAGCCCGACGCCCAGGTCCAGGGCGAGTTCGAGGCCCTGTGGGCCCACTACGAGCGGCAGATCTCGCCCAAGGCGTTCGCCTTCGGCTTCGACGGCAACGAATGGGTGTGGGGCATCTCCGAGCGCGCCGTCGACCGCAGCGCGGCGGGCCGGCAGGCCCTCGAGCTGTGCGAGCGGGCCCGGGTGGGTCGGGGGGTCCGCGCGCCCTGTGCGCTGTACGCCCTCGACGGTGAGATCGTGTGGTCCCTCGCCGACCACCTGCTCGAGTTCCAGTCCTACCCGTTGCACAAGGCGTTCTGGGTGGCCGGTCCCCGGGCGCAGCCCGTCTTCGACGCGGTGATCCGGGCCGAGAGCCCGGAGGCAGCGGCCCGCCAGGCCATGCGCGACTGCGAGGCCGAGGTCGGTCCCTACGGCCTCGCCCACACCTGCCGGATCTGCCAGATCGACGACGGCGTCCCCTGCACCCAGCTGGAGTCCGGCTGGCTGGCCGAGTGAATCGGCCCTGCCCCCGGGGCGCGGAAGGTCGGCCGGCGAGCTGGTAGCATCTCCGTCGCCGGCGCAGCCCCAATCGAGACGGAGGCCCCCCGCCCTTGCCGATGCGTCTGAAGCTCGCTCTGCGCGACGTCACGATCCTGCTCTTCGCCCTCTTCTTCTGGCGTCTCGAGTCGGACCTGCGCGGAGGAGACCCCAACGCAGCGGCCACCTGCGTGGCGGTCGTCGCCGGTGTGGCGACCGTGCTGTGCGGCTACCTGGCCCACGAGTGGGGGCACCTGGCCGGGGGCTGGCTCTCGCGCGCCGTCGTGCACCACCCGAGGTCGCTCCTCGCGGTCTTCCTCTTCCGGTTCGACGCGGATCGCAACGGCCGCGGGCAGTTCCTGGCCATGTCGCTCGGGGGCTTCGCGGCCAGCGCCGTCGTGGTCGCACTGCTGCTGGAGATCCTGCCGCGGGACTCCCTGGCCGGCCGCCTGGCGCTCACCCTCACCCTGCTGGGCGTGGTGGCCACGGTCATCCTCGAGCTCCCCGCGTTCTGGCGGGTCGCACGCGGCGCGCCGATTCCCACCGGCGCGGCCTATCGCTCCGCGGCCGAGCAGCCGGGTGGGGCCGACGATCGCGCGGCGGCCTGACCGGCGCGGCTCCCATCCGGGTGGCATACTGCGCCTCTCATCAGCCGGGGGAACATCTGCATGGCCGAGATCGCCGACGTCACCGACGACACCTTCGAGCGCGAGGTCACCGAGTCCGACCTGCCGGCGCTGGTGGACTTCTGGGGCGACCACTGTCCCGCGTGTCGGCAGATCAGCCCGATCCTCCAGGAGCTGGCCGAAGAGTATTCCGGGCGCCTGAAGGTGCTGAAGATCCACGCCTCGGAGAACGCGGCGACGAGCGCGCGCTTCGGGGTCCGCGCCATGCCGACGGTTCTCCTGTTCCAGCAGGGAACGGTCAAGGGTCAGCTCGTCGGAGCCCGACCCAAGGGCGACTTCGTCGCCCTCGCCGACAGCGCGCTCTGAGCGGCCCCACGCCAGAGCCAGCAAGCGCCCGCGACGCGGGTCGCAATGGTGATCCGTGTCGCTCGATGCGTCCGTCGCGCTCCTGGTCCTGCTGGCCGCGTTCCTCCACGCGTCGTGGAACGCCATCACCAAGGCGGGCCGCGACCCGCTGCTGACGCTCTGGGTGGTGACCGGCACCGGCGGAGTGCTGGCGAGCGTCGCGATCTTCTTCGTCGACTTTCCCGCGCGCGCGGCCTGGCCCTACCTGGCGGGCTCCATCGTGCTGCACCTCGTCTATCAGCTCTTCCTGGTGACGGCCTATCGACTGGGAGATCTCTCCCAGGTCTACCCCATCGCGCGCGGCCTCTCGCCCTGCGTGGTGGCCGCCCTGGCGGCGATCTTCATCGGCGAGCTTCCGGTGGGCCTTCAGCTGGTCGGACTGCTGATGGTGTCCCTCGGCATCGCCAGCCTCGCCGGGGGAGCCCGGGGGCGCGGCGCGGCGGCCTCCGGTTCCGGGGCCGGCAGGGCCCGCTGGGCGCTGGCCGCTTCGGTCGTCACGGGCCTCCTCATCGGGGCCTACACCTTCGTGGACGGACAGGGCGTGCGGCTGTCCGAGCAGCCGTTCGACTTCATCGCCTGGGGGTTCTTCCTCGACGCCCTGCCCATCACGCTGGTGGCGGTGTGCCTGCGGCGGCGCGATCTCGGTCGCTTCTTTCGCGAGGAGGGGGCGCGGGCGGCCGGCGGTGGAGTGATGGCCACGCTGGCCTACGCCATCGTCCTGTGGGCGCTCTCCCAGGGAGGCATGGCCCAGATCTCGGCGCTGCGCGAGACGAGCGTCATCGTCGCCGCCGTGATCGGCACTCGCGTGCTTCGCGAGCCCTTCGGCGCCCGCCGGGTGCTGGCCGCGGCGGTCGTGGCGATCGGCGTCGTGCTGCTGCAGTCTTGACGACACCGCAGGTCGTGGAGGACCCCATGCAGGACGCCCCGGGGCGACATCGAACCTTCGCCATCGCGCTCTGCGCGCTGGCCTGCGTCGTGGGTTGTGGCGGGCCGACGCTCATGTTTCCCGGCGGCGCCCTCAGCGGCGAGGTCGTCGAGGAGATCCCCGAGGACTGGTCGTTCGTCACGGACTCGTTCGTCGACCTCGAGACGCGCCCGTCCGATCCGTACTCGGTCGAGGTCAACTACACGGTTCGCGACGGCAGGCTCTACATCGATCCCGCCGAGGGGCGCCGCTGGCTCGACCACATCCGCGAGGACGCCCGGGTCCGCGTTCGGTTCGGCGGCCGGGTCTATCCGCTCGAGGCCGTGCGCGTCGAGGACCCCGCCGAGCTCGAGGGGTTTCCCGAGGACCGCTTCATCTACCGCCTCCAGGCGCGACCGGCCGGCGCCTGAGGGTGTCGGCGCTTCGGGCCCTGCGACGGGTCACGGTCTTCTGTGGCTCGAGCGGCGGGACCCGTCCCGCGTACCTCGCCGCCGCGCGCCGGCTGGGTGCCGTGCTCGGGGCCCGCGGCCTGGGCCTCGTCTACGGGGGAGCCGACGTGGGCCTCATGGGGGCGGTCGCCGATGCGGCGCTGGAGGCGGGCTCCGACGTCGTGGGTGTGATCCCCGAGTCCCTGGTCCGGCGCGAGGTCGCGCACGAAGGCCTCGGCGACCTGCGGGTCGTGGGATCGATGCACGAGCGCAAGGCGACGATGACCGAGCTGGGCGATGCGTTCGTCGCGCTGCCCGGGGGGCTCGGCACCCTCGAGGAGCTCTTCGAGGTGCTGACCTGGGCCCAGCTGGGGATCCACTCCAAGCCCGTCGGGCTGCTCGACGTGGACGACTACTTCGCACCGCTTCGGGCGATGCTCGACCACGCCACCGAGGAGGGGTTCGTGCGACCGGAGCACCGCGCCATGGTGGCCTCGGCCTCCGAGGCCGACGCGCTCCTGGACCGCCTGGGCGCCATCCCCATGCCCAGGGCCGAGAAGTGGCTGGACCGCGACCAGACCTGACGCCCGGGCGAGCCCGGCGTTTTCCCCGGCTCGCGAGCGCGTGGTAGCCTGGCGACCCGGTGACCGCCGAACCCCCGGAAGAAGAACGCGCGTGCGGAGCGTGCTCGCTGTGCTGCGAGGTGCTGCGGGTGGACGAGCTGGGCAAGCTGGCCGGCGAGCGCTGCCCCCAGCAGCGAGCCGGGGGCGGCTGTGCGATCCATGCCTCGCGACCGGGCATCTGCCGCGCCTACCGCTGCCTGTGGCTGCGCGGTGGGCTCGATGCGTGCGACCGCCCGGACCGGCTGGGGGCGGTGGTGGACGTGCTCGTCGAAGGTGCGTCGCCGCGGATGAGCATCCAGGAGGCGCGCCCCGGCGCGTTCGACGGGTCCCCGCGCCTGCAGGCCATCGCCGAGCGCACCCGCGCCAGCATGCCCGTGCGCGTGGTTGCGCCCGGTGACGTGCTCGACCCGGACCGTCCGTTCCGGGTGCTGCTCGCCGGAGGCGAAGAGCAGCGGGTGGCGGGTGACCAGGTCCGCTTCTTCCGCAACGGAGCCGAGGTGGGACGCACGACCCTGCCCTGGCTGGAGCGGCTGGCCCGTCGCGTGCGCAGCCGCTGGCGCCGGGCGCGGATCGAGCGGGCCCGCCGGCACCGCCGGCGCGTGGCAGGGGGAGAGCCCGAGGGTCGAGCCCATGCATCGCGCGTTCGCGAGAGACCACGACTTCCCGAGCCGCGTCGTCGACGCCTCCGGCCTCGACCCGGCCGCGCTAGAGCGGCGCGTCGAGCGCGGCCTTCGCGAAGGGCGCTTCCTGCTCTAGAACGGGACGCATTGGAGATCGAAACCATGTCCGGCCCGGCCCGGTTCAACGAAGAGACGGCGGCACGACTCGAGGCGCTCTACTCGCTTCCCGACGCTGCGCGCCGGCGCAGCCTGGCGGTGACCCTGCTGGCCCCGCGCTCGGGCGAGCAGCTGCTCGACATCGGCTGCGGTCCCGGGTTCCTCGCCCTCGAGATGGCGGCGGCGGTGGGCGCCCCGGGTCGGGTCGACGCCGTCGATGCCAGCGCTGCGATGCTCGCCGTGGCCGAACGGCGCTGTGCGCAGGTGCCCTGGGTCCATCTCCGGCGAGGGGATGCGGCGACCCTGGAGTTCGAGGACGGGTCGTTCGACGCGGCCTTCTCGGTCCAGGTGCACGAGTACGTGGAGGACATCGAGGGCGCCATGCAGGAGCTCGGCCGCGTGGTGCGTCCCGGAGGCCGCGCCCTGGTGGTGGCGACGGACTGGGGGACCGCCGCCTGGAGCTCGAGTGATGGGGACAGGATGAGCCGGGTGCTCCATGCCTTCGACGAGCACCTGGCCCACCCGCATCTCCCGCGCCGCCTCGGTCGGCTCTTCCAGGACGCGGGGTTCGAACGGCCCCGCTGCGAGACCTTCGTGATGCTGAACTCCCACTACGACCCGAACACCTACAGCGGCGGCATGATCGACCTGATCGCCGGCTTCTCGGCGGGCCGGCGCGGAGTGAGCGCCGAGGAGGCCCAGGCCTGGGCGGCCGATCTCCGGGAGCGGGGCGCCCGGGACGAGTACTTCTTCAGCCTCAACCAGTACTTCTTCCTCGCCCGCAAGCCGGACGTGGGATGATGGTTCGTCTCCAGCACCCCGAGACGCCACGGAGGCCCCCGTGTACATCGCCATGAACCGGTTCCGCATCGCCCACGGTCACGAGCAGGACTTCGAGGAGCTCTGGCGCAAGCGCGACTCGCAGCTGGACGAGGTGCCGGGCTTCCGCGAGTTCAGGCTCCTCAAGGGGCCGCGGGACGACGAGGGCACCCTCTACGCCTCGCACACGCTCTGGGATTCGCGCGAGGACTTCGAGGCGTGGACCCGGTCCGAGAGCTTCGCGAAGGCCCACGCCCAGGCGCGCGCACCGAAGGGCACCTATCTCGGACACCCGGTCTTCGAGGGCTTCGAGGCGATCCTCTAGCGGCAGGGGCGGCCGATCGACCCGGGGGCGTCTCGCGCTACCTTCGCCCCATGGCTCCGCGCATCTACATCGACGGCCACGTCGGGACGACCGGGCTGCGGATCCGCGACTGGCTGGGACCGCGTCGCGACCTCGAGCTGCTGACCGCGCCCGAAGCCGCGCGCAAGGACCCCGGGATCCGGCGGGACCTGGTCGCGGAGGCGGACCTGGCGGTGCTGTGTCTGCCCGACGACGCCTCGCGCGAGGCGGCCGCCTGGGCCGAGGCCGCGGGCACGCGGCTGGTCGACGCCAGCACCGCCCATCGGGTCGCCGAGGGCTGGGAGTACGGCCTGCCCGAGCTCGCAGCCGACCAACGCGACCGCATCCGGAAGGCCGACCGCGTCTCCAACCCCGGGTGCTATCCCACGGCCGTCGTCCTGCTGGTGCGCCCCCTGGTCGACGCCGGGCTGCTCTCTGCCGACGTGCCGCTCACGGTCCACGCGCTCTCGGGCTACACGGGCGGAGGTCGGCCGCTCGTCGAGAAGTGGGAGGACGCCGAGGCCGGGCTCCTCGAGCTGCCCTTCGAGGCGCCCTATGCACTCGACCGGGTCCACAAGCACATCCCGGAGATGACGCGCTACTCGGGCCTCGCCTCTCCGCCGCAGTTCGTGCCGGCCGTGGGCCCATTCCGCTGCGGCATGCGGGTGGAGATTCCCCTGCACGGCTCGCTCCTGCCGACGGGCGGCGAGAGCGGGAAGCGAATCTGGGAGGCGCTGTCCGATCGCTACTCCGGCGAGCCCTTCGTCGACGTGGTGCCCATCGCAGAGCCCCTCGAGGCCGACGAGCGCCGCTTCGATCCGCGGTCGTGCAACGACACGAACCGCATCGCCCTCCACGTGGTGCCCCATCCGTCCGGGCACGTCCTGCTGGTGGGGCTGCTCGACAACCTGGGCAAGGGAGCCTGCGGCGGCGCCATCCAGTGCCTCAATCTCATGCTGGAGCTCGAGGAGACCGCCGGGCTGCGGCGCTGAGCCGCGCCGCGGCCGTCGTCGCAACGCATTCCGGACCGGGGCGCGCAGCGCGCCCGAGGACGCCATGCTCGAACGCCTCGCGGACGACCTGTTCACGGTGAAGCGTCCCCAGAAGTTCCTGGGCATCGACATCGGGACGCGGATGACCGTGGTGCGCCTGGCGGACGCCGCCCTCTGGCTGCATTCGCCGGTGCCCCTGGATGCGGACCTGCGGCGGGCCGTCGAGGAGATCGGGACGCCGCGCTTCGCCGTGGCGCCCAACCGCTTCCACCATCTCCACGTCGGGGACTGGGCCTCGGCCTGGCCGGACCTCGAGATCCACGCGGCCCCCGGGCTCGAGAGCAAGCGTCCGGACCTCGCGATCGCGGCGACCCTGGGAGACGAGGCCCCGGAGGCCTGGCGCGGCCGGATCGACCAGCGCCCGGTGCGCGGCGCCGATCTGATGAGCGAGGTCGTGTTCCTCCACCGCGATTCGAGGACGCTCATCCTCACCGATCTCGCCTTCAACGTCGGAGACGAGGCGGCGCCGTCGGCCCGGCTGCTGTTCCGGATGATGGGGCGGCTCGGCAGGTTCGGGCCGTCGTTTCTCGAGAAGCTCATCATTCGCGACCGGGCCGCGGCGAGCGAGGACTTCGAGCACATCCTGGGGTGGGACTTCGATCGGGTCCTGGTGACCCACGGCGAGGTGCTCGAGTCCGGCGGTCGGGCGGCGCTTCGGGAGGGCTACGCATGGCTGCTCGACTGACTTCCCGCGCGCTCGCCGCCGCGGTCTGGCTGCTGCTCGCGCCGCTCGCGGGCGCGGCCCATGCAGACGACGCCCTGGAGCCCGGCGATCCGTTTCCGGAGGTCACCCTCGAAGACCAGCACGGCCGGCCCCACACCCTCGACGCCGGGGTGCGGCTGGTGCTCTTCAGCGCGGACATGGACGCCGGGGACATCGCCGAGGAGGCTCTCGAGGAGGACGGGGCGAGCCTGCTCGAGGCGGCCCGGGCGGTCAGCGTCTCGGACATCGAGCGCATGCCCGCGCTGGTGACGAAGCTGTTCGCGCTGCCCAGCATGCGCCGCCGGCCCTACCCCATGCTGCTCGACCGCGACGGAGAGACGACCTCGCGCTGGCCCGCGGAGCCCGGTCGCGTGACCCTGCTGACGCTCCGGGACTCCACCCTCGTCTCCGTCGAGGCATTCGACGCGGCGGCGCCGCTGCGGGAGGTGCTGGTGGCGGCCGGCGCACCGGTCCCGGTGGAGCAGCAGATCGTGGGCCTCGAGCAGCGCCGCTACCGCGCCCTGGTGGACGGCGACGAGGTCGCCCTGGAGGCCGTGCTCGATGCCGAGCTCGTCTATACCCACGCCAACGGCCGCGTGCACGGCAAGGCCGGGCTGATCGAGGCGCTGCGATCGGGCGAGCTCGACTATCGGGACGTGGAGAGCCGGGTCGAGGGGCTGTCGATCGTCGGCGACGTGGCCGTGGTCTCCGGCCGCGCCGAGCTCGGTCTGGCGACCGAAGGTCGGGACTTCGATCGCACGGTCCGCTACACGGCGGTCTACGCGCGCAGGGACGGAGCCTGGCGGCTGATCGCCTACCAGTCCACGGGGCTCGACGGCTCCTGACCGGTTCTCGACCCGCCCGGCCCGTGGTAGCCTCGTCGGGTGGCCGGAGGATCGAAGATGAACGACCCCTCTTCTCCCTCGCCGTCGGCCCCCCGTTCGCGCAACGGCGGCAGCGGCAGCGGAAACGCTAGTGGAAATGGCAGTGGAAATGGCAGTGGAAACGGCAGCGGGAACGCCGGCGGGAGCGGGGAAGCCAGCGACGCGGCCCGCTGGAAGGTCTTCGACCTGCAGTCGGTGATCGACGAGGCCTCGGCGGCGGGCTCTCCCTATCTCGAGTTCCTGCGCGTCCCGACCCTCAGCTGCGGCGTCTATCGGCTGAAGGCCGGCGCGAAGGATCTCCAGGGTCCCCACGACGAGGACGAGGTGTACTTCGTGCTCGAGGGGCGCGCGCGCATGCGGGTCGGCGGGCGCGACGTCTCCATCGAGCCGGGCTCGGTGCTCTACATCGGAGCGACCGAGGAGCACTCCTTCTTCGAGATCGTCGAGGACATGACGCTGCTGGTCTTCTTTGCCAGCGGCGGGCCCGGGGGCGATTGAGGTCGCGACTCAGGTCCCGGCCGGCCCCTCCCCACGACTCTCCGCCTCCATGGCGTCGAGTGCCCGGGCGTCCAGCCCGAGGATCGCTCCCAGGGCCTCTCGCATGCGCCGGGTGTGGGAGCCCCGCCAGTAGACGCGCCCGCACGCGCCGCAACGCCGGAACCGCCCGTGCTCGCGCCGGATGCGCTCGGGCACGTCGGTCGCGACCGATCCGGGCGCCACGGCGTCCAGGCGTTCGTTGCAGCGCACGCAGCGGTCGAAGAGCCTCGCGCCCTCCACCAGCCGGAAGGCCGCGGCCACCTCGGCCAGCTGCTCCCGCGGCGACTCCGCCTCCACGAGGTGGATGCCCTCGTAGCGCCACTCCTCGAGCATCCTCCTGTCCCGGGTCAGCACGATCCGACCCTCGGCGGCCGCGCTGCGGACGAGGTCCTCGTCGGCGATGTGGGCGCGCCAGGCCGTGTCGTACCCCAGCACCCGGAGCCAGCGCGCCAGCCGGCCGAGCATGGCGTCGGCGAAGAAGCGCGGGCGGTGGTCCTCGGGGTCCGGCGCCGGCAGCGGCGCGCCCCCCACGCGTCGACCGCAGGCGCAGTGCAGGGTCCGCCCGTGCTCGAAGAGCGCCGGATCGTACTCGCGCGCACAGCCCGGACACCGCACCGGCGGCCGGGTTCCGGCGATGGCCATGGGGGGCAGGATGCGTCGACTCGCGGCCCGCGTCGAGCGCGGGTACCTTCGACGCCGCGTGTCGACCCCCCGGACCCAAGCCTGGCCGTCGCCCCCGGACCTCGAGCACCTGATGTTCGATCTCGACGGGACCCTCACCGATCCGCGCGACGGGATCACCCGCTGCATCCAGCACGCGCTGCGCGCGCTGGGCGAGCCGACCCCCGAGTGCTCCGAGCTCGAGCGGTTCATCGGGCCTCCGCTGGCGGAGACCTTCGCGGAGCTGCTGGGCGATCCCGGCGAGGAGCGCGTGGGGGAGGCGATCCGCCTCTACCGGGAACGCTTCGCCGATCGGGGGCTGTTCGAGAACCGGCTGATCGACGGGGTGCCCGAGATGCTGGGCGCCCTCGCCCGGGCCGGCCGGACGCTCTACGTGGTCACCTCGAAGCCCGAGCCCTACGCCCGGCGGATCGTCCGACACTTCGGGCTCGAGGATTCCATGCGGGCCATTCACGGCTCGCTCCTCGACGGAACCCGGGTGCACAAGCACGAGCTGATCGCCTACGTGATGCAGGTGGAAGGGCTCCGCCCCGAGCGGGCCCTGATGATCGGCGACCGCGAGCACGACGTGAAGGGCGCCCGGCGGGTGGGCGTGGCGAGCCTGGCCGTGGCGTGGGGCTTCGGAACGCCGAGCGAGCTCACGGCGGCGCAGCCCGACGGACTGGTGCGGACACCGGACGAGTGTCTCGTGTGGCTGGGTGTCGAAGGCACGCAGCGCTCGCCGGCTCCGGACTCTCGAACGATCGGGTCCCCGCCGTGACCGGCCGCACCCTGCCGTCGCCGCCCCGGGCGATCCTGCTGGACGTCGGCGGGACCCTGCTCGCCGAGCAGAGCCACGATCTGCTGGCCGGCGCCCGGACCTTTCTCGAGGGCAGCGACCTGCCCGGTCGTCCGTCTTCGCCCGAGGAGCTCGAGTCGTGGCTGTCCGATCTCGAGAGCGTGGTCGAGGCGACGCGCATCCTCGACGATCGCGAATTCTCGCTCTCGGACTGGCTGCGCTCGCACCTGCCGGTCTCGCCGGCCGACGTCGCGGTGGCCGAGCTGGCGATCTGGGTCAGCGGCGTCGTCCTCACGCCGGTGGAGGGCGCGCGGGAGGCGCTCGAGCGCATCCACGCCCACGGCATCCCCGTGGCGGTCCTGTCGAACACCTGCTTCAGCGGCCGCACCCTGGAGTTCGAGCTGCGCCGCCAGGGCTTCGGGGTCCCCTTCGAGTTCGTGATGACCAGCGCCGACTGCGGCCGCCGCAAGCCGGACGCCCAGCCCTTTCTCAGGGCGCTGTCCCACTTCCAGACCCCGGCGGACCAGGCGTGGTACGTCGGCGATTCCTGGGAGGCCGACGTGGTGGGCGCGGCGGGGGTCGGAATGACCGCGGTCTGGCTCGCCCCGACCGGCAGCGCGTCGGACGCCACGCGCCACCACCGCGCGGCGTCCTGGAAGGAGGCGACGGGTCTCCTCGAGGCGGCGCTGGGAGGGACGGAACGATGAGCCGAGGCGCGGGTCTCGCCGCCGGGATCCTCCTGCTGGCCGTGGGCTCGAGCCTTCCCGCCTGCGACAGTCGATCGCGCGACGCGCGCGCGGCGCTCTCGCCGGCGGAGCAGGCGCTGTTCGATCGCGGCGCCCAGGCGACGGTCGAGTGCTGGTCCTGCCACGACTTCTACTCGGACGAGACGCGCATCGGTCCGGGGCTCCAGGGCGTGATGGGGCGCCGCGCGGGGGCCGTGGACGGCTTCGCCTACTCCGAGGCGCTTCGCAGCTCGGGCATCGTGTGGTCGCCCGGCACGCTCTCCGCCTACCTCGCCTCGCCGCAGACGGCGGTGCCCGGAACCACGATGGTCTGGCGGGGCGTCGGGGACCCGGGGACCCTCCGCGCGATGGTGTTCTGGATCGAGGCCATCACGCGGCCGCCGGCGCCGTGAGCCGCGTGCAGCCGGGCGGACGGCGAAGGGGGAGTCCGTGTCGACGGAGTTCGCGCTGCTCCAGGCCGCCGGCAACCGCTACATCGCAATCGACGGGCGCTCGGTCGAGGCCGACTGGAGTGCGCTCGCCCGCTCCATGACGCGGCCCCGCTTCGGCGTGGGCTCCGACGGCCTGCTGGTCGTCCAGCCCTCGCGGCGCGCAGCGCTGCGCATGCGCGTCTTCAACTCCGACGGATCCGAGGCGGAGATGAGCGGGAACGGCCTCCGGCTGTTCGCGAAGTTCGCGCTCGACCGCGGCCTCGCGGACCTCGAGCGCGGCGAGCTGCGGGTGGAGACCGGCGCCGGGCTGCGGAGCGTGTGGCCGACCCTGGAGGCCGGCCGCATGGCGAGCGGACGCATCGCCCTCGGCGTCCCGGTCTTCGACCCGGCAGCCATCCCGCTGGCCGTCGGCCGACCCGAGCTCGAGCCCGATCCGCGGCCCCCGCGTGCGCGCCTCGACGCGGCCGGTCGGAGCCTCGAGCTGCTGTGCCTGTCCCTCGGCAACCCCCACGCGGTGGCGATCGTCGACGGTCCCGTGGAGGCGTTCCCGCTCGAGGCCGTGGGACCGCTCGTCCAGACGCACCCGCTGTTTCCGAACCGCGTGAACTTCGAGATCGTGAACGTCCTGGACCGGGGCAGGCTGCGCGCGCGGATCTTCGAGCGCGGCGAGGGCGAGACCCTGTCGTCGGGCACCGGGAGCACGGCCTGTGCGGTGGCCGCGCGGGCCAGCGGGCGCGTGGACGACGGGGTCGTCGTCGAGCTGCGCGGCGGCTCCCTGCGAGTGGAGTGGGACGGCTCGGGCGAGGCGTTTCTCGAGGGGCCCGTGGTCGAGGTGTTTCGCGGGTGCTGGGGCTGAGGCGCCGGGCCGCAGGTCGGCCGCGCCGGCGGGAGACGGCGTGAACTGCATCCTGCTCGAGGAGTCGGACATGCGCGGCGGCTCCGGGCGTGTGCGCCTCACCGGAAGGCGGGGGCGCCACGTCCGCGAGGTCCACCGCGTCGCTCCGGGCGACGCGCTGCGGGTGGGGCTGCTCGGAGGGCGCCTGGGGTCGGCCCGGGTGCTGCGGGTCGACGACGCGGCGCTCGAGCTTGCGGTGCGGCTCGATCGCGATCCGCCCCCCCGGCTTCCCCTGCGACTGGTGCTCGCGCTGCCGCGGCCCCGGGTGCTGCGGCGGGTGCTGGTCGCCGTGGCCTCCCTGGGCGTCGAGGAGCTGGTGCTGCTGAACAGCTGGCGCGTGGAGAAGAGCTACTGGCAGAGCGACAGCCTCGACGCCCCGCGCATCGAGGCCCAGCTCCGACTGGGCCTCGAGCTGGCGGGGGACACCCGCCTGCCGCGGGTGCGCCTCGAGCGCCTGTTCCGCCCCTTCGTCGAGGGGGCGCTCTCGGAGGAGGCCGCCGATCGCCGGAGCTTCGTCGCGCACCCCGCGGCGCCCCGCGCGTGCCCGCGCGGCATCGACGGGCCGGCGACGCTCGCCGTGGGACCCGAGGGCGGGTTCATCCAGGCCGAGCTGGACAGCTTCGGGCGCGCGGGCTTCGAGACCGTCTGCCTGGGCGGGGCCCTCGGCGATCGCGTCCTCGGGGTCGAGACGGCGGTGGCGGCGCTGGTCTCGAGGCTCTTCTGAGGCGCGGCCCGACCCCCGGCCGAGTCGGCAGCGGGCTGTCCTAGAATCGCCGGGTGCCCGGAGCCCGCTCCAGATCACTCGCAGTCCGCGCCGCGCTGGTCGCCGGCGCGCTCGCCGTCGCGTGTCGCTCGCCGTCGCCCGAGCCCGTCGACCCCGAAGCGCGCCTGGCGTCCTATGACGCGCCGGTGATCGACTACCTGGAGTCCCTGGGGCCCGAAGATGTCGGCCGCAGGCTCGAGGGCGTGCGGGTCGACCCCGGCGATCCCGAGTCGGGGGAGCTGCTGCTGGAGGGTGCTCTCTACCTGGGCCGCACCGGGGGGCTGCCGGAGCACGTGCACGTCCACCTGGTCGAGGAAGGGGAGGAGCGGCTCGCCTACCTCTGGGTCGATACCGGGGGCGAGCCCTTCGCCCTGCCCGAGTGCAATCCCCGCCGGGTCGGGTTCCGGGCGCGGCGAATCTGGGGCCCGATCTACACCTGGAAGGCGGCCCGGCCCGGAGACGGAGTGCTGGTGAGCAGCTGCCCAGAGCCATCCTGGGTTGAAAATGCCACAAAATCCCCTCGTTCCCTCAAGTGACCCAAGGCACGTTCCGACGAGTCCGGGCATGGTACGTTCCCCCTCCATGCGGTCGAACCCTGGAATCGACTCTTCGACCCCTGGGGTGCGGAGTTGCCGGTCGGGCCTCCTGCTCGCCCTGCTGCTCGCGGCGGTCTTCGCGGTCGGCTGCGCCATGCCCACGAAGCCCTACCGCTCCCAGGCGGTGATCTCGGCCCACTACGCCGAGGCCGACCGCAGCGTCTACGCCGCGCGGCAGTGCCTGCGCGAGGAGCTCATGACCCAGCTGGTCCTGAACCGGGGGCAGCGGGTGCTCCAGCGGCAGAACGCCCTGGCAGCCAGCGCGGCCCACCTGGACCCCAAGGCCGCGGACGAGCTTCCCAGCCGGCTCCGCTTCCGGATGCTCTTCGAGGACCAGCCCTCCGCCGACCCGGACCACCCGGGCAACGCCGTGGTGCTCGTGAGCTTCGACCACGCGTCGCCGGCGGTGGCCGCGCGAGTGACCAACGCGGTGGCCCGAGCCTGGCTGAACGTCTCCAAGTTCGAGGGGCTCCTCGGCGTGGAGAGCTGCCTCGACCCGATCCGCATCGATCATCAGGCCGTGGCCCTGGGCCTCGCCGGTCTTTGAGCATGGCCCGGCCGGGGTGCTCTCCGGGTGCATCCGGCTCCGCGACTCCGGCCGCTCGCCCTCGCGATCCACGACTCGAGCCCGCCCAGCTCCTCGACATCGCCCGCTGGAAGCTGTGGAGCGACCCGGCGGCGACCGAGGCCGTCTACGCCGGGATCGACGTGGGAGGCTGCGACCGCTGCGGCTGTGACGCCTGCTTCAACTTCGCCCAGGCCAGACACCTCTGCTTCGGCACCGACTGGATCGACCTCCTGGAGTGGCTCGGGGTGGATCCGCTGCTGGAGAGCGAGGTCGTCCACCGCGGCCCCGGCCCCGCCGGCGGGCATCTGTACTCGGGCTGGTTCCATCTGGTCGGTGAGATCGAGTCCGGTCCGCGGCGCAACGAGGGACGCTCGGGGTCCATCGACAGCCGCCATCTCGTGGACGTCGGCGGCGGTCTCCAGGTCGCCTTCTCCTGCGACCGCCGGCTGGCTCCCGCGGCCTTCGACCCGTACCCGGTGGTCGAGCTCGAGTTCGCGCTCGAGGCGCCGTGGGTCTGCGATCTGCCCGAGCCCTCGTGAGCCCGACGCGGATATCCTGTCGCCGATGATCTACCTGCTGCGCCACGGAGAGACCATCTGGAACCGCGCCGGGCGGGCCCAGGGACGCGGCGACTCGCCGCTCACCTGGCGTGGGGTGGGCCACGCCGAGGCCTACGGCCGCTGGCTCGCCCGCGAGCTGGAGGCCAACGGAGGCGACTTCGAGCTGCACTCGAGCCCGCTCTTCCGGACCTGGCAGACCGCTTCCATCGTGGCCGATCACCTGGCCTTCGAGGTGGACCGGCTGCGGACCTCGCCGCTTCTCGCCGAGCTCGACTGCGGCCAGTGGGAGGGGCTGACCGCCGAGGAGATGGAGCGCCACGATGCCGATCGTTTTGCCGAGCGGCGCCGCGATCCCTGGAGCGGCTCGCCGCCGGGAGGCGAGAGTCGCTCCCAGGTGCACCAGCGCGCCCTGCGCTGGCTGGAATCGGAGCCCCGCGGGTCGGTCAGCGTGGTGGTCGCCCACGGAATCGTGAGCCGCGTGCTGCGGGGGGCCTACCTGGGGCTCGAGCCGAGCGAGATCCTCGAGCTCGATTCACACCACCACGGTGTGCTCTTCAGGCTCTTTGACGGGAAGGTCGAGCGCATCGACACGAACGGGGGCGCGTCGTCCCGCCCCGGGCAGAGCTGAGGGGCCGGCTTGGAGCACGTCGAGGTCGAGGCCACCATCGCCGCTCCGCTGGACAGCGTCTGGGAGCGCTACACGGATCACGGCCGCTGGAGCGAATGGGCCGGGGTCGGGCCCTCGCGACGGATTCGCGATGGGGCGCCCGACCCCGACGGAGTCGGGGCCCGGCGATCCCTGGGGCCCGGAGTGTTCGCGGCCATCGAGGAGGTCCTCGAGTTCGAGCCGCCCCGGCGCATGGTGTACACGGTGCGCCGGGGGCCCCTGCCCATGCGGCGCCACCGCGGGGAGGTCGTCTTCGAGGATCTGGGCCGGGCGACGCACATCGTGTGGCGCTGTGACTTCGAGTCCACGTTTCCCGGGCTCGGCTGGCTCACGAGACTGGCAGTCACCCGGGTCTTCCGCCGTGCCCTCGCGGGACTCGGGCGGGACCTCGGCTGCGGCCCAGGCGCTCCCTGAGACCAGGGACTCTCCCCCGGCCGGGCTTCCTGTGGCATGATCGGTGCTCGCGGGCGCCGCCCCATGTGGCATGCGTTTCCGCGTCACGGAGCGGTGGGAGTCGATCACCCACTCGAAGGCCGCGTTGGCGCAAGCCCGCGGTTTTCGCGTTCTGGTTCCCGCTCCCGGATCCCGCTGTCGGATCCCGCTGCCGGATGAGGCTGTCGGATCCCGATTCGGGAGCGCGACCGGGGCTTCGGTCCGGGCTCGTGTCCGGGCTGATGCTCGGGCTGAGGTCCGGGATCGGGAATCGGATGCCGTTTCGCGAACGCCACTTGCTGCCACGGAGTCGGTGACGAGATTTCACTTTTCAACCGCAACCCCCGCGAGCGGATGATCGTGCCCCGCTCCCGACAACCTGGAACGAGACGATGACGACGAAGAACCAGAAGCTCCTGGCATGGGTCGACGAGATGAAGGCCCTCTGCCAGCCGGACCACGTCGAGTGGTGCACCGGAACCGATGAAGAGTGGGACCGCATGATGAAGCTGCTCGTGGAGAGCGGCGCCGCGGTGAAGCTCGACGAGAAGAAGCGTCCGAACAGCTACCGCGTGATCTCGGATCCCGCCGACGTCGCGCGCGTCGAGGACCGGACCTTCATCTGCAGCGACGAGGAGATCGACGCCGGGCCCACCAACAACTGGGTCGCCCCGGACGAGATGCGCAAGACCCTCGACGGTCTCTTCAGCGGCTGCATGAAGGGCCGCACCATGTACGTGGTGCCCTTCAGCATGGGCCCCCTCGGCTCTCCCATCGCCCACATCGGAGTCCAGGTCTCCGACTCGCCCTACGTCGTCGCGAACATGAAGATCATGACCCGCATGGGCGCTGCCGTCCTCGACGTCCTCGGAGAGGACGGCGAGTTCGTCCCCTGCGTCCACTCGGTGGGCGCGCCGCTCGCGCCGGGCGCGCAGGACGTGCCCTGGCCCTGCAACGCCGACAACAAGTACATCGTCCACTTCCCGAAGACCCGGGAGATCTGGTCGTTCGGCTCGGGCTACGGCGGCAACGCCCTGCTCGGCAAGAAGTGCTTCGCCCTGCGCATCGCGTCGGCCATGGCCCGCGACGAGGGCTGGATGGCCGAGCACATGCTGATCCTGAAGATCACCTCGCCCGAGGGCGAGTCGAAGTTCGTGTGCGCGGCCTTCCCGAGCGCCTGCGGCAAGACCAACCTCGCCATGCTCGAGCCGACGGTGCCGGGCTGGAAGGTGGAGACGGTCGGCGACGACATCGCGTGGATGAAGTTCGGGGACGACGGTCGGCTCTACGCCATCAACCCCGAGGCCGGCTTCTTCGGGGTGGCGCCGGGCACGAGCGAGCAGTCCAACAACAATGCGATGCGGACGCTCCACAGCAACTGCATCTTCACCAACGTGGCCCTCACCCCGGACGGAGACGTCTGGTGGGAGGAGATGACCCACGCCAAGCCCCCCAAGCTGACCGACTGGCAGGGCCACGAGTGGACTCCCGAGTCGGCGCGTCACGCCGCCCACCCCAACGCGCGGTTCACCGCTCCCGCGAGCCAGTGTCCGACGATCGCGCCCGAGTGGGAGGACCCGCAGGGCGTGCCCGTCGACGCGATCCTGTTCGGCGGCCGCCGCGCGAGCGTGGTGCCGCTGGCCCGCGAGGCCCGCGACTGGACCCAGGGCACCTTCTTCGGATCCGCGGTCTCGAGCGAGAAGACCGCGGCGGCCGAGGGCAAGGTCGGCGAGCTGCGCCACGATCCCATGGCCATGCTGCCCTTCTGCGGATACAACATGGCGGACTACTGGGGCCACTGGCTCGAGATCGGGAAGCGCGAGGGGGCGAAGCTCCCGAAGGTCTTCCACGTGAACTGGTTCCGGAAGAACGACGCCGGCGAGTTCCTGTGGCCGGGCTTCGGTGAGAACAGCCGCGTGCTCGAGTGGGTGTTCCGGCGCTGCGAGGGCACCGCGAAGGCCCAGGAGACCCCGGTCGGCCTGATCCCCTCGGCCGAGGACCTCGACCTCTCCGGTCTCGACCTCGAGGCCGAAGACCTCAAGATCCTGCTCTCCGTGGACGTCGCCGGCTGGCTCGAGGAGCTCCCGAAGCTCCGCGAGTACTACGCACAGTTCGGAGACCGGCTGCCCGCGGAGATCGCCCGCGAGCTCGACCGCATGGAAGAGGCCCTCGAGGCCAGCCGCTAGGAGCCCGACCCGGGACACCCGGGTCGAAGACGCCGAGGAATCGATCGGACCCCGGGGTCGCTCGCGCGATCCCGGGGTTCTTGCATGGAGCCCGGAGGACGTGGAGGACGGAATGGACCGACGCGTGGTCCGGTTCGATCACGCGCGGGTCCACGAGCCCCAGCCGGGCTTCCGGTCCGGTGAGGCGGGCTCCGTGGTGCTGCGCCCGGACGGCGAGATCGTGTGGGACGCACGCATCCGGCTGTCGCCGAACACCGTCCACGCCCTCATCCACCACGGCGTGCTCGATCGCCTGAACCGGCTGCCCGTGGATCTCGCGCCCATCGGCTCCGGGCGCGACGCGCTGCTCACCCCCGGCTGTCTCGAGCCGGCGGCGCGCATCCTGGTCGAGGCCGACCGCGACACCTACGGCGCCATCTTCGAGTTCGACGCCAGCCGCGGCGACGGCGTGGTGTACCGGATCGAGATCGACAACCGCGAGTACCAGCGCAGCCTCGCCCGCCTGCGGGACCTCGTGACCCGCGCCCACCGCGAGGGCTTCGCCGTGCGCATCCTCATCTGAAGACGTCGCCCGGGCCGCCCGGCGGGACGCGTGGTAGCCTGCGACCGGAGGCCGCGGTGTGTCGGTGAACGGCGAGTTCCTGCGCGTGCTGGGCGCGTACATCGAGCTGCTCGAGTCGTCCGAGGCAGCGGGTGCGTCGGAGTGCGCCTCGCGCCTGCGCGCCATCCACTCGAGCGACCGCGAGTCCTGGGGCGGGAGCGGCCTCGAGGACGCCGCGCGCCGGGTTCTGGAGCAGACGCGGTCCGACGGTGCGATCGCTCGGGTCCGCTTCGCCCGCGCGGCCGAGCGCGAGCGGTTCGCAACCGATACGGAGCATCTGGTCGCCCTGTGCCGCGCCATCGCCGGGAGCGGCCGTCCATGAGGTCGGCGGGTCGCGTGCGCGCGGTGGTCGCGCTCTCGGGCGGAGTCTTCGGCGGCATCGGTCTGTTCTTCCTGCTCTACCCCTCGTGGGTCACGCTCGTCGATCTGGAGCTGCCCACCCCCGCCGCGGCCAGCGACGTGCGCGCGCTGTTCGGCGGGCTCGAGCTCGGGGTGGGCGTGTTCCTGGTGTGGGCTGCCTTCTGGCCGGGCTGGCTGCGCGCCGGACTGCTGGCCCAGCTGCTCGCGTTCGGCGGACTGGTGCTCGGGCGCGTCCTGAGCTTCGCCCTGGACGGCTGGCCGGGGCTCGTGAGCCTGGGGCTGCTGGCCGGCGAGCTGGTGGGCCTCGGCCTCGGGCTGCTGGCCGCGGGCCACTGGGCCCGGCGGGCGTCGGCTTTGCCCACCGAGCCGGCGGGCGATCCGCTGGAGGCCGGCGCGGCCGCCCCGCCCGAGGGACTCGACCCGTGAGCCGACCGGTCCGCTGGCCGCTGGTCGCCGGCGGGGCCTGTGTGGGACTCGCGCTCGTGGCCCACGCCTCCCCGCTGCTCGCCTGGCATCTCGGACTCGCGAACGCACTGCGCCGGGAGCCCGCCGCCCACCGCCTGCGCAGCCCGACCGTCTCGGAGTTTCCGTCCGTGCCCGACGGCTGGGAGGCCTGGAGCGTGGGCGCGCTCCGCTTCGCGCTTCCCGACGGCGGGCGGCGCGAGCGGGGCTGCGAGGACGCCGCGGCGTCCTGCTTCATCGTGATTCCCGCAGACGGCGCGCGGGACCGGGCGAGCCTGAGCGTCTTCCCGGACGGACACGAGGAGCCGTACGACGAGATGCGGGACTTCCGCGCTCCCGACGAGCGCGATCTGTCGCTCTGGCGGTCGGCCCGCGCCAACTGGAGGACCGTGGGCGCGCTCCGGACCTTCGTCCTCACCTCGCGCTCGCGCCTCGACTCGTCGCGCTTCGAGAGCGACGGCGCGCGCGGCGTCTTCGTGCACAGTGTCCGCGAAGGGCGCTCGCGCTGGGTGGTCTCGGCCTACGACCGGGCCGGCGACACCGCCCGCGGTCTCACCGTGGCGGGGCTCTCCGAGGACGACTTCCGCGCGCTCCTGGGGAGCCTGGACCTGCGGGCCCGGGCGGCGCCGGGCGGATCGGGCCCGCCCGCCGGCGGAGGGGCCCCATGAGCGAGATCGGGCTTCCCCGGCTTCGCGAGGCCGCCCGCCGGATCGGGGGCTACGCCCACAGGACCCCGGTCGCCACCTGCGCGGCCGTCGACGACTGGGCCGGGCGGGAGATCTTCTTCAAGTGCGAGCAGCTCCAGAAGGTCGGCGCCTTCAAGTTCCGCGGGGCCTGCAACGCGGTGCTGGCCCTCGAGGCGGAGCGGGCGGCGCGCGGCGTGGTGACCCACAGCTCCGGGAACCACGCCCAGGCCCTCGCGCTCGCGGCGCGCCTGCGCGGCATCGCGAGCCACATCGTGATGCCCGAGAACGTGCCGCCGGTGAAGCTGCGCGCGGTCCGCGGCTACGGCGGGCAGGTCGTCCTGTGCGAGCCGACCCTGGAGGCGCGCGAGGCGACCACCGAACGGGTGCGCCGCGAGACCGGCGCCACGCTGGTTCCTCCGTACGATCATCCGGACATCATCGCCGGCCAGGGGACGGCCACCCTCGAGCTGCTGGAGGAGGTTCCGGACCTCGACGTGGTGGTCGCGCCGGTGGGCGGCGGGGGGCTGCTGGCCGGCACCTGCATCGCCGCCCACGGGCTGCGCCCGCGCATCCGCGTGATCGCCGGGGAGCCCGCCGGCGCCGACGACGCGGCCCGCTCCCTGGCGGCCGGACGACTCGTCCCCCAGACCGCGCCCGACACCATCGCCGACGGTCTGCTCACCAGCCTGGGCGAGATCACCTGGCCGATCATCCGCGACCACGTGACGTCCATCGAGACGGTCTCGGACGCGGAGATCGCCGTGGCCATGCGCTTCGTCTGGGAGCGGGCGAAGCAGCTGATCGAGCCCTCCGCCGCGGTCGCCGTGGCGGCGCTGCGCGCTCCGGGCTTCGCGGAGGCCGCCGGCGACGCGCGCCGCGTCGGGGTGATCCTGAGCGGAGGCAACGTCGACTTCGACCGGCTCCCCTGGTCACCGGGCGTCGCGTCCTAGCAGGAGACGAGGGCCCTCAGACGGCGTCTTGCTCGGCGAACGGGCCGAGCTTCAGGCGCTCGAGCTCCGCGGTCATCTGCCGCTGGAAGCCGGCGTTGTCGAAGATCACCAGCCGGCTCATGCCCGAGTAGCCGCGGGGCAGCTTCGGGCTCTCCTCCCAATGGCGCAGGGACTGGAAGGGGCGCGCCGCGAACGCGTGGTGGTCGGCGTGACGCGAGAGCCCGACCAGCCCGTACAGGGTGAACTTGTTGCTGGTGTCCCAGGAGTCGACCGGCCGCACGCGCTTGCCGCGGCGCGCCAGTCCCCAGTGCTCGAAGTAGTTGACCACCTCCAGGGCGCCGAAGGCGCCGACCGCCTGGACGAGGTGGAGCGCGAAGGCCGCCGGGCCGAAGACCGCGAGCAGGCCGAAGGCGAACAGCCATTCGAGCACGAGGCCGTGCACCACGCGGCTGCCCAGGATCCGCCGGTCCCAGGGCTTCATGTCGACGTCGCCGAGCCGGGCCGTCTCCAGGCGCCAGGCGCTCCGGAGCTGGCCCGGGACGGTGCGTCGGAAGAACGCCCAGAACGTCTCTCCGAAGCGCGCGGTGGCAGGATCCGCGGGGGTGCCGACCCGGCGGTGGTGACCGCGCACGTGCTCGGTGTAGAAGTGCTCGTACAGCACGAGTCCCATCATGATGCGGCCCATCAGGCGCAGGTGCCGCTCGTGCCGGTGGATGAGCTCGTGGGCGGTGATGATGCTGAAGGCCGACGAGCCCGGGACGACCAGGACCAGCACGAGGCCGTCGACCGAGAAGAGCCCGGTCTGGGAGACCAGGTGAGCTGCGAGCACGACAGTCAACACCTGGATGGCGAACAGCGCGTAGAGCAGGGCGTCGAAGGGCCACTGGGGGAGCGCCTTCGGAGGCTGCCTCGTGTCGTCGGGCGACCAGGCGTCGGCGAGGTCGACCGCGGTCAGGGGGACGAGGAAGGCCAGGGCGACCCACCAGCGGTGGGGCCCGGTGGCCACGAAGAGCAGGGTCAGCACCGGGACGAGGAAGGAGAGCAGGTGGAGGAGCCAGTGGCGGAGCACCTCCCGAAGGGGGACGCGGTCCGCTGCCCCGCCGCTCTCCCTGGCTTCCGAGATGCTGCCGTTCATGCCTGCCTGCTCCCCGTTCGCGGCGTCGCCCCGTCGCCCCGTCACACCGTCACCCCGTCGCCTGCGGCTAGCGGCGGACCTCGAAGCCGGTGAAGCCACCCGTGGCATCGCCGCGTTCGATCTCCACCCCGGTCACCCGCGCCAGCCTGGGTCCCTCGGCGACGAAGGCCAGCGCGCGCTCGACGGCTTCCGGCTCCCCTTCGAAGAGGGCCTCGACCCGGCCGTCGGGTCGGTTCTTCACCCAGCCGGTGACGCCCAGCTGGAGGGCGCGCTCCTGGGTGGCGGCGCGAAACCAGACCCCCTGGACGCGCCCGCTCACGATCGCTCTCGCGCTCACCCGGGCCACGCTCAGTCGCTCGACACCGCCGCCACCAGGGCGAGGTCGCTCGACTTCACGGATCCCACGTCGAACTTCCGGGCCGAGGTGGCCATGCGCGTCAGCGCCGCCCCGATGGCCATGACCGGCCCCTCCTGTCCCTTCTTCAGCCGGTGGAAGCGCACCGGGTTGATGCGTGCCACGACGTAGTTGCGGAGGTACGGCGACTTGAAGCCCCGCTCCTGGAGCGCCGCCACGATGCGCTTCACCTCGACGTCGATGGCCAGCAGCCGCGAGGCGTAGCCCTCGCGGTCGCGCAGGCTGGCGGCCAGGGTGCGGTCGCTGAAGCGGTCCACCTTCTTGAGCAACGGGCTGTAGGCGCCCCCGGCGAAGCGCGACTCCTGCTCGTAGACGATGCCCAGGGTGAGGAGCTCGGGCGCCTCGAACTCCGCGCTGAACTCGGACTCCCTGGCGCGCTTGCGTCTGCGCGCCAGCTCCCGCGCCATGCGGATCACCTCGAGGCTGCGGTCCTTCAGGTTGTGGGCCTTCTCGGTGTTGAGGGCGAGGATCCGGAACGCCAGGTCCTCGTCCGGCGAGACCAGGGCCGTGACCTGGTGCAGCCCCAGGACCTTGGCCGCCGCCAGGCGGTGCCGGCCGTTGGGCGTCCAGAGCCGGCCGTCGGCGCCGCGCACGACGATCAGCGGATCGAGGAACGAGCCGCTCTCCTCGATCTTCTGGGCGAGCCGCCTGGTGTGGGTGGGGGACAGGTCGCGCTGGAAGGGCGTGGGGTCGACCGCGCCCAGGGGCAGGGAGGCCAGGAGCACCGGTCGCCCGGACAGGGGCTCGCGGTAGGCGCCGATGGCGGCGCCTCCCAGGGCCCGGACCTGCTCGCTGAGGTCGCCCACCTCCGGCGCGTCGACGCCGAGCAGGACCTCTTCACCCTCCAGCCCGCGCTTCTCCTTGCGGATGGTGAGGCGCTTGCGGGCCGCGGCCTTGCGCCGCGGGGACTTCTTCCGGCCGGCCTGGCTCGCGGTCTGCTTGCGCCCCGCCTTCTTCGCGGCGGTCTTCCCGGCCGTGGTCTTCTTCGAGGGGGTCTCCCCGCTGGTCCGGCGTGCTGCCATGTGCGGATTCTACCACCCGGCTACTCCGGGCCGTCCCGGCGCGTTACTTTCGCGTGGTGGACGCCGCCCATCCGACGTTGACCGTCGCCCTGGCCCTGGGAGTCGGCGTCCTCGCCCAGTCGGTCGCGCGGCGCCTGCGCATTCCGGGCATCGTCGTGCTGCTGGCGGTCGGCGCCGGACTCGGGCCCGAGGGCCTGGGCTGGGTGCGACCCCGGGATCTCGGCGAGGGGCTCTACGCCATCGTCGATCTGGCCGTGGCGATCATCCTCTTCGAGGGCGGGCTCAACCTCCAGATCTCCCGCCTGCGCCGCGCCCAGGTGGCCATCCAGCGACTGGTGACCGTGGGCGCACTGGTCTCGCTGGCGGGTGGGGCCGTGGCCGCCCACACCTTCCTGGACTGGCCCTGGACCACGTCGCTGCTGTTCGGGAGCCTGATCATCGTGACCGGACCGACGGTGATCGGCCCCCTGGTCTCGGAGCTGCGCCTGCGTCCGCGGGTCGCCACGGTGCTCAGCGCCGAGGGTGTGCTGATCGATCCCATCGGCGCCATCGTCGCCGTGCTGACCCTCGAGCTGGTGCTGTCGCCCGGGGCCGACAACCTCGCCCAGGGCGCCGGGGAGCTGATGCTGCGCCTCGGCTTCGGGGCCCTGGCCGGGGTGGCGGGCGGCTACCTGCTGACGCGTCTGATGCGCATCGAGCGGCTCCTGCCCGAGGGTCACGAGAACATCTTCGTGCTCGCGTCGGTGCTGCTGCTGTTCGAAGGCTGCGAGCAGGTGGTGTCCCACAGCGGCATCATGGCGGTGACCCTGGCCGGTGTGGTCGTCGGGAACCTCCGGATCCTCGGCGACCGCGACCTGCGCGAGTTCAAGGACCAGCTCACGGTCCTGTTGATCGGGCTGCTGTTCGTGCTCCTGGCCGCCGACGTGGGCCTCGAGCAGGTGCGCGATCTGGGCTGGGCCGGCGTGGCGACCGTCGCCGCCCTGGTCTTGGTGGTGAGGCCCGTGGGTGTCTGGCTCTCCACGATCGGAGGGAGCCTCTCGACCCGGGAGCGCGCGTTCGTCGCCTGGGTCGCGCCCCGGGGCATCGTGGCGGCCGCCATCGCCTCCCTGGTCGCCCGGGCCCTCGAGGTGGAGCAGATCCCGGGCGGCCTCGAGATCCGGGCGCTGGTGTTCCTGACCATCGCCTCCACCGTGGTGCTGGCGGGCCTGACGGCGGGCCCGGTGGCGAACCTGCTCGACGTGCGCCAGCCGCGGCGGGACGCCGTGGCCATCCTGGGCGCGGACGAGGTGGGCCTCGCCCTGGCGCGCTGGCTGCGGGAGGGCGGAATCACCTGCACGTTCCTCGACTCCAATCCCCAGAACTGCCGGCGGGCCGAGGAGGACGGCTTCGGCGTCGTCTACGGAAACGCCATGGAAGAGCGGACCCTGCGCCGCGCCCGCTTCGACCTGGTGGGCACGGCCATCGCCCTCACGCCCAACCAGACCGTGAACAGCGCGTTCATCCACCGCACCCGCGATCTGTTCCGGGTGCCCAAGGCGCTGGTCGCGGTCTCGCGCCTGGACACCGGCCTCGCCTCGGACCTGGTGGCCCAGAAGGAGGCGAGCATCGCGTTCGACGGGCCCCACGACCTGGCGCGCTGGAACGTCCGCTTCCGCCGGGAGGCCGTGGTGCTCGAGACCCGCGAGTACGCACCCGCGGACGGCGAGACCGAGAACGAGAACGGCGAGGAGGCGCTGGGCGAGCGGGCGATGCTGCTGGCCATCCGGCGACGCGAGAGCGTGATCCCGATGAGTCGCGACCTCCGTCCCCAGGCCGGAGATCGGCTGCTCGTCGCCATCCACGAGCCCGATCGGGACGAGGTCGACGCCCTGCTCGTGTTGCGGGGCTGGATGTCGCTGCCCGACGAGGCAGAGCCGCCGGACGCCGAGGACGCGAGTGCGCCGGCTGCGTCGGCCTAGGCTCTCCCATACCGGAACGGTGGAGCCACCTCGGGCCGCTTCAGCGCTCCTGATCGAGCCGCTTCGCTTCGCATGAGGTCCTCCGTTGCCCCGACCGGGGGACGGGTTGCGACTCCGTCTCCCTCCGCTTCTTCATGGCCGAGGCTGGCGGCCGCTGGGAACACGACGTCTGCGCTCGTCCGGGCGCTGGCCGCCATCGGTCGTAGGAGCGCTTCGAGTGCGAGCGCAGCGTGCTCGTCTCGGCGGTCGCTCCGCTGTCAACCCTTCCCCCGGTCTCGCACTGGGCAGCCAACGGCAGACTCGAGCCTGCGAGGAGATGCGAACCGGAGTCGTTGGCTGCCCCGGCACGCCCCGAGGTAGTCAGGCGAAGCAACGCGGCGTCTCTCAGGGAAAGGGAAGCGGCGCGCGCTCGGGATGAGCGAGGCGGCGTCTGCCCGGGGTGATCGTGGCCGGGCTCGGCCTAGGGGTCGGGTTCGTCTGCTCGCCGACCCCGCTTCGCCTGGCCCATGAGGGCGACCGCGTCTCGCAGGGTGCGGTCGATGCCCGCCTGGGCCAGGCCCAGGCCACCATCCACCACCAGGTTCTGGCCGGTGACGAAGCGGGCCATGTCGGAGCACAGGAACAGGATCGTGTCGGCGACCTCTTCGGGCGCTCCCGTGCGCGCGAGGGGGGTGGCCTCCACGATGGGCTCCAGCGCCCCGGGAAGCTGGAACAGCAGCTCGGTCATCGGCGTGCGGATGACCCCGGGCGACACGCAGTTGGCGCGGATCGACGGTCCGTACTCCTGGGCGATGCTGCTGGTGAGGGCGACCAGCCCGGCCTTGGCCGCCGAGTAGGGCGCCTCGCCGAAGGTCGGACGCACGGCGCTTCCGGAGGCGACGTTGACCACGCTGCCGCCGCCCGAGGCCAGCATGCGCGGCAGGGCCGGTCGCAGGGTGTTGAAGACGCCGGTGAGGTTGGCCCCGACGATGGCCTCGACGTCCTCGGCGCGGTTCTCGTGGAGCGGCGCCAGGTGCCCGCGGCCCGCGTTGTTCACGAGCACGCTCAGGCCGTCGAGCTCCCGCGCGGCGCGCTCGACCGCGTCCTCCATGGCGGGGGCGTCGCTGACGTCGGCCACGAGGGCGGGGCAGCCGAGCCGGGCGGCCGCACCCTCGAGCTTCTCCCCGGCCACGTCCAGGAGCGCGACCGCCGCACCCTCCTGCGCGAGCCTGTGGCCGACCGCGAGTCCGATGCCCGAGGCGCCGCCGGTCACCAGCGCCTTCGCTCCGTCCATCAGTCCCATGGGCTCTCCTCTACTCGAAGGCCGGGAAGACGTCTTCGGCGAAGCGCCGGATCCCGTCCAGCTTGCGCGAGACGTCGTCGGTCGGTCCCCCGTAGAAGATCCACGGCATGGTCATCACCGCGGTGACGCCCGCATCGGCCATGCGCCGGTAGCCGTCGACGTCGAAGGCGTCGCTGGCCGAGCCCACGACCTCGAGCGGCTCGTCGCCGCGGCCGTACTCGTCGCGGTAGGCGCGCAGGCGCCCGACGAACTCCGCCAGCTCGTCCACGGTGTGGAGGTCGGAGATCCAGCCGTCGCCCAGGCGGCCCACCCGGCGCAGGGCCGGCTCGGAGATGCCCCCGACCCAGATGGGGATGCGCTCCCTGGGCGCCGGGCTCATCTGGAGCCGCGGGAAGTCGTAGAACTCGCCGTGGTGCTCGACCATGCCGCCCCGCCACAGGGTGCGCATCACCTCGATCATCTCGTCGGCGCGCCGGCCACGCCGGCGGAAGGGCTGCTCCATCAGCTCGAACTCGTCCTCCATCCAGCCCATGCCGATGCCCAGGGTCACCCGGTCGCCGGACATCACCGCCGCGGTCGCCACCGTCTTCGCCACCTGGAAGGGGTTGCGCATGGGCAGCACGAAGATGTTGGTCGTGAAGCGGATGCGGGTGGTGACGGCGGCCATGGCGCCGATCGCCACCCAGGGGTCGGGCCACGGCGTGTCCGGCTGCCAGCGCGGTCCGCCGTGCTCCGTGTAGGGGTAGCGGCTGCGGATCTTCTCGGGGTGGACCACGTGGTCCGAGACCGTCACCGCGTGCCAGCCGCACTCGTCGGCGGCCCGGGCCATGGGAACGGCGTGGGTGGGGTCGCTGAAGGCGAGGGGGAGGATGAACTTCAAGGGGGACTCCGGTGGCTAGCGGGCGACGGCGCCGCCGTCGACGAGCATGGAGTCGCCCGTGACGAACGAGGCGCGGTCGGAGCACAGCCAGACCACGGCCTCGGCGATCTCTTCGGGGCGGCCCAGGCGGCCGCCCGGCTGGCTGCGCAGGACGAGCTTCTCGATCTCGGGATTGCCGGCCATGGTCGCGCGCAGCATCGGCGTGTCGGTGCTGCCGGGCAGCACGGCGTTGATGCGGATGCCGGTCCGCGCGTTCTCCAGGGCGGCCGTCTTGGTGATGCCCAGGATCGCGTGCTTCGACGCGCAGTAGGGAGAGAGCGCGGGCGTCGCGATCACTCCGGCCCCGGACGCGGTGTTGACGATGGCTCCGGCGCCCCGCGCGAGCATCGCCTGGATCTCGTACTTCATGCACAGGAAGACGCCGTACAGGTTGACCTCGACGGTGCGCCGGAAGTCGTCCAGGGAGAGCTGGTGGAGCGGTCCGCCGGCTCCGGTGATGCCGGCGTTGTTGAGCGCACAGTCCAGCCCCCCGAAGCGCTCGAGGGTTCCGGACACGAGGGCGCGGACGTCGTCGTCCCGGGAGACGTCGGCCGCCAGGGAGTCCGCCTCGGCGCCGGCGTCCTGGAGGGCGCGGGCGGTCGCCGCGGCGCCTTCGGGGTCGATGTCGCCGACCATCACCCGCGCGCCCTCGCGCGCGAAGGCCTCGCAGGTCGCCCGCCCGATGCCGCTGGCCCCACCCGTCACCAGCGCGACCTTGTCCTGCAGGAGTCCGGTGGTCTCGGCCATGCTCGAGGTCCTCCCGGCGCCGGGCGGCCCTGCGCCGGAGCCAGATTAGAACACGTTACAATCGCCAGCGAGGATCCGGCCCGACGCCGGGTCCCCGCCCGGCGGGCGCGGAGGTCCCCAAGCGTGGCGAGCGAGGAGTTCGACGCCTGCGTCATCGGGACGGGGGCCGGCGGCGCAGTGGCCTGCCAGGTCCTCTGCGAGGCCGGCCTGCGCGTGGTGGCCCTGCAGCGCGGACCCGAGATCGAGCCCTCCCAGCTCGACGAGGACGAGCTGGCCACGATCCTCCGCGACGCGTCCTTCTCTCCAGACCAGGTCGAGACCTACCGGCTCGACGCCACCCGGCCCGCGGTGGCCGGCCGCTACAACCAGATGGCTCACGCGGTGGGAGGCAGCATGATCCGCTGGTCCGGCTGGTCGTGGCGGTTCCGGCCCGACGACTTCCGGGTCCTCTCGACCGAAGGCGCCCTGGCCGGTGCGGCGCTGGCGGACTGGCCCTTCGCCTACGAGGAGCTGGCGCCCTTCTACGAGCGCGCGGAGCGGGCGCTCGGCGTGTCGGGTGTGGCCGGGGCGAATCCGTTCGAGAGTCCCCGCACGGGTCCCTACCCGAACCCTCCCCATTCCCCGCGCAGCTCGAGCCTCGCCTTCGCCCGGGGCGCCGCGGCCCACGGTCTCCATGCCTTCCCGCTTCCGGTGGCGATCAACCCCCAGCCCTTCGACGGGCGCACGGCGTGCACCCGGGGCGGTGCGTGCCAGGGCTTCGGTTGCCCCATCCACGCCCGGGCCAGCTCGGTCTCGGTCTTCCTGCCCCGCGCCCGCGCCACCGGCCGCCTCGACCTGCGCGCCGGCGCCGAAGTCGTCGAGATCCCGGTCGGCGCCGACGGGCGCGCGACCGGAGCGCGCTACCTCGACGACGCCGGCGCGCTGCACGAGGTTCGCGCCCGCCGGGTGGTGTTGGCGGGCAACGCCGTCGGCTCGGCGCGGCTGCTCCTGATGTCCACCTCCGGCGCCTTTCCCCACGGCCTGGCGAACTCGTCGGGTCTGGTGGGCCGGCACCTGATGCTCCACCACCATGCGGTGGTGCGCTTCCGGACCTCCGAGCCGACCCGCTCCGTGACCGGGATCGAGGCCTATCGGGCGGTGGACGACTGGCACCCGAGCGACGCCTCCCGCGGCTTCGTGCGAGGGGGCGTGGTGGCCGAGGTGAACTCGTTCACCCGCCAGCCGCTCGTCTTCGCGTTCGGCGCCGACGGGCTTCCCGGCCTCGAGCGCGCCTGGGGCGAGCGCTTCGTCGACTACCTCGAGGAGATGCCCTTCACGGTCGTGCTGGGCAGCGTCCTCGAGGACCTGCCCATGGCCGACAATCGCATCGACCTCGACCCCGACGTGCGGGACGCGCGCGGGCTGCCGGCGGCGCGAATCACCCACCGCCAGCATGGAAACGACATCGCCATGAGCCGCTGGTACCGCGAGCGCCTGCTGGAGCTCGCCGAGGCGTGCGGCGCCGAGACGCGCTCGCCGATCCTCATCCCGGGGCCGGGCTACACCGACGAGGATACCGCCATGAAGGGCAGCGCCCACCTGCACGGGACCTGCCGCATGGGGAGCGACCCGGACGCCTCGGTGGTCGACGGCTTTGGCCGCGCCCACGACGTGCCGAACCTGTGGGTGGTGGACGGAGCCGTCTTCCCGACCAGCGGCGGCTACAACCCGACCCTCACGATCGTCGCCAACGCCCTTCGGACCTGCGAGCACATCGCCGCCGCGGCCCGGCGGCGCGACGCCTAGATCCGCTCGCGCTCCTGCTGGCGCAGGGTGCGGGTCAGGAAGAAGGTTCCCGAGGCGCGGGCGAGGACCTTGCCCTCGGCGCTCTCCACGTGGCCCTCGGCGTAGCCCAGGCTCTTCGTGATCTCCCGCACGCGGCCCACGGCGCGGATCCGGCCGGACTGGACCGGCCGGAAGTAGTTGACCTTGATCTCCACGGTCGCGCAGCCCCGGCCCTCGGGCAGGCGCGAGAGCACCGCGCGACCGAGCGCGGTGTCGAGCATCGTGAACAGCACGCCGCCGTGGGCGCGCTCCGCCCGGCTCATGTGCTTCGGCCCGAGCTCGAGCTCGAGGACGAAGCCGTCGTCGCTCGGGCCGAGCATCTCGATGCCCATCTCCCGAGTGAACTCGGCCTGGCCGGGAAGCTCCTCGGGGTCGCCGGGAGGGCTCGTTCGTGACATGGAGGTCGGTTCACTCCGTCTCGTGCAGGCGCTCGCGGAAGAGCGTGAGCACCCGGAGCAGGGCGTCGCGGGTGGGGTGCCCCTCCTCGTCGACCAGGTCGGTGGTGACCACCGAGTGGGCCGTGCGCGGGATGCCGTGGGCGTTGCCCTTCCGGGAGTCGATCTCGACCGACTCGAAGCCGGCCCCCAGCTCTTCCCGAAGGCGCTCGAAGCGCTCGGCGGGGACCAGGGGGTCGCCGGTGAAGCGCAGCCCCAGCACGCCGCAGCCGCGTCCGGCGCGCTCGCGCACGGTGGCGAGGTCCTCTTCGGAGAGGTGCAGGGCCCGCCGCCGCGCGCCGCCGATGGGGAAGGGCAGCGACGGCTGGGAGAGCACCGGAGCCATCACGCACTCGTCCACCATCAGGGCCAGGGCGAAGTTCCCGGTGAGGCACATGCCGATGGCCCCGACGCCGGGCCCCCCGCACTCGGCGTGGGCGTGCCGGCAGAGCGCGCGGAGCCAGTCGGTGATGGGGCTCGAGCCGCCCCCGGCCAGCACGTGGAACTCGCGGCTGATGCAGGCGCGCGCCATCTGGCCCACGGCGTACCCGCCGCCCAGCGGCCTGCCCGGGGTGCCGAACAGGTGGGGGAGGTAGACGCTGAAGCCGTCGTCGGCGACGATGCGCGCGAAGCGCGCCACCTCGGGCGTGATGCCCGGGATCTCGTGCATGACGACGACGCCCGGCCCCTCGCCGCGCCGGAAGACGCTCCGTTCCCGGCCGTCGTGGGAGAACCGGTCCTCGGAGAAACCATCCAGAGCCATGGGTGACCTCGTGGCGCGGCGCGGCGCGGTGTCGGGGAGCCGAGTGGGACGCGCTCAGGGCGGTGGAATGTCGAGCATCCGGGCCGCCTGCATCGCCCCCGCCGCGTCGTCGAGCATGGGGAACTGGACGCCCAGGGCGATCAGGCCCGAGATGCGGGTCGGATCGTCCTCGCAGCAGTAGTTGACGCGGAGACCGCCGCGGCGGGCGCGGGCGACCTCCTCGCGGGTGGGCAGTCCGCGCAGGCTCGTGAGCTGGATGAAGTCGGCCTTCATGGCGATGGCGCCGCTGATGTAGGCGTTGCGGGTGAGCCGGCGATCCATGGTGCAGATCCACAGGTCGGGGTGGATCTGCCGGGCCAGCTTCGCCTGGTCTTCGTCCACCGAGAGGATCGCCTGATGGATCCGGTCCTCTTCGACCACCACCAGGGCCACCTCCTCGGCGACCCACGGCTCGCCCTTCACGTGCAGGTTGAGCCAGATGTTGCGCGGGAAGACGCGCAGCGCCTCCACCAGGGTCGGCACCCGCTCGCCGCGAAAGCGCCGGCTCTTCCAGCTGCCCGCGTCCAGCCTGCGGATCTCGTCCAGGGTCAGCCGATCGACCCGACCGCGCCCGTTGGTGGTGCGGTTCACCGACGCGTCGTGCATGACCACGAGCTGGCCGTCTTCGGTGGCCCGCACGTCGAGCTCGACCTGGTGCACACCCAGCCGGACCGCCTCCCCGAACGCGGCCACGGTGTTCTCGGGATGCGTGGCGGAAGCGCCTCGGTGGGCGGCGATTCCGTAGGCGGGCAGGCTCGACGGCCGGGCCGGGCGGGGGCCGCTGTCGGACCCGGGCAGCACACAGGCCACCCAGAGACAGAGGGCGCCCAGGAGCATGGCGATGGTGGGGAGATGGGACGGACGGAGCACCGCCCCATTCTAACGGAAGCGGCGGTTTCGGGGACCGCATGGGGTGGGGGCGATTCGCACACGCGGTCCGGGTACTCTCTCCCACATGGCTGCCAAGGACGATCCTCGCGCCGAGCGCCGCCGGGTGCTGGCGAATGTGTCGGTCTTCGCGGGTCTCGACGCGTCGGCCCTCGATGCGCTGATGGAGATCACGGCCACCCGGCGACTGCGCTCCGGGGAGGTGCTCTTCCGCAAGGGGGCCGAGGGGTCCCAGCTCTACGGGGTGCTGCGCGGCCGGCTCCGGATCTCCGCGGCGGGGGAGGACGGCCGCGAGATGACCTTCGGGTTCTCCGAGCCCGGAGAGGTGATCGGCGAGATCGCCATTCTCGACGCGAACCCGCGATCCGCCACGGTGACGGCGCTCGCGCCCTGCGAGCTGCTGACCCTGGACCGCCGGGACCTGCTGCCCTTCCTCGAGCGACACCCGGTGGTGGCCATCCATCTGGCCCGGGTGCTGGCCGGTCGACTGCGCCGGCTCTCGGAGATGACCGAGGACGCCATGCTGCGCGACCTGCCCGTACGGCTCGCGAAGAAGCTGGTCGTGCTCGCTCGCAGCGAGCCGGCGGGCGCCGGGCCGCCCGAGGTCCGCGTCTCCCAGCAGCAGCTCGGCGAGCTGGTCGGCACCAGTCGCGAGAGCATCAACAAGCAGCTCCGGAGCTGGGTGGACGACGGCATCGTGCAGACGCGCCGGGGCGGGGTGCGGATCCTGGACCTCCCCTCGCTCGAGGCCGTCGCCGGTCTGTCCCTGGTCTGAGGCGTGCCGCGCCTCAGCCGAGGATCGACACCGCCAGCACCACCTGGGCTCCGTAGTAGAGGGGCAGGCCGACCAGCCCGTTGCCGAAGCCCGGGGAGACGAAGCGGTCGCGGGCCACCCCGAGGTCGGACAGGTAGAACAGCACGGCTCCGGCCAGCATCGTCGGCGTGCCGCCGGCCGCCGTGGCCCCGGCCGCCGTGACCACCATGGCCGAGATCACGCCGACGTAGGCCATCACCGGGATCTTCATGTCGTCGGGGACGTGGGGCCGGAGCCAGCGCAGCACCGCCCACACCGGGCCCGCGATGGCGACGGCCGCGATGGCCGCGCCCGGGAGCGAGACTCCGCTCACCACGAAGGCCACGGCGAAGCCCAGGTGGCCCAGCAGAAAGCTCACCAGCCCGGCCAGGAAGAACGGGCCCGAGCCTTCGGGAATCAGCAGCACGTCCCCCAGCATCGACAGCACGAGGGCCGTCAGGATCGCCAGGCCGTACGGCGACTCGGTGGCGCCGCAGGCCAGGGCCGCCGCGATGAAGCCCGCCGAGGCCAGGGGCTTGGCCACCCAGACGCCGGGCCGGAGCCCGCGCCAGCCCGACGCGAGCAGCGCGACCAGCCAGAACGCGGTCCAGAGGGCGAACGGCACCCAGGCGCCGAGGGGTGAAGCCGTTTCGTCCAGGTTCACGGCGAGCTCCCGATTCGAGGTGTGGCTCCGGATCCCGAGCGATCCGAGGAGGCGAAGCCGTGAGCATCGCTCTCCGGCGATCGCCTGGCGAGGGTTGAAGGCGATTCAGCCCACGGCCGGCAGCCCGCCCGCCCATCGGATAGGCTGGCCGGGTGGCGCGACGGCAAGAGCAGGAGAGCGCACGGCGGGAGGTCGAGGAGGTCGCGCCCGGTGTGCTGCGCATGCAGCTCCCGATCCGGATGCCCGGACTGGGCCACGTCAACATGTACGCGCTCCTCGACGACGACGGCGCGGCGGTCGTCGACCCCGGGCTCCCGGGTCCGTCCACCTGGCGGGCCATCGTGGATCGCCTCGGCCAGGCCGGCCTGGCGCCCCGACACATCCACACCGTGCTGGTGACCCACTCGCACCCCGACCACTTCGGTGGCGCGGCCCGGCTGGTCGGCGTCTCGGGCGGCAAGGTCATGGCCCACGAGAAGTTCCGCTTCGCCTCGGCCCACCACGGTCCGGAGGTCTCGGTGGACGATCTGGCGGCGCAGCGGAGCCGCGCCGAGGGCGAGGCCGAGGACCCCGGACCGACCGAGCGGCCTCCCCGGCGCACCGAGATGCCCAGGCGCTGGAACGGCACCACGCCCTGGGGCGGGGCCTCGCCGCGTCCGCCCCTGCTGACGCGGATCAAGTGGAAGGCCATGGGGTGGGTGGGGCGCTCGTTCGCTCCGCCCGTCACCCACCCGGTCCGGGAAGGAGACGTCCTGCGGCTGGCGGGGCGCGAGTGGTTCGTGCAGCACACGCCCGGCCACACCGAGGACCACTTCTGCCTGCACGACCCGGCCGAAGGGGTCTTCCTCGCCGGGGACCACGTGCTGCCCTCGATCACCCCGCACATCTCGGGCATCTCGACCCAGGTCGATCCCCTGAACTCGTTCTTCGAGTCCCTGGCGCGGGTGGCCGAGACGCCCGATGTGCGCACCTGCCTGCCGGCCCACGGTCATCCGTTCGACGACCTGCCCGGACGCTGCCGCGCCATTCGCGAGCACCACGTCGAGCGTCTCGAGAAGGTGAAGGGGATCGGCCGGGCGCTCGGGCCGGCCTCGGTCGAGGCCTTCTCCCAGAAGCTCTTCCAGCCGCGGAGCTGGGGGGCCATGGCCGAGAGCGAGACCTACGCGCACCTCGAGCACCTGCGGATCGCGGGCGAGGCCGATCGCGGGGCCGACTCCGAAGGTCGGTTCATCTACGAGACCGGCTAGGCCGTCCCGAGCCCTGCGTCCGCGGACGGGTCCCGAGAGATCCAGCTGGAAGAAGCGGCGCGCTCAGGGCTCGAGGTCGGCGCTGGCGCAGCTGGCGCCCCGGGCCACGACCTCGGTGGGCTCGATCTCGTCGTGGCCCGCTCGACCGAAGTAGGCCTCCACGCCGCGCCGGACGACGGGCAGGTGGGTCGTTCCGCCCGCGAGCAGGACGGCGGTGAGCTCGCTGGCGCGGACCCCGGCCCGGTGAAGGACGTCGTCGCAGGTGACGAAGGTGCGCTGGACGAGCTCCGAGGAGAGGCCGTCGAGCACCGGGCGGCGCAGGGGCACCCCGCCGTCGGCGATCGGGCACTCGGGATCCACCTGGGAGAGGTCGACGAAGGTCTCCTCTGCATCGGTCAGCCGGATCTTGGCGCGCTCGCACTCGGCGATCAGGCGGACCTCGACCTCGCTGTAGTTCGTGAGGTCCCAGTTGTGCTCCTTGAGCACCTCCCGGGTCACCCACTCGGCGATCTTGAGGTCGATGTCGTCGCCGCCGAGGTAGGGGTCGGTTCCCTTGGCGAGCAGCTGCGGTTGCCCACCCGAGAGGTCGAGGACCGAGATGTCGAAGGTTCCGCCGCCCAGGTCGTAGACGGCGACCCGTCCGCTCGCGTCCGGGCTGTGGAGGTACGCGCAGGCGGTGGCGTCGGGCTCGTCGACGAGGCGCACGTCGGCGAAGCCCGCGCGACGGGCGGCGCTGCGGGTGGCGTCGCGCTGGGCGTCTCCGAAGCCGGTCGGGACGGTGATGACCACCTCGACTTCGTCGAGCACCGAGGCGATCCGCTCGTGGATCGCGGTCAGCAGCTCGCACGCGACGTCCTCGGGCGTCTTGTCGCCGGCCCGGGTGCGGAAGGCGGCCAGCCCTTCGCCCGCTTCGACCAGCTCGAACGGGTAGCGCTCCTGGAACCTCCGGGCCTGGGGCTCGTGGAGCTGGCGGCCGATGATCCGCTTCGACGAGAAGATCGTGTTGGGGCCGTCGATGGATCGGCGCCGCCGGGCCTCGGATCCGATGGTGATCCGGCCGTTGGGAAGATACGCCACCACCGACGGCAGGGTCGTGGACCCGTCGCTGGCGAGGGCCAGGGTGCGGTCCTCCGCAGCGATGACGGTGTTCGTGGTCCCGAGATCGATGCCGATGCGGTTCATGGGTTCGACTCCGAGGTGCGCTTCCTGTCGGCGACGTATCGCTGGAGGGCCTCCTCCGAGTCGTCGTCCAGGGACTGGAAGTCGGCGGTGTAGAGCAGCTTGCCTTCGTCCCGGCAGGCCGCGACGTCGCAGCGGAGCGAGATCTTCCGGCGGGAGGCGCCCTTGTCGCCGGCCGCCGCGGGAACGAAGAAGGTGAGGTCGAGGCGGTCGCCGACCTCGAGGGCCTCGTCGCTCTCCATGAGGACCTCGGCCGGCCCGAACTCGATCAGGTTGGCGAAGCCGCGCCGCGGCTCGTCCTCGGTCCCGGTTCGCAGCTCGAAGTGGGCCAGCATGTCCACGGGGACACCCTTCGGTGTCGAATCGGAGGGGGCCGCGAACAGGTCGACGCTGGCGAGGAGCTGATCGCGCCGGCAGGTCATGAAGCGCGCCTCTTCGGGCACACCCGCCGGGGCGCCGCGATCGACGCAGAGGACACGGGTGCGTTCGGGCAGGTCGCCGACCATCCGCGCGAGCTGGCCGGTGTCCTGCTCGAGGCCATCGGTGCTGCACACCAGCAGGTCCGGTCGCTCCATGCGCGCGAGCCGGAGTCCTGCGTCGAGAGACGGCGCCTCGGACAGGTGGACCTCCCGCATGCTCGCGAGGTGGCGGTTGAGCGAAATCCAGAGGCCGGCGTCGTTGACGACGAGGATGCGGATCACCGGTGACCCCTTCCGCCCCAACCGCGGCCCGGGCCCGACGCCGTGGACCCCCGTTGGACTGGTGTCCCGACACGAAGCCGCCGAGGCCCCGTGCTGGGGCTCCTGCCGACCTCGACGTTGCTGCGGCGCAACTCCATGGGTCCCCCAGGCGCTCGCGGGCGCGCGCCCGTCCAAGGCGCGTTTCGGCCCGCCGCAGGTCGAACTGAAGGTGCCCGCCGCGGCAGGTCTGCCGAGGGTCGGATGCGGGCCCGCTACCAGGCCGGTCGCCCGCGAAGCCGGGTCCGGGCGGCGTCCCAGGCCGCGCCGCCGAGCCCGCGGGCCAGCGGGGAGGTGGCCCACATGCGGGCCCGCCGCAGGGGCCGCGCCGTCGAGTGGCGACACGCCCGCCACCAGCGCTGGCACAGCACCCGGTGGAACAGGGGCTCCGGGTAGAGCCCGACCCGGCGGTTCGCCACGGACAGGCGAAGCAGGAGCGCTTCGGCCCGGGCGAGCCGACTGCGGCCGAAGCGGGGCGTGCGGCGCCAGCGCAGATCGTGGAGCAGGCGCAGCACCTTGATGTCGTGGTCGATGCCGAGCCTGTCCAGCTGGGAGGCGGCGATCGCGCGCTCCGCCAGGGTGGTGGCGCGCCGCTCGGTCTGGCTCAACGACTCCGTGTGGCTGCGATAGGAGGTGAGGCACTCCGGGAGGTTGTCGACCGGGTGGTCCAGGGCGATGCGCACGTGGAGGTCCACGTCCTCGTTGACGTGGAAGCCCTCCCGGTAGCGGTAGCGGTCGAGGACGTCCCGGCGTCCCATGACCGTCGTGTTCTTGAAGCAGTTGCGGAAGAGCAGCTGGGAGCGGATCCGATCCGTGCCCCACGGACGCTCGATGGCGCCCAGCCGGCGGTCGTCCTCGTCGATCTGCCAGGCCCAGGTGCCGAGCAGCGCCGTCTCGGGGTGGGCGCGGAAGAAGTCCACCTGCCGCTCCAGTCGGCGGGGGTCGGCGACGTCGTCGCTGTCGAGGTTGGCGACGAGCTCGCCCCGGGCGAGGTCGAGGCCCAGGTTCCGGCAGGCGGACACGCCGAGGTTCGTGGCGTTGCGGACGACCCGGATCCTCGGGTCATCGATGGACTCGGCGATCTCGGCGGTGGCATCGCGCGACCCGTCGTCGACCACGATCAGCTCGAAGTCCTCGAAGGTCTGCGCGCGCAGGCTCGCGATCGCCCTGCCCAGGTAGCGCTCGCGGTCGTAGGCGGGCATCACCACGCTGACGAGAGGGCTGTCGCTCATGGCGGCCTCGACGGCTCAGGCGCCCGGGTCGGTTCCGGTGAACAGGCCCGGCGACAGGGCGCGCAGCACGTCCGCGCAGTCGTCGATGCAGCGGCGGCAGTCGAAGACCGAGAGCACGCGCTCCCGGGCCTGCCGCCCGAGTCGGGCGGCGGCGGACGGGTCGCCGGCGATGGCCAGGAGCGCCTCGGCCAGGGCGGCGGGGTCGCCCGGCGGCACCACCCGCCCCGACCTCCCGTCCTCGACCAGCTCGGGGATGCCCGAGACGTCGGTGGCCACCGCCGGGAGTCCGCAGGCCATGGCTTCGGCGAGGCTGTTGGGGATGCCGTCGCGATCGCCGTCCTCGGTGGGGCGCGATCCGCACACGAAGACGTCGGACCCGCGCAGGGCGCCCATCACCACGTCGTGGGTGACCGGCCCGCGCAGGAAGACCCTCTCCTCGAGGGCCAGCTTGCGGATCCGCTCCTCGAGGGCGTCGCGAAGCCGCCCGTCCCCGTAGATCTCGTAGACGAACTCGACGCCCCGGGTCCGCAGCATCGACAGGGCCTCGAGGACGTCGTCGTACCCCTTCTTCGCGACGAGTCTTCCCACCGAGACGAGCCGCAGGGGGCCCGGCTCCCGGGTCCCGCTGGCGGGCTGGAACGCTTCGGTGTCCACGCCGTGGTAGACGACGTGCACCTTGTCCGGGTCGACTCCGGGCAGATCGCGGATGTAGGCGGCGCCGAAGCCGGTGCAGGTGAGGAGCGCGTCGGCGTCGTTCACCAGCTCGGCGACCAGCTTCGGCTTCGCGAGGTAGATGTCCTTGGCGTGGGCCTCGATGGTGTGGGGCACGCCTGCGATGGCGGCCGCGTAGCGACCGATCTCCGACGGCTCGTAGAGGAAGTGGGTGTGGAGGTGGGCGGGCGGCCCGCCGCCCGGCGGCCCGGCCGCCAGCCAGCCCGCCTGGTAGAAGCGCCGGAGACGCTTGCGGCCGCGGCGCTTCCGATGCTCGAGCCCGGCCCGCAGCCAGGTTCGCAGGTACCGGAGCGGCTGGCGGGCGAAGGCCCGGAGGTTGGCGCGAGCCAGCTCGGCGCGACCGGCGCCGGGAGCGGGGAAGTAGCGGATCGGGGCGCGCAGGGAGCGGGCGACGGGCTGGACGGGCTCCTGGTGGTCGCGGGGCATGGCGAAGACGTCGATCGCCAGGCCACGCTCCTCGAGCAGCCGGATCTCCTGGGCGATGAACGTCTCACTGAGCTTCGGGAAGTAGCGGACCACGACCGCCATCCGTCCGCGTCGGGCGGAAGCCATGGCGCGAGTATCCGGGCTCGCACGGTGGGCCGCAACGCGGCCTCCCCGGCTCCGCGGGCCCGGCTCGTCCCGCTCGCCGCCCGTTTCCGGGCCGTCCCGCTGGTCCCGCCCGCCCCGTCCGTCGAGCTCGCCCAGACCCTCCGGCTCGCTTCGGCGTCCCGCTCGCCCCGGCGGCGCGGACGCTCCCGGCGTCCCGTCGCCTGGGAGATGCCCGGGAGCCGCCCCGGGAGACGCCCGCGAGACGGACCGCTAGACTGCCTCTTCCTCCATTCTCGAGAACCCCGCAACGCGCGCCACAGGAATCCCCGATGACCGGACCCCTCAATCGCTACAGCCGCCGCATCACCCAGGAGAAGTCCCAGGGCGCCTCCCAGGCCCAGCTCTACGCCACGGGGCTCACGCCCGAGGACATGTCGAAGCCCCAGGTGGGCATCTCGAGCGTCTGGTACGAGGGCAACTCCTGCAACATGCACCTCGACCAGCTGGCGGCCGCCGTCAAGGAAGGGGTGGAGGCGGCCGGCCTGGTGGGCATGCGCTTCAACACCATCGGGGTCTCCGACGGCATGTCCATGGGCACCGAGGGCATGAGCTACTCGCTGCAGTCCCGGGACCTGATCGCCGATTCGATCGAGACCGTGATGTGCGCCCAGTGGTACGACGCCAACGTGTCGATCCCGGGCTGCGACAAGAACATGCCGGGCTGTCTCATCGCCATGGCGCGCGTCGACCGCCCGTCGATCATGGTCTACGGCGGCACCATCAAGCCCGGCTACGGCCGCAAGAACTGCCCGCTCGACATCGTGTCGGCGTTCCAGAGCTACGGCGAGTACATCGCCGGGCGCATCGACGAGGACGAGCGCGAGGACATCGTGCGCCACGCCTGCCCCGGGGCGGGCGCCTGCGGCGGCATGTACACCGCCAACACCATGGCATCGGCCATCGAGGCGCTCGGCATGTCCCTGCCCTACAGCTCGAGCATTCCCGCGCTCGATCCGGGCAAGCGCGAGGAGTGCCTGAAGGTCGGCCCGGCCATCCTCAACCTGCTCGAGCGGGACATCAAGCCCCGCGACATCATGACCCGCGCCGCGTTCGAGAACGCGATGGTGGTGGTGACCGTCCTCGGCGGGTCCACCAACGCGGTCCTGCACCTCATCGCCATGGCCCGGGCGGCCGGAGTGGAGCTCAGCCTGGCCGACTTCCAGAAGGTGAGCGACCGCACGCCCTTCCTCGCCGACCTGAAGCCGAGCGGCCGGTACGTGATGGAGGACCTCCACGACGTGGGCGGCACGCCGGCGGTGATCAAGCTGCTCCTCGAGCACGACGCCCTCGACGGCGACTGCCTCACCGTCACGGGCCGCAGCCTGGCCGAGAACGTGGCCGATCTGCCGGGCCTGGCCGACGGGCAGGCGGTGATCCGACCCTGGGACGACCCGGTCCTGCCCAACGGCCACATCCAGATCCTCTACGGGAGCTTCGCACCCGAAGGAGCGGTCGCGAAGATCACGGGCAAGGAGGGGCTCTCCTTCTCCGGCCCCGCCCAGGTCTACGACTGCGAAGAGGACATGCTCGCGGCGCTCGAGCGCAAGGAGATCCGCAAGGGCAGCGTCGTGGTGATCCGCTACGAGGGTCCCAAGGGCGGGCCCGGCATGCCCGAGATGCTGACGCCCACCTCGGCCATCGTGGGCGCGGGGCTCGAGAAGGACGTGGCGCTCATCACCGATGGACGCTTCTCCGGCGGGAGCCACGGCTTCATCATCGGCCACGTGACGCCGGAGGCGCAGGAGGGCGGTCCCATCGCGCTCGTGCGCGACGGCGACACCGTCACCATCGACGCCAAGCAGAACCTGCTGGCCCTCGAGGTGTCCGACGCCGAGATCGCGAAGCGGCGCGCCGCCTGGACCGCGCCGCCGCTCAAGGCCACCCGCGGAACGCTCTACAAGTACATCAAGAACGTGAAGAGCGCGTCCGAGGGCTGCGTGACCGACGAGTAGTCGGGGCGGGTCACTCCACGTAGCCGAGGGCCCGGAGCTTCTCGACCAGCTCTCCGGTCGGTTCCCCGCTCCCGTCGTCCGCGGGCGCCGCGGGCGCCCGTGCCGCCGGATGTCCCGCCGGCAGTCCGGGATAGACGGCGGCCTCCACCGTGCGCGGCGGGTGCGCGCCCAGCCACGCCGGGTCGAGCAGCTCGCCGGGCAGTCGGCCCTCGAGATCGTCGGGGATGCCCCGGCCGCTCAGATGGAAGAGCAGGGGGGCCACGTCGAGGACCGAGACGTCGCCGCGCTCGGCCACCGCGGCGAACGGACCGCCGGCGGCGATGAAGATGCCGATCGGATCGTGCGCGCCCGAGAAGCGCTGGCGCTGGAAGACGCGCGAGACCGGCACGCGCCGGCCCGCCGCCTCGATCTCCCCGCCCGGCCAGAGCGCGGCGAGCCGGTCGTCGTGGGGCAGCGCGAAGACCGTCGCGTGGCCGCCGTCGCGGCTCTGGACGTGGAACGCCAGGCGCAGCCCGGTCCGGACCGCCCACTGCCACGCCGACTCGAGCCATCCGCGGGGAGCGCTCTCCGGGCGGCCGAGCCCGTCGACGGACAGCACCGCCCGGTAGACCGGCTCGCCTTCGGGATCGCGCAGGGAGCGCAGGTGCGCGACCAGGCGCTCGACGAGCGCGTCGCGCTCGGCGACCGACTCGGCCGAGTCGTCGGGGGCCGGGTGGACGCGCAGGGTGATCGCGCCGAAGCCGCCCACGATCCGGAAGCGATCGCGCTCCGGGAAGAGATCACCCAGGGCCAGGATCTCCGCCGAGCGCGACACCCAGACGTTTCGCAGTCCCTCCTCCCGGGCCCGGAACCCGTGGTCGGAGACGATGATCAGCGCGTCGTCCGGCCGGAGCGCGGCGGACACGGCGCCCGCGGCGGTGTCGACTCCCCGATAGGCGTCGGCGACGGCCTCCCCGTGCTCCAGGCCCTCCTCGCCGTCGAGCTCGGCGAACGCGTCGGGGTAGGCGGCGTGCCAGAAGCGGTGGGAGGTCATGTCCGGGGCGTAGATCGTGAAGGCGCCGACCTCCAGGTCGAAGGCGCGGGCCAGGGCCAGGAAGTTTCCCGGCTTGCGCGCCACGTCCTCTCGGGCCAGGGCCAGGTAGTCCTCGGAGGAGAGGAGGTCCTGGTAGTGGTTGGCGTAGGCGGCGACGCCGGCGCGCTGCCAGACGTCGGGCGGCGTGACGGTCTCATCGCGCCGCAGCCAGCCGGGGATCACGAAGCCGCCGGGGAACGTGCGGGGCGGCCAGGTCATCAGCACGTCGTAGAGGCCGACGCGCACCCCGTCGCCGGCCAGCCGTTCGTAGGCCGTCGGCACGCGGATGTGGAGCCGGGTCGCGAAGAAGTCGGTGACGCCGGTGTGCTCGGGGCTGCGGCCCGTGGCGATGCTGGTCCAGACCACGGGCGAGCTCACCGGCTCGACGGTGGCGAGCCTCGCGCTGGCTCCCCGGGCCATCAGCCGCGAGAGGTGGGGCAGCTCGCCGGCGGCCGCCATGGCGTCGATGACGTTCCAGGAGCCCCCGTCCACACCCATCACGAAGACGCGGCCTTGCTGCGCGGAGTCTCCGGCCGCGGCGGTGGGCCCGGCCAGGGCGAGGCCGCTGCAGGCCAGGGCGGCCACCACGAGGGGAACGCGCGGGAGCATTCGCACGGGGAGAGTCTCGCACGCCTGCAGCCCACCGGGAAGCCGTCCCGGGACCCGTCGGTGGTCGCGGTATCGGCGAATCGGTATGAGTAGGGCATGGGGATGCGGGGGCAAGGGGAGGCGCGCGCCGTCTCGCCGGGTGCGGACGCGCTGCGGGGGGCCTCGAGATCGGGGTGGCCGGGCCGCGCTGCGCGGCCGGTCGCCACGACCGTGTGTGGGCTTCTCCTGACGTGTGAGCTTCTCCTGACGTGTGAACTCCTCCTGACGTGTGGGCTCCTCACGGCGACCGGCGGGCCGGCGTGGGCGGGGTCCGGGAGCGCCCCGGAGTCCGGGTCGGTCTGGTCCCGGATGGGAGAGCGGATCCGGCCCGGCCTCGCGTCCCGCCTCGAGTACGCCGGCGGCTGGAACCAGGGGCCCACCCAGAAGTTCGAGCTCGAGATCTCGCCCGAGGTGGAGATCGAGCTCCCCTTCGACATGTCCCTCACGGCCATCGGGCGCGCGCGCGGCGACGGCTGGGACCAGCTCGAGCGCGGCCATCCGAGCCAGAAGGAGCGCAGCGACGCGAGCCGGCGGGCGGCGACGGGCGATCGGCTGGAGGCGGAGCTGCGCGAGCTCTACGTGGCCGGCGACGCAGGGCCCCTGCACTTCATCCTCGGCAAGCAGCAGGTGGTGTGGGGGCAGGCGGACGGCCTCAAGGTGCTCGACGTCGTGAACCCCCAGAGCTTCCGGGAGTTCATCCTCCGCGACTTCGAGGACTCGCGGATTCCCCTGTGGACCGCGAACCTCGAGGCGGCGATCGGCGACTGGGCCCTCCAGGTGCTGTGGATCCCGGACAAGACCTACCACGACTTCGTCGGACCGGAGAACGGAGGCGTCTTCCGCTTCTCCGCGCCCGAGCTCGTGCCGGTGGCTCCGCCGGGAGTCGAGGGGCGTTTCCGCAGCACCCGGCGCCCCGGTCGTTTCTTCGAGGACTCGGACGCGGGGGCCCGGGTGAAGGGCTTCCTCTTCGGCTGGGACGTGAGCGTCAACTACCTCTATCACTACTACGACGTACCGGCGTTCTTCGCCGAGGTGGCGCTCACGCCCACCGGGCCCGTGGCCACCGTCACCCCGCGCTACAAGCGTACGCACCTGGTGGGCGCGACGGCCAGCAACGCCTTCGGAGACCTGGCGATCCGCAGCGAGGTCGCGTTCTCCACCGACCGCTACTTCACCGCGGACCGGGGCGACGGCGTGGCCGAGAGCGAGGAGTTCCTGTACGTGCTGGGGCTGGACTGGTACGGCTTCCGGGACAGCCTGGTCAGCTTCCAGCTCTTCCAGAGTGTGCTCACCTCGACCAACTCGGGGTTGATCCGCGACCGGGTGGACACCACCTTCACGCTCTTCGCCCAGCGGCGCTTCCTGCACGACACGTTGAAGCTGGAGCTGATCTGGCTCTGGAACGTGAATCACGGGGATGGTCTCGTGCGTCCCAAGGTCGTCTACGATTGGACGGACACGATCTCGACGTGGGTCGGCGTGGACGTCTTCCATGGCAGCCGTTTCGGCGCCTTCGGCCAGTTCGACCAGGCCGATCGGGCGGTCGTGGGGATGAAGTGGGAGATCTGATGCGGGTTCGAATCGGCAGGCGAGCGGCCGGGGCGCTCCTGGGGCTGCTGCTCCTCGCGGCTCCCGTGCTGGCGGAAGGGCCGTCGGGCGATGCTCTCGTGCAGCAGGTCAACCAGCGCGACGAAGGCCGGTTCGCGACGAGCCGGGTCGCCATGCAGCTGATCGACCGTCGCGGCAACGAGCGCGAGCGGGTCGCCCGCTTCTTCCGCATGAACGAGGGCGACGACCGCAAGCTCGCGGTCTTCTACGAGTCGCCCAGGACCATCCGCGACACCGCCTTTCTCACCTTCGACTACGCCGAGGCGGGCCGCGAGGACGATCAGTGGCTCTACCTGCCGGCGCTGCGGCGCTCCCGGCGGATCGCCAGCGCCGACCGCGGAGGGGCCTTCCTGGGGACGGACCTGTCCTACGAGGAGGTGAAGAAGGGATCGCGGATCGCGGTGGAGGACTACGGCTTCGAGCGCACACCGGCGGGCGACGGCGAGGTCGACGGCCACGCCTGTCTCGCGGTGACCGCCACGCCCGTCGACGACCGGGTGTCGAGCGAGCTGGGCTACTCGCGGGTGGAGTACTGCATCGATCCGGAGATCCGCATGGTGCGCCGGTCGAAGTACTGGAACCGCGCCGGGCGCCACCTGAAGACCGTGCGCGCCGGGGAGATCCGCCCGGTCGACGGCATCTGGACGACCCACCGCATCCACGTGGTCGACCACCTGAAGGACCACCAGACCGTCTTCGAGTTCGACGAGGTCGAGTACCCCGACGAGATCGACGAGCGCCTCTTCACCGAGCGGAGGCTGCGCCAGGGCTGGCGCTGAGCCGCGCCACGGTCCGGCCTCAGGAGAGGGTCGCGCCGTCCACGCGCACGTGCTCGCCGTTGATGTGGGCGGCGTCGCTCGAGGCCAGGAAGGCCACCACCGACGCCACGCTCTCGGGTCCCCTGAACTCGTCCAGCGGCATGATGCGGCGGATGAGCTTCATGTCGCCGCCCTCCGGCAGCCGGAACGCCTCCTGGATGGGCGTGGAGATCGAGCCCGGGCAGATGGCGTTGGCCCGCAGCCCCTGCTTCCCGTACTCGATGGCCAGGGTGGAGGTGAGGCCGAGCACTCCTCCCTTGGACGCGGCGTAGGGGGCGGCCCAGGCGTGACCCGCCAGCGCCGCCGTCGACGACATGTTCACGATGTTGCCCCTGCGCGCCAGCAGGTGCGGGATCGACTCGCGGCACATGAGGAACGTGCCCGTGAGGTTGATGGTGAGGATGCGGCTCCAGTCGTCGAGGCCGACCTCGTGGGTGTGGTCGAAGCGCAGGATGCCGGCGATGTTGCAGAGCACGTCGAGCCCGCCGAGCTCGGAGACGCAGCTCCCCACCGCATCGATTACCTGGGACTCGTCGCCCACGTCGGCCACCCGCGCCTCCACGCGCGCCCCCAGCTCGCGCGCCTCCTTGGCGGCGCTCTCCAGGGCCTCGGACTGGACGTCGGTGGCAAAGAGCGCGGCGCCCTCGGACGCCAGGCGCAGGAGGGTCGCCCGGCCGATGCCCGAAGCGGCGCCGGTCACCAACGCCACCTTGTCTTCGAATCGCTTCATGGTCGTCTCCCGCTGCGCGATGGCAGCCGCGTCGGGCGGATGGTAGAACATGTTCCACCAAGCGGCCGGCGCGGCGCCTCGCAGCCGGTCGCCCGGGAGGGAAGCCACATGGGACCGCTCGCCGGGCTGCGCATCGTCGAGATCGTCGGGATCGGTCCCGGACCCTTCGCGGCCATGATGCTCGCGGACATGGGTGCGGACGTGCTGCGGATCGACCGCGTCGACCGGGCCCGGACGGGCGGCCCGTATGCCCGGCCCGAGCTCGACGTCCTGAACCGCGGTCGCCCGAACGCGGCGGTCGACCTCAAGCGGCCCGAGGGCGTCGAGCTGCTCCTGCGTCTGCTCGAGCGCAGCGACGCGCTCATCGAGGGCTTCCGGCCCGGCGTGATGGAGCGCCTGGGGCTGGGTCCCGAGCCGTGCCTCGAGCGCAACCCGCGGCTGGTGTACGGGCGCATGACCGGCTGGGGCCAGGACGGGCCCCTGGCCCGGAGCGTCGGGCACGATCTCAACTACCTGGCGCTCTCGGGAACGCTGTCGGCCATCGGCCGGGCGGGGCAGCCCCCGGTGCCGCCGCTCAACCTGGTCTGCGACTTCGGCGGCGGAGGCATGCTGCTCGCCTACGGCATCACCTGCGCGCTCATCGAGCGCGGCCGCTCCGGCCGGGGTCAGGTGGTGGACGCGGCCATGCTCGACGGCGCCGCGGTGCTGTCCGCGTCGCTCCACGGCATGCAGCAGTCCGGCTTCCAGTTCGAGCGCGGAACCAACCTGCTGGACGGCGGCGCACCCGACTACGACGTCTACGAGACCGCCGACGGCCGCTTCGTGTCGATCGCCTCCCTCGAGCCCCAGTTCCACGCGGCGCTCCTCGAGGTCCTCGGCCTGGACGCCGCCGAGATGCCGCACCCCCTCGACCGCAGCGCCTGGCCGGCCACGAAGGCGCGATTCGCGCGCATCTTCAAGACCCGGACCCGGGACGAATGGTGTCGGGCGTTCGAGGGACGCGACGTCTGCTTCGCGCCGGTGCTCGAGCTCGACGAGGCCCGGGACCACGAACACAACCGCGCGCGGGAGGTCTTCGTCGACGTGGAAGGCACCCGCCAGCCGGCGCCCGCGCCGCGCTTCTCCCGCACACCGGGCAGGGTCCGCGGGCCGGCGGTCGAGGCCGGTCACGACACCGACGACGCCCTCGCAGACTGGGGGCTCGACGCGGCCGAGATCCACTCGCTCCGCGACGAAGGCGTCATCGCCTAGGCCCGCGAGGCGTCCGCAGCTTCCAGACTGGACTGGACTGGACTGGACCGGACCGGACCGGACCAGGCCCGACCAGACCCGGCCCGGGCGCGAGCGCGTCAGGTGTGGGGTGTGTACTTGCGGAGCTTGCGCTGGAGGCTCTGCCGGTGGAGACCCAGGCGCCGCGCCGCCTGGCTGATGTTGCCGTCGCACTCGGCGAGGACGTACTCGATGTACTCGCGTTCGTGGCGGGCGAGGGTCTGGAACTCGGCGGGCTCGCCCTCGCTGGGCTCTTCTTCCTGGATGTCGATGCCCGGCGCGCCCTGGAAGGCCCTCTCGATCTGGTCGATGTCGACCGGCTTCGTCAGGTAGTTGTGGGCGCCCAGCTTCACGGCCTGGACCGCCGTGGCGATGCTGCCGTACCCCGTCAGCACCACCACGCTCGCCTCGGGCCAGCGCTCCTTGATCTGGGACAGGGCGTCGAGTCCGCTGTCCCGCCGCAGGCGGAGGTCGACGACGGCGCGGTCCACCCGGTCCGCGGTCAGGGTCTCGAGATCCGCCAGGCTCTCGACGGCCGAGACCGCGTAGCCGCGGTCCGTGAACTCCCCGCGCAGGGTGTCGGCGAAGCGCGGATCGTCCTCGACGATCAGCAGATGGGGCGTCCCGTCGCTCATCGGGCGGCCTCCGCGGCTGCCCCGGCCGCCGCCGGCAGCGAGATGGTCGCGATGGCGCCGCCGTCGCTCCGGTCGTCCACCCGGAACTCCGCGCCCACCGCCTCGGCGAGGGTGTGGACGAAGTACAGACCCAGACCCACTCCGTCGGGCTTGGTCGTCACGAAGGGCTGGCCCAGGTGCGCGCGCACCACGTCGGGCCAGCCGATGCCGCGGTCGAGCACCGACACGTCGATGCGGTCGCGGTCCTGGGACACCCGCACTTCGATCGGACCCTCCTCGTCGCCCGACTCGGCGGCGTTGTCGATGAGGTTGATGAGGGCCTGGGAGAAGGCGAGGGTGGGCAGGAGCGCCTCCCGGCCCGCCCCCGGCTCGGTCCTGCAGTCGATGGTCGTCCCGTCCGGACCCTGGGAGAGACTGTCGCAGACCTGGCGCACCAGCTCGCCCACGTCCACCACCTCGAGGTCGAGGCCCTCCGGACTGAGCGGCGCGCCGGCCATGTGCCGGAGCACGTCCCCGCAGCGGCGGAGGGCCTCGGTGGCCGTCTGGTGGTCGGGGTCCGCGCCCAGGTCGTGGCGTCGGCCCAGGCGCGCCAGCTTGAGCTGCGCGGTGTTGAGCGGCGTCGCGAACTCGTGGGACAGACCCGCGGCCAGCGCGCCCACGGCGCGCAGGCGGTCGATGCGCGTCTTGTGCTCGCGGTTCATCGCGAACTGGTGGTGCAGCGCGTTCAAGGTGCGCGACAGCCAGGCCGTGAGGATCCAGAACACGAGGGCCACCAGGAGCTGGGCCGGGAACAGGATCGTGGCCGGAACGAGCTTCCCGTGGAGCCCCGGCGGGATGTGGGAGAAGACCTGGAGCAGGACCAGGGAGCCGATCAGCAGCGCGAAGAAGAAGAGACTCTGCTCGCCCTCGAGCAGCAGCGCACCGATGCCCGCATGCACGAACAGGATCGGAACCAGGGGGTTCCAGGCTCCCCCGGTGAGCGCCAGCAGCCCCGAGAGCGCGGCGATGTCCGCGCCCAGCTGGAGGAGCACCACGTGGGGGGGGACCGGGCCCGAGCGACGCAGCCACGTGGCCCGGGTGAGCACGTTCACCCCCGCGAGCGCGACGATGACCCCCAGGTAGTAGGGCACCAGCTCGCGCTCCAGGAGTCGGGTCTCCAGGGCCGGCGGGATGGTCCCCAGCTGGGCGAGCAGCGCGATCCAGCGGAGCCGGACGATCCAGGCGAGCTTGGCGGTGCTCTGGGCCGGCTCCGTGCTGATCGGGGGCTCGAAGAAGGAAAGCAGGGTCTCCCTCATGACGCACCGAGGCTAGCGCACGGCCGGCCCGGGCCTCACTGGCCCCCGCCGTGGACGTTGAGCTTCTCGCCCGTGATGTAGCCGGCGGCGTCGGAGACCAGGAAGCGCACCGCGCCGGCGATGTCCTCGGGCTGGCAGACCCGGCCGAAGGGCATGGCGGCGTCGATGGCGCGGAGGTCCTCGACGCCCGACGTGGCCTTCACCAGCCGCCGGCCCATCTCGGTCTCGACCAGGCCCGGAGCCACCACGTTCACGTGGATGCCGTGCTTGCGGACCTCGCTGGCCAGGGTGAACGCCAGCGACTCCATCGCCGCCTTGGCCATGTTGTAGGGCGCGCCGCCCTCGTGGTGGTGGAGGGTCGCGACCGACGAGATCATGATGATGTCGCCGCGGGGGGCCTGCTTCATGCCGGGCAGGACGAGCTGGCAGAGGTGGTGGGGACCCAGGGCGTGGATCTGCATCACCCGCAGGAGCTCGGCGGGATCGGTCCGCTGGACGCTGTGCCCCCGGCTCGCGATGCCCGCGTTGTTCACCAGGAGATCGACGTCGCCCAGATCCCGAGCCACGGCGCGCACCATCGCCTCGCAGGCCTCGGGGTCCTCGACCGAGGCGCGGAAGGCGCCCGAGCGCCGGCCCAGGGCGCGGATGGCCTCCACGGTCTCGCCCGCCGCGGTCTCGTCCCGGGCGTAGTTGACGGCGACGTCGGCTCCGTCCTCCGCCAGGGCCAGGGCGATGGCCCGGCCGATGCCGCGGCTGCCGCCCGTCACCAGGGCGATCCTTCCTGAAAGGGACATGCTGATGGCTCCTCGAGCGTGATTCGAGGCGGAGCCGCCCCGGGGCCGACTCCTCCTCACGGAGCGCGATTCTACACCCCTCGGGACAGGCGCCCCGGCCAACCGGCTCCGCTTTACAGCCGGCCCGGTTCGCGGTTAGTCTATCTGACGCCCCGTCAGATCGGTGGTGGGGGCGAGTCGCAGCGCGGCCGCGCCCGGCTCCGGCTCCCCACCCGACGCGTGCGACCCATGCGACGCATGCGACGCATGCGACGATTGGAGCTTCCATGCGGACCGAAGACATGATCCTCGTGAGCGTCGACGACCACGTGGTCGAGCCCCCGGACCTCTTCGACCAGCACCTCACGCCGGAGTGGAAGGCGCGCGCGCCCAAGGTGGTGCGCAAGGCCGACGGCGTGGACGTGTGGATGTTCGAGGGCGCGCAGCTGCCCAACATCGGCCTCAACGCGGTGGTGGGGCGCCCGCCCGAGGAGTACGGCGTCGAGCCCACCAGCTTCGACCAGCTCCGGCCCGGCTGCTACGACGTCCACGAGCGCATCCGCGACATGAACGCCAACGGCGTGCTCGCCTCGATCTGCTTCCCGTCGTTCCCGTCGTTCTGCGGTGCACTCTGGGCCCGCCAGGAGGACAAGGAGCTGGCCCGGGTGATGCTCCAGGCCTACAACGACTGGCACGTCGACGAGTGGTGCGGCGCCTACCCGGGCCGGTTCATCCCCCTGGTCCTGCCCGCGCTCTGGGACCCGAAGCTCACCGCCGACGAAGTCCGCCGGGCGGCGAAGAAGGGCTGCCACGCGGTGAGCTTCACCGAGAACCCCGAGAAGGTGGGCTTCCCGAGCCTCCACAGCGACTACTGGAACCCGCTCTGGGAGGCGTGCAGCGACGAGGGCAGCGTCGTGTGCATCCACATCGGCTCGGCCTCCGGCATGCAGTTCACGACCATGGACTCACCGGTGGACGTGATGATCACGACCTCGCCCATGAGCATCGCGAGCTGTGCCGCCGACCTGGTCTGGTCCCAGGTGCTGCGCGACTACCCCCGGCTCAAGTTCGCGCTCAGCGAGGGGGGGATCGGCTGGATCCCCTACTTCCTGGACCGCGTCGACTACGTCTTCGAGCACCATCACCAGTGGACGAACCAGGACTTCGGGGGACGCAAGCCGAGCGACGTCTTCCGCGACCAGGTCATCACCTGCTTCATCGACGACCCGGTGGGCATCAAGCTGCGCCACGACGTCGGCATCGACACCATCACCTGGGAGTGTGACTACCCCCATTCGGACACCACCTGGCCCGAGTCGCCGGAGAGGCTCGCCCGCTGCTTCGACGGCGTGCCGGACCCCGAGATCGAGCAGATCACCCACGCCAACGCGCTCCGGGAGTTCAGGCTCGACGCGTTCGCCCACCGGCCCCGGGAGCAGTGCACGGTGGGGGCGCTCCGGGCCGAGGCGGTGGGCGTGGACCTGTCGCTCCGGAGTCATGGGGGCAGGCCGCCCACCGACGAGCCGCGTCCGGTGACGGCCGCGGACATCACCCGGCAGCTCGCCTCGGCGTTGACCGCGCCGGTCGCGAAGTAGCGGGCGCACCGACGCGACCCACCGGGCGCTGGGATACCATGAGCCGCCGTGACGACCGCGGAGAAGAAGATCGCCGATCCGATCGTCGACCAGAGCGGCCGGGTCCTCGGGCCGCGAGCCCTGGGCACCCGGCAGCGACTGCTGGACGCCAGCGAGGCGCTCCTCGCCAGGACCCGGGCGCGCGATCTCAAGGTGGTGGACATCGCCAGGGCGGTCGACACCTCACCGGCCACCTTCTATCAGTACTTCAAGGACGTGGAAGACGTCCTGCTGGCCCTGGCGAAGCGGGCCTCCGAAGAGATGCCCGCGGTGGTGCACCTGATCGAGGAGCCGTGGGCCGAGGCGGAAGGCCTGGCTCGCGCGCGCGCGGTGGTCGATGCCTTCATCCGGCACTGGGACGAACACCAGGCCGTCCTGCGGTTCCGCAACATGGCCGCGGACGAAGGCGACGAACGCTTCGCGCGCGTGCGTGCGCAGACGCTCGGGCCGGTGCTGGGGGCGCTGTCCCGGCGGATCGAGAGCGGGATCGCCGACGGTGTGCTGGCGCCGGGCGTCCACCCGGACGCGGTGGCCGCGGCGATGTCCGCGATCCTGGAGCGGCTGGCCGCCTATCACAGCGAGCTCGCGGCCCTGGGTGTGACCCGCGAGGACCTCATCGAGAGCTCGGCGCGGATCCTCTATCGCACGCTGACCGGCCGCGAGGCGCCCTAGGGTCCTCGTTCGGACCGGAGCGCTTCGGGCCGACCGCCGGAGTCCCGGGTCGTGCGCCGGATGTCCGGACCGCCCACCCGCCGACCGGAGTCGTCGTGTCTCGGAGCGGCATGGCCGGGCTCGAACGCCAGCAAGACCCGCGCCTCCCGCACGGGGGTGCGGCGGCCAGGGGAGCCAGCGCGTGAGCGAGAACAGCGAAGGCGAGGGGCGGCCGTTCCGGATCCTGCCCCAGGTGACGCCGGAGAACGAGCACTTCTGGACCGGGGGAGCCCAGGGCGAGCTGCGCTTCCTGGCCTGCGAGGCCTGCGCGACCCTGGTGCATCCGCCGGCGCCGGTGTGTCCCGCATGCCTGGGGCGCGAGCTGGCGCCGCGAGCGGTCTCCGGCCGGGCACGGGTGCTGACCTGGACCGAGAACCACCAGCCCTGGATCCCCGGCTTCGATCCGCCCTACCTGATCGCCATCGTCGAGCTGGAGGCGCAGTCGGGCCTGCGGCTCATGACGAACCTGGTCGACTGCGGACCCGGCGACGTCGAGATCGGCATGCCCGTCGAGGTCCGCTTCGAGGAGCGCGACGAGGGCATCTTCATCCCGCTGTTCGCGCCGGTGGCGACATGACCCCGATGGAGGCGCAGGAGCGCAAGTGCGCCGTGACCGGGATCGGCCAGTCCGACGTGGGCCGCCGCCTGAACCGCGATCCGCTCGCGCTGACCGTGGACGCCTGCCTCGAGGCGATCGCCGACGCCGGCCTCGATCGCTCCGACATCGACGGGCTCTCGACCTACCCGGGCGGCAACCTGCCCGGCGCCCCGGGGTTCACCGGGGCCGGCGTCGTCGAGGTCCAGGACGCCCTGCGTCTCGACCTCGACTGGTTCAGTGGAGGTCCCGAGCTGCCCGGGCAGCTCGGCTCGGTCATCAACGCCTGCGCCGCCGTCGCCACCGGGCTGGCTCGGCACGTGCTCTGCTTCCGCACCGTGTGGGAGTCGACCGCCCAGGGAGGCGGGCGCAGGGCCGGGATCGGGTCCGGCGGGGGAGGGCGCTTCCGCGCCAGCGGGTTCATGCAGTGGACGCTGCCCTTCGGCGCCGCGTCGGCCGCCTGCTGGATCGCCATGTTCGCCCGCCGCCACTTCTTCGAGTTCGGCACGACCCGGGAGCAGATGGCGCAGATCGCCCTCAACGGCCGGCGCAACGCTGCGCGCAACCCGAAGGCGGTGTACCGCGAGCCCCTGAGTCTCGACGACTACCTGTCGGCGCGCATCATCTCGACGCCCTTCGTGCTGTACGACTGCGACGTGCCCGTCGACGGCTGCACTGCGGTGGTGGTCTCGAGCCTCGAGGCCGCCCGCGACCTGCGACGGCCGCCCCTGCGCGTCGAGGCCGTCGGCTCGGCCCTCCACGGCCGGCCTTCCTGGGACCAGTTCGACGACCTCACCACCATGGCCATGCGCGACGCGGGCGAGATGCTGTGGAAGCGGACCGACCTGCGGCCGGCGGACGTGGACGTCGCCCAGCTCTACGACGGCTTCAGCTTCCTGGCCATGTCGTGGCTCGAGTCGCTGGGGTTCTGCGGGAAGGGCGAGAGCGGTTCGTTCATCGAAGGCGGCCGGCGTATCGCGCTCGACGGAGAGCTTCCGCTGAACACCCACGGCGGTCAGCTGTCCGCCGGCCGCCTGCACGGCTACGGATTCCTTCACGAGGCGTGCGTGCAGCTCTGGGGGGACGGGGGCGAGCGCCAGGTGTCGGGCGACCCGAGGGTCGCGGTGGCAGCCGCCGGGGGCGGACCCCTCGGCGGCTGCATGCTCCTGGTCCGCGACTAGGAGATCCGGTCCGGGCTCCTAGACCGAGATCTCGGTCGTCTGCGTGGAGAGGCTCGACTCGCCGGCCTCGTTGAAGGTGGAGGCCTTGAGCACCGTCGACTGGCCGCTGGTCAGCACGGTCAGGTGCACGATCAGGGCCTCGGGCTCGTCGGGGTCGCGGGTCACCGGCGCCGCCAGCGGGACGCCCAGCTCGAACCGGTCGTCCTCGACGGTGTACTGGACGTACTCCACGCCGCCGTGGACGACCAGCTCGCCCAGCTCGAAGATCGTCTGGGGGACGAACTCACCGCTCTGGGCCTGCCTCCAGAGCGTGACGCCCCTCACCTGGGCGCTCGCGTAGTCGGGGATCTTGACCTTGACCTCGCCCATGCCGTCGCAGCCGACGAGCGACGAGAGCCCGATCATCGTGAGTCCGATCACCAGCAGCGTGCCGGCCCTCGAGTGCGCTCGATTGAACATCGTTCCTCCTCCCGGATGGGCGCCGTGTCTCAGGGACGCCGTTCGCGAGGAGTCATCGGCGGGGTACGCCGGACAGCACGTGATCGAGACCACGACGCCGGCGGCGAACCCGGGAAACCGGAGCTCAGGGGAGGTCGTCGGTCACACTCACGTCGGCCTCGCGGCGCAGCTCGGCGAGGTAGGCGCGGAGCGCCGCGTCCCCGGCGCGGCGGCGCCACTCGGCGGCCACCTGGGACACGATGGTCTCGAAGTCGGGAATCCGCTCGGGCTCGCGCTCCACGAGCTGGAGCACGTGGAAGCCCACGCTGGTCTCGAGCGGCTCGCTGAAGGCTCCTTCCTCGAGCTCGAGCACGGCCGCGGTCACCGACGGGCCCACGTACTCGCGCAGCTTGGCCGGCGGCAGCAGGGTGTCCGGAATGGGCGAGATCTCGTCGTCTCCGAAGCCGGCGCGCACCACCTCGAAGGGCTCGCCCCCGGCGAGGAGCGCGCGCGCCTGCTCCGCCCGCTGCCGGATCGCAGCCGTCTCCGCCTCCGAGGCCGCCCGGCCCCGGGGCGGGCGCCGCAGGTACACCTGGCGGGCGCGCAGGCGCGGAGGCATGGAGAAGAACGCCCGGTTCTCCTCGTAGAACTCGCGCAGCTCCGATTCGGAGGGCGTCCGGTCCTCGGCGGCCGCCACCACCGACTGGATCACCGAGCTGGTGAGCTCGCCGCGGACCTTGCGGTCGAGACGCGCGAGGCCCAGGGCGATGGCCCGCTGGACCAGCAGCTCCTCCTCGATCATCCGGTCCAACACGTGCCGCCGACGGGCTTCGTCGATCGGGCCCCGCATGTCCCGCTCGAGCCCGTCGACGAGCCGCCGGTAGTCCTCGATGCGGATGGGCGCGCCGTTGACCCGGGCGACCACGCCCGCCGGCAGGGGGGCATCGGCCGCCTCTCCCGGGGCGACGAGGCTCCAGGCGGCCAGGGCGAGGCCGGCCGCCGCTCCCAGGCCGAGCAGCACCAGGGCCCGCCGGTCGCCGCCGTCGGGCTGCTCCGGCCCCTGTGCCCGGCCCGGGCCGGGTCCCGGGCCGGCGGTCTCGTGGCTCGCTCTGCGGTCTTCCATTTCGCCCTTCCGCGTCCTTGACCCTGCGGCGTCCTTCGCCCCGCGGCGTCCTTCACCCTGCCGCGCCCCTCGGCACGCCTCGTGCCGGCTGGATGCAATCACAGCGGCCGGCTGCGTTCAATCGAGCGAGGCGGCGCTCGTGCGGAGCCTGGGCCAGAATAGGGCGGCGGGGGAACGGAACGGAGGCGCGTCATGGCCCTGAATCTCGGCACCATCCTCGAAGCGAGCGCGGCTGCGCACCCGGAGCGCACGGTCCTCAAGCTGGGGGATCGCGCAACCTCCTACGCCGAGCTCGACCGCGCGGCGCGCGGGGTCGCGGCCAGCTTGCGCGATCGGGGCATCCAGCCCGGCGACCGCGTGGCGCTGCTGCTGCCCAACGTGCCCGAGTTCACCATCGCCTACTTCGGAATCCTGTACGCCGGGGCCGTGGTCGTCCCGATCAACGTGCTCGCCGCGGCGCCCGAGGTCGAGTACTTCCTCAACGACTCGGGCTCCCGGCTGCTGATCGCCCATCCGCTGTTCGGCGATCCGGCCCGGGAAGGCGCGGCCGCGGCCGGCGTCCCCCTGGTGGTGGCCGCGGGCGAGGGCTTCGGAAGCCTCGCCGAGATGATCGCAGCGGCTCCGCTGCCGCACCTCGAGCAGACGCCGGCCGACCAGACCGCCGTCATCCTCTACACCTCGGGGACCACGGGCAAGCCCAAGGGCGCCGAGCTCACCCATTCGAACCTGTTCGTGAACTGCGCCTTCGTGGTGCCCAGGCTCATCCCGGTGGACGATCCGTCGACCCACGTGGCGCTGGCCACGCTCCCGCTGTTCCACTCGTTCGGGCAGACCTGCATCCAGAACGCGACCATCGCCCTGGGCGGTGCCTTCAGCCTGCTGCCGCGCTTCACGCCCCAGGAGGCGTTCGAGATCATGGAGCGCGACCGCGTGACCCTGTTCGCGGGCGTGCCCACCATGTACTTCGCGCTCCTCCACCACGAAGGCGGCGAGCGCTTCGACCTGGGCTCCCTGCGGTTCTGCATGACCGGCGGCGCGCCCATGCCCGTCGAGGTGATGACCGCGTTCGAGGAGAAGTATCCGGTCCAGATCCTCGAGGGCTTCGGCCTGTCCGAGACCTCGCCGGTGGCGAGCTTCAACGTGTCCGACCGGCCGCGCAAGGCGGGCTCCATCGGCTACCCGGTCTGGGGCGTGGAGATGGAGATCCTCGACGACGACGATCGGCCCGTGGCCGAGGGCGAACGCGGAGAGATCTGCATCCGCGGCCACAACATCATGAAGGGCTACCTGGGCCGGCCCGACGCCACCAAGGAGGCGCTGCGGAACGGCTGGTTCCACTCGGGCGACATCGGCTACCGGGACGAGGACGGCTGCTACTGGATCGTCGACCGCAAGAAGGACATGATCCTGCGCGGCGGATTCAACGTGTATCCGCGCGAGGTCGAGGAAGTGCTGTACTCCCACAAGGAGGTGATCGAGGCGGCGGTCATCGGAGTGTCCCACGAGAGTCACGGCGAGGAGGTGAAGGCGGTGGTGGCGCTCGCACCGGGCTCGAGCGCCACGCCGGACGATCTGATCGCGTTCTGCAAGGAGCGTCTGGCGGCCTACAAGTATCCGCGCGTGGTCGAGGTGGTCCCGGAGCTGCCCAAGGGGCCGACCGGCAAGATCCTCAAGCGCGAGCTCCGCTAGCCCACCACCTCGGCGAGACCCCGCAGGCCGCTTCGCTTCGCCTGAGGTCCTCCGTTGCCCCGACCGGGGGTAGGGTTGCGACTCCGTCTCCCTCCGCTTCCTCCTTGCCGGGGCCGGCGGCCGCACGGAACACGACTCCGTCGCTCGCCCACGTGCTGGCCGCCCGCGTTGCAGGAGTGCTTCGAGCGTGAGAGCACCTTTCTCGCTGCGGCGGTCGCTCCGCTGTCAACCCTACCCCCGGTCTCGCGCTGGGCAGCCCACGGCCTGGGCCGCGCCTTCGAGGCCACGCGAACCCGAGTCGTTGGCCGCCCGGTCCCGGGTCGGGGGGAGCAGGGGGGTCCCGCGCGCAGTTCCGCAGGCAGGTAGGGCCAGCGCAGGGCAGCCCCGTTGTCCCCGTGAAGCACCCGACAGGTTCGCCGAGGACTGTCTGAGCACGGGCGCCCCCCTGCTCCCCCCGACACGCCCCGAGGAACGCAATCGAAGCGAAGCGGCACAGGGAGGAGAGAGGCGAAGCGGCCCGGGTGGGTGGGGCTGGGCTAGGCTAGGGGTTCTGGAGGGCCTGGCGTTTCTCCATCAGGCCGCGGAATTTCTCGGGGTCGACCGAGACGAAGAGTCCGTCGGCCTCGGCGGTGAGCTGGTCGCGGGCGTAGACCTGCCCGGTCACGAAGATCTTGCGGCCTTCGACCCGGTCCAGCTGTGCCTCGAAGCGCAGGGGCGTCAGCAGGGGCGTGGGCTGGCGGTAGTTGACCGTGAGGCGCGCCGTCATTCCCGGACTGCCCGAGAGCGAGTTCGCGTATCCCAGGATCTCGTCGAACGCCGCCGCGACCCAGCCGCCGTGGACGCAGCCCGGAGGGCCCTCGTAGGCCGAGCCGAAGGTGACCTCGCCGGTGACCCGCCGGTTCTCCGGGTCGGCCTGGACCACCACCGGCGGTGAGAGCGGGTTCGAGAGCCCGATGATGGGGCTCTGGTCGAAGAACGCGGCGGTGTCGCCCGCCGGACCGGCTTCGGCGAACCCCTCGTACTTGCCGCTGCGCGGGTGCGCCTCGAGCTGGGTCGCGTAGCGCTCGAGGGCGTCGGCCGCGCGGGCGAGCTCGTCCTCGGGCGCGTCGCTCACCACCAGGCGTTCGATCACCGCGCGCAGAGCGAAGGCCAGGCGCCGCTTCTCCCGCCACTTGCCGGTGGTGGGCTCCATGCGGCTGGCTTCCCAGTGGGTGAATCGCTTCTGGATCTCGTCCTGGAAACTCACGGCTCGGCTCCGTCGGGCGCGGAGGGAATTCGGCGGCCGAGGGTAGCGGAGGTCCTCGAGGCGCCCCCGAACTGCCTTCAGGGTTCGCGGGCCGTCCGCCCGGACCCGATCCCGAGTGGAGGGACCGCAGCCCGGGCGGACTCGCCGTGACCGGATCGGTCACGGACGCCCGCTTCAATGGAGTCGGGTTGCAGGGGCCCCGGTCTCCGTCCTCGAGGTCCCCCCGACAGCCTCCCGGGTGCGGGGCGGCCAGCCAGGGGCCGGGCCGCGACGCACCCTCGGGACGGCGCCGGGCCCCTGCGACCCGGAGCCGACGAACCACACCCACGGAACCCACGGAACCCACGAAATGCACGAAACACACGGTACGCACGGAATGCAATGGAATGGAACGAACCGTACGATGCAATCGATCCACCAGGCGACGAGCGAGCGCTTCCAACCGCTGCCCGATACGGTCGGGGCCGTGGTCCAACACGCCTCGGGTCCCGGTCCCTGTGGGATCTGCGGGTCCCAGAATGTCCACACCGACGAGGTGTCGGGTCGTTCGGACCTCTGGCTCGCCGAATGCACGCGCTGTCGTCACCGCTGGACCCGGCCGCTCGAGGCCACCCGCCGGTGGGAACGCCGGGCGGCGTCCCCGCGCAGTGTGAGGGCCGGGACCGCGGCGGTGTCCTCGGCCGCCTGAAGGTCGCGCACCAGCGGGTTCCCGCGCGCCGGCGTGATACCGTCGCGGCGTGAGCGCCGCGCGACTCGTCCTGTACACCGGCAAGGGAGGGGTGGGGAAGACCACCACCGCGGCGGCCACCGCCGTCTGCGCGGCGCGTCGCGGGCTCCGCACCCTCGTCGCCTCGGCCGACGCGGCCCACAGTCTGGGCGACGTCCTCGAGCGAGGCCTGGGCGCCGAGCCCCGCCGGCTCGCCTGGCCGGGGTCTCCCGGCGAGTGCGCCGAGGCGGTGTCCGGCGCCGGCGACTTCGCGCTCGACGCCATCGAGATCGATGCCCGCGCGGAGATGGCGCGCCACTGGGGCCGGATTCGCGACTACCTGGTCTCGCTCTTCCGCTACCAGGGCATCGAGGAGGTCGTCGCCGAGGAGCTGGCGCTGCTGCCCGGCGCCGAAGAGCTGACCTCGCTGCTGGCCGTGGAGGAGCACGTGACCTCGGGCGCCTACGATCTGGTCGTGGTGGACTGCGCGCCCACGGACACCACCCTGCGCCTGGTGACCCTGCCCGAGGTCGCGCACGGCGCGCTGCGCTGGCTGCTGCGGCTCCAGCAGGGGCTCACGTCGGTGGTCACGCCGCTCGCCCGCGGCGTCGTGCCGATTCCGCTCCCGGACGCGGGCGTGTTCCGCGACGCCGAGACCCTGCTCTACAAGAAGCTCCGGCGGCTGCACCGGCGCGTCACGGACGCGGGCACCAGCGTGCGCATGGTCGTGACGCCCGAGCGCATGGTGATCGACGAAGCGCGGCGGGCCTACACCGACCTCTGTCTGTTCGACGTGCCCGCCGACGCGGTGGTCATGAATCGACTGCTGCCGCCCGAGGCCGCCCGCGAGCCGTTCTTCCGCGACTGGGTGGACATCCAGGCGGGGCGGCGCGAGGAGGTGGCCCGGGCCTTCGAGCCCCTGCGCGTCCTCGACGCGCCCCTGCGCGAGGACGAGGTCACGGGGCTCGAGAGCCTCGCCCGGCACGGCGACGAGCTGTTCCACGACTGCGACCCGGACGCCGTGCTCGCCGACGCGCCTCGCCTGCGGTTCGAGCGCCGGGCCGGCGGCTACCTCGCCCACTGGCCCGTGCCCGGCCCCCGCCCCGAGACCCTCGACGTGGCGAAGGTGGAGGACGAGCTGGTCGTGCGGGTGCGCGACCGCCGACGCGCCTTCGTGCTGCCGCGGCGCATGGCCCCGCTCCACCTCGAGGGCGCCACCTGGAAGGCCGGCGAGCTGGTGATCTCGTTCGCGGCCCGACCCGAGGGCGCAGCCACGTGAGGGTCCTCCTGCACACGGGCAAGGGGGGAGTCGGCAAGACCACCGTGGCCCTGGCCACGGCCCTGGGCGCCGCGCGCCACGGCCACCGGGTGTTCGTGCTGTCGACGGACCCGGCGCACAGCCTCGGCGACGCCCTCGGCCGGCCGGTCGGCCCGCGGCCCGTCGAGGTCGCGCCGGGCGTGGTGGCCCGGGAGGTGGGGGTGCTCGACGAGCTCGACCGCGCCTGGTCGGAGATCCAGGACTGGCTCCGCGAGCTCCTGCGCGACGAGGCCGACGAGCTGGTGGCCGAGGAGCTGCTGGTGTTTCCGGGCATGGAGGAGCTGGTCTCCCTGCGCGGGGTCCGGGAGGTCGAGGCCACCGGGGAGTTCGACGTCTGCGTGGTCGACTGCGCGCCGACCGGCGCCACCCTGCGCATGCTCCGCTTCCCCGACGCATTGCGGCTGTTCATGGAGAACTTCTTCGACCTCGAGCGGCGCGGCGCGCGGCTGCTGCGGCCGCTGGTCAAGAAGGTGAGCGCCGCGCGCCTGATCCCGCGCGAGGAGTTCTTCGACGCCTTCGAGCGCCTCTACGGCGAGGTGGAGGACGTCCGCCAGATCCTCCTCGACACCGACCGGACCAGCGCGCGGCTGGTGGTGAACCCGGCGCGCGTGGTGGTCGACGAGACGCGGCGCTCGTTCGCGTACCTGAGCCTCTACGGGGTCGCGACCGACGCGGTGATCGTGAACCGCGAGCTCCCCGAGCAGGCCAGCGGCGGCTACTTCGCGCGCTGGGCCGAACGCCAGCGCAAGGAGAGCGCCGAGATCGAGGCCGCCTTCCCGGTGCCGCTGTTCCGGGCGCCCCTGCACCCGCGCGAGCTGTGCGGGGTGGACGACCTCGCCGGTCTCGCGGAGTCGCTCTTCGCAGAGCGCGACCCCGCCTCGGTCTTCACCCGGGTGCGTCCGATCCGCGTGCGCAAGCGCGGCGAGCGGACCGTGATGGAGATCGACCTGCCCGGCGCGTCGAAGGATCAGCTGGAGGTCACCCTCGCCGGCTCGGACCTCCACGTGCGGCTGCGCGACGCCCACCGCCGGGTGGCGCTGCCGGATTCGCTGTCGGGTCGCCGCCTGGAGTGGGCGCGTCTCGAAGACGGCGTCCTCGAGGTGGCCTTCGCCCCGTGAGCCGCTCCGGGGCACCGGGATCCCTCGGAACGAGGGGTTTTCGCCTCGGTATTTCGATCCAGCAGTCATTCTACGCAGGACCCTTCAAGATCGCCGCGCCTACGCCGAAGAGACACGTGCAGCGCGCGTGCATTGCGCACGCAACTCGGGGTGGGAAGGCGACCGGATATGCGAAAGACTCCGGCATCGACCCGCCCCCCACAGAGGTCGCGATGGTGAAGAAGTACGAACTGCGGTTCCAAGGGACCGAGCGGGTCCTGCAGCCGGAACCTCGAAGGGCGGCGCGGGGGTCGTCCATGCGGACCGGCTGGATCGGCGTCGGGGTGGCACTCCTGGTGCTGGCCTGGTCCGGCCCCAGCGAGGCGGCGCGGGTCCTCGACCTGCGCGTGGGACGCCACGCCGAGTTCACCCGGGTGGTGCTCGAGCTCGATACGCCTGCGGGCTACAAGATCGAGCATCACGAGCCCGTCCCGGGCACCTCCGAGCTGGTGGTGTCGTTGGAGGCCAGCGGAGCGGCGAAGAAGATCGTCGGTGCCAAGCGCCGCATCGATTCGGTGTCGCTCGAGCCGGCCGGGCCCGGCCGCTCGGTCCTCCGCATCCGTCTCTCGCGCCAGGGGCTCCGGCTGAAGGAGATGATCCTGGCGGGGCCGCCGCGCATCGTGCTCGACGTGCTGGGCGGCGAGCCCGAGACCCGCACCGCCAAGGCCCCGGCGCCCGTTCCGCCGAAGTCCGCGCCCGCGCCCGAGCCGGGGGTCGAGCCCGAGCCCGCACCGCCGGCTCCCGCGGAGGAGGCGGCGCCCGCGGTGGCCGAGACCGTGGCCGAGGCGACTCCGCCCACGGATTCCGCGCCTTCGGCTGCGCCCGAGCCCGAGCCCGCGGCCGAGGACGCACCCCTGGCCCACCCCGAGCCGGTGGCCGCGGCCGATCCCGACACCGGTGAGGCGGTCGCCGACGAGACGGCTGACACAGGCGACCGCGCCGACACCGGGGCGTTCGACGAGTTCGGGACCGCCGAGGAGCCGGAGTCCGGCGAGCTGGCGATGGCGACTCCCGAGGAGCGCGCCGCCCCGAGCCCGACGCCCACGCCCGCCGCGCGGCCGGCCCGGACGCCCGCGCCTCCCGCGCCGGCCGCCGAGGACGGATCGCTCTTCTCGCTCCAGAACATGGCGCTGGCCGCGGCGGCGATCCTGCTGGTGGGCGGCGGCCTGTTCGTCGCCCGGCGCCGCTCGCTGGCCAACTCCCAGACGGAGTCCGCCGAGGGCGAGGAGTTCGGGGACGACCACCCGTTCGCCGGCTTCGGCGAGGCCGAGGCGGCTCCCGCGGCCGACGCGGAAGCGGAACCGGCAGAGACCGACGCCGTCACCGAGACCGTCGAGATGCTCGACGCGAGCCCTGCACCCGCGGACGCCCCGGCCGAGCCGTCGCTCTTCGACGCCGTCCCCGACGAGGGCCCCGAAAAGGAAATCGAGGAAGTCGAGATGGAAACTGCTACTTCGGGAATCGACCTGGCCGCGGCGCCCGCCGCGGGTGGAGATGAAGTCATGCGCCTGGTTCGCGAGCTGGAGCGACGGGTGACCAGTCTGGAGACCCGCCTCGACGAGGCGGTCGACGCCAAGGAGCGTCTCGAGCGCCAGGTGGCGGCCCAGACCGAGGAGCTCCGGGTACAGCGCGCCGCCATCGCGCGCACCCAGCGCGCGGTCCGGAACCTCTCGCGACCCGAGGAGGAAGGCGCCACCGAGCCGGCTCCGCGCGAGGGCTAGTGTCCCCTCCCAGAAGCTCGGCGCCTCAACGCCCGCGTGCGAGCTCCAGGCTGCCCACGGCGCCTGCGAACTCGCCGTCCGGAAGGAGCGTCGCCTGCCGGCCCAGCTGCGCGGTGATGCCGGTGAGCACCCGACCCAGGGCCGGGTTGTTGCGAAGGGTGCTGCCGCCGAACACCACGCGCGGGGCCTGGGTGGCGGCGGACAGTCCGTGACAGATGAGCGCCACGTTCTCCGCCACCAGGTGCATCACCGCGGCCGCCAGGTCTTCCCGGGACGCCGCGCCGCCGCCGCGCGCCAGGCGACCGAAGGCCGAGGCCGTGACGTCGCCCACCAGCGGGATCTCGCCCGCTCCGTAGATGTCCGAGACCAGCAGGTCGATCCGCGCGCGGTCGCCGGCCTCCGCCAGCTGGCAGACCCGCTCGAAGTCGCCGGTGCCCAGCAGGGCCGTGCAGAGGCCGACCACGGTGCCCCCGCCGAGGGCCGTCCCGCCCACGCGGTTGACCGAGATGCCGTCGACCAGCAGCACCGAGGTTCCGGTGCCCACCGACACCAGCAGGTAGCGCTCGCCCAGGGCATGACCGCCGCGGCGCAGCAGGACGCCGGCGCCCACGCCCCAGGCGGCGAACTCGTTGACCTGCGCGGCCGGCGTGGACAGCCTCTCGGCCAGCGCGCGACCCCCGCCCCCGGTGAGGCCCACGCCGGCGGGCGCCAGGGAATCGACCCGCTCGGCCACGCGGTCGAGCTCGCCGGCGGGGTGCAGCTCGAAGCGGGTGGGAGGGGGCGACCCGGCGCGGCCGCGGGGCTCCTCGTCCGCCGCGATGGCGAGCTTGGCCAAGGTCGCGCCCACGTCCACGCCAACGCGGATTCCGCCGCTCACGCTCGCCGCTCTCCGTTCGCGATCCGACGCTCTCCCGCCGGTGTCCCACTTCCGGGCGTCCCGCTCCCGGGCCTCCCGCGCCGGGGCGCTCCGCTCCGGGGCGGCCGACCCCGGGCCCCCGGGCTCGCTCCGGGCACCGGCAGGGGACGAGAAACACACCACGAAATCAATGGGATACACTCCCGCCCCAGGTCGACCGAGCCATGTATACCGATTTCTACGGGCTGCGCGAGAAGCCGTTCTCCCTCTCTCCGGATCCCCGGTTCCTCTATCTGGCGGCCTCCCACCGGGAGGCCCTGGCGCATCTGCTCTACGGCATCGACGAGGGCGAGGGGTTCATCGCGGTCACCGGCGAGGTGGGGACCGGCAAGACCACCCTGTGCCGCAGCCTGCTCGACCGCCTGGGCTCGGAGACCGAGGTGGCGTTCCTGTTCAATCCGAGCGGGACGGCCGGAGAGCTGCTCCACGCGATCGCCCGGGAGTTCGGGTTCGACGACCGCACCGCCTCGCGCCACGAGCTCGGAGACCGGCTGAATCGCTTCCTGCTCGACCGCAAGCGCGACGGGCGACGGGTGCTGCTCATCGTCGACGAGGCGCAGAACCTGTCCGACGGCACCCTGGAGCAGATCCGGCTGCTGTCGAACCTCGAGACCTCCTCCGAGAAGCTCATCCAGATCCTCCTGCTCGGGCAGCCCGAGCTCGACGAGAAGCTCGACTCGCCGGCCCTGCGCCAGCTGCGCCAGCGGATCAGCGTGCGCTGGGGCCTGGGACCGCTCTCGGCGGGTGAGACCCGCGAGTACGTGCGACACCGGATGCGCATCGCGGCGGCGGGCGAGTGCGACGTCTTCGACGACGCCGCGCTCGCCGAGGTGCACCGCCGGACCCGGGGCGTCCCGCGGCTGGTCAACGTGCTGTGCGACCGGGCGCTGCTGGCCGGCTACGCCGAAGGCCTGCGCCGCATCGGCGTCGACGTCGTGCGGGCCGCGGCCGACGAGATTCCCGATACCCGGGGCCGCGCCCTGCGCCGCTCGGGCGCGGGCCGATCCGGCGCCCGGGGCCGGGTCGCCCGGGTGCTGGGCGGAGGTCTGCTGGTGGCGGTCGCCGCGGCAGCGGGCTTCTACTACGAAGATCTGGGCGACGGCCTCCGCGCGCTGGTTCCGCCGGGTGCGAGCAGCCCGGTGGCGGCGTCGTCCCAGCCGCCCGTCCGGGCGTCCAATCCGTCGGTGTCCGATCCGTCGGCGTCCGATCCGTCGGCGTCGACGTCGGCGGTGCCGGCGGTGTCCACGGCGCCCGCGCCCGTCGCGGCGCGCGTCGCGGACCCCTCAGTGCTCCCGGCGGCGGCTCCGCTGGCCTCGGGCGAGGACCTGCGGGCGGCCCGGGGCAGGGCCCTCAACACCCTGCTGGCGAGCTTCGGGATCGAGGGCCTCTCGACGCCGCCCGCCGACGACGCCGCCTTGCTCGAGATCCTGGAGCTCCGGGGCCTCGCGGTCCTGGAGCTTCGCGACACGAGCCTGGCGATGCTCCGGCGCCTGAATCATCCGGCCCTGCTTCCTCTCCGAATGCGAACGGAGCGGACGGGGCAGATCGGGCGGATGGGGACGGCGGCCGGGGACGAGGGGCCCGTGCTGGCCGCCCTGCTGAACCTCGACGACGCGGCCGGCACCTTCTACGGCGCGACGGCGCGCGGGCCCCTGCGGCTCGACGTGGCGGAGATCGAAGCCCGTTGGGACCGCCGGGCCTTTGTGGTGTGGCGGGAGTTCGCGGCCGTGCCGGAGGTGATCGGTCCGAGCTCGGAGCCCGAGTCGGTGATCTGGCTGCAGGAGTCCCTGGCCCGGCTCGGACTCTACGCCGGAGCGCCGTCGGGCCGCTTCGACGCCCGCACGGTCGAAGGCGTCCGGACCCTCCAGCTCACGCGCCAGCTCGAGCCCGACGGCGCCGTCGGTCCCCGGACCAAGATGGTCCTCTACGACCTGCTCGACCGGTACACGGTGCCGCGCCTCGCGGCCGGGGGGACGGCCGGATGAGCACCATTCTCAAGGCCCTGCGGCGCCTGGAGGACGAGAAGCAGGCACAGGCCGTCCAGCGCGACCTGCGCGAAGCGGTCGCGGCCCGCGAGGTGGGCGCGAAGAGCGGCCGATCGGCGTGGCTCCGAGGTGCGCTGGTCGGCGTCGTGATCGCCCTGGTCGCAGGCGGCGTCGTCCTGGGCGCCTGGGGGTGGTGGGCGCGCCAGGCCACTCCGGCAGAGATGGCGTCCCCGGACCCCGGGGCGCCGGCGCCCCGGCCCGAAGCCGCCGCCCGTCCGTCGGCCTCCCGGGAGACGGACGCCGCCTCCATCGCCTCTTCCCCTCGCGCGGCTTCCGAGCGGCTGCGAGCGGCTCCACCGGCCCCGGTGGCCCCCGAGACGGCTCCCGCTCCGGTCGCCGCGCCGCCCCCGGCCGAGCCCGAGGCTCTTGCCCCGGAGTTCGCGGTGGTCGAGCCGAATGGCGCGGCGGGCCCCGACGCCGCACAGGTGGTCGAGCTCCGGCGGGTGGATGCGTCGGTCCTGTTCGTGTCGAGCACGGTCTGGCACCCCAGCGCCGCCCGGCGCAGCGCGCGGATCGAGCTCGCGGGGGAGTCCGGCGCGAGGGAGCTCCGGGAAGGGGACGAGGTCGGCGACTTCACCATCCTCGAGATCGAGCCCGCCGGCGTCGTGTTCGACCGGCAGGGCGTGCGCGTCCGGCGCCGCGTCGGGGAGCGCTGAGGCGCCCTGCTTGCCCCCCGGGGCAAAAACCAGAAAATGTGGTCCTGCCACGACACATCCGTGAATCCGGGGCCACTTCCCCGACAGTGGGGGTCTACCTGCCCGAGGAGTCCAGGTCGGATTCTCGGAACTCGAAGGAGTAGGAAAAAGATGCGTAAGTTGTCTGGAATCTTGGCGGCCGTTGCGATGCTCGCAGCGACCTCCGCGTCCGCCGCCCCGGTGGCGACGACGGGTTCGTTCTCGCTGGAGATCCAGGGCCTCGCCCCGATCGGGTTCGCGACTGCCGGCACTGTCTCGGTTTCCGGGTCGACCGTGGTCGTCCCCGCTGGCTATGTGGTCGGCGCGCCCATCACCGTTCCGGTGACGGCCTCGACCGCGATCGCCCAGATCAAGCTGGTCAACCTCACGAACCTCACCGGTACGTTCAGCCCCGGTGGCGCCGGTGGGATCGGCGAGACCTGCCCGCCCGCCGCGGGTCAGGCCTGTGTGACCGCGGGTGGCGTCGGCGGAACCATGGCCCTCACGGGTGTCGTCAACGTGTCGGTCATCCCGAACGTGGTCGTGATCCCCGTGAACCTGAACGGCGCTCTCATCGGTCAGGGTGGCTCGGCGACCACGCCGTTCACCTTCGATGCGGCTCCGTGGACCACGGGCGTCGGCCAGGTGAACACCGGCACGGGCACCGCAACGCTCTCGGGTAGCGGTACCCCGAGCGTGACGGGCATCAGCCTGATCACGCCGACCTACGTGTCGGCCCTCGGCAACCTGCTGCCGATCTTCACGCGACTGACCCTGGACAACGTCCACATTGGTGCGGTTCCGGAGCCCGGCACGCTCATGCTGCTCGGCGCCGGTGTGGCCGGTCTGGTCGTGGTGGGTCGCCGCCGCAAGTAGGCCCGGTTGCACGGTCCGGGTCGGCTTCGGTCGAACCGGGCAGGCCAACCTTCGGACGGCCACCTCCTTCGGGAGGTGGCCGTTTCGTTTTTCGGCCCGGTGGAGCCCGCGACGAGGACGCTTCCGGGGCGAGCCGTTGGCCCGGCCCCTGCGCGAGGGCTGCCGGTCGCCGGGCCCCCTCGTCCTCAGTCTCCCACCCCGGTCGACCGCAAAGGAACGCGGGGGGACGCCCGGGCTCGGGTTCGAGCCCGCTTCGGGAGGCAGGTCATGTCCGGCACGAGCAGCGTCGATCGCCGATCACCGTTCAACGTCTTCCGCGTCGAGCAGGACATCACCCGGCGCCAGCTCAGCCACCTCCTGGCCTTCACCGGGGTGTTCGTCCTCGGGACCACCCTCGCCATGGGCGCGCACTACTTCCTCCTCCACCACGGTGCCCGCGGCACGGTTCCGGTGACGGGCTCGCTGCTCGACGAGTTCGCGTTCTTCTGGTCCAACGTGGCCGAGTTCCGCCTCGCCCTGGTCTCCTGGGCGCTCAGCATCACGGGGCTCAGCATCCTGTTCGCGGTGGGTCTGGGGGCGCACTTCGCGCGGACCTTCGCGGGACCCGTGCACGCGCTCAAGCGCGATCTCGAGGCGATCGAGCGCACCGGTCTCTCCCGACCCGTGCAGCTGCGCGACGGAGACCAGCTCCTGGAGCTGGCGGAGTCGATCAACCGCGCCCTGGCCAGCGTGGCGCGGACGCCCGCCGACCCGGCGGGCGACGACGCGCTGGCCGCGGACCGCCTCGACGCCCTGCGAAGCGGCCTCGCGTCTCGCATCGAGCGCCTCGATCCGGCGAGCCTGCCGCCCGAGGCGCGCGAGCGCGTCGAGGCCTTTACGGCCGGGCTGCGCGACCTGCTCGACAAGTAGAGCCTCCCCCGACCGGCATTCTCGTCGCGGACGCGCCATCATCGAGCGCGGCGCACGCCCGTGCGCTCCCACGGCCCGACCCGACGACGAGAGAGACATGAGCGAATCGACCCCGCCCCCCGCCCAGGCTCCCGGACTCCACCTCCTGGGAGGACAGCCGGCTCCTCCGGAGATCAGCATCGGCTGGAGACAGCTCCAGCAGCTCCCGCTGAAGGCCCTGGCGAACCTGTGGGAGATGCTGATGCCGGTGGTGGCCGGCGCCCAGGGCGAGGCGGTGGCGCAGCAGGCCGAGGCCTTCTGCAAGGTGTACGGCGTGGAGGAGGCCCAGCTCCAGACCGCGCTCCGGGTGGGCCACTTCCTGGTGACGCGGTCCGCCGCCGCGAACCTGGACGGCTCGCGCTTCCAGGCCGACCTGAAGGCCCTCTCCGGCGAAGATCAGTCGGGCGTCGAGGTCCTCACCCGGGGCTACGAAGAGGCGAGACAGCACGCCCGCAACCAGATCCTCGAGGCCACGCTCTTCGACCACGGCCAGGTGCTCACCGGACTCGACTGGCGGCTCGACAACATCATGGCCTCGGACCGGGGCATGGAGCTGGGGATGCCGGTCGTGGTGCTCACGTTCCGGCACCGCCAGCGGGACGAGACGAAGCAGACGAGCCTCTACGTGCTGCCCCAGCTGGTGAGCCAGCTGAAGCAGACGTGCGAGCAGCTGGAGGCGCTGCTGGGAGCCGGCGGCGCCGGGCCGGCGGGAGGGGCGCCGCGCTAGCTGTCCCCGCCGGCCTCAGCTCATCACCTTCACCTTCGCCTGGGACGGCTGTACGTGGGTGCCCGACGGCATGTTGGCCGACTTGCCGTTCTGGCCGCACACGCAGGTGTGGAAGATGACGTTCTGACCCTCGGCCTTCACCTTCATGCTGAACTTCTTGGTGAAGGTCGCCTCGCCCTTGATCTTCCCCGAGACCACGCCGCCCGCGGAGCCGGCCTCGTCGCCCGACGACATCGGGATCTCGGTCTGCTTGGTGACCGTGTTCTTCATCTCGATCAGCACCTTGGCCGAGCAGGTGCCGGCGTTGGCCTGATTCATGTTCGCGATGTTCGGATACGGGATGGGCACCGGGGGCCCGGGCGGAGCCGGCGTCTTGCAGGTGTCCGGAAAGGCCTGGCACATCCCTGCCTTGTTGGTGGCGATCGGAAACATCGATTCCTAGTGTCCTGTTCCAGAAGTTCGCCTGCATTCGAAGCCGCCTGCGAGCCGCTCGCTGCGTTGCGCTCGGTCGCCGTAGCGACGGCTATGCCTCCCTCGCCTCCCTCGCGCGCCTTGCGAGCGGCTCGCAGTCGACTTCTCGGTGCAGTCCGTGGGGGGTAGAGCCAAGTGCCGATTCGACGCCGATTTTCTGGAACAGGACACTAGCCCAGCTCGATCCGCTCGCCGTCGATCCGCACCGGGCCGCGGGTGCGGTGCTCCGACGAGTCGGCCTGTACCAGGTGGGCGCCCTCCACGTGGGTCCGGGTGCGTCCGGCCCGGAGCTGGTGGAGCTCCGTGACCTGGCGGTAGACGTTCACCGCCTTCTCGAGGATCGACTTCGCCACCGTCTCGACGCGGTCGAGAGCCAGCAGTGCAGTGTCGAGCCTGGCGTGGAGCTTCTGGCCCCGGTAGCGGAAGTCGTCGATGGACGCCGTCGCCCGGTCGGCTCGGAGGCCGATGTGCGGCGCCTTCACGCGGGCGGCCTCTCCTCCCAGCAGCAGGCCGGCCGATCGGCCGCTCTCGCCGGTCGCAGAGAGGGACACTGCCGTCGCGCTCTCGAGCTCCACCGGGCCCACGGTCTGGCAGCGCACGCCTTCGGCTGCGGCCAGGTCGATCCGGCCGTGGGGGGCTCGCAGGGCGAGGTCGCCGTCGGGTACCGACAGCGTGCTGCGCCCGCTCGCCGGGTCGTACTCGAAGACCAGCCGGCCCTCGGGATCGATGACCTCCAGGCGCTCCCCGCCTTCGTGCTCGACGATCCGCGCCCGGGCCCCGTGTCTCGACTCGATCGTCGGGGCCACCCGCGGCTCCGCGTCCGACCTCAACGCTCTCAGGATTCCCATCTCGTTCCCTCCCGGCCGGTGCGCCTAGGCGCCCGGCGGCTGCCAGCTCTCGGCACTGGCCAGCTCGTCGTCGGTCTCACGCGCGGCCTTGCGATGGGCGCCGCGCCAGTTCGTCCCCTCCTCGACGACGCAGTGGAGATTGGCGCCATCGAGAATCGCACCTCGAAAGTCCGCCTGGCTGAGGTCGGCGTGGGCCAGGTCGGCCCACACGAGCTCCGCCGCCTCGAAGACGGCGCCTCCGCAGCGCGCCTCCCAGAGGATCGCCTCGTCGAGCTTCGCCGCCGCGAGATTCGCCCGCGTGAGCGACGCCTTCTCGAAGCAGGCCTGGCGCAGGTCGGCTCCGGACCAGATCGATTCGTCGAGATGGGCTGCGATGAAGATCGCGTTCTTCGCAATCGCCTCGGATGCGGTGACTCCGCGCAGGTCCGCCTCCGTGAAGTCGGACTGGGTGAGGGTCGCATTCGAGAGATCCGCGCCTCGCAGGCTCGCAGCGCCGAGCTGGGTGTTCACGAACGAGCAGCGGGCGAGGTCGTTCCCGTCGAGCTTCGCCCTGCGCAGGTTGCACTCGTCGAGCTTCGCCCCAGCAAGGGCGACCCGGGTCAGGTCGACTTCGGCGAGGCCGATCCGGTTCAGCTGGGCTCCCGCCAGGGAGGCGCCGTCGACGGAGGCGCCGTCCAGCACGACGTAGTCGAGGCGGGCGCCGTCGAGCCGGGCCTCGCGCAGATCCGCCCGGGCGAGCCGGCAGGCCGACCATCGGGTGTCGCAAAGACTCGCGCCGGCGAGCACGGCGCCCTCGCCGTCCACTTCCGAGAGCTGCGCACCGTCCAGGTTCGCCCGCGAGAGGTCGGCGTCCGTGAGGATCGTCCCTGCGAATCGGGCTCCGGCCATCGGGCACTCGGAGAGCCTGGCCCCGTGCAGGTTCGCGCCCGACAGGTCGGCGTTCGAGAGCACCGCGCCGCGCAGGTCGGCCCCGCGCAGGATCGCTCCGCCCAGCTGGGCGCCGACGAGCTGGGCGCCGCGCAGGTCGCAGCCGGAGAAGTCCGACCCGCGCAGGTCCACCGGCTCACCGCCGGCCACCAGGATCGGGAGCGTCCGCAGGTCTGCGTCGGCGAAGCGCAGGCCGGAGACCCGGGCGCCGTCCAGGTCGAGCGACTCCGGCTCGACGCCTTCGAAGCCGGGCCGCACCAGAAGGGCTCCCTCGAAGCTCGTCTCGCCCAGCTGGCACCGGCTGAAGTCCGCGCCCTCGAGACGTGCGCCCTCGAAGCGGGCTCCCGCGAGCTCGCAGCGGTCGAAGCGCGCATCGGTCCCGGTGATCTCGCCCAGATCGGCACCCTTCAGGTCGGCGCCGCCGATCAGGAGCAGGTCGACCACCGCGCCCCGCCAGCGGCTTCCGGCGAGCAGGAGCTGGCCGCGCTTCAGACCGAGGACGCCCTGCTCGCGCAGCGCATCCCGGAACCGGGCGTCGTCGGACACCGACTCCAGTGTCTTCTCCACCTCTTCGGGGTCACGAACCGGTTCGTGGTCGTCGAGCAGCGTCGCGTCGGTGAGGTCGGCGCCGCTGAAGTCGACCTCCGTGAGGTTCGAGTTGGTGACGACCATCTGTCGGCAGCGCGTCCCCAGGAAGCGGGCTCCGGTCAGATCACAGCGGTAGAACGCCACGCCCTCCAGATCGAGCCCCGAGAAGTCGCGGCCCGCGAGATCGAGACCCGCCGCGATCGGGGGATCGAAGGTCCCCTCGCGAAGGGCCGTCAGCATCTCGTCGGCGGACTGAGCGATCGGCACGCCTACGTCTCCAGCTGGGTTCGGGCGATGTTCGCGCCCTCGAGGATCGCCTCGTCGAAGGCGGCGTCGTCGGTTTCTGCGCCGAAGAGATTGGCGCCGGTGAAGTCCGCGCGCCCCATCTTCGCCGCGTAGAAGTTGCCTTCGAAGAAGTTCGCCTCGGCGCAGATCGCTTCGTCGAGCTCGCTCTTCGAGAGGTTGGCGCCGCGCAGGTCGGAGCCCGTGAAGGTCGCGCCGCGCAGGCTGCATCCGCTGAAGTCGGATCCCGCGAGGTCGCAGCCCGCGAAGTCCGACCCGGCGAGGTCCGCGTCGGCCCACATCGAGCGCGGCGCCACCAGGCCGGCGCAGCGGGCGGAGGCGAGGCGGGCCCCGTCGGAGACGCGGAGACGGGTTCCGTCGGCGCCGCGCAGGTCCGTCTCCAGACCGCGGGACTTCTGCAGGGACGCCTCCTCGAGGAGTGCGCCGGCCAGGATGGTCCGATCGAGCACCGACGACTCGAGGTTCGCCGAGGGCAGCTTCGCCGAGCTCAGGTCGGCCCGCGAGAAGTCGGCCTCCGCCGCGCGGAGCCCGGGGCCTTCGATCCCCGCCATGCGCGCGTCGCAGAAGCGCGTCCGGTCGGCGATGGCCCACTCGAACGTCGCGCCCGACAGGTCTGCGCCGGAGGCGTCGGCCTTCGAGAGGTCGGCCCCATCCAATCGGGCTCGGCCGAGCCTCGCGTTGGCGAGGTTCGCGCCGCCCAGGGATGCCCGCGTGAGGTCGGCGCCTTCGAGGTTGGCCCCTTCCAGGTTGGCGTCGGTCAGGATGGACTCGCGCAGGTCGATGCCCGGAAGCTCGGCACCGGAGAGATCGACTCCGGACAGGTCCTCTTCGGCCAACGAGCCGCCCGCCGCGTATCGCGCCTCGACGACCTCGCGGAGCGTGGCGGCGTCGGGCTCCGGCGGTCCCCCGAGGTCTTCGAGGAAGCTCGGATCGGCGCCGGCATCCTCCAGCAGCTTCGCGAAGCGGGATTCGGTCTCGGCGCGCAGCCGTCGGCCCTGCTCCGGGTCGACGCCGCAGTGCTCGAAGAACGGGCCCAGGAAGTCCTCGGGATCCTCCAGGCTGTCGAGCCTGGCGACGAGGCCCGGCGGTACCCCGCCGGCGATCATCTGCTGCTTCAGCTTGTCGAGCTCCGACGTCAGCTTCGCCAGGACCGCCTTCTCCTCCTCGTCGAGCTCGGGCTCCGGCTCGGGCGCGGGCGCAGCCTCCTCTCCCTCGGCCTCCAGACGTTCGATCCACTCGGCGGCCGCCAGGGGCTCGTCCGCCAGGGGCTCGCTCGCGACCCACAGCTTCTCGATCTCCTCGGCCTCCCTGGTGCGGATGCCCGGGCGGCCGCGCCACACGAGCACGAGCGCCTCGGCCTCGGGGTCGACCCAGAGGGTGTCGAGGCGCATGGTCGTCTCGCGCACGCGCTCCTCGCCGTTCTCGCGCGTGTCCTTCAGGAAGCAGCGGACGCGGAGCCCGGGCAGCCGGCAGCGATAGGTCGGTCGCTGCGGGTGCAGATGGGACAGCTCGATCCACTCGTCGCCTCGGAGGTACCCGCACTGCAGGGCCGCCGGCGCGGCGTTGAAGTAGCTCCAGTCGAAGTCCGGCGGCAGCGCGGGCCAGTGCTCTTCCCGGTAGCGGCGCGAGAAGCGACCGGCCTTCTCCGCGCGCTGGGGCCAGGTGTCCGGGATCGGGCCGAAGCCCGCCGGGTCGACCTGGGTTCCGGGTGAGCGCACCCGGGCCGCGGGATCCTCCACGTTCGGCAGCGGCTGGCGCCGGCGGCCGCGATCGTTCTCGACCCGCTCGCCGCCGCGACCCAGCGGGTTGTCCGGAAACGACGGGCCGCCGAAGCTCCGGTCGTAGCCGATGGGCATCTCGGAGAAGGGCAGCGGATCCGAGGGCCGGCGCCGGCCGAAGAGGCGACCGCTCCACTCCCGATCCCCGGTGACGCGCAGGGTGCGGCCGACGTCGCCCACCCGGAACGTCACGTCGAGCTCCGAGACCGGAGCGCCTCCGGGCGAGTGGGCGGTCCCGACCAGGAGCAGGTCCGCATTGGGCTTGAAGGGCGCGAAGTCCGCGGGATAGAGGAGCCGGCGCAGGCGATCGCCCTCCTCGAAGACGTCGCCCGTGGGCGGAAGCGGCTCTTCGGCGGGCTCGGCCACGCCGTCGGGCACGAGCCGCCAGGTGGACTTCGCCACGACGGTCAGCTCGGGACCGTCGGGCGAGGCCAGGCTCGGGACCGCGGCGACCGAGAAGGTTTCGGGTTGGAGGACTTGCACCGGATGTCGTCGCCGTGGGGCCGCTACGGGCCGATCTGCAGCTGGTTGTTGTTGATCTTCATCTCGAAGGGCGCACCCTCCGTATAGATCTTCTTGGCCGCGGGCTCGATGACGAGCTGGTTTCCCGACGCTCCTTCCTCACCCAGATAGATCTTCTTGTCCTGGATGGAGACCTCGCCGTCCGAATTTCCGATGTAGATCTCGTCATCCTCGAGCCAGACCCAGGCGTCGTTGTCGCGCTTCTTGGCCTTGTTGACGACGGCCTTCGCCACCATCGCGCCGGCGGTCGCGATGACGCCGAGCCCGGCGATGGCAGCCGTCCCGACGGCCCAGCCTCGGGTGTGGTCGTACTCGCTCCCCGGATCCCCGCTATCGCCGGACTGACCGGCCTGGGCCATGCCCGCGATCAGGGTGCCGGTGGAGGCCACGGCCGCGGTGACGGCCCCTCCGAGCGCGAGCCAGCGCAGGAACTCCGTCGCCTTCGTCGATGACTTGGTGCGGATCGTCACCCTGGTCGCGCTCTTGATGTCCTTGGTCTTGCCGGTCCAGTCGAAGTCCCAGCCGTCGGTCACGCCGAAGCGGACGCCGGCTTCGTACGACATCTTCGCCGCGATCGTCACGTCCATCGCCAGCGCCATGTTCACGCCGATGCTGCCCGCGAGGGACACGCCGGTCTGGAGCCCCATGAACCCGCTGAAGGTGAAGCCGCCGAAGAAGCTCTCGCTGTCGCCGTAGAAGTAGCTGTCGGACTTGTTGATTCCCCATTCGGTCTTGCGCCAGTGGTCGGAGGAGCTCGGATCTTCCTCCTCCTCCCACCCGTTCCACTTGACCGGACGGAACCACAGGCCATACGCAGGCTCGGCGTCGAAGACACCCAGGCCGCCGCCGCTGATCGAGAAGCGGTTCGACCCGCCGATCTTGACCTCGCGGCTCTTGTCGGTGATCTCGAGGCGGTAGCCGGTGGTGTAGCTGTAGATGCCGTGGCGTTTCTCGTCGGTGAGGCCGTCGCCCTCCTGCTCGAGATTGTTGGGGTCGTCGGCCGTGTCCGGGATCGCGCCGAGGCGCAGGTAGCTGTAGTCGTCGTCGGAGTCCGAGGGGTAGTAGTCGGGCGTCTCGATCTTGAGGTACTTGCCGGCGGGCAGCGTGACCGCGGAGCTGCCCTCACCGTAGGTCTGGGCCGCCGAGTCGTCGTTCGCGAGCTCGGTGTCGTGGACGACGACCGTGCGGCTCCGGGTGTCGCTGCGACCCGATCCCGTGACGCTGAGCGAGATCGTGTAGGAGCCGGACTGGTTGTAGACCGGGCTCGCGGGGTTCTGGCTGGTCGACGTCTGGCCGTTCCCGAAGTCCCAGGACCAGGTGTCTGCGCCCACGCTCGATTCGGTGAGGGCGACGGTCAGGGGAAAGTCGCCCTCGGCCGGGTCGAGCGAGAAGTTCGCGACCGGATCGACGTCGACGTTCGTGGTCTCGGCCGGGAACCGGTAGTTGTTCCCCGGACTCTCGCCCGCGGACTCCATGAGGAGCTGGACCGTGTAGCGGCCCGGGCCCGCGTAGGTGTGGGTCGCGACACGGGTGACGCCGGTGCTCCCGTCCCCGAAGTCCCAGCTCCAGGAGATCAGGCTCACGTTGCCCACGCCGGGGCGGTTCGCGGTCTCGGGAGCCGTGAACGTCACCGTCGCGCCGGCCGAGACCGGGGAGTTCGGGTCGATGGTGATGGTGGGCAATGGGGTGCTCCTCGTCTCGCTCCGGAGACCGGACCGAGGACGGCTCTAGAGGACGTCGTTGAACTGGATCAGGACGCCCGAGGCGGTGCGGATGACGCTCTGGCTCCGGTTCCCGGCCGTGACCTGGCTCGGGTTGTCCGGATTGGGCACGGCGCCCAGGATGACCGGCCGGTCCGGGTCTCCGTCGACGCACGCCCACAGCACCTCGGTTCCCGCGCGCAGCGGGAAGTGCGTGCCCTCGCTCTCGCCCACGTAGGGCTGGGCCATGCGCAGGAAGCGCGAGGCGCGGCCCTCGGCGGCGTCGCCGACGTCCCAGGTGAGCCGCACCCGGTAGCGGCCCTCGTCGTCGATCTCGGCGTAGGGCGAGCCGCTCTCGCTCTCCACCCAGGCGCTCATGACCCCGCGCACCCGGGGCTTCTCGGTGACCTGGGGCGGCCGGTACGGAACCGAGACCGGGATGGCCGTGACCCGGGCGCGGTACGGCCGCTGGGATGCGGCGTCCTCGTCGTCGCCGAAGGCCTGGCCGTGGGCGTGCAGCGGGTTGGGGAGGGTCACCCGGTGCTCGACCGACGTGACGAGGTAGGTCTGGCAGAAGGCGTGGTGGGGATGTTCGTCCAGGGAGAAGCGGTGGCCGGCGCGCAGGTGCGGCGAGCTGCTCTCCCCCTCGAAGACCTGGCGGGAGGCGCGGACCTGTTCGGCGCGAACCCTGGCCAGGAAGCGGCCGGCCTCCTGGTTGGCGAAGTGGTCGCCGAACACGCGGACCTGGCCGCGGTCTCCGTCGGGAACCCGCGCCTCGCAGTCGAGCATCACCTTGGGAATCCGGTAGTTGTACTCGCGCAGGCGCACCTTCTCGGGCACCTGCTTGACCCGGTAGCGCCAGGACAGCATGGCGTTCGCCTCGTCGTGGAGGCCCTGGGAGATCGTCGGTCGATACGGGAGCGAGAGCCCGTCGCCGATCGGCAGCGTGTCGTCGGCGCTGTCGCAGAAGCGGATCTTCTCGAAGCTCCGGCCCGAGTCGTCGTCCTCCTCCCGGAAGAAGTAGTAGAAGCCCTCGTGCTCGAGCAGCCGGTCGACGAAGTGGAGGTTCGACTCGCGGAACTGCACCCGGTACTCCTTCGGGCCCGCGGTTCCGCTGCGCACGGCGCTCTCGTTCAGGACGAACTCGAAGTCGCTGCGCGCGAGGCCCGCCCCGAGGAGCTCGTCGGCCACCACGTCCTCGACCGACTTGTCCTGGTAGATCTGGTTCTGGGTGGTGAGCGTCAACCACCACAGCCTCGGCACGAGCTCGACCCGGTAGCGGGCGAAGTCGGTGTGGGAATCGAGCTGCTCGACGTGGGACAGCACGCCGTCGATGGACCGGAAGATCGCTCCGCCCTGGTCCAGGGTGAGGCGGGCGGGCGACTGCAGCAGGGTCTCGAGGTCGACCGCGTGATTGTCGGACACCAGCTCGATGCTGAACCGGTAGAGCCGGGAGATCGCCTCGCGTCCCTCGACGCCCACCACGTGGAGCGACTCGTCGGTCAGCTCGCTGGCCTCGAAGTGGAATCCAACGCGATCGCTGTCCGCCATCGATCCCTCCTGCCGGATGCAGGAGGCATCATAGTCCGGGGCGTCGGGGCATGGTGGGACAATCGGGTGGAATCGGTGGGCGCGAGGTGTGCGCGTCATTGGAGGAAGGCGGTCGGTCGTCGTGCGCACGCCGCAACAGCGGAGGTCGGCTCCCGTGTGGGGAGTGGCTAGGCGCTCTCCTCGCGGACCAGCTCGACCGCGCGGCCGAGGGTGTCGAGCCGCTCGCTGGCACTGCGGCCGCTGGGCTGGAGGATGAGTAGATCGATGCCCACGTCGCGATACTTGCGGATGCGGGCCCGCACCGACGCTTCGTCGCCGAACAGGGTCGTCTGGCGCACCATTTCGTCGGGGACCGCGCGCGCGGCCTCCTCCCGCCGGCCCGCGAGCCACAGATCCCGCACCTCTTTGCAGGTCTCCTGGAACCCCGCCCGCGCGTAGGCGTCGTTGTAGAAGTTCACCGTGGGCGAGCCCATGGCGCCCAGGGTGAAGGCGAGCCCGGGCTTCTGCCTCTCGATCGAGGGGGCCGGGTCGTCGGTGAAGCCCACGCTCACGCCCACGCCCAGCACGAGGTCCGAGAGCCGGCGACCGGCGCACTCGGCCCCCCGACGCAGATGCTCGAAGTGGGCCTCGGGTGCGTCCGGGGTGAACGAGGTGCCGAGCCAGCCGTCGGCGACGGCGCCGGTCAGCTCGAGCCCGCGCGGGGCCAGGGTCGCCAGGTAGATCGGCACCTCCGTCGGCGGCTGGGCCAGCCGCAGCGCCTTGCCCTGGCCGCCCGGCCGGGGCAGCTCGATCTCCCGTCCCCGGTACTCCAGCTTCTCGCCGCGAAACGCCAGGCGCACCACCTCGACGTACTCGCGCAGGCGGGTCACCGGCCGCTCGAAGGGCTGCCCGTGGAGCCCCTCGACCACCTGCGGGCCGGAGTTGCCGAGTCCCAGCAGGAACCGGCCGCCGCTGACCGTGGCCATCCCCAGGGCGGTCATGGCGGTCGACGCCGCCGTGCGGGCGCAGACCTGCATGATCCCGGTCCCCAGCTTCAGCCGCTCGGTGCGCGCTGCCAGGAAGGCCAGTGGAGTGATCGCGTCCATGCCCCAGGCCTCGGCGCTCCAGGCCTGGTCGACGCCGAGCTTCTCGGCCTCCACGGCGAAGTCCACGGCGGCGAGGAACGCGTCGCGGCCGGCCGAGGCCGGTCCGCCCACGCGGATGCCCGTCTGCATGATCGGATCTCCCGGTCAGGCCGATCGGGTCGCCCGACTCGCCGACGGGGCCGGCTAGCGGACGGAGATCGAGCCGTTGGAGGTGCGCAGCTTGATCAGGGAGCCGCCGTGACCGAGGGTGCCGCGGATGCGGCCGTTGGCGCCGCTCTGATCCGCGAGCTCACGGTCGTTGCGGATGATGCCGTTGTCGACCCGCATGTCGAGATCGGCGTCCACCTTCTCGGGGAGCTCGAGGACGATGCGGCCGTTGCTGGTGGCGAGGGACACGCCCAGGGCGCCCACTTCCTCGAGCCGGGCGTGGATGATGCCGTTGGAGGTGCTGGCGTCCACGGACCCGCAGTGGTCGTCCAGCTCGATCTTGCCGTTGCTCGAGCGGGCCAGCAGCCGGCCCCGGGTGCAGCCGCAGGCCACCTTCGCGTTCGACGTGTGGACCTCGATGTCGCCCACGACGTCGGTGAGCTTGATGGGGCCGTTGCTCGACCGCGCGCGCACTGCGCAGCGCATGCCCTCGATGCACAGCTTGCCGTTCGAGGAGCGCACCGCGACCCGGTGGTCCCGGGGCAGGCGCACGTCGAGGTGGACGTTGCCGTGGCGGTTCCAGCGGCGGGGGATCTCCACGTCGATCTCGAGGATGTCGCCGTTCAGGCGGGTGTCGACGTGGATCTGGTCGAGCAGCTTCTGGGCGGCGGCGTCCGACTCGGCCCGGGCGATCTTGAGGGCCCGCACCGCCACGTCGGCGCGCTCCTCGCCCACGATCCGGGTGCGACCGTTGCCGTTGAAGATCTTGACCTTCGCGCTGGCCGGGGACGGCAGCTCGAAGCTCTCCTCGCGCTCGGCGCGGTCGCTCCACGGGATGCCCGACAACAGGCTCCGCAGGAACCCGCCCAGGCCGCGGCCTTCGGGGAAGCCGTCCTCGGTCTCCTGGCGGGCGTCGCGCTGGCTCATGACGCACCCGTCATCGCCTAGTGGTACCGCCGCTCGTCGTCGCGCTTGCGACGATCGCGGAGGTCGTCCATCTGCACCGAGCGAAGCTTCCGGCGCATCTGGTAGCGGCGCCATCGGTATTTGAGGGTGTCCAGGGTGAGGGCGCCCGGCGTGCGGCCCTCGCGGATCAGGTAGATCCAGCCCACCAGGACGCCGCCCAGGTGGCCGGCGTGGCTGATGTTGCTGGTGCCGTGGGGGTCGGAGCCGAACTCGATCACCAGGATCAACGGGATCAGCCAGATCGCCTTGATCGGGATCGGCGGGAACATCAGCATGATGGTGCGGTCGGGCCAGGTGAAGGAGTAGGCGAGCAGCACGCCCATCACGGCGCCCGACGCTCCCAGGGTGGGAATCATCGTGGGCGAGTCGAAGAGGTACGGCACCGTGGCGATCACGAAGCCCGCGCCCACGCCGCAGACCAGGTAGTACTTGAGGAAGCGCTGGTCGCCCCAGGTGAGCGCCAGCGGCGAGCCGAACATCCACAGCGCGAACATGTTGAACGCGATGTGCATGAGGCCGCCGTGGAGCCACATGTAGGTGAAGGGCTGCCACAGGGCCTGGCCGCTCCAGACCTGGGCCGGCACGACGGCGCCCACCGCGGTGATCCAATGGTTGGTCAGGATCTGCGCGACGTAGACCGCGACGTTGGCGATGAGAAGATTCTTGATGACCTGAGGGGTCACGGGGGGGCCGAAGCCCATCTGGTAGCCGCCGCGTCCGTACACTTCGCCTCGCTCTCCAGGGCGCCGCACATGTGGGACGGGGTCGGAACCGTCGCGCCACTGCGGCCCGGCCGGGATGAACCCGGTTCCGGCCGCACGGAACGCGACCTGGCGTCAGCGCGCCGCGTTCCGCCTTCCGGTTCCGCGCCGGAGGAATCCCGGGGAGGGCCCCTGGCCGCATCCCCTGCGCCGCGCTCTGCGGCGGGAGTCCACTCTCGAGGACCTCTTCGAAGCTCCCTTCGAAGCTCTCTTCGAGGCGCTCGAGCTCCGGCTCTTCTTGTCGCCTTGCGTCGCCGGCGGGATGGGCGCGCGTTCCCGCTCAGTTGGGAAGGCTAATTATCGTTGAACTTGGAGTCAATGTTCGGTGAAGACCGTGGGGAGAAAGCTTCGCCCGAATTGACGCAAGGCGTCATTCGCGCTCGGCCGATCGGGCTCCGGAGCTCAGCGCAGTCGGCCCACGCGCCGGGCTGCGTGCACCAGGGCGAGCGCGCTCTTGGCATCGGAGATGCCGCCGGACCACACCTTCGCGAGGGCGTCGTCGAGGCTCAGCTCCACGGTCTCGATCACCTCGTCCTGCTCGAGGCTCTGACGCGCCGGAGTCAGCTCGAAGCCGGCGAACAGGTGGATCTGCTCGTCGGTGAAGCCGGGCGACGGCCAGATGGGTCCGAGTGCCTCCAGGCGCCCGGCGCGGACTCCGGCCTCCTCTTCCAGCTCCCGGGCCGCGCAGGCCTCGGGCGACTCGCCGGGGTCGAGCTTGCCGGCCGGCACCTCCCACAGCTCGCCGCGCGCCGCGAAGCGGTACTGCCGGATCATCAGCACCCGGTCGGGTGCGAGGAAGGGCACCACCGCCGAGGCGCCGGGGTGGTGCACGACGTCGAGGTCGATGCGGTGGCCGTTGGGCAGCGAGACTCCGTGGCTCCAGAGCTCGAGGAAGTCGCCCCGCCAGGACAGCACGGGGTCTCGGGTTTCGTCGTCTTCGCGCTTCACGGCGCGCGCAGGGTAGCCGCGGACGCGACGGCGGGGCAATCTTCCGGCGTGTCGCCCCGCGCCTTCGAACGACCCGCCACCATCGCGCTCGCCGGCGATCGGGGCTGGGCACTCGACGGACTGTTCGTGCCCACCGCCGACGAGCCCGCCGGCGGGTCGCTGATCGCTCCGCCCCATCCGCTGTACGGCGGAAGCATGGAGAACCCCGTGGTGACGGAGCTCGCCCACGCGGCCGAGCGCGCCGGAATCGCGTCCCTGCGCTTCAACTGGCGCGGGGTCGGCGCCAGCGGGGGCGAGCCGACGGGCGACCTCGACGCGGCCGCCGAGGACTACGCGGCCGGCCTCGCCTTCCTCGCCGAGTCGGTCGACGCGCCCCTGGTCGCCTGCGGATACTCGTTCGGGGCCATCGCGGCGGCGCGCTGCTGCGCCGGGAGGACGGTTCCCGAGGTGGCCCGGGTGAGGCGCCTGCTGCTGGTCGCGCCGCCGCCGGCGGGGGTCACGTCGGAGCTTCTCGAGAGCTTCTCCGGACGCATCCTGATCGTCGCCGGCGAGCACGACCCGATCGCGCCGCCCGGCCCGCTGGAGTCGCTGGCCCGGGCCCACGAGCGGGCGAGCTTCGTGCTGGTGGAGGGAGCCGATCACTTCTTCGGCTCGGGGCTGCGCGCCCTCGCGCGCGCCGTGGCCGACTGGCTCGGCCCGCGCGCCGGGTGAGCTAGAGCCGGAAGCGGCCGATGGCGCCGCGCAGGCGGACCGCCTCCTCGCCCAGCTCCGCCGAGGCGTTCTTCAGGCTGTCGGCGGTCTCGCGGTTGCCCGACGTGCGATCGTGGGTGTCGGCGATGAAGCCGGCCAGCCGCTCGGTGCACTCGGCCTGGCCCAGCAGCGCCGCCTCGATGTGGGCGACCGCTTCCCGGACGCCCTCGACGCCGTCGCGGATGCGGGCGCTGCCGCCCGCCTGCTCGCCCGTGGTCGAGGCGACCTGGCGCGCGCCCTCGCGGAGCTTGGCCGAGGCGCGCAGCACCGACTCGCTGCCGCGCTCGTGCTCCTCGGCCGAGCGCTGGATCTGCTCGACGCCCTGCAGCACCTGCTCCATCAACGACACCACGTGGGCGGCAGCGGCCGTCTGCTCGCGTACCGCGGTGGCGATCTGCTGGATGCAGGTCCCGCTCTCCCGGGACGCCTGGTCGATCTCGGCCAGGGACTCGCCGGCGTTCCGGGCCAGCTCGACGCCCCGGGCCACCTTCTCGGCCCCGCGACCGATGGCGACCACCGCGTCGGCGGCGTCCTTCTGGACGCCACCGATCAGGTCGGTGATCTCCTTGGTGCTCGAGAGCACGCGGTTCGCCAGCTGCTTGATCTCGTCGGCGACCACCGCGAACGCGCGTCCCTGCTCTCCCGACTGGGCGGCGATGATGGCGGCGTTGAGCGCCAGCAGGCTCGTCTCGTCGGCCACGCTGTCGATCACGTCGAGGATGGCGCCGATCTGGCCGGTGTTCTCCCCGAGGTCGCGAATCACCTCCTGGGCGCCCTCGGTGGCTTCGCGAATCTCCGCCATGCCCGCGACGGTCTCGTCGACGACGTCGCGGCCGCGGCTCGCGGCCTGGGTGACCCGCTCCGCGAGCCCGGCGGTCTGGGTCGCGGTCTCGTCCACCTCGCGCATGGAGCGCGCCATCTCCACGATGCTCGATGAGGTCTCGTCGGCCGCGCCGCGCAGGGCGTCGCCGCTGTGTCGCATCTCTCCCACGGTGCGCACCATCTCCTCGAACGAGGAGCCCACGGCGTCCACCTCGGAGGAGACCGCGAGGGCGGTCTCGGAGAGGTCCCGGCTGCCCGCCAGCAGCTGTTCGCTGGCGCTGCCGGACTGGTCGACGATGGAGGAGAGGCTGCTGGCCGAGCGGCCGACGCCCTCGGTCTCGGACCGCAGGGAGGTCATCGAACGGCTGGCCTCGGACAGGCCCGCGGCCGCCTCCTCGGCGCCCAGGCTCATCGCTCCCGCGGCCTCGTGAACGGTTCCGCTGCCGCTCTCCACCCGATCCGCCGCACGCATCACCTCGAACACCGTCTCGCGCAGGGAGCGGCGCATCCGCTCGAAGGTCCGGCCCAGGGTCCCGAGCTCGTCCTCGGCCGGAATCCGTCGACCGGGCCCGAGATCGCCGCCGGCGATTCGCAGCGCCTCTGCCACGAGCCGGTCGGTGGCCAGGGCCACGTCCCGCGCGGCCACCCGGCCCATGAACCAGCCGAACGCCAGCGCCACCAGGAGCACGGTCGAGAACACGCCGATGCCGGTTCCCACGCCCTGCTGGAGGGCCGCGCGGGGCGAGAAGACGACCAGCGCGCGATCGGGACCGACGGCGCGCCAGTGGTACAGGTTGGCCGACTCGACCCCCGCGCTCGACCCGGAGCCAGCCCCTCCGGCTTCCCCGATGCGCGCGAGCTCCGCGGGAGTCAGCCGCGGACCCTCCCCGGCATAGACCGCGTCGCCGCTTGCGCCGTCGACGAGCGCCATCCGGGCCTCGAGGCCCAGGCTGCGCAGGGCCGTCTCCGCCCGGGCCAGGCTGGCGGGGTCCGGACCGCCGGGCTGCGCGGCGACCGCCTCGGCCGACTCGAGCCAGGCGGGCTGGGCCTGGAAGACGTGTCCCTCCACCGACTCGTAGCTGGTCTCGAGTCCGTAGAGCAGGGCGAACAGGACGGGCGCGGCGGTGGTGGCGGTGATCGCCCACTGGAGCTTGGTGCGAAGGGCCAGCGGCTTCACCAGCCCGGCCTCGATCTCGGGGTCGTCGAGCCGCAGGGCCAGCTCCTCGCGGAGCGGGGCCAGCCAGAACTTGAGCGCGTAGGCCTGGAGCAGGGCCGAGATCGGAGCGCAGCCCAGCCCGGCCGCCATCACCACACCGAAGGCCTGCCACGGGAAGTCGTCGAACGCGACCTTCATGCAGACGGCCAGAGCCGACGCGGGCACGGCCACCATCGCCGTCGCGTTGATGGCGAAGCGCCTGGGCAGGTTGACCGCGGCCGCGAATGCCTGACGCACCAGCTCGGGCGGGACGCTGTCCTCCTCCCGGACGTCGGAGTAGCGACGCAGCGGACGGGTCAGCTTCAGGAACAGCGGAGTGCCGACCGGAGTCGAGGCGACGGCCACCGCCGCCACGCACAGCCAGAATCCGCGCAGCTGCTCCGGCGTGAGGTGGAGGAGGGCGATGAGGTAGAGGCAGACGCCGATCGGCGCCACGCACGAAAGGCCGTAGCCGATCACGGTGAAGCGTGTGTAGAAGCTTCGTCCGCTGGTGACCAGGGAGCCTTTCACCACCAGGCCCCTCCCTGCAAAATGGGCGCTCCGCGCGCTGGCGTTGCGCGGGGTCGATTCGCTCGTTTCCCCCCGTGTCTTCGGACGTTTCCCGCGACGAGTTCAGCGTTTTTGCGCACGGGCTGCGCGATTCCGGAGGATCGTACCCTGCGGGGTCGAGGGGCGCGGAGGTCGGCTGGCGGGTGTGGCTTCAGGCGCCCTGCGCCGGCGCGAGGGCGGGCAGCCAGGCGTGGAAGGAGGCGCCCCCGGACGGCGCGTCGGACACTTGCAGGCGTCCTCCGCTCTCGCCGACCAGGCGGCGGCTGATCGCCAGGCCCAGGCCGCCGGCCCGCTCGCGCCGGGTGGAGAAGAAGGGCTCGAAGACCCGCTCGCGCAGCTCCGGCGGCACGCCCGGCCCATCGTCGTCCACGCGGATCTCCACCCCGTGGTCCGCGGGGCGGGCCCCGAGCACCACGCGCCCGTCCCGGGGCGTCACGTCGATGGCGTTCAGCACCAGGTTGAGCAGGATCTGGCGCAGTGCGTCCTGGGAGACGGCCAGGGGCGGGAGGCCTTCGGCCACCTCGGTGACCAGGCTGACGCCGCGGTCGAGGGCGCGGTGCCGGAGCAGTCCGGCGATCGAGTCGAGGCAGGGTGCGATGTCCGTGGCGTCCTCGTCGTCGAGCCCGACCGGCGGGCGCGCGTGCTGGACGACCGAGTCGAGCAGGCGCTCGAGCCGGTGCATCTCTTCCATCACCACCTGCCGGAACTCGACCGTGAACTCGGGGTCGTTCTCCCGGCCCGGCAGGAGCTGCAGGAAGGTCTTGAGGGACACCAGCGGGTTGCGGATCTCGTGGACGATCTCGGCCAGCAGGTCGCCCAGGGAAGAGAGGCGGTCGAGCCGCCGCACCTCGTCGTCGAGGGCCCCCATGCGCCGGGCGGCGCCGAGGGTCGACACCGGCCCGGCGAGCGCTTCGGCGCACTCGTCGAGATGGGCGAGGTCGCGGGGGCGGACCGATCCCGCCCCGCCCCGGGAGTCGCCCATCCACAGGACCGCGACGGCCTCGCCGTCGAGGGATCGCACGATGCGGCCCGCGCCGAAGCCGTGGCGCCGGCCCAGGGCCCCAAGCGCCGGGTCGACGTGGGGGGCGCCCAGGTCGAAGGCGGACGGGAGCTCCCCGCTGTGGAGGCGGAGCTTCGCAGACTCCAGGGCCCGGCGATCCGCTTCGTCCGGAGCGCTGGGCGAGCCGCTCCCGAAGCAGGCCGCCGCGACGATCGGGACGTCGTCCGCACCCCACCACCACGCGCACGCCCGATCGCATGCGGTGTCGCGGGCCAGTCGGCGGAGGCTCTCGGAGAGCAGGGTCTGCAGGTCGAGGACACCGGCGGTCGTGCGCCGCTCAGCCCGTTCGTTCGGTTCCCCCGACCCCTCTCGGTCCGCTCGGTCCGCTCGGTCCGCTCGCTCCTCGCGCTGGTCTCGCCGCCCTCGTTCGTCTCGCCGGATCCGCCGCGAGCCCACAGGCTGCGTCGGCGGCGCGCCGCGGGTTTCCCCCATGCTGTGGTCGGATAGCCCGGGCCGAGGTCGCCTGCAAGCGACCGCCTAGAAGGCGTCGTCGCGCAGGGCGCGGCGGGTGTCGGTCGCCGACGAGACCGTGGCCGAGCTCTTGGTGGGCTCGCTGCCCTCGAGGAAGGGCTGGAAATAGGCGTCGGGGGTCTTGGCGTCGGCCAGCAGGCCGGTGGCCCGATCGATGCGCTGGAAGACGATGTGATCGGGGACCTCGAAGTCGCGGATCGGCCGGTCGGCCAGGGCGACCTTCATGTAGTCGACCCAGATCGGCGCCGCGGCCCGGGAGCCGGTCTCGCCCCAGCCCAGCACCCGGGACTCGTCGTGGCCCACCCAGACGCCGGTGGTGATCCCCGGCGAGAAGCCCATGAACCAGGCGTCCGCCTGATCGTTCGTGGTGCCGGTCTTGCCCCCGAGCGGCCGCCCCAGCTTCCGGAGGCGCCAGCCGGTTCCGCGCGGATCCTTGACCACGGCCATCAGCAGATCGCACATCAGGTAGGCCGCGTCCTCGGAGATGATCTGCTCGGTGGGCAGGATCTCGCCGTCCGGATAGACGGCCTCGTCCGCGGCGTCGCCGCCGTCCAGGGGCTTGAGCACCGGAGGCGGGGGGTTGCCCAGGGGAACGTCCTCGAGCAGCACCTGGCCGTCGCGGTCGGTGACCCGGGTGATGAACCGGGGAGTCACCCGCCGCCCGCGGTTCGGGAACACCGCGTAGGCCGAGGTGAGCTCGAGCAGCGTCACCGAGCTCGATCCCAGGGCCAGGGAGAGGTCGCGCTGGAGCGGCGCCTGGATGCCCAGGCGCCGCGCGAAGTCGATGACGTAGTCCACGCCGACGTCGCGGAAGAGATGGACGGTGGCGTTGTTCACCGAGCGCACGAGCGCGGCGCGCATGGGCATCGGCCCGTAGAAGTGGCGCGAGTAGTTCTGGGGACGCCACACGAAGCCGGAGATCGGGTCTTCGTAGACGACGGGTCGGTCGTAGAGGATCGACACCGGGGTGTAGTCCCGGGAGAGGGCCGCGCCGTAGATGAACGGCTTGAACGCGGAGCCGGGCTGGCGCAGGGCCTGGGTCGCGCGGTTGAACTGGCTCTTCTCGAAGTCGTAGCCGCCGACCATGGACATCACGTCGCCGCTCGGCACGTCGATGGAGAGCAGCGCGCCCTGCACCTCGGGCTCCTGGGCGAGGGTCACCGGCAGGGGCGGAAGCGGCGCTTCGGCGTCGGGCTCGTCGGCCGCGCCCTGCTCGTCGGCCTCGGGCAGGTCGGGCTCCGGCAGCCGTTCGAACCAGGCGACGTCGCCCGCCGCGAACACCTTCGAGATCTTCTTCACCGGGCGCGGTCGCGTGGTGGGGTCCACCGGCCGCGCCCAGCTGACCGTCTCGAGCTCGACGAGTCCCTCGACGTCGGGCGCGAAGGCCACCCGGGCGGTGCCGGCCCGGTCGTCCACGTCGAGGACCACCGCGAGCCGGGGCTCGCCGATGGGCAGGCGCGGCTCGCGGATCGCGGGCGGCTCGGGCTCCACCTGCTCGTCGTCGGTCCCGGTCGCCGGGTCGGCGCCGGTCGCGTCGGCGACCTCGGCGGGCTCGCTCGCCGCCGCCTCCTCCGCGAGGCTCCCTGCCTCGCCGTCCGGGACCTCCGCGTCCTCGACTTCCGGCGCGTCCGGCGGCTCGATGCCGTTCTCCTCGGCCAGGCGCTCGGCCTCGAGGTTCACCTCGCTGGCCGCCACGCGGCGGACGTGACCGCGGTAGCCCTGGCGTCGGTCGTGGTCGATCAGCCCCTTGTGGACGGCGCGGACGGCGGCTTCCTGGAGGTCGATGTCCAGGGTGGTCTCGATGGTCAGGCCCCCGCCCAGCACGATGTCCCCGCCCAGACGCTCGAACAGGTAGCGACGCACCTCTTCGGTGAAGTAGCTGGCGAAGGCGTAGCGCTCGCGCTCGACCGGGGGCCGCAGCTCCACCGGTGCGGCGGCCGCCTCGTCGTAGGCCGCCTGGTCGATCACGCCGTCGTCGAGCATGCGCCGCAGCACGTACTGCCGCCGGCGCTCGGCGGCCTCGGGGTTGCGGTAGGGCGAGTACGCGCTCGGCCGCTGGGGCAGGCCCGCGAGCAGCGCCGCCTCGCCCACGGTCAGCTCGGGCACGGTCTTGTCGAAGTACGTGAAGGCGGCCTCGCCGATCCCGTGGGCGCCGTGACCGAAGTAGATGTGGTTCAGGTAGAGGTAGAGGATGTCCTGCTTGCTGAGTCGGCTCTCCAGCTGGCGCGCCAGGATCATCTCGCGGATCTTGCGGCGGAAGCGCCGCTCCGGGGAGAGCAGGAGCTGCTTCACCAGCTGCATGGTGATCGTCGATGCGCCCTGTCGGATCTCGCCGGCCACCACGTCCACCCAGGCTGCGCGCAGGATCGAGACGTAGTCGATGCCCGAGTGCTCGAAGAAGGCGCTGTCCTCGGCGGCGACGAACGCGAGCTGTGCGTGGCGGGGGATCTCCTCGATGGGCACGAGCCGGCGCCGCTCCAGGAAGAACTCCCCGACCGGGCGTCCCTCGCGATCGAGCACCAGGCTGGTGAGCGAAGGCCGGTAGTCGTCGACGCTCTCGAGGTCGGGGAGGTCGGTCAGGAACGCCAGGTAGAAGGCCACCGCACCGGCGGCGGCGCACACCACACCGACGCCGCCGAGCCAGGCGGTGATCCGGAGCCAGCGTCGGGCCCGTGTGTGGCTTGCGGCGTTCTCGGACGACACTGGTGGATCCCCGTTTCCGCGTTGGCGTCCGCGTCGGCGTCCGCGTCCGCGACCCAGCTTCCGGCGCTCCTGGCAGGTGGATGTGGACCGCGATCGTTCCGACGATCGAGTCCGCGGCCACGGCCGCCGCTCCGGTCGCCGGCCCGATCGACGGTCCGCACGACGGCCCGGTTGGCCTGCCGTCTCACACCGGCCCCCCCAGACCGGAAGAAATCCATTCGATCTCCAAGGGTTACGGAACCGTAGCCGACGGGCGGCCCGCTGCGCTAGAGCTTCGTGACCCCCGTGGGTCCGGCGGCCGTGAAGCCCACGGCCCGCGGCGGCATCTGCCCAAGGGTCCCTTCGCGCCGCTTTCCGGCCGGACCGGACCCTCGGCGCCCGGGGACCCGGCGCGCCGGCACGCCGGCGCATCGAAGCGCCGCCGCACCAGAGGATCGTCTCCATGAGCTCCCGTCGCAGCATGGTCTTCGTGATGGACCCCCTCGAGAGGATCTCGATCCGGGAGGACACGACCTTCGTCCTGATGCTGGCCGCCCAGGAGCGGGGCCACGAGGTCCTCTACGTCGACCCCGCCGACCTGTGCATCCTGAACGGCAAGGCGGCCGCGAAGGCGGTTCCCGTGACCCTGCGCCGCGTGGAGGGCGACCACTTCGAGAAGGGGCCCTCCCGCTGGGTCGTCCTCGACGACGAGGTCGACGTGGCCTTCCAGCGGGTGGATCCGCCGGTGGACGAGGCCTACACCACCGCCACCCAGATCCTGGGGACCTGCCGCCGCACCCTCGTGCTGAACCGCCCCTCGGGCATCCTGGCCCACAACGAGAAGCTCTTCGCCCTGCATTTCGCCGATCTCATGGCCGAGACGATCGTCACGCGGCGCAGCGCCCAGCTGCTGGAGTTCATGGGCAAGGTCGGCGACGAGATGATCCTGAAGCCCCTCCACGGCAAGGGCGGCGAGGGCATCTTCCACGTGCACAAGGACGACCGGAACCTCTTCTCGCTGATCGAGCAGTCGACGGCCTTCGGGGCCCGGCCCGTGATGGCCCAGCGCTACCTGCCGGCGATTCGCGAGGGGGACAAGCGCATCCTGCTCCTCGAGGGGGAGTTCCTCGGCGCGGTCCTCCGGGTTCCCGCCGAGCACGAGGTCCGGGCCAATCTCCACGTCGGGGGACGGGCGGCCGAGGCCGGCCTCGACGCCGCCGACCGGGCCATCCTCGAGCGGGTCGGGCCGGTGCTCCGGGAGGAGGGCCTGTTCTTCGTGGGCATCGACGTGATCGGCGGCAAGCTCACCGAGATCAACGTCACCAGCCCGACCGGAGTCCAGGAGGTGAACGCCCTCGAAGGGGTGCGGCTCGAGGAGCGGGTGATCGAGCGCGTCGAGCAGCGCCTGTCGGAGCGCTCCTAGCGAGTCCGCGCCGGGCCCCCGCCGGTCACGGGCCGCCCACCGGTCACGAGCCATCCGTCGGGAAAACACTCCTGGGCGTTGACAGCCCCCGTCGGGGAAGTGACCATTCTCCCTCGGAGGCCGTGGTTCCCTCCCCCCCCGAATCCCGTTCCGCCTTTCCTCCAGACAACTCGTCCGACGTCCGCCGACGCGGGCCCCGGGTGCGTTCGCCCGAGCCGATCCGTCGACGGAGTCGCCGGGCGGTGTCGTCCACGTCGCGCACGTCACGCACGTCGCGTAGGTCACGCACGTCGCGGTGGGGACGAGGACAATGGAAAAGGAAAAGGAGTTGGAATGGCCACGAAGGTTGCCAGAACGGGAGTGAAGCGAGAGACCGGTTGGCTGTACTTCCTGGACAAGCGGGGGGACGTGAGCCGAGCCCGGATGGCCCGCGGCGGAGGCAAAGCGACCAACAAGAAGCGGGAGAAGGTCGCCAAGGCCGGCGTCGAGAGGGAGGACGGTTTCCTCTACTTCATCGACAAGGACGGCGACGTCGCGCGCACGAAGATGGCGCGACCGGGGGCCCGCCGCACCACGCGCAAGAAGGCGGTCCGCAAGAAGACCGCGCGCAAGAAGGTCGCGCGCAAGAAGACCGCCCGGAAGAAGACGGCGCGCAAGAAGACGGCCCGCAAGAAGGCCGCTCGCAAGAAGACCGCCCGCAAGAAGGCCGCGACCAGGCGGACGGCCAGGAAGAAGACGGCGCGCCGCAAGGTCGCCAAGAAGAAGACGGTGCGCCGGAAGACCACGGGTCGGCGACGCTAGCTGCGTCCCCATGCAGCAGTGGGGCCGGCGGGGCGACCCGCCGGCCCTCGTCGTTCCGGGCGCCCGGCCCCGCCTCGCCTCGCTCGGCTGCGTCCCGCCTCGCTCCGGCTCGTCCCGGACGGGGCCGGTCGGAGTCCTTCGCTATTCTGATCGGCCATGTCCAGCGGTGCGAATTCCAGGACCGGCCCGGGCGGTGACGAGCCCTACGGCATCCTCCTCGTCGACGACGAGGAGGCGATCCTCGAGTCGCTGGAGCTCACGCTCGCCGGCGACTACCGGGTGTTCTCCGCGTCCACCGGCGAGGACGGACTCGAGATCCTCGAGCACGAGGACATCGCGCTCATCATCGTGGACCAGGTCATGCCGCGGATGACCGGCGTCGAGTTCCTGGAACGCTCGGTGGAGATCAACCCCCGGGCCATCCGCATGATGCTCACCGGCTACGCGGACGTCGGTGCACTGGTGCGCGCCATCAACGAGGGCCGCATCCATCGCTACATCCCCAAGCCGTGGGAGCCCGACGAGCTGCGGATGAACGTGAAGCGCGCCATCGAGGTGTACGAGCTCACCGACCGGAACAGCCAGCTCGCGGCCGCCCTCGCCGACGCCAACGAGCGCCTTCGGGCCGAGAACCTCTACCTGCGGCGCGAGGTCGAGCGCAAGTACGGCTTCGAGGGCCTGATCGGCGAGAGCCCGGCGATGCAGCGGGTGTTCGACGTGATCGAGAAGGTCGCCCAGACGGACGCCACGGTGCTCGTCTCCGGCGAGACGGGCACCGGCAAGGAGCTCGTGGCGCGCGCCATCCACTACGCGGGCATCCGGAAGGACAAGCGCTTCGTGGCGCAGAACTGCGGTGCGCTGCCCGACACCCTCCTCGAGAGCGAGCTGTTCGGTCATCGGCGCGGCGCCTTCACCGGGGCCCACTCCGACAAGCAGGGCCTGTTCGAGACGGCCCACGGCGGAACCGTCTTCCTCGACGAGATCGGCGAGACCGAGCCGGGCATGCAGGTGCGCCTGCTGCGCGTCCTGCAGGACGGGGAGATCCGCCCGCTCGGCTCCTCGGACACCCGCAAGGTCGACGTGCGCATCGTCGCCGCCACCAACCGCGACCTGCGCAAGGAGGTCCAGGAGGGCCGGTTTCGCGAGGACCTCTACTACCGGCTCCGGGTCGTGGAGATCAGCCTGCCGCCGCTGCGGGAGCGCAGGGAGGACATTCCCTCGCTCGCCCACCACTTCCTCGACCTCGCCAACGAGCGCATGAAGCGCGCCATCGGGGGCATCACCAACGCCGCCATGGATCGCCTGACGGGATACGACTGGAGCGGCAACGTGCGCGAGCTCGAGAACGAGATCGAGCGCGCCGTGGCGCTCGCCGGGAGGGAGGCGGAGGCCCTGGGCATCGAAATGCTCTCCGAGCACGTGCGCGGCGCTTCCGCCCCGGCGCGTCCGGCGCGGGACGATGGGCCCGCCGCCGGAGACCTCAACGAGGCGGTGGACGCCCTGAAGCGGCGCATGATCGTGGCCGCCGTGCGCGAGACCGGCAGCAAGACGAGGGCTGCGGAGCGGCTCGGGATTCCGCGTCAGTCGCTGCAGAAGATGATGAAACGGCTCCAGCTCACCGACGAGGACGTGTCGGCCGGAGACTGAGAGCGCGCGAACGAGGACGGGAGCTGCCATGGAGGTCGTCGAGGTCGCCGAGTTCGACTCCCCGATCGGTGCGATGAAGGCCGCGTCGACCCATCGGGGCCTCGCCTACGTCGCCCTCCCCCACGCCGATGGGCGGGGCTTCGCGGGCTGGCTCCAGCGCAACGCGCCCGGGGCCCGCGTGATCGAGGCCTTCGCACCCAACCGGACCCCGATCCGCCAGATCCTCGAGTTCCTCGAGGCCAAGCGCGAGCGCTTCGATCTCCACCTGGACGTTCGCGGGACGGCCTTCCAGAAGGCGGTCTACGAGGAGGTCGCCGCCATCGACTACGGCCAGACACGGAGCTACGCAGAGGTCGCCCGCGCCATCGGTCGCCCGCGGGCGGTGCGCGCCGTGGGCGCGGCCAACGGGGCCAACCCGCTCCCGCTCGTGGTGCCCTGCCACCGCGTGGTGGCCTCGTCCGGCCACCTCCAGGGCTATGCCGGCGGCCTCGACCTGAAGGCGCGCCTGCTGGCGATGGAGCAGGGCGCCCCCGACCCCGACCGCCTCCTCTAGCCCGGACGGGTCCGGTCGTCAGATGCGATCGAGGCTGCGCTCGAGGTCGGCGAGGATGTCGTCGGCGTCCTCGACGCCGCAGGCCAGGCGCACCAGCGAATCCGTGATGCCGTAGGCGAGCCGCTCCTCCCGCGGCGTGTCCCAGAACGACATCGTGACCGGCAGCTCGATGAGCGTCTCCACGCCTCCCAGGCTGGGGGCCTGGTAGGGGAGTCGGGCCGAGTCCACGAAGCGGATGGCGCCGTCGAGGTCGGTGTCGAGCTCGAAGGTCACGACGCCGGCGAAGCCGCTCATCTGGCGCATCGCCTGGGCATGGTCCGGATGGCTCTCGAGGCCCGGGTACCAGACGCGGCGCACCTTCGGGTGGGCCTCCAGCCAGCGCGCCACCGCCATTCCGTTGGCGTTGTGGCGCTCCACGCGGAGCCCGAGGGTCTTCATGCCGCGCAGCAGCAGCCAGGCGGCGTGGGCGTCGAGGATGCCCCCGAACACGCCCACCGCCTGGCGGATCGGGGCGATGGTCTCCGAGCTTCCGGTGACCGTCCCGGCCAGCAGGTCGTTGTGACCGCCCAGGTACTTCGTGGCGCTGTGGAGCACCAGGTCCGCGCCCTGGGCGAGCGGCCGGTGGTTCACCGGGGTCGCGAAGGTGGAGTCGATCATCACCTTCACCCCGCGCGCCCTGGCGACGGCGACCGTCTCCTCCACGTCGATCACGCGCAGGTAGGGGTTGGTCGGGGACTCGGTGAAGAAGAGCGCCGAGTCGTCGCGCAGGGCCGCTTCGAGCTTCGCGGGATCGGCCGGCTCGATCACGGTCGTCTCGACGCCCATCCGCGAGAGGTACTGGTTGATGAACTGCCGGGTCCGCCGGTAGCAGTCGCTGGTGACGATGAGGTGGCTGTGCTCGGGCAGCAGCGCCATGAAGGTCGTCGTGGCGGCGCACATGCCCGAGGCGAAGAGCACCGTCTCGTCGCCGCCCTCGAGCTCGGAGAGCTTCCGCTCCACGGCCTTCCAGGTGGGGTTGCCGTAGCGGCCGTACTCCTCCCGCTGGATCCGACCCTCGTTGTAGTCGATCAGCTCCTGGGAGTTCGGGAACCAGAAGGTCGAGGTCTGGTAGATCGGCGTGGTGAGGGCGGAATCGTCCTTGTGATCCCGTTCCCCTGCGTGCACTGCACGGGTGGACTCACCCGCGGGCCGGCGGTCTTCGCTCATGCTGACTCTCACTCGATGGCGCTCACCCGGGGCGAGCGGCGAGGGCGCTTAGCACGTCGGGGAAGGTCCCGTCCCCTGGGAGGGGAAGCCCCTGGGAGGGGCAAGCGGGGGTCCGAGGGCCTGCAAGCGCCGGAAATCGTCCCTGTTCGTTCGAACCCGAAGCGAAAACACTAAGATACACCCCCCCGACCAGTCAACCGCGCGGGCCGGCGAGGACGGCGCCCCCGGCGGGCTGCTGGCTCGAGGGCCGGCGCGGGATCCGGGACCCAGGCCGGGGGACCGCGGTCGGAGGACCGAGGTCAGGGGACCGGAGCCAGGGGAGTCAGGGCAATCGGAGCTCGGCCATGAGCGATCTCGGCTTCCTGGGCGACCTCGCCGAACTGCGCCAGCGCCATCCCTTCCCGGACCCGGCCGTCGCGACCCCCGATGGGCTGGTGGCCTACGGCGGCGACCTGTCGCCCGGCCGCCTCGTCTCGGCCTACGCGAGCGGCATCTTCCCCTGGTACCAGTCGGGACCGGTGCTCTGGTTCTCACCGGATCCGCGCATGGTGCTCCAGCCGTGGCGCATCCACGTCGGGCGGAGCCTCCGCAGGACCCTCGCCCGGCGCCCCTTCGAGCTGCGGATGGACTCCGACTTCGATGCGGTGATCCGGGGGTGCGCCGAGGCGGTGCGGCCCGACCAGGACGGCACCTGGATCAACGACGACATGATCGCCGCCTACGGGGAGCTCCACCGCATCGGCCTCGCCCACTCGGTCGAAGCCTACGAGGGCGGCCGGCTGGTGGGCGGCCTGTACGGGGTGTCCCTGGGCGCGGCCTTCTTCGGCGAGTCGATGTTCGCCCGCGCGGCTGACGCCTCCAAGGTGGCGTTCGTCCATCTCGTGCGGCAGCTCGAGTCGTGGGGCGTGGGCCTGGTCGACTGCCAGGTGCACACGCCCCACCTCGATCGCTTCGGCGCGCGGCTCTGGCCCCGCGACCGCTTCCTGCGCGAGCTCGGGCAGGCCCTCGCGAGCCCGACGCGCGTGGGCCCCTGGTCGTTCGACGAGGCGACCGACGGCGATCGGGAGAGGTCCCGCCCGAACCGCTCCACGTCCCGCTAGCGACCGGACCCGGGCGCGCCCCTCTCGGCCCCGAAGACCGTCGGGGCCGGCGGCTCGAAGGCCGGACTACTTCTCCGCCGCCTCGAGGCGCGGAGGCGATCCCGGGAGGGCGCCCTTGTTCCGGCCCACCCGGACCGGCGCGTCGACGGTGTGGGGATCGTGGAGGACGAAGTCCGTGAGGCCGTCGCGGTCGAGGTCTCCGGTCTGGACGACGCCCGCGGTGTCGAGCTTCTGGCGTCCGTTGCGCTTCAGGTAGCGGTTCCGGGGTCCCCCCAGATGGACCTCGATGGCGTCGCCGTCGCCGCTGGAGAAGAAGTCGGTGTAGCCGTCCCCGTTCCAGTCGTCGAACACGGTCGGGATGAAGCCGATCGGGCGGAACGTGTCGAAGCTCCAGCCCACCTCGACCTTGCGCCGCGACCAGGGCTTGCTCGCGAAGGGGGCGTCTCCGTCGCTGCGGTGGATCGCGAGCTCGACGTCGATCTCCTGGCTCATCAGGGTCTCGATCACCTCGAGGATGCTGAACGCGATGCTCATGCGGAGCAGCTCGAGTCGGCCGTCCCCGTCCACGTCCAGCAGGATGTTCGAGACCAGCGTCGACTCCGAGACCAGCTCGACGTCCGGGTCGGAGAGGTCGAAGGTGCCTCCGCGGTTCATGTGGATGGTCGCGCGGGTGGTGGCGTCCGCCAGCGAGCCCTTGACGTGGGACAGCAGCAGGTCGACCCGTCCGTCGCCGTCGATGTCCTGGACCTCGGCGGAGACGCCGCCGGAGCCGCGGATGTGATCGCGGAACTCCATGCGCCGGAGCGGGATCTGCCGGTCGGCCTCGTTCGGCAACGAGCCGTCCTCCCGGCCCAGGAAGATGCGCAGGTCGTGGCGGGTGGTGGTGACGGCGTCCTGGCGCCCGTCCCCGTCGACGTCGCCCAGCGACAGCCGCGCGGCGTCGTAGAAGAGCTGGATGTCGCTCTCGTTCTGGATGAGCCCCGGCCTGGGCGGAATGAAGTAGTTGGCCCGGCCCCCGGTGCGGATGCGGGCCACGACCTCGCCGGTGGGAGTCAGGGCCGACATCTCGCCCAGCTGCGGCACCCAGATGCGCGGGCTCCCGTCCGGACCCCGGCGGACCAGCTGGAGCTCCTCCAGGCCGCGCTCGTCCTGGGCCGCCCCCATGGTGGTGGCCCCGGGCACGGCCAGCACCCGCTGGCTCTGGCTCGCCCGCCCGACCTTGAGGATGGCCACGCTGTCGGGCCGCAGCAGCAGCAGCTCGTCGCCGGGGTCGGGCAGGACGTCCGCGATGTCGTAGGCGGCGGCGCCGACGGGAAGCGGGAGCACCCGGCTCGCGGTCCCGGAGAAGCTCCCGTCCTCCCCCTGGAAGTAGACGCGCAGGAACCGGGACTCCTCGGGCGGGATGCCCAGCACCGCCGCGGACACCACGTCGCTGCGCCCGTCGCCGTCCATGTCGGCGAAGTCGGCCGCGACCGTACGACCCGATGCCGGGATGACCGACACGTCGAACAGCTCGTCGGCTCGCGCAGGGGGGGTCGGCAGGGCCCAGCAAGGCAGGCTCGCGAGCAGCATGGCCATGCAGGCGAACCGCCTTCGGTGCCGCCGGTGGCAGGAGCGCATCGGCGAGAGCCTACCGCAAGCGGCGCCGGGGGCTCCGCCGGGCCGTCTCAACGCCGGCCGTCCCCGTCTTCCTCGTCGGACCGCTCCTCCCCCAGCAGGTCGATGGGGTCGCAGTCGAAGCCGTCCGCCAGCAGGCAGAGCACCTCGTAGGGGACCGGCTCGTCGTGGTCCTCGATGGCGGCCAGCTCGTTGGGGGTGAGCGTGCGGGCGATTCCGCTGGCCGTGCGGCTGGCTTGGGCCACGGCGTCGATGAGCGCCCGGGGCGACCAGCCCCGCTCGTGGCGCAGCTTTCGGATCACGCCTCCGCGAGGGGTCACCGGGCTGCCGTCGTCCCCGAAGCCACCGGCCGGTCGGTTCGACATCGTCCACTCGACTCCTCGCCTGGGCGTCCGGCCTTCGCGGACGCGGAGCGCGATTGTAGACTGTCCCCATGTCGGCGCCGGCCCAGAGCCTCTTCGAGCGAGCTGCCCAGGCTGGAGGGCAGCTGCTGCGGGTCGAGCGGCTGCCGGACGGAGGGCGCGAGGGACTCGCCCCCGCCTTCCTGCTCACCTTCGACGTCGGCCGCATCCTGCTGACCGTGGAGGGCGGGGCGCTCCGCGGCGACCACCTCGTCTCGCAGCAGGACGTGCCGTCCGGCCTGGTCGACGCGGCGGAGGAGGAGCCGTGGTGGCGGCTGCTCGGGAACCCGCTGCATCGGGTCGCAGCGCCGCGCGACGGCGGACTCGACCTGCAGTTCCGGGCCGACGACGCCAACCCCAGGGTCGTGCGACTGCGGGCCCGGGGCGCCCTCGTGTCGGCCGGGCTCGAGAGCTGAACAACGGAGGGACTGGACGTGTCCGATTCGATCGCCGCGCTCGACGCGGTCGCCCAGGCGGAGCGGGTCCGCAGCGGCGAGCTGACGCCCGCCGAGCTGGTGGAGGGAGCCATCTCCCGCATCGAGAGGCTCGACGGCAAGCTCGGCTCGGTGATCCACCGGGCCTTCGACGAGGCCCGGCAGGCGGCCCGGGACCCCTCCCTGCCCGACGGACCCTTCCGCGGCGTACCCTTCCTCATGAAGGACATCGGCGGCGAGGAGGCGGGTCGGCCCAACCACATGGGCATGGCGGCGCTCAAGCGGGCGGGCTGGCTGGAGCCGACCGACAGCTACTTCGCGCGGCGCATCCGGAGCTCGGGCTTCGTGTCCCTGGGGCGCACGAACACGCCGGAGCTGGCCCTGCTGCCGACCACCGAGCCCGAGGCCTACGGCGCCACCCGCAATCCGTGGAACCTCGATCGCATCGCCGGCGGCTCGAGCGGGGGCGCCGCCGCCGCGGTGGCGGCGGGTCTCGTGCCCGTGGCCCACGCCAGCGACGGTGGCGGCTCGATCCGCGGTCCGGCGAGCGTGTGCGGGCTGGTGGGGCTCAAGCCGACCCGGGGGCGGAACTCGTTCGGTCCCGGGCGCGGCGAACGCTGGAGCGGCTTCTCGTGCGAATTCGTGGTGAGCCGGAGCGTGCGCGACTCGGCGGCCCTGCTCGACGTGACGTCGGGACCCATGCCCGGCGATCCGTACTCCGCCGCGCCGCCGGAGCGGCCCTTCTCGGTGCTGGCCACCCTCGATCCCGGCCCGCTCCGGATCGGCTTCATGCGGGCGGCGCCGCGCGACCTCGAGATCGACGCCGAGTGCGTCCGGGCGGTCGAGGCCGGGGCGCGCGCCCTGGAGGAGCTCGGGCACCACGTCGAGGAGGCGCACCCGCCCGCCCTCGAGGACCCGGGCTGCGTCGCGAACTACGTCCGGGTCGTCACCGCGAACACTGCGCGGGCGCTGGAGAGCACCGGCGCCAAGCTGGGCCGGGAGCTCGGCGAGGACGACGTCGAGCCGCTCACCTGGGCGCTGGCCTCCCAGGGGCGGCAGCTGGGCGCCACGGGCCTGCTGGAGACCCTCGAGTTCGTCCACGGCTTCGGCCGGCGGGTGGCCTCCTGGTGGCACGACGACGGGTTCGACCTGCTGCTGACGCCCACCCAGGGAGCGGTCCCCGCGCCGCTCGGCCACATCACCTCGACCCGGGAAGAGCCGTTCCGGGCGTTCCTCCGGGCCGCGCCGTTCGGGGTGTTCACGCTGCCCTTCAACCTGACCGGACAGCCCGCGATCTCGCTGCCGCTGCACTGGACCGACGACGGGCTGCCCCTGGGCATCCAGCTCGTGGCGGACACCGGGCGCGAGGACCTGTTGCTCCAGGTCGCCGGCCGGCTCGAGGCGGTGCGCTCCTGGAGCGAGCGCTGGCCGGCCACCCGGGCCAGCGACGTCGGCTAGAATCGGCTCGTCCAGATCCGGAGGTGGTCATGGCCGACAAGATCGAAAAGTCCGAAGCCGAGTGGCGCGAGGAGCTCACGCCCGAGCAGTACGAGGTGTGCCGCGAGAAGGGCACCGAGCGCGCCTTCACCGGCGAGTACTGGGACTGCAAGGACGACGGGACCTACCGCTGCCGTTGTTGCGGCGCGACGCTGTTCGAGTCGGGCGCGAAGTTCGACTCCGGGAGCGGCTGGCCGAGCTTCACGCGCCCGGCCGAGGCCGACGCCGTCGAGCAGCACGAGGACCGCGGCTTCGGAATGGTGCGAACCGAGGTGACCTGCTCGCGTTGCGACGCGCACCTGGGCCACGTCTTCCCCGACGGTCCGTCCGACGCCGGCGGCCTGCGCTACTGCATCAACTCGGCCTCCCTCGACCTGGAACGCGAGAAGTGAGCCGCCGACGTTGATCCGCGCCCTGCTCTGGGACAACGACGGCGTCCTGGTCGACACCGAGAAGTTCTACTACCTCGCGAATCGCGACGAGCTCCGGGAGTGGGGCGTGGATCTCACGCCCGACCTCTACCTGGAGATCAACCTCCGGCGCGGCCAGAGCGTCCTGCGGCTGGCGGAGGAGAAGAGCCCGAAGGCGTTCGCGGACTTCGGCTGGGAGCGGGTGCGCGACCGGCGCGACGCGCGCTACGAGGCGTACCTGCGATCCGGGGTGGACGTCATCGACGGCGTGCGCGAGTGCCTGGACGCCCTCCACGGGCTGCTCCCCATGGCCATCGTCACGAGCGCCCCGCGTCGCCACTTCGACATCGTGCACGCGGGCACGGACCTGCTCCGGTACTTCGAGTTCACGCTCACGCCCGACCAGTACGGGGAGCACAAGCCGCATCCGGAGCCCTACCTCACGGCAGCGGCGCGCCTGGGTCTCGCGCCCGAGGAGTGCCTCGTGGTGGAGGACTCCGAGCGGGGGCTGTCGTCCGCGACCGCGGCGGGGATGCGCTGCCTGGTGGTTCCCCACGCGCTCACGAGAGACAGCGACTTCGCCCGGGCGCATCGGGTGCTCGACGGGATCCACGAGGTGGTCCCGGAGGTGCAAGGGCTGGTGCGGCCGGGCGCCTGAGCCGCGCGGGCGCCGGTCCGGGCGCCGCGGGCCGAGCCCTCAGTTCGCCTCGATGTGGCTGCAGTCCTCGACGTAGCCCAGCAGGCGGAGCTGCTCGCACTCGTCGTGGGTCATCTCGACGTCCGCGCCCCCGGCCACCGCCGCCCCTTCGGCGAAGCTGCGGTGGGCTTCGGCGTGGCGCTCGAGGGTCGATTCGAGGTCGGCGAAGGCGCCGCCCGCCAGGTTCTGCTGCTCCCCGGGATCGCGCCCGATGCGGAAGAAGGCGCGCTCGGGCAGCCCTCGCGGGTTGTCCGGGTTGGCGACGATGATCTTCGCGTCCGGGGTGCGCAGCGACCAGAGCACGTTGCCCTCGTGGTCCTCCTCCGAGAAGACCTGCTGGTCCTTCTCCCGGCGATCGTCGCCGCCCACGAGCAGGCTCACGCCCTGCATCTTCTCCGGGACGTCGGCGCCCGCCAGGCCGATGAGCGTCGGCACGACGTCGATGTGGCGCGCCAGGGCGCCGTCGGCCGGGCCCTCTGCGTGGCCGGACCAGCGCACCAGCAGCGGCACCCGGATCTGCTCGTCGTAGAGGGTGAGGCCGTGCCACCAGCCCCCGTGCTCGTGGAACTCCTCGCCGTGGTCCGCCGTCAGCGCGATGACCGTGTCGTCGGCGATCCCCAGCTCGTCGAGCTTCGCGAGCAGCTTGCCGAAGTTGCCGTCCAGGTACTCGATCTCGCCCTTGTAGAGCCGGCGGAGCTCCTCGGCGACGGCGGCGTCGGGGTGCGGCGTCGAGACGCGCGCGACCGCCCGCCCGTCGTAGGGGTGCTCGAAGTACGGGTCGTGGGGATCCATGTAGTGGAGGAACAGGAAGAAGCGCGAGTCCCTGTGGCGCTCGAGGAAGTCGAAGGCCACTCCGTTCACGACCTCGGAGTCCTGGTAGAAGTCGCCGAAGCGCAGGCCGGGCTTCAGCTTGAACCAGACCGAGCGCACGATCTGATAGAGGATGATCTTCGAGGAGGACTCCCGGGCGCCGGCCAGGTAGTCCGGGCCGAGGTAGTGGTACTCGTCGTAGCCCTGGTCGAATCCGAAGCTCTCCGCCAGGTTGATGTTCGACGCGATTCCGCCGGTCGCGTAGCCGTGGGCCTGGAGCGTCTCGGCCACGTGCTCGGCGTCCTGGGGCAGGGCCGCCACCTTCGACATGGCCTTGTGGCTGCTGGGCAGGAGCGACGTCACGAGCGACGCCGTGGCGGGCTTCGTCCAGGAGGCGTGGGAGAAGCCCTCGAAGCGCGTGCCGCCGCCCTCCGCGAGGCTGCAGATGTGGGGCGTCTTCGCTCCGTCGGGGTCGTAGCAGGAGAGGTGGTCGGCGCGGAGCGTGTCCACCATCACCAGGATGAGATTGGGTCGGTCCTCCAGGTGGGCCGGCGTCGGGCTCGCCACCGCGGGCGTCTCCGATCCGTCGACCACCAGCCGCGAGCCCGCGGCGCCCGCCACGACGCACAGGGCCAGGAGTCCCACGGCCGGGAGCGGGCGCACCAGGGTGCCCAGGGGCGTCGCGAACAGGCGCCGCCCCCCGAAGAAGAGCAGCAGGGCCACGGCGCCGCCCACCGCCAGGACGCCCAGCAGCACCGGCGCCGGGGGCATCTGCTCGAGGTAGACGTCGCGCCGCAGGCGGAAGAGCGTGATCGCGAGGCCGAAGGGCACGAGCGTCGCCAGCATGCCGAGGGACGGAGTCCAGCCGTTCGACTCCTCGCGGCTCATGGGCAGGATGCCCAGGAAGGCCCCCCCCAGCAGCGACAGGCCGCCCAGGAAGAGCGCGTACGCCAGCGGGCCGTACCACAGGACCTGGGCCTCGCCCCCGAAGCCGCCCCGGGCGATGACGACGGTCTCGGTGATTCCGATGATCAGGCCCGCGAGGATGCCCGTGCCCAGGCCGAGCCCCATGTTGTGGAGGATGCGCGCGCCCAGCCCCGGCAGCGTTCCCGCTCGGGTGTCGGCCTCGCGCCGCGCCTTCTCCTCGGGGGTCTCGAGCTCGGTCGCCGCCTGGGCGGCCGCCTCGTAGTCGACCTGCTCGCCGTTCACCCGGGCGTAGGCGGGGCGGTAGTCCGCCCCCCGCAGCATCCAGAAGAAGAAGCCGAAGAGCGTGGGCACCTCGCCGATCCAGAAGCCCAGGGTGGCCGAGACGATGGCGGGCCCGGCGCCGATGATGGCGCCCACGGTCAGGAGCTGCGCCGCCTCGCGGACCCCCAGCCCGCCGATGGTGGGGCCGATGACCGTGGCGAAGATCTGGATGGCGGAGCCGAAGACGATGGGCCAGAAGGCCGCCGTGGCGGCGGCGCCCACCGCGATGGCCATGAAGTAGTACATGGCCGCGGTGGTGAAGTGGACCAGGAAGCTCATGCCCAGCATGCCGACGACGATCGCCTTCTGGTCCCGATAGGCCGCCGTGGCGTTGGAGAGACGCTTGACCAGGCCCTCCAGGCGGGCCTTGCCCGGGATCGGGATGTTCTCGATCACCCACTGCACGATCTGCGGATACCAGAGCACCAGCAGCAGGCCGCCGATGATGCCCGTCGCCATGGGAACCGTGATGAGCGCGACGGTCGTGGCGTTGTCGCCGAAGATCGAGATGCCGAAGGGCAGGGCCACCAGGAACGTCAGGAAGATCCCGGTCACGCCGAGGACCTTCTCGAGCACCGTGCCCGCCGTGACCTCGACCGTCTTGCCGCTGAATCGCGCCGCGTCGTAGAGCTTGTAGGCGTCGAGGCCCGCGGTGCTCGGCAGGAAGAAGCCGATGGCGCGGCCGATCAGGAAGGCGCCGAAGACGTGACGGAACGGGAACTCGATGCCCTGACCGCGGAGCACCAGCAGCCAGCGCACCATCGACCCGACCACGCCCACGAAGCGCACGGCGGCGCCGATGGCCGCGAAGGTCCAGAAGGTGGCCGCGTCGATGTTGCGCAGCACGTCCAGGACCAGCTGCCACGCCGGCACCGCCTCGCCCGACTCTCCGGTGATGGGCCAGACGGCGAGCACCCACACCATGCGGACCGTGAGCCACGCCTTGAGGGCGTTCAGGAGTCGAGCACGCCAGGGCTGGCCGACCAGCCGGGTGATGATGAACGCGGCGAACGCAAACAGGACGAGTTCGAGGATCAGGGACATCGAGCGCGGATTCTCCGGGCGCGCCGAGCCGGGGCTCCGCACACCTTGGTCCGTGGGGGGTGCCACGGCGCCGCCGCCATCCGGCGGACACGGCAGCATATGGGAACGTCGTCGGACTTCCCACCATCTACTGCGAAACCGGACGAAGCGGGCGGATCACGGCCGAAGCCGGGCGTTTGGCGGGGAAGGCCCGAACCCTGGTCCCGGTGGGTGACCCCGCCGCGGCCGCCGGTGGCGATGTGCAGGCGAGCGGCAGGCGAGGCGCAGGTGAGGCGCAGCGACCCGGCGCTTCCTGCCCGCGCTCCGCGCGGGCGGCCCGCCCCTAGCGGTACGGGGCGAGGAGGGCCTCGCGCAGGTCGTCGTACTCGCTCTCGGTGATCTCGCCCTGGCGTCGGGCCTCCTCCAGGTCCGCGAGGGCGCGCAGGGCCTCGGGCGTGAGCCCCGCGGGCATGTCGCCCGGGTCGTCGGACGCGTCGGCCGGCAGGCCCGGGGTCTCCATCAACACCGTGCGGCGGCGCACCTCGCCCCGGTCGCTCTGCATGCCCAGCGGACGCGCGAACAGCGGATTGCTCCAGTCGACGGCCAGGGTCTGTCGGGTCGTGCGCTGCATGTGCACGCTGCCGGCGACCTGGAACTCCATCACCTGGCTCCCGAGCTCGGGCTTGGGCAGCCGGTCCTCGCGGTTCTTGGGGATCTCCCACTCGATGCGCGTGAAGTCGAGGAACAGATCGTCGCCCTTCGCGAAGGCGATGAAGGTGGTGAGGAACTTGCGCGTGAAGACGCCGAGACGCCGCTTGCGCTCGATGGCCATGACGCCGATCTGCTGGGTCGAGTCGGCCTGGGCCAGGGCCTCGGACAGGGCGGTCGCGATCGGCTCGAGCAGCGACGTGGCGATGGCCGACCTCCGCTCCTCGACCGCGGCGTCGCCGGTCTTGATGTCGATGAGCGCCAGGATGTGGGCGAGACGCTCGGCGGCGATGGTCTTCGGGTGCGCGAAGTCCCGCTCGATGGGCTTGCCGTTGCGCACCTGCTTGCGCAGGAAGACGCGGATCGTGTTCGTGTCCTTGATCCGGGTGTCGACCGTGCGGGTGATGCAGCCGGGCAGGGCGATCGTCGCGGCCAGCAGTCCGAGGAGCAGCCAGCGGGTCCGGGCTCCGGGGGCGCGCCGCCGCTCCGCACGCGGCTCGCGGCTGCAGCGATCGCTCCGGGGCTCGGCGTCCATCCGCCCAGGGTAGCCGCTCAAGCGCCGCCTCCCAGCGCCGCGACCGCCTGGCGCGCGATCCAGGCGGCCCCGTAGGCGAGGGCGAACAGGTACCCGAACGCGAAGGCGGGCCAGCGCCAGGAGTTGGTCTCCCGGCGCATGATGGCCAGGGTCGACATGCACTGGAGCGCGAACACGAAGAAGACCAGCAGGGCCGCCACGGTGGGGGCGTCGAAGACCGGCTGGCCGGTGTCCGGGCGCACGTCGTTGCGCAGGGCTTCGCGCAGGGAGGACTCCTCGTCGGAGGCGGCGTAGATCTGCGCCAGGGTGGCGACGATCACCTCGCGGGCCGCCAGGCTGGCGACCAGGCCCACTCCGATCTTCCAGTCGAAGCCCAGGGGCGCGAAGAACGGCTCCACGAAGTGGCCCGCGCGCCCGGCGGCGCTCTGCTCGAGGGCGAAGCTGGCGGCGCGCTCGGCCGGCCAGTCCTGCGGCGCGTCCACCTGGGGGTAGGTCAGCAGGGCCCAGAGGACCAGCGACGCCGCGAGGATGATGGTGCCGGCCCGACGCAGGAAGGCCCGGGCGCTCTCCCAGACCTGGGTGGCGACGAGTCGCAGGGGAGGCACCCGGTAGGAGGGGAGCTCCATCACGAAGGGGAGCCCTTCTCCGGGGAGGAGCGTGCGCTTGAGCAGCGCCGCGACCGCAAGCGCCGAGAGCGCCCCCAGCAGGTAGAGACCCAGGAGCACCAGGCCCTGCAGGCCGATCGGTCCCCAGACCGTCGTGCTCGGAACGAAGGCCCCGACCAGCAGGGCGTAGACCGGGAGCCTCGCCGAGCAGGTCATCAGCGGGGCCACCAGGATCGTGACCAGGCGGTCCCGCGGCGACGGCACCGTGCGCGTGGCCATGATGCCGGGCACCGCGCAGGCGTAGGAGGACAGCAGGGCCACGAACGCCCGGCCCTCGAGGCCGATCCGACCCATCACCCGGTCCACCACGAAGGCGGCGCGCGCCATGTACCCGAGGTCTTCCAGCAGGTAGAGCATGGAGAAGAGCAGCACGATCTGGGGCAGGAAGATCACCACCGAGCCCACGCCGGCGATCAAGCCGTCGGCCAGGAGATCGGTGAGCCGCCCGGGCCCGAGTCCGGCGCGCACCGCCTCGGAGAGCACGCCCACCTGGACGTCGATCCAATCCATCGCCGGGGTCGCCCAGGCGAAGATCAGCTGGAAGAACGTCACCATCACGACGGCGAAGAGCAGGGTTCCCCAGAGCGGATGGAGCACCACCCGGTCCACGGCCTCGGTGAGCGCGTGCTGGGCCGGGCGACGGGTGAGGGTGTGGTCGAGGATGGACTGCGCCCAGGCTCCGCGCTCCAGGCGGTCCGCCGGCGGGGGAATCAGCGGCATCGACCACTGCTCGGGCCGGGCGAGCAGGGAGCGCAGGCGACCCAGCCCGATCCCGCGGTGGCCGACCACGTCCACCACGGGAACGCCGAGCGCGGCCTCCAGTCGGGGGAGGTCGAGCTCGCCGCCCCGGGCGGCCAGCTCGTCGACCATGGTGAGCACCAGGCAGGCGGGCTTGCCGCGCCGGATGACGTCGCCCACGAAGGGCAGCGAGCGTTCGAGGGAGCAGGCGTCGGCCACGATGACCAGGGCGTCGGGAGGCGGCTGGCCCTGGATCTCGCCCTCGAGCAGCCTCAGCACGACGGCCTCGTCGGCGCTGATGGGGTCGAGGCTGTAGGTGCCGGGCAGGTCGATCACCCGGGCCCGGCGCTGGCCGAGCACGACGTCGCCCTCGCGACGCTCCACCGTGACCCCCGGATAGTTGCCCACCCGGGCCCGGAGGCCGGTGAGCGCGTTGAACAGCGTGGTCTTGCCCGAATTGGGGCTGCCGACTAGTCCCAGGGTGAGGGCGGGGGTGGCCGGGGTCGCGCTCACGGCGACTCCCCCAGCCGGACCCGGATGTGGCCGGCCTCCTCGCGGCGCAGGCAGATCCGCGTCCCCCGGATCTCGAACTCGATGGGGTCGCCCAGCGGCGCCCGCCGGATCATGCGCACCGGTGTCTCGGGCAGGAACCCGAGGTCGAGGAGCCGGCGCTCGAGCGCACTGCTCTCGGACACCTGGCAGACCCGGCCCAGGTCGCCCGGCCGAAGCTCGGACAGGGGGATGTCGCCCTGTGTCGTTCCCGCCATCGGGACCCCGTACGCAGTGGTGGGCACAGCCGGGCGCCGCCCGCCCACGTGGCACGGCCCGATCCGGTCCGGCCCCGGAAGAGGGCGCCGTCGAAATCGGAATTCGATTTCAATTGAGGGCCGCAGGCTAGCGCGGGCCGGCGGTTTCGCAATGCGAACATGTTCTCATGAGTCGAGGTCGAAGCGTTCGCTGCCCAGCTGGCGGGTCATCAGGCCGTGCCCGGCCTCCAGGGGCGTGTGCTCCCCGTCCAGGATGCGGCGGACCATCTCGGCGATGGGCAGCTCGACCCCCACCCGCTCGGCCAGCTGGCAGGCCGCTCGGGTGGTGCGTACGCCCTCGGCCACCTCGCCCAGCTCCTGGACGATCTCGTCGAGCTTCCGGCCCTCGCCCAGGGCGAGCCCCACCCGGCGGTTGCGCGAGAGGTCGCCCGTGCAGGTGAGCATGAGGTCGCCCATCCCCGAGAGACCCAGAAAGGTGGTGGGTTTTGCTCCCAGGCGCACGCCCAGGCGGGTGATCTCGGCCAGGCCCCGGGTCATCAGGGCCGCGCGGGTGTTGTGGCCGGTCTCCATGCCGTCGCTGATGCCGGTGGCGATGGCCACCACGTTCTTGAGCGCCCCGCCGATCTCCACGCCCATCACGTCGTCGTTGGAGTAGCAGCGGAACCAGGGGCAGGAGAGGGTCGACTGGACCGAGACCGCCCAGGTCTCCTCCTGGCTGGCCACGGTCACCACGGTCGGCTTGCGGTGGGCGATCTCCCGGGCGAACGACGGACCGGAGAGACACACCACCCGCGCGTGGTGCTGCGGGTCGAGGACGTCGCCGAGCACCTGGTGCATGGTCATGCCCGTGTCGTGCTCGATCCCCTTGACCGTCGAGACGATGACCGCGCCGTCGTCGAGGTGCGGCGCCGCCCGCTGCATCACCTCGCGCAGGGAATGGCTCGGAACCGCACAGATGACGAGCTCCGCGCCGCCGAGGGCCTCGGCGAGGTCGGCGGTGGCGCGAACCCGCTCGGGCACCTCGAACTCGGAGAGGTAGTTGGGATTGCGGCGCTCGGTGTTGATCTCGAGGGCCACGTCGGCGCTGCGGGCCCACAGCGCGACGTCGCGGTCGCGCGCACACAACATTGCGAGGCACGTCCCGAAGCTCCCCGCACCGATGACAGCGACCCGATTGGACACGGCGCGAGTTTACATCGAAAGTCGGCCTGCCAAGCCGCGCGCGATCGGTTGACGCTGCTCGGGCGCGCGGCTAGCCTAGCCGCCGATTCTGCTGCCGGATCGCATACTTGCGAGGGCCGGTGCAGCGCCACTCGGCGCCGATCGGGATCCCGCTCACCGGAGCCGCCATGCTCGCCGAATACAGCGGCGTTCTCGTGATCCTCGCCATCTCCTTCGTGTTGGTCGGCGCGCTGCTCGGCATCCATCTCGCGGTCGGGCCCCGCCGCCGCTTCGAGGCCAAGCAGCAGCCCTTCGAGTGCGGCGAGGAGCCCATCAGCTCCCCGCGTCGTCGCCACGCGGTGAAGTTCTACCTGGTGGCGATCCTGTTCGTCGTGTTCGACGTCGAGGCCATCTACTTCTATCCGTGGGGTGCGACCTTCCGAGAGACCGGGCTCTTCGGCCTGGCCGCGATCTCCATCTTCACCGTGCCCCTGGTCGTCGGCCTGGTCTACGAGTGGAAGAAGGGCGGGCTCGAATGGTGATCCCGGAGGAGGTCCGCGCGGCCATCGAGAGCGACTGCGAGCGCTATCCCCAGAAGCGGGGCGGCCTGTTGCCGGCGCTCCACCGGGTCCAGGCGGAGACCGGTCACATCTCCAGCGACGTCGCCCGGGAGATCGCCGAGATCTTCGACATCCGTCCCATCGAGGTGATGGAGGTCGTCCACTTCTACAACCTGTTCCACGCGACGCCCCAGGGTCGCCACCACGTCCACGTCTGCACCAACCTCTCCTGCTCGCTCCGGGGAGCGCGCACGCTGCTGCGTCGGATCGAGGCCCACCTCGGGGTGCGCGCCGGCGAGACCACGCCCGACGGCCGGATCACGCTCGGCCACGAGGAGTGCCTGGGCGCGTGCGCCTACGCGCCCATGATGCGCGTCGACGACACGTACCACGAGGATCTCGATTTCGAGAAGGCGGAGCGGATCCTGGATGCCCTGGAGTAGCGCCGGATGCTGAAGGTTCCGCACGTCACGGGCTACCTCACGGAGCACTTCGGAGACGACGACTTCGTGACGCTCGAGGGCTACGAGGCCCGGGGCGGCTACGAGGTCGCACGCCGCGCGCTCTCGAAGATGGAGCCCGCGGAGATCATCGAGATCGTGAAGGACTCGGGTCTCCAGGGGCGGGGCGGCGCCGGGTTCCCGGCGGGCATGAAGTGGTCGTTCATGCCCGAAGGCGACGAGAAGCCGAAGTACCTGGTGTGCAATGCCGACGAGTCCGAGCCCGGGTCGTTCAAGGACCGGCTCCTCCTCGAGCGCGGATCGCACCAGCTGATCGAGGGCATCCTCATCGCCGCGCGGGCCACGGGCGCGCGCACCACCTTCGTCTACGTCCGCGGCGAGTACGCCCACCCGTACCGGTGCCTCCAGGCCGCGGTGGACGAGGCCTACGCCCAGGGCGTGCTGGGCGAGCGCTGCCTCGGCACGCGATTCGCCCACGACATCGTGATCACGCGCGGCGCCGGCGCGTACATCTGCGGCGAGGAGACCGGGCTGCTCGAGTCCCTCGAAGGCAAGAAGGGGCAGCCCCGGAAGAAGCCGCCGTTTCCCGCCCAGTACGGCGCCTTCGGCATGCCGACCACCGTGAACAACGTCGAGACCTTCTCCCACGTTCCCCACATCCTGCGCCACGGCGCCGAGTGGTTCCGCGGGTTCGGGACCGAGAAGAGCCCGGGGACGACGATCTTCGGGGTGTCGGGGCACGTGGTGCGCCCGGGGCTTTTCGAGCTTCCCCTGGGCACGTCCCTCGACGAGATCGTCTTCGAGCACGCCGGCGGGGCGCCCGACGGCGCCAGGGTGAAGGGCGTGATCCCGGGCGGCATGTCCATGCCCATCCTGCCCGCGGGCCAGCTCGACGTGCCCATGGCCAACGAGTTCCTGCGCGAACGCCAGACGATGCTCGGCACCGGCGGCGTCATGGTGATGGACGACCGGACCTGCATGGTGCGCGTGGCCTGCGTCGTCTCCTGGTTCTTCCGCGACGAGTCGTGCGGCCAGTGCACCCAGTGCCGCGAGGGGACGGGCTGGCTCAACAAGATCGTGACCCGGCTCGAGCGGGGCGCCGGGACCATGGACGACGTGGACCTGCTCCTGGACGTGGCCGGCAAGATGGAGGGGCAGACGATCTGCGCGTTCGCGGACGCGGCGGCGTGGCCCGTCCAGGGGCTGATCCGCCACTTCAGGGACGAGTTCGAGGAGCACGTGCGTCAGGGCAAGTGCCCGTTCCCCGGGAGCTTCGAGCTCTGATGCCGTTCATCACCGTCGACGACGTGCGCTACGAGGTGGAGGAAGGGCGCACCCTCCTCCAGGCCCTCGACGACCTCGGCATCCTGATGAACGGGGTCGACGTGCCCCACTACTGCTGGCACCCGAAGCTCTCGATCGACGGCTCCTGCCGGCTGTGCCAGGTCGAGATCGAGGGCATGCCGAAGCTCCAGATCGCGTGCAACACCGTGGTCCAGGACGAGATGGTGGTCCGCACCACGACCGAGCGCGTGCGGCGGGCGCGCGAGGGCGTCATGGAGCTGCTGCTGGTCAACCACCCGCTCGACTGCCCGATCTGCGATCAGGCGGGCGAGTGCAAGCTGCAGGACTACGCCTACGAGTACGGCGTACTGCAGTCGCGCACGGTGGAGCCGCGCCGGGCGCTCAAGAAGCGGGTCGACCTGGGGCCGACCATCGTGTTCGACCAGGAGCGCTGCATCCTGTGCCGGCGCTGCGTGCGCTTCTGCCGGGAGATCCCCGGGACCGGTGAGCTCGCGGTCTTCGACCGCGGCGACCGCTCCACGATCGAGACCTTCCCCGGCAGCGAGCTCGACAACGACTACTCGATGAACGTGGCCGACATCTGTCCGGTGGGCGCCCTCACCACGAAGGACTTCCGGTTCAAGATCCGGGTCTGGTTCCTCGAGGACGTGGAAGGCGTGTGCACCGCCTGTGCCAACGGCTGCAACATCCACCTGGGCGTCTCGAAGGGCGAGGTCTACCGCTACGTGCCCCGGCGCAACGATGCGGTGAACGACACCTGGATCTGCGACCCGGGGCGCCTCAGCTATCGGGAGATCGGGAGCGAGGCCCGCATCCGGTCCGCCGCGGTGCGCTCGTCGGCGGGGGAGCTCACGCCGGTCCCCGCCGCAGAGGCGATTCACGAGGCGGCGCGCCGCCTCGAGGCGGTCGTCTCCAGCCGCGGACCGGGCGTCGTGGCCGGGGTCGCCTCGGGCCACGCGACCAACGAGGACCTGTTCGCGTTCTCGCGCTTCCTGGACGCGGCCGGCGTGGAGGCGCGGGCGCTGGCGGTGGTCCGGGGCGAGGCCGACGCCCTGCTGCAGAAGGTGGAGAAGGCCGCCAACGGCGCCGGGGCCCGGGCCCTCGGCTTCGCCGCCCCGGACTCCCTGGTCGAGCGCATCCGCGGCGGCGGCATCGAGGCCCTGGTGGTGTTCGGGCACGACCTGCTCGGGGAGGACGGGCTCGAGAGCGTCGAGGCGCTGGCGCGCGTCGAGACCCTGGTGCTGATCGACACCCTCGAGTCCCCGCTGCAGGACGTCGCCAGCGTGGTGCTTCCCGCTCGGCACGCCGCCGAGAAGCACGGCACGCTCACCAACCACGCCGGGCGGGTGCAGCGGGTCCGGCCGGCGGTGGAGCCGGCGTTCGAGGCCCTGGCCGAGGGCGAGGCCGTCTGGCGGATCGGCGGCGCCATGGGCCTGGCCGGCTTCGACGCTCCCTGGGACGTGCGGGAGGTCTCGAAGGCCCTGTGCGGGGAGGTCGCGGCGTTCGCCGGCCTCGACCTCGAGTCGCTGGGGCCGGGGGGCCGGCCGCTGGCGGGGGCCGACGGGCGCGCGGACGTCGCATCCGACCCCGGGTCGGGATCCTAGATGCTGCTCGCCGTGGTGCTGAAGGCGCTCTTCATCCTGCTGGTCGCGGTGGGTGCGTTCGCTCCCGTCATCACGTGGGTCGAGCGCAAGCAGAGCGCCGTCATGCAGGACCGCATCGGCGCGAACCGCGCGGACGTCGGGGGCGTCGCGTTCCTGGGGCTGCTGCACCCCCTCGCCGACGTCGTCAAGCTGTTGACCAAGGAGGACGTGGTCCCGGCCGGCGCGAACCGGACGATGCACCTGCTCGCGCCGCTCATCGCCGCGGTGCCGGCCATCGCGGCCTTCGCCGTCATTCCCTACGGCGGGGTCTACCGGTTCGGCGATTCCAGCCTGTCGCTCGTGGTCGCGGACATCGACTGGGGGCTCCTCTACCTGTTCGCGATCGGATCCCTGGCGACCTACGGCTCGGTCCTCGCCGGCTGGTCGAGCAACAGCAACTGGTCGCTGCTCGGCGGCGTCCGCTCCACCGCCCAGATGATCTCCTACGAGGTCACCATGGGGCTCTCGGTGGTCGGCGTGTTCATGGTCTTCGGAACCCTGAAGCTCACGGACATGGGGCTGGCCCAGGACGCGACGTTCCGCGTGTTCGGCTTCCTCGAGGCCTTCGGCGCGACCCTGCCGCCGGCGCTCGAGTGGGTCCGGCTCCCCTGCTGGGGGATCTTCCTCCAGCCGCTCGGGTTCGTCCTGTTCCTGACCTGCATCATGGCGGAGAACAAGCGCCCGCCCTTCGATCTGCCGGAGGCGGAGTCGGAGCTCATCGCCGGGTACTTCACCGAGTACTCGGGCATGCGCTTCGGGCTGTTCTACATGTCCGAGTTCATCGAGGTCGTGGTGATCGCGGCGCTCACCACCGCCATCTTCCTCGGCGGCTGGGCGCTGCCCTTCCTCTCGACCGGGACGATCATCGGGGGGCTCTCGGGCTGGGTGGGGGAGACCACCGCGACGATCGCCTGCATGGTCCTCCACGTCGTCGCGTTCCTCCTGAAGGTCGTGGTGATGATCTGGTTCCAGATGCTCATCCGCTGGTCGCTGCCCCGCTTCCGCTACGACCAGGTGATGGACCTCTGCTGGAAGATCATCCTGCCCCTGTCCGTGGCGAACGTCTTCGCCACCGCGTTCGTGATGATCTGGCTGGGAGAGGTGTGATGGGCGCCGAGGCGGTGCTGTTCTACGCGTTCGCGGGCCTCGCCGTGGTCTCCGCCCTGGCCATGGTGCTCTCGGTCCGCAACGTCGTGGCGGGGGCGATGAGCCTGGTGGTCACCATGATCTCCCTGGCCGGCATCTACGTCCTGCTCGAGGCCCACCTGGTCGCCGTCATCCAGATCATGGTCTACGCCGGTGCGATCCTGGTCCTCTTCCTGTTCGTGATCATGCTCCTCAACGCCGAGACCGACGATTTCGGCCCGGCGCGCCCGGCCCAGGTCGTCTTCAAGACCTTCGGGCTCGTGGCGTCCCTGCTCGTCCTGGGGGCCCTGCTCGGTCGGATCGGCTCGGACCTGGGCGAGCCCGGGCCCCTGCCCGAGGGATTCGGCGGCTACCGGGACGTGGGCGTCCAGCTCTTCACCCACTACGTGGTCCCCGTGGAGATCGCGGCCTTCCTGCTGCTCGCCGCCATCGTCGGGGCCGTGATGCTGGCCAAGCGGAGGATCGACTGATGGTCCCGCTCGAGCACGTGATCGGCCTCTCGGCCCTGCTGTTCGCGGTGGGCGCGGTGGGCGCCCTGGCCCGCCGCAACCTGATCGCGATCCTGATGAGCATCGAGCTGATGCTGAACGCGGTGAACCTCGCGTTCGTCGGATTCAACCGGCTCTGGGCCGAGCGCGGCGGGGAGTCCGTCCTGGACGGCCACGTATTCGTGCTGATGATCATCACCGTCGCGGCGGCCGAGGTCGCGGTGGGTCTCGGCCTCGTGATCGCGCTGGTCCGGAACCGCGACTCCCTGAACATCGAGGACGTGAGCCTGCTCCGATGGTGACCCAGCTCTCCGAGACGGCGCTGCTGCGCTGGATCCCGCTGCTGCCGCTGATGGCGGCGGTGGTGCACGGGGTGATGCTCGCCGTGGTGAGGCGTCCCATGCCTCGCTTCGGCGTGATCGCGGTCTCCCTCGCGTCGGTGCTCGCGTCGTTCCTGCTGACCTGCGCCGCCTTCTGGGAGCTGATCGGGCTCGGCCAGGTCGATGGCCTGCACGACGTGCTCTACACCTGGATGGGCGTCGGTGCGGGGAGCGGCAGCTTCGCCGCGGACCTCGCCTTCCAGTTCGACTCGCTCTCGGCGGTGATGTGCCTCGTCGTCACGGGGGTGGGGTTCCTCATCCACGTCTACTCCGTGGGCTACATGGACGAGGACCACCGGGACGATCGCGGCTTCCAGCGGTTCTTCTGCTACCTGAACCTCTTCCTCGCCGCGATGCTGATGCTGATGCTCGGCGACAACCTGCTCGTCCTCTTCCTCGGATGGGAAGGCGTCGGGCTCTGCTCCTACCTCCTCATCGGCTTCTGGTACAGCGACGAGTGGAACGCCTACTGCGGGACGAAGGCGTTCATCGTGAACCGCATCGGGGACTTCGGCTTCCTGGTGGGCATCCTGCTGCTCTTCTGGAGCCTCGCCGACGTCGGCGCCGGGACGGTCACCTTCCGCGAGATCGAGGCCGCCTTTCCCCGCATCGCCGAGCAGACGCTGGCGCTCCCGGACTGGCTCGGCGGCGGCGAGATGCTGCTGCCGACGCTCATCGGCATCTGCCTCTTCGTCGGCGCCTGCGGCAAGTCGGCGCAGCTCCCGCTCTACACCTGGCTGCCCGACGCCATGGCCGGCCCCACGCCGGTCTCGGCGCTCATCCACGCCGCCACCATGGTCACCGCCGGCGTCTACATGGTCTGCCGGATGTCCTTCCTCTTCGCGGCCGCGCCCGGCGCCTCGGCGCTCATCGCCTGGGTCGGCGGGGCCACGGCGATCTTCGCCGCGACCATCGCCGTGGCGCAGACCGACATCAAGAAGGTGCTGGCCTACTCCACGGTGAGCCAGCTCGGGTACATGTTCCTCGCCGCCGGCTGCGGCGCCTACGCCGCGGCCATGTTCCACGTGGTCACCCACGCCTTCTTCAAGGCGCTCCTCTTCCTCGGGGCCGGGGCGGTGATCGTGGCGATGCACCACGAGCAGGACATGATGAAGATGGGCAAGCTCCGGAAGAAGCTGCCCCTGACCCACGTGGTGATGGCGGTGGGGGTGCTCGCCATCGGGGGCCTGCCCTTCTTCTCGGGCTTCTTCTCCAAGGACGAGATCCTGCTCTCGGCCTGGGCCGCCCACGACGTGCCCGGCCACCTCGCCCTCTACTGGCTGGGGGCGGCCACGGCCGTGCTCACCGCGTTCTACATGGGGCGCCTCTACTTCCTGACGTTCTGGGGCGACAGCCGCGTGGAGCAGAAGGTCCGGGCCCAGCTCGACGATCCGTCCAGCTGGATCATGTACCCGCTCTACGTGCTCGCGGTGCTCTCGGCCGTGGGCGGCCTGATGGGCCTCCCGCAGTTCTGGGGCGACGTGATCGACGTGGAGGAATCGGACAGCCTGGGCAACTTCCTGCACCGGACCATCCAGGCCGCTCCGGCCCACGACATCGCCTCCTCCACGGAGTGGGGGCTCATCGGCATCGCGGTGGGAGCGTTCGCCGTCGGCACCGGCCTGGCCTACCTCCTGTACCAGCGCCATCCGGACTGGCCGGGCCGCCTCGCCGAGAGCCTGGGCTTCGTCTACCGGTTCGTTCGCGACAAATACTACGTGGACGAGCTGTACGACCGGGTGATCGTGCGTCCCCTCGTCGCCATCTCCGACGAGGTCCTCTACCGCGTGTTCGACGCGGGGGTGATCGACGGGATCGCGGTGAACGGGACCGCCCGCAGCGTGCGCGCCCTCGCCGCGCAGGGGCTCAAGTACGCACAGTCCGGGCTGGTCCAGGGCTACATGCTGATCATGGTGGCGGGCGCCCTGCTCGTGGTGGCCTACCTGATCGGCTGGGATTCCTAGGGGCGGGCGGCATGGGACCCTACATCGACCCGTACGTGATCTCCTGGGTGACCTTCCTGCCGCTGGCCACGGCCCTGGGCCTCTTGCTCACCGGCCTCGTCGGGAGCTTCCTCGGGAGCGGCGGCCTGCCGGCCACCGTCTGGAGATCGGTGGGGCTGTCGAGCACGCTGCTCACGTTCCTGCTCTCCGCGGTGGGGCTCTGGGGCCGCTTCGACCCCGCCCAGACCGGCTACCAGCTCGTCGAGCGGTCACCCTGGCTGCCCGAGTGGGGCATCAACTACTTCGTGGGCGTGGACGGGATCAGCCTCGTGCTGGTCCTCCTGACCACGTTCCTGATGCCCATCGTGATGCTCGCCTCCTGGAACGACATCGGGAAGTCCCTGCGCAGCTACGTGTTCTTCATGCTGTTCCTCGAGACGGGCATGCTGGGCGCGTTCACCGCCCTCAACCTCTTCCAGTTCTATCTCTTCTGGGAAGTCATGCTGATCCCGATGTACTTCATCATCGGGATCTGGGGCGGTCCGCGCCGGATCTACGCCGCGGTCAAGTTCTTCCTCTTCACCATGCTCGGCTCGCTGCTGATGCTCGTGGCCGTGCTGGTCGTCTACTGGATGAACTTCGAGCAGGGCGGCGCCCTCAATCTCGACCTGGTGTCCGGCATTCCCGGGACCTCCCTCGGCGTCCTGGACACGGCCATCCCCGTCGAGGCCGGCGACGGCGTCGCCTGGTGGCAGACCCAGTCGTGGCTGTTCGCCGCCTTCGCCCTGGCCTTCGGCATCAAGGTTCCGATCTTCCCGTTCCACACCTGGCTGCCCGACGCCCACGTGGAGGCGCCGACCGCGGGCTCCGTGGTGCTGGCCGGGGTGCTGCTCAAGATGGGCACCTACGGGTTCGTCCGGTTCGCCCTGCCGCTGTTCCCGATCGCCGCCGTGGAGTGGGCGCCCACGATCTTCGCGCTCGCCCTCATCGGGATCGTCTACGGATCGCTGGTGGCGATGGTGCAGAAGGACATCAAGAAGCTCGTCGCCTACTCGTCGGTGGCCCACCTCGGGTTCGTCATGCTCGGCCTCTTCGCCCTGAACCTGCACGGGGTGACCGGGAGCGTCCTGCAGATGGTGAACCACGGACTCTCCACCGGGGCGCTCTTCCTGCTCGTGGGCTTCCTCTACGAGCGGCGCCACACCCGGGAGATCGCCGACTTCGGCGGCATCGCCCGTCCCATGCCGGTCTACGCCGCCCTGTTCGGCATCGTCGCGATGTCCAGCATCGGGCTGCCGTCGCTGAACGGGTTCGTCGGCGAGTTCCTCATCCTGCTCGGGACCTTCCAGGCCGACCGCTGGGTCGCCGTCGTCGCCACCAGCGGGGTCGTGCTCGCGGCGGCCTACATGCTCTGGATGGTCCGCCGGGTGATGTTCGGGCAGGTCATCCATCCCGAGAACCGGGGCCTGATCGACCTCGATTGGCGGGAGCGGCTCGTCATGGTGGCGATCATCGTTCCCATCGTGTGGATCGGGCTGCATCCCGGACCCATGCTGCAGCGCATCGAGCCGGCCGTGGCGAGCGTGCTCGACACCATGGCCGAGCGCGGAGCGGTGTTCCCCGGCCGCCTGCCGGAGCCCGCACCCTCCGAGGCGCCCGAGCCCGCGGAGACCGCGGCGCGCTGGGACGCGGGCGGGCACGGGGAGGGCGGCTGATGGATCCGGGCATCCTCGATCCGTCGGTGCTGGCCCCGGCCGCGTGGCTGGGCATCGGCGCCATGGTGGTGCTGATGGGAGAGGTGTTCCTCGCCCGCGGCGCCTCGGTGGAGGAGGCCGGGACCCGCGCCAAGGTGCGCCTGGGCACGACCCTCGCGGGGCTGGCCTCGGTGGCGGTGGTGCTGGCGATCTACACCGCCGGCTCGAACTTCGTGGCCGACGTGCGCTCGGTGTTCAACCCCGCCCACCCGATGCTGCAGATGGACCCGCTCTCCAGCGCCGCCATGGTGGGGGTCGGCGCCGCCACCCTGCTGTCGGTGATGCTCTCCATCACCTACCTGCCCGTGCTCCACATCAACCACGGCGAGTACTACGCGCTGATCCTGCTCTCGACCGCGGGCATGTTCGTGATGGTGACCGCGGTGGACCTGATCGCGGTGTTCATGGGGCTCGAGCTCATGAGCGTCCCGATCTACGCCCTGGCCGGCTTCGACCGCAGGAAGCTTCGCAGCAACGAGTCGGGCATCAAGTACTTCCTGATCGGGGCCTTCGCGAGCGCGATCCTCCTCTACGGCATGGCGCTCCTCTACGGAGCGACCGGGCACACGGGCTTCGCGGGGCTGAGCGCGGGCTTCGATCCCGACAGCGCGCTGGCGATGGCCGGCCTCGGCCTGGTGCTCGTGGGGTTCACCTTCAAGATCGCCGCGGTGCCCTTCCACCAGTGGACGCCCGACGTCTACGAGGGCGCGCCCACGACGGTGACCGCCTTCATGTCGGTCACCGTGAAGCTGGCGGCCTTCGTCGTCCTGCTCCGCTTCCTGGAGCTCGCGGTCCCGGGGCGCGGCGCCTCGGTCGGCGACGTCCTCTGGGGGCTGTCGGCCCTGAGCATGGTCGTCGGCAACGTGATGGCCGTGATCCAGACCAACGTGAAGCGGATGCTCGCCTACTCGAGCGTGGCCCACGCCGGCTACGTGCTGGTCGGGTTCGTCGCCGGCACGCCCGGCGCGCACTCCGCGATCCTCTTCTACCTGCTGGCCTACGTGTTCATGAATCTCGGGGCGTTCGGGGTGGTCATCGCCCTGGCGCGCAGCGGGCGCGAGAACGAGCGCATCGACGACTTCGCGGGGCTCGCCCAGGTCCGGCCCGGCCTCGCCGCCGTGATGACGCTCTTCCTGCTGGCCCTGGCCGGCATCCCCGGAACGGCGGGCTTCATGGCGAAGTTCTACCTGTTCTCGTCGGCGGTGAACGCAGGCTACGTCACGCTGGCCATCGTCGGCGTGCTCTCGAGCGTGGTCTCGGTCTACTACTACCTCCGGCTGCCGGTCGTGATGTACATGCGCGAGCCCCTGGGCGAGGAGGTATCCGAGGCCTCCACCAACGAAGTGGCGGTGCTCGCGCTCTGCGCCATCGCGGTGATCTGGCTGGGCCTGCTGCCCAACCAGGGCCTGGTGCCCGCCCTCGACCTGGCCGCGCGCGCCGTCGCGGGGCTGCCCTAGGGCTCTCGCCCCATCAACCTGGTCGGGGCCAGGGAGGACCCGGGGTGAAGCGAATCGGCCCGGGGTCCGGCCGCCAGGCCCGGAGGTGGGCTAGGGGAAGATGCCCGCGTCCCGGTAGGCCTCCGCCACGCTCTCGATCGCCAGCAGGTAGGCCGCGTGGCGCAGGTCGGGCAGGTCGCGGCTCGTGCGCGTGTCCCGGATTCGCACGTAGGCCTGGGACAGGGTGTTCTCGAGGGCGGTCCGCACGAAGTCGATCTCGTCCGGCGCCCGCAGCAGGGCCTCGGCGGCCTCTCCCGAAGCGACGTGTCCGGTGAGCTGCTCGAGGAGCTGCACGAGGTCGGCGCGCGCGAGCTGCTGATAGCGCCGGGTCATGCGCTCGAAGCTGATGTGGGAGAGGTTCTTGATCCACTCGAAGTAGGACACAACCACCCCGCCCGCGTTCGCGTAGATGTCGGGCACCACCAGCCGCCCGGCCTCCCGCAGGATCTGATCGGCCTCGGGATCGATGGGGCCGTTGGCGGCCTCGGCGATCACGCGGGCCCGGATCCGCGGCGCGTTCGTCGCGGTGATCTGTCGCTCGAGGGCCGCGGGGATGAGCACGTCGCAGTCGGCCTCGAGCAGCGCCGCCGGCTCGGCGAGGTCCTGGGCACCGGGGAACCCCTGGATCTGACCGGTCTCCTCCCGGAACGCGAGGACCTCCTCGGGGTCGAGCCCCTTCTCGCTGTAGATCGCCCCATTGCTGACCGAGACACCCACCACCACGGCTCCCGCGGCGATCGCCGACCGGGCGGCGTGGAGCCCCACCTTGCCCAGGCCCTGGACGCAGACCCGCTTGCCCGCCATGCCCGGCTCGAGGCCCAGGGGCGCCACGTCCTCGGGCACCGAGAGGGCCTGCTCGAGGGCCATGATCGTGCCCAGCCCGGTCGCCTCCCGTCGGCCGGGGATGCCGTGGAGGGTGATGGACTTCCCGGTGACCGTGGCCAGGGCGTTCAGCGGCTCGGAGCCGAGCCGCTTGTAGGTGTCGTAGATCCAGCCCATCTCCCGCTCGCCGGTGCCGACGTCGGGCGCGGGGACGTCCACGTCGGGGCCGATGAAGCGCTTGGACACGAGCTCCGCGGTGAACCGCCGCGTCGTACGCTCGAGGAAGTGCTCGGAGTGGCGTCGCGGGTCGATCACGACCCCGCCCTTGGCGCCGCCGAACGGAACGTCCACCAGGGCGCACTTGTAGGTCATCAGCGCGGACAGGCCCATCACCTCGTCCTGGGTGACGTGGGGGCTGTAGCGGATGCCGCCCTTGGTGGGCAGGCGGTGGTGGCTGTGCTCCGCGCGATAGGCCTCGAGGACCCGGACGCTGCCGTCGTCGTCGACCACCGGGAAGCGCATGCGATAGACCGCGTTGCAGACCTCGATCTGGCGGAGCAGGTCGTCGGGGACTTCCGACCACTGCGCCACGGCGCGCACGTGGCGGTTGACCTCCCCCATGAGGCTGCCGCGCCTGGGCCTCTGCCGGATCCGATCCACTCCGGGATCTCCTCGCCGGTCGGTCGCGGCCGCTCGCCTCAGCGGCGGGCCACGGGATAACCCGGTGTGTACATCAGCTCCCGGACCCGTGCGTCGATGTCGTCCGGTCGGGAACCCCGGGCCAGGCCCCGATCGTAGGCGATGCGTGCCACCTCCGCGGCGATGTGGGCGGAGACCTCGCGGATCCGGGCGAGCGGCGGGTACACGCGCCCGACCGCCAGGTCCTCGGCCGAGACCTCCTCGGTGAGCGCGCGCGCCGCCGCGAAGAACATCTCGTCGGTGACGGCGCGAGAGCGCGACGCGATCGCGCCGAGGCCGACGCCCGGGAAGATGTACGCGTTGTTGCCCTGTCCGGGGACGAAGGTGCGCCCGTCCAGCTCCACCGGTTCGAAGGGGCTGCCGCTGGCGAAGACCGCCCGCCCACCGGTCCATTCGTACGCCTGCCGGGCGGTGCATTCGGCCTTGGAGGTGGGGTTGGAGAGCGCGAACACGATCGGTCGCTCGCATCCCTCGGCCAGCGCCTCGAGCACCGGGCGCGTGAACAGGCCCGGTGTGCCGGACGCCCCGACCAGGGCCGTCGGCCGCAGGCTCCGCACCGCCTCGAGGAGATCGGCGCACGCGGGCGCGTCGTGGGCGAACTCCCGCTTGTGCGGGGCGAGGTCGCTCCGGCTCGCGACCACCAGCCCCTTCGAGTCCACGAACCAGCAGCGCTGCCGCGCCTCGCTCTCGGACAGTCCCTCCTCGCGCAGGGCCGAGACCAGCAGGCTTCCGATGCCGAGTCCCGCCTCGCCGGCGCCGGCGAACAGGGTCCGGCTCTCCGACAGGCGGCCACCGGTGATGCCCAGGGCGGAGACCAGGCCGGCGAGCGCCACGGCGCCGGTGCCCTGGATGTCGTCGTCGAAGCACGGGATCCGGTCGCGGTAGCGCTCGAGCAGGCGGAAGGCGTTCTCGTTGGCGAAGTCCTCCAGCTGGAGCAGGGCGTCCGGGAAGACCGCCTGCACCGCGTCCACGAACTCGTCGAGCAGCGCGTCGTAGGCCTCGCCCCTGAGCCTCGGCTCGGGCAGGCCGATGTAGAGGGGATCCTCTCGCAGGGAGGTGTTGTCGGTGCCCACGTCGATGGTGATCGGCAGGCAGGTCGTCGGGTCGACGCCGGCGCACGCGGTGTACAGGGCGAGCTTTCCGACCGGGATGCCCATGCCCTCGGCGCCCAGATCGCCCAGCCCGAGGATCCGCCCTCCGTCGGTGACGACGATGATGCGCACGTCGGGGTGGGGCCAGTTGCCGAGCACCTCGGCCACCCGACCGCGGTCCCGCGCGGAGATCCAGAGCCCCCGCGGCCGCCGGAAGATGTGGCCGAACTGCTGGCACGCCTTGCCGACGGTGGGCGTGTAGATGATCGGCATCATCTCTTCCAGGTGGTCGACCAGCACGCGATAGAAGAGGTTTTCGTTCCGGTCCTGCAGGGCGATCAGCTCGATGTAGCGCTCGAGGTCGTTCTCCTTGCGGCGCAGGTTGCCCAGGACCCGGTCGACCTGACGCTCGATGTCGACGACGCGCGGCGGCAGCAGGCCGCGCAGGCCGAGCGCGTCGCGCTCGGCCTCGTCGAAGGCGGTCCCCTTGTTGCGCACCGGATCGTGCAGGAGCTTGACCCCGCGATCGGAAGCGGGAGGCGCGGCGGAGTTCGAGGCACTTCGAGTCATCGGCGCTGGGCTCCTCGTGGGGCGGGGCTCGTCGGGAATCCGCGGGAAATCCTCGTTCCCGGTCCGCGGATCCTATAGGTTGGACCGGTCCCGCGGCCGCCCGCAATGGGGCGAGTCGCCCCGCACGATCGGGCCCGGGGTGGAGCGAGACAGAAGCAACCATGGACTCGGGCCGAAGCCGATCCACCCCGTACCGGGTTCGGCCCGATCGGGCTCGACCCGACTGGATTCAGCCCGACCGGACCGGAGGACGACGTGACGGATCCCGCCACCGCCCGAGCATTCCTCGTGGGCGAGGTCGACGGCCTCGGCCCCCACGACTACCTGTCGCTCCGGCCCTCGGGCCGCGTGTTCCACACCGTCGAGGTGGTCCGTCGGGGCGACGGCGCCCTGGAGGTCCGCGTTCCGGGCCGCGCGCCGGGGCTGGAGCCCCTGTCGAAGGAGAAGCACACGCAGCTCCAGGAGCTGGGCTTCGCGTCCGAGGCTCCCGAGGACCCGACTCGGGTCTGGTCCCGGGAGATCGAAGGCGCCGAGGCGGCGGTCGACCACGCGCTGCGGCTGCTCGCCGAGGTCTTCGCGGAGAAGCCCGACGCCCCGCTCGACGTGGTCCACGGGAGCCGGCGGGACGAGCACGAGGCGCGCCAGAAGCTCGAGAAGATCCGCCCGCAGGTCGAGGCCGTGGTCATCGACGTGCTCGGTGAGAAGCCGAAGCAGGACGACGACGGGGACTATGTCCTGCCCATCGGCGACGTCCACGTGACGGTCGCCCCGCGCGCGATCGCCGGCGGGCCGGTGGTGGTCCGCGTCTTCGCCATCACGAACGTCGGCGTCACCGTGGCTCCCGAGCTCGGCCTGCTTCTCGCGCGTCTGAACTTCGGTCTGATGTTCGGGCGCTTCGCGCTCGACACCGAGCACCAGTCGATCTGGTTCGACGAGATGCTGCTGGGAGACCAGCTGAACGACGAAGAGCTGAAGTACGCGATCGATGCGGTCGCCACCACGGCCGACGAATGGGACGATCGTCTGAAGCAGCTCTTCGGGGGCGCGACCTACCAGGAGGTCCTACGCGGGCGCAGCGAGCACCGTCCGCCGCGCACCAAGCCGGGCGAGGGCGGATACCTGTAGGCCGGTCCGGGGCGCCGGCGTTCGCGCGCGGCGCGCGGAACCGCCATGCTCCGGGGCCCATGCCTCCGGACCCTCCGACTCCCGTCTCCCCCTCGAGCCCGGCGCCCGACGGGTCGAGCGCCTTCGGGCCCTTCCTGCTGGGAGTCGCCAGCTGGTTCGGCGCCTGGGGCATCCAGATGGTGGCGTTCCAGTGGCTCGTGGTGGCCGTGCTCGAAGAGCCGCCGGCCCGGGTGGGCGCGGCCCAGATGTCCATGACCCTGCCCTCGCTCCTCTTCCTCCTCATGGGCGGAGCGGCCGCCGACCGCCTCGATCCGCGGCGGATGCTGATGCTCGTCCACACGGCCGCGGGGCTGGCCGTCGCGGCGCTGTGCGGGGCGCTGGTGGGCGGCTGGCTCAGCTACCCGCTCCTGCTGGTCTACGGGTTCGCGTTCGGAACCCTCCAGGCCTTCGGTCTCCCCGCCCGGGACACCCAGCTCAACGACGTGGCGGGCGGATCCATGAGCCGCGCGGTGGCGGGCTCGCTGATCACCCAGCACGGCTCCCAGGTGCTCGGTGCCTTTGCCGCCGGCGCCGCGGGCTGGCTCGGCGGAGCGCCCATCCTCGGGCTCCAGGCCCTGCTGATGCTGCTCGGGGTCGTGCCCATCTCGAGGCTGCCCGGGAGACGGCCGGCGCCGGTCGCGCGCGCCCCCCTCACGCTCCGCGAGGTGGGCGGCGGCATGCTCGAGGTGGTCCGCTCGCCGGTTCTCCGGCCGGTCCTGTTCCTGGCCGTGGCCACGGGACTCTTCTTCGTGGGACCCTTCCTCGTGGTCCTGCCCCTGATGGTCCGGGACGTGTACGGCGGGGGCGCCGGGGAGATGGGCGTGCTGAGCGCCATGTTTCCGCTGGGCGCCGTCTCGGGCGGGCTCCTCGTCTACTGGGCCGGCGGCATCCGTCGCAACGGCCCGGCGCTGATCCTCGGCCAGTGCGCGGCCTCGGCGTCCATCGGGGTGATCGCGGTCGGGATCCCGTTCGCCGGGGCGGTGGCGGCCGTCTACGCCTGGGGCCTGGCCGGCGCCTTCTTCATCAACGCCGGGCGCACCATCTTCCAGACCCACGCCAGCGAGGCGCACCGGGCGCGGGTGCTCTCGGTCTACATGCTGGGTGTGATGGGGGGCGGACCGATCGGCAGCCTGCTCTCGGGTCTGCTCGCCGAGCCGTTGGGACTCCACACCACACTCGCCCTGGATGCCGGACTGGCGCTGGCCATCGCGCTGGCGGTCGCCACCTTCACGCGACTGCCGCGCATCCACTGAGACGGTCCGAGACGCGCCGCGATGTGGCATGATCCGGCAGACCATCCGAGAAGGAGATCGCGCCGTGGCCGCCAAGCAGATCGACTGGTACTACCACCGGAAGGGCTGAACGTCCTGCACGAAGGCGTCCAAGTTCCTGGACGCGAAGGGAATCGAGGCCAAGGAGACGATCCCCGCCAGCCGCAAGCTCGCCGCGGCCGACGCGGCCGCCCTGGCGAAGGCGGCGTCCCGGGTGATCGTCGCCAAGGGCAGGAAGGTCCGGGAGTTCAAGCCCGGCGGAAAGGCGCCGGCCGAGGTCGTGGAAGCCATGCTGGGCCCGACCGGCAACCTCCGCGCACCCACGATCCGCCGCGGCAAGACGGTGGTCGTCGGCTACCACGACGAGGTCTTCGAGCAGCTCTTCGGCTAGGCCGACGATCCCGGCCGCAGGACTCGGGCCGCCGGGATCTCGCCCCGGAGCTGCTCGGGGAGGCCCGGGCGCCGAGGCGCCTCGAGGGCGCGGCGCGGAACCGAGCGCGCTCCCTGGGCACTCACCCACGGGTGTCCGGCGGGTCCCGACCCCGGAGCCGACTCCGCACCGGCCACGGGTTGCGATCGCGCCGGCGGGGGCCAACCATTCCGGAGCCGACGACCCCGGAGCCGACGACCCCGGAGCCGACGAGCCGTCAAGCCCTCGGTCCGAGCGTCCGATCTCCGAGGCTCCAACGCAAGGTCCGGAATCCGGAGGCGAGATGACCAAGCGATTCATCGTGCTGAGTGGGATTGCCCTCATCGGGCTCGCGTCGCTGGCGTGTACGACTCCGCTCACCAGCGAGAGCGGCGAGCGGTTGATCGGAGCCTCCGGCGTGGTGACCCGGGCCAACCTGCATCCGGACGAGAAGCGCGCCCGGCTCTCCGCCGTGAACTACCAGCTGCCAGGGCTCATCCCCATGTGTACGCCGGTGCGCCTGCTGAGCCAGAGCCGCAAGGCGCTCGAGTTCGAGGTGATCGAGACCCGGCGCCGCTACACGTACTACTACCACAAGGCCGCCGGCGAGCCGTTCAACGTCCACCTCCAGCGCTACTTCGGCAAGGACTGCGACAGCGCGAAGGTGCAGGCCATGAGCCCGCTGGACCGCGCCGGCATCGACGACGGCAAGGTCTACATCGGCATGTCGAAGAACGCGGTGCGCTACGCCCTGGGCACTCCGCCGCGCCACAAGACCCCCGACCTGAACGCCCCGGTCTGGCGCTACTGGAGGAGCCGCTTCAAGAGCTTCGCCGTCCAGTTCGACGGCAGTGGCAAGGTGAAGGGCGTGCGCGGGCTGAAGGCGGCCCAGGTGCAGCCGCCGAAGGACCTGATCGCGGGCAAGCCGCCCGCGAAGAAGGTCGTGGCCAAGGCCCCGGCCCCGAAGCCGCCGCCGCCGGCCATCACCCGGCCTGCGGTCGCGCCCGAGCGCAAGAGCCCCAGGCCCATGCCGCCCGGCGGACCGCTCTACTCCAGCCGCATCGCCGTCGTCGTGGGCATCAACGAGTACGACGAGTGGCCGGCGCTCACCGGCGCTACCAACGACGCCCGCCGCATGGCCAGCTTCCTGCGCGCCAACGGATTCGACGAGGTCATCGAGGTCTACGACGAGCAGGCCACCCGCCGCAACCTGCTGAGGGCCCTGGGAACGAAGCTCCCCCGGGCGACCGACGAGAACTCGCTCGCCTTCATCTACTTCGCCGGTCACGGCCAGACCGAGACGCTGCCCACCGGCGGCAAGCGCGGCTACATCGTACCCGTGGACGGGAGCGTCGAGGATGTCTTCTCCACCGGCATCTCCATGGAGAAGCTCCGGGACCTGTCCGCCCGGACGCCGGCCAAGCACGTCTACTACGCGTTCGACTCCTGCTACTCGGGCCTCGCGCTGACCCGCGGCATCTCGGTGCGCCGGGTGGACGACCCGAACGAGTACCTGCGCAAGATGACCCGGGTGCCGTCGGTGCAGATCATCACCGCGGGCTCCGAGGGCGAGAAGGCGGTCGAGGTCGGAGGGCAGGGGCTCTTCACGTCCTACCTGCTGCGCGCCATGGGCGGCGAGGCCGACGCCGACGGCGACGGGGCGGTCACGGCGAGCGAGATCGGGACCTTCGTGAAGCCGTCGGTCAGCCGAGCCTCCCGCAACCGTCAGACGCCCCAGTTCGGGACCATCGACGGCGGCGGCGAGATCGTCTTCGAGGTGCGCTGAGCCCGCCCCGGGCTACTTCATCTTCACCACGCGGCCCTCGAGGACCACCTTGGCCACGATGTTGCCGGCGGTGCAGCGGAACTGCGTGGGGCTCTCGAGGTTGTCGAGGTTGGTGAGCGAGCGGATGTCGACCACGGCGTTGCCGCCCTGCTTCTTGGCCCGCGCCTGAAGGGCGAGCAGCGCCGACACGAAGGCGATCGAGCAGGCCTGCTCGTCGCTCTTGTTGAAGGCGTTGGTGGCGCGGTTGGCCTTGAAGACGCCGAGGCTCTCGGTCACCGCTCCGTGCTTCTGGCCCTTCATGTAGTAGCGGATATCCTCCATGGGCCGCTTGCCCGACGAATCCGCGACGGCCTGCTTGACGTCGAGGTCGACCATGTCGGAGCGCCCCAGGGCGACCGGCGCCACGAAGGTCGAGAGGATCAGGATGGCGGCGAGTCGTCGGATGAGCATGGGTTTTCCTCCTGGCTGTTCGAGCGATTCGGCTGTTCGAACCGGTCTGGCGGTCTGAGTTCTTCGAGCGACGGGCTCCACGGACAGGGCACGCCCGGTTGTGGTCAGGGATCGTAAGCCTACCCTCTATCGAGGCGGCCGAACAGGCGTCGGGGCGGCCTCCGGAGCGACGGCGGGCCGCGCCGCCGGGATCCGACCGCGGGAAGCGAGCGGGAAGCGTGAGAATTCTCTTCGTCTCGGGAAATCGCGAGAAGCTGCCCGACGGGGTCGTGCCCCTGGGCGTTCTCTACGTGATGGCGGCCACTCCCGACCACCACGAGAAGCATCTGCTGGACCTGTGCTTCGAGATGTACCCCGAGCAGGCCCTGCGCGACGCGGTGGGTCGACTGGAGCCCGACCTGGTCGCCCTCGGCATGCGGAACATCCAGAACAACGACTACTCGGGCATCGACGACAACCTGGCCTACTACCGCGGGCTCATCGACGTGGTCCGGGAGGTCTCCCCCGTGCCGGTGGTGCTCGGGGGCTCGGGCTTCAGCGTGATGCCGCGGGAGCTGATGGAGAGGCTCGCCCCCGACTTCGGGATCTCCGGGGAGGCCGAGGGGGTGTTCGGGGAGTTCGTCGAGACCCTCGAGCGAGGCGAGGGGCTGGAGCACATTGCGGGGCTGCACCGCCGGGTCGACGGGGCCGCGGTGCCGCCGCCCCGTCCGGCGCCCTTCGTGGACATGAACACGCTGCGGGTTCCCGACCGGAGCCTCGTCGACGTCCGCTACTACGAGCGCTACGCCACCGAGTCGGTCCAGACCAAGCGCGGCTGTCCGCTGCGCTGCGACTACTGCACCTATCCGCTGATCGAGGGTCGGGTGGGGCGCACCCGGGAGCCGGCGGCCGTCGTGGACGAGATGTTCGCCGCCCTCGAGACCCAGCCGGGCATCGAGCACTTCTTCATCGTCGATTCGGTCTTCAACCTCCCCAAGACCCACGCCAAGAACGTCTGCCGCGAGCTGATCGCGCGGGGCTGGCAGGTCCCGTGGACCTGCTACGCCAACCCGCTGGGCTTCGACCGCGAGTTCACCGAGCTGGCCCGGCAGGCGGGATGCGCCGGCATGGAGGTGGGCTCCGACTCGGGCTGCGACCACGTCCTCGAGCGCCTGCGCAAGGGGTTCAAGACCTCGGACATCCGCAACCTGCACGAGCTGTGCGCCGACGTCGGGATTCCCGACTGCCACACCTTCATCCTGGGGACCCAGGGCGAGACCCTGGACGACGTCCACCGCACCCTCGACTTCGTGGTCGACCTCGACCCGTTCGCGGTGATCATGATGATCTGGGTCGACGACACCGAAGCGCTCGATCCGGCGCTCCGGGTCGAGCGCCGGAAGCTGCGGGCCCGCATCGAGGAGCTCCTCCTCGAGCGCAAGGACGACTACCCCCAGTGGATCATCCCGCCGCTGGGCATCAACTTCGGAAAGAACCTGTTCCGGACCCTGCGCCGCCACGGGCGCCACGGCCCGCTCTGGCAGTTCATGCGCCAGCCCGCCCGCGTCACCGGCATGGGCGCCCCGACCTCCAGCGCCTGAGGCGTCCGATCAGGGCGGACAGGCGAGGGGCCGCCGCTCGAGAGTGGTGATCTCGATCGTGTAGCCGTAGCGGGCGCTCTCGATCCGCACCGTCCCGGGCCACACGTCCGCGCCCCAGCCGCCTTCGTAGCGGGCCGTCCACAGCGCTGCCTCCGGGCCCCCGGTCTCCTCGACGACCCGCTCCATGAGCCTCCCGTCGCGCCAGGTCTCGGCTCCCTGCGCGCCGCCGAAGCGCCTCGGGTGCCGACCGTCGGGGCGCGGGGGATCGGCCAGCGGGTGGAGGAAGGCGCGGTGGACGTCGAGCAGGATGTGCTCGGGCCGGAAGGGCCAGGGCTCGTCGAACATCCACTCGAACCGGGTCTCCCGTCCGACCTGGCGGATGGTGAACAGGCGCGTTCCGAACGGGGTGAGGCCCACCACCAGCACCTCGCGGCAGTCCGCCTGCACCACCGCCTCGAAGCTCGCCTGGCGGCCGCCGCCGGCCTCCCCGGTGCGGAAGCGCAGACGCTGTCGCAGGCTCATGCCCGGTCGGATCGATTCGCTGGGCAGCAGCTGGGAGGCCAGGGCCTCGCCCTCGGCGTCGGGCGCTTCGGGCGCTTCGGGCGAGGCGGGCGCGTCGCGCGAGGCGGGCGCGCCGGCGCCGCCGGCGTCCGGGGCGGCCTTCCGGGGCGGCGCGGGGGTGCTGCAGCCGGCGGCCAGCGCCAGGCCCGCGCTCGCCAGCAGCGATACGGCGGCTCCCGGGGCCCGCGCCCTCATGCTCGCGGGGCCTCGCCGTCGCCCCGGTCGTCTTCCAGGAGCACGAAGACCGTCGGGGCGAAGAGCAGGCTCAGCACGACGCCCAGGCCCGTGGCCGCGCCCAGGGCGCGCAGGGCCGGGAACGCGGAGAACGCCAGCAGTCCGAAGGCCAGGCAGGTCGACGCGCAGGCCACGCAGAGCGTCAGCAACGTCGCCGCGCGCTCCCGGGAGGAGGCGCCGGGCGCGACCAGGAAGATCGCGTAGTCGACGCCGATGCTCAGCACCAGGAGCGTGCCCAGCAGGTGGAGCAGGTTGATCGCGACGCCCGAGAGGGCGAGCAGCGCCAGGGTGCTGGCGGCGGCGAGCAGCGCCGGCAGCGCCGTCGCGAGCGCCCGGCGCGGACTCCGGTAGCGCACCCACAGGAGCCCCACGACCGCCACCAGGCCCAGGGCGATCAGCCGCACCGTGCGCCCGCGGTAGCGCCCGTAGAGGTCGCCCAGGAACTGCTGCTGATCGAAGTAGCGGGCTCCCTCGACCGACTCCACCCGCGTCGCCAGCGCGTCTTCGTCCACCAGGTCGCGCACGAAGGTGAGGATCGCCACCTGGTCGTCGAGATCCACGCGAAAGCCGGCCACCCAGTCCGCCAGGGGCGACGCGGCGAGGTCGGCATGGCGGAGCGGCGGGGGGGCGTCGTCCAGGCTGGCGGTGAACCCGGCGAACGCCTCGGGCCGGAAGCCGCCGCGCTCGAGCGCCGCCAGCGTGCGCTCCGCCAGCCGCGGCTGCTCCCGCAGCACGGCCCGGTTGCGGCGCTGGAGCGCGGCCGAGGGAAGGAAGGTGTGGAGCGAGCGGAAGCCGCCCAGCTCGCCCGCCTCGACCGCGTCCTCCAGCTGCAGGTAGACCTCGTCGTTGCGCTGGAGCGCCTGCTCCTCGTCGTCCCCCAGCACGACCACGAAGCGCCCGGTCTCCGAACGGGCCACGCGCCCGCGCACCCGCTCGTCCTCCTGCATCCACTCCGGATCGGGGGGGAAGGAGAGGGCGAAGACGTCGTCCTGGAGCTCGAGCGTCGGTCCTCCGGCGGCGACCAGGAGCCCGCCCGCGGCCGGCAGCAGCCACACGAGGGAGCGCCGGCGTCGCATGCCCGCCAGCAGCCGGCCGGCGGCCCCGGCCAGGCGGCGCTCGAGCGGAGTGGGGGAGGGCGCCGCCGGCACCAGCGAAGGGAGCAGCCAGCGGGTGGTGGCGAGTGCACCGAGGATGCCGACCGCCGCGAACACACCGATCTCCCGGACGCCGGGGAAGTCCGACCAGGCGAGCCCCAGGAACCCCGCCACGGTGGTGAAGGCGCCCAGCCGCAGAGCGGGCCAGATGCGCGCCAGCGAGCCGCCGGGGCCCGACTCCGAGGGCAGCAGGGTGTGGTGGACCGCGAAGTGGATGGGGTAGTCGATGCAGATGCCGATCAGCGTGGCGCCGAACACCAGGGTCATCAGGTGCATCTCGCCGAAGACGGCGATGCCGGTGCTGGTGGCCACGAGCAGGCCGCCCAGCAGGGGAAGCAGCGACACCAGCAGGATCCGCAGCGACCGGAACAGCAGGCCGAAGAGCAGCACGATCGACAGCGTGGAGATCCCGGAGATGGTCTCCATGTCGCGGACGGCGCGCTTCTCCGCGGCGACGGCAAAGCGGTGCACCGAGCTGCGTTCCAGGACCGCGGAGTGGCCGAGCTCGCTGCGTGCGGCCTCGAACCCGGTCTGCAGCCGCTCCTCCAGCGGGCCCTGGTGGTGGGCGTCGAAGGCGGAGTGCCGGGTGGTGAGGAACAGGATGGCGCTGCCGTCGTCGGACGAGACGAAGTGGCCGTCCTGGACGCCGAGCCCGGCCTCGCGGGCGGCGTCGAAGCGGGCCACCCGGTCGGCGAACGCCTGCAGCGGGTCGGCTCCGGCGAAGGCCTTCACCAGCTGTCCGCTCGGGAGCGACAGCGCGCGGCGCAGCTCCGCGGCCGCCGCGTCGAGCCCCGGGTCGGAGAGGCGGGCCGGCAGCTCCTCCTCGGGCCGGCTGGAGAGCAGGCCCAGGCGGCGCGGGAAGTAGAGGTCGTGGACCGCCTCCGCGGTCCCGGGGTCGGGTCCCGTGCGCAGCGACTCGATCTCCGGGTGGTCCGCGAGGCGCGCGGCGAAGCGCTCGGCCACGGCGATCGACGCGGCCGGGTCCTCCGCGGTGATGGAGACGACCATCGTCCGGGTGAGCGGCGAGTCCATGAGGCGCGCCGAGACGCGGGCCAGCGTCTGCTCGCTGGACTCGGACAAGAGGCTCGCGATCCCGGTGGTGAGCCTGAGCTGGGTGGCGACGAAGGCCGCCATCGCGCCGAAGGCCAGCAGCGCGAGGGCGACGGGCAGGGCCTGCCTGGGGCTCACGATCCGGGCATTCCGAAGCGGAGGGCCAGCTCTTCCGGGTCGAAGTGGCGCGCGCCGTCGACCTCGGAGAACTGCATGTCGGTCGTGTCGCCGCCCCGCTCGCGGATCTGGAAGCGGCTCACCGAGACCCCCCGTCCGCGGATCCGGAGCTCTGCGAGGAACCGGCCCAGCGACTCGCGGCGGGGGACCAGGCGCGCCCGCCAGGCTTCGGGGTCGCCGCCGACGCCCGCCTCGTACTCGATCTCGTAGAGTTCGCGCAGGCCCGCGAGGTCGCCGCCGAGGATCATCCGGAGGCTGTCGACGAACTGGCCCATGGTCGGATGCTGGCCCACGTCCAGGCGCCCCGAGCGACCGTCGCCCGAGTACGCGAGCCCGCTGCCGTCCAGCAGCAGTCGGGAGGGCACGGGCTCCTCCACCCAGCGCGCCAGGCGGTCGGGCGGCGCGAAGTAGATCGCGCCCCGGCTGGTCAGCGGCTCGCGCAGCAGGGTCATGCGCTTCTCCTCGCGGAAGCGCGCGGACAGGCCGGGCATGGAGGCGAACGCCGCCATCAGGCTCTCGAGCGACCGGGGCTCCGACGGCTCCCCCGCGGAGGCCGCCGGAGAGGCGAGCATCGCGAGCACGAGCAGGACCGCGGCGGCCGGCGCCCGTACGGCCGTCGGTGAGCCGAAACTGCCTGTGAAATCCGTCATTCGACTGTCATCTGGAGGATCGGGGAGTGGTAGGGTGGCGCGGAATCCAACTGCCTGCAAAGTTCGAATCGGGGCTTGCAGACCTCACCGCGAGCGCGTCCGCGGTCCCAGGGCGGCCGACGCCCACCCGATCCGGTCGGACCCGCTTCGCGGGGTGGGCCCCGACGAGCGAGCGCGCCAGGCACCGCCGGCCGCGCCTCGGGCCGCCCGGAACCGGAACTGGAGCTGGAACCGGAACCGGAGCTGGAACCGGAACCGGAGCTGGAGCTGGAACCGGAGCCAGAGCCGGAATCGGCACACGGGCGAACGGATCGAACACGGCGACGAGGCCGAGCAGGGCGAAACGATGGCCAGGTCCGTCCGACTGACGAGTGGCTGCGACGATCCGGTCGACGAGGGCTGGTCCGCCGAACGGGTCGCCCGGGTGGCCGGAACCGCGTTCATGTTCGCGACCTTCGGCGTCGGCGCGGTGCTCATCGCCAACGTCATGCTGCCCATCCTCGCCCGCCTGCGGAGGGCGGAGGTGGCGCCGGAGCTCGCCGCCCAGCGCTGGCTGCAGAGGGCGTTCGCGGCGTTCGTCCGCCTGGGGGAGGTCCTGCGCCTGTGGGAGGTGCACACGCGCGGCATCGAGAAGCTCCTGACGCCCGGCGCCTTGGTGGTGGCAAATCACCCCACCCTGATGGACGTGGTCTTCCTGCTGTCGTTCATGCCCCAGGGGCACTGCGTGGTGAAGAAGGAGGCCTGGCGCAACCCGGCGCTGCGCTGGATCGTCTCCACGGCCGGCTACATCCCCAACGACGACGGCGAGCAGGTGGTGGACGCCTGCGTCGAGCGCCTGCGGGCCGGGGAGTCGCTGGTGCTGTTTCCGGAGGGATCCCGGTCTCCCCGACGGGGCCTGCGAGCCTTCAAGCGCGGCGCGGCCCACGTTGCGCTTCGAAGCCAGTGTCCCATCCTGCCCGTCCTCATCGCCTGCGAGCCTCCGGCCCTGAAGAAGGGCCAGCCGATCTGGAGGATGCCCGGGTCGAAGCTGCACTTCTCGTTCGAGGTGGGCGACCCGATCTACGCTAAGGATCTCGTGGAGGATTCGGATCCGCCCGGGCTGGCGGCGCGGCGGGTCAATGCCTGGCTCCGCTCGTACTACGAATCGAGGCTCGAAGATGGAAGCGAATGAGAAGCTCGAGTCGGAGCTGAAGCTCCTGATCATCGAGGTGCTGGTGCTCGAGGACGTCACGCCCGAGGAGATCGTGAGCACCGAGCCGCTCTTCGGAGAGGGACTGGGCCTCGACTCGATCGACGCCCTGGAGATCGCCATGGCCCTCGAGGAGCGCTACGGAGTGGTGACCGGCGAGGATGCGGAAGAGAACCAGAAGAACTTCGCGAGCATCCGGGCGCTCGCGACGTTCGTCGCCGAGAACATGGGCAAGTAGCGACATGTCCGAGCAATGGACCAAGGAACGGATCCTCCAGCGGGTGACCGAGATCCTGACCGAGTACTTCGAGGTGCCGGCCGAGGACGTGCGGCCCACGGCCCACGTCATCGACGACCTCGACCTCGACTCCATCGACGCGATCGATCTCGCGGTGAGCCTCGAAGAGGACACCGGCCTCAGCATGTCCGACGAGGAGCTGAAGGGGATCCGGCTGGTGCAGGACATCGTCGACCTGGTTCACGCCAAGATGCAGAGCGCCTAGCACACGGACCCGGCATGGCAGTTCTCCAGGTCCTCTTCGCCATCGCCTATCCGCTGGTCATCTACCTCGCCCTCGGCCGGCTCACGCCTCGCGAGATCGGCTTCGGCCTGGCTGCGCTCCTCGTCCTGCGTCTCTGGCTGCTGTCGCCGGAGACCCTGAAGGCCGCGACCCGGGCCTTCTGGGTGCCGGTCGCCGCGGTGGCGGCGGTCGTGGCGGCCACGGTCGCCTGGAACCACCCCCTCGGCCTGCTGCTCACGCCGGCGGGCATCAACCTCGCGCTGCTCGTGACCTTCGGGCACTCGCTCAGCGCCGACCGGACCATGGTGGAGCGTTTCGCCCGGCTCCAGGTCGACCACCTCTCGCCCGCCGAGCTCGACTACTGCCGGAGCGTCACCCGGCTGTGGTGCGGGTTCTTCCTGGCGAACGGCGCCATCGCGCTGGCGCTCGCCCTGACCGGGTCGCTGGCCGCGTGGGCCCTCTACACCGGGTTCATCAGCTATCTGGCCATGGGCGTCCTCTTCACCGCGGAGTACCTCTACCGGCACTGGCGCTTCCGCCGCTACGTGGGCGCGTTCACCGACCCGGTGCTGCGGCGCATCTTCCCGCCCGAGGTCGAGGCCGCTCCGCCCGAGCGCGGCTCCGGGCCCCGACTCGCGCCCGAGGTGATCGGCCAGGAGGAAACGGCGAACCGCCTCGAGCAGGCGCTGCGGGTCCCGCTGGACCTCGACTGCATCCCCGGGCACTTCCCGGGCGTGCCGATCGTGCCGGGAGTCGTCCAGGTCGACTGGGTGATGCGCGCGATCGCCGGCTGGACCGGCCGGCGACCCTCCATCCGCTCCCTCGAGGCGCTGAAGTTCAAGAAGCCGCTGCGTCCGGGCAACGAGCTCGTGCTCGCGCTCGAGCGCGACGGGGACGGAGCGCCCTACCGCTTCGAGTTCCGGCAGGGCGAGGACGTGTACTCCTCCGGTCGGATCCACCTGGTCGAGGCGGACGGCGCCCCTTGAAGCCCTGCCTCGTCATCCCCTTCTACGACCACGGCTCGTCCATCGCGAGGGTCCTCGACGAGCTGGAGCCCCTGGGCCTTCCCTGCATCATCGTCGACGACGGCAGCAGCGCCTCCGAGCGCGCGCTCCTCGACGCCGCGGTGGGGGGCCGGGACCGGGTGCAGGTGGAGACCCACGACCGCAACCGCGGCAAGGGGGCCGCGCTGCGGACCGGCTTCCGGCGCGCGGTCCGGGACGGCCACACCCATGCCCTGCAGATCGACGCCGACGGCCAGCACGACGCCCGGGACCTGCCGCGCTTCCTCGAGACGTCGAAGCGCTTTCCCGAGGCGCTGGTGCTCGCCAGGCCGATCCTCGAGAACTCGCCGGCCTCGCGGCGCTACGGCCGACAGATCTCGCGCTTCTGGGCCTGGGTGGAGACGCTCTCCCTGGGCATCGGCGATCCCCTGTGCGGACTCCGCTGCATGCCCCTCGAGACCACCTGCCGGGTCCTGGACGCGTCGCCCTGCGGCGACCGCATGGACTTCGATCCGGAGATCGCGGTGCGCCTGGTCTGGGCCGGGGCGCCGGTCGTCAACATCGAGTCCCGGGTGCGCTACGGCGCGGACGACGTCTCGCACTTCCGGATGGGCGCCGACAACCTGCTCATCACCTGGATGAACACGCGCCTGGTCGCGACCATGCTGCTCCGCCTGCTGACCTTCGCCCGCGTCCGACCGCGGAGCCTCCCCGGGTGAGCGACGGGACCGACTGGCACCGGACGGGCGAGCGCGGGTCCATCGTCGGCATGCGGATCACCGCCTGGCTCTATCGCCGGGTGGGCAAGGGACTCGCCCGACTCCTGCTCTACCCCATCGTCGCCTACTTCTATCTGACGGACCGGCGCGCGCGGGCCGCGTCGCTCGCGTACCTGGAACGCGTGTACGCGACCGAGGAGGGGCGTCGCGCCCTGGGCTCGCCGCCCGGGCGCCGGCAGGTCTTCCGGCACCTGATGGAGTTCGGCACGGTGACCCTGGACCGCCTGGGCTTCTGGCTGGGCCGGCTGGGCGACTTCGAGCTCGAGTGCGAGGGGCTGCTCTTCCTGGACGAGATCGCCCGGCGAGGTCGGGGCGCCCTGGTCGTCGGCGCCCACTTCGGGAGCTTCGAGGCGATGCGGCTGCTGGCCGACGTGCGTTCGTTCATCCCGGTGAACGTGTTCATGTACACGCGCCACGCCGAGAGCATCAACCGCATCTTCGCGGAGCTGGACGAGATGGGTCATGCGCGCGTGCGGGTGGTGCCGGTGAAGCCCGGGAGCTTCGCCCACGCCATCGAGGCGAAGGAGTGCATCGAGCGCGGCGAGGTGGTCGCGGTGCTGGCGGACCGGCTGCCGCCCAGCGAGAGCGAACGCTCGGTGACCGTCGACTTCCTGGGCGGGCGCGCGAAGCTGCCCCAGGGGCCGTGGCACCTGGCCGCGCTGCTGGACTGCCCCGTGCTGATGATGGTGGGGGTGCGCGAGGGCACCCGGCGCTATCGCGTCCACGTCGAGCAGCTGGCCGAGACGCTCAAGGTGCCCCGGGCCCGGCGCCCGGAGGTGCTCGAGCAGCACATCCAGACTTTCGCGGACAGGCTGGCGCACTACTGTAAGCTCGCACCGCACCAGTGGTTCAACTTCTACGATTTCTGGAGCGAGTAGCGACCCCATGCCCGGTTCGCCCATCTCCGGCTCGCCCCCGTCCGGCTCGCCCGGGTCCGGCTCACCCGACTCCGACTGGCCGCCGCCCGGCCAGCTGATTCCCCACGCGGGAGCCATGGTCCTGCTCTCCCGGGTCCGCGCCCACGACGAGAGCCGGACCGTCTGCGAGATCGACGTGGACGCGCTCCCGCTGTTTCGCGACGAGCGCGGCTGCGTCCCGGCCTGGCTCGGCCTCGAGTTCATGGCCCAGTGCGTCGCCGCCCACGCCGGCCTGGTGGGCCGGCTCGCCGGAGAGCCGCCGAAGATCGGTCTGCTGGTGGGGTCTCGCCGGGTGCGCTTCCATCGCGCGATGTACACGGCGGGACAGTGTCTGTCGGTCAGCGCGCGCCGCACCTGGGGGCAGGACTCCGGTCTGGTCGCCTTCGAGTGCGCCATCGACGACGCCCGCACCGACGAGCGGCTGGCCGAGGGTCGTTTGAACTGCTTCATGCCGAAGGACGCCGCCGATCTCGAGGACATCCTGTGAGCCGCCGGGTGCTGGTGACCGGAGGCAGCCGCGGCATCGGGCGGGCCGTCTCGCTCCGCCTGGGGGCGGACGGGTTCGACCTGACCGTGGCCTATCGATCCAGGGAGCAGGAGGCCCGCGCCGTGGTGGCCGAGATCGAGTCGGCCGGCGGGCGCGCGGCGGCGCTCCAGCTCGACGTCGCCGATCGCGAGTCCACGCGGCAGGCCCTGGAAGGGCTGGTGAAGGAGCACGGCCCCTACTGGGGCGTGGTGAGCAACGCGGGCGTCACCGAGGACGGACCGTTTCCGTCGCTGAGCGGCGAGGCGTGGGATCGCGTGCTGCGCACCAACCTCGACGGCTTCTACAACGTGGTGCAGCCGCTGGTGATGCCCATGGTGCGGGGGCGCCAGGGCGGACGCATCGTCGCCATGTCGTCGGTGGCGGGCCTCATGGGCAACCGGGGCCAGGTGAACTACAGCGCGTCGAAGGCGGGCCTGATCGGCGCCTCCAAGGCGTTGGCCCAGGAGCTGGCCAAGCGTCGGATCACCGTGAACGTGGTGGCGCCCGGCCTGATCGAGACCGAGATGCTCGAGGGTGTGCCCGTGGACGCCGTGCTGCCCATGATCCCCATGCGCCGCCTGGGGCGACCGGAGGAGGTGGCCGCCGCGGTCGGCTACCTCTTCTCCGAGGGCGCCGGGTACGTGACGGCCCAGGTCCTGTCCGTGAACGGGGGCATGGTGTGACGCGCAGGGTCGTGGTGACGGGAATGGGGGCGGTGTCGCCCATCGGGTCGGACTGGCCCACGGTCGCGGCCGCGCTCGAGAGCCGGCGCTCGGCCGTGCGGATCGTGCCCGACCTCTCCGAGATCGACGGCATGGACACCCGCCTGGGGGCGCCGGTGACCGACTTCGAGGCGCCCGCGAGCTGGCCCCGGAAGCGCACCCGGAGCATGGGGCGGGTGTCGCTCCTCGCGGCCCGGGCCACCGAGCAGGCCCTGGCCGACGCGGGGCTCACGGACGATCCGGTCCTGGGAGGCGGCCGCACCGGCATCGCCTACGGGTCGACCTCGGGCAGTCCGCCCGCGATGGCGGTCTACGGCGACTCGATCATCAACGCGCGCTCGCTCAAGGGCATTCGCGCGACCGACTACATCCAGCTCATGAGCCACACGGTGCCGGCGAACCTCGCGCAGTTCTTCCGCGTGCGGGGCCGCATCCTCTCGACCTGCAGCGCGTGCACTTCGGGGAGCCAGGGCATCGGGTTCGGCTACGAGCAGATCCAGGTCGGCAAGCAGGACGTGGTGATCGCGGGCGGGGCCGAGGAGTTCCACGTCATCGACGCCGCGGTCTTCGACATCATGTACGCGACCTCGAAGCGAAACGACGCGCCGGAGACCACCCCGCGGCCCTTCGACGCGGCCCGCGACGGGCTGGTGGTCGGCGAGGGCGCGGCGACGCTGGTGCTCGAAGATCTCGAGCACGCACGCCGGCGGGGCGCCCGGATCCACGCCGAGGTGATCGGCTACGGCACCAACTGCGACGGGGTCCACATCACCAACCCCGATCGCGCGGGCATGGCGTCGGTCATCCAGCTGGCGCTCGAGGACGCCGGGCTCGACGTCGGGGCGATCGACTACGTGAACGCCCACGGCACCGCCACCGAAGCCGGCGACATCGCCGAGAGTCACGCCACCCTCGACACCCTCGGTGGCCGCGTCCCCGTGAGCAGCCTCAAGAGCTATGTCGGCCATACGCTGGGCGCTTGCGGCGCTCTCGAGGCGTGGATGACCATCGAGATGATGAAGCAGGGGTCCTTCGCTCCCACGATCAATCTCGACGAGGTCGATCCGAGCTGCGCCGAGCTGGACTACATCGTCGGCGGTATGCGCAAGATCGACGCCGAGGTCGCGATGAGCAACAACTTCGCGTTCGGCGGCATCAACACCAGCCTGGTCTTCCGCCGCTGGCCCGCCACCTGACCCGGACCCCGCCCCGAACCGCTCCCACCGCCCCCCCGAGCAACGCCGCTTCGCTCCTCATGAGAAACGCCGCGTTGCTTCGCCTGCGCTCCTCGGCCCGTGTCGGGGGGTACAGGGGGGCGCCCGTGCTCAAACAGTCCTCGGCGAACCTGTTGGTTGCTTCCCGGGGTAACCGGGCAGCTTTGCGCTGGTCCTACCGCCTGCGGAACTGCGCGCGGGACCCCCCTGTACCCCCCGACCCGGGCCATGGCAGCCAACGACTCCGGTTCGAGTCGACCCGAAGGTTCGCGCGAGCCTTTGGCTGCCCAGCGCGAGACCGGGGGAAGGGTTGGCAGCGGAGCGACCGCCGAGCTGAGTACGGCGCCGTCGAACTCGAAACCCTCCTACGACCGATGGCGGCCAGCGTGTGGACGGGCGCAAGCGTCGTGTTCCCTGCAGCCGCCAGCCCCGGCAGGGAAGAAGGGGAGGGAGACGGAGTCGCAACCCTTCCCCCGGTCGGGGCAACGGAGGACCTCATGAGGAGCGAAGCGGGTTCGCTCGGGGGTAAGGGTTAGCGCGTGAGCTTCCAGGCGAGGTGGCCGTGGTCCAGGCGCAGCTCGGGCTCGGCGGACACCCACCACGCCGCGAAGCGCACCGCGTCGGGCCATTCCGAGCGATCCGTTCCCGAGCCGGGCTCGAAGGCCAGCTCGAGGGCGTCGACGCCCTCGCGCTCGCGCACCAGCCACAGGGCCAGGGCGTTGTTGCCCGGAGGAAGCTCGGCGATCCAGGTCATCGAGTCGGGGATGGTCTGGTCGCCCACCACGTACAGCACGCCCTCGAAGGGGCCCCGCTCCAGCAGGGCCACGCTCTCCAGCAGCCCGTGGGCGAAGGTGTCGGCGCCGGCGGTGAGGCTGGTGGAAGGCGCCCGGTTCTTCGTCCAGATGGAGAAGAGACCGGACTGGGCGTTGTGCACCGAGTGGCTGAAGCGGGCCGGCGAGATGGCTTCGCCGCGCGCGAGGTTGTAGAGCATTCCCACCCGGGTCTCGAGCGATCCGTGGCGCGACGCGAAGACCGTGGGCACCCGGGCGAGCTCGGCCTCGGGGCAGGCTTCGTGGGCCACCTGGAGCATCATCCGCGCGAGGGGATCGCAGCGCCGCCGGAGCATCGCGGGCACGAACTTCACGTCGGGGGCGCCGCTTTGCTCGAGCGGTCGCGGCGCCGCCGCCCAGCGCCGCCACGCGTCCGGCGTCTCGACGCCCGGCGACCAGGCGGACCATCCGGCGACGCCCACCCGCATCATCCGACGGCCCCGCCCAGCACCAGGGTGCAGTTGCTCCCTCCGAAGCCGAAGGAGTTGGTCATGAGCCGGGGAGCCGGCCCCGCCTCGACCCGGGCGTCCGGCCCCACGAGGTCGAGGGCCGGCAGCTCCGGATCCGGGGCACCGTCGTAGCGGTGGCGCGGCAGGTCGAGGCCGCCGTCGCGAGCGCGGTCGAGGATGAGCCAGCAGAAGCCCGCCTCGAGGGCGCCGCTGGCGCCCAGGGTGTGGCCCACGAGCGGCTTCGTGGAGCTGGTGGGAACGCCGTCGGGAAACACGCGGGCCACCGCGCGGCTCTCCATGGAGTCGTTGTGGGGCGTGCCCGTGCCGTGGAGGTTCAGGTAGTCGATGTCCCCGGGCGCGCACCGGGCGTCGGCGAGGGCGGCGCGCATGGCCGCCTCGGCGCCGGCGCCGTCGGGGTCGGGCGCCGAGATGTGGTGGGCGTCGCTCGACTCCCCGGCGCCCAGGAGCTGGATCCCGGATGGGTCGCGCAGCATCAGGAAGAGCGCCGCGGCCTCGCCCAGGGTGAGGCCGTCCCGGGTGGCGCTCATGGGATTCGAGATGCCCGACGACAACGCCTGGAGTGCGCCGAACCCGTTGGCCGTGAGTCCGCAGAGCGAGTCGACGGCGCCGGCGACGACGGCGTCGCAGAGGCCGAGGTCCAGGAGCGATCGCGCCGAGACCAGGGCCTTGGCGCCCGTCGAGCAGGCCGTCGACAGCGAGTAGGCCGGGCCCCGGGCTCCCGAGACGTCGCGCACGAACTCCGCCAGACCTCCGTACTCGAGCTGGACGGGGTGGAAGCGTTCGGGAATGCGTCCGCTGGCCACCTTCTCGCGCACGGCGGCCTCGCCCTCCGCCACGCCCGCGGTGCTGGAGCCGACGACCACGCCCACCCGCTCGGCGCCGAAGCGCTGGAGGGCGGAGGCGACGCCGTCCGCGATGGCCTCGTAGGCGACCAGTGCCAGCTGGTTGTTCCGGCAGTCGTGTCGGGCGAGGGCGGCGGGGATGGGGGGAAGCGCTTCGCGGACCGCACCGAACAGTCGCTCGTCGCCGCGGAGCAGATCGTCCCGCGGGCTCAGCCGCGAGACGTCCCCCTGGCGGAGGCCCTGCCAGATGCTGTCCAGGTCGACGCCCAGGGAGCACGCCATGCCCAGGCGCGCCAGCGAGCATCCCGCCCGCGCCGCCGGAGCGGGCGCGCTCACGAGTCGGTCCCCGCGTCCTGCAGGGCGAGCTGCTGGCGCAGGATCTTGCCCGCCGCGGAGCGGGGGACCTCCCTGCGCAGCTCGACGGTGCGCGGAACCTTGTGGGGCGCGAGGTGGCGCCGGGCGAACTCGCGCAACGCGGTCGGCGAAGGCTCGCGTCCGGGGTGGGGCACCACGACCGCCTTCAGCCGGGTCGCGGTGTCGGAGTAGGCGATGCCGAACACCACGGCCTCGGCCACGTCCGGATGCCGGGCGAGGACGGCCTCGACCTCCAGCGGGTTGACGTTGCGGCCGCCCACGTCCACCAGGGACTTGACCCGACCGGTGACGAACAGGGCTCCGTAGGCGTCGAGCCGGCCCAGATCTCCGGTGACCCAGAAGCCGTCCGGGTCCGGGTGGTCCGGGGCGTCGAGGTAGCCGTCCATGGCCGAGGGCGAGCGGACCCAGACCTCGCCCTCCTCGCCGGCCGGCAGGGGGGCGTGGGCCGTCTGCTGGCCCGGCTTCACGATCCGGAACTCCACCCCCCCGAGCGGCCGCCCCACGCTGGACGGGTCGAAGCCCGGCGCGTCCGGCGGCGAGTAGGCGACGGCGCCGTACTCCGAGGCGCCGTAGAGCTGGGCGACGCGGCTGCCGAAGGCCGCCTCGAAGCGCTCCCGCACCCGGGGCGGGAGCGGGCTGCCGGCGGAGATGACGCGGGTGTCGGACAGGGCGGCGCGACCGTCGGGTGCGTTGCGGGAGACGGCGTCCAGCATCAGCGGGACGGCTGGCCAGACGCTCACGTCCCCCTCCACCAGCGCGGTCGTCGCCCGGCCCGGCACGAAGCGCTCGTGGAGCTCCACGGTCGCCCCGGCCCAGATCGCACCCAGCAGGGCGAAGTCGATGGCGTAGGAGTGGCAGAGCGGCAGCGTCAGCAGCACGACGTCGTCGGCGCCGAGCCCGACGCCTTCCGCCACGTTGCGCGCGAGCGCGTCGAGGGCCGCGGGGCTCCGGCGGGCGATCTTGGTCGGCCCCTGGGTGCCCGAGCTGTGGAGCAGGATCGAGCCCTTCGGTTGCCCCCCGTCGGGCGCGACGCTCGGGGCGACGCCGAGCTCGCGGCCCGGCGTCGCCTCGAGCGTCGCGAGGTCGAGTCGCGACCCCTGCCAGGCGTCCGCTCCACCGGACTCCGCTGCGGACTCGATGAGCAGCGAGGCTTCGCAGCGACGCGCCAGCCCGGTCCACTCGGCCGGCGGAGAATCGGGCGACACGGGCAGGACGTCCACTCCCGAGGCGAGGGCGCCCAGGAGCGCGGTCTGGGTCTCGATGCGGTTGCCCGCCAGCAGGATCGCCCGTCGGCTCCCCCCTTCGAGGGCCTCCAGGTGCGCGGCCACCCCCGAGGTGCGTTCGCCCAGCTCGCGCCAGCTGATCTCCCCGGTCGGCTCTCCGACGAAGCGGATGGCGGGCGCGTCCGGGCGCCGGGCCGCGTGCAGGGCGAGCCGCTCGAGCAGGCCGAAGGCGTGGTGGGCGGCGTGGCGGTCGGTCTCGCGGTGCATGGCCGTGGGATCGTGCGGGATCTGCGCCGATTCGTCATCGGGTCCGCTGGAGCGTGCCCTCGACTTCGACGAGCAGGTCCGGGCGGCACAGGTCCGCCCCCACGAACTCCAGGGAGTGCGCGCCGGGGAACAGCTCGCCGGCCCACTCGGCGATGGCCGCCTCGTCCCCCGGGCGCGGCACGTAGATGCGCAGGTCTCCGTAGGCGCCGAGGGCCTCGCGCAGCACGGGGTCGAGGTCCGCTCCGACGGGCCGGGACTCGGCGCGGCCGGAGAAGGCGAGCGAGACCGTCGCCAGGTTGACCGCGGCCTCGCAAAGCTGGGCCTCGAGGTCGCCCACGTGGCGGGTCGCCTCGCCCACGATGCTGGCGGTGCCGGACACGATCGCATCGGGGAACCCCAGGTCGCGGACGAGCGCCTCGTCGATCGCCACGGCCCGGGCGAAGCGCGGAGCCACCGGGCCGTAGCGGGCGGAGTACTCGTGGGGCTCGATCTGCCGGGGGTTGTCGATGGGCTCGGGGAGGCGGTCCGCCGCGAGCACGAAGATCGAGAGGTCGCCTCCCCGGGTGTCGACGGCGGAGGCGGCGATTCCCGATCCCTGGCCCAGGGGCGCCACCGAGGGGCGCTCGAAGGTGGTCCGCCGGGCCTGGTTGAAGAGCTCGTAGCCCGAGAGTCCCGAGGGTCCCGCGTCGCCGATGCTCGGGACGTAGTTCCAGTAGCGGAGCGGGCGCAGGGATCGCGCCGAGAGCTCGGCGGCCAGCGCCCGGTAGCCCAGGTCCACGGCCTCCCGGAAGGCCTCTTCGCCGAGGGTGTCCGCGGCGGGCACCTCGAACGAGGCCAGCGCCACGCGGTCGCGCGCCCGGGCGCGCAGCGCCGCGCCCGGCAGGGGAGGCGTCGGGTCCAGTGTGGGCGCGCCCGCGACCAGGGCCCTCGCCCACGCGGGTGCGCCCGGGGACTTTCCCGGTCCTCGCGCCTGGGCGAGATCCCGATCGACGTGGGCCGAGGCTCGAATCAACTCGACGGCTCCCCGGGGTCGGCGGCGTCTCCCACCAGGCGCTCGAGGATCGCCTCGGGCGTCTGGTGGAACATCTCACCGCGCGGAGTGGTGGCGACCAGCTTCGTGTGCCCGCGCGCCGCGCGTCGTCCCGAGGTGAGGTTCACGATCTCGTAGGCGACGTGGATGCGGTAGCGGAAGTCCTTGAGCCAGGCGGACACGCGAATGCGGTCTCCGTAGCGGAGCGGCGACACGTAGCGGCAGCCGCTCTCGATGATGAGCAATCCGAAGCCGAGCGCGATCAGGTCGGGGACGTCCAGCTTCCGGGCGCGCATGAACTCGGTGCGCGCCAGCTCGAGGTACTTGTAGTAGTGGCCGTGCCACACGACCCGGACCAGGTCGATGTCGTGGAACGGAACCTCGAGCTCGACCGAGACCTCGTGGAGTCGTCGACCCCGCCGCGATCCCGCCGTGGCCATCCCCCTGTTTCCTCCACGAATCACGCTTCGAGACGTTCGGAGCGTAACACAGGCCCCGGGGGCCCAGCGTTCGCGCTCAGCGGGGAGCGGCCAACAGCACGCGGACGTCTCCGCGCCGACGCGTGACGCGCCACTCGTCGAGGAGCTCCATGAGGGGGACCGCGGTCCGGCGGGTCGTGCCGATGATCCGCTTGTAGTCCGGGGTCGAGAGCTCGCCGTGCCGGGCGAGGTGGGCCACCACCCGGTCGCGCAGCTCGGAGACCGACGGGGCGTCGTACCACAGGTCTCCCGGCGCCCGGACCCACGCACCCTGGCGCTCCAGGTGGGCCGCGAGGTCGCGAAACCGCGAAAGCTCGAGGCCGAGCCGCTCCGCCCACTCCCGTTCGGGCGGGGGCTCGAGCCCGGCCCGAGCGGACTCGAGGGTCATGCGCTCGAGCAGCGCCCGGGTCTCCGGGTCGACGACCGGCTCGAAGCCGGCGAGCCGCGCCCCGTCCGCCTCGAGCACGAGCTCGCCGGCGGCGGCCAGGCGATCGAGAGCGAGGTCGGCCGCCTCGCCGGGCACGTTCTCCGGGAGCCGACCGCGCAGGGCGCCGCGGGGCATGCCGGGGCGCAGGGGCTCGCGGCGGTGGAAGGCCTCGAGGGCCGAGCGAAGCCCGCCTTCCAGCCGCTCGAGGCTCGCGGGGCCGAGCCAGCGCTCGCGCCCGGCCTCCACGACCGCGCCGCCGGCCGCCAGCTTCCGGAGCCGCGCCGCGAGGTCGCTGGGGATCCAGCCGGTCTCGCGGGCGAGGTCGCCGGTGGTGATGCCGGCGAGCCCGGACCGCTCGACCCGCGTTCGCAGGGCCGCAAGCGGGTCGTCGCCGCGCAGGGCGTCCAGGTCCCGCAGCAGCCGGGGATCCAGGCGCGAACGCCGGGGCGGCGACGGGTCGAGGACGACCGCGCCGCCGAGCGTTCCGCCCGCGCCCTGGCTGCGCGCGAACCCGCGCAGGACGAGCCGGTCCCCCGGCCACAGGGGCAGGGGGTCCCCGTCGAGGTGGAGCCGCGCGAAGCGCGTGGTGCCGGCGACGAAGCGCGGGCCGCCGATGGGCAGCAGGCGCGCGCGTCGGTGGGCCGGGCCGGCCACCAGCTCCACGGCCAGGCGTTCGAAGCCTTCCGGGGCGCCCGGGAGCCACTGGACCTCCACGTCGAACACGTCGCTCGGAGCCAGGGCGCCCGGCGGTCCCAGCACCTGGCCGCGCTCGACGTCGGCGGCGTCGATGCCCTGCAGGTTCACCGCACAGCGGGTGCCCGGCCACACGCGCTGTGCGGGCTCGCCGTGGCGCTGGAGCCCGCGAATGCGCGTGCGCCGCCCGCCGGGCTGGAGCTCGAGCTCCTGGCCCACCTCGAGGGCGCCGCCGATCAGCGTGCCGGTCACCACGGCGCCGAAGCCGCGCATCGTGAAGCAGCGGTCGACCGGCAGGCGCGGCGGGCCCGAGCGCGGCGTTCGCGCGCCGGCCTGGTCGAGGGCCGCGCCGATGGCGCCGCGCAGGGCCTCGAGGCCGCGGCCGTCGACGGCCGAGACGCGGTGACAGGAGGCCGGCTCCAGCCGGGTCGCGGCCAGCAGGTCGCGCACCTCCTCCTCCGCGAGCTCGGCCGTCTCCTCGTCGACCAGGTCCACCTTGGTCACCGCCACCACGCAGCGTGCGAGGCCCAGCAGGTCGCAGATGGCGACGTGCTCCCGGGTCTGGGGCATGACGCCCTCGTCGGCGGCCACCACCAGCAGGACCAGGTCGATGCCGCTGGCCCCGGAGATCATCGTGCGGACCAGGCGCTCGTGGCCCGGCACGTCGACCACCGAGACGTGGCGGCCGTCGTCGAGGACGAGGTCGGCGAATCCCAGCTCGATGGTGATGCCGCGGGCCTGCTCTTCGGGGAGCCGATCGGTGTCGACGCCGGTGAGCGCGCGGATGAGGGCCGTCTTGCCGTGGTCGATGTGACCCGCGGTGCCGAGTACCGCGTGCCCATCGCGGGCGGGCTCAGCGGGGGCCGATCTCGTCACGTCCCATGAAGGGTCGGAGGGCCTCTGGAACGCGGACGCTGCCGTCGGCCTGCTGGTGGTTCTCGAGGAGCGCCAGGATGGCGCGGGCGCAGGAGATGGCCGTGCCGTTCAGTGTGTGGACGAGCTCGTTCTTCCGCCCGTCGCTGCGCCGGAAGCGGATGCGCAGGCGCCTCGCCTGGTAGTCGGTGCAGTTGGAGGTGCTGGTGACCTCGCCCCAGTCCCCGCTCCCGTCCTCTCCCCTTCCGGGCATCCAGGCTTCCAGGTCGTACTTGCGATAGGCGGGCGCGCCCAGGTCGCCGCTCGCGATGTCGATCACGCGGTAGGGCAGCTCGAGCGCCTGGAAGATGCGCTCCTCGATGGCGAGCATCTCCTGGTGGATCGCCTCCGAGTCCTCCGGTCGGCTGTAGGCGAACATCTCGACCTTCGAGAACTGGTGGACGCGGTACAGCCCCCGGCTCTCGCGGCCGTGGGAGCCCGCCTCGGTGCGGAAGCAGTGGGAGAGGCCGGCGAGACGCAGGGGCAGCGCCTCCTCCTCGAGGATCGAGTCGGCGTACATGCCCCCCAGCGTCACCTCGGCGGTGCCCACCAGGCAGAGGTCGGCGTTGGCGATGGAGTAGACCTGGGTCTCCTCGCCGCGGGGGTTGTAGCCGGTGCCGTCGAGGATCTCGGGCCGCGCGACGTCGGGCGTCGTGACCGGCAGGTAGCCTTCGCCGATCAGCACGTCGAGGGCGTAGCGCTGGAGGGCGAGCTCCAGCAGCACGGCCTCGTTCTTCAGGTAGTAGAACTTCTGTCCGGAGACCCGGGCCGCGCGCTCGAAGTCGACGAGATCGAGCCGCTCCGCGATGGCCAGGTGGTCCTCGACCGGGAAGTCGAAGCTCGGCACCTCGCCCACGCGTCGGATCTCGCGGAAGTCCTCCTCGCCTCCGACCGGAACCTCGGGATGGATGAAGTTGGGGATGTCGCGGACCAGCTCGTCCAGGCGGACCCGCGCCTCGCGCAGCTCCTCCTCGAGGCCCGCCACCTCTTCCTTGATGCGGCGCCCCTCTTCCAGGAAGGCCTCCCGCTCGGCGGGCTCCATCTTGCGCTTGCCCGACTTCCCGTGCTCGTTGCGCCGGCGGTTCGCCTCGTTGAGCGCGGTCTGCCGGGCCGCCAGCGCGTCCGAGGCGGCGATGGCCGCGTCGAGGTCGGCGCGATAGCCGCGCTTGCGGCAGCTGTCGGCGACTTCGTCGCGGCGTTCGGCGAGCTGGCGGGGGTCGATCATGACGGGCGAAGGGAAGCACAGGCGCCGGGAGCGTCAAGCTGACCGCCCGGGCCCGCGGGCTATGCTGGGAGCCGGAGGTGTGTGCGATGTCCCTGTTCGAAGATCTCGCGAGCAAGCTCCAGGGAAAGGCCGCCATGATCACTCCGGAGCGCGCCCTTCCGGGCCGCGAGGAGCGCATGCCGGTGGCCGAGAAGCACGTCGTGCTCGGGACGCCTCTCGAGCCGCCCTTCGAAGAGGGGCTCGAGCTGGCGATGTTCGCCATGGGCTGCTTCTGGGGCGCCGAGCGGCGTTTCTGGGAGACGCCGGGCGTGGCGAGCACCTCGGTCGGCTACGCCGCCGGCTTCACTCCGAACCCCGCCTACCACGAGGTCTGTACCGGTCGGACCGGACACGCCGAGGTAGTGCGGGTGGTGTTCGATCCCCGGCAGGTCTCCTACACCGAGCTGCTGAAGGTGTTCTGGGAGTCCCACGATCCCACCCAGGGCATGCGCCAGGGCAACGACGTCGGGACCCAGTACCGGTCGGGCATCTACACCGCCTCGGAGGACCAGCGCCGGGCGGCGCTGGCGTCGCGCGACGCCTTCGCGGAGGCGCTGCGCGCCGCCGGTCACGGTGAGATCACCACCGAGATCCTGGACGCGCCCGAGTTCTACTACGCCGAGGACGCACACCAGCAGTACCTCGCGAAGAACCCGGGCGGCTACTGCGGCCTCGGCGGAACCGGCGCCGTCCTGCCCGAGACGACCGGAGAATAGGCAGAGCGTCCGGGCGCCCTAGTCGCGGAGCATCCACTCGAAGGGGCCGCCGCGGAGGGCTTCCTCCACCTCGCTCCAGTTCAGGAGGATCTCCTCCAGCGGGAAGGGGTTCGTGCGCCCGTAGGTGACCGAGACCGGTCGCGGTGCCAGGTCCAGGAACTCGCAGCAGCGGCGGTAGGCGCGGGTCGGGTCGGCGGCGATGTCCTCCTCGTAGGTGAGCCGCAGCACCTCCCGACCGGCCAACAGTGCGTCCAGGCGCTCGAACTGGCGCTCGTAGTCCTCGAGGTAGTCGACCAGGGGCTTGCGGTCGCGGTCGATGCGGACGTCGCCGACGTCGAGGGCGAAGCGCTTCAGGGTCGCCTCCCCGGTGCGGCGATGGCTGCGCCGCTCGGCGTGGAGCCGGATGCTCGAGACCACCTTGCGCAGGGTGTTCCGGCGCCGCAGGACCACGAAGCGCTCGAAGCCCCGCTCGAAGAGCCCCTCGACGAGCTCCGGGAACGGCACGCCCACCAGGCGCGCGTGGAAGAACTTCAGCTCGAAGCCGTACCAGCGCCGCCCCGCCAGCCGCCGCCGGCGATCCAGCACCGAGAGCGGGTCGCGCCCGGGCCTCCAGATGCGGTGGTCCGGCTCGAAGATCTCGCCGTCCCAGAAGACGCGGGGCTGCTGGTCGAGCAGGCTGGCCAGGACGCGGCTGCCGCTCCGACCGACGTGGACCATGGCGACCTGGCCGGGGCGGCCGGCCGAGAAGGGCGCGCCCCACGCGACGGATCCCACCGTGCGCGCGACGCGCCGCAGGCGTCGGTTCCAGCGCTTGCCTCGAGCGATGTCGCGGTCCCTCCGGTCGAGCGCCGCGGAGCCTACCCCAGTCGGGTCCCGGGCGGGTTCGCGGGCGCGGGCTCCGGCGCCCGGGCGGCTAGCGCTCCTTCCACGCCGCCGCGTGGCGCAGACCCAGGTTCAGGATGCGCTGGACGAGGCTCTCGTAGTCGATCCCGCCGGCCTTGGCCGAGTCGGCGAAGTCCTCGTCGTGACAGAGGTCCGGGTTCGGGTTGGCCTCGAGCACGTAGATCCGGCCGTCCTCGGTCAGGCGGAAGTCGATGCGCGCGTAGCCGGTGAGCCCGAGCGCCTTGTAGATGCGCCGCGCCACGCGCGCGATCTCCTCGGCCTTGCCCTCCGGAAGCTTCTTCGCCGGGCCGTTCTTGACCCCGATCTTCTTCTGGTAGTCGAGGTCCCACTTCACCTTCGAGGTGGCGATGGCGGCGGTCCCCCGCGGCAGGTTCTCGAAGCGCATCTCCCAGACCGGGAAGACCGTCACCCGGTTGTTGCCCAGGACCGAGACGGTGATCTCCCTGCCCTCGATGTACTCCTCCGCGATGGCGTCGGTGGAGGCCGTGCGGTGGATGAACTCGACCCGCTCCGCCAGGCTCTCTTCGTCGTGCACGATGGAGGCCTGGCTGATCCCGACCGAAGCGTGCTCGGCGGCGGACTTCACGAAGAGGGGGAACCCGAGCCGGGGCGGTGCGGTCGCCCGCCGGCCCATGGGGTAGACCGCGAAGCGCGGGATGGGGATGCGGTGCCAGGTGAGGATCTTCTTGGAGAGGACCTTGTCGTTGGCCAGCATCAGGCCGCGCGGATTGCATCCCGTGTAGGCGCAGCGCCGGAGCTCGAGGTAGCTCACCACGTACGAATCGTAGGTGCCCACGCCGTGGAAGTGGGTGAGCAGGTTGAACGCGATGTCCGGCTTCCACTCGTCGATCGTCCGGCGGATCGGCGCCAGCTCGTCGGTCACGCCGAGAACGCGGACCTCGTGGCCCAGGTTCTGGAGCGTCGACATCACGTCGTACTCCTGGGCGATGGGGTGGATCTCCTGGGGAGAGAGTCCCTCGATGCTGTCGGGCGGCATCAGCTCGTCGTGCAGCAGCAGCAGGACGCGTTGGCGGCTCATCGCCGGTATTCCGAGCGGCCGCGCCGGACGAACCGCGAGGTGAGCAGCGTGAGCAGGGAGGCCGCCTCGATGAGCGTGTCCTTCGGAGGACGGGACAGGCGCAGGCCCAGGGTGCGGCAGCGCAGGATCAGCTCGTTCACGACCTGGTCGATGACGTACTGGTGCTGGCCGGTCACCACCGAGACGCGCTGGCGCAGCTCCCGGCGGGAGTGCTCCAGGAAGCGCGCGGCGGATTGGCGGCGCCCCTGGGTGCCGTCGGTGGCGAAGATGCGCCGCAGCATGGGGTCGTACTCGGTGGTGTGGTCCTCCCGATAGCGCGCCTGCTTGCGCGCGTAGTACTCGCGGAGCGTGAGGCCCAGGCGCCCGACGGACTCCGGCTGGGTGCGGGTCTTCACCGGGGGAACCCGATCGCGCACGTCGTCCATGAGCTCGTCCACGAACTCGAGCTTCTTGAGCGCGGGCCAGCCCTCGTAGCGCTGGCGCCAACGCGAACGCGGCCGGATCCAGATCGAGAAGGTCTCCGCGAAGTCCTCGCACGGGTGGCTCTGGGAGTACCAGTAGTCGAGGTTCTGGACGTAGCGCTTGGAGGTCGGCCGCGGCACGTAGGTCATGCGGTACGGCTGGGTGAAGCGGCCGAAGACCTCGCGCCAGCGCTTGCGCCGGTGGAGCCGGTAGGCGTTGTCCAGGGCGTGGGCGGTCTCATGGCGCAGGAGCTTGAGGCACGAGTCCATGGTGCCCCCCTCCACCTCCAGCATGTGGCGGCGTTCGAGCCGGGCCAGGCGGGGATGGGCGAGGAAGAAGGGGATGGCGAACCCGGTGACGCCGTCCGGGGTGAACCAGTCCGTGGAGAGCCACACGTAGGGCCGGAAGCGCAGCCCCGCGCTCTCGAGCTCGTCGTGGAGCCGGCGGACGCGGCCTTCGAGGGCCGTGCCCTCGATGCGCAGGCCGAGGGAGCGGATCGACCGGTCGAGAAGCTCGTCGTCCGGGAGGTCGACCCAGTCCGGGCGGCGCCGCGGCGCGCGGCGCGCCCTGCTCGCGGAAGTCGAGCGGCGCACCAGGGCGCCGTTGGACCTCTTCTTCGTTCCCTTCTTCTTGATTCTCCGCGCGGCCATCGCGCCAACCCTACGCACCGCTCCGCCCGGCTGCAAGCCGCGCGAACGCGTCGTGCGCTGCATACGGTCTGCCCGGGATCGGGTTCGCGACGCGGTTCGAGGCGATCGACCTCCAGCTGCGCGGGACCTGCGGCGGTTCCACGGAAGATCTGCGGGCTCCCGCGCGAGATTTCGCGCCGATCGGCCGGCGTTCCTGCGACAAACGGCTTCGCGGAGCCACAACACGGTGAGCCCGGGGACGGGACGGCGCCCGCTGGAGGCGGTCGGGTCCGGATCACCGTCGAGGAGACGGGTGGGCGGGCGCGCGAACGGGTCGAAGCGATCGCGTGACACCGGATCAGGACACCGGCGCGTGCCGCCGGAACGTGGGATGACCCGAGCCGGGAGGTCGGGGCCCGAGAAGGATCAGCTCGATGAACACGATCTGGACAAGCCGCCGTCGGGCGTCCCGCGGAGCCGGACGCGCACTCCCCGTCGTCCCCATCGTCCCCATCGCGCTGCTCCTGGCCGCCGGGCTTGCCTGGGCTCCCGAGGCCCGCGCCGCCACCATCTGGGACGGGCCGCTCACCTCCTTCAGCAAGGGCGACTTCGTGGACGTCGCCGACCCGGCGAACCAGGACCCGATCCTCCCCGGCGTGGTGCTCACGCGCGGCTCGACCAAGGGTCTGTTCAACATCGCGTTGGAGGACTTCTACACCGGCTCCAGTCCGCTGGACACCGAGTGGGCCTGGTCCCTGAACAATCCCGGCGCCGACATCTCGGCCGCGAACTACGCGAACCTCGACTTCGCGCCCTGGGCACGGGCCCACGGAGGCCGCCCCCCGGACACGCTCGGCATCCCCGGCGTGCTCCACGTCATCTCCGCCGACGTCTACCTCGACATCACCTTCACCCGGTGGACCGCCGGCGGCGGCGGCGGGTTCGCGTACACCCGCAGCACCGCGGTGCCCGAGCCGGGCAGCGCCACGCTGCTGGGGGCCGCCTGCCTGCTCGCGGTCGGCGCGTCCGGACGAGGACGCCGGCCCTAGGCGTTTCGACCCCGTACCCAGCGCGCGTCGTCTTCGGCGCGCTCGATCAGCGTCTCGAGGAAGCGTGCGACCGCGTCGAGGTCGCGCGCCTCGAAGCCCGCCTCGACCCGTTCGTTGAGCTCCGAGAGCAGCGGCCCCAGGCGCTCGATCATGCGCCGGCCGCTGCGGGTGAGATGCAGCTCCTGGACCCGGGCGTCGCGCTCGCGCCGCCTCCGGGCCAGCCAGCCGCCGGCCTCCAATCGGCCGACCAGTCCCGTGGTCGCAGACTCCTGCTGGCCGATGCCGGCCGCGAGCTCGCGCTGGCCGCAGCCCGGATTCGCCCCTACGAAGAAGATGGCACCCGCCTGGAGGGTGCTGATGCCGAGCGCTTCGATGCAGTGGCGATCGGCCCGGCGGCGCAGCGCCTGCTGCGCGCGATTCAAGAGGAAGTAGAGGCGACGGGGAGCGGCCACGGAGACAGCGTCGCATGAATACTTGACATGTCAAGTATTATCGCCCACGGTCCGGGTGGTGAGCGCCCGCAACGGAGGATGGCCGTGATCGATCTCGAGACCCGCGACGAGGCCGTCGTGCTGTCCATGCGCGCAGGCGAGAACCGCTTCGACCCGCCGTTCATCGCCGCGCTCGACGGGGCCCTGGACGAAGTGGAGCGCGGCGACCCCGGGCGGCCCCTGGTGCTGACCGGGGAGGGCAAGTTCTTCTCCAACGGGCTCGATCTCGCCTGGATGACCGACGCCGGGGACGAGGGCGCGAAGTCCCTGCTGCGCGACGTGCTCGCGCTCTTCGGGCGACTGCTCGTCTTCCCCCGTCTCACCGTCGCCGCCCTCAACGGCCACGCGTTCGCGGGCGGCGGCATGCTCGCCCTCGCGGCGGACTTCCGGGTCATGCGCGCCGATCGGGGATTCTTCTGTCTGCCCGAGGTCGACCTCGGAATGCCCCTGCACCCGGGGATGACCGCGCTCATCACCGCGCGGCTGCCCAGGGCGACCGCCCACGAGGCCATCGTCACCGGCCGCCGGTACGGGGGCACCGAGGCCGTGGCGGCGGGAATCGTCGACGCGGCCGCGCCCGAGGACGGGGTCCTGGCGGGCGCGCTCGAGCGGGCCGCCGTGGGGCGCAGGAAGTCTCCAGAGACGCTGTCGGCGCTGAAGCGCGGCCTCTACGAGACGACCCTGGAGGCGCTGGGCGTTCCCTCGTAGCGCGGGCCGGCGCACCACGGCCCGACCGGCTGTGGCCGCCCGGCCTCAGAACGACTCCTGGAACGACTTCTAGAAGGACTCCTTGTAGGGTCGGAGGTCGATCTCGAGGCTCCAGGCGCTGCGGGGCTGGACGTGGAGCTGCCAGTAGGCGTCGGCGATGGCGTGCGGGTCGAGCATGCCGTCGTCGCCCCGCTGCTCCTTCAGCTGGGGGAACCGGGAGTTCACCTGATCGCCGTCGATCACCCCGTCGATGATGGCGTGGGCGACGTGGAGGCCCTGGGGCCCGAACTCCCGGGCCATGCCGTGGGCCAGGGCGCGTTCGGCCGCCTTGGCCGAGGCGAAGGCCGTGAAGGGAGGGCGGGCCCGCAGCGACGCGGTGGCCCCGGTGAAGACGAGGGTTCCGCCACCGGCCGGGACGACCCGCCGCGCCACCTCCTGGCCGACGAGGAACGCGCCGAACGCGCACAGCCGCCACAGGCCCTCGAAGAACGCCTCGTCCATCTCCAGCAGGGGCGCGAAGCGGTTGTTTCCGGCGTTGTAGACGGTGAGCTCGGGCGCGCCCCCGAGGGAGTCGGCCGCATCGAAGATTCGTTTCACGTCCTCGGAGCGGGTGGTGTCGGCGACGACGCCCTCGAAGCGACCGCCCTCCGCCTCGACGTCGGCGCCGAGCGCCGCCAGCTTCTCCGGCGTGCGCCCGGCCACGACGACCGCGAGCCCCTCGCGCGCCAGCTTGCGACAGAGCGCTCCGCCGACACCCGCCCGGGCCCCGGCCCCCACGACCACACCGACCCGGGCCCGGTCCAGTGCCGATCTCCGAGCTTCCGCCATGTCGTCCTCCGATCGCTCTGCGTGTCCGTTGCGTGCGTGCTGCGGGTCCGAGATGGACGCTTGCACGAGCCTGTTCGATGCCGCCGCCAACCCGGGGGGTGCGGCTCCAGCGGCCCGCACCCTCCGGGTAAAGTTGAGGAAAAAACCTTCCACTTTGGGGATTTAGAGCGCGGCCACCCTTTACACAGACCCGGCTCATATGTCATCATCCGGATCTGGGAATGGGTGGTCTGGCATGTGTGCGGTCCAACCGCGCAGGTCCGTCACGCTAGCTACACGGCTAGCCGCGCTACGAAGGGACTCCAAATGCATCGTCTCCGATTGCTGGCCCTCACCGCTGGTCTCCTGCTCGCCCTCGCGGCGGGTGGCTCGCAGGCCGCGACCATCACCTTCTCCGACTACCAGGGTGCCGCGTCGGGCAACACCGCCTCGATCTCCCAGGACGGCTTCACCCTCGACATCACCGCCTCGCCTTCCGACTACGACCTGACCATCGGCGGCGACGGTCTCGGCGTCGCCTGCAACGGCCGCCGCTGGGCCTGCTGGGGAAACGATCCCGGTGAGATCGACGCCAGCCACGGCGAGTCCGTGACCGTCGACTTCGGCGAAGTGGTGCGGCTCTACGACGTCGATCTGCTGAACCTCTACGACGGCATCCTGCTGCCGGACGAAGAAGCGGAGATCGCCGCGGCCGGCGTGCTCCTCACCGTCGACGGCGACGAGTACTTCTTCGAGGAGGGCGCGGCCAGCGTCGACTTCGGCGGCATCCTGACGGACTACGTGAGCTTCACCGCCGTCGGCATGTTCTACAGCGACTTCTCGGTGTCGTCCCTGACGATCGGGAGCGCCGACGCCGGCGGCCCGGCTTCGGGCGGTGGCCCGGCGATGCCCGAGCCCAGCGCCGCCCTGGCGTTCGCCGCGGGCCTGGTCGCCGTGGGACGCCGCACGCGACGCGGATAGCCCTGGACAAGCGTTCGAACGAATCACGCGACGGCGCGGGCGAGAGTCCCGCGCCGTTCGCGATTCGGCGGCCCCTCTGCCTCCTGGGCGCCGCGCTCTTCGGCTATGCCGCCGCCGTCCAGTACAACGACCCCGATGCGCTGCGCTGGGCCTTTCTCTACGGCGCCGCCGGCCTCCTGTGCATCGAGGCGGTCTTCCGCTGGCCGCCGCCCTGGGTCCCGGCCGCCGTGGCTGCGGTGGCGCTCGTCTGGGCCGGGACGCTGCTCCCCCACGTCGTCGGCGAGATGGCGCTCACCTTCGACGAGGAGGAGCGCGAGCTCGGCGGCCTGCTGATCGTGCTCGCGGCGATGGCCGGACTCGCCCTGGCGGCCCGCGCCGGCTCCGCTCCGGGCGGCACCCGCTAGCTATACTCGGGCTCCGCCACGGAGGTGCCTCTTGGCCCATCCCGACCTTCCGGCCAGCGAAGTCCGCCACACCTTCTGCCGCATCTGTGAATCGCTGTGCGGGCTCGAGGTGAGCCTCGAGGGCGGTCGGGTGGCCGGCATCCGACCGGACGCGCAGCACGTGGCGACCGAGGGCTTCGGCTGCGTCAAGGGCCTCAAGCAGCACCGGCTCTTCGAATCCCCGGACCGCCTGCTCCGCCCGCGCAAGCGGGTCGAGGGCGGCAGCCTCGATGTGGGCTGGGACGACGCGCTCGGCGACATCGGCGCCCGGGTGAGGCGGCTGGTCCGCGACCACGGCCCGGACTCCATCGGCATGTACGTGGGCACCGCCGCGGGCTTCAGCCTGCTGCACCCGATCTTCGCCCAGGGCTTCATGACCGGACTCGGGTCCAGGAGCCTCTACGCCTCGGCCACCCAGGACTGCAGCAACAAGTTCGCGGTCGCCCGGGAGGTCTACGGCTTCCCGTTCACCCAGCCGATTCCGGACGTCGACCACACCGGCTGCCTGATCATCGTCGGCGCCAACCCGGTCGTCTCGAAGTGGAGCTTCCTCCAGGTGGCCAACCCCGGGAAGCGCCTGCGCGAGATCGAGGAGCGGGGCGGGCGGGTGTTCGTCGTCGACCCGCGCCGCACCGAGACCGCCAGGCTGGTGGGCGAGCACGTCTTCATCCGGCCCGGCACCGACGTCTTCTTCTATCTCGCCTTTCTCAACGAGCTCGTGGCCACGGGCGGGGTCGACCGCGAGCGCACCGACCGCCACATGAAGGGCTTCGCGGAGGTCGAGTCCCTCGCGCGGCCGTGGACGCCCGAGCGGGCCGAGGAGGTCACGCGCATCCCGGCCGGGACCCTGCGCGCCATGGTCCGCGCGTATCGCGAGGCCGACGGAGCCGTCCTCTACAGCTCGACCGGCGTCAACATGGGAGGCCACGGCGGCCTGGCGTTCTGGATCCAGGAGGTGATCAACGCCGTCTCCGGCAATCTCGACCGGCGGGGCGGGGCCCTGGTGGGGAAGGGCATCGTCGACTTTGCGAAGCTCGGCGCGCGCAGCGGGTTCGGCCTGTCCCGGGAGACCTCGCGGATCGGCGGCTTCAGCGCGGTGAACGACGCGTTCCCGGGCGGCGTCATGGCCGACGAGATCCTCACCGAGGGACCGGGACAGCTGAAGGCCCTGTTCGTGACCGGCGGCAATCCGCTGATCACCATGGCCAACAGCGAGCGACTGAAGCGGGCCTTCGAACGGCTCGAGCTGCTCGTCACGATCGACATCCTCCCGACCGAGACCGGGACCCTGGCCCACTACCAGCTGCCCGCCACCACCCCGTTCGAGCGCTTCGATCTCCCCTTCGCGTTTCCGCTCCTGATGGGCATGCAGTCCCGCCCGTACCTCCAGGCCACGGAGCCGGTGGTGCGTGCCCGGGGCGAGCAGCGCGACGAGGCCACCATCTATCTGGACCTGGCGCGGGCCTGCGACGCCCCCCTGTTCGGCTCGCGACTCACCCAGCGTCTGCTCGAGTGGGGAACCGCACGTCATTCACGCAGGAACCCGGAGCACGAACGCTCGGTGCCCCAACGCTTCCTGATGTCCACCCTCCTGCGCCTCACCGGCAACGGCGGGTTCGGAAAGCTCCTCGGCGAGCGGCACGGTCGCGTCCGCCCCGCCCATCGTCCGGAGAGCTTCCTCTCGAAGGGCGTCTCGACCGAGGACGGTCTCGTCGATCTCGCCCCGGCGCCGCTGCTGGACGCGGCGCGGTCGGTCGAGGAGGCGTTCGAGGCGGAGAAGCGCAGCGTCGGCCAGCTGAAGCTGATCACGAAGCGCCACGTGAAGACCCACAACTCCTGGACCCACAACGACCCCGAGTTCGTCCGCGGCGCGCTCTCCACGAACCATCTCTACATCCATCCCGAGGACGCCAAGGCCGCGGGGCTGCGCCACGGCGACCTGGCGGACGTGACCTCCGCCACGGCCACCGTGCGCGTGCCCATCCAGTGCCTCGAGGATCTGCAGCCCGGAACCGTGGCCCTGCCCCACGGCTGGGGCCACCAGGGGGCCCCCGGGCTCAGCGTGGCCAGCCGCACGACCGGCGTGAACGTGAATCTCCTGGCCCGCGACGGGGTCGATGCGGTGGAGCCGGTCACAGGCATGTCGAGGCTCACCGGCATCCCGGTGGAGGTGGTGCCGGCGGCCGGTCCCCAGGATCCCCACCACTGGTCCGGTCTTCCCAGGGGCGAGCGAGCGGACGGCTAGGACCCGATGATCGAGCTCACCGCCGAAGGACCCTACGACCTTCGCGGCACGCTGTTCCCGCTGTACGGCGGCGCCATCCGAAGAGGGCCGACCCGCCGGCTCGGGGCGGGCGGGGCCTGGGGCGCCACCCGGACGCCCCTGGGACCCGCCAGTTGGCAGGTCGAGGTCCTGGCGCCGGGACGCGTGGGCATGCGGGCCTGGGGGCCCGGGCGCGACTGGGTGCTCGGCCGCGCCCCCGATCTCCTGGGCCTCTCGGATACGCCGCCGCCGCTCCGCCCGGCACACGCGTCGGTCTCGAGGTTCGCGAAGCGCGCGCGAGGCATCCGCCTGCCCCGCAGCCATCGCGTCGTCGAGCTGCTGGTGCCCACGATCCTCGCCCAGAAGGTCTCGGGCGCCGAGGCCGCGCGCGCCTACGCGAGCCTGGTCCGGCGCTTCTCGGACCCGGCGCCGGCGCCGTTGTCGGAGCTGTGGCTGCCGCCCTCCGCCGAACAGCTCCGCGGCCTCCCCGACTGGGCCACGGAGCCCCTCGGCGTGCTGGGCCGGCACCTGCGCGTGCTGCGCAGGGTGGGCGCGCTGGCTCCGCGGCTCGAGGAGGTGGCCGCCATGGGCCTGGACGACGCCGTGCGGCGCCTGGTTTCGGTGGCCGGCATCGGTCCCTGGACCGCGGGCAGCGTGCTCCTGAACGGCCTGGGCCACGCCGACGCGCTGCCCGTGGGAGACCTGCATCTGCCGTCGCTGGTCGCCTGGAACCTGGTGGGCGAGCGCGAGGCCGACGACCGCCGCATGTTGGAGCTGCTCGAGCCCTACCGGGGCATGCGCGGTCGCGTGGTGCGCTGGATCGCCCACGGCGGTGTCCATCCCCCGCGCCGAGGGCCGCGTCCCGCCCTCCGGCCGCGACCACCCGGCTGGCGCGCCGCCATGGCGCGTCCCCGCCGCTAGACGCCCCTTCGCTCCGCCCGGGTCGCGCCGGCTGCGGTCCTCGGGGCGTGTCCGGGGGGAGCCGGCGACGGGGTCCGGTCCGTGAGAGGGAGGTGTTAGCATGAACACCGCAGCCCCCGCGGCGGGTGGGCCCCGACTCGACCCCCACACCATCCATCCCGTCCGCCCCCCGACAGGAGACCCCATGGCCGTCGACTTCACGTTCCCCGAGGAGATCGAGCTCGTCCGACACAAGGTCCGCGAGTTCTGCGATCAGGTCGTGCGCCCGGCCGAGAAGGCGATCGAGGAGAGCGACGAGAGCCGTGAGGTCCTGGTCGAGCAGGTCATCCGCATGCGCAAGGCCGCCCAGGAATGGGGGCTGTGGCTGCCCCACATGCCCGAGGAGTACGGGGGCATGGGTCTGGGACACGTGGCCATGGCCGCGGTCTCGGCCGAGGCCGCCAAGACGCGGTTCGGCCCCTTCGCCCTGAACGCCCAGGCTCCGGACGAGGGGAACATGCACACGCTGCTCCACTGGGCCACCGACGCCCAGAAGGAGAAGTACCTGAAGGGTCTCTGCAGCGGCCGCATGCGTTCGTGCTTCGCCATGACCGAGCCCGAGGTCGCCGGCTCGGACCCCACGCTCATCCAGACCCGGGCGGTGCGCGACGGCGACGACTGGGTGATCAACGGCCACAAGTGGTTCATCTCCGGCGCCAAGGGCGCCCAGTTCGCGATCCTGATCGCGCGCACCGAGGAGGACCCCGAGATCCCCCAGGCCGGCAACAGCGCGTTCCTGGTGGACATCCCCAGCGACGGCTGGGAGGTGGTGCGCGACGTCCATACCATGAGCGGCGGCCACAACCACTGCGAGATCCGCATCACCGACCTGCGGGTCTCGAACGACCAGATGCTGGGCGGGCCGGGGCAGGGGCACCTGCTCGGCCAGGCGCGGCTCGGGCCGGCGCGCCTGGCGCACTGCATGCGCTGGGTCGGACAGGCCGAGGTCGCGCTCGAGATGATGATCGACCGCGCCCTCAAGCGGTACGCCCACGGGAGCTACCTGGCGGAGAAGCAGGGCATCCAGTGGATGATCGCCGACAGCACCATGGAGCTCTACCAGTGCAAGCTGATGATCCTCCACGCCGCCTACAAGATCGACGCGGGGGTGGACTTCAAGAGCGAGGTCTCCATGGCGAAGCACTTCGTCGCCAACTCGTTGAACCGCATCATCGATCGAGCGGTGCAGGTGCATGGGGCGCTCGGCTACAGCACCGACACGCCCCTGGCGCAGATGCTGCAGCAGGCGCGCTGGGCGCGCTTCGCCGACGGGGCCGACGAGGTGCACCAGTGGCGCATCGCGCAGCGGGCAATCGACGCCTACGCGAAGACCGGCAGCGTGTCCGGCGCGGCGGGGGACCTGCCGCTCTGAGGCGTCCGGGTGCGGCCCCGTCGATGCGCTTCGGCGCGAGGCCGGTTGACGGACGATCGCACCGACACCAAGATGGTCCGCGAGGCGGATGCCCATGACGCGACTGGCACCGGAGCAGATCGAGGCCTTCCGAACGGACGGCTACTTCAACGCGGGGCGTCTCTTCGACGACGGAGAGCTGGCCGAGCTGCGGGACGAGTACGAGCGGATGCTGGCCCGGCCGATGAAGATCGGAGAGCCGGGCACGACGCCCTTCGACTACGGACCGGCCCTCCACGTCCGCTCCGAGGTCATGCGGCGCTTCGCCTGCTCGCGCCCCCTGGTGGAGATCGCCGTCGACCTGCTGGGCCCGGACGTCCGGCTCTGGTGGGACCAGGCGGTGTTCAAGCGCGCGGGCGCCACCAGCGAGGTGCCGTGGCACCAGGACAACGGATACACGCCGATCGACCCGCCCGAGTACGTGACCTGCACGGTCGGGATCGACGCTCACACCCGGGAGAACGGCTGTCTCTGGATCATGCCGGGCAGCCACCACGACGGCATCCGACCCCATCACAAGCGGGACGGCGTCTTCTACCGCGGCTACGACGGGGACGAGCACGGCGTGCCGGTGACCATGGAGGCGGGCGAGGTGCTGGTCTTCTCCTCGCTCACCCTGCACCGGACCGGCCCCAACCGTTCGAGCGGGCCGCGTCGCTCCTGGGTCGTGCAGTACTGCCGCGGCGACTCCCGCCATCGCCGGACGCAGGTCCCCTACGACGACCGGCTCCTCCTGGCGAGGGACGGAGCGGTGCTGGCCGAGCCCTTCCGGGAGCGGGAGCTGGACCTGGGCGCGATGATGCGGGACGCCCTGGGCGACGGCGGCTGAGCGCCACGGAACATGGTCGACCTGCCTCATCCCGATCGGATCACCGGCGCCCTGGCGCGCCTGGCCCAGGTGGTCCGGCCCCGGCCGCGCAACACGCTGGAGCGTCTCGGCGCCTACGAGGGGCTGGGCCGGGACGTGCTGTTTCCCGCGCCGCCGGAGGTGCCGGAGGTGCAGCGGTCCCGGCGCTGGTGGGTTCCGGGCATGGAGAGCGAGGACCTCCGCTTCCGCTCCCAGCACGTGCCCATCGAGCCCGAGTTCCGCCGCTACTACGAGGCGCGGCGGCGCCGCATCCACACCGTCTGGGCCCGGCGCGTCCGGCCGTCGTCCGCGCGGGGCCGTCCCCGGCTCCTCTACATCCACGGCTACATGCAGCCCGAGACCGTGATCGAGGAGCTGGCGCTCATCGCGACCATGGCGAGCGCCCTCGACATGGAGGTCGTGCAGCTCCAGCCGCCGTATCACGGGCGCCGCAAGCCCCGAGCCTCCTTCTTCGACGGCGAGCTCTACTGGACCGCGGACATCGTGCGCAGTCTCGAGGCCCTGCGCCAGACGATCCTCGACGCGCGGTCGCTGCTGGCCTGGATGCGCGCGCACTCGCCCACGCCGGTGGGGGTGGCGGGGCTCTCGCTCGGTGGGTCGCTCAGCGCAGCGCTCACCTGCCTGGAGCCCGGCTTCGCGTTCTCGGCACCCTTCATCGCCCACATGGACGTGGGCGCGCTGACCGCCGACGCGCCGGTGCTGGCGGCCATGCGCGACGACCTCGCGAAGTTCGACTGGACGCCCGCGGACCTGGGCGCCTGGATGGAGCGCCTGGGCTGGAGCGACCTGCGGCCGGTGATCGCGCCCGAGCGCATCCACCTGTTCGCCGGTCGCGAGGACCTGTTCTTCAGCCCGGAGCTCGTGACCGACATGTGGAAGCGCTGGGGGGAGCCCGCCATCCAGTGGTATCCCTGCAGCCACATGGGGTTCGTCGCCCATCTGCCCGACGCCACCCGGCGTCTCCGGGCCTTCGTCGAGGCTCTCCCGCGCGACGCCGGGACCGGCTCCGAACGGGCCTGAGAGCCGGAGGGAGGGGACCTTGGCCCTCAGGAAGATCGAAGCCCACGTCCCGGCCGACCTGGCCGAACAGGCGCGCGCCATCGTCGAAGAGCTGGCAGAGGACTGCTGGGTCGAGGAGGGCGGGCGCTTCGGCACGATCGTCTGCGGGGTGCTCGGCGCCCAGCGGACCGGCGCCGCGCTCGACCTCCTCCACAAGAAGCTCTCGGACCAGGGGGGCCTGCTCGTGCTCGTGCAGCCCCTCGACGGCGTACTCCCGCGGCCGCTGGCCAGCGACCAGCGCGATGCGCGGGCGGCGGCCCGTTCGGCGGCGGCCGTGAGCCGCGAGGAGGTGTACGCCAGCATCGCCGACACGGCCCGGCTCGATCGCGGCTATCTGGCCCTCGTCGTGCTGGCGGCGATCGTCGCGGGAATCGGGCTCTCCCAGGACAACACGGCCGCGGTGATCGGCGCGATGGTGGTGGCTCCCCTGCTCGGACCCAACATGGCGCTGGCTCTCGGCATCGTGCTGGGCGACGGGCCGCTGGTGCGACGGGCGCTGCGAACCAACGGGGTGGGGTTCCTGGTCGCCCTCGGATCGGCGGCGCTCCTGGGGCTGGCGCTCGACGCGGATCCGTCCACGCCCGAGCTCGTCTCCCGCACCCGGGTGGGGGTCTGGGACCTGGTCCTCGCCCTGGCGGCCGGCTGCGCCGGCGCGCTCTCCTACACCACCGGAGCGCCCACCTTCCTCACCGGCGTGATGGTCGCGGTGGCGCTGCTGCCCCCGGCGGTGGCGAGCGGCATCCTGCTCGCCAAGGCGGAGCTCGACGGTGCGCTCTCCGCGCTGCTGCTGGCCGGCGGCAACGTCACCGCGCTCACCCTGGCCGCCATGCTCACCCTGCTCTGGCGCGGACTGCGCCCGCGCAACTGGTGGCAGGAGGACGCCGCCCGTCGCTCGGCGCGCCTGGGGGTCTCGGTCTTCGTGCTGCTCCTGGTGATGCTGGGCATCCTGATCGTCGTGAGCCAGCGGAGCTGACGCGGCCGGCCCGACGCCTGGGGGCGCTACCTCGGCACCGGGCTCGGAGGAGCCTTGATCCCGGGCCCCGGCTTCCAGCCGCTCTCCTTCATGAGCTCGTACACGTGCACCATGTTGAGGATGTCCTCTTCGCGGGAGAACCGTCCCTCGCCGGCGTAGGTCATCACCGACACACCCAGGGCCTCGTAGTAGCTGCCGTCCTCCCGTCGGCCGGGCAGCCGGTTCTGCCAGCCGCTCACGAGGGTGTCGTGGTGCACGGCGGTGAACACACGCGGGAACGTCCAGCCCTCGAGCCCTTGCATGCTCTCCACGAGGAACTTCTTGATCTCGTCGATGCCTTCGACGCGCCCCCACGCGGGGTCGATGAAGGTGGCGTCGACGGTGAAGAAGGCCGCGAGCGCGTCCCAGGCAAGCTCGCCCCGTTCGACCCGGCTCCGGGTCTCGACCAGACGGTCGTAGGCGTCGCGAATCTCCTGTTCGGGGAAGGGCATGGTGATCTCTCCTCGGAGCATGGGTCGGGTCAGGATCGGGAGTGGGCCTCGACGTGCAGGGCCATCATCTCCACCAGGGTTCGGCGCTCGTTGGCGAAGTCGTAGTCCGTGGGCGCGAGCAGCAGGGCCAGGTTGAAGCCGCGCAGGGCCGCGAGCAGCACTCCTTCCAGGGCCCGGGCGCGCCTCGCGTCTCCCACGGCCTCGCGCAGGGCCGCGCGGGCCTGGTGCACGAGGTTCCGCGTCATGCGCTCGAGGTCGATCGGGGTCTCGGAGCCGCCGGCGAGCTCGGCCCGGGCGTTCACCAGGATCTCGTTGCCCGCTCGGGCCAGGGGCGAACGGAAGAGCTGCCAGCCCGCGTCGACCACGGCCGAGAGGCGTTCGCGCAGGGAGCCGCCGTCGATCTCGATGTCGGAGAAGCCGCGCTCGAGGGCCAGCACGCCGCGCTCGAGCACGGCGGACAGCAGCCCGGCCTTGTCGCCGAAGTGGTACTGGAGAACGCCCCAGGAGACCCCGGCGCGTTCGGCGATGCGGTTCGTGTGGGCCGCCGCGAAGCCCTCTTCGGCGATGCACAGCGCCGCCGCCTCGATGACGCGCTCGCGGGTCCGCCGGCTCTGGGCCGTGGGGCGGCGCCCCTGGCGCAGCTGGGCGGGCGCCACCCGACCCGGGAGGATCTCGTCCGGGCGGCGCACATCGGCCAGGGCATCGGCGGGCTGCTTGACCGGCGACATCGAGCGCGATTATAGTTGTGACTCCAAATAATAGCCACGGCTATGACAGCGGCCGGCGGCCGGCTCGCCGCCGTCCGGCCGGGCGCGCGCGAGGAGTCGACATGATCCTGGACCGTTTCCGGCTGGACGACCGGGTCGCCCTGGTGACCGGCGCCGGGCGCGGCATCGGCCGGGCCACGGCGATCGCCTTCGCCGAGGCCGGCGCCCACGTCGCGTGCGCGGCCCGCACGCCGGAGCAGATCGAAGAGACGGCCGCCGCGGTCCGCGAGCGGGGACGCCGGGCCATCGCGGTTCCGTGCGACGTCCTCGACCCGGACCAGCGCCGGCGCGCCGTCGACCGGACGCTCGCCGAGCTCGGGCGACTCGACGTCCTGGTCAACAACGCCGGGGGATGGCCGCCCAGGGCGGCCCTCGAGACATCGGAGCGCCACCTCGAGAAGGCGTTCTCGTTCAACGTGACCCAGGCCTTCGCGTTCACGAAGCTCTGCGTTCCCCGCATGGTCGAGACCGCCGGCGGAGGCGCGGTGGTGAACATCTCGTCCCGCGCCGGTGGGATGGTCCAGACCGGCTTCGCCGCCTACGGCACCGCCAAGATGGCGCTCAACTTCCTCACCCGGAACCTGGCGGCCGAGTTCGCGCCCCGGGTCCGCGTCAACGCGATCGCCGTGGGCGGCGTCGCGACCTCGGCCCTGGAGGTCGTGCTGACCAGCCCCGAGATCAAGCGCCAGCTCGAGGAGAACACGCCCATGAAGCGGATCGGCGAGGTGGAGGACGTCGCGGCCGCCGCGCTCTTCCTCGCGTCGCCGGCGTCCTCCTGGGTGACGGGCAAGATCTACGAGGTCGACGGAGGCGCCGAGGCGCCGGCCTTCGTCGTGCCCACGCCCCCGCTCGAGCCACCGCGCCCCACGGAGACCCCATGAGCTTCCGCGTGATCCAATGGGCGACGGGCAACGTCGGACGCTGCGCCATCGAGGGCATCCTGAACCACCCCGAGCTGGAGCTCGCCGGGGTCTGGGTGCACAGCGAGGCCAAGGAAGGCCTGGACGCCGGCGAGATCTGCGGCCTGGGCCGCACGGGGGTCACGGCCACCCGGGACGTCGACGCGCTCCTCGGGCTGGGCGCCGACTGCGTGGTCTACAGCCCGCTCATCGGACAGACCTCCGACGTCGTGCGCCTGCTCCGCGCGGGCCTCGACGTGGTGACGCCGCTCGGCTGGTTCTATCCGTTCGGCACGCCCGGGATCGCGGAGGTCGAGGCGGCGGCCCGGGCCGGAGGTGCGACCCTCCACGGCACCGGCATCCACCCGGGCGGCATCACCGAGCGCTTTCCGCTCGTGGCCTCCGCGCTCTGCACGAACATCCGCCACGTCCGCGCCGAGGAGTTCTCGGACATCCGCAACTACCAGGCGGAGTTCGTGGTGCGCGAGGTCATGCTCTTCGGCAAGGACCCCGAGGCCGCGCGGCGCAGTCCCATGCTCGAGATGCTGGGCCGCGGCTTCAGCCAGTCGATCGACATGGTGGCGGCGGCCCTCGGCTTCGACCTCGACCCGAGCAAGACCACGAAGCACGAGATGGCCGTGGCCACCGCGTCGCTGGACACGCCCGTCGGCCCCATCGAAGCGGGAACGGTCGCCGCCCAGCGCTTCACCTGGCAGGGCACGGTGGCCGGAGATCCGGTGATGACGGTGCGGGTGAACTGGCTGATGGGCGAGGAGAATCTCGACCCGCCGTGGCGCCTCGACGGCGAGCGGTTCGAGGTGGCCCTCGACGCCGACCCGCCGGTCGAGCTGACCTTCCACGGCCTGCACCCGCCCGAGGTGGGAGCCGACCTCGAGCGCAACGCCGGCATCCTGGCCACCGCCATGCACTGCGTCAACGCGGTTCCCTACGTCTGCAGGGCCGAGCCCGGCATCAGGACCTATCTGGACCTGCCCATGGTCACCGGCCGCGCCGCCCCGCGTCCCTAGGAAGAAGGAGGAGTCCGTGTCCCAGCGAGTCATCCAGTGGAGCACCGGCAACGTCGGTCGCTACGCCCTGCGCTGCATTCTCGACCACCCCGAGCTCGAGCTCGTCGGGCTCTGGGTCCACAGCGAGAAGAAGGCCGGCCGGGACGCCGGCGAGCTCTGCGGGCGCGACCCGGTCGGCGTCCTCGCCACCCCCGACGCCGACGCGCTGCTCGACGTGGACGCCGACTGCGTGGTCTACACGGCCACCGCCGATCTCCGCCCCATGGACGCGGTCGACGACATCTGTCGCATCCTGCGATCGGGAAAGAACGTCGTGTCGAGCTCCGTCGTGGGGCTGGTCCACCCTACGACCCTCACCCCCGAGATCACCCGGCGGCTGGAGCAGGCCTGTCGCGAGGGGGAGGCGAGCTTCTTCACGTCCGGGATCGATCCGGGCTTCGCGAACGACATCCTGCCCCTGGTGTTGAGCGGACTCTGCGGTCGTTGGACCGAGATCCGCATCCAGGAGATCGTCAACTACGCCACCTACGATCAGCCCGAGGTGGTGTTCGGGACCATGGGCTTCGGGCAGCCGCTCGACGCCACGCCGCTGCTCCTCACGCCCGGCGCCCTCGGGTTCGGCTGGGGCGGGACCATCCGGCTGCTGGCCGAGGGACTGGGCCTCGAGCTCGACGAGATCCGCGAGACTCACGAGCGCGTCCCGGCGCCCGAGACCTTCGAGACCCCCATCGGCACCGTCGAGAAGGGCACCATGGCGGCCCTGCGCTTCGAGGTGCAGGGCGTCGTCGACGGCGTGGCGCGGCTGGTGGTGGACCACGTGACGCGGCTGCGCGACGACCTGGCTCCCCACTGGCCGCAGAGCGACGGGGGCTATCGCGTGATCATCGAAGGGGTGCCCCGCATGGTGCTCGGCCTGGACATGGAGGACGAGCACGGCGACCACGCCGTGGGCGGCGTGCTGCTGACGGCGACCCGCCTCGTCAACTCGATTCCGGCCGTCTGCGCGGCCGACCCGGGACCCCTCTCGGCCCTCGATCTCCCGCTCATCACCGGCCGCGGCCTGATGGCGCGGGAGACGGCCTAGGGGCTCTCGGACCCGGTGGCCTCGGCGTCGAGCTCGGCGAGCGCCCGGCGGGCGCTCGCGTCCCGGGAATCGACCGCGATCGCCCGCTCGAATGCGGCGCGCGCCTCCGCGCTCCGTCCCTGCTCGCGGTAGGTCTCTCCCAGGTAGCGGTGTGCGGCGGCCGAAGGCCAGTCCAGGCTGCGTGACAGCTCGACCGCGCGATGGAGATTCATCTCGGCGCGGGACAGCTCTCGCGAGCGGAGATGGGCGAGACCGAGGGCGACGTGGGCCTCGACGTCGCGGCCAAGCTCGAGCCCGTCGCGACCGAGCGCGATGGCGCGGGGGAGGTCCCGGCCGGTTTCCGCCAGGCATCGGGCGACGTCCACCTGGATCGCGTGGGAGCGGCGGCCGGACGGGGCGCCCGAGTCGTCGGACGGATCGTCTTCCGCCAGATCGGTCTCGAGCTGCGGTTCGCCCGGGGTCTTTTCCTCGGCCGGCGGCGCCTCTTCGGCCGGAGCCTCCTCCTCGGCCGCGAGCAGCGGCTCGAGCCGGGAGAGCGCGCCCTCGTAGTCGCCGATGCGCATGTGCAGGCGCCCCGCGATCAGCGATCCCGCGTCCTTCAGGGTCCCCGCATCCGCTGCGGCATCGAAGCTCGAGACCAGCTCCTCCATCCGGTCCTCTTCCTCGTAGAGCCGAGAGAGCAGGTCCAGGGCTCGTCGGGAGCTCGGATGCAGGCGCAGGATCGAGAGCAGATCCTTCTGGGCTTCCTCGATTCGTTCCTGGGCGATGTACGCCCGCGTCCGGATCAGGAACAGATCGTGGGACAGCTTGCGGCCGTCCTCGAGCGAGCTCTCGATGGTCGCGAGCACTTCCTGGTGGCGTCCCTCGGCGAGCTCCAGGCGCAGCAGCTGGACGAGCAGCGCCCGGTTCCGGGGATACCGGGCTCGGGCGGCTTCGAGCAGCTCGCGCACGCGATCCGGTCGGGAGGTCCGGTAGCGCGTCGAGTATTCGACGATGGCCGCGGGGCTCGGCTCGTCGATCGACACCAGACTTTCGAGGAGTCGCTCCGCCTTCTCCCGCTCGCCGATCAGGTACATGGCCTGGGCACTCATCAGGTGGTCGAGCGCGGACAGCTTGAAGCCCTGGTCCTCGAGCCCCTTGAGGAGCGAGAGCACCCGGACCGGCATGGCGGCCCCGTGGGCTCGACGCGCCGCCCGACGCTCGACCCGCTCGTCGAAGATCGGGTCGAGCTCGCGGGCCCGCTCCATGGCCTTCACGGCCGAGACCGACTGCTTCAAGCGTTGCTTGGCCGCTGCGAGGAGCCGCAGGGCCAGAGCCGACTCGCGGGTCGCCACCAGCTCCTCGAGCGCCGCTTCGACGAGCAGGTAGCGACCCAGGCGCAGGTCGATCCGCGCCCGGCTGATCGCGGCGTAGGGCGAGTCGGGCAGCTCGCTCTCGATCCGCTGGGCGAGCGCGTGGGCCGCGGCCAGCCGGCGCGACGCCACCTCGATCTCCACGGCGGCGTCGAGGAGCTGGTCGGACGCCCATCCGCCCTCGGCCGCCTCGAGCAGCGAGGCCACCGCCTCGTCCGGCCGAGCGCGCGCCGTCAGCCAGCGGGCCCGGGCGATGTGGACCGCCGGGTTCTTCGCGTCCTCGCCCTCGAGCGCGGCGTCGAGCAGGGCGAGGCCGTCGCCGCTCGCGAGCTCGGCCGTCCGCGCCAGCTCCTGCCAGACCGGAATCAGCTCCCGGTCGCCAGCGAGTCGCAGCCGCAGCGCCCGGTCGAGCAGCTCCCAGTCCTGGTGGCGCCGGGCAAAGCCCGTGACCGCGTCGATCGCGGCGAGCCGGACCCGGGGCGGAGCGTCGACCTGCTCGAGCAGCTCGCGGTGGGCGGCGTTGGCCTCCTCCTCGTGCCCCGGCCAGAGGTCGAGCAGGTGAGCCCGTTGCAGCCGGATGCCCGGCCGGCGGGCCGGCGGAGCCAGGTCGCCGGCCGCCTCGAAGGCGCGCGCGGCCTCCGCCATCAGCTCGTCGGAGAGCTCCACTTCCTGTCGCGCCCGGGCGACGATCACCTGGCCCAGCCGCAGCTGCGCCCGGACGTCGTCGGGCCGCTCACCGGCCAGCGAGCGGGCCGCGTCCGTGGCGTCCGCGAATCGCTGCAGCCGCACGAGGGCGTCGATGCGCACGTTGCGGACACGCTGGTTGTCGGGCGCCAGCTCGACGACCCGGTCGGCCAGCTCGAGCGAGCGCAGCGGGTTTGCCCGGAGGTGCAGCAGGGCGGCCTCGATTCCGGCGCGCACCAGCCGGGGCTCGATCCGGAACGCCTCCTCGAAGTGGGCGAGCGCCTCCTGGCCGCGTTCGAGCTGGAGGAGGACGAGTCCGGCGTTGGCGTGGGCTTCCGCGCTCTCGGGGTCGATCTGGAGAGCGACCTCGAGCTCGGCGAGGGCCTCTTCGTGGCGGCCGTCGGCCACGAGCTGCCTGGCGGTCTCGATGTGCGCCTGCACGGCGGGGTCCGACAGGCTGCACGAGAGCGCGAGGGCGACCGCGGTGGCGAGCGCGGCGATGCGCGTTCGCAGGGGCCGGGCCGGTCGCGACGACACTTCGATCGACATCGAGAGGAGACCTCCTGGGCAGGATCCACCGGGTCCCGGTCGGCGCCGGAATCAGCGGAACCCGAGAGCATAATGGCCGGGCAGGGCGAGTAAAGGAGAATCCTGGCCGCCCGGCTGGGGTCGGCGAAGCCCGACGCGGGACGAGATGCCCTGCGCGCGGCCGGCGCCGGCGGGTTGCACCGCGAGTTGCGCGGCCCCGATGGGCTCCGCGTCCGCTGGCGAGGACTCCGGAAGGCGTCAGAATGAAGCGGGGCCTCGCCCCGCCTCCCGAGGAGGAACGCATTGGCAGGGTCGCTGGAAGCGAGACTGGCCCGCTACATCGCAGCCCGGCTCCCCGAGGCCAGCGACGTCCGGGTGCGCGACCTCGAACGCATCTTCGGCGGGGCGTCCCGGGAGACCTACCGCTTCGTCCTCGACCTGGTCCGCGACGGCGTTGCCGAAGAGCGGCCGCTCATCCTCCGGCGCGATCCGCCCGGCAGCCTGATCGAGACCGAGCGCGCCGTCGAGTTCGGCGCCTACCGCGCGTTCCACGGCACGCCGGTGCCCGTGCCCGAGCCGCTCTGGCTCGAAGAGGACCCGAGCCATCTCGATCACCCGTTCTTCGTGATGGAGCAGCTGGCGGGGCTCGAGGCCAGTCCCCAGGCGATCACCACGCCGCCCTACGCCCGGCACGCTGCGAAGCTGGCCCGGCAGAAGTGGACGATCCTGGGAGAGATCGCGAAGGCCGACCCCGCGGCCCTCGGCCTCGAGTCCGTGATGCAGCCGGTGTCGCCGGAGGACTGCTGGAAGCGCGAGCTCGACTACTGGGAGGCGCGCATCGACGAGGACGAGATGGTTCCCCAGCCGATCGTGCGGGCCGCCATCCGCTGGCTCCGCCGCAACCCGCCGCCGCCCCCGTCGAGGGTCGGCGTGGTCCACGGCGACTTCCGGACGGGCAACTTCCTGTTCGACGACGAGGGCCGCATCCACGCGATCCTCGACTGGGAGATGGCCCATCTCGGAGATCCCCTCGAAGACCTCGCGTGGAGCATCAACCCCGTCTGGCGTTGGGCACGCGACGACCGGGCCGGTGGCCTGGCGACCCGAGAGCGCGCCATCGGGATCTGGCAGGCGTCGAGCGGTCGCACGGCCGATCCCGAGGCGCTCCATTGGTGGGAGGTGTTCTCGAGCGTCAAGGGCCAGTCGATCTGGATCTCGGGCGCGCAGGAGTTCAGCAGCGGCTCCAACCAGGACCTCATCCTGGCGCTCTCCTCCTGGCTCATGGGCAACAGCCAGGACCGGGCGGCGCTCCACGACCTCGGACGGCTCCCGTGACGCCGCGCCTGGACCGGTTCCTCGAGGTCGCCGCCGCCCATCTCATGGTGCACACGGCTCCGGCGCTCGGTCCCGGCTACGAGCAGGCGAGCGTGATGATCCTGGGGCTCCTGCTCCAGGCGGTGCGCGAGGAGGCCGAGCGGTCCGCGGCTCGCCGGGTGGAGGAGAACGGCGTCCTCCGCAGCCTGTTCCGGGACGCCCTGCCGCTGGTGGGCGACCCGGCGTTGCGCGACCGACTGGCGTCCGCTGCGGCCGAGCGGGACGAGGACCTGGCCATCTCGGCGCTCGAGCGGTCCAACTCGGGGCTCCGGGCGCTGCTCGTCGAGCTGCACGCCCTGGTCGAGGAGACGGAGGGAGAGGCTGCGCGCCGAATGGAGGAGGCCATCTGGGCCGAGCTCGCCGCCTCGACCGAGCGGCGACGCTCGTCCATCGGAATCTTCTGAGGCGCCCGGGGACCGGAATCGCCCCCGAATTGCCTACGGGCTGCCGGTCACGTGCGGGTCGCGCGACTTCTTGATGCGGTCGCTCCCCCGTCGTGGTAACACGTTCGATCTCCCAATCGATCCCGGGTCGGAGTCGAGGAGCGGGTGGCTGGTCGAAGCAAGGAGCGAGGCGTGCAGGGCGACGGAAACGATCTCCCCGCCCGCTCGGGGCCGTCCCGGTCGACACCGGTCGTCGCACTCCTCTGGCCCCTCGTCGCCCTGCTGGTCCTCGGGGCCGGATGGGAGCGCTTCGCCGAGACCTTCACGGCGAAGGAGCGCGGTCCCATCCGCATCGGTTCGGTGGTGACCGAGGCGAGCGCGAACCTCGCCCGCACGCTGCGCGAGCTGCCGGCGCCCCAGGCGCCCAGGCTGCTGCTCTTCGGCAGCAGCCAGATCGCATCGGTGAAGGGCGTCGAGCATCGGCCGGAGGTGGCTCTTCCGTACCGTCTCCACCAGCAGCTCGAGGCCGCCGGCATCGCCGACGAGGTGATCGACTTCTCCGCGGGCGGCCAGCAGGTGGTGGAGAGCATGCTGGTGCTGTTCGCCAGCGCGGACGCGGTCGAGCCCCGGGTGGTGCTCGTGGGCGTGAGCCTCTTCAGCATGCTGCGACTGAACGTTCGCGAGACGCTGCTCGAGGGCATCGACGTGGGGGCGACCCGGGATCGCCTGGTCGCCCATCTCCCCGACGCAGCGCGCCCCGAGGACGTCGAGGAGCTCCTGGCGTTCAGCCGCCAGGCCAGCCAGCGGCTCTCTTCCAGGGGGGAGACCCTCCAGCAGCGGACCGACCGCTTGCTGGCGGGCTGGCTCGACGACCGGTTCGCGGCCGTCTCGAACCGCCGGGTCATGTTCAACGAGCTGATCGACAAGCCCGTGCGGCGCGATCTCGCCGCGTGGTTCAAGCGCCAGCTCCAGGCCGCGCGGACCGCGCGGACCTACCGCATCGGCTCGGCCTACCCGGTCTCGCTGCTCGCGCTCGAGGCCATGGACGACCTGTGCCGGTCCCTGGGCGCGGAGTTCGTCGTGGTCATGCTTCCGTTCGACGGCACGCGCCCGCCCGTCCCCTTCGAGCCGGAGACGCTCACCCGGATCCGCGGCGACCTGGAAGCCCTGGCGGACCGCAGCGGCTTCACCCTGCTCGACGAGTCCGACCTCCTCGGGACCGACTACTTCGGCGACTTCCGGGACGGGTCGCCCGACAACCTCCACTTCGATTCGCGGGGCCACCAGCGGCTGGCGCAGGCGCTCGCCCGCCCGGTCGGACCCCTGTTGACGCCCCCCGACGGAGCGCGCGCCGAAGGCGCGGCGCGCGCGGCACCCTGAGGCGGGCCGGCGGTGCTGTTCAACAGTCTCTCGTACCTGGCCTTCTTCGCGATCGTGCTGTGCGTCTACTGGGCGCTGCCGTGGCATCGCGCCCGGCTGGGGTTCCTGCTGCTCGCCAGCTGGACGTTCTACCTGGCCTGGTACCCGATCTACCTGTTCCTCTTCCTCGCGGTCACCGCAGTCAACTACTTCGCCGCGCTGGGGGTGGCCGCCACCCGCGACGAACGTCCCGACTGGTCGCGGCGCATCGTCGTCGCCACGGTGATCGTCGACCTCGGCAACCTGGCGCTGTTCAAGTACTACGACTTCTTCGTGCAGAGCGGGGCGGCGCTGGCCCATTCGCTCACCGGCGTCGAATGGTCGCCCCCCATGAGCGACATCTTCCTGCCCCTGGGAATCAGCTTCTACAGCTTCCAGATGATGGCCTACGTGATCGACCTGGGACGCCGCCAGATCGATGTCATCCGCAACCCGCTGAAGATGTCGCTGTTCATCGCCTTCTTCCCCCAGCTGATCGCCGGGCCCATCGTCCGGGCCCGCGAGTTCATCGGCCAGCTGGCCTCCAGGCGATCCTTCGAGCTGCGCCGGTTCCTCCACGGGCTGGACCTGATCGCCTTCGGCCTGTTCAAGAAGGTCCTGATCGCCGACCAGCTGGCGCCGTTCGTGGACGGGGTCTTCGCCGCGCCCGACGGACGCGACCCGGTCACGCTCCTCGTGGCCGTCTACGCGTACTCCGCCCAGATCTACTGCGACTTCAGCGGCTACACCGACATCGGTCGGGGCTGCGCGTACTGCCTCGGCTACGAGCTGCCGCGCAACTTCCGTTCACCCTACCTGTCCGTCAACGTGACCGAGTTCTGGCGCCGCTGGCACATCACCCTCAGCAACTGGCTGCGCGACTACCTCTACATTCCGCTCGGGGGCAACCGCAGCGGCCCGCTGCGCACCTACCTCAACCTCATCATCACCATGGGGCTGGGCGGGCTGTGGCACGGGGCCAGCTGGACGTTCGTCATCTGGGGGCTGCTGCACGGGGGCGCCCTGGCGCTGACGCGCTTCGTCCACGAGCGGCGGGGCGTGGCGCCCACCGAGCCCCTGCTGCCGGGCCGCCTCTACCGGCTCTTCTCCATCGTGGCGACCTTCCACTTCGTTTCCCTGGCCTGGATCTTCTTCCGCGCCCAGACATTCGACACGGCCTTCACGATCCTGGCGGGGCTCGTGGGAATCCACCTCGACGGCGCCGCGGCGGCCCTCAACCTGGGACGGTTCACCCTCGTCATCGTGGCGGTCTCGTTGATGGTGGCGGGCGTCCTGCACCTGGCCACGGTGCTGGCGATCCAGGGCCGATGGCACCAGCGTGCCGCCTGGGCCTGGGGCCGCCCGGCGGTCTACTTCATCGTGATGGTGGGCCTGACCCTGTTCGCGGATCGCGGCGCCCAGCAGTTCATCTACTTCCAGTTCTGACCCGCCGCGCCGACCCGCCGCGCCGACCGGATGCGCTGGCCGGCCGCGGACCCGCCCCGACCGAGCCACCTCACCCGAATCGGGTGTTTTTGCCCTCGAATCGAGACACAGGCTCCGGCTTATGAGGATTCCTGCCACATCGGCGCGCTGCGGCCCACCTCCGGACATGAGGAGGGACTCATGAAGGATCTGCTCGTTTTCGGCCTCGTGCTGGCGATGGCGGCTGGCGGGGCGTTCACCCTGGGAAGTCGCGATCCCGGCGCCCGCCTGGCCGCCTGCGAGTCGCTGTCCGAGGGCAGCTGGTTCTCGGCCGAGTACTGCGGCTCCGCCGACGAGGTCCGAGGGACCCTGGCGGGCGCCGAGGTCGAGGCCATCTCCCAGGTCGAGGCCACCTCCGAGGTCGCCGCTCGCTGAGCTTGCCCCTTGCAGGCCTCGACGCCTCCAGGCCTGCTGCGCGCTCGACGCTAGCCGCCTCCCCAGCGGAGGACGGTGAGGGTCGCGGCGCCCGTTGCGCCCCAGAAGGCCAGAGCGATCCAGAGGGCCGGCCCGAAGCGGCCGCGCTTGCGCCGGGACCCGTCCACGGCCATCACGCTCATCAACACGAGCAGGGCGACCACGGCCGCCGCGAAGACGCTGCGGCTGCGCAGGGCCAGGGTCAGCAACGACGTGGACAGGGTCACGGCGACGACGCACAGGACGATCGCGACGGGCCAGAGCCCGGGCTCGTGCACCAGCAGCGAACGCAGCCTTTCGCCGCTCACCAGCTCGCCCAGCGAATCGGGCTCGAGGCGGCGCCGGTCCTCCGGATCAGTCATCGGACGGGGCGTCCCCGGCCGCCGACCCGCCCATGAAGCGCCCCAGCCATTCGCCCTGGGCGGGGTTCAGGTCGAAGCGCACGGTGGCTTCCTGGACCCAGGCGACGACGGAGCCAGCCGGATCGTCCTCGCGCTTCTGGGACACGAAGCGCACGGCCTTGCGCAGGGCCTCTCCCCGGGGCTGCAGGTCGGCCACCGGTCTTCCTTCCGCTCGGGTTCGGGATCGAGTCTGGCAGATCGGCCATGACTCGACCACGCAGCGGGCGACGCCCACGCGGGTTCCCCCGGCAACGCGGCCCCCCGAGCGACGCGAACGACGCGAGCCGCGGAGAGGGCGCGTGATATGCTCGCGCGCCCGTCGCGAAGGCGGCGGACGCGAGGTCCACTTCGAGGTGATGGCCCCATGACCACGGGCGTGTGCAGAGCCAGCGACGTCTCCGGCTGGGACGAACAGGCCGACGTGCTGGTGGTCGGCCTGGGCTGCGCGGGGGCCGCCGCGGCGCTCGAGGCCTCGGGCGCCGGCGCCGACACCCTGGTGCTCGAGCGCGCCAGCGGTGGCGGCGGGACCTCCGCGATGTCCGGCGGCGTCCTCTATCTGGGAGGGGGCACGGCCCTCCAGCGGGCCTGCGGCTTCGAGGACTCGGCCGAGGAGATGTTCGCGTACCTGATGGCCTCGTGCGGCGAGGGACCCGACGAGGCGAAGATCCGGCTCTACTGCGACGGCAGCGTGGAGCACTACGACTGGCTGGTCGCCCAGGGCGTGCCGTTCCAGCCGGTCTTCTACCACGGCTGCAGCGGCGAGCCGCCCAGCGACGACGGCCTGGTCTGGTCGGGCTCCGAGCGGGCCCATCCCTTCTGCGAGCTGGCGGTGCCCGCGCCGCGGGGCCACGTGCCCGCCATGGAGCACCAGGCGGGTCCGCTGCTCATGCAGAAGCTGTGCGCCGCCGTGGAGGCGAGCCCCGCACGGATCGCCCCCGACCACCGCTGCAGCGCGCTGGTCCAGGACGCCCACGGCCGGGTGGTCGGCGCGATCGCGGAGGTCTTCGGCGCCGGCAAGCGTATCCGCGCCCGTCGCGGCGTGGTCCTGGCGACCGGCGGGTTCATCAACCACGACGGCATGATCGCCGCCCACCAGCCCCTGGTCCGGCGCTGCAGCTTCAGGGTGGGCGCGGAAGGGGACGACGGGAGCGGGATCCGCCTGGGCACCGCGGTGGGCGGCGCGACCATCCACATGGACGCGGCCTCGATCTCGCTGCCGGTGACCCAGCCCTGGGGCCTGAAGCGCGGCCTGCTCGTGAACGGCCAGGGGCAGCGCTTCATCAACGAGGACGCCTACTACGGTCGGCTGGGCGAGTGGGCGCTCTTCCACCAGGGCGGGCGCGCCTGGCTGGTGGTCGACGACGCCATCTTCGAGAAGCCCGAGTATCCGCGGAAGCTCGCCGCGGCGGGCGACAGCCTGGCCGAGCTCGAGGCCGAGCTCGGCCTGCCCGGGGGCAGCCTCGAGGCCACGGTCGCGCTGTACAACCGGCACGCGGCCGAGGGGCGCGACCCCGTCTTCCACAAGCAGGCCGAGTACGTGAAGCCGCTCGTGGAGCCGCCCTTCGGCGCCTTCGACTGCACCACCGCCGACTCGCTCTATGCCGCGTTCACGCTCGGCGGTCTGGCGACCGACGTCGACGGACGCGTGCTGGACGCCGAGGGCGCGCCCGTGGCCGGGCTGTACGCCGCAGGCCGCGCCACGTCGGGCATCTCGGTCGGGGGCTACAGCAGCGGCCTCTCCCTGGGAGACGGGACCTTCTTCGGCCGTCGCGCCGGCCGGGCCGCGGCGCAGTCCTGAGCCTCACAGGCCCCGCCCCCCGGCGAGGGCTTCAGCGATCCGCGAGCCCCGATGGTCGACCCGATCGGGCCCCGGCTCGGGACCCGCGGTGGTCGACGAAGATGGGGGAGGACCAGGCTCTCTCCTCGGTCTCCGCCAGGCAGTCGTCGTCGAAGCCGGCGTCGAAGCAGAGATCGACGGAGGTGCACTCCCCGTCCTCCCCGCGCTCGCAGCGGAGGTTGTCCGCGTTGACGGCCAGGCTGGGAGCCTCGATGGCCCGGACGTAGTAGAGGGCGTCGCGTCCCCCCGCCGCGAACTCCGGGTCGCCGAACCGGAACACACAGCCCCCCGGATCCGGCTCGCAGTCGTGCACGAGCCACGGGTCGTCGATGAGCTCCGCCAGCGGCTCTTCCGGGGCGACCCGGGGCCGGATCCTCACGACCTCGATGCGGGTGATCTGGCGTCGCCGGTCCGACGGCCTGTGGCACTCGCCCCGGCACAGGCTCGCGAGCCGCTCGGCGCCGAGCGCCTCTCTCGCGTGGTCGGGGCAGCCGGGCAGCGGCTCGAAGGACCCCACCGCCCGGACCTCGAACTCGGGCGCCCGGGCCAGCGAGGTCCGCGAGCCCATGGGCACCCGGCCCTCGACCGCCGGGTTCACCAGGTCGAACCAGAGCAGGATGCGCGGTCCGCTCGTGCCGTAGACCTCCCGGTTCTCGAGCCCCTCCCACAGCGCGTCCCGGCTCCGGCCCCGGGCGTGCACCGCCGCCAGGCCGCCCGTCAGGAAGAACGACGACTGGCGTTCGGTCTCGCGCATGCCGAAGAACCCCTGGCTGAGTCCCGCCTCGCGTTCGAGGGGGACCGCGCGCGCCTCCCGCTCGCGTCGCGGTCGCCGGCCCATCGGCGTCTCGGTGAAGGTCGAGAACAGGGCCTCGGTCATGTACGCCCGGGCGTACTCCTTGTATCCGGTGCCCGGCCGACCCGAGTGGTTGTCGCTGGCGGCGATGAAGCCGAGCTCGAAGCGGCGGGGCTCGCCCCTCTCGTCGGGCTCGCCGCCGAGGGCGAGCATGTACTGGACCGAGCTCGACGGCCGGTAGTTGAACGCGGGCTGGAAGCAGTCGCGACACTGCCCGGAGTCCAGCCAGTCCTCCGGCTGCGCCGCGGTGACCGTCAGGTGTCCGTAGACGTCGTCGGCGAGGTAGAGGCGGCGCGCTTGGTCGGCCCGGGTCGCGCACTCGGCGGCGTCGAGGCCGGCCTCCCGGCAGCGCTGGCGGATGATCTCGCCGGCCCGCCAGCAGGACGGCAGGTAGTCCCGGGTCGGCTCCGGACAGCGGGGCGTCCCGTCTTCGTCGAAGGTGACCTCCTGCCAGGGCCGGTACTCCTCGGAGTTGCCGTGGCCGGAGAACACCTCCACGAGGGTCTGTCGGCGGGGATCGTGCATGTCCGCCGTCAGCTGCTTGTCCCAGCTCGATCCGTGGGGCGTGTAGTAGCCCCAGGTCGTTCCGTGGGGGATGACGAGGGCCTCGTGGCCCCAGTCGTCGAGTCGGGCGAACAGGTCGGCGGGCGTGGCGGCGAACTCGCGGCAGTCGTCCGGGAGGTCGCGGACCGGCACGCCGTCCTCGCAGTCGGCCGGGGCCAGCATGTCCTGGAAGTAGCGGATGGTGTCGAGGCTGGCGCGGCCGGGGTCGAGCAGGGCGAGGAGCCCGAAGACGGCGTTGGACGGAGCCCCGCTGCGGTCGCGGTCGGCGGCGTCGGGCGGCAGGCCCGCCGCGATCGGGCGCGTGGGGATGTGTTCGTCGTCCAGGCGCCGCAGCACCACGTTCTTGTGTCCGTAGTGGTTCGCGGGGTTCGATCCCATCTGGGTCCACTCCCAGCCCAGGAGCGAGATCAGGTCCGGCTCCTCGCCGCGACCGGCCACGGCGTCGCACTGCCGAACGGCGTCGACGGTCTCCTGCCAGCGGCGTCGGTCGAGCGCCACGGCGTGGTCGTTGATGGACCAGAAGTCGATCCCCGAGCAGAAGCGCGCGAAGTCGCAGGCGTCGTTCACCGGATGGGCGCCCTCGCCGCTGCCCGTGGGCAGCGCCATCAGGAAGGCGTCGAGGGAGAAGGTGGTGTGGACGTGGAGGTCGCCGAACAGGATCTGGGCGGGGGCGTCGGGAGAGACGGCCAGGCCGTGGGCGGCCGCGAGGACGTCGCGGTCCCGGCCGACGACGGACTCCGCGGGCGCGGGCTCGGGGACCGGATCGCCCGGGCCCCAGTGGCGCCCCAGCGCGCCGCTGCCCAGCAGCCAGAGCAGGCCGTAGAGGGCGACCGAGAAGACGACCAGTCCGAGCGCGATCCGGCGTACCATGGCTCCTCCCTCCGGCGGGGCCCGAACTCGCAGAGTAGTCGATCGGGACCCGGGTCGATCGGGCCCTGGGTCGGTCGGGCCCCGGGTCGGTCGGGCCTCGGGTCGGTTGGGCGCTGGGTCGGTTGGGCCCCGGGTCGGTCGGGGAGCCGCTGCGGGCCCCACGGTCGGAGCGACCGGCGACGCGGGATCCGCAGGAGCGCAGCGCGCAGAGACCAGAGGGTCGAGACCAGAGAGTCGAGACCAGAGAGTCGAGACCAGAGCGCCGAGAACGGGAAGCAGAGAGGAGACCGGGATCGTGGGGAGCGTGAAGCTGGGACTCATGGGGGCGAACTTCGGACCGCGCCTGTCCATCGACATCGACTTCATCGGTCGGGCCGAGAGCCTCGGGTTCGACTCGGTGTGGACCGCCGAGGCCTACGGCAACGACGCCGTCACCGCCGCCACCTGGATCCTCTCGCGCACCGAGCGGATCAAGGTGGGGACGGCCATCATGCAGATGCCGGCGCGCACGCCCGCCATGGCGGCGATGACCGCCATGAGCCTCGACCAGCTGTCCGGGGGGCGCTTCATCCTGGGCCTCGGGCCATCTGGCCCCCAGGTGGTGGAGGGCTGGCACGGGCTCCCGTACGGGCGCCCGCTCACGCGCACCCGCGAGTACATCTCGATCATCCGCAGGATCCTCGCGCGCGAGGAGCCCCTCACCCACGAGGGGTTCCACTATCGGATTCCCTGTGTGGGGGAGGGCACCACGGGGCTCGGCAAGCCGCTGAAGAGCATCCTCCACGGCAATCCCGACATTCCCATCTACACCGCGTCGATCAGCCCCAACGGTCTGCGCTGCGCCGCCGAGGTGGCCGACGGCGTGTTTCCCATGATGATGAACCCGGAGCGCTTCGAGGAGGTCCAGCGGCCCCATCTCGACGAGGGCTTCGCGAAGGCGGGCGGGGGCAAGGGGCTCGACGACTTCGCCGTCTGCCCCGGCGTCTCGTGCATCGTCTCCGACGACCTGGAGAAGGCGCGCATGCCCATCAAGATGAACCTCGCGCTGTACATCGGCGGCATGGGGGCGCGGGACAAGAACTTCTACAACGACTACGCGAAGCGCCTGGGCTACGAGGCGGAGGCCGTGCGCATCCAGGATCTGTTCCTCGACGGCAAGAAAGCCGAGGCCACCGCCGCGGTGCCCGACGCGCTGGTCGACGACGTGCATCTGGTCGGGCCGCCCGGACGGATCCGCGAGCGGCTCGCCGCCTGGAAGGAGGCGGGCGCCCGGCATCACGTGGACACCATGCTCATCGGCACGCGCCAGGTCGAGGCACTCGAGCTGCTGGCCGAGGAGCTGCTCTGAGGACCGCTCCGCCCTGGGGCGGGTTCCGGCGGCTTCTCGGGGCGCGGGCGAGGTTCACTCCATGAGCTACCGCGTGGTGGTCTGGGGGCCGGGCAACGTGGGCGCACCGGCGGTGCGCTCGGTGGTCGCCGACCCCCGGCTCGAGCTGGTCGGGGTCGCCGTCCACAGCCCGGAGAAGGAGGGCGTGGACGTCGGCGCGCTGGTGGGGCTGCCACCGCTGGGTCTCACCGCGACCCGCGACGTCGAGAGCCTCCTGGCCACCCGCCCGGACGCCGTCTTCTACGGCGTCAACCAGGACTTCCGCCCCGCCGAGTCCCAGGACGAGATGGTCGCCGCGCTCGCGGCCGGCTCCAACGTGCTGACCGCCGGCTTCTACCCGCTGCTGCACCCCGCCAGTGCACCGGAGCCGGTGCGCGAGCGCTTCGCCGAGGCTTGCCGCGAGGGCCGGAGCACGTTCCTGGCTTCGGGCATCGATCCCGGGTTCCTGATGGACCTCTTGCCGCTCACGCTCTCGGGGGTCTGCGAGCGGATCGACGAGATCCGCATGGTCGAGAACTTCAACTACGCGACCTACGAGGTCCCCGCGGCGGTGCGCGCCATCATCGGCTTCGGGTCGCCCATGGACCGCGTGCCCCCCATGCTGTCGCCCGGCGTCCCCACCAGCGTGTGGGGCGGGGCGGTGCGCGGGCTGGGCGCGGCCCTGGGGCTCGAGGTGTCCGAGGTGCGGGAGGTGGTGGAGCGCCATCCCCTGGAGCGCGACGTGGAGCTCTCCGACGCGCTGCTCCCGGCCGGAACGCTCGGCGCCTTCCGCTTCGAGGTGCAGGGGGTCGTCGGCGGCCGGCCGGTCCTGGTGGTCGAGCACGTCACCCGCATCGTCGACGATACGGCCCCCCAGTGGCCGCGCGCCCGGGGCATGGGGCACCACCAGGTGCGGATCAGCGGCCGCCCGAAGATCACGCTGACCTTCGAAGCGGAGGTGGACGGCGACCACGTCGCCGGAGGCAACGCCGCGGCCGCCGCACGGCTCGTGCACGCCATCCCGTTCGTCTGCGACGCTCCGCCGGGCCTGCTCTCGGGGGCCGACGTGCCGGCGGCCGTGGGCACCGGCCTCCTGACTCCGTGCCGCTAGAAGAGTCGTGGCTCGAAGAATGCGCCTGAGCTCGCATGAGGTGTCCCCTGAATGCCTCCCTGGGCAGAGTCAGGGCCCGCTCTCGACCTTCTAGACCGCGTACCGCAGCGCGTGGTTCCTGCCGTTGGGAACCGCGCGCGTCGGGATGCGCCCGTAGTAGCAGCGCTCGAGCCAGCCCCGGAGCGGCGCCCGCCACGGGAACCGCCGCCCCTCGAGCAGCCCCGCCACCGACTGCCGCTCCGCGATAGCCCCGATCCGCACTCCCGGCGGCGGCTTCTTCTTTCCCTCCGCGCTCCACTTCACGTAGTTCCGCCACACCATGAAGATCGCCGCCCGGTACAGCGCCCCCTGCCGACGCTTCGAGAACGCGATCGTCTGGCGCTTGTGGTTCGCCGCCGTGTGGCGCAGCAGCAGGTCCGCCAGGTTGACCGGGAACAGCGGGTTGCGGGGAACACGCGAACGCCGCGAAGACACCGTCTGATGGTGGACCGTGCGCCCCCGGAGCCGGGCCAGGGCCCGGGGATAGGCCTTGTGCTGGTCCGACCAGAGCTCGACCTCGGCGCCCTCGGGCACGATCCGCTCGATCAGCTCCTGGACCGCCTCCCGGGTGGCCTGGGGCCGAGGCCGCCCGTAGCGG
>JBNLVL010000022.1:0-461157 GCA_050618075.1 Myxococcota bacterium
GGGCCCCCGGGCGCGGGGGGGCGGCGCCCCCCCGCCGCGCCAGGAAGAGGGCCTCGTCGAGCCGGGCCTCGCGGCGGTAGAGCTCGGCCAGGTGGCCCAGCGCCCAGGCGCGTCCCGCCTCGTCGCCGGAGCGGGCGGCCCGGCGCGCCGCCTCGCGCAGGAGATCGTGGGCGCGCAGCAGGTCGGCCGACGCGGCCTCGCCCGACGCGCCCCGGGCCAGCGCCGCCCAGGTCCCGGCGGCGTGGATCCAGAGCTCGCTGCCGGGCTCGCCGCCGGCCGCGTCGCCGAGGACGGCGTCGAGCCGTTCGAGGGCGGCCTCGGCATCCGGGCGTCGTCCGGAGTCCGCGGCGCTCCGCGCTTCCAGGGCCGCCTGCCAGGCGGGCGTCGGGGCGGCCGGCGCCGCCGGGTCCGGAGACGCGGACGCCCCGGGCGCCGACGGCGCCCAGGCCACGGACCGGACGCTGCGCCCGGCCTGCACCGGCACCGGCTCGACGGTGAAGCTCCCCACCGCATCCGAGGCGGCGCGCGCCTGGCAGTCCCGCCGCAGCAGGGCGATGGGATCGAGGAACTCGGGCTCCGCGGGCGCGACCGGGGTGGTCGCGACCAGGGTCTCCGGCGAGCGCACGCGCACGCGCCCGTCGAAGCCTTCCTCCGAGGTCGAGGCGATGAGCGTGTCGGCCGAGGGCTGGAAGTCGCTCACCAGGATGTCGATCGCACCGCCCTCCCCCCGGTCGGCCCGGGCGACGATCTCGCTGGCCGTGGCCACCATCTTCTGGGCGCGAAACACGATGTTTCCGGCCTTGCGGTCGCCTTCGGTGACGTCGGTCCGGATGGCGGCGCGGGTGAGCCCGATCTGGCCGTCGTCGGCGCCGATCGCGATGAAGCCTCCGCCGCCGCCCCGGGAAGACGTCTCGACCCGGCTGTCGACGATCTGGATCACCGCCCCCCGCTCGCCGTCGATGCGGATCGCGCCGGCATCGCCGGGGCTCGCCACGTCCGGCCCGGCGCTGCTGATGGACTCGATGACGGCGCCCTCGAGCAGGCGCACGCGCTCGACGCCCTCGACGGTGATGCGACCGCCGGACCCGGCGCCGGAGGTGGATGCGGTGATCACTCCCGCTGCGTCGACGCGCAGCCGCGGCGACTCGATGGCGATGTCTCCGGCGGCGCCGTCTCCTCGCGCCACGCTCTCGATGCGGCCGCCCCGAACCACGATGCCCCGCCCCGCGCGGAGCCGCAGCAGACCGCCGGCGCCCTCCACCTCCCGGTCGGCCTGGTCGAGCGCGGCGAGCGTGGCGGACAGCGGCCGTCCCCCCACCTCGACGTCGGCGAGGTCGGCGAGGGCTCCGCCGGTGGTCCCGAGGCCGGGCGCGCTGCGGGTGGAGACGACGGCGCCGTCGCGCACGCGGATCCGCTCGGCCTGCACGAGGAGCTCGTTGCCGTCGCCCGGGCCCCCGGTCTTCCCGGTGACGCGCGTGTCCGCCCCGTCGACCACCACGCGGCGGGCGGTCTCGCCTTCGAGTCCGATCAGCTGGATGCGGCCGGCCTGTCCCTCGCCGAAGCTGCTGCTGTCGACGACGGCGCCTTCGCGCACGCGCAGGCGCTCGGCCCGCACCTCGATGGCGCCGGCGTCCGCCTCGCCCGCAGCGGGCACCGCCACGGTGGAGAGCCTTCCGCCGTCGGTGATCTCCACGCGCGGCGCGGCCAGCCGCAGCGAGCCGGCGTCGCCGGGGCCGGCCGTGATGGATCGGACCTGGCTGGGGCTCCCGTCCGCTCCGGTCCCGCGCACGGCGATCTTCGACGCCGCCTCGATCCCGACGTCGCCGCCCCGCGCTCCTTCGAGAGTGCTGGCATCGACGAGCGAGCCGCTCTGGACGCCCACGCGCCGGGCGGACACGTCGATCGTCCCGCCGCCCGACCCCCGGCGACTGGCCGCGCTCACGACCGCGCCCTCCCGAAGCACGAGCGAGGGCGCCCGCTCCGGCCGACCGGCGGGCCCGGCGATCTCGATGGAGCCGGCGTCGCCGTCTCCGTGGGAGACGGCGAGCATGCCCGAGTCGGCCGCGACCCCGTCGGCGGCGTCGAAGTCGAGACCGCCGCTCCCGGACCCCGTGAAGCGGATGCGCCCCTCCGACTCGATGCGCACGCGGCCGGCGTCGCCGCCGGAGTCGGCCGCGCTCGAGACGTCGATCCGCGCCCCCGGATCCGCATCGAGGCTCCCGACCTCGAGGTCCACGAGGCCCGCGTCCCCGGATCCGGACGCGCCGGCGTCGGGCAGCGAACGCGCGGCGACGAGCGCTCCCGAGGCCAGCTGCAGACGGGCTCCGCCGACCACGGCCACCTCGCCCGCGTCGCCTTCGCCGCGGGCGTCGGCCGACAGGCGTCCGGACACCTGCAGCGCGTCGCTCACCTCGACCCGCACGCTGCCGGCCTCGCCCGACCCGAGTCCGTCGGCGGCCACGACCCCGCCCAGCAAGGCCTCGCTGGCGAGGACGTGGACCGAGCCCGGCGTCGTCCCACCGACGTCGAGGGTCGACGCGTCGCCGAGCCCCACGCGGCCGCCCTGGATGTCGCTCGCGGGCGCGGGCGGCGAGTGGGGCGACGACGGATCGAATTCCACCACGACGCCCCCGGTCCCGGCGGCGACCAGCGCCAGGTGGCCGCCCGGTGTGGAGAGGCTCGCGGCTCCGCCCGCCTCGCCCACGGACACCTGGGACCCGGCCAGCCACAGCGCCTCGCCGGCCGGGACCGCGAGATCCGTGTCCTGCACGGCGATCTCCCCGGCGCTGGCCGCGAAGAACCCGAAGGCGCTCGGCGGCGCCGAGCGCAGCACCGAGGGAACCCCGCTCTGCACCGAGAAGAACCCCTCGTCGCCGAGCACCAGGCGGTCGGCGGTGGAGCCGTAGAACGAGCCGTCGACGTCGAGCGACGCGCCTTCGCCGAAGACGATGCCCGCCGGGTTCAGGAGGAAGACGTCCGCGCCGGGGACGCTCGAGCGGATGCGGCCGAAGATGTTCGAGGTCTCGCCGCCGGTGACCCGGCTGATGACCCGGTCGGTGTCGACCCCGGCGTCCGCGGAGAAGTGCACGCCGTCGCCCGCGCCCACGTCGAAGAACTCGAAGCTGTGGAAGATGGACTCGCCGCTGCGGACTCCCAGGGACTCGTCGATCTGCACCTCGACGCCGGTGGGCGTGTCGAGGGTCCCCGGCTGGACGCCGGCGTCGGGACCGAGGCTGCCGTCGCGCACGACGCGGGTCTGGGCGGGCGCGTCGGCTGGAGCGCCGAGCGCAGCCAGAAGGGCCGCGAGGGCGAGCGTCCGCCGTGCGCGGCCCGGCCCGCGATCGGTGGCGCCAGTGGGGGAACGTCCTGCGGCCAACCGGTTCTCGTCTCGCTGTCTGGTCTCGGCTCTCGGCTCTCGGCTCGGTGCTCGGCTCGGTGCTCGGCTCGGCTCGCTGCTCGGCCAGCGTCTCACGGCTCGCGTCCCGCGCCGGGCAACGGACCCCGGGAGGGTATCACGGTAGGTCCAGGCGGATCCTGAAGAAGACCCCGGAGTCCTGCAGGCGGTTGTCGCCCACGTTGCGCACGTCCTTCAGGTCCTGTCCCCAGACGAGCTCGCCCGAGAGGAAGCGCGTGAGCGCCACCCGCACCACCCCGCCTGCGCCCAGCAGCCACTGATGGTCCCCGGTGTCGCGCTCGCGGTTCCACGAGTTCCCGAAGTCGAAGAAGGGGGCGATCTCGACCGAGGGAAAGCCGCGCCCCCCGGACCAGACCGGGATCCGCCATTCCAGGGAGCCCGCGAGCCCCTGGTCGCGCACCTCCTGGTTCTCGCGGTAGCCGCGCACGCTGGCGTGGCCGCCCACGGAGAACTGCTCGATGGCCAGCAGCGGGTCGTCGGACAGCTGCAGGTCGAAGCGGGCCACCAGCTGGGAGCGAAGCCACGGCAGGCGCTGGGCGTACTGGGCCTGGCCCAGCCAGGCCAGGAAGCGGCCGTCGGGCACGTCGCCGGAGTTCCGGGTGATGTCGAAGACGCCGACGCCCCAGGTCAAGGTGGAGCGCATCGCCAGCACGTGGCTGCGCCCGCGATAGATCCAGTCGCCGCCCAGGCGCAGCAGCGTCATCTTGGTGCGGCCGTTCTCGGAGCCCTCCGTGGGAAAGTCGAAGTCCTCTCCGTCGATCTCGAACTTCGAGCGGGTCAGGCGGCGCTCTCCGGTGAGGAACAGCGAGAGATCGTGGTTGCGGCTGCGCAGGATCTCCTGGCGCAGGGTCGCCGCCCAGGTCGTCGTGCGGCTCTTGATGTCCAGGCGCTTGAACTCCGGCGGGTTGACGACGTCGCTCCAGGTCTTGCGCATGCGCAGCTCGAGAGACGTGCCCCAGGGTCCGAGCGGAGCCCGATAGTGCGTCTCGACGTCGTCGAGTCCCTCGGTCTTGTCGTAGGTGACGGCGATCGAGTCGCCGTAGCCGGTGACGTCGGTCCAGGCCGCGTCGAAGGCGCCGCCCTGGGCGCCGATGGCGGGAGAATGGTAGTTGTCGAACTGGGCGCCCAGCACGAACGGGTGTCGTTCGACCAGCGAGATCACCAGCTTCGACTCGCCCCGGGAAGGACCCGGCAGGAACCGCGCCTCGACGCGGTCGATGCGGGGATCCTGCTCGAGGAGCTGGAGCTGCTCCTCGATCTGGAAGAGGTTCACCGGGTCGTCGATGGCGTAGCGCAGCTTCGCGCGCAGGAAGCTCTCACGGAGGAAGCCGTTGGTGTGGATCTCGATGGCCCCGAGCCCGCTCTCCTGGATCTCGAAGTCGACGATGCCGTCGTCGAGGGACTGGTCGGGCAGGATCGCGCCCGACGAGACGTAGCCCGCGTCGACGTACAGCCGGGTGAGCGCGTCGCGCAGGGCGGTGAGGTCGGCCGACGACACCACCCGGTTGGTGTAGGGCTGCGTGACCGCCGCGATGGCCGCGTCGGAGACGACCGTGTTGCCGGTGACGCGGACGCCGCGGATGAAGATGCGCAGGCCGGCGTCGAGCCCCTCGGTGTCGGGCGTCTCCGGCAGGGGAATCGGCGGCAGGACGTCTCCCGGCTCGCGCGGGGGCGGGGCGAAGTCCGGGAGCTCCAGGGGCCGGGGCGTCTCGATCTGGGCGGCGGCGCGGGCCGCCACCAGCAGGACGCCCAGGGCCAGGGCGAGCGCGCAGCCCACGCGCCGGCGCGCGGATCCGACGGGGATCACTGATCGGACGGCGGGATTCCTACCTGGGAGAGCAGGGACCTCCGGGCGGACTCGAGGCGGGCCACGCGGCGGGTCGTCTCGGGCCGGTCGGCGAGGCCGAGCTGCACCGCGCCGAAGGCGTCGTACCAGAAGCCCTCGCGCGCGTAGATGTCGGCAGCCTCGACACCGGGCAGGATCTCGGCCTGCATCTCGGAGACGCGCTCGAGCGCCGCACCCGCCACCACGTCGCGGGCGCGCTTGTCGGGGTCGATCACGGCGGCGACGTACCAGCGGTAGACCACCCCGGGCTCGAGCTCGACGCCCAGCTCGGCGAGGGACAGCGAGCCGATGCCGCGCCGCACCCGCGGTGCGATGGTGCGCACCAGCACCTGGTCGAGCTGGGAGGCGTCGCGCTTTCTCATCAGGGAGAACTCGAGGCGCGCATCGCTGTCCGCGCTCGCCAGCCAGAAGAGTGTGGGCGCCGGCTCGCGGGTGCGTCCGAGGTGGTCCGGTCCGAGCGCCACGAGCTCGGGGAGCGGGGCGGCTCGGCGCGTGGCCCCGCCGACGCGGCGCTCGGGCGTCCCGCGATCGGGCGGCGGGGTGTAGCGCGGAGCGCGGCGCTCCGGGGCGGCGGAGCCGCTGGCCTTGGCTTCGGGGGAAGCGCCGGCGGGGGTCGAGGCCCGGGGCGGAGTGGCCTTGCCCGCGGTCTCCCCGGCAGCGTCCGCGCGCGCGGCCTGCCCGGCGGACAGCGTCAGGACCGCGACGAGGCCGGCGAGGGTGGCGACGGCGCCGGCCGCGCGCCGCCAACGGCTCGAGGCCGGTCGCCGGGGCGGTCGGCCGCCGGCTTGCCTGGTTCGCTGCACCCGCTGGGTCGTGCGCATCGATGCCCTTCTCGATCTCTCCGCCAATCTCTCCGCCAATCTCTCCACCGATCCTGGCGTCGAACTCTGTGTCGCTCGCTCCGCCGCTCTCCGGGTCGATCTCCGGCTCGGTCTCTGTGTCGGTCTTCGCGACGGTCTCGGCGCTGGCCTACGACTCGCTGCCCTGCTCCCCGTCCTGATGGGCCCCGTCCTCGTGGGCCCCGTCCTGGCTCCGGTCCTGGCTCCGGTCCTGGGCGCCGCGCTGCAGCTCGAAGACCGCCCAGTGGCGGGACGGGCCGCCCAGGGAGACGGATCCTGCGGGACGCAGACACCAGGCGGACGTGGCGTCGTCCAGGTGCCGGCGGGTCTCCTCGCTCACAAGGATACGCCAGTCCGGGCGCGCCGGGTCGTCCCGAAACGTTTCCTTGTCGAGGCTCTCGAGGCGAGCCGCCAGGTTCGCCGTGCCTCCCAGGGTGGTGTACTGGAGGCGCCGGTCGCTCCCGATGCTCCCCGCCACCGTCTCCCCGGTGTGGATCCCCATGCGGACGCGCATGCGGGGCGCCCCCGCCGGACGCCGCTCGGCATTCAGCTGCTCCAGGGCCTCCCCTGCGGCCAGGGCGGCGCGCGCCGCCCGGCGTGCGTCCTCGGCCACCTCGGCGGGATCGCTGCGGGCGATGGGCACCCCGAAGTCGACCTTGAGCCCGTCTCCGGAGAAGTACTCGACGATCCCGCCGTGCTCCTCGACCGTGCGCGTCAGCGTGCCCAGCCCCCGGTCGATCCACTCGAGGAACTCGCCCGCGTCCATCTGCTCCGCCGCGAGCGACGAGCCCTCGATGTCCATCATCAGGACCGTCTCGGTGAGACGCCTGGGGGACGGCCTCCCCCCGCTCAGGAACTCGTCGCTGCGCTCCTGGAGGTGGTCGGCCACCTCGGCGGACAGGTAGCGCCCGAAGAGCTGCTGGAGGAGCGCGCGGCGGGCGCGCTCGCGCTGGGAGGCCAGGGCGAGGCCCGCAGCCGCCGCCCCCAGCATGGCCAGCACGAGCAGGGGCCAGGGCAGCCAGACGGACCGGGTGGCCGCCCCGAGAGCCCCGCCCACGACGAGGGCGGCCAGTCCGGCGACGGACCCCAGGAGCCACCAGGGAGATCGCAGACCGCTGCCCAGCAGGGCGCCGGCGAACGCCAGGATCGCGACGGCCGCCGCCGTGGCCGGCCAGCGCCAGCCCCGAACGGGCGCGTCCCCGTCGAGGGCCATGCGGAGCAGCTGGTCGACGGCCAGCGCGTGAACCGCCACCCCGATGCCCTCGGCCGGGCCGCCTCGCCGGGAGTCGAGCAGGAGGGCGCTGCCGAGCGGCGTGCGGAAGTCGTCCCGCACGCTGGGCGCCCGGGTGCCGACCAGGACCACCCGCCCGCGGAAGAAATCCTCGGGCACCCGGCCGTCCAGCCAGTCGCCCAGGGAGACGGCCGGGCGCGAGGCGGGCGCCCCGGCGTAGTCCAGCAACAGCTGGTAGCCCCGGAAATCGGCCCCGACATAGCCGCCCTCGTCGGCGTCCAGGGGCGTCAGCCAGCTGGCGCCCAGGGCCAGGCGCTGGGGCTGGCGGGGATCGGGCTCGAGTCCGATCCCCAGGTCGTGGAGATGGCGCAGGGCCAGCCGGAGCGACAGCGAGGCGTGGGCCCGCCCGCTCTCGTCCCAGCTGAAGAGCAGGTTCCGGCGCACGACGCCGTCGGCATCGACCACCAGGTCCGAGAACCCCACCCGGTGCTCGGTGTCGGGGCTCTGCAGGAAGGGCGGCGGCGCGACCCCGGGCGTCCCGGCGCCGGGCAGCTTCTCCACCATGACCACCCGGTCGTCGCCCAGCACCCGGTCGCGCAGGGCCGCGTGGCCCGGCTCGACGGGCCGATCGCGGTAGAGATCGACCCCCACGGCCGTGGCCCCGCGCCGGGTGAGCCCGGCCACCAGCTCGGCCAGCACGGCGTCAGGCAGCGGATGGCCGAACCGCTGGATGTCGGCCTCCTCGACGAGCACGACCGCGACCCGCACCGGACCGGTCTCCGGAGCGGGGCGCCAGCGCAGGAGCTGGTCCCAGCCCCGGAGCTCGAGGGGCTCGAGCCAGCCCAGGGCGCGCACCGAGAGGGTGGCGAGCGCCACGCCCAGGGCGCAGGCGGCGCCCCCCCACCACGGAATCCCGGTCCGGAGTGCTCGAGCTCGGCTGGCCATCGCCTCCCGGGTCCCACCTCGCTTGTCTCGCTTCTCGGCGCGGCTCGCCCCGCGGCAGCGACCTCACGGCCGGGGTCGCGCCGTCCCTGCCCACTGGCCCTCCGGGGAGGATACACCGGGCAGCCGATCCCCGGTCCCGAGAACGGCATCGAATACGGACCCATACGGTCCGATATTTACAGGACCGGAATGGTCCGATATCCTCGGTGCTCTCCCCGAGCCCCACCTGGAGTCCTGCGACGTGTTCCGGCTGAGCAAGCTCACCGACTACGGGATCGTGATCCTCGCCCATCTGGCCCACCTCCACCGGGAGGAGGAGGCCGCGGGCGAGGCCCAGGCCCACAACGCCCGCGAGCTGGCGGAGGCCACCTCGCTTCCGGTCCCGGTGGTGAGCAAGGTGCTCAAGAGCCTGGCCCGCCACGGCGTGCTCGAGGGGCTGCGCGGATCCAAGGGCGGCTACCGACTGCCGCGCCGGCCCGAGGAGATCTCCGTGGCCGACATGGTCGCCGCCCTCGAGGGTCCGGTGGCCATGACCGAGTGCGCCGCCTCGGCGACGCTCTGCGAGCACGAGCACAGCTGCGCGGTCAAGGGCCCGTGGCAGGTGATCAACCGGGTGGTCCAGGGGGCGCTCGAAGGCGTGACCCTGGCCGACCTCATCGATCCCGAATTCCAGAACGCCGGCGGTGCGCTGCATCTGCTGCAGGTCGCTTCGTCCGGCGGCCGGGACAACCCGGCGCGACCCTAGGGTCGCGCCAAGAGAGGCACCGATGTCCGAGAGCAACGCCGAGCTCCGAAAGCTCGCAGACAAGGACTACGAATACGGCTTCGTCACCGACATCGAAGCCGATCAGGCGCCGCCCGGCCTCTCGGTGGACACCATCCGCTTCATCTCCGAGAAGAAGAAGGAGCCCGAGTGGCTCTTCGACTGGCGCTGCAAGTCGCTCGCGCGGTTCCTGGAGATGCTCGAGCACGACGCCGAGCCCACCTGGGCCATGGTCGACTACCCGAAGATCGACTACCAGGCCATCTCGTACTACTCGGCCCCCAAGCAGGAGAAGATCGAGAGCCTGGACGAGCTCGACCCCGAGCTGCTCGAGACCTACGACAAGCTCGGCATCAGCCTGCTGGAGCAGAAGCGTCTGCACGGCATCGCCGTCGACGCGGTCTTCGACAGCGTGTCGGTGGCCACCACCTTCAAGGCCGAGCTCGAGAAGCAGGGCATCATCTTCTGCTCGTTCAGCGAGGCGGTGCAGGAGCACCCGGAGCTGATCCGGAAGTACCTCGGCAGCGTCGTTCCCTACTCCGACAACTTCTTCGCCTGCCTCAACTCGGCGGTCTTCAGCGACGGATCCTTCGCCTACATCCCGAAGGGCGTGCGCTGCCCCATGGAGCTGTCCACCTACTTCCGCATCAACGCCGCGGGGACCGGCCAGTTCGAGCGCACGCTGCTGGTGGCCGACGAGGGCGCCTACGTGTCGTACCTGGAGGGCTGCACCGCGCCCCAGCGCGACGAGAACCAGCTGCACGCGGCGGTGGTCGAGCTGGTGGCCCTGGGCGACGCCGAGATCAAGTACTCGACGGTCCAGAACTGGTACCCGGGCGACAAGAACGGCGTGGGGGGCATCTACAACTTCGTCACCAAGCGCGGCGCCTGCCGCGGCGCCCGCTCGAAGATCTCCTGGACCCAGGTGGAGACGGGCAGCGCCATCACCTGGAAGTACCCGTCGTGCATCCTCCAGGGCGACGAGTCGGTGGGCGAGTTCTATTCGGTGGCGCTCACCAACAACCGCCAGCAGGCCGACACCGGGACCAAGATGATCCACATCGGCCGCAACACGAAGAGCACGATCGTGTCCAAGGGCATCTCGGCGGGCCGCGGCCAGCAGAGCTACCGGGGCCTCGTGCGCATCGGCCCCAGGGCCGAGGGCGCGCGCAACTATTCCCAGTGCGACTCGCTGCTGCTGGGCGACGAGTGCGGCGCCCACACCTTCCCGTATCTCGAGGTGAAGAACTCGACGGCCACCGTGGAGCACGAGGCCACCACCTCCAAGATCGGCGAAGACCAGCTCTTCTACTGCCGGCAGCGCGGCCTGTCCGAAGAGGACGCGGTGTCGATGATCGTCAACGGCTTCTGCAAGGAAGTGCTGCGCGAGCTGCCCATGGAGTTCGCCGTGGAAGCCCAGAACCTCCTCTCCGTCAGCCTCGAAGGCAGCGTGGGATAGGACCGATGAGCGACTACATCCTCGAGATTCGCGGCCTGCACGCCAACGCAGGCGACACCCCCATCCTCAAGGGCATCGACCTGGCGATCCGGCCGGGCGAGGTCCACGCCGTGATGGGACCCAACGGCTCGGGCAAGAGCACCCTGTCCAACGTGCTGGCCGGCAAGCCGGGCTACGAGGTCACCGCCGGCGAGGTGCTCTACAAGGGCCGGAACCTGCTCGAGCTCGACCCGGAGGAGCGGGCCGGCGAGGGGGTGTTCCTGGCGTTCCAGTATCCGGTGGAGATCCCGGGCGTCTCGAACAACTACTTCCTCAAGGCGTCGCTGAACGCCGTGCGCGCCCACCGGGGCGAGCCCGAGCTCGACGCCATGGAGTTCCTCGAGCTGTCCAAGGAGAAGATGAAGCTCGTCGAGATGCCGCCGGACCTGATGGGGCGATCGATCAACGAGGGCTTCTCCGGCGGCGAGAAGAAGCGCAACGAGGTGCTGCAGATGCTGCTCCTCGAGCCGTCGCTGTGCATCCTGGACGAGACCGACTCGGGCCTCGACATCGACGCCCTGCGCACGGTGGCCGGCGGCGTCAACGCCCTGCGCTCGGCCGAGCGGTCCATGCTGGTCATCACCCACTACCAGCGGCTGCTCGAGCACATCGTGCCCGACACCATCCACGTGCTCTCGGGCGGACGCTTCGTCCGCCAGGGTGGCAAGGAGCTGGCCCTCGAGCTCGAAGAGAAGGGCTACGGCTGGCTGGAGGGCGCCTCGGCATGAGCCGCGGAGACGAGGCACGCGAGCGCTGGAAGGGCCTGTTCGCCGGGTTCGCGGCCGGCCGGGAGGGCAGTGACCCGGCGGAGTGGACGCGGCGGCGCGCGGCGGCCATGGCGTCGTTCGAGGAGCAGGGGCTCCCGACGACCCGCTGGGAGGAGTGGCGCTACACCTCGCTGGCGGGGATCGAGAAGACCGGGTTCCGCCTGGCCCGAGCCGACGTCGACCTCGACCGGGCGCAGCTCGAGCCGCTGTGCGTGCCGGTCTTCGCGTGCAGCCTCGTGGTCTTCGTCAACGGGCGCTTCGCACCCGGGCTCTCGGCCCCGGGGTCCGGCGGGCCCGAGCTCACGAGCCTCGCGGCCGAGCTGCGCGAGCGACCCGACGAGACCCTGGCGCTGCTCGCGGCCGTCGACGCCGGGGACTGGAAGGGCCACCCGTTCGCGGCCCTGAACGACGCCTTCGTGGAGGACGGCGCGGTCCTGCGTCTGCCCCGGGATCGCCGCATCGAGACCCCCATCCATCTGGTCTTCGTCTCGACCGGCGACGACGCGCCCGGGGTCCAGCATCCGCGGGTCCTCGTCGACGCCGGCCCCGGGAGCGAGGCCACCGTGATCCAGGACCACGTTTCCATCGGCGACGGGGTCCACCTCACCAACGCCTTCACCCAGCTGCGGCTCGGCCCGAACTCGAAGCTCGACCTCGTGGTGCTGCAGCGGGAGAACGACGACACCTTCCACGTCTCCCAGTGCCGGGCGGTGCAGGAGCGCGACAGCCGACTGGCCTGCCACACCATCAGCCTCGGCGGGGCGCTGGTCCGCAACGACCTGTCCGCGCGGCTCGAAGGCGAGGGCGCCGAGTGCACCCTGCGCGGGCTGTACGTCGGCCACGGCGACCAGGTGATCGACAACCACACCTGGGTCGACCACGCCGTGCCCCACTGTCGGAGCGACGAGCTGTACAAGGGCGTGCTCGGCGGCGCGGCCCGGGGCGTCTTCCGCGGCCGGGTCATCGTCCGGCCGGGCGCCCAGAAGACCGACGCCCTCCAGTCGAACCCGAACCTGCTGTTGTCGGACCGGGCGGAGATGGACACCAAGCCCCAGCTCGAGATCCACGCCGACGACGTCAAGTGCAGCCACGGCTCGACCATCGGGCAGATCGATCCCGACGCCCTCTTCTACCTGCGGTCCCGGGGCCTTCCCGAGGAGTCGGCCCGCGACCTGCTGACCGCGGGCTTCGCGGCCGAGATCACCGAGGGCCTGCCGGCCGAGTCCCTGGGAGACCGGGTGCGGGAGCTGTTGATGGTCCACCTCGGGCGCGCCGGAGTGAGCACGTGAACGCCAGCGAATTCGGACTCGAGCGCATCCGCGCCGACTTCCCCATCCTCGAGTCGGAGATGCGGGGACGTCCCCTGGTCTACCTGGACAGCGCGGCCAGCGCCCAGAAGCCCCGGGTGGTCATCGACGCCATCAGCGACTTCTACGAGCGCGGCTACGCCAACATCCACCGCGGCGTCTACCAGCTGTCCGCCGAGGCGACGGTGCGCTACGAGGGCGTGCGCGAGACGGTGGCGCGGTTCCTCGGCGCTCCCGATCCGCGGGGCGTCGTCTTCGTCCGCAACGTCACCGAGGCCATCAACCTCGTCGCCCAGAGCTTCGCCCGCCCGCGGCTCGCGGAGGGCGACGAGGTGCTGATCACGGCCATGGAGCACCACGCCAACATCGTGCCCTGGCAGCTGGTCTGCGAGCAGACCGGCGCCCGGCTCCGGGTCGTGCCCATCGCCGACGACGGCTCGCTGATCCTGGAGGAGTACGAGCGCCTGCTGACCCCGCGCACGAAGCTCGCGGCCTTCACCCACGTCTCGAACGCTCTCGGCACCATCAATCCGGTGAAGGAGATGGTCGCCCTCGCCCGGGAGCGCGGCATCCCCACCCTGGTCGACGGCGCCCAGGCCGCGCCCCACATGCCGATCGACGTGTCCGACCTCGGCTGCGACTTCTACGGCTTCACCGCCCACAAGGTCTTCGGACCCACGGGCGTGGGCGTGCTGTGGGGCCGGCTCGAGCACCTCGAGGCCATGCCCCCCTACCAGGGCGGCGGCGACATGATCGAGTCGGTCTCCTTCGAGAAGACCACCTTCGCGCCGGTCCCCCACAAGTTCGAGGCCGGGACGCCGCACATCGCCGGCGTGATCGGCCTGGGCGTGGCGCTCGACTACCTGACCGCCATCGGGCTGGAGCGCATCGCCGCCTTCGAGGCCTCGCTGCTGGCCCGGGCCACCGAGGCCCTCGACGCCATCCCCGGACTGCGGATCATCGGCCGCGCTCCGCACAAGGCGGCCGTCGTCTCCTTCGTGATGGACGAGGTCCACCCCCACGACATCGGGACCATCTTCGACGGCGAGGGCGTGGCCATCCGCGCCGGACACCACTGCGCCCAGCCCGTGATGGAGCGCTTCGGAGTGCCCGCCACGGCGCGCGCCTCGTTCTCCATCTACAACGGCCCCGAGGACGTCGACGCCCTCGTGGGCGCGATCCAGCGGACCCGGGAGCTCTTCGGCTGATGGACGACCTGCGCGAGCTCTACCAGACGACGATCCTGGACCACAACAAGAAGCCGCGGAACTTCGGCCAGCTCGAGGACGCCAACCGGGAGGCGGACGGCCACAATCCCTTGTGCGGCGATCAGCTCCACGTTTCGGTGCGGGTCGACGACCAGGGCGTCGTCGAGGACGTCGCGTTCGAGGGGACCGGCTGCGCCATCTCCCGGGCCTCCGCGTCCCTGATGACCGAGTACGTGAAGGGCATGAGCCGCGAAGCGGTGGAGGCGGCGTTCGAGCGCTTTCACGCCCTCGTCACCTCGTCGCCCAGCGAGGAGGCCCACACCGAGGGCCTGGGCAAGCTGGCCGTGTTCGCGGGCGTCCGCGAGTTCCCGATGCGGGTCAAGTGCGCGACGCTCGCGTGGCACACCCTGAAGGCGGCCCTCGAAGGCGAGGGCGCCACCGTCAAGACCGAGTAACGGATTCGTGAAGGCAGGATTCGACATGGACGACCAGGCAACGACCCCGACGGCCGCGCCCGAGACCGCGACCCCCTCCGCGGCCGACCCGGGAACGGAGCAGATCCACGACGCCGTCGTCGCGGTGCTGAAGACCGTGTACGACCCCGAGATCCCCGTGGACATCTACGAGCTGGGGCTCATCTACGAGGTCGACGTCCGCGAAGACAGATCCGTCTACGTCCAGATGACGCTCACCTCGCCCATGTGCCCGGTGGCGGAGACCCTCCCGCCCGAGGTCGAGGAGAAGGTTCGCGGCTGCGAGGGTGTGAAGGACGTGGAGCTCGAGCTGGTGTGGGATCCGCCGTGGGGCCCGGACATGATGTCCGAGGCCGCCCGCCTGACCCTCAACATGTAGACTGTGGACCGAGCCACGCCCAACCTCCCGCCAGGAGCGCCCCTTGATCCAGAGAACGATCGTTGCCGTCTGCGTCGCCCTGGGCGCCCTGGCGCTGCTGGGCCCCCTGGGCTGCCAGAGCTTCGTCGAGGCGGAGAGCCCTCGGGACGAATCCCAGCCCGGGTTCGCCGAGGGCCAGCGCGACCTCGACGACGAGCTGTGCTGGCAGGAGGTGGGCTCGCAGCCGGGCGACACCTCCCAGTCGGTCCAGGACCTCCACGACGAGTGCATGCGCGCCAAGGGCTGGACGGTCGCGGACTAGGCTGCGCCGGGCCGCGCGCTCGGGGCGGCTCGTGCCGTCTCTTCGAGCCGCTTCGCTTCACCTGATGTGCTCCGTTGCCCCGACCGGGGGCAGGGATGCCAACGGCTCGCTCGAACCCTCCGAGACGCCTCGAACCGGATTCGTTGGCCACCCGCTGCCGGGTCGGGGGATCAGTCGTCGTTGTTGCGCTCGTTGCAGAAGAGGGTGTTGCCGTCCTCGAGCCGGTTTCCGACGAGCCGGTTCCAGCGGCCCTGGTCGTTGACCGCGCACATCCGCGAGCGCACCGAGATGTTGCGGACGAGGCGGTTGCGGTTGCCGTCGAGATGGAAGCCGTCGTCGCGGCTCCGCGACACCCGGTTCCTGCGCAGCAGGACCTTCCGGGTCTGCACCTCGATGCCGTCGTCCCCGGCGCGCAGCACGGTGTTGCGCAGCACCTCCTGGTCGAGCCCCCGAGAGAGCTCGATGCCGTCGCTCCCGGTCCGGTTGATGCGGTTGTCTTCGATGCGGACGTCGCTGGCGTCGACCTCGATGCCGTGGGAGCCGCAGTTCTTGAGCGTGTTGCCGTCGACCCGGACGTGCCGGGTGGGTGTCTCGTCGAGGGTGCGGTCGAGCTCGATGCAGTCGTCGCCCACGAAGTCGATGCGGTTGCGGGCGACCGCGACGTCCGAGCTTCCGGCCACCCGCACTCCGTCCTCGTTCGCGTTCAGGATCTTGAAGCCCTTCACGCGCACGTCGCTGCTCTTGCGCACGAGGACGCCCACCTCGAGGCCGGCGGCGTCGATGACGGCGGCCCCGACGGCGATGAGGTCGAGGCCCGCGCGGCGCTCGATGCGAACCGACTCGGCGTACACGCCGTCGTCGACCTCGATGCGGTCTCCGTCGGCCGCAGCGTCCACGGCGGACTGGATGGACGCGAAGTCCCCCGGCACCGAGAGCGTGTCGGCGTGGACCGGGAAGGCGGCCCCGACGACGAGAACGGCGACCGCGATCGCGGCCGTCGGGCAGCCCAGGGCGCCGCACGTGAAGCCAGGCGAGCTCGATCGAAGCTTCGGCATGTCGATCCTCCTTCGCGGCGTGGCCTCTGCGACCGCCGCTTCGGAAGAGGCGCCCCCGGGCTCTTCCGGCGCGCCTCCACGACTCTGACACGATTGCACGACGGGTGGTTCGATCCCCCGCCCCCCGCCGGGACCCCGCTGGACTAAGCTCCGGCCACGGTCGGGAATTCCTCCGCGCCACCGGGCCCTTGGGGCCGCGCCACGAGATCGGACGACGATGCTGCCGCTCGCCTTCACCGCCTTCCTCGCCTTCGGCTACGTGCTGGTGGTGGTGGGCGCCAGCCAGGTCGGCATGGCGGCCGACCTGGGCCTCGATCTCGAGCGGTTCGGACTCCTGGGCGCCACGCTCGCGCTCGGCGTGGGGGCGGGCGTGCTCTGCACCGGTCCGCTGGTGGACCGGCTTGCGCGACGCCCGATCCTCGTCGCCGCCTGTCTCGGCTGCGCGGCGTCGCTCGCCACGGTCTCGCCGGGCATGACACTCGCGCGGGCGCTGCTGCACGTGCTGGCCCTCGGTGCGTCCGCCGGCTGCATCGACGCCCTGCTGAACGCCGTGGTGGTCGAGCGCTTCCGGGAGCGCGCGGCGCGCCCCCTGGCCGTGCTCCACGGAGCGGCCACGCTCGGCGCGGTGCTCTCGCCTCCCCTGATCGGCTGGGTCGCCGCAGTCGGCGACCACTGGACGGTCGCCTTCCAGAGCGGGGCGGCCGTGTTCGCCGGGGTCGCCGGGTGGGCGGCCTTCGTTGCGCTCCCCGGACCGGCGTCGAGGCCCGCGCCCGAGTCGAGCGCGTCCGAGCCCCAGGCTCCTCGGCCCTGGAGCTGGCTTGCGTCGCTGGCCGGACTCGGCGTCGTGGGCTTCGCCTACGTGGGCGTCGAGAACGGCGTCACCGTCTTCGCGGTGCCCTACTCGCGGGAGTCCTGGGGGCTCGCGGAGAGCGTCGGGCGGGAGGCCATCAGCGCCTTCTGGCTCGGTCTGCTGGGGGCGCGCATCGGCCTGGCGCTGCGCCGCGGCCCCACCGGTCCGGGCGCGCTGGCGGTCATGGGAGCCGCGGGCGCCGCCGTGATCGGCCTGGGTGTCGCCACCGGCTGGCCCGGGGTGCGGCTCTGGGCCCTGGCGGTGGGGCTGTGTCTGGGTGGCGTGTTCCCGCTGATGGTCGCCCTGGCGGGACTCCGGGCGCCCCACGCGGTGGGCACCGCGACGGCGGTGGTGATCGGGACGGCGTCGCTGGGCGGCTTCGTCGTCCCCTGGCTCGCGGGCGCCATCGGCGACCGCGTCGGAGCGGCCGGCGCCGTGGCCTCCCTGGCCGGGGCGAGCCTCGCGATCGCGGCGGGCGGCTGGGCGCTGCAGCGCCGCGAACGGCGCCCCGGCCCGCGTCCATCTCCCACCTTCGCGGGTGTAGAATGACCCGACTGTCACTCCCCCCAGCCCGAAAGAGGTCCCCATGCTCCCCCGTCCCCGCTCCACCTCCCCCCGCCAGGCCCGGGGCTCGCTCGCAGCGTGTGCATGGGCCCTGTGTCTGGGTTGGCTCGCCGCCGGCGCGGCCGCGGCTGCGCCCATCGTCTCCATCGACCTCGACCCCTCGACGCCGGGCATCCAGGACACCGCGAGCGTCTGGCTGCTGGACAGCGTGAGCGTGGACATCGTCATCGGCGACGTCGACCCGGCCATGCCGCTCTTCGGCGACCAGTTCGACGTCGACTTCGACGCCGGCGTCCTCACCGCGACCTCGGTCGCCGGCGGCGGATTCCTGAACGAGCCGCTCTTTCCCATCCAGGCCGACCTCGCCGGAGGTCGCGTGGAGTTCGCGGAGATCACCCTCGGCCCGGTGGGAAGCGCCGGCAGCGGCGTGCTCGGCCGCATCGAGTTCGACGCCGTGGGCCTCGGCACCACCTCGCTCCAGCTCGGCGAGCTGATCCTGGCCGGAGAGTTCGGCGTCGAGATCGCGCCCGGGTCCATGGCCGGGGCGCGCCTGACCGTGAGCGAGCGGACCGGAGGCCAGCCGCCCGTTCCCGAGCCCGGCGCGGCCCTGGTGTTCGCGTCGGGGCTGGCCGTCGTGGGGACGCTGGCCCGCCGCCGATCCGGCTAGGCGCGTGGGGCCCGGATCGCCGATCGGTGTCGGTCGGCAGCCGTCGCCGTCGAACCGGTTGCTATCATCCCGGCGATGAGCGAAGGCGCAGGCGCACCGCTGCTCGTGACCGGGGCCAACGGCCACCTGGGACGGCGGCTGATCGTGCGACTCGCGGGCCAGCGCGCGGTCCGGGCGGTGGTGCGGTCCGAGCGCGCGGCCGCCGTCCTGCTCTCGCTTCCCGACGCGATCCGCCCGGAGATCCGGATCCTCTCGTACACCGACGAGGACGCCCTCGCCGAGGCGGCGTCGGACTGCGCCGCCTGCGTCCACCTGGTGGGCATCATCAAGGAGGGGCGCGGCGCGACCTATGCGAGCGCCCACGAGGACACCTGCCGCGTCCTGGCGCGCGCGGCCGAGCGCGCGGGCCTGCAGCGCCTGGTGTACCTGAGCATCCTCGGCTCCCACCCGGATGCCGCCAACGCCTGCCTCGCGTCGAAGGGACGCGCCGAGTCGCTCCTCGGCGAGGGCCCGACCCCGGTGACGACCTTGCGGGTCCCCATGGTGCTCGGCGAGGGCGACTTCGCGAGTCGCGCCCTCGCGGGCCAGGCGCGCGCTCCGTTCCTGTTCCTGATCGCCGGGGGCCGCACCTGGCAGCAGCCCATCGACGCGGCCGACGTGGTCGAGGCCATCGTCCTCTCCCTGGCGCGGAGCGAGCCGGGCAACGAGGCCTTCGACCTGGGCGGACCGGAGCCGCTGCGCCACCGCGAGCTCGTCGAGCGGGCCGCCGCGCTCTACGGTCGAAGGCCGCGCGTCGTCCCGGTTCCGCTGGGCCTGGCCCGCAGCGCGATCGGCCTGCTCTCGCGTGTGGCGTCGAATCCACCGATCACACCGGCCATGCTGGGCGTCCTCCAGCACAACGACCGGATCGATCCGCGGCCGGCCTGCGACGAGCTGGGCCTCTCGCTCACCCCCCTCGACGAGACCCTCGCGCGTTGCGTCGGCCCCGACGCCCGCGACGACCTTCCCACGGAGGCCACATGACCGAGCCCGCCCAGGGTCCCGAGACCGCAGCAGCCGGCGCCCCGGCGCCCCGCCGACGCACGCCGCTCTGGCAGAAGCTCGTGCCCTGGGCGATCACGGTCGCCTGCTTCAGCTACCTCTACGTGCGCCTGGCGGGCGCCGCTGCCCGGCAGGGGCAGTCGGCGCTCGGCTATCTGGGCGGGGTCTTCGCCGAGGTGTCGTGGACGTCCTGGCTGGCGCTCATGATCCCCTACTCGGTGTTCTTCTTCCTGGTCGACTCCACCGTGGTCTGGCGGGTGGTCAACTGGTTCAACACCCGGGTCGCCCTCAAGGACATCCTGCCCATCCGCGGCAGCAGCTACATCCTGTCCATCGTCAACGAGCAGGTGGGCAAGGGCGCCATGGGGCTCTACCTCTACCAGCGCCACGGCGTCCCGGGCTGGGAGGTGGGCTCGAGCATGATCTTCATCATGTTCTGCGAGTTCTACTACCTGCTCTCCTGGGCCACCCTGGGCTGGATGCTCTCGCGGGACCAGCTGCCGGCCGAGTTCGAGGCGATCCCGTACATCCTGGCCGGGGCCCTGGTCTTCTTCGTGGTGTTCCACCTGTTCTTCACGGGGGTGATCCCGATCGGCGCCGCGCTGCGCGATCGCCCGCTCTTCAAGTCGTTCCGCGAGGCCAGCGTCGGCCGCTATCTCACCATCATCGTGCTGCGCTCGCCCGCCATCGCGCTGGCGGTGGTGGTCTACACCCTGGCGCTGCGGCTCTTCGGTCCGCAGATCGACATGGCGACCATGCTCGGCTACCTGCCGGTCATCTTCTTCGGCGCCGCCACGCCGGGGCCCATGCGCTCGGTGGCCATCACCCTCTGGGTGGTGCTCTTCCCGGGCGAGGACCCCGCGCGCATGACGGCCTTCGGCATCGTCCAGCACAACTTCTTCATCTTCTTCAACGCGGCCATCGGCCTGCTCTTCCTGCGCCGGGCGAACCGGGAGCTGTTCGGAGAAGACGCGGCGCCGGCGGTGGCGGGCCGCTAGCCGGCCGACCCGGGCCCCTGATCCCGCCTCGCGAGCGCCAGGCCGCGGTCGGCCATGGAGACCGCGGTGGTGGCCACGAGCGCCCAGCCGATCGCGGCGACGAGGGCGCCTCCGGGCCAGCCGAGTCCCAGCCCGTCCCGCACCACCGGAATGCCCAGGACCACGAAGTAGGCGATGCCGTTCCAGCGCCCCAGGAAGCTGGCGCGCAGGGGGCGACCGGCCAGGGCCCGGGAGTCGAGGGTGTACTGGGTGAAGGCCGCCGCCACGCCCACGGGCAGGAGCCAGGGGACGAGCCCCTGGAAGGCGAGCGCGGACAGGCCGGTCGTGACGAAGAGTGCGTCGGTGGCGTGGTCCAGCAGTCCGCCCAGAGCCGAGGCCTCGCCGCGGCGCCGGGCCAGGGGACCGTCGGCGAAGTCGGTGATCACCGCCAGGGTGAAGAGGACCAGGGCCAACCTCGACCGACCCCCGAGCAGGGCGTGGGCCAGAAGCGGGGCGCAGCCCAGGCGCACTCCGGTGAGTCCGTTGGCGAGGGTCCACCAGCGCCTCGCGCCCCGCTCCCGCTGGTCCAGGCAGGCATCGGACATGGCTCCATCCTACAGCAAGGTCCGACGCTGGCGGACGGGGAGCCAGAAGCTACGTTCGGCGCCCCCCGGAACACCAGGAAGGGACGTGGCGTGGTCCGAAGATCGAAGACGCGAGCTCGATGGCGGCCCTGGGGCCGAGGCGGCGCCGCGGCGCTCTGCCTGGGGGCCCTGGTGGCGTGCTCTGCCGAAGAGGCCCCGGAGCCCTCGAAGCCGCCCTCCGCCCCGACGAGCGAGACGGCGACCGCGACCGAGGCGCCCACCGGCGCCCCTGTGGCGGAGCCGAGCGCGACGCCTTCCGAGGCCGACCTCGTCGCCCGCGGCCGCAGCGTGTGGATGAGCAACTGCATCGCCTGCCACGCCCAGGACCCGGCCCTCGACGGCGCCCTCGGACCGGCGGTCATCGGGGCGAGCCACGAGCTGCTGGAGGCGCGGGTGCTGCGCGCGGAGTATCCGGAGGGCTACACGCCCAAGCGCGACAGCAAGATCATGATCGCGCTCCCCCATCTCGAAGGCGAGATCGACGCCCTCCACGCCTATCTGAATCAGTAGACCGGGTCGCCGGGGCTCCGAGAGCACGAAGGCCGCGGGGGAGGTCCCCCCGGCGGCCTTCGTCGTTGGTCACTCTCGTCCGATCGTCAGGAGTTGATGACCACTCCCACGATGTAGAGCACGACGGTGAGCCCGAGCCCGGCGTGGATGGTGCCGGAGACCGTGGTGAGCGGCTTCTGGGTCGCCGCGCCGGGGCCGATCAGGGCGTTGATCTCGAACAGCACGATGAGGCCGCCGCCGACGATCCAGTAGAGGAGGTCGTTGGCGCCGTTGTTGAACGTGACGAAGTGACTGGCCGAGCCCATGAAGAAGAGCATCGGGATCGAGAAGAGCGTGTTGGTCCGCGAGGCCATGCCGGCCTTGCCGCCCCGGGCGGCCGCCTCGGGGATGGCCTCGCCGCCGCCGGCCACCTGCTCGGCCGACTTGATGACCACCTGCTGGGCCGGCCAGATGACGAACCACACGTTGGCCCACATGAACGTGCCCATGAGGCCGCCGGTCAGGATGCGGGTCATGTAGCCGTCACCCAGCCCGATGCCGGCGTGGAGCTTCAGCAGCACGATGGTCCAGCCGGACAGGAAGGTGAACATCGCCCCCCAGCGGAACCACCAGAGCGCGTTGGGCACCAGGCCCCGGGTCATCGCGCCCTTGGCCTGGCCTCCCAGCTCCGAGCCGAAGAAGGGCGTCTGGATGAAGTTGAAGTAGTAGAGAACGCCGATCCAGGTGATGCCGGCGAGGAAGTGGAGCCACCGCAAGAGAAACTCGAAGCCGGCCATCGTGGTGATGATTTCCATGGAGTCTGTCCCTCTCTTTCCTCTTTCCTCTTTCCTGTTTCCTCTGCCCGCGTGGTCCCCGTGTCGCGGCGACCGCCGTCGTCGTCCAGGCGGGTCGTCGCGCCCCATTCTATCCGTGCTTCCCGAGGAATCTAGGGGATTTCGGGGGTTTCTTGCCGGAAGCCCGGGGCCCGATTCAAGGCTGCCAGCGCGGCACCCGGTCGCGGATGCGGCCCCAGCCCAGGCGGTCGAAGAGCGGCAGCAGGTCGTCTCGAAGGGCGCCCGCGACGGCCAGCGACCCCACCCCGTCCGACAGACCGGGCACGTCCCGGCGGACCGTGGCCAGGTCCCGCGTGCGCAGGGCCTGCTCGCGATGGGTCGAGATGGCCGCGGCCAGGCGCCTGGCGCCGCGCACCGGCACCCCCGACCACAGCTCGATCTCGTCGGGGATCCCGTCGATGTCGCCGAAGGCCGAGAGGGCCGCGGCGGCGCTCTTGGGTCCGATCCCGGGCACGCCGGGAAGGTTGTCCACGGTGTCGCCGACCAGGCCCAGGTAGTCCGGGATCTGAGCGGGATTCACACCGAACTTCTGGCGTACGCCTTCGGCGTCCAGCCGCAGGTCCTTCGCGATGTCGTGGAGCACCACCCGGCCGTCCTCCCGAACCAGCTGGGAGAGGTCCTTGTCGGTGGTCACCACCACCACGTTCGCGCCTTCGTCGGGAAGGCGCGTGGCCAGGGTGGCGATCAGGTCGTCGGCCTCGAAGCCCTCGCGGCTGAAGACGGGCAGCCCCAGCCCCCGGGCCACCGCCTCGCACAGCTCGAACTGGGGCTCGAGGTCCTCGGGCGTCTCCCCCCGGTTGGCCTTGTAGTCCGGGAAGAGCTCGTTCCGGAAGCTCGTCATCGAATGGTCGAGACACACACCGATGTGCGTCGCCTCGGGGTCGGACATCAGCTTGATCAGGCTGTTCGCGAAGCCGTAGGCGGCGCCCGTCGGCATCCCGTCCGGGGCCTCCATCGAGGGCATCGAGTAGTAGGCGCGGAAGATGTAGACGTGACCGTCGACGAGAAAGACCGTCGGTCGCTTCCCCGCCATCGCCTTGCTCAGCGCCGATCCGTGAGCACGGCCTCGACCAGGTTGGCCGCGGCGTGGTCCACCTCGAGGTCGCGCTTGTCCCCGGTGCGCCGCACCGCCAGCTCGACCACGCCCTTGTCGAGGCCCTTGGGCCCCACGGTCACCCGGTAGGGGATGCCCACCAGCTCGGCGTCCTTGAACTTGACGCCGGGCCGCTCGTCGCGGTCGTCGAGGATCACGTCGATGCCCTGCTCCACGAGCGCGTCGTAGAGCCGGTCGCCCACCTCGGCGGTGCGCACGTCCTTGGGGTTGAGCACGCTGATCACCACCTCGTAGGGCGCCACGTTCACCGGCCAGATGATGCCCGCGTCGTCGTGGTGCGCCTCCACCACCGCGGCGAGATTGCGCCCGATGCCGATGCCGTAGCAGCCCATCACGACGGAGACGGACTTGCCGTTCTCGTCCAGCACCGAGGCGCCCAGCGCCTCGCTGTAGCGGGTGCCCAGCTTGAAGATGTGTCCGATCTCGATGGTCTTGTCGACGCCCAGGGGCTGGCCGCACATCGGGCAGCCCTCGCCCGCCGCCACCTCGCGCAGGTCGAGCCAGGCCCTGGGCGCGATGTCGCGTTCGACGTCGACACCGCGCAGGTGGAAGTCGTCCTCGTTGGCGCCGGTGGTCATGTCCCTGCGCCCGCGCAGCGCCTCGTCGGCGATGACGAAGTGGTCGGTCACGTCCACCGCGCCCAGGCTGCCGGGCGACGCGCCGAGCGCCTCGCGCACCTCCTCGGGCCGGGCAGGTCGGATCTCCGACGCCTCCACCTGGTCGATCACCTTCTGCTCGACGAGGCTGTGGTCGCCGCGCAGCAGCAGCAGCACGGGCTTGCCGTCGATCATGTAGACGAGGGTCTTGATCTGGCGGTCCGCCGCCGCGCCGCCCTCGAAGCGCGCCAGGTCGTCGATGGTGCGCACGCCGGGCGTGGGGAACTTCTCGGGGGCGTCGGGTCCCGCGGCGTCGTCCATGGCCGGGATCTGGGAGGTCGCCTTCTCGGTGTTGGCGGCGTAGCCGCAGCCGCCGCAGTTGGCGACCCAGTCCTCGCCGGCGTCGCTCTTGACCATGAACTCGACGGACTCCGCGCCGCCCATCATGCCCGAGGAGGCCTCCACGGCGATGGCGTCGAGGCCGAGACGCTTGAAGATGCGCCGGTAGGCCTCGGAGTGGGCCTTGAAGGCGCGGTCGAGCCCCTCCTCGTCGAGGTCGAACGAGTAGGAGTCCTTCATCACGAACTCGCGGACCCGCAGCAGTCCGCTCTTGGGCCGCGCCTCGTCGCGGAACTTCGTCTGGAACTGGAACCAGGTCTGGGGGAGCTGCTTGTAGGAGCGAAGCTCCTCGGCGATGTGGGTGAAGATCTCCTCGTGGGTCATGCCCAGGGCGACGTCGCCCCCGCTGCGGTCGTGGAGCCGGAACATCTCCGGTCCCACGGACTCCCAGCGCCCGCTGCGCTCCCAGATCTCGCGCGGGTGCATGCACGGCAGCTCGAACTCCTGGCCGCCGATGCGCTCCATCTCCTCGCGGATGATCGCCGTCACCTTGCGCGCCACCCGCTGTCCGAGGGGCAGCAGCGAGTAGGAGCCCGCCATCAGCTGGCGCACGAAGCCGCCGCGCACCAGCAGCTTGTGGCTCACCGCCTCGGCGTCCGCGGGGTCGTCGCGCAGGGTCGGGATGAAGGATTGGTTCCAGCGCACGCGAGCCTCCGGTGGCGACGCCCGGGAGGACCCTCTCCGCGATTCCTTCGCCGCGCTGCATCCGTCGGGGTGCAGCGCGCGCCGTTCGCGTCGAGTCCGCGAGCGGCCGGGGCCTGGCCGGGGCGAGCGCCGAGAATAGCGTGGGATCAGAAGGGCGTTCCGCGCTCGAGCGCGAAGCGCCCGAAGGCTTCCCGCAGGCGGTCCGCCGTGGGGTGGACCCCGGGCTCGCCGATGGCCGCCCCGTCGAGGCTCGCCACGGGCACGATGCCCGCGCCGCTGCCCGACAGGAAGACCTCGCTGGCTCCCAGCAGGTCGAAGCGGCCGAGGGGCGTCTCTGCGACCTCGAGGCCCAGCTCCGGGGCCAGCTCCAGCAGGCTCGCCCGGGTGATGCCCGCCAGGGCTCCTTCGGTGGGCGGCGGCGTCGCCAGCCTTCCGCCGACCACGGCGAACAGGTTCGCCACGGCGGCCTCGGCCACCCGGCCGGCGGCGTTCAGCAGCAGCGCCTCGTCGGCCCCGCGCAGGCGCGCCTCGCGCTTGGCGAGCACGCTGTTCAGGTAGTTGAGGCTCTTGACGCGCGGGTCGAGGACGTCGGCCGGGGGGCGGCGCCAGCTCGAGGTCACCAGATCGATGCCCCGGGCGAGGCGCTCGGGCGGGAAGAGCCGGATCCCGTCGACGATGCAGATGACCCGGGGGCCTTGGCAGGTGCTGGGGTCCACGCCGAGCTCGCCGTCGCCGCGGGTGACGATCAGGCGCACGTAGGCCTCGTCATCGCCGTGGGCCCGGGCGGTCTCGAGGACGATCTTCTCGATGGCGCCGACACCGCCCGGAAGCTCGAGGCCGAGGGCGGCGGCGCCGGTGCGCATGCGCTCCAGGTGGTCGGGCAGCCGGAACACCCGCCGGCCGACGATGCGGATGCCCTCGAACACCCCGTCTCCGTAGAGGAGACCGTGATCGGTCACGGGAATGCGGGCGTCGGCCCTCTCCACCACGCGGCCGTCGATCCACACCTTCATCGCGATGCTCCTTCCATGGACCCGGTCTGGCCCTCCAGCCGGCCGGCGACCCGCTCGGCGGCTCCCACGACGGCGGCCGCCGCCTTCTCGAGACCGATCTGCTCCAGCCGCGGGGTCGAGGCCGCCAGGGCGACCACCCCGCGCAGGCTGTCCTCGACCAGGATGGGTGCGGCCACGACCGAGAGGCCGGGAATCCACTCTTCGCGGTTGAGCGCCCAGCCGCGCTGCCGCGCCTGGCGCGCGGCCTGGTCGCGCTCGGCGCGGGCCGTGCGGGTGCGCTGGGTGAAACGCTCGGGCTCGCCGTCGGGCTGGCGAAGACGTTCCGGGGCATGGGCCAGGTAGAGGCTCCCGGACGCGGTGGCGTGGATCGGAACCCGGCTCCCCACCTGGGGCGCCGCCCTCAGGAAGCCGCTGCCCTCGGCCTTGTCGAGCACCACCAGGTCGCCCGCCCGGTCCGCCACCACGAAGACGGTCTCCTCGAGCTGCCGGGCGCAGGCTTCGAGCACCGGGCGCGCCGCCGCCACCAGGGGCTCCGAGGCCAGGGCCCCGAGGCCCAGCGCCACCAGGCCGAAGCCCGGCCGGTAGCGGCCGCGCTCGTCGCGCTCCACCCAGCCGCGCGAGGTCAGCGTGCTCAGCAGCCGGTGCACGGTGGACTTGGGCCAGTCGAGGGCGCGGCCGATCTCGCTGACGCCCTGGGCGCTGCCCGCGCGCTGCAGGTGGAGCAGCAGATCGATCCCGCGCTCGAGGGAGCCGGCGGCCTGCGCGTCGGCTCGGGAGCCCGCCCGGAAGCCGGCCTGGGATTCGATCTGGGACACGACGCGCTCCCCATGGACCCGCGGACCCCGCGCAAGGGGCCGGCCGGAGGAGCCGGCCGGGGTCTCGCCCGTGAGAACGCCGTTCCGACCCGAGGCTTCGGCCCGAGGCTTCGACTGGGAGCTCCGGCACGCAGCTCCGGAATGGAGCCCTGAGAAGATGTTCCGTTTATCGGAACGAAGTTCTGTTTATCGAAACATCCTAGCCGATCGGTCCGGCCCCTGCCTTCGCCCGGCATCGAGCGGCGATCAGCACGCCCGCGTAGCTGGAGGGCTGGAGGGGCGACGCCCCGTCCGGCCCGGGTGCGAACTGGTGATCGGCCTCGACGCCGAGCCACGGGGTCCCGGCCATGCCGCGCTCGATCAGCCCGGACTCGAGGCCGTCGATCCCGAAGAGCGCCTCGCCTCGCCCCCGGCAGCCGAAGTAGACCGCCCAGTCCCGGGGCGGCCCGGCCGCGATGTGGCCGACCGCGCGGTCGAGCTCGGCCCGGGCGCGGTCCGCATCGAGCTGGACGAGCATGACCCGCCGGCCGCTCTCCACGGGCCGCGCCACGGAGAAGGCGCCGCGCCGGGCGTCGAAGCCGATCACGTTGGAGAGCGCGCGCGGCTCGGCGGCGTCGGGCTTGCCGTCGTCGAGGAGCGCCAGCTTGAGCACCCGCGCCGCCCGCCCCGGGTCCTTCGCGAGCGCGCCGCCCGCCGCCTCGCGGAAGACGTCGAGGGCCGTCCGGCCGTCCAGCCCCAGGACCCAGTGGCCCCGGGAGCGGCTCACCACCAGGGGCGGAGTGAGGGGGTGGCAGGCGCTGGCTCCCTGCACGCTGGGAGCGCAGGCGCCGGGGACGTGCCAGCCGACCAGCCCGGCCCCGAGCATGCGTCCAGCGTGGGCGAAGCCCGGGGCCTCGCCGGCCGGTGGCGAGAGCCCGCCGCCCGCCAGGCGCGCGGGCGCGAGGCTCGGGACCAGCGATGCGAGGAGCGCGCCGGGCGCCAGGTGCGCCGCGTCGGACCACACCGCGACCGCGTCACCGGGCTCGAGCGGGCGGCCGATCCGCGCCGCCGCCTCCGGGCCGGCCCGGTCCTCCTCGCCGGCCAGCTCGGGCACCGAGAAGGCGCGGATCTCGCGGCCGCCGACCGCCAGGACCCCCACGGCGGGGCGCTCGCGCCACTCGCCTCCGGCGCCCAGGAGCCCGGCGCTGCGGGTGGCGATGGCGACCTCCCCGGCCCCGGGCCAGACGGCCTCGAGACCCTCGAGCCCGGCCGCGATCAGGGTCTCGCTGCCTTCGTGGGCCTCCCAGCTCCCGCCCAGCGCCAGCCACAGGGCCCCCGGCGGGCCCGGGCCGGCGACCGGCCCGGCGAGGCGCGCCGCCTCGCTCGCGGCCGCCCGGGCGCCCGCGGCGTGCGGCTTCGCGCACACCAGCGCGGATCCGCTCGTGGAAGGGGCGGATGCGCTCACCCCGCGCCCCTTCTCTCGGCCGTTCTGGCGCTTTTCCCGCAGCACACGCCGGTGCCCCGTTTCCCGGGCGGGGACCCTCGGCTAGGATTCGTCCACCGGCCGCACCCTCCGGGACGGCGGCTCGTGCCCCCCCAGCACAGGTTTCGATGCTCGTCTCGGAGGCCGATCTCGGAGACTGGCTCGGGATTTCCGAGGTTGGCGCCGGCCGCGAAGTCGACGACCCATCGCGTCGCCTCCATGCAGCGCCCCAGAGCTGGGCCCCATCGGGGCAGAGGTCTTGATTGGCTGATTTCGAGATCATCGACCGCCAGAGCGACCTCGAAGCGCTGGCGAAGGACCTGCGTTCGGAGAAGATCCTCGGGGTCGATACCGAGGCGGACAGCTTCTACCACTACTTCGACAAGACCTGCCTGGTCCAGATCGCCACCCGCAAGCACGCGTACCTGATCGACCCTCTGGCGCTCGGCGGACCCGCCGAGCTGGCGCCGCTCGGTCCCGTGTTCGCCGACCCGGGCGTGCGCGTGGTCTTCCACGCCGCCGAGTACGACCTGTTCGTGCTGAAGCGCGACTGCGGCTTCCGCTTTGCGAGCCTGTTCGACACCATGGTGAGCGCCCAGCTGCTCGGCTACCCGAGCGTCGGGCTGGCGGCTCTCATCGAGCATCACTTCGACGTCTGCCTCCCCAAGGACGAGCAGCGGTCGGACTGGTCGCGCCGTCCGCTCTCGGACAAGCAGCAGACCTACGCGGCCGCCGACGTGCAGTTCCTCATCCGTCTCTCGGAGAAGCTCGAACGCGAGCTGCGCAAGCGCAAGCGCCTCGCCTGGGCCGAGGCCGAGTTCGAGAGCCTGATGAAGCGCGAGTGGCCCGCCCGCGAGTTCGACACCCTCGGCTATCTCAGGATCAAGGGCGCCAGGAAGCTCGACCCCACCAGCCTCGCGGTGCTGCGCGAGCTGTACCTCACCCGCGACGCCCGGGCACGCGAGGTCGACCGCCCCCCGTTCAAGGTGCTGGGCAATCGCACGCTGCTCGAGCTGTCCGAGACGCGACCGGATTCGCTGGAGGCGCTCGGACGCATCAAGGGCGTGACCGAGCTCATCCTGCGGCGCATGGGCCGGGACATCCTCACCGCGATCCGCAAGGGTCGAAAGAAGGACCATGGACCGATCCCGAAGCTCGAGGGTGCGAGCCGGCGGCGCATGGACCGCCGGACCGAGCGGCGCGTCACCCAGCTGAAGAAGTGGCGCACCGCCCGCGCGGCCGACCTCGAGCTCGACCCGGGCGTCCTGTGCCCCAACGCCGCGCTGGAGGCCATCGCCTGGCTCGATCCCAGCGAGCCCGGCGCGCTGACCGAGCTGCCCGAGGTGAAGAGCTGGTTCGCGTCGGAGTTCGGCGGCGAGGTGGTCGAGATCCTGGGCGAGGTCGCGGCCGAGCCGGTCGACGAGAAGCGGCCGGAGAAGCGGACCCGCCGGCGGCGCTGAGCCCGCCCGCTCTCGGACCTGGACCCCGGGACCTCGGGACCTGGCCCCTGGACCGGGACCCCGGAAAAGGAAAACCCCTCGACCGGATGCGCTCGGTCGAGGGGTGTCCTGAGATCTGGCCCCCGAGGCGATGGATGAAAGGCGGGGTGCCGTCTGGGGGAAAGCGCCTTGTGTCCTGGCACCCACCGCCTCGGAGTTCCGAATGTCCCGATCGAGCGCGCCCATTTGTCGATCGAGGCATTCAGACCAGTTCTTGACCGGTTGCTAGAGCAGGTTGCGTGCCAACTCGGCGCCAGACCTCGTCGTTCTCGCGGCAACGCCGCAACTGGCCGGAATTTCGAGAGAAACTCTCGCCTCGGCGCGAGCGTCGCCGGCGGCAGCGGGGATCGGTCCGGTCCGGAGATGCCACATTGAGCGGCACGGCCGACCAATCCAGGAGCGCCCCTTCCGCTCCTCATTCCGATGGCAGGGCATGGACCCTTGTTTTTCAGTGACTTGCACAAGATGCAGCCCTGGTTGGCAGGGCAACCCGAGGTTGCGCACCGAGTCGCCGGCGGGGCGGAGCGGGCCCGTTTCGCGCGCGCGAACGTGTTCGCATTCATGTGGGCGCTGCTCCTCCCGGTCCTCTGGGGCTGTGGTGGGACCTGGAGCCCTCTCGGCGAGCCGGAGCGGCCGGCCGATCCGCCCCGGTCCCCGGCGCCGATCGCGGCCTCCGTCCACACCGCGCCGGCGCCGAGCGCCCAGGAGCGCTTCTGCGCCTGGTTCGGAGACCGCCGGGGCGGCGTCCTGTACACGGGGTTGTCCGCCTTCTGGTCCGAGCTGAGGCGGGCCGGCGGCGACCCCCGCGCGGACCTCCGGCGCAGCGGGCCGGCGCTCATCGGGCGCTTCGACCTGGACATCGAGCGCTGGCTGGAGCCGATCGACGTCTCGGGCCCCGACGAGCCGGACCCCTCGGGCGTCTGGGACGTGCTGGCCCATCCCAACGGCAGGATCTACTTCACCACCTTCTTCGGCTCGGCGGGCTTCGTGGAGGCGGACGGCGGAGCGGTGGTGCGGCTCCCCGGCGCCGGCCCCTTCCTCAACGAGCTGGCCCTGGGGCCCGACGGCCACCTGCTCGCCACCCGCTACTCGGCCCCGGACGAGCGCGGAAGCGGCTCCCTGGTGATCCTCGACGAGGACGGCGGGATCGTCGCCGAGTGGCGGCTGCGGGCGGGCCCCGGGCGGCGCCTGGCCCCCAAGAGCGTGGCCTACGACCCGGTGTGGCAGGAGGTCTGGCTCACCACGGACCTCCTGGACGAGCGAGGCGAGGCCCTTCCCGCCGGACCGGACGCTCCGCGCGGGGCCACGCGGCCGGCCCTGGTGGTCGGTCTCGACGGCATCGAGCGCACCCGGATCGAGACGGACGAGGTCCAGTTCGTCACCTTCGACGCCGAGGGGGCGGGCTACCTGGCCGTGGCCTCGGGCGAGGGCGGCCGACGGCTCTCGCTGGCGGTCTTCCCGGCCACGGACCCGGCGCGCGACCTCGCGACGGCGCCGCGGGTGCTGCTCGACCCGGCGTTCCCCAGTCGCCTGGACTTCGTCCAGGAGGTGCGCGCCGGCGAGGACGGCCGCGTGCTGGTCGCCCGCTGGAGCGGCCACCTGCACTGGGTCGAGGCCCTCGAGAGCGGGCCCGGCGCGGTGCGCACCCAGCGCCTTCCGGGTCCCGAGGACGGCGGGCTCTTCTACACCGCGGTGGCCCACGAGCGCCGCGTCTGCGCGAGCTACTGTGCGGACGTCAGCGTCGTGTGTGCCCAGGCGCCGCCGCTCCTGCGATAGACTGCGCGCGTGTTCGACGCTCGTCGCCAGCGGGTCCTCGAGGCCATGGGGAAGGACGCCGTCGCCCTGTTCGTGGGCGCGCGGATGGTCACCCGGTCCAACGACACCGAGTACCCGTTCCGCCAGGACAGCGACTTCTGGTACCTGACGGGCTTCGACCATCCCGAGGCGGTGGCGGTGCTGCGTACGGACGGCGGCCCGCCGTTCACCCTGTTCGTCCAGCCGCGCGAGCCCGAGGCGGAGACCTGGACCGGGTATCGCCCGGGCATCGAGGGCGCCCGCGAGGACTTCGGCGCCGACGAGGCCCACCCGATCGCGGACCTCCACTCCCGGCTCCCCGGCCTGCTGGAGAAGGCGCGTCGCATCTACCACGTGCTGGGGCGCGACCGGGCCCTGGACCGCCGGCTCGTGGAGGTGCTCGAAGACCTGCGCCGGCGCTCGCGCATCGGCATCGACCCGGCCTCGGAGATCGTGGACCCGCGCTCCATCGTCCACGAGATGCGGCTCTTCAAGGACGCGGACGAGCTCGCCATCATGCGCCTGGCCCAGGACGTCACCTGCGAGGCGCACCGGGAGGCCGCGCGCCTGGCCCGGGCGGGGAGCATGGAGTACGAGCTCGAGGCGGCCCTCGACCACGTGTTCCGTCGCCGGGGCGGAGCCGGCGCCGCCTACTCCACGATCGTGGGCGGGGGGCCCAACGCCACCGTCCTCCACTACATCCGCAACGACCAGCCCCTGCGCGACGGCGAGCTGGTGCTGATCGACGCGGGCGCCGAGGTCCAGGGCTACGCCGCCGACGTGACCCGCACCTACCCGGTGGGGGGGCGGTTCGAGGGCGCCCACCGCGCGGTCTACGAGGCCGTGCTCGACGCCCAGCTGGCCGCGCTGGACGCCTGCCGCCCGGGCGCCACCCTCGAGAGCATCCACGACGTCACCCTGCGCACGCTCGTCGAACGCATGGTCCAGCTGAAGCTGCTCTCCGGGACCGTCGACGACCTGGTGCGCGAAGGCGCCTACCGCCCCTACTACATGCACCGGACCAGCCACTGGCTCGGACTCGACGTCCACGACGTCGGAGCCTACTCGACGCAGGGCAAGCCCCGCCCCCTCGAGCCCGGCATGGTCTTCACCGTCGAGCCCGGCATCTACGTTCCCGCCGACGCGGAGCAGGCGCCCGAGAGCCTGCGCGGCATCGGCGTTCGCATCGAGGACGACGTGCTGGTGACCCCGGACGGTCACGAGAACCTGAGCGCGGCGTTCCCCAAACGCCCGGACGAAGTCGAAGCCTGGGTCGAGGCCGGCTAGCCGGTCCCGGACCCGAGAACCAGCGGAAGCCACAGGAGCCACGGATGTCGGACATCGAATCCCTGCTGAAGGAAAAGCGCGTCTTCAAGCCGGACGCCGAGTTCACGCGTCGCGCGAACTGGAACAAGAAGACGGTGAACGAGTACCGGGCGCTCGGCGAGAAGAACCCCGAGAAGTTCTGGGCGAAGATGGCGAAGGAGCACGTCCACTGGTTCTCGCCGTGGAAGAAGGTGCTGCAGTGGAAGCCCCCCTTCGCGAAGTGGTTCGTCGGGGCGAAGACCAACGTCAGCTACAACTGCCTCGATCGGCACCTCGAGGGCGAGAACGCCTGGCGCCGCAACAAGGCCGCCATCATCTGGGAGGGCGAGCCCGGCGACACCCGGGTGATCACCTATGCGGAGCTCCACCGGGAGGTCTGCAAGTTCGCCAACGTGCTGAAGGACCTCGGCGTGGGCAAGGGCGACCGCGTCGCCCTCTACATGCCCATGATCCCCGAGCTGGCGATCGCCATGCTCGCGTGCACCCGGATCGGCGCGCCCCACAGCATCGTGTTCGGCGGCTTCTCGGCCGACAGCCTCCGGGACCGCGTCAACGACGCGGGCGCCAAGGCCATCATCACCGCCGACGGCGGCTATCGGCGCGGGGCGCCGTTCGCCCTCAAAGAGGTCGTGGACGAGGCCGCCGAGGCGACGCCGTCGGTCGAGCACATCGTGGTGGTGAAGCGCACCGGGCAGGACGTCTCGCTGCGCGACGGGCGGGACCACTGGTGGCACGACCTGATGGCGAACGCCTCGCCTCGCTGCCCGGCGGCCAAGCTCGACGCGGAGCACCCCCTCTTCATCCTCTACACCAGCGGGACCACCGGGAAGCCGAAGGGCATCCTGCACACCACGGGCGGCTACCTCACCCACGTGGCGACGACCTCGAAGGCCATCTTCGACCTCAAGGACACCGACGTCTACTGGTGCACCGCCGACATCGGCTGGGTCACCGGCCACTCCTACGTGGTCTACGGCCCGCTGGCGAACGGCGCCACCACCCTGATGTACGAGGGCGTGCCCACCCATCCGGGCCCGGACCGCTGGTGGGAGCTGATCGCCAAGTGGGGCGTGACCATCTTCTACACGGCGCCCACCGCCATCCGCACCTTCATCCGTCTGGGCGACGAACTGCCCAGGGCCCACGACCTTTCGAGCCTGCGGCTGCTGGGCACGGTGGGCGAGCCCATCAACCCCGAAGCCTGGATCTGGTACCACAAGGTGATCGGTGGCAAGCGCTGCCCCATCGTGGACACCTGGTGGCAGACGGAGACGGGCGGGATCATGATCTCGCCGCTGCCGTCCGCGGTGCCCACCAAGCCGGGGTCGGCGACCCGGCCCTTCCCGGGCATCCACGTGAACGTCCTCGACGAGGACGGGCGGCCGGTGAAGCCGCCGGACGGCGGGCTCCTCGCCCTCGAGCGCCCCTGGCCGGGCATGCTGCGCGGCATCTGGGGCGACCCCGAGCGCTTCGAGGAGGTGTACTGGAGCAAGTGGAAGGACGTCTACTTCGCCGGCGACGGCGCCCACAAGGACAAGGACGGCTACTACTGGATCATGGGCCGGGTGGACGACGTGATGAACGTCTCGGGCCACCGCATCGGCACCATGGAGGTGGAGAGCGCGATCGTCTCCCACGACGACGTGGCCGAGGCGGCCGTGGTGGGTCGCTCCGACGAGATCACCGGCACCGCCATCGTCGCCTTCGTGACGCCGCGCAGCGGCGTGGGGGCGGGCGATCCCCTGGTCGAGCAGCTGCGCAACCACGTCGCCAAGGAGATCGGCGCCATCGCCAAGCCGAAGGACATCCGCTTCACCGACGCCCTGCCCAAGACCCGCTCGGGCAAGATCATGCGGCGGCTGCTGCGGGACATCGCGTCCGGCGAGGAGACGGTGGGCGACACCACCACGCTGGAGGACTACAGCGTCCTGGCCAGGCTCCGAGAGTCCGACGAAGACTGACGAGCGGGGTCCCGACCCCGCCGGCCCTCAGTCGACCCGCTGCACGTCGGCGTCGGAACCGCCCGGTCGACCGCCGAGGCGCCGGGCCAGGAGACCGAAGGTCTCGGGCTGGCGCCGCGACAGCGCCTCGGCCGCGATCCGCCCCAGGGTCACGCTCCGCGGCGGCGCCTCCGGCCAGCCGTCGACGAGCTGGGCCAGGCGGCCCGCGGCCGCGGCGCCCTCGGCGGTGCCCGGCGCCGAGCGCCACACCACCTCGTACTGGTCGAACGCCGCCGCCCTGTGGCCGAGCCGCTCCTCGATGGAGCCGAGGGAGAGGCGCGGTGTGAGGGACTCGGGACTCATCTGGATCACCGTCCGCAGCTCGGCCCGCGCCTTGGCGAGCTGCTCCGTCTCGATGAAGGCGCTCGCCAGCACGAGCCGCGCCTCGGAGGAGCCGGGCTCCCGGACCACCGCGCGGCGGATGGCGGCGATCCCCTCGCTGTGGCGGCCCTGGCCGATGAGCGCGGCGCCCAGGTTCAGGTAGGCGTCGGACCAGAGGGGGACCATCCGCACGGCCTCCCGGGCGTGGGCCTCCGCCTCGGCGTGACGTGCGTGGGCGTTCAGGTGGCGGGCCAGCTCGTAGTGGGCGGTGGGGTTGTGGGGCTCGAGCTCGATGGCGCGACCGTAGAGCGACTCGCTGTCCCGCCAGTAGGGCACCTCGATGCGCGTGAGGAGCGCACACACCGCGAGGGTCGCGACGAACGCCACCGCGGACACCCCGAGCCCGGCGCGGGCCCGCGCTCCCTGCCATGCGGGCCAGCTGTAGGCCACCGCCACGCCCAGGCCGACGAGCGGGATGTACATGTAGCGGTCGGCCATGCCCTGGCCGCCCACCTGCACGATGCCCAGCATGGGAACCAGGGTCCCCAGGAACCAGAGCCAGCCGACGCACGCGGGACGTCCCGCCGCCGATCGCCCCGCCCAGTAGACCAGCGCGGCCGTAGCCGCCCCCAGCCCGGCGGCCGCCGCCCACACCTCCGGAGACCCCAGCTGAGGCTCCGGGTGGGGATGGAAGAACGACAGATCCGACGGCCAGAACGTCCGGCGCACGTAGACGACGTAGGAGAGGAGCGCGTTCGCGACGCGCTCCGTCCAGTCCAGGTGGGCCATGCGGATGGCGCCGCCCCGGCCCTGGGCCATCAGGGTGACGCCGCTGGCCAGGGCCGACAGCGCCATCAGGGGAAGCTTCTCGGCCACGAGCCAGGCGCCCCGCTTCGCGAGCGCCCGGGATCCGCCCTCGCCGGTCGCGAGCCGGTTGCCGGGCCAGAAGTCCAGCAGCAGCAGCGCGAAGGGCAGGGTCACCAGGGTCGCCTTGCACAGCAGGCCCAGGGCGAAGGAGATGGCCATCGCCAGGTAGCGGAGGAGGGATGGACGCTCGACGTGGAACGTGTAGGCCAGCAGCGTCGCCATCCAGAAGAAGCCCGACAGCACGTCCTTGCGCTCGGCGATCCAGGCCACCGATTGGACGTGGAGCGGATGCAGCGCGAAGAGCCCGGCGACGAAGAGCGAGCGCCACGGTGCGCGCGTCAGCCGGTAGAGCGCGGCGAAGAGCAGGACCGTCGCCAGCGCGTGGAGCCCGACGTTGGTCGCGTGATAGCCGCGGGGCTCCGGCCCGTGGAGCTCGCTGTCGAGCATCAGCGAGATCCAGACCAGCGGAATCCAGTTGGCATCGTGGATGGAGGAGAACGCCCAGGTGACGCCCTCGGCCGTGAGCCCCGCCTGGACCACGGGGTTTGCGGTGACGTACTTGTCGTCGTCGTAGGTGAGGAAGCCCGCGTCGAGAATGGGGGCGTAGGTGACGGCCAGGACGAGCACCACCGCTGCCAGCCCTGCAGCCACACGCCCAGACGACGCGCGCGCTGCGAGCGGCCTGTCCAGGCTCGCCGCCGGGCCCTCGGCGGCGCACCGATGCGCCGAGCCGCCCATGTGGTCAGCCTATCACGAGAACGCCGTCGGGAACGAGAGACCCGCACGAAATCGACCGGACCCGGTGTCACACGGGATCGATGTCACACAGCAGCGATGTCGGGCGCCAGATCGGCGGGACGCCGCCCTCAGGAGCCCGCCGCAGGCTCCGGAGCCACCCGATCCCAGCCGCCGGGCCCCGCCGTCACCCGGACCATCTCGCCCAGGGCGGGCTCCTCCGGCTCCAGGGCGACACCGCAGAGCCGCCGGACGATGGTGCGGATGACCCCCTTGTGGAGCACCAGCAGCGCGCTCTCCACCGGCAGGGCCAGCAGCCTCTCGAGTCCGGCCTCGACCCGCGCGGCGAACGTCTCCCGGCTCTCGCCCTGGGGATAGGCGAAGGCCTCGGGACGCCGGATCCAGGCCTCGTAGAGGTCGGGGTCGAGGTCCCGGATCTCCTCCCGGGTCAGCCCTTCCCAGCGGCCGAAGTCGATCTCGCGGAAGCCGTCCTCCAGGACGACCTTGCGACCGGGCGCGACGATCTGCGCGCCTTCGAACGACCTGGAGAGCGGGCTCGCCATCACCACTCCGAAGTCGCGCCGGGGGAGGCGACGGCCCGCCGCGCGCATCTGGGCGCGTCCGGTCTCGGAGAGCGGGACGTCGCCCGAGCCGTGGTAGCGGATGCTCGACTCGCCTTCGGTCTCTCCGTGGCGGACCAGCACCAGGTCGCGGAGCGTCGTGTCGGGGATCGGAGCCAGGGCGGGTTCCCTCCGTGGCCGGCGAGCTTCGGCAAGGCCGGTGCCGGCGTCAACGCCCGGGTCCTCTGGTAGACTCGCGCGCCATGACCTTTCGCGGCTGGCTCGTTCTCGCCCTCCTCGGCCTCCTCGTGGCGGTCGGTGCGCTCGCGTTCACGCGTCTCGACGGAGACCCGCCCGAGATCCGCGCGCCCGAGCGGATGGTCCTGGGTGTGGACCCGCCGCCCTTCGGCGTCGAGCTCGCCGACGAGGGCTCGGGCCTGCGCCGCCTGGACGTCCGCCTGCTGGACGCGAGCGGGGAGCGCGAGCTGCTCGCCCAGGCCTTCCCGGGGAGCTTCATGGCAGGGGGGGCGCCGGGAAGCCACCGGCGCAGCGTCGAGCTCGACCTCGACCCGGCCGAGCTCGGTCTCCGCGACGGCGACGCGACGGTGGTCGTCACCGCCCGCGACTGGTCCTGGCGCGGCGGCTTCCAGGGCAACACCGCCGAGGCGCGGATCGCGATCCGCATCGACACCTCGCCCCCCGAGATCGAGCTCGAGAGCGGAATCACCTACGTCGAGCAGGGCGGCGCCGGGGCCCTGGTCTACCAGGTGGACGAGAAGACCACCCGCGACGGTGTCCGGGTCGGCGAGGCCTTCTTCCGGGGCCACCCGCTCGGCGACGCCGAGGGGCCCGGCCGGCGCGCCGTCATCTTCGCCGTTCCCGTGGAGGCCGGGGCCAGCCCCGAGATCCAGCTCCTGGCCGAGGACCTGGCCGGCAACGCCGCGGCCCGGGGCGTGAACGTGCGCGTTCGCGGCCGCGAGTTCGCCCGCGGCGACGTCCGGCTGCCCGGGGACTTCCTCGAGCGCGTGGCCGTTCCGCTGGCCGAGGCCAGCGGACTCGCCACCGACGATCCGGTCGAAGCGTTCCGGCAGGTGAACCGCGACCTGCGCCAGCGCAACGAGGCGCGCATCCGCCAGATCGTCTCGGGCTCGAGCAGCGCGCGGTCCTTCCACGGCGCCTTCGAGCAGTGGCGGAACTCGGCCGTGCGCAGCCGCTTCGCCGAGTTCCGCGAGTACAAGGTGGGCGGCCGGGCCATCTCCGACGCGCGCCACTACGGCTTCGACCTCGCCGCCACCTCCCGGGCGCCGGTCACCGCCTCCAACGCCGGCACCGTGGTGTTCGCCGGCGAGCTCGGCATCTACGGCCGCTGCGTGATCGTGGACCACGGCCTGGGCGTCCACTCCCTCTACGGCCACCTCTCCGAGATCGGGGTCGCCGAAGGCACGGTCCTCGAGAAGGGCGACGTGCTCGGCCGATCGGGCGCCACCGGCCTCGCCGGCGGAGACCATCTCCACTTCGCCATCCTCGTCGGGGGCGAGTACGTGAACCCGGTCGAGTGGTGGGACCCGCGCTGGGTCGAGTCCCACATCGACGCGCGACTGGGGGCCGGACCCGCAGCGCCCGCCGGGTCCGCGCCCGCCAGCCCGTGAGGCTGCCGCTCCAGGCCGACGTGCCCGGGCGGCTGGTGCGCCGCTACAAGCGCTTCCTCGCCGACGTCGAGACCGAGGACGGCCGCGTGCTCACCGTGCACTGCCCGAACCCCGGCAGCATGCGCGGCATGAACGCGCCGGGCTCCGCGGTGCGCTGCCAGAGCCACGACGACCCCCGTCGCAAGCTGCGCCACAGCCTCGAGATGATCCGGGTGGGCCGGGTCTGGGTCGGGACCAACACCGCCCGCGCCAACCAGCTGGCGGAGCGCATCCTCGCCGCCGGCGCCCTTCCCGCCCTGGCCGGCTACGGGAGCCTGCGGCGCGAGGTCACGCTGCCCGACGCCCTGCGCGATCCCGAAGAGACGGTCAGGACGCGCCTGGACTTCGCCCTCGACGACCACCCGTCCGACCCGCGTCCGGCGTACGTCGAGGTGAAGAGCGTGACCCTGGCCGAGGGCCGCTGCGCCCGCTTCCCCGACTCGGTCACCACCCGCGGACGCCGGCACATGCAGACCCTCGAGCGGCTGGCGCGCCGCGGCGTCCGGGCGGCGCTGCTGTTCGTGGTCCAGCGCGGGGACTGCGATCGCGTCGAGCCCGCCGACGACATCGACCCCGACTACGCCGAGGCCCTGCGCCGGGCCGCGCGCGCCGGGGTCGAAGTGCACGCCGTGGGCACCCGGGTCGGCGCCCGGGGCATCGCCCTGGAACGCGTGCTGCCGGTCGTCTTGTGAGCGGGCCGGCCTCCGCCCGCCGGGTGCGCGGAGCGCTGCTGCGCTGGTACGACGCCAACCGGCGCGACCTGCCCTGGCGTCGCACCGACGATCCCTACGCGATCTGGATCTCCGAGACCATGCTCCAGCAGACCCGGGTCGAGACGGTGATCCCCTACTACGAGCGCTTCCTCGAGCGCTTCCCCGACGTCGCCTCCCTGGCGAGCGCCGACCGCGACGACGTCTACGGCCACTGGGCGGGGCTGGGCTACTACTCGCGCGCCCGGAACCTGAAGGCCGCCGCGGTGAAGATCGTCGAGGAATACGGCGGGCAGCTGCCCGACGACGTCGAGGAGCTGCGCACCCTTCCCGGCGTGGGTCGCTACACCGCGGGTGCGGTGGCGTCCATCGCCTTCGATCGGCGGGCGCCCATCGTCGACGGCAACGTGGTGCGGGTGCTCGCGCGGCTCCGGGGCATTCGCGAGGACGTCCGCAGCCGAAACGTGGTCGACGCGCTCTGGGAGGAGGCCGCCCGGCTGGCCGACGGACCGCGCCCGGGCGACCTCAACCAGGCGCTGATGGAGCTGGGCGCGACGGTCTGCACGCCGCGATCGCCGGACTGCCCCGCGTGTCCCCTCGCCAGGCACTGCGACGCGCGCGCGGCGGGCGACGCCGAAGCCCTGCCGGTGAAGCCCCGGAAGCCGAAGGCCCGGCGCTTCGAGGCCGTGGCCGCGTGGATCGAGCGCCGCGGGCGGGTGCTGGCCGTGCGCCGTCCCCAGGAAGGTCTCCTGGGCGGGCTCTGGGAGCTGCCGGGCGGGCCCCTCGAGCGGGGCGAGGCGCCCGAGGAGGGACTGCACCGCCAGCTGGGGGAGGCCCTGGGCCTTTCCGTCGAGTCGGCCGATCGCGTGGGGAGCGTCGAGCACCTGTTCACCCACCGCCGACTCGAGCTGCACGTGTTCCGCTGCGGCGGCGTGTCGGGCCGGGTGAGGCGCTCCGGGTTCGACGCCCATCGCTGGCTGGCCCCCGGCTCCCTGGGCGGTCTCGGGCACGGCGCCCCGACCCGCAAGGCCCTGGCGCTCCTGGGCCGGGGCGACGGCGTCTCGCCGCGCGAGGCGGGTCGTGGGTGACGACGAGGACCGGGACGACCGCTCGTTCGCGAAGCTCGTGAAGGGGGTCGTGCCCCTGGCTCCGGCCGATCCGGACAAGACCCCGCCGCCCCCTTCGGCCCGGCCGGCGCCGGCGCCCCGCGCGTCCCGCGACGAGGCGCCGCCCGCGCAGGGCTTCGAGCACCCCGACCCCGACGAGCCCCTCCTGGGCTTCGCCCCGGGATTCGACCGGCGGAGCCTGCGCCGCCTGCGCACCGGCCAGACGCGCCCGGAGCGCCGCGTCGACCCGCACGGCCAGACCCGCGACGGCGCGCGCGCCCGGGTGCTCGCGGCCGTCGCCGAAGCCGCCGCGGCCGGCGAGCGCTGCCTGCTGGTGATCCACGGACGCAGCCAGGGCCGGGAGTCCGGCCCGGTGCTGCGCGCGGCGCTGCCCGGCTGGCTCGCCGAGCCCGCGGTCGCCCCGCGCGTGCTCGCCTTCGCCCCGGCCGTGCCGCGAGATGGCGGCGCGGGCGCCACCTACGTGCTCCTGCGTCGAGCCCGTCGCAGTCGGGACGACCGCTGAGGGGCGGCAGCCGCGCGGGGCCCCCGTGTAGAATGGCGCGATGTGGATGTGGATCGCGCTGGCCGCCGTTCAGCTGGTGTTCCTGCCCGGGTTCCTGATCGTGCGGGCGCTCCGTCTGGACGGGGCCAACGCCATCCAGACGCTGACGCTCTGCTTCGGTCTGAGCCTCCTGGCCAATCACTTCCTGGTCGTGGGCCTCGTGCTGACCGGCCTCTACACGCGCCCGGCGCTGCTGGTCGCGATGGCCTTGGAGGGCACCGTCGCGCTCGTCCTGCTGCGTAGCCGGACCGGAGCCGACCGGGGTTCGCTGGGGGACCAGGTCCGCGACTTCCTGGCCGAGCGTCCGGGTCGCGGCTCCGGCGCGCTCCTGGTCGGGGCGGTCGCCACCGTCGGATACCTCGCGGCGTTCTTCGTCCCCTCGGCGACCCACGCCTTCCGGCTCTGGGACTCCATCGTCTCCTGGAACCGCTGGGCCCTCGACTGGTCCCACGGCACGCTGCCCGGGTGGACGATGCACTACCCCCAGCTGCTTCCCTCCAACTGGTCCCTGGCCTACGTGCTCCAGGGCCAGGACCTCCAGTTCCTGCCCCACGGTCTGATGGCCCTGTTTCCGGTGGGCATCGGCCTGCTGCTCCTCGATCTGGGGCTGCGCCGTCGCGAGGAGTCCTTCCTGCTCGCGGCGCCCGTCTTCGCGGTCCTGCTCGGCGCCTCCCTGAGCCGCTGGATCGGCTCGGGACACGCCGATCTCCCGGTCACCTTCATGGGCCTGCTCGCGGTGTACCCGCTTCTCTGGGGACGCCTGGGCGACGACCCCGCGTCGGACCGCTCCCGGGTGACCGCGGCCGCGCTGGCGGTGGCGGGCTGCGCGCTGACCAAGCAGGGCGGGCTGTACCTCGCGTTCGTCCTGCCCATTCTCTTCTGGGTCTCCACGGCGGGGGCTCCCAGGAGCGCGCGGCTCCGGGCGTGCGCGCGCATGGCGGCCATCGCCGCCGTGCTGATCGCCCCCTGGTACGTCTACGTGGAGCTCCAGGTCCTGGGCGGCCACGAGGGCAACGAGCTCGCCACGACCCTGACGGGCGCCCACGCCGGACGCAGTCCATGGGAGCGGGCGCTGGCGGCGCCGTCCCATCTGGGTCTGCCCCCGCTGCTGCTCTGGGTCGCCGCCCTGCTGACCCTCGTCTCCAGCGTCCGGGGGGAGGCCGTCTGGCCGACCCGGCTGATCGCCGTTCCGCTCACCCTCATCTGGGCGTTCTTCTTCAGCTACGGACCGCGAAACCTGGCTCCCGCCCTCCCGTTTCTCGCCGTCTCCATCGCCGGCGGCGCGCTCGTCGTCCGCCGGGCGCTGGGTGGCGTGGCGCCCTTGCGCCCGGGTCCGGTCCGGGTCGCAGCCGCGCTGGCCGCGGCGGCCGTGGCGTTCTGGAGCGTCGTGCCCGACGACGCTCGGCTGGCGGCGATCGATCGGGAGCAGCGGCTCGGCCCCGGCAACCGCGAGCTCAACGAGCTCCTGATGCGGTACCAGGAGGAGCGGGGGTTCAAGGGCCGGGTGCTGACCAACTACCGGCATTTCTGGAACCTCCCCGGGATCGGAGACCGCGTCTTCGTCGACCACGACGCTCCGGCCAGCGAGTTCTGGCCCTACCGGACCGACGCCGCCACCTTCGCGCGCATCGCGGAGGACCCGGCGAACGCCATCGGCTACCTGCTGCTCACCGCGCCCGTGCCCGCGGACATCTCCGCCTACGTCCTGGGGCGCCTCGAGACCGGTGCATTCAAGCTGGTCTTCGACATACCCGATGCTCGGATGGTGCGCATCGAGCGGCGGGGAGCGAGCGGCCGGTGAGAGCAGGGGAGGCAGCGCTGCCGGGGATCGTGATCCCCGCCTATCAGCCCGACGAGCGGCTCGAGGCGCTCGTCGCCCGGCTGCTGGAGGGAGACTATCCGTTCATCGTCGTGGTGAACGACGGCTCCTCCACCGCCCACGCCCCCGTCTTCGAGCGACTCCGGCAGCTTCCCAGGGTGGAGCTGGTCACCCACTTCATCAATCTCGGGAAGGGGGAGGCGCTCAAGACCGGCTTCAACCACGCCCTCGTCCATCACCCGGACCTGCGCGGCCTGGTCACCGTGGACGCCGACGGGCAGCACCGTCCGGAGGACGTGGCCCGGGTCGCCGAGTGCCTGGCCGACCACCCGGACGCGCTCTGCATGGGCGTGCGGCGCTTCTCCGGCGACGTGCCGTGGCGGAGCCGCGTGGGCAACACGGCCTCCCGGATCGTGCTCCGGATGATCACCGGCGGCCGGCTCCACGACACCCAGACCGGGCTGCGTGGCATCCCCCGGAAGTTCCTGGAGGAGCTGCTCCCTCTGCACAGCTCCCGCTACGAGTTCGAGCTCGAGATGCTGATGCGCGCCTACGAGAGCGAGCTGCCGATCCGCCAGGTCGAGATCGAGACCGTCTACACCGACGGCAACGCGGGCTCGCACTTCAACCCCGTCTGGGATTCGCTTCGCGTCTACTTCGTCTTCTTCCGCTTCCTGATCGCGTCCATCCTGACGGCTTCGCTGGACCTGGTCGTGTTCGCGATCAGCTGGAACCTCGGCGCGAGCCTGTTCTTCTCCCAGGCCCTGGCCCGGGCGGTGGCCGGCGGCTTCAACTTCCTCTTCAACAAGCACATCGTCTTCAAGGCCCGCGATTCCTATCTGGTCGAGGTGTCGAAGTACCTGACTCTCGTCGTCGCCCTCATGCTCGTGTCGTACTTCCTGATCGACGGCCTGGTCCAGCGCTTCCACACGCCGGTCCTGCTCACGAAGATCGGGGTCGAGACCTTCCTGTTCCTCGCCAGCTTCACGGCCCAGCGGCTCCTGGTGTTCCGATCCGAGCCGGACGAGCCCCAGCGCGAGACCGACTGGGACCGCTACTACCGCGCCCCGGCGCTGACCGCCGGGGCGACCCGCAAGATCACGGGCCGCAGGCTCATCGATTCGCTGCGGCTCTACGGGGGGGACCTGAAGCAGGCGAGGCTGCTCGAGATCGGCGGCGGCAGCAGCTGCTTCTTCGACACCATCACCGAGCAGCTCGAGCCGGCGATCTACGAGATCGTGGACAACAACCCCACGGGCCTCGCGCTCTTCCGGGAGCAGCGCCGGGACGATCCGCGGGTCCGGGTGCTCGACGCGGACGTGCGCCGCATGCCCCGTCGCGACGTGCGCGCCGACGTCTGCTTCAGCGTGGGGCTGATCGAGCACTTCGACCCGGCGGACACGGCGCGGGCCGTGGAGGCCCACTTCGACGCCACCCGGCCCGGCGGCCTGGTGGTGATCTTCTTCCCCACACCGACCTGGCTCTACCGGGTCAGCCGGGCGATCCTGGAGGCCGCGGGCGCCTGGGACTTCCCCGACGAACGCCCCCTCGAGTTCTCCGAGGTGATGCCCCTCGTGGAGTCGCGAGGCGAGGTCCTCGCCCGCAGCACCAACTGGTGGATCATCCTCACCCAGGGCATCGTCGTCGCGCGGGTGGCCGACCGGCGACCCGACGGGGATTCCGCGGAGACGGGCTGAGCCGGCGACGACCGGACGGACCCCGCGGCCCGCCGCGGGTCAGCCCCGGTCCCCGCCCTCCGGCCGCGCGAAGCCCTCCGCGGGCTCGGGCGCCCAGTTCCCGTGGAAGCCGAAGGGAACGCGCGCCGGCAGCTCGATGGTCGCCACGGGCTCGCCGGCGAAGTCGCTCCCGGCGAGCAGCACGAGGTCGCTGGCGTCGCGCGCGGCGTCGTAGACGAAGGTCATGACGACGCCGTCGTCCTCGTCGGCGTCGGGCCCCGACGGCACGAACACGCCCTCTCCGGGAGCGCGGCCCGGTCCGAAGTCGTGGATCTCGGCGCCGCCGGCCTCGAGGTCGTACTTCACCAGCGCGCTGCCCTGGGTCTCGCCGCCGATGGGCTCGTGGACCGCGTAGCCGTAGCGGTTGGGCAGGCCCTCGCGGCGGGGGTCCACGCGCGGGAACTCGAGCGGACGATCGTCGAGCGGCGCTTCGCTCGCCCGGCCCGAGGCCGGATCCAGGGTGAAGCGGTGCAGCTTCGCCTGGTCGAAGCCGCCGGAGTCGCCGCGCCAGAGCTCCGGATAGCGCGCCACGTCGAGCACCACGCGGCCGTCCCGCTCGCACGCGTTCATCGGATGGAAGACGTAGCAGGGGTCGATGTCGAACCACTGCACCTGGTCGCCGCGGCCGCCGCGGGGCATCAGGCCCAGCCGGGCGGGATGCTCGTCGCTCCACAGATACGGCATGCGCCGCCCCTCGGCGACGGCGTCGAACGAGAACACGATCGGCAGGTCCATCCAGACCACGTGGCTCTCGGTGATGGCGAAGTCGTGCATCATCACCGGCGCCGGGATCGGAATCTCCTCCACCTGCACCAGCTCGCCCCGGGCGTCCAGCCGGAGGTAGGTCAGGAAGGGCGGGGCGAAGCGATAGCCGAAGGCGTGCATCTCGCCGGTCGTGGGGCAGATCTTCGGGTGGGCCGTGAAGCCCGTCTCCAGGCGTCCCCCGAAGTCGTTGGTCCCCACGGTGCCGAGCCCCGCGTCCATTTCCGTGGGGAACGAGGTCTCCACCAGCGCGTAGATGCGACCGGCGTGGCTCACGATGTTCGTGTTGGCGACCGCCGCGCTGTGGTCGATGCCGCCGTCCTCGCTCACGAACTGGGCGTCCTCCAGCAGGTGCCGGGTCTGCACCCAGCGGTTGCGGTACCAGCTGGCCCGCCCGTCCTCGATCCGCACGCCGTGGACCATGCCGTCTCCCACGAACCAGTGGCCGGGGTCGCCGTTCGGGGGGTTGGGCCCGTTGCGCAGGTAGAGCCCGCGCAGGCTCTCGGGGATCCGGCCGGTCACCCGCAGGTCGGTGGCCGTGGTCTCCTCGGAGACCGGGGCGAAGTTGCCCTGCATGTAGAAGGGAAGCTCGACGGGGGCGGTGGTGGCCATGGGGTTCTCCTGTGAAGGGATTCGGGGCGGCTCGTGGCGGTGCTTGCCCACGACCCGGGAGGAGGCCCGTCAGACCTCGAGCACCCGGATCATGTTGGTGCCGCCGGTGCGCTGGGCGTGTCCGGCGGTGGCCACGACCACGTCTCCGGCGTTCAGATAGCCGAGGGTGCGCGCCCGGCGGACGGTGAGCTCGATGGCCGCGGCGTCGTCGGCGGTGCCGCTCGAGCGGATCGGGATGACGCCCCAGTTCATGGCGAGCTTGTGCACCACCCGCTCCGACGGCGTGGCGGCCAGGATCGGACTGGTGGGCCGGTACTTCGAGATCATGCGCGCGGTGAACCCCGACTCGGTCAAGGCGATGATCGCGCTGGCGTTCAGGTGATTCGCCATGGTGATCGCGGCCTGGGCCACGGCCTCGGTGATGACGTTGGAGGGGTTCGGATTGATGTGCTGCAGCTGCCCGTAGTCGGCCAGCGACCCCTCGGCCTCGAGGGCCAGCGACGCCATGGTCCGCACCGCCTCCACCGGGTAGCTCCCCGCGGCGGTCTCGCCCGAGAGCATCACCGCCGACGTGCCGTCGAGGATGGCGTTGGCCACGTCGCTCACCTCGGCGCGGGTGGGGCGCGGGTTGCGCTCCATGGAGTCGAGCATCTGGGTCGCGGTGATGACGGGCTTCCCGTTGGAGACCGTGGCCTTGATGATCTTCTTCTGGACGTGGGGCACCTCGGCCATGGGCAGCTCCACCCCGAGGTCTCCCCGGGCCACCATGGTGCCGTTGGCCTCGTGGATGATCGCCGCGAGGTTCGCCACGCCCACGCGATTCTCGATCTTCGCGATGATCGGGATGTCGTCGGCGCCGCGGCTCGCCAGGAACTCGCGGATGTCCCGGACGTCCTCGGGCGTCTGGACGAAGGAGGCCGCGACGTACTCCACCTGGTTCTCGGCGGCGAAGGCCAGGTCTCCGTGGCTGTGGGGATCGAGGGAGCCGTGGGACAGCTCGGTGTCCGGGACGTTCACTCCCTTGCGGTCGCGCAGGGTGCCCCCGCACTCGACCCGACAGCGGACGCGGTCGCTCTTCACCTCGATGACCGACAGCTCGATCTTGCCGTCGTCGAGGAGCACCCGCGAGCCGCGGCGCAGCGCCTCGGGGAGCCGGTCGTAGCTGACCGAGACCCCGGTCGGGTCGCCCAGGATCGAGTCCGTCAGCAGCGAGAACTCGGCTCCGGGGACCAGCACCGCCGCGCCGCCGCTGAGCCTTCCGGTGCGGATCTCGATGCCGCGGGTGTCGACCATGGTGGCGACGTTGGCGCCGATCTGGTGGGCGACGTTGCGGACCTGCTCGAGCCGGGCCCGGTGGTCCTCGGCGGTCCCATGGGAGAAGTTCAGCCGGGCGACGTTCATCCCGGCCTCCATCATGGCCTTCAGCTTGTCGGGCGCGTCGCAGGCCGGTCCGATGGTCGCGATCAGCTTGGTCTTGCGAATCTTCATCGATCCATCCACGGGCTCCCAGCCCGCCGCCGCGGGGGCCGCCGCCGCGGCGGCAGCCGCAGCGACCCCACGGAGGATACCGGGGCCGCCGATCGGGTCGAGCGCGCGGGGCCAGCTCCTCGAATTCGCCGCTCCCGGGCTCCTTCGCGGCCTCCCGGGCGGACCGCTACCTTCCGGGCATGGGCAGCGAGTTCGGACGCATCTTCCGCATCAGCACCTTCGGCGAGTCCCACGGCGGGGGCGTGGGGGTGGTGGTCGAGGGCTGTCCGCCGCGCCTGCCACTCGACGCGGCGGCGATCCAGCGCGACCTCGACCGCCGGCGACCGGGCCAGAGCCGGCTCACGACCCCGCGCCAGGAAGAGGATCGCGCCGAGATCCTCTCGGGCCTGTTCGAGGGCCGCACCCTGGGCACGCCGATCGCCGTGCTCGTGCGCAACAAGGACGCGCGGCCCGAGGCCTACGAGCACATGCGGGACGTCTACCGGCCCTCCCACGCCGACTACACCTACGATGCGAAGTACGGCATCCGCAACTGGCAGGGCGGGGGCCGGGCCAGCGCCCGGGAGACCATCGGCCGGGTGGCCGCCGGCGCCATCGCGCGGACGCTGCTCGCCCAGGCGGCCGGGGTGGAGGTGCTGGCCTGGGTGAGCCGGGTGCAGGACATCGAGGCCAAGGTCGACCCGGGTGCGGTGAGCCTCGAGCAGGTCGAGGCCAACCCCGTGCGCTGCCCGGACCAGGAAGCCGCGGAGCGCATGGCCGAGCGCATCGACGGCGCCCGGCGCCGGGGCGACTCGCTGGGCGGCGTGGTCGAGTGCGTGGCGCGGGGCGTGCCGCCGGGGCTGGGCGAGCCGGTCTTCGACAAGCTCGAGGCCGACCTCGCCCGGGCGATGATGTCGCTCCCCGCCTCCAAGGGCTTCGAGATCGGCAGTGGCTTCGCCGGCACGCGGCAGACGGGCCTCGAGCACAACGACCCGTTCGTGCCCGGCGACGACGGACGCCCGCACACCTCCAGCAACCGCTCGGGCGGCGTCCAGGGCGGCATCAGCAACGGCGAGGACATCGTGCTGCGGGTGGCGTTCAAGCCGACGGCCACCATCAGCAGCGCCCAGTCGACCGTCGACCGCGAGGGCCGCCCGGTGACCCTCGAGGCCCAGGGCCGTCACGACCCCTGCGTGCTGCCGCGCGCGGTGCCGATGGTCGAGGCCATGGCCTGTCTGGTGCTCGCCGACCAGTGGCTGCGCCAGCGGAGCGTCGACGTCCTCTGATCCCCCGCGCGCCGGCGCGGCCCGCCCGGGCTCAGGGCAGGAGCACGAAGCCCGTGGCGAAGACGAGCGCGCCGGCCGCCATGGCCGCCAGACCGAGCCAGCCGTGGGCGTCGAAGCTCCGGCCCTTGCCTTCCTCGATGCGGTGACCCAGCGCCGCCGAGGCCAGGAAGAGCCCGGCGGCCAGCAGCCCCAGCCAGCCGTGGAGCCGCTCGAAGGGCGTCCAGTCCCGCAGCAGCCAGCTGGAGAGCGGCCCTCCGACCAGGGCCAGGGCCACCAGGGCCACGGCGGGCTTGGCCACTCTCAGGTGCCGGCGCCGCTCGTCCGCCCCGCCCCGCTGGCGCAGTCGACGCCGGCGCCGCAGTCCGATCCCCGCGCGCAGCGCCAGCAGCGCCAGCAGCAGGCCGGTGCCGCCCACCGTCGGATGGACGTGGGCGAGATAGAACGCGAGCGTGTCGTGGCCGGTGGGATCCAGATCACTCCACCCGATGGACGCCCTCGTCGGGCAGGCGCTCGAGAAGGGACCGCAGCGAGCGCTCGAGGTAGTCGGCGTCGCGGGACTCGAGGGTCAGCATGACCTTGTAGTCGGTCTCGCCGATGCGCGGGTACGAGCCCAGCAGCAGCTCCGGGAACTCCTCGAGCAGCGCGTTCAGGTGCTCGGCGATCTCGCTCTCGAAGCGCGTCACGTACACCTTCTTCAGCCGGAAGGGGATGCCCCGGAAGCGCTCCCGGATCGAGTGGAACTTCTTGCGGAACAGCTCCGGGATGCCCGGGAAGATGTGGACGTTTTCGACGACGACGATCGGGAACCACAGGTCTCCGGCGTCGATCAGCGTGGCGCCGTCGGGGATGTATCCCATCTTGCGCATGCTGTCGTTGAGCGCCTTGCCCGTCGCCCGCTCGATGCGCCCCACGATGGAGTCGGAGAGCACGATCGGCCGTCCGAAGGCCTTGGCGATGCCGTCCATGGTGAGATCGTCGTGGGTCGGGCCGATGCCGCCGGAGGTGAACACGAAGTCGTAGGCCGCGCTCATGGCGCGGGTCTCGTCCGCGATCAGGTCGATGTCGTCGGGGATCGTGAGGATCCGCTCGAGATCCACGCCCAGGGCGCGCAGCTCCTGGGCGAGAAAGGGCGAGTTGGTGTCCACCACCTTGCCCGAGAGGATCTCGTTTCCAATGACCAGCAGCGCGGCGCTCGGCATGGCCCGATTCTACCCCGCGGCGCCGACACAGGGCGACACCGGCGCGGCGGGCAGCGGCGGGGTCTGCAGCGGCTATGTTGGGCGGGTGGAGCACGAGGTGCGATTCGAGCCGTCCGGGCGCGAGATCCGCGTCCCGGCGGGAACCAGCCTTCTCGAGGCCGCCCGCGCGGCGGGCCTGCCCGTGGCCAGCGCCTGCGGCGCCGACGGCATCTGCGGGCGCTGCGGCCTGGCCATCCTGGCGGGAGGCGAGCGACTCGCCCCCGAGAGCGAGGCCGAGGCCCGCGTGAAGCGCGCCAACCGCATCGACCCCGAGCTGCGCCTCGCCTGCCGGATCGACCTCGCCTCGAACCTGGTGGTGACCGCGCCGTACTGGTCCGGCGGGTCCACGGAGCCCCCGGAGCGCGTACGGCCGGGAGCCCGCGGTGCGGGCCGGGCGGCGAAGGTCCGGTGAGCGCCCCGCGCGCCATCCTGCTGGTCGACCACGGAAGCCGTCGGGACGAGGCCAACGCTCAGCTCGAGGCAGTGGCCGAGGCCCTGCGCGCCCGCCTGCGAGACCGCGGCGACCGCTCGTCGGTGCACGTCGCGCACCTGGAGATCGCCGAGCCCGACTTCGCCGCGGGTGTGGCCGCCTGCCTGGCCGACGGCGCCCGCGAGATCGTGGTCCATCCCTATTTCCTCTCGCCGGGCCGCCACGGCTCGCGCGACATCCCGGAGCGGGTCGAGGCCGCACGCCGGAGCCATCCGGACGTCGAGTTCCGGCTGACCGCCCTGCTGGGCGAGGGCGGCCGGCTCGCGGACGCGGTGCTGGCGCGCGTCGACGAAGCCGTCCCCCCCGCCGAGGATCGGCCCGGGGCTCGATGAGCCACCTGTTCACCCTGTCTCTGGTCTGGCTCTGCGTGCTGGGCGGGCTGGGCGCCTTCTTCCCGTTCTACAGCCTGTACCTGCGCGAGAACGCCGGGCTGGGCGGCCTGCAGGTGGGCTCGATCATGGCCATCCCGCCGCTGGTGGGACTGGTGATGCAGCCCGTCTGGGGCCAGCTCTCCGACCGCAGCGGCTCGCGGGTCCGCGTGCTCTTCTTCCTGTGCCTGTTCGCGGCCGCGGGCTACGCCGCCCTCGCCTGGCCGCGCAGCTACCCGGGCCTGGCCCTCGGCACCGTCTGCCTGGCGGTCTTCTCGGTCGCCCTGCTGCCCAACCTGGTGGCCGTCAGCCTGGCGCTGACGAGGCGGGGATGGGGCCACGAGCTCGGGCGGGTCCGGGTCTGGGGCACGGTCGGGTTCGGCATCGTGGTGGCCGGCTTCCCGTTCCTGCTGGCCGCCACCGCGCCCGAAGCCGGCTCCTCCGGCGGGGCGGGCGGCGTGCCCGGGCTCGCCATCATGTTCCCCCTGGCCGGGGGGCTGGTGGCCGTCGGAGCGCTCGTCACCCTCGCCCTGCCCCGGGGCGGCGCCGAGTCCCTGCGCGCCGGGCGCGGCGACTGGCGCGAGCTGCTCCGCCACCGTCCCTTCCGCCGGCTGATGATCTACTCGTTCCTGTCCTACCTGTCGGTGCAGGGCCCCATGGCGCTCTTCCCCATCCTCGTGCGCTCCCAGGGCGGCGGGGTGGATGCGGTGAGCCGCATGTGGATCCTGATGCTCCTGCTCGAGGTGCCGCTCGTCGCCTACCTGGGCGCCAGCATCGCGCGCCTGGGGGCCCGCGGCGTCATTGCCATCGGCATGCTGGCGGCGGGCGCGCGCTGGCTCGTGAGCGGTCTGACCGACGATCTCCAGCTCATGACCGCAGCCCAGGTCCTCCACGGGGTGACGGTCTGGGGCGTGGTGCTGGGCATCCCCATGTACGTCGACGCGGTGGTGCCCGAGCGGCTGCGCTCCACGGGCCAGGGCCTGCTGGCCATGCTCGGCGTGAGCCTGGGCGGGTTCCTGTCGAACCTGGGCGCGGGCTGGCTGATCGACCGCGTGGGTCCGGGCGCGCCGGCCACCGTGGGCGGGCTGGCGGCGCTGGCGCTGGGGGCTTCGTGCTTCCTCTGGCTACCGCGCCCGACCCAGGGCGAAGGCGAGCCTCACTCGACGTAGCCCAGGGCGCGCAGCTGCTCGCGAAGCTCGTCGTCGTCCACCCGGGCGGGGTTCACCGGCTCGACCCGGCCCCGGTCCGGTGCCTTCATCAGGCGCCGGAGCTCGCCTTCCAGCTCGCGGGTCCGGCCGGGCCGCGCCTCCGCCAGGTCGTCGACCTCGCCGGGGTCCTCGCTCAGCAGGTAGAGCTCGCTGTGCTGGAGACGGGGCCTGCGGATCAGCTTCCACGGATGCCGCACCAGCGCCGTGGCCTGGTCGATCTCGCCCAGGAAGAAGGCGGCGGGCAGCGCCTCCCCGTCCAGGAGGGGCACCAGGCTGCGGCCGCGGAATGCGTCGGGCGGCTCGACTCCGGCGAGCTCGAGGAGCGTGGGCGCCAGGTCCATCAGGCGCACGGGCTCGGCGACGCGCCGGCCGGCCGAGTCCGCCCCGAAGGCCCCGGGCAGCCGGAGGATCAGCGGCACGTGCAGCACCTCCTGGTAGAGGGTGAGCCCGTGGGCCAGGGAGTCGTGGTCCCAGAACTCCTCGCCGTGGTCGGACACGATGGCCACGACCGTGTCGTCCCAGACTCCCCGGGCGCGCAGCGCGGCCTCCAGCCTCGCGATGAACCGGTCCGTGTAGCGGATGCCTCCGTCGTAGAGGGCCACCATCTCTGCGCGGTCCTCCGGCGTGAGCTCGAGCTCGCCCTCGTAGTCTTCGTACTCGCCGTAGCGGAGGACCTTGCGCACGATCTCCCGGGTGCGCGGGCCCGCGACCGGTCCCTCGTAGTCGTCGGAGAAGAGCGTGTCGAAGGGCGGCGGCGGGTCGTAGGGCAGGTGGACGTCGTAGGTGTGGAGGAACAGGAAGAAGGGCGGACTGGCCTCCGCCTCGATCCACGACTCGATGCGCGGAAACGAGGCCCCGAACCCCCGGATCTCCTCCTCGAAGTGCTGGAAGCCCCGATCGAAGCCCAGCTTCGCCGACACCTTGCCCGCGCCGGTGAAGGCCGCCGTCTGGTAGCCGGCCTCGGCGAGCACCTCGGCCAGCACCGGGTGGGTCTGGGTGGTCCGGGACACGGTCCGCGCCTGGAAGAGCGCCCGGTGGGCCGGCGCGGTGTGGGACGAGTGGGACAGCGCCATCTCGAAGACCACGCTCCGGTCGGCGAGGGCGTCGAGGTTGGGACTGGTGTCCCGCGCGTATCCGTAGAGGCCCAGGTGGTCCGCGCGCAGGGTGTCGAGGGAGACGAGGACCAGGTTGGGCGGGGACTCCGGCCCGACCGGCTCTGCTCCAGGACACGCCAGGAGACCGAGCACGAGGACGCACAGCAGCGCGACCCTCCCGAAGCTCTCTCCGTTTCTGCCGTCGTCTCGCGTTCGGGCCATGGGTTCCGTTCGTCGGCAAGGGGTCCTGGGGCTCGGGCTCGATCGGATCGGCTTCGACGTTACCATCGATCCCATGCTCCGCTCGATGTGGCTCGCGCTGATCCTGGCGACGTCGTTGGTGCCCGCGTGTCGCGACGCCGGGGGACGCCCGCCGAACCTCGTCGTCTTCCTGGTGGACGACATGGGCTGGATGGATTCGGGCGTCTACGGCAGCCGCTACTACGAGACCCCGAACATCGACGCCCTGGCGGCCCGGGGCATGCGCTTCAGCGACGCCTACTCGGCCCACCCCCTGTGCTCGCCCACGCGCGCGAGCATCATTTCCGGCCAGCATCCGGCACGCCTGCGCTTCACCCACGCCTCCGGCCACGTGCCGCCCTGGCCCCCCGGTGGGATGCCGCCCTACCGCGAGCCCGGGGACCCGGGCAACCGGACGATCCACCCGCGCAGCCGGCGCCACCTGTCGCCCGAGGTCGTGACCTACGCCGAGGTGCTGAAGGAGGCCGGCTACGTCACGGCCCACCTGGGCAAGTGGCACCTGGGCGTCGATCCGGCCCACTGGCCCGACCGCCAGGGCTTCGACGTCACCTTCCACGGCGCGCCGGACAACGGCCCGCCCAGCTACTTCTCGCCCTACCGGTTCCGCGCGGGCAACGTCCTGGACGGGCCGCGCGGGGAGTACATCACCGACCGCCTGACCGACGAGGCCGTCGCCTTCATCGAGGCCCACCGCGATCGTCCCTTTCTCCTGAACCTCTGGCACTACGGCGTCCACGGTCCGTGGGGGCACAAGCCGGAGATCACCCGGCGCTTCGCCGAGAAGACGGACCCGCGCGGGCTCCAGTCCAATCCCATCATGGCCTCCATGCTGTGGAGCATCGACGAGAGCCTGGGCCGCGTGGTCGAGGCGCTCGACCGGACGGGCCAGACCGGGCACACGATCATCGTCTTCGCCTCGGACAACGGCGGCAACGTGGTGAGCCGCACCGCGCGCGACGTGGCCAAGCGTGAGATCGGGAGGGACCACCCGGCGTATCGGTACGTCGCCGACTACCGCAAGTGGGCGGGCCGGACCGCGCCCACCAACAACGCGCCGCTCCGCGGGGGCAAGGGTGACCTGTACGAGGGCGGCGTGCGCGTCCCCCTCATCGTCGTCTGGCCCGGGGTGGTGCGCGCCGGCGCCCTCAGCGACCGGCCGGTCAGCAGCGTCGACTTCTACCCGACGTTCCTCGAGATGGCCGGCGTCGACCCGCCCTCGGGCTGGACCCTCGACGGCCGGAGCCTGATGCCCATCCTGGACGAGACGGGCGCCGACGCCTTCGCCGGTCGTCCCATCTTCGACTACTTCCCCCACGCCGGCCGCCTGGGACGCCCCCCGAGCGTGGCCGTGCGCCGCGGGCGCTGGAAGTGGATCCAGCGCTACGAGGTGCGCCCGGGCTACCCCGACGCCGAAGAGCTCTACGATCTGGAGAGCGACCCGGGGGAGACGCAGAACCGGGCGGCGGAGCACCCCGAGGTGCGCGAAGAGCTCGCCGCGCTGGTCCAGGACTTCCTGTCCGACACCGACGCCCTCGTGCCCAAGCCCAACCCCGACTACGTCGCGGATCGCAGTCCGCAGTCCGCCGGCGCGCCGAGGCCGAATTGATCCCTGGACTCCGACTCCCGACCGACCGTTCCCTCCTGCTGCTCGCCGCGGCCCTCGCCGCGAGCCTGCTGGCCTGCGGGCCCCGGTCCGAGCCGGCGACGTCCCGGGCGTGCGTCGACTGCGCCGTGGTCTTCGACTTCATCGAGGAGTTCCCGCTGGCCGACCCGCGGGTTCCGACGCGACTCGTCGATTTCGACTCGCCCGAGGCCCGACGTCGCATGGTCTCCGGCTGGTCGCTTCGCGCAGCGGCCGACGGGCGCGCCCGGGCCGTCTGCGGGGGCATCGGCGAGGAGTCGGTGCTCGACGTCTGGATCGCGGACCCGAAGCCCGACCGGCTGACGTTTCGCGGCAAGCCGGTGCGCGGCGGCGAGGGGCGCGTCCACCGGGTGACCGTGGCGGTGAACGGCTCCACCGTTGCCACCCTGGAGCTCGATCGCGAGATGGAGGTCTACGAGGTCGAAGTGCCCGCGGAAGCCTGGGTCCCGGGCGAGAACCGGATCGCGTTGCGCTACGCGCCTCGGGAGGCCACGGCCCACTCCACCCGGACGGACCGGCGCTCGCAGCCGGTGATGGCCTGGGACTGGATCCGGCTGTCCGGCGACGACCCGCCCAGGGCCCCTGCACCCGGCGCGCCGCCCGCTCGGGAGCTCGTGCTGCCGGCCGGCACGCGCCTCGACTACCACCTCGACGCCGCTCCGGGCAGCGTGCTCGCGATCGAGCGCATCGAGGCCCGGGGGCCCGGCGGCGATACGCGCGCGCCCGGCGAGGACCCGGGTCTGCGCATCGAGATCGAGAGCCCGGATGCGCTCCGGCGCATGGACGTCGACGCGTCCGCGGCCGACGGACCGGCGCGGGTCGAGATCCCCCTCGATGCAGAGGGCCCGCTGCGGATCGGGCTCGCGGCACGCGCGGGAAGGGGCGTCCGGATCGAAGCGCCGGTCCTGCTGGCGCCGGCCGGAGAGCTGCCCGACGTCGCCGCCGTGCCCCCGGCCGAGCGCGTGGACATGCCGAACATCGTGCTCTTCATGGTCGACACCCTGCGCGCCGACCACCTGGGGAGCTACGGCTACGCGCTTCCCACCTCGCCGCGAATCGACGCCTTCGCCGAGGAGGCGACGCTGTTCACGCGCTTCCAGGCCCAGTCGCCCTGGACCCGGCCGTCGGTCGCCTCGATCTTCACGGGCCTCATCGGCCAGGCCCACCAGGCGAACCACCGCAACGCCGCCCTCTCCGAGGAGGCCGTGACCCTGGCCGAGCTGCTGCGCGAGGCCGGCTACCAGACGGCGGGCTTCGCCCTCAACAGCAACATCGATCGCAAGCTCGGAATGGGCCAGGGCTTCCAGGTCTACCGGATCGGCGGCGGACTGCCGCTCCTCGAGGAGGAGGCCTACGCCTGGCTCGCCAGGCGCCCGCCCAACCGTCGCTTCTTCCTCTACCTGCACCACATGGACCCCCACGTGCCCTATGCGCCCCGGGAGCCGTACCGCCGGACCTTCGCTCCCGGCGTCGACCTGGAACGCGGACGCCTGGAGGTCATGCAGGGGCTGGTCTCCGGCCAGACCCGGCTGGACGACCCGGCCGAGATCGAAGCCATGCGCCGGGACCTGGTGGCCCTCTACGACGCCGAGGTCGCCTCGGTCGACGAGCGCTTCGGGCGGCTCGTCGACCACCTGAAGGAGCTCGGTCTCTACGACGACACCCTCGTCTTGTTCGTGGCCGACCACGGCGAGGAGTTCTTCGAGCACGGCTGGTGGGCCCACGGCAAGACCCTCTACGCAGAACAGCTGCGCGTGCCCTTCGTGGCGAAGTTCCCGCGCGGCTGGGGCGCGGGCCGGCGCGTCGACTCCCTGGCCCAGCACATCGACGTGCTGCCGACCCTCCTCGACTACCTGGGCCGCGACGTCCCGGAGTTCGTGCAGGGGCGGAGCCTGCTGCCGGCCGTCTCGGGGGTCGAGCGCCACGACCGCCCGGCCCTGGCCTTCGTCGACGTCAACGGGCGCACCGCCGAGAGCGTCGTCGACGGCGCCGGGCGCTGGAAGCTCATCCGCTACACCCACTACGACCGGCCGCGGCCCGTGGTCGAGCTCTACGACCTCGCGAACGATCCGGGCGAGGAGCGCGACCTGGCCGACGCGCAGCCCGTCATCGTCGGCCACCTCCGGACCGTGCTCGAGCGCGCGGCCCGCGACTCCGCCGGCCGGCTCGAGGCCGACCCGACGGTCCTCGACGAGGACATGGAAGCCAGGCTGCGGGCGCTGGGCTACGTGGGCGAGTGAAGAGGAGAGACCGCTCTACTTCGACTTCTTCGCGCTCTGCACGATGTAGCGGCGGCCGAGCGGGGAGAGGTCGCCGGGCGCCACCCGGCACTCCACCACCGCGAAGCGCTTCACCTGGTGTGCGGCGCGCAGGGCGTCGCGCAGCTCGTCGGCGGTCTCGGCCACATGGCCGGATCCGCCCCAGGCCCGGGCCAGCTCGGCGTAGGGCCAGCTCGGGATGGACAGCAGGTCCGCGCGCGGCGTGACCGGCCGGAAGATGCCCCACTCGCCGTTGTTCACGAGCACCACGATGGGCGAGAGGCCGTGGCGCGGGGCGTGGGCGATCTCGGGCCCGGTCATCTGGAAGCCGCCGTCGCCGCACAGAACCAGCGGTCGGATGCCGGTGCCGATCTGCGCCCCCAGGGCCGCCGGCACCGCGAAGCCCATGGACGCGTAGTAGCCCTGGGCGAAGTAGAGCCCGCGGCCGCGGTTGCGCACCTCGAGCCCGCCGAAGAGCATGTCGCCGGACTCGGCCACCACGTGCATGTCGCCGGCCTCGGCCAGGAACTCGTCCACCTCGACCAGCATGTCGTTGACGTCGAGCGGCCGGCTCCGCTTCGCCTTCGGCCTGCGCTCGAGGTTGTCGAAGTAGCGGACCTTCGTCGTGGAGCGCGGGAGCTTCGCCTTGGCCAGTCCGGCCACGAAGTCGCGCAGCTCCACCTCCTCGTACTGGTGATGGGAGATCTGCACCCGGTGCTCGCTGGCCCAGACCGACTTCGCCGGCTCGATCTGCGGCCGGGCGGCGCCGAGGTTCAGGTCGGTCCGCTGGGCCCCGAGCGACAGCACCAGGTCCGAGCCGCGCACCCGCTTGCCGATCGCCGGGTGGCTCTTGGGGCCGACGTAGATGCCCATGTGCAGCGGGTGGTCCATGGGGAAGACGCCCTTGGCCAGGACCGTCGAGAGCACCGGCGCCCCGAGCTTCTCGGCGAGCTGCCGGAAGGCCCCCTCGGCTCCGGCGCGGAAGAGCTCGACCCCGCCCACCAGCACGGGCCGCTTGGCGCCGCGAAGGCGCGTCGCGGTCTCCTGCACCGCCTCGGCGAGCTTGCGCCCGTCGGACTTGCGGCGCGGGAAGCGGCCGTCCCAGTCGCGCAGGGCCGCCGGCACGGGGATCTTCGTCTCCACCAGGTCGCGGTGGATCTCGAGATAGCCGGGGCGCAGCTCGGTCATGATGCGGGTCACCACCTCGTGGATCTGCTCGGCGGCCAGCTCGGGCCGCGCGATCCACTGGGCGGCGCAGGTCACCTCCTCGAAGATGCGGCGCTGCCCGTGCACGTCCTTCACCTGGTGGTGGATCTGGGCGATCTTCTGCTCGGCCTCTCCGGGCCCGCCCGACACCACGAGCAGGGGCACCTGCTCCGCGTAGGCGCCGGCCACGGGGTTCACGACGTTGTGGCCGCCGGCGCCGTAGGTGACGCACACGACGCCCATGCGGCGGGTGCTGCGCGCGTAGCCGTCGGCGGCGAAGCCCACCGAGGGCTCGTGGGAGAAGGTCACGATCTCGAGGCCGCGGTCCCGGCCGAAGCGCTGGAACAGACCGAGGACCAGGTCGCCGGGCAGTCCGAAGATGTGGCTGACGCCGGCCCGCTTGAGGTAGGCCACCAGGAAGTCGCCGAGCGGCATGCTCGCCTTCACGGCCCGCTCTCCTGCTCGTCGCGCAGCGCCTGCTCGAGCCAGTAGAAGGCCGCGATCACCAGCGCGTGGTCGATGTCGCCGGCCCGCGCGCGCTCGGCGATCTCCCGGCGCGGCACCAGCTCGACCGCGGTCTCCTCGTGCCCGGAGTTGGCGATCTCCGCCACCCGGCGCACGCCCCGGGCGAGGTAGGTGTGGCAGCAGTTGCCGAAGATCGCGGGGTTCGGGTTGAGCGCGCCCAGGGGCTCGACCGCGGGCGCGCGGAAGCCGGTCTCCTCGAGGAGCTCCCGGGCGGCGGCCTCGGCGGGGCTCTCCCCGGGATCGACCATGCCTCCGGGAATCTCGAGGGTGTGTCGGGCCGATCCGTGGCGGTACTGTCGGACCATCACCACCTCGTCGGCGTCGGTCACGGGGACGATGTTCACCCAGTCGGAGGCGTCGATCCGGTAGAACGCGGCCGGCCGGCCCGTGCGCGGCGAGCGCGCCCAGGTCCGGCCCACGCGGAAGACCGCGCAGTCCTGGAGGTGCTCGGTCTCGAGCGGAGTCCAGGCCGGCGGGTGCTCCGGATCGCTGCCGATTCGATCCGTTCGACCCGTTCGGCCCGTTCCACCCGTTCCACCACCACCAGCATCTCGATCGCTTCGATCGCTCCGATCGGCTCGACTTCCCCGACGCGGGCCACTCACCCCGAAAAGGTAGCGGGCAGTGCTAGCATCGCGCCGCCCGCATCCCGGGGCCCACCCCCGAGGAGCGTCCCCATCGCCGCTGCCAGCGCCGGACACCAGCCCAGTCGCGCGGAGGGCCACCTCTTCATGGTGGCCGTCGCTGTGGCGTGTGGTCTCGCGGGCGCCTTCGGTGCCGTGGTGTTCCGCCTGATGATCCGCCTGGTGACCGCCGCCTTCTGGGGCGGCGCCGAGGGCCTGCAGGCGATGGTGGACGAGGGCTGGCTGGCCGAGGCCAGCGACCCCCTCGAGCTGGCCCGCGCGCTGCCCTGGTACTGGAAGCTGGCGGTGCCGGCGGCGGGCGGCGCGCTCGTGGGTCCGCTCATCTACTTCTTCGCCCGGGAGGCCCAGGGCCACGGCGTCCCCGAGGTGATGAAGGCCGTCGCCCTGCGCGGCGGCGTGATCCGCCCGCGGCTGGTGATGGTCAAGTCCCTGGCCTCCGCCCTCTCCATCGGCAGCGGCGGCAGCGTGGGCCGCGAAGGCCCGATCGTGCAGATCGGCTCGGCCATCGGCTCGGCCCTGGGCCAGTGGCTGCGGGTGCCCGCCCGTCAGCTCCGCACCATCGTGGGCTGCGGCTCCGCAGCCGGCATCGCGGCCACCTTCAACGCGCCCATCGCCGGGGCGCTCTTCGCCGCCGAGGTCATCGTCGGCGACTTCGCCGTCTCGCAGTTCAGCCCCATCGTCATCTCGTCGGTGGTGGCGACCGTGGTCTCGCGCTTCTTCCTGGGCAACCACCCCGCCTTCGAGGTGCCCGCCTACGAGATCGTGAGCCCGTTCGAGCTCGCGCCCTACATGGTGACCGGCGCGGTGGCGGGCCTGGTGGGCGTGGCGTTCATCTACACGCTGGTGTTCTTCGAGGACCTCTTCGAGCGACGGATCCCGCTGCCCGAGTGGAGCCGGGCCACACTCGGCGGCCTGATGGTCGGCGCCATCGGCCTCGGGCTGCCCCAGGTGTTCGGCGTGGGCTACGCGACCATCAGCGAGGCGCTCGAGGGCAACCTCCCGGCGACGCTCCTGGGGGTGCTCGTGGTCGCGAAGATCGCGGCCACCTCCATCACCATCGGCTCGGGCGGCTCGGGCGGGGTGTTCGCCCCCAGCCTCTTCCTGGGCGCCATGACCGGTGGCTTCCTGGGCACGTTCATCCACCGCTGGTTCCCGGACGCCACCGCGAGCTCCGGGGCCTACGCCCTGGTGACCATGGGCGCGGTCGTCGCCGCCACCACCCACGCACCGATCAGCGCCATCATCATCATCTTCGAGATGACCCAGCAGGTGGAGATCATCCCCGCGCTGATGGCGGCGTGCGTGCTCTCCTCCCTGCTCTCCCAGCTCCTCAGCCGGGACTCCATCTACACCAGCAAGCTCAGCCGACAGGGCATCGATCTGTTCGCGGCCCAGCACCCCAACCCGCTGAAGAACCTGCACGTGCGCGACGTGCTGGACCGCGAGCCCGAGACGATTCCGGCCTCGGCGCGCTTCCAGACCGTCCTCGACCTGGTGGTGCAGAGCGACCACGGCGAGTTCTTCGTGGTGGACGATCGGGCGCGCCTGCTGGGCGCCATCTCCCTGTCGGAGGTACGGCGGTTGATCTACGAGCAGGAGACCCTGCAGCACCTGGTCGTGGCCAGCGACCTGGTCGACGCCCGGCGCCCCACGGTGACCGAGGAGGACGATCTCGACGTGGTGATGCACCTCTTCACCCGCAGCGGCATCGACGAGATCGCCGTGGTCGACCGCGCGGATTCCCAGGTGCTGGTGGGCAGCGTGCGCGAGAAGGACGTGATCGAGGCGCGCAACCGCGAGATGCTGCGGCGCGACCTCTCGGGCGGCATCAGCAGCAGCGTGACCGCGGTGGGCCGCGGCCACCGCGTGGACCTCGGAGGCGGCTTCGCGCTGGAGGAGGTGGTGGCGCCGCCCAGCGTCTTCGACCGCAACCTGCGGGACATCAACCTGCGCGCCCGCACCGGCGTCCACGTCCTGCTGATCCGCCGCGGCGGCCTGGGCTCCGCCGCCTTCGGGGTGCGGGTCCCCAACGCCGACGACGTGATCCACGAGGGCGACGCGCTCGTGGTGGCGGGATCGTTCGACGCCCTCGAGCGGCTGGAGCGCCTCCAGCACCTGGCCAACGACTCCGGGCCCGCCTAGGGCCCCTCAACCCCTCGCGGCTTGTGGCCGATACCTCTCTCGGATAGGTTCGATCGGGCGATCGGTGTCCAGGGCGGACCCGACGCGAGCGTGGCCGAGATCACACCCAGGCCGGAGATCACATCCAGGCCGGAGATCACATCCAGGCCGGGGATCACACCCAGGCCGGTTGCGAAGCCCATGACGTCCACCACGAGACCGCTTCTCGCCGTCCTCACCCTCCTCCTGGTCCAGGGCCTCGCCGCGCCGCCGGGCTGGTGCGCGTGGATGTGCGACCCCGCGGCGGCCCCGGTCGCCATGGAGGCGTCCTGTCACGGCGACGGCGCGCCGATGGCGCCGCCCACCGCTCCGAACGACGAGAGCGAGCCCGGCGACGGCGAGATCTGTCCGTCCTGCGAGGCGGCGCTCGCGTCGCTGCCTCCGGTGACGGAGTCCGGCCGCGAGCTCTCCCACACCGGTCTCCTGCTGCCCCCGGGCCTCGGCTTCGACAGCCCGCCGCCCCCCTCGCTACGGCCGCTCGCGAGGGCCCCGGACCCCTCCCCACCCGAACCCATCTGGCTCCTCACGACCTCGCTCCTGCTTTGAGATCGCGGGGTGGACTGCCGACCGCAGTCCACCGCAGCGGCGCGTCTGCGCGCGCCTCCCGCGATTCTCCTGCAACGAGGATGAGGACCCATGCATTCGAACCCTTCGAAGGGGCGGACCCGCCGGGTCGGCGAGCCCTGGGCGGCGTTCGTCCTGGCGCTCGCGATCGCCGCGGCCGTCGCCGGCGTTGCGGCCGGCCGCGCCGGAGCCGAGGCGCCGCCCACACCGCTGACCCTCGCCTGGGCGGTCGCCCGGGCGGCCCGGGCCAACCCGACCCTCGCCGTCGACGAGGCCCGGCGCGACGCGGCGCGGGAGCGGGTGGTCACCGCCGGATCCCTCGACGACCCCCGCATCGCCTACGAGGCGAGCAACGTGCCCACCGGCGACTGGGACTTCGAGTCGACGCCGCTGTCCGGCCACCAGCTGGGGCTGCGCCAGAAGCTCCCGTTTCCGGGGGTCCTGCACCACCGGCGCGGCGCGGCGAAGGCCGGGCTCGAAGCCAGCGAGCGCGCCCTCGACGACGAGCGCCTGCGGGTCGCCGCCAAGGTCGAGCGGGCCTGGTCGGAGCTGGGCTATCAGCAGCGGGCCCTGGCCATCACCCGGCGCAACATCGCGCTCCTGCGCCAGCTGTCCACCGTGGCCGAGGCGAAGTACGGCGTGGGAGAGGGCCTCCAGCAGGACGTGATCCGTGCCCAGGTCGAGCTGACCTCGCTCCTCCAGGAGGAGATCGCGCGGGTCGCCGCCGTGGAGACGGCCGGCGCGCGGCTGGCCGAGCTGCTGGACCTCGACCTCGCCCCCGACGTCCGGCTGCCCGGGACCGGTCCGCTCGAGGAGGCCGCGCCGGTGCCCGGGCTCGCGGACGTCGCCGGAGCGATCGAGCAGCGCAGCCCCCGACTGCGCGCGGCCGAGGCCCGCGTGGAGGAGGCGCGCCGCCGGGTGCGCGTGGCCGAGCTCGAAGGGCTGCCCGACATCGACCTGGGAATCGGCTACCGCGTGCGCGAGGACGTGAAGGGCGACGTCGTCGACGGAGACGACTTCGTGAGCGCGGGCCTCACCCTGCGCCTGCCGGTGAATCGCCGCAAGTGGCGGGCCCACGCCGCGGAGGCGCGGGCCGACCTGCGCCGGGCCCGGGCCGAGTACCGGGACCTGGCCGCCGGCCTGCGCTTCCAGGTCCGCGCCGCCCACGCGGAGCTGGTGCGCGCCGATGCCCAGGCGCGCCTGCTGCGCACCGGCCTGCTCCCCCAGGCCCGCCAGTCGCTGCAGTCCAGTCGCGCGGGCTACGAGGTGGGCCGCATCGATTTCCTGAGCCTGCTCGACAGCCAGGTGAGCCTGCTCTCGGCCGAGCTGCGCGAGGTGCGGGCCCTGGCGGACCGGCGCGTGGCCTTTGCCGCCCTCGAGGCCGCGGTCGGGGAGGTGCTGCGATGAACGTCCGACGAACCCTCGCGAACCTGCTGATCGTGGCGCTCGCCCTCGGCGCGGGCTTCTGGATCCGCGGCCTGTGGAGCGGGTCCGCGACGCGCCCCCCGACCACCGCAGGGAGCACGGCGGGCGGTGAAGGCCCGTGCCCGGACGGAGCCACGCCCGCCTACTGGCAGGCGCCCATGGATCCCACCTACGTCCGCGACGCGCCGGGCAAGTCGCCCATGGGCATGGACCTGGTGCCGGTGTGTCCCGAGCAGGGCGGCGTCGAAGGGACCGGCCAGGTCCGGATCGATCCGGCGACCCTCCAGTCCATCGGCGTGCGCACGGCGAGCGTCGAGACCCGGGACCTCCACCGGCGCGTGCGGGCGGTGGGTCGGGTGAGCTGGGACGAGCGGCGGGTGGTCCACGTGCACACCAAGGTCCAGGGCTGGGTCGAGAAGCTCTACGTGGACTACCTCGGACGGGAGGTGAAGCGCGGCCAGCCCCTGCTGGAGATCTACTCGCCCGAGCTCGTGGCCACCCAGGAAGAGCTCCTGCTCGCGGCGAGCTATCGCGACGCCACCGGCGAGAGCGCGTTCGGGGACGTGGTCGCAGGGGGGGAGTCGCTGTTCCGCGCCACGCGCCGGCGGCTCGAGCTCTGGGACATCTCGGACGCGGAGATCGACCGCCTCCTCGAGCGCGGGGAGGTGAAGCGCACGCTCACCCTGCACGCGCCGACCTCGGGCGTGGTCACCAGCCTCGAGGTGCGATCGGGCATGGAGGTGGCGCCCAACGCCAACCTCTACACGATCGCCGACCTCTCCACGGTCTGGGTGGTGTCGAACGTCTACGAGTACGAGCTGCCCTGGATCCAACTGGGGCAGACGGCGGTGGTCGAGCTCGGCTCCCTGCCCGGCCTGCGCTTCACGGGCCCGGTCACCTACGTCTCTCCCTTCCTCGACCCCGAGACGCGCACCGCCCAGGTGCGGATCGAGCTGCCCAACCCCGACGGACGCCTGAAGCCCGAGATGTTCGGCAACACGATCATCGAAGGCGATCCGCGCCAAGACGCGGTCGCCGTCCCCAGCCGGGCGGTGATCCGGTCGGGGCGGCGCAACCTGGCCATCGTGGCCCTGGGCGAGGGACGCTTCGCGCCCCGCGACATCGTGCTGGGCCTCGAGACCGACGACGGCTGGTCCGAGGTGCTGGAGGGGCTGTCGGCGGGCGAGCGCGTGGTGGTGTCGAGCCAGTTCCTGATCGACAGCGAGAGCAAGCTCCAGGAGGCGATCCGGAGTCTGCTCTCCGATCGCGAGGACGCGGAGCCCTCCGAGGTTCCCGAGACGGAGGCGCCCGGCGACTCCGGGAGGCTTGACCACGAAGCCGTGGGCCACGGGGCCCGGGGGCACGCCGGCACGGGCCACGACGCCATGGGCGCCATGGACCACGGCGCGGCCCCGAGCGGGGAGGAGCCGTAGATGCTCGCGCGCATCATCGCAGGCTCCGCCCGCAATCCCTTCTTCGTGGGCCTCGCGGTCGCCGCCCTGCTCGGGTGGGGCGCCTACGCCGTGCGCCACATCCCCCTCGACGCGATCCCCGACCTGTCGGACGTCCAGGTGATCGTCTACACCGAGTTCCCCGGCCAGGCGCCCCAGGTGGTCGAGGACCAGGTGACCTACCCCCTCAGCACGGCCATGCTGGCGGTGCCCTTCGCCCGGACCGTCCGCGGCTACTCGTTCTTCGGCCTCTCCTTCGTCTACGTCCTGTTCGAGGAGGGGACCGACCTCTACTGGGCGCGCAGCCGGGTGCTCGAGTCGCTGAACGTCGTCTCGAGCCGGCTGCCGCGCGGCGTCCAGCCCTCCCTGGGACCGGACGCGACCGGCGTGGGCTGGGTCTACCAGTACGCCCTGGTCGACCGCTCGGGCCGCCGCGACCTCGCGGAGCTGCGGTCGCTCCAGGACTGGTTCCTCCGCTACGAGCTGCAGACCGTGCCCGGCGTGGCCGAGGTGGCGAGCGTGGGCGGCCACGTCCGCCAGTACCAGGTGGAGGTGGACCCGAACGCCCTGGCGGCCTACGGACTCTCGCTCCACCAGGTGCGCGAGGCCATCCGACGCAGCAACACCGAGGTGGGCGGTCGGCTCATCGAGATGGCCGAGACCGAGTTCATGGTGCGCGGCCGCGGCTACATCGAGAGCCTCCGCGACCTCGAGAGCGTGGCGGTGGGCGCCGACGCCTCGGGCACGCCCATCCTGCTGCGCAACCTGGGCAGCGTGAGCCTGGGCCCCGAGCTTCGCCGGGGGCTCACCGACCTCGACGGCCGGGGAGAGGTGGTCTCGGGCATCGTGGTCATGCGCTTCGGCGAGAACGCCCTGGCCACCATCGAGCGGGTGAAGGAGAAGCTGGCGGAGCTCGAGGGCAGTCTGCCCGAGGGCGTCGGGATCGTCCCGGTCTACGACCGCGGCCCGCTGATCGAGCGCGCGGTGGACACCCTGCGCCTCACCCTGCTCCAGCAGTGCCTGATCGTGGCCGGGGTGTGCGCGCTGTTCCTCTTCCACCTGCGCAGCGCGCTCGTCGCCATCGCCCTGCTGCCCCTGGGCATCGCGTTCTCGTTCATCGTGATGTTCCACCAGGGCGTGAACGCCAACATCATGTCCCTGGGCGGCATCGCCATCGCCATCGGCACGATGATCGACGCCGGCATCGTGATGGTGGAGAACGCCGGGCGGCGCCTGGAGGAGGACGGGGGGCGGCGGCCCCGGAGCGACGTCATCGTCGAGGCGGCCGTCGAGGTGGGCCCGTCCCTCTTCTTCTCGCTGCTCATCATCACGGCGTCGTTCCTGCCGATCTTCGCCCTCGAGGCCCAGGAGGGGCGGCTGTTCGAGCCGCTCGCCTTCACCAAGACCTACGCCATGTTCGGCGCCGCGCTGCTCTCCGTCACCGTGGTGCCGGCGCTCATGGTCTGGCTGGTCCGGGGGCGCATTCCGTCGGAGCAGCGCAACCCGGTCGCCCGCGCGCTGCTCGCCGTCTATCGACCGGCGCTGCGGGCCGCCCTGCGCTGGCGCGTCGCCGTGGTCGCCGCGGCCGGGGTGGCGCTGATCGCGACGGCCTGGCCCTGGTCCCGGCTGGGCTCGGAGTTCATGCCGCCGCTGGACGAAGGCGACCTGCTCTACATGCCGACCACCCTGCCGGGCCTCTCGATCACCAAGGCCCGGGAGGTGCTGCAGCAGACCGACCGCATCCTCGCGACCTTCCCCGAGGTGGAGCGCGTGTTCGGGAAGATCGGGAGGGCGGGCAGCGCCACCGATCCCGCGCCGCTGTCGATGATCGAGACCAACATCACCCTGGCGCCCAGGGAGGATTGGCGTCCGGGCATGACCGCCGAGAAGCTCGTCGCCGAGCTCGACGCCGCCATCCAGTTCCCCGGCCTCACCAACGCCTGGACCATGCCCATCAGGGCGCGCATCGACATGCTGTCCACGGGCATCCGGACCCCGGTGGGCGTGAAGGTCTCGGGGCCCTCCCTGCCCGTGCTCCAGGGGCTGGGCGAGCAGATCGAGAGGGTCCTGCGCGACCTCCCCGGCACCGCGAGCGTCTACGCCGATCGCGTGGTGGGGGGCAACTACGTCGACATCCGGATCGACCGCCAGGCCATCGCCCGCTACGGCCTCACCGTGGGTGACGTCCAGGACGTGGTGCAGACCGCCATCGGTGGCGTGAACGTCAGCTACACCGTGGAGGGGCTCGAACGCTACCCGGTGAACCTGCGCTACAGCCGGGAGCTGCGCGACGACCTGACCGCGCTGCGTCGGGTGCTGGTGGCCACGCCGGGCGGCCCCCAGGTGCCGCTCGAGCAGCTCGCGCGCCTCGAGGTGCGCAAGGGACCCCCGTCGATCAAGACCGAGAACGCCCGCCCCAACGCGTGGATCCACGTGGACCTGGAGGACGTGGACATCGGGACCTACGTCGCCCGGGCGCGGGCGGCCGTCGAAGAGCAGGTCCCTCTGCCCACCGGCTACCGCATCGCCTGGAGCGGACAGTACGAGTACCTCGAACGCGCCGCCGCCCGGCTGTGGATCATCGGGCCGGTCGCCCTGGCCATCGTGTTCGTGCTCCTCTACGCGAACTTCCGGAGGCTCTCCGACGCGCTGCTGGTCCTGGGCTGCGTTCCGTTCGGCCTCGTGGGGGGCGTCGTCCTGCTGTGGGCCCTCGACTACGAGCTCAGCGTCGCCGTGGGAGCGGGCTTCCTGGCCCTGGCCGGTCTGACCGCCGAGACCGCGGTCATCATGCTGCTGTTCCTGAACCAGGCCGTGGCCGGGGCCCGCGAGGCGGGCGCCCTGTCCAGCCGGGCCCAGCTCTTCGACGCCATCGTCGACGCTGCGACCAGCCGGGCGCGCCCGCTGCTCATGACCGTGGCGTCCGACGTGCTCGGACTGCTGCCCATCATGTGGGCCGTCGGCACGGGCTCCGAGGCCATGCGCCGGATCGCCGCGCCGCTGGTGGGCGGCGTGGTCACGGCCACCGGGGTCACGCTGATCGTGGTGCCGGTGGTCTACGCGCTCGTCCACGGCCGCGGGCTCGAGGCCGGGGAGGAATCGGGAAGCGCGGCGGACTAGATCCGTTCGTCGAGACGGATCTCCACGCCGGCGCTGCCCGGACGCACGGGCGTTCCGTAGCTGCCCTGGAGGTCGCCGGGCAGCCGGGTCATGGCGTTGCCGTCGCTGTCGAGCCGCGCCGTCAGCGTGATCTCGCCCTCGAACTTCATGCTGGGAATCATCACGTTCTGCGGCCCGATCTCGAAGTCCACCGGGAAGCTCGGCGCCGGGATGCGCTGGACCGCCAGGGGCGGCCCGGCCGTGGCGCCGGCCGGGCGGGCGATGATGAAGAGCGTCGAGCCGGCCGGCGCGCCGCCGGTCCCCGCGCTCCCGATCACGACGCGGCCGCGGATCCCCTCCCCCGAGGCGGTGCCGCGGGTCGGGGTCTCCATCCCGGCCGTCTCCTGCCCGGGACGCTCGTTGTCCGGCGGCGCCGGGAAGATCTTCGACAGGTCCGGGGTCGACGGCTCGACGTCCGGATCGAAGGGCTCGAGATTGCGATCGCAGGCCAGGAGCAGCGCGCACCCGGCGAGGGCGGCCACCAGCAGAGGCCATACCTTGAGGCTCATGGGGGCAGGGTAGCGCGCACCGGGCGTCTCGGTGGCCACCGCCGGGCCGCGGCGAGACGGAAGGCTCGTTGAGCGGCCCGCACCCGCGTGGTAGCTTCGCGAGGCGAACGGAGCCTGGGGGTGGTCGCGTCGCCCGTGGATCGATGGATGGCGGCGTGACCTGAGATCATACCCCTCGAACCTGATCTCCTGGGGACGAGACATCGCGGGCCGATCGGCGACTGGTGATCGGTGACCCATCGCTGGCTGCTGGTGGCCACGGGCCCGCGCTCCACACGGAGCCTCTCGTCCCGAGAGCGTAGGGAAGGCCCGAGGGACCCGACGTCCCGCTCCCACTCCGCATCGTCGCAGACGCACGGTCGCATTCCGCGAGGCGTCCGCGGATCCTCGCAAGCCACGGCCCCGGTCCAAGCGACCGGAGGCTGCGGAAGGGAGTCCCCAGCGTGTCCAGTCAGCCCGATCCCCGCAGCGACCGCCCCGGCCTGCCCCGCGTGGGCAGCAACCCGTCGAGCCACGGAGATGGAACCAACCCGGGCAGCTTCGCCCACGCGCCCGACATCGGTGGGCCGCGGGCCTTCAGCTCGCCCGACGCGCCCGGCATGCCGGCGCCGTCCTCCCGCACGGCCTGGGATTTCATGCCGGCCGACTGGACCCTCGTGGACGGCCGCTGGCAGCCACCCGCCGGCTTCGAGCCCGTCACCCAGCTCGAGCACGCACGCCTGGGCCGGGTGACGCCGGAGATGCGGCGCGTGGCCGAGCGCGAGCCGCACCTCACGCCCGAGCAGGTGCGCGACGAGGTCGCGGCCGGACGCATGGTGATTCCCGCCAATCGCGTCCACCTGGGCTACGGCCTCGACCCCATGGCCATCGGGCGGGCCAGCCTCACCAAGGTCAACGCCAACATGGGCGCGTCGCCGATCTCGAGCGGCACCGACGAGGAGGTCGAGAAGCTGCGCTGGGCCGAGCGCTGGCACGCCGACACGGTGATGGACCTGTCCACCGGAGGCGACCTCGACGCCACCCGGGAGGCCATCGTGCAGAGCGCCCGGGTGCCCATCGGGACCGTCCCCATCTATTCGATGATCCTCGGGCGCCGCATCGAGGACCTCGACGAGAAGACCATCCTCGAGAGCCTGGAGCACCAGGCGAAGCAGGGCGTCGACTACTTCACCATCCACGCCGGCGTCCTCCAGGAGCACATCCCGCTGGTGGAGAAGCGCCTCATCGGCATCGTCAGCCGGGGCGGCTCGCTGCTCGCCAAGTGGATGATCCACCACGGCAAGCAGAACCCGATGTACACGCTGTGGGAGGACATCTGCGACGTCCTGCGCCGCTACGACGTCACCTTCTCCATCGGCGACGGTCTGCGCCCGGGCGGTCTGGCCGACGCCACCGACGCCGCCCAGCTCGGCGAGCTCGAGACCCTCGGCGAGCTCACCGAGCGCGCCTGGCGCAAGGGTTGCCAGGTGATGGTGGAGGGGCCCGGACACGTGCCCTTCGACCAGATCGAGTACAACATGAAGCTGCAGCGCCGGCTGTGCCACGGCGCACCCTTCTACGTGCTCGGGCCCCTGGTCACCGACATCTTCCCCGGCTACGACCACATCACGAGCTGCATCGGCGCCACGGCGGCGGCCTACCACGGCGCGAGCATGCTCTGCTACGTCACCCCCAAGGAGCACCTGGGTCTGCCCAAGCGCGACGACGTCAAGCAGGGCTGCGTCGCCTACAAGATCGCGGCCCACGCCGCCGACGTGGCCCTCGGGATCCCGGGCAGCCGGGACCGGGACGACGAGCTCACCAAGGCCCGCGCGGCGCTCAACTGGGAGCGCCACTTCGAGCTGTCCTTCGATCCCGACATCGCCCGGGCCTACCACGACGAAGACCTGGACGTGGACACCGACTTCTGCGCGATGTGCGGCCACGACTGGTGCTCGGTGCGCATCAGCAAGGAGATCGGCGTCTTCCTGTCGGGCAAGGACGAGGCCTACGCGTGGGACAAGCCGAAGGTCTCCGAGGCGCTGTCCGGCGAGCAGAAGCGCATCCTCGAGAAGCGCGGAGTGCTCTCCGCCCAGGAGCTGCACCGGCTCGCGACCAAGACGCGCAGCGAGATGGGGGCGGACCGGGGCAAGGCCGCCTGCCACAGCGAGCTGGCCGATGCGGACGAGGCGCGCTCGCGCCAGAAGGAGCGCCTCGACCCCACGACCCTCGAGCCGATCGACCCGGATGCGGCGACGGCGCCTTGAGCGACGGGCGCCCGAAACGGAAAACGCCCCGGGACCTCGCGGCCGCCGGAGCGTTCCGTCGGAGCCTCACCCCCCCCTGGTTTGGCCCCGATCTAGTTGGACGTTTCGGCCAGCGGCGCCCGAGCTTGAGAACTTTTCTGCGTTTCGGCTTCCGAATCGATGCCGGCCCGGGAGCGCGCAGGCGGCGATCGGCCATTTTTGTTGGGTAATCCCCTCGATGGGCGGCGCGGAGTGGACCCTGTGAAGTGGACCCTGTGAAGGAATGGCCCCTGCGCGCCGTGCGCTGGAGCGTGCTCGGAGGCTGGGTCGGATCCTGGGGCCTGTTCGCGCTCGTCGTGGCGCCCACCGCCTTCCGGGTGCTCGAGGGGGCCGACGAGGCGAGCCGGCTCATCGGTCCGGTGCTGCGCAGCCTCCATCTCTACGGGCTGGCAGCGGGGCTGGTGCTCGCCCTCGTCGCGCGGGTCGGCGGGCAGCGGGCCCCGTTCTGGATCGCTCCCCTGGTGCTCGCCGCGCTCTGCGCCGCGACGGAGTTCGGCGTGACCGGGTCCCTGGACGGCATCCGCCCCCACGAGCTGGGTGCGGACAGCGCCCCCGACGCGGCGGGTCGGTTCGCCCAGCTGCACCGGATCTCCCAGGCCATCTTCGCCGCGGTGTGGCTGGGAGCCATCGGTCTGGTCGTCGCCCACGCCAGGGAAGACGCCGCCAACCCCGGTGGAGCCCGCCCACAGCCTCTTCGGAAGCCCGTGGAAAAGGCGTAAATGCCCGACAAACCGGGCAATTCCGTGGCCCGGGCGTAGGCCGTTGTGTATGATTCGCGGCCTCGCGGAGCCGATCGCTCGAAGCCGATGGTGCCGCCGCGGTCGATGGGGTCGATGGGGTCGCCGCGGATCGATTGGAATCGAGCGCGACCCGGGACCGCGGGTGTTGCCGGGCACCACCGGGACATGGGCGTGGAACGCAGGACGTAGCCGAGCCGCCGTCGCGGTACCGGGGCACGCCATTGCCGGTCCGCCAGACGCAATCGCAAGGGCAGGGAGCAGGTAGGACGGATGGACGTCAAGATCAAGATGAACCTCGAGTTCTCCGTCTCCGGATCGGGACTCGAAGACGCCATGGCCGAGTACGACGAGCTCACCGTCGAGGGACTGATCCGCGAGATCCTCGACAAGTCGATCGCGTGCGACAACATCCAGGCGAGCGTGGTCGAGGGCCCGAACACTCTCGAGGAATACGACCAGGCCAGCGGCGGCTCCTGACCGCCCGGCTCTCCGGCCCCGAACGCCCGCCCCTCGCCCGCCTTCCCAACCAGAGCAGCGCTAGAACAGATCCAGCTGGACGCCCTCGTCGCCCGGCGGGGCCGGACCCGTTCGCGGTCTGGCCGGCGCCCGCGCGGGCCGCGGAGGGATGCCCCGCGGATCGCCCGGAGTCCAGCCGCCGGTCCGCGACGGCGTCACGGGTCGCCCGGCGCCAGCCGGGGGCGCCTGGGGCAGCGCGTCGGCCCGGGCGCGCGGGCGATAGATTCCTTCCTGGCGAGACCACTCGAGCAGGCGCAGGTACAACGCCTTGAACTGCGGGCCGTGATTGAAGTGACGCAGGTGCGCCAGCTCGTGGCACAGGGTGTTGACCAGGCTCGAGTACTTGAGCGGCCGGCCGGTCGAGACGTTGCGCAGACGGATCTTGATGCTGCCGTCGGAGTAGCAGATGCCGTAGCGGCGCTTGACGTTGGCGCGTTCCGCCTCGATCGAGCGATAACGGAGGCCGAAGCGACCGGCGATGCGGGCCGCATCGCGATTCAGCCTGGCCATCAGCTCCCGTTTCTCGCCAGCAGTCATCGGCGCCCCCAAGTCTGCGGGACGACGGGGCCGAGTCAAGAGCTACACTCCGACCGATGGCACGGCCCGCGGCGTCGACGCTGCCGATCTTTCCCCTCCCCCAGGTGGTGCTCTTTCCCAAGGTGAGCGTGCCGCTGCACATCTTCGAGCCGAGATACCGCCAGCTGGCCCGCTTCGCCCTGGAGGGGGACCGGCGCATCGGCATGGTGACGGTCCGGCCCGAACACCTCGAGAGCCTGGCCGGCGACCCTCCCGTCTACAGCGTCGGCTGCGAGGGCGTCATCGACCAGGCGGTGGAGCTGCCCGACGGCCGCTACAACATCATCCTCGAGGGACTGACGGTGTTCGAGATCCACGACGAGATCCCGCGCGCCGACGACAGGCTCTTCCGTTCGGTGCACGCCGTCAGCCGTCCCGAGCCGGTGGACGAGAAGGACCTCGCCCGGATCCGAGCGCATCGGCCCGAGATCATCGAGCTGTTGATCGATCTGGTCCGTCGGATCTCCGCGGATCGTGCCGATGCGATCGATCGCGAACGCTTCGAGGCCATCGAGGACGAGATCTTCGTGAACGCCATCTCCCAGGCCGTGGAGTTTCCGGTTCCGGACAAGCAGAGCCTGCTGGAGGCGAACGGTGTCTCGGAACGCTGCGACCAGCTGCTGGCGTTGTTGCGCTTCCGCCTCGCCGAGCACCGCGCCGGGGGGCCGCCGGGCGGCGGCCTGATCCAGTGATTCGGGCCACCCATCAGATCCCAGTAATCTGTCGAAATAAGTAGCATTTCGTCGGAATCTGGACATTCCAGGATTCGTGGATTTCGCGCGATCCGGCGTTTGAACACTCTCCGGTGTCTGTCGGCCGGGCCTTCCGGTCCTCGCCGAACCCGTTGAATTGAAACGCTGATCCGGATCGCAAACTACCGTTCTGTCTGACGACGTAGCGCTCTCGCTCTGTGTATCTGACGGGTGTGGAGCCAGACCGAGGACCGTCGCGAATCCACTTTGCGGGATGCCGGGGGGCTGTGGTTTACTCTGCGCCGTTTCGGTGAGTACGGATCGGGGTCGAACGGAAAAACCTCCAAATCCCGGCTGTACGCCCCGAAATTCCCGAAAGAGAAGAGATGAATACGACCTTTCCCCCCAAGGTCTGGGACGGCGTTTTGGGCCGCCTCGAGGGTGAGCTGCCTCCCTTCGCCGTCGAAGCCTGGCTGCGGCCATTGACGCCGCTGCAGTCGAATCCCGATGCGTCCGACGCCTCCGTCGGACAGGCAGTGCCGTTGCGTCTGCTCTGTCCGTCGTCGTTCCACCGGGACCGTGTCCGCGATCACTTCCTCGGCCGGATCGAGGCGCTCGTGCGCGAGGTGGTGGGAGGACGGGCGGGCGTCCGACTCGAGCTGCCCGACGCGCAGGCACGAGCCGAAGCGGGTCCGGCGGCGGTTCGCCGATCGGAGCGCGCTTGCGCTGCGCCGGCCCGGACGAGTCCGGCGCCCGCCCTCTCCAGCACACCCCAGGACGAGCCCGGCCCCGTCCCCACCGCCGTCGCGGCGAAGACCCGGGCCGTCACGGCGAAGACCCGGGCCGTCGCCGTGCGTCCCCGGCCGGAGTCGCCCGGCCCGGCCGCGGCGACCGCCGCCCCGCGACGTCGCGCGGTGCAGCAGAGCTTCGACAACTTCGTCATCGGTCCGTGCAACGCCCTCGCGCGCGAGGCGCTCCTGGCGATGGCCCGGGACCAGCAGATGAGCCTGAACCAGGTCTACCTGTGCGCCGATGCGGGCATGGGCAAGACCCATCTCTGTCGCGCGGTGGCCCACGAGGCCCGGAGCCAGGCGGGGCAGCGGGTGGTCTACGCGGCGGCCGAAGACTTCACCAACGACTTCATGTCGGCCATCCGCACCAAGGACCTGTCGAACTTCAAGCGCCGCTATCGCAAGGAGTGCGACCTGCTCATCGTCGAGAACGTCGCGTTCTTCGAAGGCAAGACCCAGACCCAGCTCGAGTTCTTCCACACCATGCGCCACGTCCTCGACGCCGGCGGGCGCGTGCTGATGACCGGCGACCGCCTTCCGCGGCGCCAGTCCGGGCTGGACGAGTGCGTTCGGGACCAGATCGCCGGCGGCTTCGTCGCCGAGATGGAGCCCCCGGACGCCCAGGTCCGCCGCGATATCCTCCGGGCCAAGGCCGCCGCCGGCGGCGTGCGGATTCCGCCCGACTGCCTGGACCTGCTGGTCGAGTCGGTGCGCGGGAGCGTCCGCGACCTCGAGGGCGTGCTGATCCAGCTCGTCACCACCGCCACGCTCCTCAAGCGCAGCATCGATCTCGACCTCACCCGGGAGGCCCTGGCCAAGAAGTGCGGGGCGGGCCCCGAGTCGCCCTCGGGGCCCCGCGTCGAAGACGTGATCGGCGTGGTCTCCACCTTCTTCAAGACCACCCGCCAGACGCTGTGCTCCCGGTCGCGGCGGCGCGACATCCTGGTGCCGCGCCAGCTGGCGATGTACCTGAGCCACCGCTACACCGACGCCTCGCTCACGGAGATCGGTCGCGCCCTGGGCCGCGACCACCCGGCCGTGAAGAACGCCGTGCAGAAGGTGGAGCGCGGAGTGCTCGAGCGGGCTCCGCTCCGCTACCAGGTCGAGTCGCTGTGCGAGCGCCTGGACGAGCTCTACGGGACCCGCGAGTAGCCCCGGGCCTCCGCCCGGACGAGCCCGGTCCGGTGCCTACTGCACGCGCGCCAGGTGGCGCGGCGCGGCCTTGCGGTAGCGCGCGGGCCCCGACAGCGGCGCGCGGGCCCCGGGCTCCAGCGAGGGCGGGTCGAGGGACGGGTCGTCGAAGCGGCGGACCACGCCGTAGGTGGTGGTGCGCTCGACGGGCGTGCGGTCGATCTCCCGGATCAGCCGCCGGAACTCCTCGGGCGGGCAGTTCTCCCCGTGCTGGCTGCCCGACTCCCGGCTGATCGACTCCTCCATCAGCGTCCCGCCGTAGTCGTTGGCGCCGCCGCACAGGGCCATCTGGCCCAGCTTCGGGCCCATCTTCACCCACGAGACCTGGATGTTGCGGATGTGGGGCCGGAGGAACAGCCTCGCCACGGCGACCACCCGCAGGTCCTCCATGACCGAGGGCCCCGGCCGCGAGCCGAGGAAGTTGTAGAGCATGTTGCGCTCGTGGATGAAGCCCAGGGGAACGAACTCGGTGAAGCCGCCCGTCTGCCGCTGGAGGTCCCGGATGAGATCCATGTGCCGGGCCACGTGCTCCGGCTCCTCGATGTGGCCGTACATGACCGTGGCGCTCGAGCGCAGGCCGACTTCGTGGGCGGTCCGCACGATCTCCAGCCAGCGCGCGGTCTTGAGCTTCTTCGGCGACAGGATGTCGCGGACCTCGTCGTCGAGGATCTCCGCCGCCGTCCCGGGGATCGTGCCCAGGCCGGCCTCGCGCAGCCAGAGGAGGTAGTCGGCCAGCTCCATGCCGCTCTTGCGGTGGCCGTGGTCGATCTCCTCGGGCGAGTAGGCGTGGATGTGCAGCTCGGGGAACTCCGCCTTGATCGACTCGAGGATCTCCCGGTAGTGGGTGTGATCCTTGTTCGGGTGGATCCCGCCCTGGATGCAGACCTCGCTGGCCCCGCGCTCCACCGCGCTGCGGCACTTCTCGACGATCCGCTCCATGGGGTGGTCGTAGGCCTCGGCCTCGTCCCCATGGCGGGCGAAGCCGCAGAAGGAGCAGCCGACGTAGCAGACGTTGGTGAAGTTGATGTTGCGGCACACCACGTAGGTGACGTCGTCGCCGACGTCGTCGCGGCGGGCCTGGTCCGCGGCCTGCAGGAGGGCGTGGAAGTCGGCCCCCTCGGCCCGCAGCAGGTGGGCCGCGTCCTCCCAGCGCATCTCGCGCCCTTCCAGTGAATCGTCGAGGATCCGCGCGGTTCGCGGGTCCAGCTGAGCCAGCAATCGTTCGAGCATCACGCGGCCTCCTCTCCGGACTGGTTGTTCTTCGGCCGCGCCAGGCCCACGTCGGTAGCGAAGCGCGGCAGGACCTCGAGGATCTTCGGATCGAAGAACCCGGGCCTCGAAAGGACGTACTCGGGATGGACGGGCAGCCGCTCGACCAGCTTGCGGCCGGCGGCCTCGGTGCGGCGGCGCAGCTCCAGCAGCTGGGGCCACGGCGCCTCGGGGTTGATGAAGTCGACGGTGAGCGGCGAGACGCCCCCCCAGTCGTTGAGCCCCGAGCGCAGCAGCAGCTCGAGGACCTCGGGCGCCAGGTTCGGCGGCGCCTGGACGTTCGCCTCGGGGCCCATCACCAGGCGCGTGATCGCCACCCACCCCGCCACCTCCTCGTCGCTGAGCGGCGCGGTCGCGCGCATGCGGATGGAGGGCTTGGGGTGGAAGGGCTGGACGATCACCTCCTGGATGTGGCCGTGGCGGTCGGAGAGGTCGCGGAGGGCGAGGAGGGTGTCGACGCGCTCCGCGTCGTTCTCGCCGATGCCCAGCAGCAGGCCGCTGGTGAAGGGAATCGCCAGCTGGCCGGCCTCCTCGTGCATGCGCAGGCGCACGGCCGGATCCTTGTCCGGCGCGTACTGGTGGGGCATGCCCCGCCCGCGCAGGCGCTGGCTGGTCGTCTCGAGCATCAGGCCCATGGACGCGTTCCAGGGGCGCAGACGCTGCATCTCCTCGACCGACAGGATGCCGGCGTTGGTGTGAGGCAGCATGCCCCCCTCGAAGGCCACGCGGCAGGCCTCCACCAGGTGATCCGTGGTCGAGCCGAAGCCGCGCTCGGAGAGCCAGCTCCGGTGCTCGCGATAGGCGACCTCCGGCTTGTCTCCCAGGCAGAAGAGCGCCTCGACGCAGCCGGTCGCGACCCCGCCCTTCACCAGTCCGGCGACCTCTTCGAGGTCGTAGGTCCTGGCCTCGGCGGAGTCCGGGGGCTTGGCGAAGGTGCAGTAGCCGCAGCGGTTGCGGCAGAGATTCGTGAGCGGGACGAAGATGTTGCGGGAGACCGTCACCCGGTCGCCCTTGCCCCGGCGCACGCTCTCGTCGGCCGCGCGCAGGACCGGCTCGCGAATCCGCTCGTCCCGCAGCCCCGAGGCCAGCCTCTCGGCGGCCGCGCGCGAGAGGCGACCGACCTCGAGCGCCTCGCTCGCCAGGGATTCTGCCTCCGCGGGCGTCGTGAGCGGGCCGGAGGATGTGGAGGTCGGAGGCAAGGGGATGGGATCTCCGAAGTGGGGGCGGCCGCCCCACAGCATAGGCGCAATCCGCTCCGCCCGCGCTCGCCTCGCGCGCTTCGGGTCCCTCCCGGTCCCTTCCCCGGTCCCTTGCGGACTCACGAACCGGACCCACGCACCGGACTCACGCACCGGACTCGCCAACCGGACCCTGGCCGGACGGCAGCCTGGAATCCCGCGGGGCCCTTCGGCGACCCGACCTGACCGAGGCGGCCGCTTGTCCAATCTAAAGGGAACCCGGGCGCTCGCCGAATGTTCTCGTCGAGGAGCCCTCTCTTTTCATGGCCGAACGGCAGTCTGGCTGGCGCTTCCCGGGGCTGGGGAAGAGCGCCCGAGGGAAGACCTTTCGGGGTCTTCCCGCGCGCATCACCCTGTTCGTCTTCTGGGCGACCGTCATCACCTCGATGGCGGTGAGCGCGCTGTCCATCGGCTCCATCCAGTCCTTCCTGCGCAGCAACATCGACCAGAAGTACCCGGCGCTTCTCGCCACCGGGTCGGACCGGCTCGACCTCTGGTACGAGCAGCGCACCCTCGAGATGGGCGTCTTCGCCAGCAGCGAGATCCTGCGCGAGAACCTGCCGCTGTTGAACGTCCGCCACAGCTCCCGCTCCAGCCGCGCCCGGGGCGAGGTCGAGCAGTACCTGAGCTACCTGCTCGAGAGCTTCACCCAGTACCGGCAGCTCCTGATCCTCGACCACGAGGGTCGCCGGCTGATCTATTCGGGCGAGTCCCTCGAGCTGCCGCCGGCGCTGCTCGCCGTTCCGCCCGTGGTCGCATCGCCCTCGGTCGGCGCCGTCCACAAAATGGGCGAGCAGCGAATCCAGGTCGTCACCGCGGGCCTGGGCAGCCCTTCACAGCCCCCGCTGTTCACGCTCCACGCGGTGCTCGACCTCGGCGCCCTCGACGCGCTCCTCGCCCGCGAGGACGTCGGCTCGGGCATGCGCGCGGTCGTCGTCGACGAGGTCGGCGCGGTCATCGCGTCGAACGACCCCAACGTGCTCGGCTCCACCCATCGCTGGCCGGTGGCCGATCGCGACGCCGACGCCGTGGTGGGCGGCTACGAGGGTCCCGACGGCTTCGAGATGGTCGGGGGACGCCTCGGCATCGATCGCCTGGGCTGGACGCTCGTGGTCGAGGAGCCCTACGACCGCGCCTTCGCGCCCGTGGTCTCGAGCATCTCGAAGATCGCGGTCATCGACCTCGCCATCATCCTGCTGTTCGGCCTGGGCGCCCACCGCATCGCGGTCTCCATCGTGCGCCCGGTCGAGGCGCTGTCGGATGCCGCGCGCCGCATGGCGGAGGGCGAGGAGCACGTGGTCATTCCCGAGCGCGGCTCCCGCGACGAGATGGGCCTGTTGATCCGCACCTTCAACACCATGACGATCAGCCTGGCCAACAAGGCGCGGGAGCTCGAGCTCTCGCGCCGGCAGGTCGAGGATGCGAACCAGGAGCTGACCGGTCGCAACGACGAGCTCCAGCGGGTGAACGAGATCCTCGAGCAGCTCTCGATCACCGATGGGCTGACCCAGCTGCACAACCACCGCTTCTTCCAGGACCACCTCTCGAAGGAGGCGCGGCGCGTCGACCGGACGGGAGAGCCGCTGGCCCTGATCCTCGCCGACATCGACTACTTCAAGCTGTGGAACGACCGCCTGGGCCACGCCGGCGGCGACCGGATCCTCCGCGAGGTGGCCGCCCTGATGAACGAGCTGATCCGCGAGACCGACCTCCTCGCCCGCTACGGCGGCGAGGAGTTCGCGCTGCTCGCGCCGGGAACGGACACCGAAGGCGCGGTCGCCCTGGCCGAGAAGATCCGCGCGGAGATCGCGGCCCACGTCTTCGTGGAGTCCGAGCCGGGAGCGGAGCCGGAGCCGGGCGCGCCCCGGGCCGTCACCCTCTCGTTCGGCGTCGCCGCCTACGACGGCGACCGCGACCGGTTCTTCGAAGCTGCGGATCGCGCGCTCTACGCCGCCAAGGACGCGGGCCGCGACTGCGTCGTCAACGCAGCCGACCTCGATTCCTGAGACACTCCGCGGGCAGCGCCCCGCGGCGGGGTGGGGTCAGCGGACGGCGGCGGGACCCGACGGTCGCGGCCAGCTCTGGACCAGCGCGTGGTGGACCCAGCCGATCGAGCCCGAGGCGGTCCGGACCAGGATCCACTCGCTGCGGCGCTCTTCGGGAAACACCGGCGTACCCCGGGTCAGGACCTTCACCACCGGGTCGTCGATGGACGGGCCCGCGCGCAGGTTGAGGCGCCGCGGCTTCACGAAGCGGGTGCCGGGGATGGCGTTCGCCTGCTCGGCTTCGTGGGTGAGCTGGTCGGCGATCCGGCGCGCGCGGTAGACGAAGAAGAGGGCCGCTCCGAAGTGGCCGTCCTTCACCTGGCGGTCCGCCTCTTCGAGCTTGGCCCGGGCCTCGCGAATTTGCGCCGCGCGCCAGGGGGCGTCGACCGCCGCGCGCTCCACCTGGATGCGGGCGGCGGCGAGCGACGACACGGCGTCCGCCCGGCTGTGGCTGCCGCGCAGTCCGGATTCGGCGGCCACCACCGCCTCCTCCGCGCGCTCGAGGTCGTCGCGCAGCCGCTTGACCTCGCGCTCGAGGCGGTCCGCCCGCTCGGCCTCGGCCCGGCGGTACACCTCGACGGAGATGACCGGCTTCGACGGCGGCTCGGAGGGCGGGGCGGCGGCACAGCCGGCCGCGCAACAGGCAGCCAGCAGGGCGAGTGTTCGACCGGTCTTCATCACACCTCAACGCGAGCCTTGTCAGCGAGTGGGCTTCGCGATGACTGATCGACCACCCATGCGAGGGCTTGAGCACCCCCGGGGGGAAATCAGAGATCCTCGCGCCGCCGGGTGAGCCGGACTCCGGCGAAGGCGAGGACGCCGGCGATGGGGCTGGGCTTGCGCACGTTCACCGTCACCCAGCGGGCGTCGAACTTGGCGAGCACCGAGTCCGCGATCCGGGCGGCCAGGGCCTCGACCAGCTTGTGCTCCTGGTTGGCGGCCACGTCCTCCACCACCTCGAAGATCCGCTTGTAGTGGATGGTGTGGCGGATCTGATCGCTGCGGCCCGAGGGCGAGAGGTCGGCGCCGACCTCCAGGTCGAGCCGCACGGGCCGGCGCATCCGGCGCTCTGCGGCGGTGACTCCGAGGGCGGCGGGCACCTGGATGCCCTCGAGCAGGATGGCGTCCTCGCGCTGCGGCGCCGAAGGAGACTGGGGATCTTGGCTCATGGTTCGGTCCTCGACGTCCCGAGCGGCCTCTCGGGCATCGGGGACGCGAGCTTATCGAACGCCGGGACCGGCCGCGCCCGGCGATTCGAGCGTGGCGTCCAGGCGCTCGATCAGCCGGGCCCGCATGCGGGCGGGCGACCAGATGGCGCGCAGCGAGCCCACCTCCCGGGCGCGCTCGACCGAGTGGACGCGGTCGAACTCCGCCGCGAGCTCGGCCTGCTTCTCCAGGGTGACGTCGCGCAGGATCGCGTCGAGCGCCTCCCGGCGTTCGGCGCTGGGCCGCAAGGCCAGGCGGCGCTGGGCCTCCTCGACCCGGGGATCGGTCACCGCGCGGGCCCGCACCTCCCGGGCGAAGACGACCGCCGCCGCCGGTCCGCCGCCGATCACCGAGGCGTAGGAGCCCTCGAGCGCCGCGGCCTCCAGCGAGTCGTTCAGCTCCTGGGAGAAGACCACGTAGGCGCCGCCGTGGTAGCGCGACACCACCAGGAACAGGAAGGGTCCCTCGAAGTTGACCACCGCCCGGGCGATCTCCGCCCCGTACTCCAGCTGGAGCTTGCGCATGGACTCCGGCGAGCCGTCGAACCCCGAGAGGTTGGCGAGCACCACCACCGGCCGGTTGCCGCTGGCCGAGTTGATGGCCCGCGCCACCTTCTTCGAGGAGAGCGGGAAGAGCGTCCCCCCGGACCAGCTCTCGGGTCCGTCGAGCGGTCGATAGCCCTCCCGCTGGAGGTTCTGGCTCTCGATCCCGATGAGCGTCAGGGGGTGCCCGCCCAGGTGGGCATCCCAGACGATCGCGGTCTCGGCGCCCACCATCGAGCGCCAGCGTTCGAGCTTCACGCCGTCCGCATCGCAGATCGCGTCCATCACCGCACGCATGGGGAACGGCCGCTTGCGACCCGGATTGGCCTCGGGGTCGAAGATCTCTCCCACCTTCGCGAAGCCCTCGGACTCTCCCTCGGCCAGCGGCGTGTCGCCGATCGCGCGATCGGCGGGGTCCCGGGTGGCCATGCGGCGCGGCCGCTGCTCCCCGGGAACCACGTAGCTCACCCGGTACACCTGGTAGAGGATCCGGTAGGCGTCGGCGAGGCTGCGCGCGTAGTACTGGGCCTGCCCGTTCGGCCCCATGATGCGCTCGAAGCCTCCGATGCCGACCTCGTCCTCGGCCGCCACGGCGCCGGACGCCTCGAGGGCCGCGCGGCCGGTGAGCACCATGGATGCGCCCGGCGTCATGATGAGCACGCCGCGGGTGTGCATGAGCATGGTGGACAGGGCGTCGAAGTAGCTCTGGGCGCCGACGTTGACGCCCTGCACGATCAGGTGGATGGTGCCGCCGCCCTGGGTGAAGGTCACGATGCGGCGCACCACCCGCGCCGTCGCGTCCAGGTTCTCGGTTCCGCTGTCCATGGCGATGCGCGCGCCGCTCGACACGGGGATCCACTCGACGGGGATCTTCCGCTCGCAGGCGAGATCGAGGGCGGCGACCAGGCGGTCGCACTCGGGCGCGGCCAGCGCCCCCATGCCCATGGTCGGGTCCGACAGGACCAGCACGCGCTCCACGCCCTCGGGCACCTCGGGCGTGGGCGTGCGGATCAGACCGAAGACCACCGCTGCGCGATTGCGGCTGGGCGCGCGGCCGGCCACGCTCAGCGCGCGCGGCGTGTCGGCGGCCGGATCGAGATCGAACTCCTCGAAGACCCCGCCGGGCAGCGCGCCGTCGCGTGCGTCGGCGTCGGCCTCGGACCCGCTGTCGGCTTCGGGTACCCCCGGCGCGCCCGAGGTGAGCATGCGGACGATCTCGTAGGGGTAGACGAGCCGACGACGGCGGGCCTCCACGACCCGGCGCTCGTACTCGCGTGCGGGCTGGAGCGGCGCGCGGTGCGGATCGCGCCAGGAGAGCTCCATCTTGGCGCCGGGGGAATCCACGATGACGATCTCCACCGAGCGCGCGGGTCGGTCGGGCGCATCGCTCTCCAGCAGGCGTAGCCGCACCAGCACCTTCTCGAGGCCGAGATGGCGGGTGAGCGGCGCCAGGCGCCTCGCGAGCTCCGTGGCGGTCTCGGGCTCGAGGTAGATCTCGGGCGCCACGAACAGGACGATGCGGTTCCACTGCAGGCGCCGTCGGGGATCGCGGAACTGGAGGATGCCCCGCAGGCGGCGGGTCGCCCGGTAGAAGGCGCGCTCGAACAGCGGCAGGTGCACGGACGCGAGGTGGCCGGCGAGCGGCGAGCGGCCGCGCACGTCGGCCAGCACGAACACCCGGTCGTCGCCGGGCACGTCCCGGCTGCGGCCGTGGAACGCGTAGATGCCCTCCTCGGCGGGAAGCCGTTCGAGCTCGAAGGCGCGAAGGCGCGCCAGGTCGATGCGTCCCACGGTCTCCGGGTGGAGACCGTGATGATCCTCCTCCACCGGACCGTCGGCCGTGAGCGTGAAGGTGTGGTGCACGGGAGGGTCGTCCTGCGACGGGACCGTCACCGTGAAGCGCGCGCCCGGCCGGACTTCGCCGAGGGCCTTGCGCAGCCCCTCGAGCATCTCGCTCCGCGCGTCCGGATCGGCCTCGGCGTCGGACACGAAGAGCTCCAGGGCGTGGACGGCCGGGCCGCTCTCGCCCTCCTCGGCGGCCAGTCGCGTCGCCGCCTCGCACAGGTGGTCGGCCACCAGCGATGCCTCCCGGGCATCCGCCGTCGCCGACAGGACGAGGCCGATCTCCGGGTACTCCACGCAGCGGATGGCGCTGCCGTCGACCAGGAGCGCGACGTGGCCCGTGGGAACGCGCGGCGAGTAGAGCCGCTGCACGTGGGCGGCCTGGGCGATCTCCCGGCGCACCGGGTCGTCGGAGGCGATCCAGTGGCCCACCCGCTCGAACACCCTGCGCGGCGCGGCGGCCAGCTCGAGCAACACGTTGCCCGGAGGCTCGCTGGGCTTCTCCTCGGCGGCGGCCGCGGAGAGCCAGCTCTCCACGGCCATCGACGTGCGCTCGGCGTCGCGCTCGAGCTCCGGCTCCTGGAAGATCACGTAGCTCGCCTCGATGGCGGCGTCGGCCACGGCGTCGGGCAGCAGCCCGCGCATGCGCGCGATCCGCTCGAGGGCGTCCTCGAGCTTGCGGTCGCGCGACAGGTCGACCCCGCTCTTGGCCAGGTCGGCGGTGCGGGTCAGCAGCGCGCGCACCAGGCTCCGCCGCAGCTCGGGTGCGAGCTGGGTCGCCACCAGGCGCAGCACCGCGCGCTCGAGTGCGTCGGACGGCTCGAGGTCGGCGATGCCGTAGTGCCGGAGCGCCGCGCGCACGAGATCGAGGAACTCGGGAGCGATGCCCGAGCCCGCCGCGTGCAGCCGCCGGACGTACATCCGGAACCGCGCGCTGTTGGAGGGGCCGATCCCGCCGGACACCGAGGCCCGGGGCGCGCGGATGAACAGCGACTCGACGTCCGCGAAGGTCGAGAGCTCCTCGCAGACCCCCGCGAGCGCGCGGCGGAACGCCTCGGGCAGCTCGGCGGGGAGCGGCGCCTCGAGGAACGCCACCAGCTTCTCGGCGCGCGAGGAGTTCAGGTCGTAGCCCAGAAGGGCGCGGCGCAGCTCGTCGCGCAGGGTCGCGATGGCGCGCCGGCGCTCGGCGACGTCCGCCGCGCCGGCTCCGGCGAGGTCGGGGTGCGCCAGGGGATCGCCACCCTCGGGCCGGAACAGGATGGCCAGGGCGTCGACCTGGGGCGGCAGGCTGAGACGCTCCCGCGCGCTGGGGCCGACCTCGTCCTCGCCGGCGGGATCGATCACCAGGATCACCTCGCCCGCGGCCACCTGCTGGCCCGGCCGGGCGATGACCTCGCTGACGACCCCCGAGACCGGCGCGAAGAACCCGATCTCGGTCTTCATCGCCTCGAGCAGTCCGATCGGCTGGCCCGACTCCACGCGGTCGCCCACCGCGACCTCGAGCGCCACCACCATGGCGGGCGTTCCCGCTCGCACCTGGCCCGCGGTCTGCCAGCCGAAGCGCATGGGATGGCCGTCGACCTCGATGCGCAGGCCCAGGTCGCTGGCGTCGTAGAGCACCCGTCGCGTGCGCTCGTCGATCAGCAGCCGGGCCGCGTGGCGCCCCTCCTCGCGCATGGCGGCGGTCACCGCCGCCCCGTCGAGGTGGACCCGATAGCGCCAGTTCCCGATGGCGTAGACGTCGAGCCGATAGCCTTCGCCGTCCAGGGACAGGTCGATCTGCTGGCCTTCGGAGCAGGGAGTGCGATCGGGAGAGAGGTTGGCCGTATCGGCGTAGAAGTTCGTGCGGGCCGCGGTGCGCGCCCTCTGGTAGGCGAGGATGGCCGCCGCGACCAGGCCGTCCCGGGCCCGATCGGCCGCGCCTCCCCCGGCGCTGGGTGCGTCGGCCTCCGACGAGCGCAGGGCGTTCCAGCGGTCGAGCCAGCCGGTGTCGACGCCGCCTTCGCGGTACTCCGGCGCCTCGAGCACTTCGAGCAGATAGCCCTTGTTGCTCGCCCCGCCCTCGACCACCAGCTCGGTGTCGTGCAGCGCGCAGGCCAGGTGGGCGAGCGCCTCCTCCCGGGTGTCGCCCGTGGCGATGACCTTCGCGACCAGCGAGTCGAAGTCGGGGGGCACGACGCTCCCGGCCACTACACCGGTGTCGATGCGCACGCGGGCGCCGAGGGCGGGCTCGAAGCGGACGATCCGACCGGGGGCCGGCAGGAACCCGGCGTCGGGATCCTCGGCACACACCCGCGCCTCGATGGCGACTCCGCGCTCCTCGATGGGGATGTTGCCGACCGGTTCACCGCGGGCGATGCGGATCTGGAGCTGCACGAGATCGACGCCGGTGAGCTCCTCGGTGATGCCGTGCTCCACCTGCAGCCGCGGGTTGACCTCGAGGAAGTAGAACTCCTGGTCCCGGACCAGGAACTCCACGGTGCCCACCCCGCGGTAGCCGACCCGCCCCGCGATCCGGACGGCGGCCTCCTCGATGGTGCGGCGCAGCTCCGTGCGCAGGCCCGGGGCGGGCGCCTCCTCGAGCACCTTCTGGTGGCGTCGCTGCACCGAGCAGTCGCGGCAGCCCAGGGCGATGACCTTGCCGTGGTGGTCCGCGGCGATCTGGACCTCGATGTGACGGCCGCCGGACACCCGCGCCTCGAGGAAGAGCCGCCCGTCCCCGAACGCGCCCTCCGCTTCGGCCCGGGCCGACCGGAAGGCCTCGGCGAGCTCGTCCTCGCGCTCCACCATCCGGATGCCGCGACCGCCGCCTCCGGCCGACGCCTTGACGACGATCGGGAAGCCGATGCGCCGGGCGTGGGCGAGCGCGTCGGCCTCGTCGGCGAGCTCGCCCCGGCTCCAGTCCGTCACCGGGACGTCGACGCTCTCGGCCAGCTGCTTCGCGGTGATCTTGTCCCCGACGCTGCGCATGGCCTCCGCCGAGGGTCCCAGGAACACGATGCCCTCGGCCTCGAGGCATTCGACGAACTCCGGGTCCTCGGCCGCGAATCCCCAGCCGGGCCACACGGCGTCGGCGCGGACCGCGCGCAGGGCGCGGAGCATCTCGTCCCGGTCGAGATAGGCGGCCACGGAGCCGGCCGCCGAGTGGATGCGGTGGGCCGCGTCGGCGTGGCGCACGAAATGGGCGTCGCGGTCGACGTCGGTGTAGAGCGCGATCGCCTGGAGCGGCGCGCGCTCGAGGGCGCGCAGCGAGCGCACGGCGCGGATGCAGCGGGACGCGGCCTCGCCGCGGTTGGCGATGGCGATGCGCAGCAACGGGCGGCTCACGCCAGCGCCTCCGCCGGCGCGACCAGGCAGGCATGGGCGACGAGCGCCCCGTGGTGGGAGAGGGACAGCAGCGCGTCGACGGCGCCGCCCCGCCAGGCGAGCTCGGGGATGCGTCCGCGGCGCCGGACCTCGAGCTCGTGCGCCTCCACCCCGAGTCGCAGGGCCAGCTGCTCCCGGGCCAGCTGCCGGACCGCGGCGCTGGGATCGTCGACCGGCCCGCGCCGACAGCCGAAGACGATCGGCGCACCCGGAGCGCCCAGGGAGGCGAGCGCGTCGGACAGGGGCAGGGCGACCGCCAGGGCGTGGACGCCCGCCTTCACCGGCAGCAGGCGGACCGGGAAGCTCCCGGAAGCGTGCTGCACGCAGCCTTCGCCGAGGGCCGGGTCGAGACGCACGCGGAAGCGGATCGGCGACCAGACGACCGCGTCGTCGGTGCGCTTCGCCGCCTTGTAGGCGGCCTCCTTGGCCGCCCACAGGCTCCAGCGGACGCGGTGGGGGTCGTCGCTCCGCGCGATCGCGCGGCGCTCCTGCTCCGAGAAGACCCGTCGATCGAAGCGCTCGCGATCGACGCCGGCCGGCTCGGAGCGCTCGTCGAGGTCGACGACGTCATTGCCGACCATCGAAGTACTCCCCCTCCATGCGCGCGAGCTGGGCCGTGATCTGGCGCGCCAGGTCCCGCGAGCGGCGCGCGCCCCGGTGGTCGGACTTGGGCTCGATGCACTCGGTGCGCACTTCGAAGCGCTCCCCCCGAGCGGGGATCGTCCCCCAGCTTCCCTGGTGGTCGCCGCGCAGGTACACGCACAGCACGCGGCAGTCGGGCACCGCGGCGACCACGCGGCCCACTCCCCAGGCCGATTGCTCGACATCCACGCGCCCGCTGCGGCTGCGACCGCCCTCGGGAAACATCACCGCGACCTCGCCCCGCTGGAGCAGGTGCACGATGCGCTCGAGCACCCGGGCGACGTCCTCCCGCCGCCCGCCTCGGAGCACCGGGATGCACTTGGCGAGGTAGCTGGCCACCGCGCTCCAGGTGCGGGCGGCGAAGTTCGTCGCCTCGGGCACGTTCCAGGGGAGCCTGTCGAAGTGCACCAGGAACCAGAACGGGCTGCCCAGGGCCCAGCCCACCAGGAACGAGTCGATCATCGTCAGGTGGTTCGCGCAGACCAGCAGCGGCGCGCCGCTCTCCTCCAGGACCTCGCGGTAGCGCGCGCGGTGCCGGGCCACGTCGCGGATGCGGTAGCCGAGCCCCAGGCGCATGACGAGCGCCGCCGCCGGCACCCAGAAGGGCGCCGCCAGCCACGCGATCACGCGCTGCACGCCGTGCGAGACGGCGGGTCCACGGGCGGAGGTTCCCATCGAGGATCGACGGACGGGGCGGCCGCGGGCGGCCCCGGCTAGCCGAGCTTCGACGCGATGAGGTTGACCGCGTCCCCCACCGTGTTCACGGTGTCCACGTCCTCGTCGGCGATCTCGATCTCGAATTCGTCCTCGAACGCGATGACCACGTCGACGAGGCGCGCCGAGTTGACCTTAAGGTCCTCGAGGATGTTGGTCTCCATGCCCACGCTGGCGAGCGCCTCGTCGTTCTTCACCCACGGCGTGAGGATCTTCACCACTCGCTCGAGAACGTCTGCCTGGTCCATTTCTCTTCCCTGCCTTCCTTGCTTGGGTTGCCCGGTCTTCAGTCTTCCCACTTGCGGAGGACGAGACAAGCATTCACGTCTCCGAAGCCGAAACCCGCCTTCACCATCACCCGCATCTCCGGTGCCTCCCGGCCCTCGTGGGGGATCGACGCGTCGTAGGCGGCGATCTCCGGGTGCACGTCCTCGCAGTTGACCGAAGGGTGGAGGAAGCCGCCGCGCAGCATCAGCACGGCGGCGACGGACTCGATGGCGCCGGCGGCGCCCAGGGTGTGCCCGACGAGCGACTTGGTCGCCAGGATCGCCGGGAACTCGCCGGGCGGGCGCCCCAGGGCCTCGGACCACGCCGCCACCTCGTAGGGGTCGGCGTAGGTCGCGGTGAGATGACCGCTGATCGCATCCACGTCCCCGCCGCCCAGGCCCGCGTCGGTCAGCGAGTCGGTGATGCAGCGGCGCACGCTGGCCGGGTTCGGCGCCGTCATGCTGCCGCCGCCGCGGTGCCCGCCGCAGTTCACCGCCGCTCCGAGCAGCTCGCAGTGGATGCGCGCGCCGCGGGCGCGGGCGGACTCCAGGCTCTCGAGCATCACCGCGCCGGCCCCGGCGCCGGGGATGAAGCCCGCCGCCGACGCGCTCATGGGGCGCGAGGCCTTCTCCGGCGCGTCGTTGGAGGCTCGGTTCAGCACGCGCATCGCGTCGAAGCCGGCCCATATGTAGTGGCTCGCGGCCTCCGCCCCGCCGCACAGCATCCGCTCCGCCAGCCCCACGCGGATGCGCTCGGCGCCCATCGCGATGGCCTCGGTGCCGGTGCTGCACGCGCTCGAGTTGGTGGTGACCTGGTTGCCGAGGGCGAGCTGGCCCGAGAGGCGCGCGGAGATGCCGCTCGCCATGACCTGCTCGACGCAAGTGGAGCCCAGCCGGCGCACCTTTCTGGCGTCGGTCAGGGGGACCACCTTCGCGCCGATGGTGTCCATGCCGCCGATCCCGGTGCCCATGATGCAGCCGCTGTCCCAGTCGGGCTCGGCGCTGTCCCGGGGCACGCGCTCGAGACCGGCGTCGGACCAGGCCTCCAGGGCGGCGAGGCTCGCGTAGCGGTGGCTCATGTTCATCGCGAGGAGCTCGTCCTCCTCGAACGTGGCTTCGGCCAGCTCGTCCACTCCCTGGGGCACGCCGCCCACCGTGCAGCCGAACTTGAGCTCGGCCATCACCGGGACGTGACGGATGCCCGAGCGGCCCTTGCGCAGGGCGCTCTCGAACTCCGAGACGCCGTTGCCGTTGGGCGCGATCACGCCCACCCCGGTGATCACCACTCGCCGCCGCGCCTGGCTCGATCGGCTCATCGCGCCACTCCCATGCCCGACAGGACGCCCGAACACACCACGCTGCCGTCTTCGAGACACATCTCGACCTCGGCGCGCAGCTTGCGGCGTCGGAAGAACTGCTTGCGGCCGGTCGTGATCACCCGGTCGCCGGGGCGCACGCTGCCGCTGAACTCGACGTTGGCGTCGGTGAAGACGGTGATGAGCTTCTCCACGTCCTCCACCGACCCCTCGCTGGCCACCAGGTGGATGCCCAGGGCCACCACGCCCGCCTGGGCCATGGCCTCCACGAGGATCACCCCCGGCGTGATGGGGTTGCCCGGGAAGTGGCCGCGATAGAAGTCCGCGTCCTCGCGGAAGGTGTAGGCGGCGACGATGTGCTCCTGGTCCAGCTCGAGGATCTCGTCGATGAACCGGAAGGGCTCCTGCTGGGGGACCATGGCCAGGATCTGCTCGCGGGTGAACTCAGCCACCGTACATCCCCCCGTTCACGTGGAGGACGCTGCCGTTCACGTAGCTGGCGCGGGTCGCGAGGAACGACACCACGTCGGCCACCTCGTCGGGCGTGCCCATCCGGCCCTGGGGAATGCGTCCGAGGACGAGCTGCTTCACCTCCTCCGGAAGCTCGCCGGTCATGTCCGTGTCGATGAAGCCCGGGGCCACCGAGTTGACCAGGATCTCGCGGCCCGCCAGCTCCTGGGCCAGGGACTTCGTGAAGGCGTCGAGGCCCGCCTTGATCATGGTGTACGGAATCTGGCCGGCGTTGCCCGTGTGGCCGACGACGCTCGAGATGTTGACGATGCGCCCCACGCCCTTGCGCAGCATGAAGCGCCGCAGCACGAGCTTGGTGAGGTACCAGGTCCCCCGGGCCAGGCCGGTGACCGCGTCGTAGTCCTCGAGCTTCATGGCCAGCAGGGGCGCGTTGATGTTGTAGCCCGCGTTGTTGACCAGCACGTCGATGCGCCCGGCCGCGGTCTTCATCTCGGCGATCAGCGCGTCCACCGCCTCGGGATCGGCGAGATCGGCGCGCACCAGGAAGGCGCCGCTCGGCGCCAGCTCGTCGATCAGCTTGCGCGCCTTCTCCTCGCTCCTGCGGTAGTGGACGGCCACGCGAAAGCCGTCGGCCGCCAGCCGCCGGGCGCAGGCCGCGCCGATTCCGGTGGCCGCGCCGGTGACCAGCGCTACGGCCCGATCCGCGTCGTCGTTCGGGGGTCCGGACATGGAGTCTCGCTCTTCCTCCGCTCTCGCTCAGCGTTCCAGCTTGCCGCCCCGGGCGTGCTCCGAGGCGAGAGGGTAGTCGGGGTAGCCGATGTCCCGGAAGAGCCCGACCCGGGCGCCCTTCACGGTGTAGATCTCGTCGTCGTCGACCAGGACCCGCGCGTCGCCGATGATCATGGACGCCCCGGCGTTCTTGATCTCGGTATAGCGGCGCACGTCGATCTCGTAGCGGACGACCCGGTCGTGGGGCCGGATCTGTCCGAAGAAGTCGATCTCGCCGCTGCCCAGGGCGCGACCGGAGCCCAGCCCGCCGCGCCAGTTGCAGTAGAAGCCCAGCATCTGCCACACCGCGTCGACCCCGAGGCAGCCGGGCTGCACCGGGTCGCCCTGGAAGTGGCACTGGAAGTACCAGGCATCCAGGCGGACGTCCTGCTCGGCCACGAGCCGTCCGCGCGCGCCGCGGGCGGAGATCTCGGTCACGCGGTCCACCATCAGCATGGGAGGCGTGGGCAGCCGGGCGGTGAACGCCTCGGGCGGGTCCTTCACCAGCCTCCCGTACGCGAACGCGAGGAGGTCCTCGTGGTCGAAGTGATCGCGCGCCAGGAATTCCTCGTAGGTCAAGCGATCTCCTCCACCTTGCGCGGAGCGGCGTCGAAGCGCATCAGGTAGCTCGACCAGGTGAGACCCGAGCCGACGCCGACCACCGCGACGTCGTCGCCCCGATCCCACTTGTCCCAGTTCATCGAGACCACCGAGGCCGCGCTGGCCGCCCCGGTGTTGCCGTACCAGTCGACGTTGAAGTGGTGGCGCTCCGGGGGCACCTCGCAGCGCTGGCACACCGCCTCGAGCATGCGCAGGTTGGCCTGGTGGCCGACGAAGTGGAAGCGCTGCTCGGGGTCGGCGTAGGCGGCGCGCTGGCGTTCGAGCAGCTCGCCGGTCTTGCGGATGGCGAACATCTGCACGGTCCGCCCCTCCTGCTGGAAGTGCCCGAGCCGCGGGACCACCACCTTGTCCGCACCGGCCGGGCTGGACACGACCGTGCTCCCGAGGATGCGCGCCGGGCCGACCTCGCAGGGCGAGACCACCGCGGCCGCCGCGGCGTCACCCCACAGCACCGCCGCGCTGCGGTCCGAGTAGTCGACGGTCCGCGACAGGCCCTCGGGCGAGACGATCAGCACGTAGGGCGACAGGCTCTCGGGGCGCATCCCGGCGAGCAGGTGGAGGCCCACGAAGAAGCTGGTGCAGGCGGAGTTCACGTCGAACGCCGGCACCTCGAGCTCGAGGAGCCGGGCCACGTTGCACGCCTCGGCCGGCGCCGTGGTGTCGGGCGCGGAGCAGCCGGACACCACCATGCCGATCTCGCTTGCGTCGATGCCGGCGCGTCGGATGGCGAGCCGGGCCGCCCGGGCCGCCATCTCCGGACCCGAGTAGTCGGCCACCGCCAGCGCCTCCCGCGGTTCGCGGTTGCGGGTCTCGCGGATGTAGTCGAGGGGCATCACCGTGCGCCGCGAGCGGATGCCCACGCGCTCCATGATCCAGTCCTCGTGGGTTCCGATGTCCAGCTCCTCGAGGAACCGGTTGGTGATCTCGTTGTCCGGGTGGAAGTGGCCCAGTCCGTGGAGGTACAGCATCAGCGGGTCGCCCCGGAGATGTGCTCTCCACCGTCCACGCGGATGACCTCGCCGTTGATCCAGCCCGCGGCGTCCAGGGACAGCAGGTGGATGACGCTCGCCACGTCACGGGGCGTCGTGAGCCGGCCGAGGGGGTTGCGCAGCCGGGCCTGGGCCTTCAGCTGGTCGCTCCCGGGAATGGCCGCGAGGGCGGGCGTCTCGGTGACACCGGCCTGGATCACGTTGCAGCGGATGCCGTGGGGGCCGAACTCGACGGCGATCGAGCGCGCCAGCGCCTCGAGCGAGACCTTGGCGGCCGAGACCGCGGCGTAGCCCTTCCAGGCCACTTCGTTGCCCTCGCTGGTGAGCCCGAACACCCGGGCGTCGTCGGCGAACAGCCCGCGCTGGAACAGGCCCTGGGTCCAGCCCAGCAGGCTGGTCCCCATGGAGAGGATGGTGCGCCCGAAGTCCTCCTCGTCGAGGAACGAGCGATCGGGGTAGGCGGGCGCGCTGCCCACGGTGTGGAGTCCGTCCTCGCCCGACTCCAGGAGCTCGTCGGCCGCGTCGCGCAGGGCCTGGGGGTCGACGCCCAGCTTCGCCGCCAGGGCGTCGCCGGCCGTGCGCGGCAGCACCTTCTCCGGAGCGATCAGCTTCAGGTTGCCGAAGGCGATCGAGTGCAGCAGCACCCGCACCCGTCCCGAGTCGCCCAGGCGTTCGGCGATCTCGCCCAGGATCTCGTCCCGCTTCTCCGGGGAGATCGCGTCGGCGTTCCAGGTGTGAAGGGTGACCCCCAGCCCGCGGATCTTCTCGAACTCGGGCTCGACGGTCTTGAGCACGCTGCGCCGGTCGCGGTGGACGAGACACAGGTTCATGCCCTGCTCGGCCAGCTTCTGGGCGGTGGCGAGCCCGAACCCGCTGGAGCCTCCCAGAATCAGGGCCCATGAACCGTTGGGAAAATCGCCCATTGCGTCGTTCCTTCGCCCGCGTCGCCCGCGGTGAGGCCGCATGGAGATCCCGAGACCGTCGGTCAACCGCACACGCCCACAGCGAGGCGGAACGTAGCCCGGGCATCCAGCGTGGATTGCGAAACGTTTGCGAAAACTCGTCCGGCCGTTCCTGGGCCCCATCCGGCCGGCGACCTGGCGCACCGGCGAACGATCGAGAGGAGGGTCGCGGGATTATGACCCGGAGTCACTATTTGTCAACGACAGGCCCGGCCCCGGCACGGGTCGGCAGGCCCAATTCCTCAAGAACTCCGGGTAGATCCGCGGGTCCGACGATTCGGACGGGGGTCCCGGCCGGAAACGCCTGGGCCAGGCGCCGGAAGTAGCGGCGATCGGTGCGCCCCTCCACGATGCACACGATCCCGCGGTCGGACTCGGTGCGGATGAGCCGGCCCGCCATCTGCTTCAGGTGCAGCAGCATCTTGCCCAGGGAGTAGCGGCCGAAGGCGTCGATCCCGTTGGCCTTCATGCGGGCCTCGCGGCGCTTGCGCAGCTCGGTCGGCACGTCGAAGGGCAGCTTCTCGATGACCACGGCCTGGAGGGCCTCGCCCGGGATGTCCAGCCCCTGCCAGAAGGTCCGGGCCCCGAGCAGGACGCCGGCCCCCCCGGAGCGCTCGAAGCGCTCGACCAGGGCGCCCGGATCGTCGGCCGCCCGGCGCGGGGTGAGCAGGTCGAGGCCCGCCGCATCCAGCCGCGCGGCCAGCAGCTCCGCCACCTGGTTCATGCGCCGCAGGCTGGTGAACAGCCCGAGGGTCCGGCCGCCCAGCCGCAGCGCCAGGTCGGCGATCACGTCGGCCGTCTGATCGACCAGCTCGCCGGGCTCGTTCATGGCCACGACACGCATGTGCTTGTCGTAGGGGAAGGGGCTCTCGACGGCGACCCGGCTCACCGGCAGCAGGCTGCGCTCCTCGATCTCGAGCTCGCCGAGCGCGGCGAACGGGTCCCCGGCCACGAAGAGGCTGGCCGAGACCGCGGCCAGGGACTCGAGCCGGGCGTGGAACTGCTCGTGGAAGTCCGCGGCCGTGGACACCTTGCGGATGGCCAGGGTCCAGTGGTCGTAGGGAGCCACGAGACGCTCGAACGCGGCCACGGCCTCGGCGGGGTCCGCGCCGAAGGCCAGCCGCAGCCCGTCGGCCTGGTCGCGCAGCTCTGCGGCCGTGCGCTCCACCGCCGACGGCGCCTCGCCCGCTTCGTCGCCGCGCGCCTCGGCCTCGTCCAGGGACTCCGCCTCGTCGGCCACCCGCTCGATGCGCTGGGCGGCCAGCTCGGCCAGCTCCGCCGCCTCGGGGAAGATGCGCTCGGCGTGGGGCGGGAGCTGGAACTCGCCGTACTCGCTCGCCCGCGCCGACAGCGTCCGCCCGATGGAGGACAGATCGTGGTGGATGGCGCGCCGCCAGGTGAGCACGTCCTTCTCGGCCCCGCGCCGCACGCGCCGGGGCAGCAGCGCGTCTCCCTTCCCCTTGTCCGCCGGGCGGCCGAAGATCTCGTCGATGCGCTCCACGATGTCGTCGGGGCGCACGCTGACCGCGTACACCTCGTCGGCGACGCCCGCGAGCTCGTGACCCTCGTCGACGATCGTGTGGGTGAAGCTCGGGTAGTCCGGCGGCCAGCGCAGCAGCAGGTCGTGGTTGGCGACCACCAGGTGGGCCTTGGCCAGGGCCGCGCGGCGTCGGCCGAACGGGCAGTCTCGGCGCTTCGCGCACTCTTCGCGGCTGCACTGCTCTGCCCGCGCCGCCACCGATCGCCGCACCAGGTCGCGCAGCGGTGCGTAGCGCCGGTAGAGCGCCCCGGGCAGCGCGCCGATCTCGCCGTTGGCCCGGGTGCGGGCGCACGCCATCAGCGCCGCGTAGGCCAGGCGGTCCTCCAGGAAGATGCTGCCCTCGCGCCCCTCGGCGAGCACGGCGTCCAGGCGCCGGGAGCACACGTAGTTCGCGCGCCCCTTGATCGACATCGCCCGCAGCTCGCCGTGGCCGAGCATCCTCGCGGCGGCGCCGATGTCCTTCTTCAGGAGCTGGTCCTGGAGGAGCTTGGTGCGGGTGGAGACGACGACGGGCTCGCGTTCGCCGCCGGCCGCGCGCTCCATCGCGAAGGGGATCGCCGCCGCGAGGTAGGCCAGCGACTTGCCCACGCCGGTCCCGCCCTCGAGCAGCAGCGTGCCGCCCTCGTCCAGGTTGCGGGTGAACTGGCGGGCCAGATCCACCTGCTCCTTGCGCACCCGGTAGCCCTGGAAGTGACGCGCCCCGCGCTCCTCGTCGAGCAGCGCTGCGGCGATGGCGTTCTCGTCGAAGGGGACCGGCTCCTCCTTCGTCTCCCCCACGTGGACGTACTGGTCCGGCGCCGGGGGCTCGCCGGTCACGAGGCCCCCGCCCAGGAGCGCGCTCCAGGGGGACTCCGGCGCGTAGCGGTCGAAGGCGCGCGCCGCGACGTCGTAGCGCGGCTCGCCCCGGCTGGCGGCGCTGGCGATCGCGGCCATGACCCGCGCCGTGTCGAGGGCGTCGTCGAGGGCCCGGTGGTGCTCCTCGGTCCCGAGGAGCATGCGGGTGAAGGACTCGAGGCGCAGGTCGGGGGCGTCGGGATGGGTCAGCGCGAGGAGGTCCTGGGTGTCGAGGTAGACGGCGCCCTGCAGCGCCGGGTCGACGAAGCGCGAGAGGAAGGCGCGCTCGAACTCCGCGTTGTGGGCCACCAGCACCCGATCGCGCAGGGCGTCGGCCACCTCGGACGCCACCTCGGAGAGCAGGGGCGCGTCGGCGACGTCCTCGTCGCGCAGCCCGGTCAGCCTCTGGATGGCCAGGGGCAGGGGACGCTTGGGACGGACCAGCCCGCGCAGGGTCCGCCAGGGGCCCTCGCCCTCGTCGACGAGGACGATGCCGAGCTCGAGGATCTCGGCTTCGGGATCGGTCTGGAGGCCCGTGGTCTCGAGGTCGACCACCGCCAGCGGCCCGACCGCGGCGACGAGTCCGTCGAGCGCTCCGGGCGGCTGCGCGTGCTCGTGCGCCGACTCCAGGTGATCCACGAGCGGAGACTAGCAGCTGGCCGGCCGCAACCGCCCGGCCCCGGCACTGCTCCTCGGCTGGGCCGCTTCGCTCCACATGAGGGCCTCCGTTGCCCCGACCGGAGGAAGGGTTGCGACTCCGTCTCCCTCCGTTTCCGCTTTGCCGAAGCTGGCGGCCGCAGTGAACACGACTCCGAGGTTCGAGCCGACGCTGGCCGCCTCGCGTTGTAGGGCCGTCTGCGCTTCGACGGCGACGGCCTCGCCTCGGCGGTCGCTCCGCTGTCAACCCTTCCCCCGGTCTCGTGCTGGGTAGCCCGACTCTTCACTCGTCCTGCCTCGGATGATCGAGCCGGGGCTGGGCGGGGCCTTCACGGAAGTCACCCGGAACGCTACCGGAACGGTGGTCGTGGGCAGAGGCGGCGGGAGGCCCGGCCTGCAGCCGGGCCTGCGCCGCCTACGACGAGGCCCCAAGCGGGCAACACGACTGTTAGTGAGGCATGCAGTGAAGGCCCCGCCCAGCCCCGGCGTGGCACGGAACGCCGCGCCGAAGCGCGAAGCAGCACTGGACGGAGACGGAGTCGCACCCCTTCCCCCGGTCGGGGCAACGGAGGGCCTCAGGTGTAGGGAAGCGGCGTCGCTCGAGGGCTAGACGTAGATGCCGCCCTTCCAGTCGCGGTCCTGGCGGAGCTTCACGTTCACCAGGGCCGGCTTGCCGGAGGCGGCCGCCCGCTCCAGGGCGGGCCGGATCTCCTCGGGACGCTCGCAGTACTCGCCGTGGCCGCCCAGGGCCTCGACCACCTTGTCGTAGCGCGTGTAGTTGAGCAGCGTGCCGGCGAGGCGATCCTCGGACCAGCCGAGCATCGCGCCCTGGGGACGCATCATCTGGCCCCAGGCGCCGTCGTTGCCGACGACGCCGATGATCGGGAGGTTGAAGCGCACGGCGGTGTCGAACTCGAAGCCGTTCAGGCCGAAGGATCCGTCGCCGTACATGATGACCACGCGCTTGTCGGGGTGCGAGAGCTGGGCGGCCAGCGCGAAGGGCGCCCCGACGCCGAGGGTGCCGAGCGGCCCCGGGTCCATCCAGGCGCCGCGGCCCTTCACCGGCAGGATCTTGGCCGCGGTGGCGACGATGTCGCCGCCGTCGCCGATCACGATGGGGGTCTCGTCGAAGGTGTCGAGCCAGTCGCGCACCTCGCGGCACATGCGCTGGGGGTCCACCGGCGACTCGTCGCTGTCGAGCGCCGCCTGCACCTTGGCCTCGGCCGCGTCCTCGATCTCGCGCAGCTGGTCCCGGAAAGGCGTGAAGTCCAGCTTGGCGCTCTGGTTCTTCATCTCCTCGAGCAGCATCTCGAAGCTGCAGGCCAGGTTGCCCACCAGCGGCACGTCGGCCTGGCGGTTCTGGCCGATGAGGGTGTTGTCCATGTCGAGCTGGATGATCTTCGCGTCGGCCGGAATCGACGCACCGAAGCGCATGCGGAAGTCGAGGAGCGTTCCCGCCAGCACCACGCAGTCGGTGATCTTGAGCGCGTCACGGCGCGCCCGGTTCATGAACTCGGGGCAGTCGGGCGGAATCGTCCCGCGGCCCATGCCGTTGGTGAACGACGGGATGTGGGTCTCGGCGATGAACTCGTTGAGCGCGTCCTCGCCGTAGGACCACTTCACCGCGGTGCCGGCCATCAGCATGGGGCGCTGCGCGGACTCCAGGATCTCGAGGGCGTTGCGCACCTCGTCGCGATCCGGGGAGAGCCGCGGCGGATAGGTGCGGATCTTCGGGATCTTCACCTGCTCGTCGGGCACCTGGCCCATGAAGATGTCCATGGGAATCTCGAGGTACGCGGGGCCGGGCGTCCCGGACACCGCGTGCCGGATCGCGAGCTCGACGTACTCGGGAATGCGGTAGGTCTCGTAGGCGGCGTCGGCGTACTTGGTGATGGGCCTCATCACGCCGAGGTGGTCCATCTCCTGGAGCGACCCGCGGCGCAGGTTGTTGAACGGTCCCTGGCCGCCGAAGACCAGGATGGGCGAGTTGGCGCGCCAGGCGTTGGCGATGCCGGTGACGCCGTCGGTCGCGCCCGGGCCGGCCGTGATCGCGGCGACGCCGATGCTCCGGGGATTGCAGCGCGCCCAGGCGTCGGCGGCGTGGACGGCCGCCTGCTCGTGGCGCACGTCGACGATGCGGATGCCTTCGTCCATGCAGCCTTCGTACAGCGGCATGATGTGACCGCCGGCGAGGGTGAAGACGACCTCGACACCGGCTTCCTTGAGGGCCTTCGCGGCCAGCTGACCACCGTGGGGCATGGGGGGCTCCTGGATCTCGGGTTTGGATACGGCCGGGAGCCCGGCGACACCTGCGGTCGCGTGGCTGGTTCGGCCCGGGAGAGCCGTCGCACCCAACCCGCGGGGCGGGTGTGCGCGGCCCCGCGACGGTATCACCCCCGGCCCCTCGGCGGCAATCCCGACCGGAGGGCGACGCGGCGCCCGGGCGCGTCTGCGGGTCGGCGGCGCCGGCGCAGCGACCTCGCCCGCACGGACCGGAGCTGGGAGCTGGGAGCTGGACGCACGAGGCGCCGGCCGACGTTGCCGTCGGGCCGGCGCCCGTGGGATCCCGATCGTCACCCCGCCCGGAGCGGGGTCCCGGCGTTTCTCAGCCGCCGCTGCGGAACGCGCCGCGGCGGTTCCAGCGCCAGGCGGATTCGTCGTGGCCCTGGACCGCGGGCTTGGCCTCGCCGTAGCTCAGGGTTCGCAGCTGGCTCCCGTCCACACCGAGGTTCACCAGGTACTGCTTCACCGCGTTCGCCCGGCGCTCACCGAGGGCGAGGTTGTACTCCTCGCTGCCCCGCTCGTCGCAGTGGCCTTCGATGGTGATGGTGCCGTTCGCCGAGCCCTGGATCTGGTCGGCGTTGGCCTGGAGGATGACCTTCGCGTCGTCGCGGATGGCCGCCCGATCGAAGTCGAAGTAGACGGTGTCGAGCTTCAGCGGCATGGCTTCGCGCGCCGCGACCATCTCGGGCTCGGGCTCGGGCTCGTCCATCTGCCCCTGGTCGAACTCGCTTCCCGTCGGCTCGGGCTCGGGCTCGGCTTCCTCGGTGCTCGCGCACGACGAGAGACCGAGCCAGAACGCCGCGCAGAAGAGCAGTGCGATCGCGCGCAGGGCTCGGGCGTGGGCATCGTGACGCGTGTGGATGGGCTTGCTCATTGTCATGTCCTCTCGACAGATTCGACCGATTCTCGATCTTGCTGCGGCGGCCCGGATCACCACCGTGTGTTCGCGCTTCGCACCGACCGCCGGATTCCCGCGTGAGCCAGCTCACCGCTCGTCCGACATTCGACGTCTTTCCCGACCTCGAGGTCAGGCTATCCGATTCAGACACCGCCGGGCCTCATTCGAGGTCCCCGATCCCGAGGTCTCCGATTCCGCGGTCTCCGATTCCGCAGTCTCCGATCCCGCAGTCTCCGATTCCGCGTCGCCTGGTCGTTGGCACCCCCAGCGGCAGGGATCTGCAGGAGGTGTCTCACCCGCGCGAATAGCATGGGCATTCTCGCTGGTCCCCGCAAGGAGCGATGGCCACGGACTGGGCCCCGGGCATCACGGATGGGGCCCGACTCCCCCGGACAGGGCCTCCACCATCAGGCTCAACAACCGGCGATCCCTGGGATGGATCTCCAGCCCGCGGCCCAGCCACTCCACGGCCTCGTCGTAGCGACCCCCGGCCAGCAGGATCTCGCCCCCGGCCCGGTAGATCTCGACCGGCGCGTCGGCCAGGAGCGCCGCGGCCGCGCTCCCATAGGCGCGAAGGGCCGACTCCGGCTCCCCCCGGCTGCGGGCTGCAGCGGCGCGCACCTGGTAGGCGTGACCGCGCACGCGCTCGGTCTGCTCCACCCGGCAGCCGCCCGCATCGCGACGGGCCGCCAGCTCGAGCGCTTCGTCCAGGCGATCGGCTTCGGCGCGCCGGCTCGCGACCGACAGCCAGACCGCACAGTGGACGCGATCGGCCTCGTTCGGCGGAGGGGTCGCCAGGTCGTCCAGGCGGTCGAGGGCGACCAGGGCCTCCTCCGGCCGTCCCGCGGCGAGCTGCGCGCGGGCGAGTCCGTCGAGCGCCCGGGCGTCGTCGGGCATCCCGTCGATCACCGCCTGGAAGCGGGCGGCGGCCTCCTCCGGCCTTCCCGCCGCGAGCTCGGCCTCGGCCAGCAGGCGCGCGCGGTCCGGGTCCGGGGGCTGAGGCGAAGCGGTACAGCTCGCGCACAGCACGACGGCGATCAGCCCGGGGACGCTCCGCGGCCCCACGATCAGCCGGCCCACCGGCGGGAGAAGAACGGGCCACTTCGAGGTCTGGAGCTTGCGCGCGGCATCCCGCGCCAGACGGTACGCGACGCGCCCCCCGCCAGCGACCGCGCCGGACGGGCGACGGCGGGGATCGTGTATCGTCGGCCGTTGGTAGAACGACCCGCCCGCAAGCTGGCCGGGGGCGGAGAGCCGGAACGCCCGTGAGCAGCGACCGACCCACCACACGACCGACCCCGCCCGAGACGCAGCCCTCGACCCCGCCCGAAGCGGAGGCCCACACCGAGCCCGGGTCGGAGCGGGGATTCCGCATCCGCGAGCGCCTGCTGATCCGGCTCTCCGGCGACCTCACCACCAAGGGGCGCGCGACCCGGGCCCGCTTCGTGCGCCGGCTGGTGCGAAACCTGTCCGATGCGCTGCGAGAGGGCGGCGGCCGGTTCCAGTTGCGGCGCACCCACGACCGCATCTACGTCGACACCGAGCAGGCCGGCCAGGCCGAGACCCTGGCGCGGGTCTTCGGCATCCAGTCCCTCTCCCGGGTGGAGCGCCGGCCCTGGGACGGGGTGGACGACCTGGTCGAGGCCGGCGTCGAGTGCTTCGGCGAGCTGGTGCGCGGCCGGCGCTTCGCGGTGCGCGCGCGGCGCATCGGCGATCGCTCGCGGGTGAAGGTCGAGAGCCGCACGGTGGAGACCCGGCTGGGAGCGCGGCTGCTGCCGGAGTCGGCGGGCGTCGACCTCGATCGTCCCGAGGTGACCGCCGCCCTGGAGATCTCCCCCGAAGCGGTCCACCTGTTTCGCGATCGTCTGCCGGGCCCGGCGGGCCTTCCCCTGGGCACCGAGGGGCGCGCCCTGGCGCTCGTGTCCGGCGGCTTCGATTCGGCCGTGGCCGCGTGGCACATCCAGAAGCGCGGCGTCGAGCTCGACCACCTCTTCTGCAACCTCGGCGGCCGCTCCCACCAGCTCGGAACGCTGCGGGTCATGAAGGTGATCGCCGACCGCTGGTCCTACGGCTCGCGCCCCCGCTTCCACGCGGTCGACTTCGACCCGATCTCCCGGCACCTCCAGGAGCGCACGCGCCAGCGCTACTGGCAGGTCATCCTCAAGCGGCTGATGTACCGGGCCGCGGAGCGCGTGGCGGCCGAGGTCGGCGCCGCGGCGGCCGTCACCGGCGAGGCGGTGGGCCAGGTCTCCTCCCAGACGCTCCAGAACCTCGCCGTCATCGCCCGCTCGACCGAGCTGCCGGTGCTGCGGCCCCTGGTGGGGTTCAACAAGGAGGAGATCATCGATCGCGCCCGGGCCATCGGAACCTACGACGTCTCCAAGGTCGTCGGGGAGTACTGCGCCATGGTGCCTCGCAAGCCCGCCACCGGTGCGAAGCTCGACGACATCCTCGCCGAGGAGGCGCGCCTCGACCTCTCCCTGGTGGAGCGCGCGGTGGACGAGCGACAGATCATCAACCTGCGCCAGCTCGACCTCGACAAGTTCGACGATCCCCGGCTCGAGGCGAGCGACGTGCCCGAAGGCGCCGTGGTGCTCGATCTGCGCTCGAAGCACGCCTTTCGGGCCTGGCACTACCCGGGCGCGCTGTTCCTCGACTTCGCCCACGCGCTCGAGGTGTACGCTCAGCTCGACCCGCACGAGACCTACGTCCTGTACTGCGAGTTCGGACTCAAGAGCGCCCACCTGGCCGAGCTGATGCGCGCCCGCGGAATCGACGCGGTGCACTTCCGCCACGGGCTCCGCGACGTGGTGGAGATCGCGCGCCACAAGGGCCTGGCGCTGCCGGACGCGGTGACGGGCCTCTGAGCCCGCGCGCTCAGCCGAGCACCCGCTCCTTCAGGAACCGCACCACCTCGGCATCGAAGCGCTCGGCGGCCTCGATGTTGACGATGTGACCCGCGCCCGGGATCACGACCTTCTCGGCCCGGGGGAGCTTGGCCGCCATCACGTCGGCCGCTCTCAGGTAGGGGCGGTCCTCCTCACCGACCAGCACCAGGGCGGGGACGTCGATGTCCGGCAGCGCGTCGATGACCGGCGGCGCGGGGCCGGCCACGCGGCGTCCGAACGCCGCCACCGCCGCGGCGTCCTGGGCCGCGATCGCGTCGCCGGCCGCCCGCGCGGCGGGCAGGTCCGGCTCGCGGCCCACGCAGGTCGCCCCGGCCCGGCCGTCGACGAAGGCCCGGAAGCCGCGCTCCTCCAGGAAGCGCGCCGTGCGCTCCACCTGGGCGGTCCAGCCGGCCAGGGCCTCGGGGTTCTTGAAGCCCGGTCCGCTGTCGACCAGGACCAGGGCGCGGACGCGCTCCCGGTGGCGCAGGGTGAAGTGCAGGGAGCAGAGGCCCCCGAAGGACAGCCCGCCCAGCACGGCCGGCTGGCCGTCGCAGGTGGCGTCGACCACCCGGCGCAGGTCGTCGACCACCTGGTCCATGCTGTAGCCGCCGGGATCGGCCGGCGCGCCCGAGCGGCCGTGCCCCCGGTAGTCCCACAGGACGAGCTTCGCTCCGGCGGCGGTGAGCGGCGCGACCTGGGCGCGCCAGTTCTCGTGGGTCGTGCAGAACGCGCACGACAGGACGAAGGGCACGCCCTGGCCGTGGACCTCGACGTAGAGCGGCGTCCCGTCGGACGCCTCGACCAGCTCGTCGGCCACGCGCCGCTACTCCCGCTCGAGACGGTCGCGCAGGGCCCGGGTCATCTCGCGGATCTGCGACTCCATCTGCCCCTTGATCGTGAACTCGGGGACCAGGGCCTTGGTCCGGCCGTCCAGGGAGACGGTGAGCCGCGCGCCGTCGCCCTCCTCCTCCACCTCCACCTCGCCGACGAGCTTCCGCCAGACGTTCCCGTCGCAGACCTTCTCGAAGCGCACGCCACCGTCCATGAGGTAGGTCCAGTCGAAGGTGGCGACCCCCTCGCGGCCGAGGGCGGTGTAGCGGGTCCGCGTGGTGATCCGATCCCCCTTGCTCTCGGTGATCTCGGTCTCGCCGGGGAGGAGACCGGTCAGGGTCCCGGTGTCGGCCAGGACGTCGACCACGTCGTCGCGCGAGCGCCCCACCTTGAACGTCTCTTCCAGTCGCATCGATCGGTCCTCCTTCCCGCGCCCGGGGCGCGGAGGTCAGCGCACGTCCAGCAGGAGCGGGGGGATCAGGAGCGGGGTCCGCGGCGGGAGCGAGAGCAGCCACCCCTCCAGGCGACGGAGCGGCTCCGGCAAGGGGAGCGAGTCCGAGAGCGCCGCCCAGCCCGCACTTCCGCGCAGCAGATCGGTCAGCTCGTCGGCCAGACCCCGCGGCGGCGGAAACACCCGCAGCTCCACGTCGACGTCGTCCGCCAGGCCGAGCAGGCGACGGCCCGCGGTCACGGCGTCGCGCAGGCCTCCGACCTCGTCGATCAGCCCGCGCTCGACCGCCTGGGCCCCGGTCCAGACCCGGCCCTGGCCCAGCGCGTCCACGGCCTCGGGATCGAGCTTCCGCCCCTCGGCGACCCGCTGCACGAACAGATCGTAGGTGTCGACCACGATGGCGCGCAGGCGATCGCGGGCGCCGGGGGAGAGCGCCTCGGACGCCAGCAGGAAGTCGGCGCGCTCGCCCCGGGTGAGCGCCTCCACCCCCACGCCCAGCTTCTCGAGGAGCCCGCCGACCACGGGTCGCAGCACGAAGACGCCGATCGAGCCGGTGAGCACCCCGGCGTCGCCCACGATGCGGTCCGCCGCCACGGCCGCGTAGTAGCCGCCGGACGCCGCCACGTCGGACAGGGACGCGATGACGGGCTTGCCGCGCTCGCGCACGTCCTGGATCGCCCGCCACACCACCTCCGAGGCCAGGGACGAGCCGCCCGGACTGTCGATGCGCAGGATGATGGCGTCGATCTCGGGGTCGTCGGCGGCGGCGGACAGCGCCTTCTTCACGACGTCGGCCGCGAACACCGGCCCTCCGCCGGGACTGCGACCGCCGTCGCCGGTGACCACGGTGCCCGCGCCGTAGACGAGGGCGAAGCTCGCCTGGGGCTCGAAGCCGACCTGCGCGGGGTCGACCGCGGCGTAGTCGGCGCCGGAGACCGTGGCCTTGCGCATCGCCTCGAGGTCGCCGAGATGGGCCACACGGTCGATGAAGCCCAGCTCCTCCAGCTCGGACCCGAGCACCGGCCCGGCGTCGATGGCCGACCGGACGGCGTCGACCGGGAGGCCGCGGCCCTCGGCGATGCCCTCCACGAACTGGGCGTCCACGGAGTCGAGAATGGAGTTCGCCATCTCGCGGTGGGACTCGCTCATCTCGACCCCGGTGTAGGAGTCGACGGCGCTCTTGTAGCGCCCGATCCGCTCGGACTCGACCTCGATGCCGAGCTTCTCCCAGAGGCCGCCCAGGAACATGTACTCGGCCGCGAGCCCGACCACCGGGACCAGCGCCCCGGGCGGCACCACCACCTCGTCGGCGGCGCTCGCGATGTAGTAGTCGCGGCTCGCGCTGAAGCTGGCCAGCTCGAGGTAGGCGAGCGTCTTCTTGCCCTCCGCCCGCAGGTCGGCGATGGCGCCGCGCAGCTCCTGGGCCTTGCCCCAGCCGATGCGCGTCCCGCGCATGCGCAGGACGACCGTGTCGATGCGGTCGTCGCGCTGCGCCACGGCGAACTGCGACAGCAGCGCCGCGAACGGGCGGCGGTCGTCGCCCATCAGCCTGGACACCAGCGGCGCCGCCGGCGCCTCGACGTAGGACCCCTCGACGTCGAGGACCAGCGTCGTGCCCGGCGCGATCTGCGGCGCCCCGGGGCCGCCCGAGAAGAACCAGAGTGCGACGCCGACCAGCACCCCGAGAAGGGCGAGGCGGACCAGGATCCGGGCCAGCGGGCTCGTTCGCCCGGGCGGCGCGGATTGCGAGACGTTCATCGGACCCCCCTATCGAGCCGGCTCCAGGCGGACAGCGTTCGCGCGCGACCCGGACGCGGCGTGCGCGCCCATCTCTTCGTCATTCCTTCGTCATTCTCTTCGCCCGACATCTTTGCCCATCTCTTCGCCCAGTGCGTCGCCGGGTGCGACGAGCCCGTGGCTGCCACGGCCGATCCTCTCTCTAGGCTATCATCCGTCGCCATGCCGCAGGAGGTGTACGTCGCGGCGGTCGGGCTCACCAAGGTCGACCTCACCGGCAAGATCTACTCCAGTGTCTTCGACCTGTTCGCCGAGGCCTACCGCCGGGCGCTCAGGAACTCGGAGATCCGCTCGTTCGACGCCGTCCAGGTCGGCATCATGGACAGCGAGGAGTTCGAGAACCGCGCGAACATCGCCACCAAGGTGGCCGACTCCATCGGCCTGACCGGCATCCCCGCGGTGCGCAGCGAGACGGCCTCCTCCACCGGGGCCGCGGCCTTCCACGAAGCCTACTACAAGGTCGCCTCGGGCGAGTTCGAGAGCGTCCTCGTGCTCGCGGGCGAGCGCATGAAGATGGTCACCACCGAGGTGGCCACCACGATCATGTCGAAGACCGTGGACCCCGTGGAGCGTCGCTTCGGCTTCACGATGCCGGGACTCATCGCCCTCATCACCCAGGCCTGGCTCGGCGAGCGCGACGTCCACGGCAAGCGCATCGCCGACGTCCTGTCCCGGCTCACGGTCCGCGCCCACGCCCTGGGCGCGCAGAACCCGCTGGCGGCCTTCCACCAGCGCCCCGTGTCGCTCGACGACTACTTCGACACCACGCTGAACCTGCCCGTCGCCACCCCGCTCATGCGCAAGGACTGCTCTCCCATCTGCGACGGCGCCGCGGCGCTCATCCTCACGCGCAGGCCCCAGGCGGTGCGCGTGGCGGGTCTCGGGTCGTCGACCGAGACGTCCTCGATCCTCGACCGCAGCACCCTCTCGGGGCTCGACGCCAGCAAGCGCGCGGCCCGCATCGCCTACTGGCGCGCGGGCATCGCCGACCCGCGCGAGGTGGAGGGCCTGGTGGTCGAGGTCCACGACGCCTTCAACAGCCTGCTGCCCATCGGCCTGGCGGACCTGGACCTGGTGGAGGACGACGACGCCATCGCCGCCCTGATCGGGGACCCCGACGCCCCTCCGGTCGACCCGCTGACCCACCCCGTGACCGGCGTCGGCGGGCGCATCCCCGCCAACCTCTCCGGGGGGCTCAAGGCGCGGGGGCATCCGGTGGGCGGCACCGGCCTGTTCCAGATCGCCGAGACCTATCTCCAGATGACCGGCGGCTTCCCGAACCCCCGCGCCCAGGTGGCCGACGCCCGCGTGGGTCTCAGCCACTCGATCGGGGGGCCGGGCAACAACGTCTACGTGACCCTGCTCGAGCGCTCCGACAGCCAGCGGAAGCGGGACGAGGTGGCCCGGCCGGAGCTTGGCTTCGAGTCCGTGGAGGGCCGGCGCCAGCACCGCGCCCCGCGCATCCGGGAGGGGCAGGCCACGGTCGAGGCGGCCACCACCATCTTCGTGACCGCCGAGGGGGTGCCGGCCCCGGTCCACGTGGCCCTGCTCTCGATCGACGGACTGCGGGTGTTCGCGCGCATGGACCACGCCCCGACCGAGGGCGCCTCGCCGGAGCAGGTGCTCGCGGGCCAGAAGGTGAAGCTCCTGGTGAAGGACGACGGGGACCACTACTTCCAGATCCCCCGGCCCAGGACCTTCACGATCTCGCGGATCGTGGACTCGATCCGCCGGCGGGTCGGCCGCTGAGGGCATTTCCCATCGGGCCGTTTCCGGGCGCAGCGGCCTGCCGTAGAATCGTCCCCGTTCCCAGCACGAGGCCGCGCGACCGAAACCGCCCACCCCCCGACCGGAGCGCGCGGCCGGCCACGAGCCCGCGGGCCCCAGCGGAGACACCCAGAACGTGACGGCGGACTCAGCGAGGACCGGCCTCCGGGACCTCCACCAGCAGCAGGACCTCACGCTCGAGAGCATGCGCGCGCAGCTCGAAGAGGCCGAGCTGCGCGAGGCCGAGGACGGCTTCTCGCCCGGCGAGGAGCTCCCCACCTGGGAGGACTGGCGCGAGTACCTGAGCGTGGTCCGCTGGCTCTTGCCCGACGTCTACCGCCACGCCCGGCTCAAGACGCTCGCCCTCCTCGTGCTCTCGTCCATCGGGGTGGGCGCGCGCGGCGCCACGGTAGGCACCCTGCTGCTCTACGTGCACGCCCAGAACGAGTCCCGCGACGTGGTGCTCGCCGGGCTCACCCTGCCTTCGGACGCGAGCTGGCTCACCTTCCTGTTCTGGGGCGGCGCCGCCCTGGGCTTCGCGCTCCTGACGGTCGCCGCCTCCTACAAGGCCGACCAGATCATCTTCGACCTGTCGTCGAGCTACATGGAGTCGTCGACTCGACGAGTGCTGCGCTACCTCGCCGCGGGCGGGCCCATGCAGATGCCCGACCTGGTCGGCGACCCGGGCGCGCGCCCGGTGATGCGGCTGCTCGTGGGCCACACCTTCCGGCTGGTGCGGGTGGTGCTGCAGACGCTCAGCATCCTGCTGCCGATGATCACCCTGGTGGCGGCGGTGGGCGTCCTCGTCGCCACCAACGCCCTGCTCACCGCGGTGCTCATCCCGATCCTGACCGTCTACGGCATGCTGCTGTCGCGGCTCAACCGCATGGTGATCCGCGACAGCCAGCGCCGCGAGATCACGCGCCGGATCCACAGCCGCGACGTCGCCAAGATGGTGAAGACCCTGCGCACCACGCGCTACACCCAGGGCTCGGAGCCGGTGTGGCTCCAGACGTACCCGAACCGCTCCTGGATGGGCCTCGCCCTCGGCGCCTTCCGGAACATCGTCCTGTCCAAGAAGCGCGTGGACTACCTGGGCGACCTCTTCCAGGGCACGGCGCTCATGATGGTGCTGGTGGTGTTCGGAACCCTGGTGGTCTCCCAGACCGCCCCCTGGACCGTCCTGCTCACCTACCTCGTCGCCCTGGGCTACGCGACCAAGGCCATGGGTCGCTGCTCGAAGTGCGTGACCACCGCCAATCGCTTCATCCCCCAGGTGCGCCAGTACTTCTCGTTCATCGACGCCCACCCGGACATCGACGAGTACGTGAACCGGGTGAGCCGCGGCTTCGCCGACCAGCCGCCCACCTTCCGCTGCGGCTCGCCCTCGCTCCCCGAATCGGGGTCGTCCCTCTCCGCCCTCCCGGGTCGCCCGGTGCTCTGCGGCACGCCGCGCTTGCTCAACAACGGTCGACTGGGCGAGTTCTGCTTCGCGCTGGCCGACGGCGACCCGGACCAGGCCGCCCTGTTCGACACCGAGGTCTTCTTCCAGCGCGGCCTGCTCCCGCTCCCGGAGCGCCCGATCTGGGAGTTCCTGCCGCCCGGCGACGACCGCTCCGCCGCCTGGCGCCGGGCGATCGCGCTCTTCGAAGGCCTGGGGGTCCTGGAGGAGTTCCGCGACCGCCTGGGCGGACCCGACGGCCTGCTCACGACGGACGTCGACAAGCAGCTGTCGCCGGCCCTGCGCTACGCCATCCGACTGATGCCCGCGCTGGTGGCCCACCCGAACCTCGTGGTGCTCTGGATCGACAACCTCGAGGCGATGGAGCCCTCGCAGCAGCGGGCGATCTTCGACGCCTTCAGCGACCGCTCGGTCCTGGTGGCCACGGACCGGCCGCTCAAGGCCTGGCTCGAGCCGGTGGACCAGACCATGATCGTCGGCGAGGAGAGCGTCCTCGGAATCGGCGACCGCGACTGGTTCGAACGGATCGGCCAGCCCCACCTCGAGCTCGTGTACGAGGAGTCGAGGGACGACGAGAGCGTGGCCGGAGAGATCGACGACGACGAGGAAGAAGAGGACGAGTAGCGGGATCGCCACGCGGAGCGCCCGCCTCGCCTGTTGGCGCCGTGGGCGATCCCCTATCCTGACGCACTCGCGTTCGCCCCTGGGGAGCCACGACTGATGCGCATCTGGATCGACGCCCGCGGCTCGGGCTGGCAGCAGAACGTCTTCCACATGACCTTGCTGGAGCGACTGCTGCGCGCGATCGCGCTGTCCCAGGTCGGCCTCAAGAAGCTGAAGACCGCCGAGAAGCAGCTGGGCTACCTGGTGGCCTCCGAGGGCATCCTCCGGAACATCGCCCGCCAGCACATGGTCCCGAGCGAGATCGTGGTCTCCATGGACGAGGGCGCGGCCGCGCCCACGGACATTCCCGCGGACCTGCTCGACCGCCTCCCGGTCCGGTTCGTCCCCGAGGCCGGGACCCTGCGCGAGCGCATCCGCCGCGTCCAGCGCGACGCCGGCGACGAGGCCGTGCTCGCCTTCCCGGCGGACGCGGTCGTCGACGTGCGCATCTACGAGCACCTCTGCTGGTTCCGCGACGGCAGCGCGGCCTTCATCGGCGAGGACGCGACCGACACCAGCGCGGCGCTGCGGCTCGAGGAGCCGCTCCCGGAAGAGGCGCCCGAGGGCGAGGACGACCTGCTGGACCTGGCCCGCACCGAGATCGACGGCGGCCGCCTGAAGCGCATCGAGGCGTCCGAGATGTCGGTGTGGATCGCCAAGCTGCGTCGCAACCTGGCGCCCTACGTCCTGCGGATCCGCGGCGACGCCGACCGCCGCCGGGTCGAGCGCTTCCTGTTCGAGTCGAACTACAAGGGCTCGACCGACTTCATGACGCGTTATGCCTATCCGCCGCTGGTGTGGCGCTCGCTCGGACCGCTGACCCGACACCGCGTGCAGCCGAACACCGTGACCAGCCTGAGCATCCTGGCCTGCTTCGCGGCCGTGCCCTTCTTCGCGGCGGGCTGGTGGGCGACCGGGCTCGCGCTGGCGTACGTGATGAGCGTGCTCGACTCCGTCGACGGCAAGCTCGCGCGGGTGACCTACACCAGCTCGGAGCGCGGCGACGTCCTGGACCACGGGCTCGACATCGTCCACCCGCCGTTCTGGTACTGGGCGTGGGCCTGGGGCCTGTCCGGCGGCGACCCCTACTCTCCGGTCTTCATCGCGAGCCTGTACATGGCGGGCTTCTACATCTTCGACCGGATCCTCGAGACGGTCTTCAAGGGCATCGCGGGCATCGGCATCGCCAGCTGGAAGCCGCTCGACGAGCGCATGCGCACGTTCATCTCGCGCCGCAACGTGAACCTCGCGGTGTTCACCGTGGCGCTGCCCCTGGGCCTGGGCGTCGAAGCCTTCTACCTGATCGTGGGCTGGCAGGCCTTCACCGTGCTCTTCCATCTGAGCCGGGTCGTGGCCGTGTGGAACGAGAACCCGACCGGCACGTCGAAGTAGGGTCCGGCGACGGACTCGCGCGCCGTCTCGGGACGCGACCTCGGGCCACCGCGCTCGCGCTGTTCGTCGGCTGTCTCGTCCTCTACCACGCGAACGGCCGGCCCATCACCCAGATCGACACCGTGGCCGCTCCCTGGGCCGCCTTCGAGGTGGTGCTCGGCGGGAGCGTCGACCTCTCGGGCATCCGCTATCTCGACCGCTTCGAGGCCGCGCTGGTCCACCGCGAGGACGGAGGGCGCGTGTCCCGCTACCCACCGGGCTCGACCTTCGTGGCCGTGCCCTTCGCGGCCCCCTTTGCCTGGGCCTACGGCGAGCCCCTGCGGCCCAGCCGCATGCGTCGCTTCGGAAAGGCGGTCGCGGCGCTGTGCTGCGCCGCCGCCATCGTGCTGTTCGCGTTCACGTGCCGCGAGGTCGCTCCGGGCGCCGCGCTCCCGGCGACCCTGGTGCTGGCCGCGGGCACCACGGTCTGGAGCGTGGCGGGCCAGGCCCTCTGGACCCACGGCCCCGCGCTCCTTTGGGTGAGTCTCGGGCACTTCCTCCAGTGGGTGGTGGAGCCGCGGGCCCGGCAACGGGGCCGCGGGGACGCCGTCGCGCTGGCGGCGGGGCTCGCCTACGGACTGGCCGTCTTCACCCGACCGACCACGGGGTTGGTCGCGCTGGGGAGCCTCGCCGCGCTCTTCGCGGTCGGGGCGCGGCGCGAAGCCGTCCTCACCGCCCTGGGCCTCGCGGGCCCCGTGGCCCTGCTGCTCCTCTACGACTTCGTCCAGTTCGGCAGCCTGGGATCCGGCGGCTACGGCGCGGAGGCGGCCCGCTTCGACACGCCGGTCTGGACGGGAGTCGCGGGCCTGCTGGTCGCACCCTCGCGCGGCCTGCTGGTCTACAGCCCGGCCCTGGTGCTCGCGCCCCTGGGCTGGTGGGTCGCGCGGCGCTGGCCCCGCGCCTGCCCCGCCCAGGCCCGAGCCCGCGCGCTGCTGCTGGGCTGGTGGGGGGCCGCGCTGGCCACCTGTCTCCTCTACGCCAAGTGGCACGCCTGGGCCGGCGGCTGGTGCTTCGGGCCGCGCTTCCTGACCGAGACGCTCCCGGCCTGGTGTCTGTTCTTCGCCCTGGCCGTGGACGGCCGGGCGCGCTGGTCGACCGGCCGGCGCCGGGCCCTGGCCGGCCTGGTCGCGCTGGCGGTGCTGGTGCACGCCCTCGGCGTCTTCGGCCATGGAAACGACTGGAACCAGCGGGGCAGCGACCCGGGGCGCTACTTCTCGTGGAGCGACACCCAGATCGAAGCCCACGCCCGGGAGGTGGCGCGGCGGCTGGGCGCTGTGCTGCGCCCACGCTGAGCCACCGCCGCGCGCGGTCTCCTGTGCCAGAATCGTCCGGCGGAGCGACCCGATCACCTTGACCCTGCATCCCGGGAAACGACGACGACGCGGCTGGCGGAGGCTGCGCCACGCCCTGCGGCCCTGGGTCAATCGACCGCTCGCCGCCCTCGCGGTGGCGCTGCTGCCGCGGCTCTACATGGCGTACATGCGCCTCGTGTATGCGACCAGTCGGGTCGAGGACCACGACTTCGGCCCTCGCCTGCGCCGCATCGCCGAGCAGCACGACGGAGCGATCGCGCTGCTCTGGCACGAGGAGGTGTTCACGGTCGCCTACGGATACGGGGTGCACGCCGAGCTCCGGGCGCACACCCTGGCCAGCCCCGGCGACGCGGGCGAGGTCATCACCCGCATGCTCGAGCTGTGCAACTTCGAGGTGTTCCGTGGCGGCTCGAGCGGACACCGGTCGCGCCGCCGGCCCGAGGTGCTGGCCGAGATGGTGAAGCACATGCAGGACGACCCCAGGGTCATCTACGGAATCACCGTGGACGGCTCCAAGGGCCCGCCCTATCGCATGAAGCCCGGCGGACTCGCCATCGCCGCCCGCTGCGGTCGGCCGGTGGTGCTGGCGCGCACCTGGTACCGGCGCTGCTGGCGGCTGCCCACCTGGGATCGCACGGCGATCCCCCTGCCCTGGAACGTCATCCGCTACGACCTGCGCGGCCCCTACCACGTGGGCGATGCGGCCCGCGACCCCGAGGCGAGGGCGCGCATCCTGCTGGCCCTCGAGGCCGAGCTGGTCGACATGGCGGCGGAGAGCTACGCGGCGCTGGGCCAGCCCCGGCCGCCGCGCCTGCAGCCGCGGGGGCAGCAGGCGCAGCCGGCCGAAGTCGGAGTGCAGGCCAGGGACCCCTAGAAGGTGATGACGCCCCGGGCGTTCACCCCCTTCTCCAGATCCTCGAAGGCCCGCGGCGCGTCGTCGATCGAGTAGGTGGCGGTCACCAGCTCGTCGAGCTTCAGCCGGTTGGCGCGGTAGAGATCGAGCAGCCGCGGGAAGTCGACCCGCGGCCGGGCGCCTCCGTACATCGAGCCCGTCAGCACCTTCTCCTGGAAGGGGATCATGAAGGTCGGGATCGTGACCGAGTCCGTGAGCTTCGAGACGCCCACGACCACGGCGGTGCCGCCCTTGGCGATGGCGTTGTACGACTGCTCCACCGTCGCCGGCAGGCCGATGCACTCGAAGGCGTAGTCGCTGCCCCCACCCGTCAGCTCCTGGATCTTCGGGACGGCGTCGCCGTCGGTGCTGGGATTGATCGTGTGGGTCGCTCCGAACTCCCGGGCGTACTCGAGCTTCTTGTCCTCCATGTCGACGGCGATGATCTTCTGGGCGCCCGCCACCGCACAGCCCTGGATGACGTTGAGGCCGATTCCGCCGGCTCCGAAGACCGCGCAGGTCGAGCCCGGCACGACCTTGGCGGTGTTGAGCGCTGCGCCCACACCGGTCATCACCGCGCAGCCGACCAGCGCAGCGCCGGTAGCCGGGATGTCGGGGTCGATCTTGATCACGTTGTCGCGGTGGACCGTGGCGTACTCGGCCATCACCGCGACGCCGGCGAAGTGGTTGAGGTCGGCGCCGCTCGAGTCCTTGAGCCGGGAGCTGCCGTCCTGGAGCGTGAACGCGGTGCGGGCCCCGACGTCACAGAGCTGGGGGCGGCCGCTCGCGCAGTAGCGGCACTTGCCGCACATGGGAACCCAGGACACCACGATGAGGTCGCCCACGGCCACCTCGGTGACGCCCTCGCCCACCTCTTCCACGATGCCCGCGGCCTCGTGGCCGAGCACCAGGGGCGGCGGCATGGGGATGGTGCCGTTGGTGGCCGAGAGGTCGCTATGGCAGACGCCACACGCCTTCATCTTGATCATGACCTCGTCGCGCCGGGGCGACTCGACGGTGACTTGCTCGACGACGACGGGCTTGTTGAGTTCGCGGCAGATGGCCGCCTTGCCCTGCTTGGCCATTTCGGGGGTTCCTCCGGTGGGGTGTGCGGAATCAATGTACGGGAGCGTCGATTCAGGTGTCAAAGGATGGCTCGGGGGCGGCTCGGCCCCCTGGCCCGGGACTGGGTCTATACTCCGCAGCGGGAGTCCACATTGGGAGAGTGGGAGGGCTGGTCCCTCCGGGAGCGTCCATGAACATCCGACCGTTCCGGCCCGAAGACGCCGCCGAGCTCGCCGCCCTGGCCGAGACGTGCTCCCGCGGCGAGAGCGACTTCGTGCTGAACCCGCTCTGGGAGACCGCGGAAGAGCTCTTCGCGGAGTTCGATCGCCACGGAATCGACCCCCAGGCACACCTGCTCGTCGCCGACGGCGAGGAGGAGGGGCTGCTCGGAATGGTGGGCTTCCTGCGGCGCCCGGGGGCCGCGGACGCCGGCATGTTCTGTCCCATCGTGCGCCGGGACGAGCGCGGACGCGGCCTCGGCGGCCGGCTGATCCGGGAGGCCCTGGCCATGGGCACCCGCGATCTGGGCATCCGCATGGCCTCCGCCAGCGTGGGCACCCGCAATCGCGCCGGCTATGCGCTGCTGACGGCCTTCGGCTTCAGGCCCGTCCGCCAGGTCTACGTGATGCGCTGCGACCTGCGACCGGGCACCGAGAAGCTCCCGATCGAGGGCCTCGAGCTGACGCCCGCCGAGGCCGGCGACGCGGCGGCGATCCTGGAGGTGTACCTCTCCTGCGGCTTCCCTCCCCGGGACGAGGAGCAGACGCGCGCCGCGATCGAGGACGGAAGGCACGCCCACTGGGTGGCCCGGGACGCCGACGGTCAGGTGGTGGCGTTCGTCGAGCTCGAGACCCACTGGCCCAGGCGTCCCTGGGTGGCGTTCGTCGGGGTGCCCCCCGAGCTGCGCGATCGGGGACTGGGCTCGTCGCTGGTGGGGCTCGCCCTGGCCCGGCAGTTCGACGCCGGCTCCCGGTCGGCGCTCCTGGCCCTGGGCCCGGCGAACCGGACCGCCGTGCGCGCCTACGAGAAGGTGGGCTTCCGCCGCTGGCGCCTGGCCGACGTGCTGGAGCGCGCGCTCTAGCGCCCAGCGCGTGGACGAGCGCAGGCGCCGTGTTCCCTGGGGCCGCCGGCCGCGGCAGGGAAGAAGGGGAGGGAGACGGAGTCGCAACCCTTCCCCCGGTCGGGGCAGCGGAGGACCTCAGGCGAAGGGAAGCGGCGCTGGGGCTGGGGAGCACCGCCGGGAGAGCGGCGCGCGAGACTCTAGGACGACGCAGCCCCGTCGCCGTCGGCGTTCGCCTGGTCTTCGGAAGCGACGATCCGTTCGCCGTCCACGAACAGCTTCTCGAGCCGCCCCTTCACCTTCGGATCCAGGACGCCGAACTGCACCCCCATCCCCAGGTCCTGGGTGCTGAAGTCGTCACCCACGTGGTTGCTCACCACCTCACAGGGCAGCAGCAGCTCGTCGCCCGTGCTCTTCACCCGCACCCGAAGCTCGAACTGGGTGCCGAGATCCGGCGCGAAGGGCGTGGAGAGGAACAGCCCACCGCGATTCACGTTGCGGATGCGCGCGCGGGCCAGGCTGGCGGGGCTGCGGAACTCGATCAGGATCCGGCTCGTGCGGCTCTTCTCGGAGCCCTCGCCCGCCGCCGCCGGACCCATGTGGCGCTCCAGGCGGCGCCGGAGGTCGAGGAAGCGCAGGTACTCGAGTGGAGTGATGCCCTCGCTGGTTCGCCTGCGGTCGATCCCTCGCATCTCCCGCAAGAGCGGCAGGAGCTGGTCCGGACGTAGGGATGCCATGGTCATTCTCATCGGCGCTAACCTGACCCGCCATGAGCGAAGAGAGGCCGCCGTCGTTCCGCCCCGCCGTCCGCCAGCCCGAAGGTCCCCTCGGGCGCTGCGTATGGTTTGCGGTTCGCGGGCGACAGGTGCTGGTGACCCGGGACTTCCAGCTGAAGACCCAGGCCCGGCTCTCGGACATCGGCATCGAGCCCGTGCGCACCCAGTACCTGGGCCTGCTGGACGACCTCCACTGCTTCTCGGCCGAGCTCCACCCGGAGGCGACGGCGCCCGAGGGCTATCACTTCGCCGATCTCCGCACCCTGCTGGGCCACTTCGACGACTGGCTCCACGCCCTGGCGGGCCGCGCGGTGCAGATCGTCGAATGGGAGCGGACCCACCAGCACTGCGGTGCGTGCGGCGGGCCCACCGTGCCCGCGGAAGGCGACCGGGCGAGGCGCTGCGAGGCCTGCGACCAGCTCTTCTACCCGCGGCTGGCGCCGGCCATGATCGTGGCCGTGGAGCGCGGCGACGAGATCCTGCTGGGGCGCTCGCCCCACTTCCCGCCCGGCATCTACAGCGTGCTGGCGGGCTTCGTGGAGCCCGGCGAGAGCCTCGAGGAGGCGGTGGCCCGGGAGGTGCGCGAAGAGGCGGGCATCGAGGTCGGCGACATCCGCTACTTCGGCAGCCAGCCCTGGCCGTTCCCCAACTCGCTGATGATCGGGTTCACCGCGAAGTACGTCTCGGGCGAGGTCCAGCCGGACGGAGTCGAAATGGAGGACGCGGCGTTCTTCGCCTACGACGACCTGCCCAAGACCTTCCCCGGCAACATCAGCATCTCCCAGTGGCTGATGAACGACTTCGTGGAGCGCAAGCGGCGCGGCGGGTGAGCGGCCGGCGTGCCCGGCTCACAGCCAGGCCATGATCGCGGCCTGGCCGGCGCCGATCGCCGCGCCGAGGACGCCGCCGATCGCGATCAGGATCCACTCGTCCTCTTCGAAGACGCCGCGCAGGATGCCCTCGAACTCGGGCTTCGAGAGGCCGCTCATGCGTTCGTGGATGATCGACTCGACGTCGAGCTTCTGGTCGAGATAGGCCTCGAGCTCGGGCTGCAGGTGGGGCAGCGCCACCAGCACCTGCTCCACGATCGTCTCGCGGATCTTCTCGACCAGCGGCCCCAGCAGGATGAGCGGCAGCGGACCCCGGATGCGCTCGATGGCCGCGTCGAAGTGCTGCTTCACCGAGTCGCTCACGATCTCGGCCAGGCGCTGGGCCCCCTCGCCGTGGGCGAGCATGCCGATCAGGTTGTGGGCGGTCACCACCTCCCGCGCGGTGACCGACGCGTAGTCCCGGGCGATCTCCTCCTGGCGGGCCGGGAACAGGCCCTGGTAGGGGACGATCCCGAGGAACCGCGTGGGCTCGTAGGGCCGGAAGATCATCTGGATCGCGAGCCAGTTGGTGCCCGCGCCCACCAGTCCACCGAGCACGGGCAGGAGCCACGGCACCTGGAAGAACACCCAGAGCGCGGCCTCGACCAGCCCGATCAGCGCACCGAAGACGGCGCCGTAGACGATGATGAAGCGCAGCTCCTTGGCGCCGAACTCCAGGACCAGGCGGGCCATGTTGCGGCCGTCGTCCCGGGTGAGCGCGTCCATGGCCAGGGCGTGGAGGTCGATGATGTCGTCGCTGGAGCCGCGGAAGCGCGCGTAGACCTCGCGGAGCGCGCGCTTCCCGTCGCGGCGCACCTGGCCGACGATCACGTCCTGCAGCACCTCCGGGATCGAATCCCACAGCCCGGGCCGCACCACCTCCCAGCACTCGCGCAGGATCGTCCTCGACTCGGCGTCGAAGGCGCCTTCGAAGCGGTCCGCCAGCTCGTCGGGATCCAGGCGGTCGGTGATGTCCCGGGGCGTGAGCAGGCTCTCGGTCGCCAGGTCGGCGGTGGCCTCGGCGAACTTGCGGTTGTGGTGGTAGATGATGCCCTGCCAGCCGAAGCGTCCGATCCCGATGAAGTGCCGGGGCCAGAAGATCATGCGCACGGCGCACCAGTTGGTGATCCAGCCGACGAAGGAGGTGAGCAGGGGAAGCGCCGCGAGCACGGTCAGTCGCTGGGATTCCACGGCGTGGGCTCAGCGCGCGGGCGGCGGCAGGGGCGGCCGCTCCCCGGCGAAGAAGGATTCGATGGAGTCCCGGGAATCGAGGACGTCCTGGCGGCCCATCTCCATCAGCCTCTGACAGAAGGCGGGGTCGAAGAGCAGGTAGCTCGTGAGCTCGGTGGTGGCCTCGTCGCTCCCCAGACCGCGCATCAGGTAGCGGACGATCCGCGGGATGTGGTCCGCCATCTCGGCCGCGATGGAGGCGATCGACTGCGACGGTCCGAGCCACAGCACGTCCACCCAGTGGAACGGGCTCGCGGGGTCGGGCGTCCGGCACAGCTCGACGCTGGTGTTGACGCGCTCACTGTGGGCCACGTCCACCTCGATGGCGTCCAGCATCACCGCGTCGAGCAGCACCCCCGCGATCTGCGCCACGCTGGGAGGCGCACCCCGGGACGTCTCCACGATCCGCTGGGGATCCCGCGCCTCGCGCACCCCGATCGCCACCACCCGCTCGGCGCCCATGTTGATCGCGGGCGACAGCGGCGTGGTGTTGCGGATGCAGCCGTCCCCGAGGTGGCGCCCGTCCACCTCGATCGACGGGAAGAAGATGGGGATGGCGCTCGAGGCCATCAGATGGCCGGCGCCGATCCGGGTGGGCTCCACCACCCAGCGGGTGCGCTCCCAGGGAACGATCTCCTCGCTCGCCTGGAGGAAGATGACGCCGTCGGAGTTCTCGAGGTCGGTGGCCAGGATGGCCAGACCGCGGAGCGCGCCGCTGCGGATGTTGTCCGCGATGTGCTCGAAGGGGATCGCCGACTCCAGCAGCTCGCGCAGGGGCGCCGTGTCCAGCAGCGACTGGGCCGAGACGTTCTTCAGCACCCCGCCGAAGGACAGGTCGCGAATCCACTTGGCGCCGATGCCGCCCAGCGACCGCAGGTCGGTGCGGAAGACCTGCTGCGCCTCGATGTGGCCCCAGACCTGCTCCAGCCGCTCGATCCCCACGGTGAGGTCGTCCGCGCGGGCCGCCAGGGCTCCGGCGTTGATCGACCCCGCGCTCGAGCCGACGATGATGTCGAGCCCGCGTCCGTCTCCCGTCAGCACGCCCAGGTCGAGCAGCCCGCGCAGCACCCCCACCTGGTAGGCGCCGCGCGCGCCGCCGCCGGAGAGCACCAGGGCCGTTCGAGGGGGATCGCTGCGCACCATCCGCTCGCTCCTCGTAGTCACTCGTGTCTGGCGGCCGCGTCTGGCGGCCGGTCGAGATGGGGAGGCCGGGCCGCCGTCCCTACGGCAGCCCGGCGCCGGGGACCTCGACCTCCACCAGATCGATGCGCGCTCCGCGGGCGGCGCGGGTCTTGTCGGGATGGGTGTCCGGTGCAGAGAGCAGGAAGAGGTGGCGGCGCGCGGGCCCGCCCAGCATGCAGGCGATGGCCATCTGGTCGACGTCGATGCGGTGGGTCACCCGGCCCCCCTCGCGGACGCGCAGGAACTGGTTGCTCACCGGCGACGCCACCCAGATGGCGCCCTCTTCGTCGAGGCAGATTCCGTCGGGCACGGCGCCCTCGAGCCGGGCCCACTCGCGCCGGTTGGAGAGCGCGCCGTTGGCGCCCACGTCGAAGGCCGTGAGACGGGCGCCGAACGATTCGCCCACGACCAGCGTGCGCCCGTCGGGCGTGAGCACGCTGCCGTTGGGAAAGGAAAGGTCGGCGGCGGCCACCTCGCTGCGCCCGTCGGGATGCACGACGGCCAGCGCCGCCTTGCAGGGCCGGGCGCCGGAGTCGAGATCGAAGCCGAAGTTGCCCACGTAGGCCCGGCCCTCGGCGTCCACCACCATATCGTTGCAGTGCCAGGTGGCGATGCCCGAGAGGTCGGCCACCTCGCGGGTGTCGTCGCCGTCCCAAGAGAGCAGACGGCGGTCGGTCATGGAGACCACGAGCAGCTCGTCGTCGGGCGTCCAGCCCAGGCCCGAGGGCTGGCCCGGAACGTGGAGCCTCTCCTCCACCCCGCCGGCCAGGTCGACCGTCTTCACCGTGTACGCGTGCATGTCGGAGAACCAGAGCTGGCCCTCGCGCCAGCGCGGCCCTTCCGGGAACACCAGGTCCGTAGCGAGGGTTTCGGGCTTCACGGAGATGTCCTCCGACGGGATCGGGCCGTTCGGGAGGCTCAGGAGAGCTTCGAGAAGGCCTCGATCACCTCGGGTGGCGCCTGGACGAGCTCGACCAGGACCCCTTCGGCACCGATGGGCGACGCGTCGTTGCCCTTGGGATGGATGAAGCAGACGTCGTGGCCCGCGGCGCCCCGGCGGATGCCCCCGGGCGTGAAGCGCACTCCCTGGGCCTCGAGCCACTCCACGGCCTTCGCCAGGTCGTCCACCCAGAGCCCGACGTGGTTGAGGGCCGGGTCGTGGACCCTGGGTCGCTTCTCGGGGTCGACCGGCTGCATCAGGTCGACCTCCACGGCGAAGGGACCCTGGCCGGCCACGGCGATGTCCTCGTCGACGTTCTCGTTCTCGCTCCGGTAGGTCCCGGTGGCTTCGAGCCCGAGCGTGTCGATCCAGAAGCGCCGGAGCGCCTGCTTGTCGAGGCCGCCGACGGCGATCTGCTGGAGGCCGAGGACGCGGAACGGGCGATCGGACACGGGAATCTCCTGGCGGGTTCGGTGGGCTGGGCGGAGGCGCATTCTAGCAGCCCGCGGCCGCCCGGCGGTGCGGGCGCGGGGCCCGGGCGCTCGCGGCCCCGGGGCCTGGGTTACCCTCCGCGCCATGACCGGCCCCTCCTCCGAAGGGCGCGCCCGCGTGTACTTCGTGTCGCTCGGCTGCCCGAAGAACCAGCTCGACACCGAGGTGATGCTCGGCGCCCTGGCCCTGGACGGTTTCGCGATCGCCGAGAACCTGGAAGACGCCGATGTGGCCGTGGTCAACACCTGCGCCTTCATCGAGAGCGCCCGCGAGGAGTCGATCGAGGCCATCCTCGAGATCGCCGACCTCCGCGAGGACGGTCGCCTGCGCGCCCTGCTGGTCACGGGCTGCATGCCCCAGCGCTACGGCGACGAGCTGGCCCGGGAGCTGCCCGAGGTGGACGCCTTCGTCGGCACCAGCCAGTACCCGAACGTGCCGACCATCCTGGAAGAGGTGCTGGCGGGCCGCTCCCGGGGCATCTACGTGGAGGCCCGCCGCACCCACCTGGCGGACCACACGGCGCCCCGGATGCTGGTCGGCCCGGGACACTCCGCCTACGTGAAGACGTCCGAGGGCTGCGACCGGGTCTGCGCGTTCTGCGCCATCCCGGGCATCCGCGGGGGCTTCCAGAGCCGCACCGCCGAGTCGCTCGAGGCCGAGTGCCGGGAGCTGGCGGCCGCGGGGGTCCTCGAGGTCAACCTCGTCGCCCAGGACCAGACGTCCTGGGGCAAGGACCTGCCCGGCAGGCCGAAGCTGGCCCGGCTGCTGTCGCGCCTGGACCGCGTCGACGGCCTGGAGTGGATCCGTCTCCTCTACGTCTACCCCACGGCCATCGGCGAGGACCTCCTCGAGCTCATGGCGACCGCCGAGCGGGTGCTGCCCTACGTGGACGTCCCGCTGCAGCACGCCGCCGACCCCGTCCTGCGGGCGATGAAGCGCGGCGTGACCGCCGAGCGCCAGTGGAAGCTCGTGGAGCGCCTGCGCGCGGCGATCCCCGACCTCACCCTGCGCACCACGTTCCTGGTGGGCTTCCCGGGCGAGACCGACGCCGACTTCGACGCCCTGGTCGAGTTCGTGCGCGCCAGCCGCTTCGACCGCGTGGGCGTCTTCCGCTACTCCGACGAGGAAGGCACGGCGGCCCACGACCTGCCGGGCAAGGTGCCCCGGGAGCTGGCCCGCGAGCGGCACCGCGCGCTCCTGGCGGTCCAGCGAGAGATCATGGCGGAGAAGCTCGCGGCCCTGGTGGGGACCGAGCAGCGCGTGCTGGTCGACCGCGCCCACCTCCACACCGCCGAGGCCCGGCTCTCGTCCCAGGCCCCGGAGATCGACGGCGGCGTGGTGCTGAAGGGCAACGTCGTGGCCGGACGCATGGTGCGCGCGCGCATCGCCGGAGTGCGCGACGGCGTCGACCTGGAGGCCGAAGCTCTCTAGCGCTCGCCGCCCGCGCGGATGGGGACGTCGCGGTGACCCTCGACGTCGAGGGACACCCGGAACGCGACCCCGGCCGCGTAGTCCACGGCCGCGGTGGACAGGCCGAAGACCGCGTAGGGCACGATCCGGAAGCGGGGCGTCACCCGCCAGCTGATCCAGGGCGAGATCTCGTGCTGGTCACCGTCGCTGCTGGTCGTCTCGCCCCAGTCGTAGGCCAGCCCGATGCCCACGTCCCAGATCGGTCGGAAGGTGGCGCCGACCGACGTGGTCCAGGTGTCGTCACGCTCGCGGCCGGGGCCCGGACTGCCGGCGAGCCGATAGCCGGCGCGGGCGAACGGCGAGATCCGCGGGTAGCGGCCGTCCCCCAGCTCGTAGGCGTTGGAGACGTCGAGGGCGAAGGAGACGTCGGTGGCGTCGCTTCCCACCTCGTCGCTGGACGTCTCCAGCCGCACCCGCGCCAGCGCGCCCACGATCGGCCAGATCTTCTTCCGGGGCACGTGGAAGTAGCCGAGGCGCAGGGCGAGGTTGCCGATGCCGGTGCGGTTGACTCGATTGGTCGAGCGCGAGGTGATCGGCTCGCGGATGCGCCGGAAGGGGATCGAGACCTTGAACTCGACCTCGTCGAGGGGCGCCAGTCCGATCTCTTCGAAGATGTACTTCACCGAGAGGGGCACGTCCCAGATCTCGGTGTCGGCCTCGTCTCCGTAGTTGCCGGTGCTGTACTCGACGCCCGTCCCGGCCACCAGGGTGCCCGACCACCAGGTGCGGTCGCGTTCCGCACGGGCCGGCCGCGCCGTGGCGAAGCCGAGCAGCCCGAGGAGCAGGACGACCGGAATCGCGACGCCGCGCGGGCGCCGCGCGGGTTCAATCGTCATCTTCATCCGGCTCATCGCGCTCGTCGCGGTCCCGATCGTCGTCGTCGTCGCCCTCGCGGTCGTCCCGGTCCCGCTCGCGCTCGTCCCGATCGCGGTCGTCCCGGTCCAGGTCATCGCGCTCGTCGCGGTCCCGCTCGTCCCGATCGCGCTCGTCCCGATCCCGGTCGTCGTCGTCCCGGTCCTTGTCGCGATCGTCGTCCTTCTCGCGATCGTCGTCCCGGTCGCGCTCGTCGCCGTCGCGCTCGTCGTCGTCCCGGTCGTCGTCGTCCCGGTCGCGACCGAGGCGGCCCGCGGCCGCCGCGCGGCCCTTGCGATCGCGCCGCTCGCGTCGATCGTCGCGGTCGAGCCGATCTCGCCAGCTGCGATCCACCCGGACGTCGTGGGCGCGCAGCCGGCCCTCCCGGTCGAGCCGGCCGGAGACGCGCACGCGGTCGCCCCGGGCCGGGCTGCGGTCGCCGCGGGCGTCGCGCGCGATCACGACCGGCAGCCCACCGACCCGACCGCGGCCGTCGTCGTCGAGCTCCTGGACGTAGCCCTCGAGGCTCACCCGCTCGGCGCCCTGCTCGAAGCGGACCGCGCGCTCGGCGCGGGCGCCTTCGATCCGGCTCGCGCGGGCGTTCCAGCGGCCTCGCACCAGGACGGGGCCCTGGGGGTCGCGAGCGTCCCCATCGCCTCGCTCGGCCAGCTCCACCGCGGCGCCGCCCACGCGCAGGGCGCCGTCGCGCGACTCCAGCCGGCCGGTCACGGAGACCTCCGTGCGCGGTGCCCGGCGCTCCACGCGGCTCGCCACGATGCGCCCGTCGCTCTGGCGCAGGCCGCTCACGGCGAGGTATTCGCCGGGCACCCAGTCCCCCAGCTCGACGTCGGCGCCTTCGCGGAGGCGATCCACCACCCGGGCGCCGCGCGGCACCTCCACGCGCTGGCCCACGACCTCGAGGGTGCGGCCGTCCGCATCGAGGCGCGTCGCAGGCCCCATGGCCGCGTGGCGCACCGCGACCCGTCGCGCGTGCAGCACGCCGTTTCGGCGCTCGGCGTCGACCACGACGACGGAGCCGATGGTCAGGTCGGACGCCCGGGCGAGGGCGCCGTTCTCCTCGACCGGCGTGCTCTCGTCGAACTCGACCGACTCGCCGTTCACGCAGATGCTGCCGTAGGCCGTGATGGTGCCGACCAGACCCGTCCCGCCGACTCCGCTCTCGTCCTCGCCGAGTCCGGTGCCACCGACCCCGCTGCCGCCGTCGGGCTCCGTTCCGGCCGAACGCAGCCCGGTTCCGCCGATCCCGCTCTCGTCCTCGTCGTCGCCGACACCGGTGCCCCCGACCCCGCTGGCGTCGTCCCCGGACAGCCCGGTGCCGCCGACTCCACTCTCGTCGTCGCCGCGGATGCCGGTGCCGCCGATGCCGCTCTCGTCGGGGCAGACGGCCTGGACGGCGGGGGCGCCGACGGCGAGCCCACACAGCGCCGCGAGCAGCGCGAGCCAGGGCGACGACCGCAGCGGAAGCCAGCGCATCATTCGTCGGATCCCTCCCCGTGGCGGTCCCGGTGGTCGCCGTAGAAGTAGACTCCGAAGTTCATGCGGTGGACCGCGCCGCGCGCATCCGCATCCTTCTGTTGGAGCTCGAGGGCCTCGCGGTTCAGGGTCTGGATGGCGCGCATGGCGAGGCGGCGCGCCCGCCCCTCCAGACGTTCGACCGACTCGGGCGTGAGCTTCGCGTAGAAGACGCTGCGCTCGAGCATCGGCGGCCGTCCGCCGGTGAGGTTGTGGGCCGCGGCCGCCAGGTGGTCGTGGAGGTTTCGCCCGAAGAAGCGGCTCTTCTCCGCCACGTCGCTGGCGGGCACGAACGCGTCGGCGCGCAGGCGCACACGGTCGTCCGCATCGATCTCCACCACGCCGAGGCGCAGCCATTCGTCGAGCACCGAGCGGGGGCGGATGTCGCGGCTCACCGACTCGACGAGCTCGGTGAAGGACGGGCGATCGCCGTCCGAAGGGGTCCGTTCGAGCGGGAGCGGGCGACCCTGAGCGTCGCTGAACTCGGGTGCGCCGGCCCAGCGGGAGATGACCAGCGCCCCGAGCGACGGCTCGGCCGCCGGCGCCTGCTCGACCGCCAGCTCCTCCCGGAGCCGCTTCACCTCCTTGCGGTAGATGCCCGTGAGCAGGGTGACCCGGGACAGGGTGGGCGCTCGCCCCTCCAGGCGGAACTCGCGGTCGACGATCTCCACGAAGGCCCGCTTCAGGATCGCGGCGAACGCCGGGTAGGTGATGTGGAAGTGGAGGAGCAGCCGGACGAGCGGGCGCAGCAGTCTCCGAACGGCGGTCACGAGCGCCGGGGGAGGCTGGGCGGGTCGGTCGACGATTTCCTCGGTCACGACCGGGAGAGCCTAGCTTGATGTGGGAATTTTTTCCACGCGATCGGAAATGTGCGGGATCGGGATCTGCGGCCGAGCCCGACTCGACCCGACCACGACCCGACCAGCGGACTCGCCGGCTCGCCGACCCCCCCGACCCGCCGACTCACCGCCTCGCCTCGACTCACCGCGCGGGATCGGGCGCGGTCCGGGGCAGGATCCAGTCCGCCGGCCCGAGGCTCCGGGGCTGGGCGCCCAGGTCGACCTGGGGGTCGACGAGGAGGCGTCGCTCGCGGCCGTTCACCGTGGAGGAGACCCGAGCGTAGACCCGCGGCCGGTCCGCCTCGGCTCCGGGCCGGGACAAAGGATAGCGGCGTGCGAGGTGGCGCGCGTACTGGTGGACCATGTCGGGCCGGAACGCCATCTCTTCCACCTGCCAGCCGGCCAGGTGACGCCGGGGATCGACGTCGTCCGCCCACCGACCCCCGGCATCGACCACCAGGAAGCGCGCGGTCCCCTCCTTCTCGCGCAGCATCATGCGCCAGCTGAAGCGGTGGCCCTCCTCGGTCCACGTCACGTCGCCCGGGTAGAGGTGGTGGCGCAGGGGAATCAACAGCTGGAGGCCCAGGAGGGCCGCCAGGGCGAGACGCAGGCCCGGGGCCCCGGCCTCGGCCGGGCGGCGATCACCGCCCGGCCGCGAGAAGAGCCGGAAGCGCTCGGGAGGAAGGAACAGGGCCGTGGCCGCGATCATCAGCCAGGGGAAGACGCCGATCGAGAACAGCCAGGCGTTGGTCAGGTGGAAGGCCACCGCACACCCGAAGGCCACGGCGCGCGTCCGGCGCCACAGCAGGCCGGGCACGACCAGGAGATCGATCCCCAGACCGGCCCACGCCATCACGCGGGGGCCCCAGACGGCCGGGGGCGGCCAGCCGGCCAGGGCCTCGAAGGCCCAGGTGTCGGGCCAGTCGATCCAGAGCGAGAGAGGAGAGCCGGCGAGCCAGTCCCCGTCCAGCTTGGCGATGCCGGCGTAGAGGTAGACCGCAGCGACCTGGACCCGCAGCAGCACGAGCCACCACGCCGGCGCGAGTCGGAGGGGTTGCCTGGCTCCTGCGCGCCTGCGACGCGCGTCGACCGACATCCAGCGGTGTGGCGACAGACAGGCGAGCCAGAAGGCCAGCCAGCAGATGAGATAGAAGTGGTTCAGGTAGAGCGCCTGGTCCAGCAGGAAGACGTAGGTGAAGCCGACCAGGAAGCCCCAGGCGCACAGCCGGTAGGCCGTGCCGGTGGCGATGCCCAGGGCGCACACACCGAGACCGGCGAAGTGGATCCACATGCCGGGACCGGGCCACGGCTCGAGCCACTCGAAGCCCATGTACTTGAACGCGAAGTCGGGCTCGACGTAGAGGCGGCCGATCCAGCCGTGGCTGAAGTAGCGGCCGACCTCCCAGAGCATGAGCAGCCCGAAGGCGATCCGGAAGAAGACCAGCGGACCGGGGTCGACGCCCTCGACGCTGCCAGCGCCCGGGCCGCCGATCCGGGCCCCGTCTCGCGGTGTCGCATCCACGCGCAGATTCTGGGAGGGAAGGCGGCGGGTGTCGAGCGGCCGTCAGTCCGCTTCCTGGAAGTCCCGCGCCAGCAGGTAGCGCTCGCTGCTCCCCTTGCGGGTGGCGCCGGTCTTCACCGACTTCGCCCGGGCGAAGCGTCTGCGGATGCGCTTCTCGATCTGCTGGGCCTCGGGCCCCTCCAGGATCTTCAGCAGCAGGCCGCCGCCGGGCGCGAGCAGGCGGGGCAGCAGCGACTCGATCGCCTCGAGCAGGCGCTCTTCGTTGGCCCGGTCGCGGTCGCGGATGCCGGTGAGCTTCGGCGCCGCGTCGGAGAGCACCCAGTCGGCCGGGCCGCCCATGGCCTCGAGCAGGCGCTCCGCGATGGCCGGATCCGAGAGGTCGCCGACCAGGGTCAGGGCGTTCGCCTCCTCGAGCGGCGGGTCCACCGCCGCGAGGTCCACCCCGACCACGCGGCCCCGGGGACCCACCCGCCGGGCCGCCACCTGCAGCCAGCCTCCGGGCCAGCAGCCGAGGTCGACCACGGTCTGGCCGCGCTGGAGCAGCCGGTGGGCGCGGGACAGCTCGTCCAGCTTGTAGGCGGCGCGCGAGCGGAAGCCTTCGGCCTTGGCCCGCTGGTGGAAGTGGTCCTTGCGCTGGTAGCGGGCGATGGGCGCTAGCGCGGGGCGACGGCGGCGCGCACCCGCACCACCGCGTTGCGATGGCCCGGGACTCCGCCGCGCACGAACAGCAGGTTCTGCTCGGCGTCCACCTTCACGATCTTCGCGTTGCGGTGGGTGACGCGCTCGTTGCCGTAGCGACCGGCCATCTTCATGCCCTTGATGACCTTGCCCGGCCACGCGCCCGCGCCGATGGCGCCGCCGTGGCGGAAGAACTCGTGGGTTCCGTGGGTCTTGCGCTTGATCGCGAAGCCGTGGCGCTTCACCACGCCGCTGGTCCCGCGACCCTTGGAGGTGCCGATCACGTCCACCATCTGTCCGGCCTCGAACAGATCGCACTTGATCTCCTGGCCCACCTCGTACTGCTCGGCCTCGCTGGCTTCGAGCCGGCTCTCGGCCAGCTCTCGCCGGGGCGCGACGTTGGCCTTCTCGAAGTGGCCGCGCTCGGGCTTGCTGAAGAGCTCGGGGCGGCGCTCGCCGAAGCCGAGCTGGACGGCGGTGTAGCCGTCGCTCTCGTCGGTCTTCTTCTGGACCACGACGTTGGGAGTGGCCTCGAGAACGGTCACGGGAATGCACCGACCTTCATCGTCGAAGATCTGGGTCATGCCGAGCTTGCGGCACATGAGTTCGATGGACACGGGGATGTTCTCCACGGTCATGGGCATCCCGGCCTCGGGGCCGGCGATCCCAGCGGACCGCATCGGGCGGGCCCCTGCGGGGGGACCTCGCGAAGGAGCGCGGAATATAGAAGTCTCCCAGGCTCCTGTCGACGCGCCCGCGCGGGCTGGGCGCTCTCGACGGGCTGGAGGTCTGGACGCCTTGGACGAGCGGGACGCCTCGGACGAGCTGGACGAAATCGAGTCGCCGAAGGGGCCCGAGCCCCTCGCCCCCACGCTCGTCCTGGCCCTCGACGGCGCGACCTTCGACGTGATCCGGCCCCTGGCCGAGGCCGGGCGCCTGCCGAACCTGGCCCGCTGGATGGCGGAGGGCAGCAAGGCCCCCCTCCCGAGCGTGGTCCCGCCCGTGACCTTCCCCGCCTGGTCCTCGTTCGCCACCGGGCTGGAGCCCGGTCGCCACGGCGTCTTCGATTTCACCCACAAGGTGCCGGGCGCCTATCGCATCCGCTTCACCAACGCGAGCGACCGCGCCGGGCGCTCGATCTTCCGCCGGGTCTCCGATGCGGGCGGCCGGGTGCTGGTGCTGGGCCTGCCCGCCACCTTTCCGCCGGAGCCCGTGAGCGGGCTGCTCGTCTCGGGCTTCGACGCCCCGGTGTCCACGGGCACCGACGCGCGCTCGGCGAGCGACCCCCACCTCTACGCGGAGATCGCGGCGCGCGCCGGGCCCTGGATGCGCCCGGACCTGGACGAGAGCGCCCGCGACGACGACTTCCACGAGCGCGCGGTGGCGACGCTGCTCTCGCGCATCGAGCGCAAGACGCGCTTCGCCGAGGTGGCCCTCGACATCCTGCGCCGGCGCCACGGCCGGCGGCCCGACCTGATGATGGTGGTGTTCTCGGAGAGCGACACCGTGGGCCACCACTACTGGCGCGACCACGACCCCGGCTCGCCCCGCCACGACCCGGGCGCCGGCCCGGTGCGCCGCACCGCCATCGCCCGGGTGTACGAGGCCCTCGACGCGGCCTGCGGGCAGCTGCGCCAGGCCTTCGGACCCGACGCGCGCTGCGTGGTGCTCTCGGACCACGGCATGGGCGGCGCCGCGCGACGGGTGGTCCACCTGAACCGGTTCCTCGAGGAGCACGGCTTCCTCGCCCGGCGACGCAGCGGCGCCGTGGACCGGCTGGCGCGCACGGCGCGCGACACCGCCCTGCGCTGGCTGCCCGCCTCGCTGGCCCAGGCCCTCTTCCGGCGCGCCCGCGCCGCCGCGGCGCGGGTGGAGAGCGGTGCGCGCTTCGGCGGCATCGACTGGGGCGCGACCCGCGCCTTCTCCGAAGAGGCGAACACGCTCCCGGGCATCTGGATCAACCGCCGGGGCCGCGAGGCCCGGGGCACCGTCGACGAGCGCGACTACGAGAAGCTGCGAGACGAGCTGATCGCCGCGCTCGCCGACTGGCGGCTTCCGGGCGACGGCGGAGGGGGATCCGGACCGGTGGTGCGGCGCGCCCGGCGGCGGGAGGACGTGTACGAGGGACCCTACGTCGACCGGGCCCCGGACATCGTGCTCGAGCTGGCCCTCGACGAAGGCTACGGGCTCTCCCTGGTCCCCACGCCGTGGGGAGACCCGGACGTCCCGTCGGTGCGGACCCTGCCGCCGGAGGAGTGGGGCGGCGGGCGCGGGCGCGGCATGAACGGCACCCACCGCCGCGACGGCATCTGGATCGACGCGACGCCCGGAGCGGGCGAAACTCCGGCGGGCCTCGCGGAGGTGGCTCCCTGGCTGCTGCGCCGGCTGGGAATCGAGCCGAGCCGTGGAGGCGGAGACCGGGCGGAGCCGGGCGAACGCCGGGGCTACAGCGACGAGGAGAACGAGATCGTGGAGCGTCGCCTGCGGGCGTTGGGATACCTGGAATGAGCGCGGAACGACCCGACCTCTCCCTCGTCTTCCCCGTGTTCGACGAAGCCGACAACCTGGGCGAGCTGCTCGAGACCGCGCTCCAGATCGCGGCGCGCCTGGCCCCGGACTTCGAGATCGTGCTCGTGGACGACGGCTCCCGCGACGGGAGCGACGTGGTGATCGACGCCTGGTGCCGCGCCAGCCCGCGCATCCGCGTCGTGCGCCACGAGGCCAACCGCGGCTACGGGGCCGCCCTGCGCTCCGGCCTGGCGGCGGCGCGCGGCGAGCTGGTCTTCTTCAGCGACGCCGACCTCCAGTTCGACCTGTCCGAGCTCGCGAAGCTGCTGGAGCACGCCGACCAGTTCGAGATCGTCGCCGGCTACCGCGATCCGCGCCGCGACCCCTGGCCCCGCCGCCTCATCGCGGCCACCTGGGGCTGGCTCGTGGGCGGCCTCTTCGACCTCCGGGTTCGCGACATCGACTGCGCCTTCAAGGTGTTCCAGCGCCGCGTCCTCGAAGGCCTCGAGCTCGCCTCCATCGGCGCCTTCGTGAACACCGAGCTGCTGGTGCGCGCCCGGGCCGCGGGCCACCGCATCCGTCAGGTGCCGGTGAGCCACCGCCGGCGCCGCCGGGGTCGCCAGAGCGGAGCGCGCCCGCGCGTCATCGGCCGCGCCGTGGTCGAGCTGCTGGCGCTCTACCGCGAGCTGCATTGACGGGCGACCCGGCTCCGCGGCTGGCGATCCTCGGCGCCTTTCCGTGGTCGAGCGCCCAGGGCAGTCAGCTGCTGGTGCGCGAGCAGGCGCGCGCCCTCGAGCGGGCGGGCGCCCACACCACGCTGGTGAGCTACGGCCGCGGCCCCCTGCCGCCCCCCGACGACCTGCGCTGGCGGCCCATCGCCCGCTGGCTGTCGCCGCACGACGCGCGATCCGGACCGGGGTGGGGAAAGCCCGTGGCCGACGCCGCGCTGCTCGCCCACTGGATCGACCTGGCCCGCCGCGAGCCCTTCGACGCCGTGCTCGCCCACAACGTCGAGGCCGCGGCCGTGGCCCTCGCCGCGCGCCCGATCGCACGGGTCCCGGTCGTGTACGTGGCGCACACGCTGATGGGCTGCGAGCTCGCGACCTACGGGCCCCCGCGCGCCCGGGCCGGGCTCGACGCCGCCGGGGCGCTGCTCGACCGCCAGCTCGCCCGGCGCGCCGACGCGGTGATCGCCCTGTGCGAGGACGCCCGGCGGGCGCTGGCCGCCCACGCCCGGCGGCCGGTCGCGCTCCTGCCCCCGGGCCACGCGGTCGCGCCGCCCCCGTCGCCGCAGGAGCGCCTCTCCGCGTGCGCACGCGCCGGCGTCGAGGCCGGACGCTTCGCGCTGTACACCGGAAACCTCGACGGCTACCAGGCCCTCGACCGGCTGGCGGCCGTGGCCGAGCGACTGCGCGAGCGACTGCGCGAGCGGCTGGGCGAGCCGCTGGGCGAGCGGAGCGTCCCGGTGGTCGTGGCCACCCACGACCGATCCGAGGTCGGCGACACCCTCGGCGCCCTGGGCCTCGTCCGCCTCACCGGGGTGGAGGAGATGCGGGCGCTGGTCCACGCCGCCGGCGTCCTGCTGCTGCCCCGCCGCTCGCCGGGCGGCTTCCCGATGAAGCTCCTGAACTACCTGGAGAGCGGGCGGCCGGTCGTGGCCCACGCGGCCGGAGCGCCCGGCCTCCGGGACGGCGAGAGCGCGCGCATCCTGCCCGACGCCGCCTCCCCGGACGACTGGGCCCTGGCCGTGGCGGACCTGCTGGCCCGCCCGGAGCAGGCGCAGGCGATCGGCCGGCAGGGCCGGCTCCACCTCGAGCGCCACCACGACTGGCCCCGGATCGCCGGGCGGACGCTCGAGCTCGTAGGGACACTTTCCGGCGTCTTGGGCGCGCCCTGAAGCTCCGGCTTGTCCCCGGGCGCCCCAGCTTCGATACTCGGGGGGTGAAGCTCCTCGTCTGCGACGACCACCCGCTGTTTCGCGAGGGTCTGCTGGGCGTGCTCCGCGACATGGCGCCGGAGGCGGAGCTCCTGCAGTCGGGCAGCGCCGAGGACGCCAGCGAGACGGTCGCCCGCCAGGACGACATCGACCTGGTGCTCCTGGACATCGAGCTGCCCGGCGCCAACGGACTCGACACCCTGGCCCGCTGGCGCGGCGAGCATCCCACCGTTCCGGTCGCCATCGTGTCGGCCTCGGAGGATCCGGCCGACGTGCGCGCCGCCCTCGATGCGGGCGCCTCGGGCTTCATCCCCAAGTCCTCGAGCGGCGCCGTGCTGCGCAGCGCGCTCCAGCTCATCTTCTCCGGCGGCCTCTACGTTCCGCCCCAGGCACTCGACGGAAGCGGCGCGCTGCGACCGGGCCGGGCGCGGGCGGGCGGGGGCAGCGGCCCGCTCCCGCTCACGCCGCGGCAGATCGAGGTGGCCCGGCTGCTGGCCAAGGGGCTCACCAACCGGGAGATCTGCGGTGTGCTCACCATCGCCGAGGGGACGGTGAAGGCGCACATCGCCGCCATCTTCGAGGCGCTCGAGGTCACGAACCGGACCGAGGCGGCCACGGTGCTGCGCGACTACGACGACTTCGAGGTCTGATCCGAGCCGCGGGCTCCGGGCGTCGCTGCGCGCAGGAGCTGGGAGAGCGTGGCGCGCAGCTTCGCCGCGCCAACCGGCTTCTGGAGCAGCGGATGGCCGGCGGCGCGCAACGCCCGCAGGCGCTCGGCCGACGCCTCGCCGGTGATCACCAGCACGGGCAGCGTCGGACGCGTCTCCCGCCGCACGAGTTCGATCACCTCGGGTCCGCTCTCGCGCTCGAGCCGATCGTCGGTCACCAGCAGCTCGGGACCCGAGGGCGATTCCGCCAGCGCGCGGCGGACCTCGTCGAGGGAGGCGAGCGGCGTGATCCGGAGGCCCCAGAGCGTCCCCATCTCGAGCAGGGCCTCGCGGATCAGCGGATCGTCGTCCACCACCCACACCCGTCGGCCCTCGAGCACCGGATCGCGCAGGACCGGCGCCGTCGGGGGCGCGGGCCCGGCGGCCGCCGGCTCGACCCGGGGCGCGCGCACCCGGAAGAGCGACCCGCGGTCGGGCGTCGAGCGGACGTCGATGGGGTGGTCGAGCAGGCGCGCCAGCCGCTGCACGATGGAGAGCCCCAGGCCGAGTCCCGGCCCCCCCTCCGTCCGCTCCCGCTCGAGCTGGGTGAACTCTCCGAAGACGGCCTCGAGCTGCTCGGGCGGGATGCCGCGGCCGGAGTCGCGCACCTCGATCGCCACCTCGGGGCCGCGGACCCGGGCGGCCAGCAGCACCCCACCCTGGTCGGTGTAGCGGAGCGCGTTGGTGACCAGGTTCTGCAGGATGCGGCCCAGCAGCAGGGGATCGCTGCGCACCCAGAGCGACGTCGGCCGCACCCGCAGGCGAAGGCCCCGGGCCTGGGCGAGGGAATCGAGCTCGGCGCCCACGCGCTCGAAGAGTGGACCCAGCGCCACGGGACCCGGGTCGGGCTCCAGGCCGCCGGCGTCGAGCTTCGACAGGTCGAGCAGCGCGCTCATCATCTCCTCGAGGGAGTGGGTCGACTCGCGGATCCGGCTCACCAGGGGGACCAGGTCGGGATCGTCCACACGGGCGTCGAGGGTCTCGACGAACAGGCCGAGGGCGTGGAGCGGCTGGCGCAGGTCGTGGCTCGCCGCGGCCAGGAAGCGCGACTTGGCGAGGTTCTCCCGGGACGCCAGCAGGGCGGTGGCGCGGAGCTCGTCGGCGCGAGCGCGCCCCCGGGCGATCTCCCGGGCGTCGTGGAAGCCCTGCCAGCGGGCGCCGAGGCGCTCGGCGACCGCCGCGAGGAGCGCGCGGTCGGTGGGCGAGTAGCGGTCTCCGGACTGCTTGGGGCCCAGGGCGAGCGCGCCCACCGTCCGGTCGCCGGACCGGATCTCCACCCGATGGCCGCGTTCGCCGGCGGTGTCGAGGCCGGGCTCCAGCTCGCCGCTCGCGAAGACGGGCGCCGGCGCGTCGCCGCCTTCCACGAGCGCGTCCGCGCGCAGGAACTCGGGCCGGAGCAGCGAGCACAGGCCCGCTCCCGCACGGGCGAACAGATCCTCCACGTCGCGTGCGCCGTCGACCTGGCCGAGCAGCCGCTCGACGCCGTGGCGCAGGGCGCGCCGCTCCGGAAACAGCCAGGCATCGAAGCGCGCGCGCAGGCGCTGATCCAGGGGCACGAGCGCCAGCGCCAGACCGAGGGCGAGCAGCAGCTCGCTGGACCGGGGATCGACCGAGAGCGAGGCGGCCGCCGCGCGAGCCGCCCCCGGAACCACGGCGATCAGCCCGACCAGCAGACCCAGCCCGAGCACCGAATACGAGAGCGCGCCGCTCACCCAGCGATCGACCTCGGCCGCCCGGGCGCCGAGCGCCGCGGCCAGGCCCGCAGCCGGGAACGCGAGGGCCAGGATCGCGCCCACACCCTCCAGCCAGGCGAGCCACCAGAACTCCGGGGCCAGGGGGTCCCAGACCAGCAGCGACACCAGGAGCCGGAGGGCCGCGGTGACGACGACCGGACTGGCGACCACCGCCAGCGCGAACACGGCCCAACGGGCGGTGCGTCGCTGGGGCCCGGTGGCTCGGCGCAGGGCGCCCAGCGCCGCGGCGGCGAGGGCGGCGAAGAGCAGCGGGTCGAGCCAGCGCGAGGCGGCCTGGCCCAGGTCCGCCGTCAGCGGCCAGTCGAAGCCGCTGCTGGTCGCGGCGAAGCCGCGCAGGGCGAACAGCCCGACCCCGAGCCGCAGCCAGGGGGGCGGGCGATCGCCAGGGGGGCGGCCGATGCGCAGCAGGGCCCAGAGGGCGAGAGGCCCCCACGCCCCATGGGCCGCGCCGACCACGGCCAGCGCCGCCACCGAGGTCGCGAACGAGCCTCCCCAGAAAGCCGACTCGGTGAGCGCCAGGGCGATCGCGGCCACGAAGGCCGGGCGCACGCCCGGAACCTCCGAGGCCCGGGCGAAGACCGCCGCGGCCGAGAGGGCGAAGAGCGCCGACAGCGCGAGGGCCGGCCACGGAACCGGCCAGGGATCGAGCGTCACCCGCTCCTGGTGGACGGCCCCGGGTGCTTCGGTGGCGCGGCGGAAGCGGACGACCAGCGCCCGGTCGGAGCCGGCCTCGGCCAGCAGCGCCAGGGTCGCGTAGCCTCCGCTGCGCCCCGCGAGCGGGCGATCGCCCGCCGCCAGGAGCCGGTCGCCGCTCTCGAGCGACGTCCCCCGACCCACGTCGCCCTTCAGGACCGGGTATTCCGTGGCCGAGAGGGCGCCCTCGATGGAGACCGGCCACCAGGCGAGCTCCCCGCGTGCGGACCGCAGCACGGTCGAGCCCATGCACAGCGACCATCCCAGGACCAGGAGGACGAGCAGCGCCCGGTCGCGGCGATCGATCGAAGTCAGCAGTTCCTCCACGCACCGGCGGCCTCGGACTCCGCGCCGCGTCGGCGCAGCCGCGTCCCCGGTGGTGGCACGATTCTACCCCGCACCCCACCGCTCCACGCCGGGGAGAGTGTCGGCCGCAGGCGCAGCTAGACTCGGGGAGGCGGAGCCGGGCTCCGCGACGACGAGAAGAGAAGGTTCGCCCCGGGGCCCCCTGCATGCTGGAGGCCGGGGCCTTCGTGCGTTTGCGGGACCGCCCGGGCCCGCGGCCGGATCGTGAGCAGCGTGACGCAGACCCTCCAGAAGCTCTCGGAGAGGTGGCTCGGCCGCCGCGCAGCGCTCTCCCTCTCGGGTCTTCGCGGCGGCGCCCGCATGGCGGTGGCGGGCGAGCTGGTCCGCGCCCACGGCGATGCACCGGTGGTGTTCCTCGCGCCCAGCTCGAAGCACGGCGATCGCCTTCGCGCCGACCTGCAGACCGCCCTGGGCGAGAGCGAGGGGTCGGGTCGGGTCCGGGCCTTCCCCCGCCACGACACCCTGCCCTACGACCGGTTCTCTCCCCAGCCGTTCATCGTCGCCCAGCGCATGGCCGCGCTCTACGAATGGCTCGCCTGCGGCGGTGAGCGCCGGACGCCCGCCCCGGTGGTGGTCGCGCCGCTCACGGCGCTGGCGCTGCGGGTCCCGGGCCCGGGGGTGGTGCGCGGCCGGACCGTCCACCTCGAGATCGGCCGGCCGATCGATCGCGACGTCCTGGTCGAGAGCCTGGTGGCCGCGGGCTACGCCCGCATGGCGCTGGTGGAGGAGCGCGGCGAGCTGGCCGTGCGCGGCGGCATCGTCGACGTCTTCCCTCCCCACGCCGCGCAGCCGGTGCGCATCGAGCTGCTGGGCGACGAGGTGGAGTCGCTGCGCGATTTCGACCCCGTGAGCCAGCGGTCCCAGTCGAAGCGCGAGAGCGTGGCGCTCCCGCCCACCAAGGAGCTGCTGTTCGATCGCGAGGCCGCGGTGCGCGCCGGCGACGCGCTGCGGGAACACGCCCGCGAGCTGGAGGTTCCGGAGCGCGACGTCGACAAGCTGGTCGACGCACTGCTGCGGGGCCACACGCCGCCCGGCAGCGAGAGCATCGCCCCGCTCCTGGTCGGGGATCTGACGTCGGTCTTCGACTACTGGCCCGACGACACGCTCGTCGTGATCGACGAGCCGGACGCCGGGCGCGAGCGCCTGGCCGGGCACCTGGAGGAGGCCGCCCAGGCCTGGCGCGGCGCGGTGGACGCCGGACGCCTGGTGTGTCCGCCCGAGGACGGCCTGCTGGCCGCCGACGAGGTTCTCCAGGCGCTCGACGCGCGGCGGCCCGTGTCACTCGAGCGTCTGGCGGTGGGCGAGCTGCCCGCCGGCGGCGAGCGCATCGCCATCGAGGCGCGGGGCCACGAGGCGCTGCGCCGGGACCTCGCTCGCTGGCGGACGCGCGACCACGCCCTCGAGCCCCTCGTCGACAGCCTCGCCGAGTGGCTGGCCGAAGGCTGGCGGGTGGTGCTCGCGTGCCCGGCGCTCTCGGGCGCCGAGCGACTGCGCCACCTGCTCTCCGAGTACGGACTCGAGACCAGGGCGGCCCACGACCAGCGGCCGCTCTGGCGCTGGTCCGCGCCGGGGCGCGTCGAGGTCCGGGTGGCGGAGTGCTCCGAGGGGTTCGCGCTGCCCGGCGAACGGCTGGCGGTGTTGACCGAGGAGGAGATCTTCGGACCGCGGGAGCACCGGCGCCGGGGCCGCAGCGACTGGCCCGAGGGCGCCGCGGTCGAGGGCCTGGCCCAGCTCTCGACCGGAGACCACCTGGTCCACCAGGACCACGGCATCGGCCTCTACCGCGGCCTCGTCGAGCTGGACATGGGTCTCGGCCGCCCCCGGGCCGAGATGCTCTGCATCGAGTACGCCGGTGCGGACCGGCTCTTCCTGCCCGTCCACCGCCTGAACCGGGTGCAGCGCTACACCGGTGCCGACGGCGCGCCCCCGCGTCTGGACCGCCTGGGAGGCCAGACCTGGGAGCGCGCCCGGGGGCAGGTCCGCAAGTCGCTCCGCAACATGGCCAAGGAGCTGCTGGCCCTGCACGCGGCGCGCGAGCTGGCGACGGGCTTCGCGTTCTCGCCCCGCGATCCCTACTTCGAGGAGTTCGAGGCCTCCTTCGGCTTCGAGGAGACCCCGGACCAGGCGGCGGCCATCGAGGACGTGCTCGCGGACATGAGCCGACCCAAGCCCATGGATCGCCTGGTGTGCGGCGACGTGGGCTACGGCAAGACCGAGGTGGCCGTGCGCGCCGCCTTCCGCGCCGTGATGGACGGCAAGCAGGTGGCCGTCCTGGTCCCCACCACCGTCCTGTGTCAGCAGCACGCGGAGACCTTCCAGGCGCGCTTCGAGGGCTACCCCATCCGGGTCGAGTCGCTCTCGCGCTTCCGCTCGACCCGGGAGGCGCGGCAGGTCCTGGAGGGACTGGCCACCGGCGACGTGGACGTCGTCGTCGGGACCCACCGCCTGCTCCAGAAGAAGACGCGCTTCCACGACCTGGGCCTGCTGGTGGTGGACGAGGAGCACCGCTTCGGGGTGACCCACAAGGAGCGGATCAAGAAGCTGAAGAAGACGGTCGACGTGCTGACGCTGACGGCCACCCCCATTCCGCGGACGCTCCAGCAGTCCTTCGCGGGCATCCGCGACCTGTCGGTCATCAACACGCCGCCGGCCGACCGGCTGGCGGTGCGCACCCAGGTCGCGCGCTACGGCGAGTCGCTCATCCGCGAGGCGATCCTGCGCGAGGTGCGACGCGGGGGCCAGGTGTTCTTCGTCCACAACCGCGTGCGCACCATCGCGGGCGTCGCCGAGATGCTCGAGCGGGTGGTGCCGGAGGTGAAGGTGCTGGTCGCCCACGGCCAGATGCGCGAGCGCGAGCTCGAGGACAGGATGCTGGCCTTCATGCACGGCGAGGCGGACGTGCTCTTGTGCACCACGATCGTCGAGAGCGGTCTCGACATCCCCCGGGCCAACACCATCCTCATCAACCGCGCCCACGCCCTCGGGCTCGCCCAGCTCTACCAGCTCCGGGGACGCGTCGGTCGCAGCACCCACCGCGCCTACGCGTACCTGCTGGTCCCGGGACACGACGCGCTCTCCGACGACGCCGAGCGCAGGCTCGAGGCCATCCAGGACCTGTCGGAGCTGGGCAGCGGGTTCCGACTGGCGAACATGGACCTGGAGATCCGCGGCGCCGGCAACCTCCTGGGCGCCGAGCAGTCGGGCAACCTCCAGGCCGTGGGCTACGAGACCTACATGGAGATGCTCGAGGAGTCGGTCGAGGAGCTGCGCGGGGAGATCCACGACGAGGAGATCGACCCGGAGATCCGGCTGCCGGTGGCGGCGCGCCTGCCCGAGGACTACGTCTCCGACGTGAGCCAGCGTCTGGTGCTCTACAAGCGCCTGGCCAGCAGCCGCGACGACGGCGACGTGGATCGCATCCGCGACGAGATCCTCGACCGCTACGGCCCGCTTCCCGACGAGGCGCGCCACCTGATCGAGGTGATCCGGATCAAGCTGCTGGCCCGGAGCCTGGGCGTGGTCGCGGTGGATCTGTCCCGGGGTGGGCTGGTGCTGACGGTGGCCGAGCGGGCGCGCATCGACCCGGAGCGGCTGGTGGCCCTGCTCGCGCGGGGCGACACCGGCCTGCGGATCAGCCCGGACCACAAGATCCACGCTCCGCTCCCGCCGGGCTCGGAGGGCGTCGCCGAAGACATCTTCAAGGCGACCCGGGACCTGCTGGGGAGGCTCGCCTAGGCGCGCCCCGGGTGTCCGATGCCGGGACGCCGCGAGAAGCCACGGCACTCTCGCGCCGCTTCGCTTCTCATGAGGTCCTCCGTTGCCCCGACCGGGGGAAGGGTTGCGACTCCGCTTCGCTTCCTCTGCGGTCCTCGTGGCGTGTCGGGGGGAGCAGGGGGGCGCCCGTGCTCAGACAGTCCTCGGCGAACCTGGAGGTTGCTTCGCGGGGAATCGGGGCTGCTCTGCGCTGGCTTTACCTGCCTGCGGAACTGCGCGCGGGACCCCCCTGCTCCCCCCGACCCGGGACGGGGTGGCCAACGACTCTGGTTTGAGCTGCCTCGAAGGTTCGAGCGCGCCGTTGGCTGCCCCGTGCGAGACCGGGGGAAGGGTTGACAGCGGAGCGACCGCCGAGGCGAGTAGGGTGCGCTCGCACTCGAAAGGCTCCTACGACCGATGGCGGCCAGCGTAGGGACGGGCCGAAGGGTCGTGTTCTCTGCGGCCGCCAGCCTCGGTCACGAAGAAGCGGAGGGAGACGGAGTCGCAACCCTTCCCCCGGTCATGGCAACGGAGTCGCTCGGGTGGAGCGGAGCGGCGCGCCTCGGCGGTTGGTTGGCTGGTCGGGGGGCGATGACCGGGGAGACGGCGGGCCGCGGCTCGCTCCGCTTCCATCCGGCGGCGTCGACGACTCTCGGGCGGCGCCTGCGAGTTCGCGGCGCAGCTCGGGCTAGGGGCCTTCTGCCGGGATGCCCATCAGGCGCAGCAGCGGCTCCTGCAGGGCTCCGGTCAGCAGGTGGGCGGCCGCCAGGGGCGGCCAGAACTCGTCGGGCAGTCGGGCGTCGGTGTCGGCGTCCAGCTCTCCGCCGACGAAGGCGTTCCAGACCAGGCGGCCGGTGTGGGCGTCGAAGAGCAGCAGGTTGCCGCGGGGCCGCTGCCCGTTCACCCGGGTCGTGCCGAAGACCGGCAGGAAGCCCAGGATCGCCGACACCCGGGTGTGCTGGTCGTATCCCCGGAACGCGATCGACAGCAGCACGTAGTCGGCGCCGAAGCGCGACAGCCACTCGGTGTCGAGGGACTGGGGGCCGGCACCGAGGGCGCCCGTGGACGCGCGGATCGTGACCCAGATACGCGAGCCCATCTCGACCGACCCGATGCTCTCCCCGTCCAGCAGGGTGCGGCGGCCGCTCTGGGGAACGGCGTCGATGGGCAGCTGGCGCAGCAGGCTCCGGCGCACCCGGTCGAAGGCGGCGGGGTCGTCGGCCAGGACCCCGGAGACCCGCTCCGGCGCCACGACCGCGACACCGCCCAGCTGTCGGCCCCAGATCGCCCGGCCGGCGCGGTCCCAGCCCGCGGCCGGCCCCTGCTCGGGTCCGAAGGCGATGGGCGGCAGCACGGCCAGGCTGTGTCCGTTGAGCTCGGGGCGGCTCATGGGAGAGCGGGCCGTGAGCGGAGCCGTGGGGCTCGCACACGCCGCGAGCCCGAGGACCAGCGCGGCCAGCGCGGCCTTTGCGGCCTTTGCGGCGACCGGTCGGCGCGGCGACCGCGCACCGCTGCGAAGCTGGGGAGCGCGCATCACTGGCCCTTCCAGCCGAGCTCTTCCAGGGCGTCGGAGAGCTGGCTCTTCTTGAATGGCTTGCCGCGGGCCTTGCCGCGCCGGAGCAGGAACGACTCGCCCACGATCCGGGCGCCGTCGAGATCGACGATGCGCACCACGGCGGTGTCGTGGGGAACGGTCTTCGGGCTGCTCATGGGAATCGGCCAGTTCCACCAGAAGATGATCCACGGCGTGGGGATGACGATGATCACGTCCCAGGTCGTCCGGTGCCGGAGCTCGATGGCGTCGCGGGCGGCCACGGCCGCATAGCGGTGGCCCAGCTGCTGGCGGACCTCGGCGAGGGCGTGGCCGCTGGCCGCCAGCGCGGCCGGAGGCTGCAGCAGCAGCCGCAGCGCCGGCGTGTCGAGGGTCGGCCGGGCCAGCGGGCGTCCGACCGCCTCGGCCAGCGCGGCGCCCTCCTCGGGCGACGCCGCGTAGACCCCGGCGTCGGGCGCGCCCTCCGGCGGTCGGGTCAGCACGCCCGCCACGCCGAGGTCGCCCGCCAGCGCGCTCTCGCCGGGCGGCGGCAGCGGCAGCTGGCTGCGAAAGGAGCTGCAGCCCACCAGTCCGGCGAGCGCGACGACCGCGGCGAGCGCCGCGGCGGTCCGCGCGCCCCGCACGGCGGACCGGCGCGTCTCAGCGCGCGGCGGCGACGGCGGGATGGAGCCGCACCAGGGTCTCGATGACATGGGTTCTCTCCGCTCGCGCTGGATCGTCGAGCCACCATAGGATCACAGCTGTCTGCATCGACGTGAAGCCCTTGGCGGCGACCGCCGGGTCCAATTCGGGATCGAGCCGTCCCTGCACCTGGAGCCCGCGCAGGCGGCGCTCGAGCCGACGCGGGGAAGGGGCGATGCCGGGCCGGCCGGGGGAGGTCGCGATCTCGTGGGCGAAGGCCGCCCGGAAGCGGCCCGGGCTCTCGACCGCGAAGTCGAGGGCGGCCTCCACGCTGCGGCGGACCTGGCTGGCGCGGTCGGGCGCCGGCTGCCGGGCCGCGGCCTCCACCCGCTCCCCGAGCTGCTCGAGCACCTCCAGGACCACGGCCTGCTGGATGGCGTACTTGTCGGGGAAGTGGGCGTAGAAGGTCCCCACTCCGACGCCCGCCGCCTTGGCGATCTGGTTGCTGTTGACCCGCTCGAGGCCCCGCTCCGCCAGCAGCTCGACGGCCGCGTCGAGCAGTCGCCGCCGGGCAGCCTGCCCTCGGGAGGGCGGCGCGGCGGGTTGGGAGCCTTCACGCCTCGGATCGCCAGTCGGATCGGCCACGGACATGGATGCAGATATCAGTATCGGATTTCGAGAATCCGGCAAGCCTGCGGGCACCGGCTCGCCACGCTGGAACCCTACCAGCGGTCGAGTGTGACCACGCCGGGAGCGACACCCGATGAGAAGCGAGCATGTCTGATTCGTGTTGATAGATCTATCGAAGTGCAGATTTCCAAATCATGGACCTGTATTCGGTATCGCTCCCGCAGATTCGGCGATTCGATTCGCAAAAACGGCGTTCCATCCGTGACAGAGAACACCATGGGGCTCACGAGACTCGACAGATGGATCCATCAGACCGCTGAGGATCGCCCCGGCTGGGGCGCCGGCACGTCGAGGTCCGAGACCTCGGGCACCGGCCCGCCTGCGAGCCACGCCTCGATCAGGGCGTTCACCACCTCCGGCGCATCCTGCTGGACCCAGTGGGAGGCGGCGGGCAGGCGGCGCAGGGTGAGGTCCCGGACCCAGCGCTCGGTGCCCCGGGTGGTCTCGAGCGTGAGGGCCACGTCCTGCTCGCCCCAGATCATGAGCGTGGGCGTCTCGATCTCCGGATAGCCCAGGGCGGCCTGGCGCCGGGCGCCCCCACCTCGCAGGAGCGCGCGGTAGTAGTCGAGCATCGCCCGGCGAGCCTCCACGGTAGCGGCGCCCCGGGCGTACACGGCCTGGACCTCCGGTCCGAAGCGCGACGGGTCGACGCTGGTCTCCGCCATCATGCGGGCCAGCCGCCCGGGCTCGAGCAGCCGCTCGGGCAGCCACGGGAGCTGGAAGAAGAACATGTACCAGGACTTCAGCAGCTGCCGGGAGCGCCGCAGCGCGCGCCGGGCCGGGCCGGGGTGGGGGACGTTCAGGATGACCAGGCGATGGAGGGGCCGCACCCGCCGCATGGCGAAGTACCAGGCGATGATCGCGCCCCAGTCGTGGGCGAGCAGCACGGTCTCCCGGGCGCCGGCCGCGTCGATGAGACCGGCGATGTCGCCCATGAGGTTCTCGATCGAATAGGCCCGGTAGCCTCGCGGCCGATCCGACTCGCCGTAGCCGCGCAGGTTCGGCGCCCAGACCCGGTAGCCCAGACGCGCCAGGAGCGGAATCTGGTGGCGCCACGAGTACCAGCTCTCGGGGAAGCCGTGGAGACACAGCGCGAGCCGGTCGCCGCCAGTCCCGCCGCCAGTCCCGCCGTCGGCCCCACCGTCGGGCTCGCGCACCGCCACCTGGAGCCGTACGTCCCCGACGTCGACGAACCGCTCCTCGACGTCGACGAACCGCTCCTCGATGTCGGCAACGCCGTCCACGGCGGCCAGCATAGCCCCGGGACCGCGCCGCGCGCGCCTCGTCCGGCGCCGCCGGCTCCCGCGCGCTCGTCCGCGCGCCTCAGCCCGCCTTCTGCACCGCGATGGCGCAGAGTCCGTCGGACCCGATGCCGAAGGGCTTGGCCATCAGGTTGTAGAAGTTCTCGACGGCGTTCACGAAGGCCAGCTCCACCAGCTCGGCCTCGCTGAAGTGGCTGCGCGCGCGCGCGAAGGTGGCATCGCTCACCTTGCGGTCCCGGGTCACCTCGCTCGCGAAGTCCAGCGCCGCGCGCTCGCGCTCGTCGAACAGCGGCGAGGTCGCGTACCCGGCCAGGGCCTGGAACTTCTCGAGACCGATGCGGTGCTGCACCGCCAGGGCGTGCTTCATGTCGAGACAGAACCCGCAGCCGTTCTGCGCCGAGGTCTGTGCCTGGACCAGCAGGGCGAGCTCGCGATCGAGGGAGACCTTCTTGTCCACCACCCGGGAGAGCGAGTACGAGATGCGGGTGATGTAGGGAACCCGGGCGTAGAGGACCTTCATCGGCGACATCACCGCGCCCAGCATCCGCCGGCTCATGGCGTAGGCGAGCTTGAGGAGGACTCCGCGGGGCTTCTCGATGGGCTCCAGTCTCATTTGGGGCTTCCTTCCTGGACCCCCGCGCCGGTCGGGCGCGGGTCGTGGGGGCGCGTGTTGAAGCGATGGGCCGCGTAGGCCAGCAGCAGGGCCGGCGCGTACACGCCCGGGGCGTCGAGCCACCAGTGGTCCGCCTCCAGCAGACCGCGCGCGGTGTCGTGGACGTGGAGGAGGGCGTGCATCACGAAGAACGCGGCGGCGGTCGCGGTGAGCGGCGCCCGCCAGGCCGGCCGCCTCCAGGCGGCCACCAGCGCCGCGCCCACGGCGACGAATGCGCAGCCGATGTCGCGGACGAAGTGCGCGTTGAGCGGTCCGGTGTCGGGGACGCCGGCGGGCAGGTGCTCGTACCAGTGGCCGGGGTCGAGGAGCATCCAGACCCCGTTGGCGATCGAGAAGGCGCCGCTGGCGGCGAGCAGGAGACCCCAGAGGTCGGGGGACGGCCGGTCGGAGCTCATGCAGTTCTCCTCGCGCGCACGCGCGACATCACCCGGGCCCAGCACGCCACGCCTTCGGTGATGCGCTCGGGCGTCTGGCTGGCGAAGGCCAGGGACGCGAAGCCCGCGCCGCTCCCGTCCAGGGAGCAGGCGTCGCCCCGGGCATAGACGATGCCGGCCTCGCCGGAGGCCAGGGCCAGGGCGTCGGGATCGACGTCGTCGGGCAGCCGCACCCACACGGTGTGTCCACCGGCGGGCTTCGTCCAACGGGCGCTCTCGGGCATGTGGGCCTCGAGGGCGGCGAGGAGCGCCTCGCGACGGCTCGCGATCACCCGGCGCGTGCGGCGCACGTGGCGTTCCAGGGAGCCGGAGGCGAGCAGGCCGGCGACCGCCGCCTGGGCCACGGCGTCGCTTGCGAAGTCGCCGAAGACCCGTGCGCTGGCCAGCCGCGCCAGCAGCGGAGGCGCGGCGACGACGTAGCCCAGGCGCAGGCCCGGGAAGAGCGCCTTGGCGAAGGTGCCCGCGTAGATCACCCGGCCGGCCGGGTCGCGGGTCTTGAGCGCGGGCAGCGGCGGACCTTCGAAGCGCAGCTCGCTGTCGTAGTCGTCCTCGAAGACCGGGACGTGGTGCTCGTCGGCCAGCTCGAGCAGCGCCGAGCGGCGGGCCTCGCCGAGGACCGCTCCGGTCGGGAACTGGGCGGACGGCGTGGTGTAGACGAGCTTGGCCCGGCGGGACCGCAGCACCTTCGCCAGCTCGTCGATCAGCAGACCGCGCTCGTCGACGCCCACTCCGACCAGCTCGGCCCCCGCCAGGCCGAAGGCCTCGATGGCGCCGAAGTAGCCGGGGTTCTCCATCACCACGACGTCGCCCGGATCGACCAGGGTCTTCGAGACCAGGTCGAGGGCGTGCTGGGTCCCGTTGACCACGAGCACGTGCTCGGGCTCGCAGGCGATTCCCCGGGCCACCAGCGCCAGGGCGATCTCCTCTCGCAGGGCCCGCAATCCGTAGGGGTGGCCGGGCTCCGCCAGCTCCGACGCGCGCTCGGCCAGGGCGCGCGACCAGACACGCCGCCACTCGCCCAGGGGAAACAGCTCCGGGTCGACCCGGCCGCCCTGGAAGTCGAAGCGCACCGGGACGCCGGGCCGGCGGGTGGCGTGGACGCCCGGCGGCCAGCGGCGCCGGGCCCGGGCGGACAGCAGCCCCTCCCACGCGAAGCCGCGGGCCGGGGCGTCCGCCGACCCGACCTCCGCGGCCGCGGCCGCGGCCGGGCGGGGCCCGCCGCGCGCCGCCACGAAGGTGCCCTGGCCCACGCGCGCCCGGACCAGACCCTCGTCGAGGAGCGCGCGGTAGGCGCGGTTCACGCTGTTGCGCGAGATCGAGAGGGTCTCGGCCAGCTCGCGGCTGGGCGGGAGCCGCTCGCCGGCGACCACCCGGCCCGACTCGATCAACGCGCGCAGATTGCGCTCGAGCTGACGGTAGACGGGCTCGCGGCGGCCGGGGTCGGGTCGGAAGGCGATCTCGAGCACGAGGGCAGGGTAGGGAACCAATATGGATCGAAAAGATCCAATTTGGTCGACATCTGCGACCCAATGGCGGATCGCTCCCCCGGGGCTGGCGCCGCACGGGGGCGGGCATCGCTATGCTCGCGGGTCCGACGGCCGCGAGGGCCCTCGGACCGGTACCCAGACGAGGTCTTCCCGCCGTGAGTTCCCGCTTCGCCGTGGCCAGAGCGCTGGCTTGCACGGTCCTGGCCGCCGCCCTCTCGACCGCCGCCCCCGGCCGGGGGTCGGCCGACGAGGTGCTGTTCGACGCCATCGCCGCCCAGGTGGGCAGCGGGGTGGTGCTGCTCTCGGAGGTCAACCAGATGGCGGCGCCGGTGGAGGTGCGCATGCGCGAGGCGGGCGTGCCCGAGGACGAGATCCGCAAGATGCGGGCGGACGTGCTCGACCGCCTGATCGAGGCGCGGCTCATCGAGAACGTGGTGCGCCGGCTCGAGCTCGACGCCAGCGACGAAGAGGTGGATGCCGCGGTGATGAGCATCGCGGCCGAGGCCGGCCTCAGCGTCGAGGAGCTCCACGCGAGCGTGGCGAGCCACGGCCTCACCGTCGACGAGTACCGCGAGAAGATCCGCAGCGAGATCGAGCGCTCCAAGGTCATCAACACCATGGTGCGATCGCGGGTGCGGATCGAGCCGCTCGAGGTCGAGGCCCTCTACTACGAGCGCTTCGGCAACCAGCCGGCGGGCGGCGAGGAGGTCCACGTGCGACACATCCTCGTGGCGTCGGCTCCCCAGGCGCCGCGCACCCGTCAGGAGGCCTGCCAGCTGGTCGAGGAAGGCGCCGAGCGCATTCGCACGGGCGGCGCCGACTTCGCCAGCGTCGCCAGCGAGATCTCCGACGCCAACCCGGGCCGCGGCGGGGATCTCGGGTGGATCCACGCCCGCGACCTCGCCGGCTGGATGGCGCCCCTGATCCGCGACCTCGAGCCCGGTCAGATTTCCCGCGTCGCCGAGACGCGCTTTGGCTGCAATCTCCTCCAGCTGGTGGATCGCCGGAAGTTCGAGCCCATCACCTTCGAGAAGGCCCAGGCCCGGCTCGAAGCCATGCTGATGCGCGAGAAGATGGAGGCGGAGTACAGCGAGTGGGTCGAAACCCTGCGCAGCCAGACCTACATCGAGAAGAAGTCGGGATTCTTCCTTGGAGACGCTAGCTGATCCCGTGCCCCCGCCCGCGCAGGGACCGGATGCGATCATCATCCGCGGCGCGCGCGAGCACAACCTCCGGGACGTCGACGTACGCCTGCCGCGGGACCGGCTCGTCGTGATCACCGGCCCATCGGGGTCGGGCAAGTCGTCCCTCGCCTTCGACACGCTCTACGCCGAGGGACAGCGGCGCTACGTCGAGTCGCTCTCCGCCTACGCGCGCCAGTTCCTGGACCAGCTGGGAAAGCCCGACGTGGAGTCCATCGAGGGGCTGTCACCGGCCATCGCCATCGAGCAGAAGACCGTGAGTCGCAGTGCCCGCTCCACGGTGGGCACGGCGACCGAGGTCTACGACTCCCTGCGGCTGCTCTATGCCCGGGCGGGCACGCCCCACTGCCACCGCTGCGGCCGCCCCATCGCCAGCCAGAGCGTCGGCCAGATGACCGACCGGGTCCTGGCGCTGCCGGAGAACGAGACGGTCACGCTGCTCGCACCGGTGGTGCGCGGCCGGCGCGGGGAGTACAAGAAGGAGCTCGAATCCTTCCGCAGCAAGGGCTTCGTGCGGGTGCGCGTGGACGGTGAGCTCCTGGACCTCGCGGACGACATCCCGCTCGCGAAGAGCCGGCGCCACGACATCGACGTGGTCGTCGATCGCCTGCGCGTCCAGGAGCGGGCGCGCCCCCGGCTCGGGGAGTCCATCACCACCGCGCTGGGTCTCTCCGGGGGCCTGGTCTCCATCGTCACCGGCTCCGGCGAGGAGTGGCTGCTGTCCGAGGCGAACGCCTGCCCGGACTGCGGCGTCTCCTATCCGGAGATGGCGCCGCGGCTCTTCTCGTTCAACAGCCCCGCCGGCGCCTGCCCGGCCTGCGACGGACTGGGAAGACGCCAGGAGTTCGACGCGGAGCTGCTGGTGCCGGATCCATCCCTCTCCCTCGCCGAGGGGGCCATCGAGCCCTGGCGCGGACGCGGGCGCAAGGGCGCCTACTACCGCCAGCTGGAGTCCGCCCTGGTGACCCACCTGGGCATCGACGCGGATTCGCCCTGGCGCAAGCTCCCGGCCAGGGCCCGCCGCGCCATTCTCCACGGGCTCCCGGACAACGAGAAGCTGGCGTTCAGCCTGGTGCGCGGGGGCAAGAAGCAGGCGCTGAAGCGCCGCTGGGACGGCGTCGCCGGCGAGCTCGCCAGGCGCGTCGAGGAGGGCGAAGCGGAGCTCGAGCGCTACCGCAGCGCCGTCGTCTGCCCGGAGTGCGAGGGCGCCCGGCTGCGCCTGGAGGCCCGCCACGTGAAGGTGGGCGGCCGGTCCATCCACGAGCTGACCGCCTGGCCCGTGGAGAAGCTCGGCCCCTGGATCGACGCGCTCGAGCTCGACGCCACCCGCCGGGTCGTCGCCGACCGCATCCTGGCCGAGATCCGCGAACGACTGGGCTTCCTGGTCGACGTCGGACTGGGCTACCTGAGTCTCGACCGCGAGAGCGGGACGCTGTCCGGCGGCGAAGGCCAGCGCATCCGCCTGGCGACCCAGATCGGCTCGCGGCTCATGGGCGTGCTCTACATCCTGGACGAGCCGTCAATCGGCCTCCACACCCGGGACCACGCGCGCCTGATCGAGAGCCTCCTGCAGCTGCGCGACATGGGGAACAGCGTGCTCGTGGTGGAGCACGACGAGGCGACCATGCAGGCGGCCGACCACATCGTCGACCTGGGACCCGGCGCGGGAGTCCACGGCGGCGCCGTGGTCGCCGAGGGCCCCCCCGACGCGATCGCCCGCCACCCGGAGTCGCCGACCGGCGCCTTCCTGTCGGGCCGGCGGCGCATCGCCGTGCCGGCGGCTCGACGCCGGGGCAACGGCCGCACCCTGGAGCTCACCGGCTGCCGGGAGAACAACCTGAAGGGCGTCGACTTCGCGCTTCCACTCGGCGTGTTCGCCGTGGTGACCGGAGTGTCGGGATCGGGCAAGTCCACGCTGGTCAACGACACCCTCCACCGCGCCCTGGCCGCGCGGCTCCACGGCGCCCGGGAGCGCCCGGGGCGCTTCGGCCGCCTGAAGGGAGCCCAGCACATCGACAAGGTGATCGACGTGAGCCAGGCCCCCATCGGCCGCACGCCCCGCAGCAACCCCGCCACCTACAGCGGCGCCTTCGACGGCATCCGCCAGCTGCTGGCCCAGGTGCCCGAGGCGCGGGTGCGCGGCTACGGACCGGGCCGCTTCTCCTTCAACGTCAAGGGCGGGCGCTGCGAGACCTGCAAGGGCGACGGCGCCATCCGGGTGGAGATGAACTTCCTGCCCGACCTGTTCGTGGGCTGCGAGGTGTGTCGCGGCCGGCGCTACAACCAGGAGACCCTGGAGATCACGTACAAGGGCTGCAACATCGCCGACATCCTCGAGATGACCGTGGAGGAGGCCCTGGCCTTCTTCGAGCACTCGGGTGCGGTGCGGCGGCCGCTGCAGTCGCTCCACGACGTCGGGCTCGACTACATCACTCTCGGGCAGTCGGCCACGACGCTCTCGGGCGGCGAGGCCCAGCGCATCAAGCTCGCCCGGGAGCTCGCGCGTCGGAGCACCGGCCGCACGCTCTACCTGCTCGACGAGCCGACCACGGGTCTCCACTTCGGGGACGTCGACCGGCTCCTCGACGTGCTGCAGAAGCTGGTGGACCTCGGGAACACCGTGGTCGTGATCGAGCACCACCTCGACGTCGTGAAGAGCGCCGACCTGGTGGTCGACCTGGGGCCGGAGGGAGGGGATCGGGGCGGCGAGATCGTCGCCTCGGGAACACCCGAAGAGGTCGCGGCCCAGGCCCGCGGTCACACCGGACGGGCCCTGGCGTCCGTGCTCGGGGCGGGGGCGGGCTCTTGATCCGCCAGAGTGCCTACCCCGGGCCCTTCGCCGCCACGATCGTCTGTCTGGCGGCCTGGTTCGCCACCGGCCTGTGCATCGTGGTGATCGCGCCCGACATCGAGAACCTCGAGATCGGCATCCTCGGCATCTCCCAGGCCATCGGCATGGGGCTCGTCACCAGCCTGGCAGCGCGCCGTGTGCCCGAGCCCCAGGCCGAACGCCTCGGCCTGCGCGCCTTCGAGTGGCACTGGCTCTGGCCCATCGCGCTGCTGCTTCCCCTGTCGGTGGTGGTGAGCGAGCTGGTCAACCTCGCCCACGCCCTCTACCCCCCTCCCGATGCAGAGCTGATCGAGGAGATGACCCGGGAGCGCGTCTCCGCCGAGGGCTTCCTCGGCATCCTCGAGGTGGCGCTCGTGGTCGTGGGCATCGCGCCGGTGGTGGAGGAGTGGCTCTACCGCGGGCTCATCCAGCAGGGGCTCGTCATGCACATGGGTCGGGCCGCGGGCGTGCTGGCGACCGCGTGCCTGTTCGGGCTGGCCCACTTCCAGCCGGGCTACTCGGTCGCCGCGTCGGTGGGCACCTTCCTGGCCGTGCTGCCCCTGGGCGTGGTGCTCGGCATGGTGCGCATCGCCACCGGCTCGCTGCTGGCGCCCATCCTGTTCCACGCCGGCTACAACGCCGTCAGCGTGGCCGGGATCTCGCTGGCCGAGCAGCTTCCCATCGCCGGATTCAACGCTCCGGGCGACCACACACCGCTGGAGATCTGGCTGCCCTGCGCCGTGGCGGCGGCGTTCGGTGTGGTGCCCTTCTGGCGGGGCGCCCGCGACGCGCCGCCGGAGCCCGCGCTCCGGGAGATCGAGGAGCCGGACTCCGGGCCGCCCGACTGGATGGGCTGAAGGCGCGGCGTCTCAGTCGACGCGCAGTCCGGTGTGCCGCCGGACCGCGTCCACCACGGCTCGCTCGACGTCGTCGGGGGGCGCCGAGGCGTCGATGCGCACCAGATAGTCGCGCTCGAGCCCGCGGAAGACGGCGTCCGCGCGCTCGAGGAAGGTACGCTGCTCGAAGGCGAGGTTGCGCGCGTCGCCCCGCGCGGCCACCCGCGCGAGACCCTGGGCCGGATCGATGCACAGCAGCAGCACGAGATCGGGGACCGGGAAGTCGCGCTCGCTGCGCTCCAGGATCTCCCGGGGATCGAGCCCGCGCGCCCCCTGGTAGGCGACGGTCGAGAGGTAGTAGCGGTCGCAGATCACGACGTGACCCGCGGCCAGCTCGGGCAGGAGACAGGTCCGGGCGTGCTCGGCGCGGTCCTCGACGAACAGCGCCAGCTCCTCCTGGGGGGTGAGGTCGGCCCCCGCCGCGGAGAGCGCGCGGATCTTCGCGCCCGCCGCGCCGTCGGTGGGCTCGCGGGTGCGACACACGCTGTGGCCGCCGGCGCGCAGGCGCTCCGCCAGGCGCTCCACCTGGGTGCTCTTGCCGGCCCCGTCGAGGCCTTCGAAGACGATGAAGGTCCCGGAGTTCACGGTGGGTTCGTGCACGGCGGTTCACTCCCGGCGCGATCGCGAGCTCGAGACGCACCTGAGCCCCACCGCACGGGCGGCCAGAGTGGCATGGGGGTTGCTCTGTGTCGAGATGCGCCGCAGGGCGCATCCGCCGCGCCCCTCTAACGGGACCGGGGGACGGCGGGCCGGAGCCGCCGGGCGGGAACAGGGGTTCGAAGCGGGGTTGAACGGGGTGAGACCCGCTTCGAGTTCCCGCCCGGCGTCTCCTTCTGCGGAGCGATACGGCCCGGCCCTCGGGCCGGACGTGTCGCTCCGCAGCGGTCGGGCCGAGCGGCCCGCGGGCACTAGCCCGCGATGGTGCCGTAGAGCTGGAACGCGATGACGAAGCCGTAGATCGCGATCGACTCGATGAGGACCATCGCCAGGATGAAGTTGGTGAACATCGCGCCCGCGGCGCCGGGGTTGCGCGCGATGCCGGCGGTGGTGTTGCCCGCGGTGATGCCCTGGGCGATGCCGCAGCCGGCTCCCGCGAGGCCGATGGCCAGGCCGGCGCCGAGGCCGGGGCCCAGGGTGCCGCCGCCACCGGCCGCGGTCTCGGCCAGCGCCACGGCGGGGGCGACCATCATGGCCACCAGCGTCCAGAGGGCAATGGATGCGATTCGTCGCATGGGGATCTCTCCTTGAGGTTCCGAACCTGTGATCCGGTGTTGGGAATCGGGAACGGTGTTGGGACCGGCCCGGGAAAGCCGCCCTAGTGGGCTTCCTCGAGTGCGGAGCCGATGTAGATCATGGTGAGAAGAGCGAACACGAAGGCCTGAAGGAAGGCCACGATCAGACCGAGTCCGAGGAACACGGCCGGCACTGCGATCGGAACCAGCCCGATCCACAGCGAAACCACGGTGTGGTCCGCGAACATGTTCGCGGTGAGACGCACCGTCAGGGTCAGGATCCGCGCGGCGTGCAGCAGCAGCTCCAGCGGAAGGAACAGCGGCGCCATCAGCCGGACGTGCCACTTCTGGCCACCGATCGTCGGCTCGATGATCGACGGTCCCATGAACTGGTAGATGTACTTCCAGCCGTGGGTCTTGATGCCGATCAGGTTGTACGCAGAGAACGAGACGATCGCGATGGCCGCACCGAACTCCATGGCCGACGAGGCGCCGCCCACCCAGGGCACCAGACCCATCAGGTTGGCGATCAGGATGAAGAAGAAGATGGAGCCGACCAGCGGGAAGTAGGTCCGGTAGTGATCCTCGCCCATGGTCGTCTTGCCGAGGTCCGCCAGGGCTTCGACGATCACCTCGACGACGTTGCGCAGGGTGACGCCTTCGTCGGGCAGCACTCCCCCGTCCACCGCCACGCGCTTGCGGACCTGCAGGCCGCAGATCAGCAGCACGACGGCGCCCAGCAGGGCCGCCTGGATCGCCCAGTGGATGTCGGCGTGGTGGTGCAGGTAGGAATAGATGTTGTTCATTGGTCGTCTTCTTCCCGGGGCTCCACTTCGCGGAAGCGCCAGATGCTGTACGTGTCCCAGCTCGGGTCGTCGGGATCGAGCGCCGGGGCCGGATCGGCCGGCTGGAGGTCCGGACGGTTCAGCAGCGCGGCCGCGATGGAGGCCGGCACCACCAACGACAGCCCGAGCACCAGTCCCAGGGGATGGGCGCCCACGCCGATCGCCAGGCCGATGGCGACGGTCAGCACCACGAAGCGGAGCGCGAGCAGCACCACCCAGGGGCTGCCGCCGGCGAGCTCGCCGCCGAAGAGCGCCCGGGCGGTGCGGTGCAGGGCGCGGAAGTTGACGACCTCGAGCGCGGCGCCCGCGGCGAGGCTGGCCGCGAACACGGGACTCGCGAGGGCGAACGAGGCGGCGACCGCTCCGGCGGAGAGCGTCAGGTTCACGCGCTCTGTGGGTTCCAGCTTCACGATCCCTCGATCCCGTTCTGCGCCGGGTCTCTCCTGGAGTCCCGCTCCGGCCCCCGGTCCGGGCTCCGGCTGCGAGCCGCTCCGGGCGGCGCCGCGGCGCCGGCGTCCGGCTCTTCCTCTTCGCTCGGCCCCTCGATCAGCCCTCGCAGCCTCATCAGCCGCAGCACGAAGGCCGCGAACCCGAGGACGATCCCGGTGAGCATGCCGACCGGCGCGCTGTCCAGCCGCTGGTCGGCCCAGTAGCCGAGGCCGAACGCGATCAGGATCGCGAACACGGCCTCGAAGGCGCCCTGGTAGGCCGCGCCCTGGCGACTCACCGTTCGCTCCACTCCGCGCTCGACGCGCCGGTGGAGACCCCGGGCCAGCGATTTCGATTTCGCGGCGCCCGAGCCCGGGCTCGAGTCCGCTTCCGGTCCCCTCTTCCGGTCCGCCTGGCTCCGGTCCGCCTGGCCCCGGTCCGCGTCCCCGGCCCGGCCGGTGGACCGGGCTGCCTGGGTGGCCGACCGGCCGTCCCGCTCCCCGTGCTCGACCTTCTTGCCGGTCTCGCTCATCGCGGGCCCCCGGCTGGTGATCCCGCCGTCCCCCTGGATCCGACGCCTCCGGCAGTTCGCTGCCGGGCGGCGGGCTCCGGGAGGTCGGATGGTGGGCAGGACACACCGACGCCTTGCCTCCGGGCCCGGGGCCCCGAGGCGCGCGCATCCTAGCCTACGAGCAGGGCCGTCTCAACGCAGCGATCCGCTGCGTTCCAGAGCGATTCTGGCCACTTCGAGGGTCTTCCGGATGTCCGCGGGCCGGTGTGCCAGGGACACGAAGCCCGCCTCGAAGGCGGAGGGCGCCAGGTAGATCCCGCCCTCCAGCATGGTCTGGAAGAAGCGCTGGAAGCGATCGCCCCGCGCCTGCCGGGCGTCGTCGAAGCAGGTCACCGGGCCGGGGTGGAAGAAGAATCCGAACATGCCGCCCACTGCACAGGTGCTGAGCTCGACCCCCAGCTCCCGGGCCAGGTCGGCGAGACCGTCGGCGAGGCTGCGGGTGCGGTCCGCGAGCCGATCGTAGGCACCGGGCTCCTGGAGCTTGCGCAGGGTGGCGAGGCCCGCCGCCACGGCCAGGGGATTTCCCGACAGGGTGCCCGCCTGGTAGACGTCGCCCTCGGGAGCCACCCGGGACATCCACTCCCGGCGCCCGCCGTAGGCGGCCGAGGGCAGCCCGCCGCCCACCACCTTGCCCAGGCAGGTGAGATCCGGGCGGATCCGGTAGAGCCGCTGGGCGCCTCCCCAGGCCACGCGGAAGCCGGTCATCACCTCGTCGAAGATGAGCAGCGCGCCCTGCTCGTCGCAGAGGTCGCGCAGCAGCTCGAGGAAGCCCGGCACCGGCGGCACCATGCCCATGTTCCCGGCGATGGGCTCGACGATGACGCAGGCGATCTCGTCTCCCCAGCGCCGGAAGGCCGCCTCCGCGGCCTCCCGGTCGTTGTACGGCGCCTGGATCGTGAGGTCGGTCATGGCCTCGGGCACGCCGGGCGAGCCGGGAATGCCGAGGGTGGCCACGCCGCTGCCGGCCCCCACGAGAAGGCCGTCGGAGTGGCCGTGGTAGCAGCCGTCGAACTTCAGCACCCGGGTGCGGCCGGTGACGCCGCGGGCCAGGCGGATGGCGCTCATCGCCGCCTCGGTTCCGCTGCTCACCATGCGGACCTTCTGCACCGAGGGCAGCGCCTTGCAGATGAGCTCCGCCAGCTCGATCTCGCGCTCGGTGGGCGCGCCGAAGCTCGTGCCGCTGCGCAGGGCCTCGCGCAGCGCAGCCAGGACCGAGGGCTCGGCGTGTCCCAGGATCAGGGGTCCCCACGACCCGACGTAGTCGATGTACTCGTTGCCGTCGGCGTCCCAGACCCGACTGCCGCGACCGCGCTCGATGAACGGGGGCGTCCCCCCCACGGAGCCGAAGGCGCGCACCGGGCTGTTGACGCCGCCCGGGATGACCTTCTTCGCGCGTCGCAGCAGGGCCTGGGATCGCTTGCGCGGGGGACCGGCCACGGGTCAGTTGCCCTGGGGCTCGTCGCCTTCGGCGAGGCGCGCCACGGCCACGATCTTCTCGCCCTCGTTGAGGTCCATCACCCGGACGCCCTGGGTCGCGCGACCCATGGTCGAGATGCCCTTCACCTTGCAGCGCAGGACCTTGCCGCCGTCGGTGATGAGCATGACCTCGTCGTCGTCCACCACCTGCGCGACGCCCACGACCTCGCCGTTGCGCTCGCTGGTGCGGATGGTGATGATGCCCTGCCCACCGCGGTTCTGGACCCGGTAGTCGTCGAGGGGCGTGCGCTTGCCGTAGCCGCGCTCGGTGATGGTCAGGATGGTCGCGCCGGGCGACAGCACCTCCATCCCCACCAGTGAATCGTCGTCGCCGAGGCTGATGCCGCGCACCCCCGCGGCCGTCCGGCCCATGGCCCGGGCGTTGCTCTCGTCGAAGCGGATGGCCTTGCCCCGGCGCGTGGCCATCATGACGTGGTTGGACGGGCGGGTCCGACCCACGGCGATCAGCTCGTCGTCGGAGGCGAGCTTGATGGCGATGATGCCGCCGCGCCGCGGGTTCGCGTAGGCGGACAGCGGCGTCTTCTTCACCACGCCGCGGCGGGTGGCCAGCATGATGTACTCGTCGTCGACGGCGTCGAAGCTGCGCACGGAGAGCATGGTCTGCACCCGCTCTTCGGGCGCGAGCTGCAGCACGTTGGCGATGGAGCGTCCGCGGGCGGCGCGACCCATCTGGGGCAGCTCGTGCACCTTCAGCCAGTGCACGCGCCCCTTGTTGGTGAAGAAGAGGAGGTAGGCGTGGGTGGACGCCACGAACAGGTGGCGGACGAAGTCCTCCTCGCGCGCCTCCATGCCCTTCACGCCCTTGCCGCCGCGCCGCTGGGCGCGGTACTGGGTGATGGGGTTGCGCTTGATGTAGCCGAGGTGGGACAGGGTCACGACCATGTCCTCTTCGACGATCAGGTCCTCGGTGGAGATGCCTACGACCGCGCCGGTGATCTCGCTCCGGCGATCGTCCCCGTACTTCTCGCAGACCTCCTCGACCTCCTCGATCACGACTCCCAGGATGCGCTCGTCGGAGCCCAGCAGGTCCTTGAGGTCGGCGATGCGGGCGCGGATCTCGGCCAGCTCGTCGAGCACCCGCTGTCGCTCCATGGCCGTGAGCGCGCGCAGCCGCATGTCGAGGATGGCCTGGGCCTGGCGCTCGGAGAGGTCGAACCGCTGCATCAGCTGGGCTCGGGCGGCCGCCGTGCTCTCGGACGCGCGGATCAGCGCGATGATCTCGTCGAGGTTGTCGAGGGCGATCTCGAAGCCCTCGAGGATGTGGGCTCGCGCCTCGGCCTGGGCGAGGTCGTAGGTCGCGCGGCGGATCACCACCTCGCGACGGAAGTCGAGGAAGTGGCGGAGGGTCTGCTTGAGGGAGAGGACCTGGGGCCGACCGTTCACCAGGGCCAGCAGATTGACGCCGAACGTCGTCTGCAGCGGCGACATCTTGTAGAGCTGGTTGAGGATGACCTCCTCGGGCGCGTCGCGTCGCAGCTCGATGACCACCCGCATGCCCTGGCGGTTGGACTCGTCGCGGAGGTCGGTCACCCCGTCGACCTTGCCCTCGCGCACCAGGTCCGCGATGCGCTCGAGCATCACCGACTTGTTCACCATGTAGGGGATCTCGGTGACGATGATCCGCGACCCGCGCTTCGTCTCCTCGATCTCCGCGCGCGCGCGCAAAGTGAGGTGGCCCCGACCGGTCGTGTAGTAGTTGCGAATGCCCTCGGTGCCGCAGATGAGCGCGCCGGTGGGGAAGTCGGGCCCCGGCATGAGCTCGATCAGGTCGTCGACGGAGCAGTCCGGGTTCCGGGCCTCGTGGATCAGCGCGGCGGTCAGCTCCCGGAGATTGTGGGGCGGGATGTTCGTCGCCATCCCGACGGCGATGCCGGACGAGCCGTTGGCCAGGAGGTTCGGGAAGCGCGTCGGCAGGACGAGGGGCTCGTCGCGGTTGCCGTCGAAGTTGGGGCCGAAGTCGACCGTCTCGCGGTCGATGTCGCGGAGCATCTCCTCCGCGGTCGAGGCCAGCCGGGCCTCGGTGTAGCGGTAGGCGGCCGCCGGATCGCCGTCGATGGAGCCGAAGTTCCCCTGACCGTCCACCAGCGGGTAGCGGAGGGAGAAGTCCTGGGCCATCCGCACCATGGAGTCGTAGACCGCGCTGTCGCCGTGGGGGTGGTAGTGCTTCAGCACCTCGCCGACCACACCGGCGGACTTCGAGTAGCCCCGGGTGGAGAGCAGGCCCTCCTGGTTCATGGCGTAGAGGATGCGCCGGTGGACCGGCTTCAGGCCGTCGCGGACGTCGGGAAGCGCGCGGCTGATGATGACCGACATCGAGTAGGCGAGGAACGAGCTCCGTACCTCGTCTTCGATGGCGATGGGCTGCGACCCGTCGTCCGGGCCGCCGGCGTCGCCGCCGTTCGGGGGCGCCGGAGGCGTGAGATCGCCGCCGTTGTCTTCGGGCGCTTCTTCCACGCCTTCGCTGGTCTCGTCCGCCATGGGTCTCCGGTCCCGGAAGATCTCAGATGTCGAGGTTCTCGACGTTGAGCGCGTTCTCTTCGATGAACTGTCGCCTGGGCTCGACCTCGTCCCCCATCAACGTGGTGAAGACGATGTCCGCCTCCACCGCATCCTCCACCCGGACCTGGAGGAGGGTCCTGGAGTCGATGTTCATCGTGGTGTCCGCCAGCTGGTCGGGATTCATCTCGCCGAGGCCCTTGTAGCGCTGGATCGAGAGTCCCTTGCTGCCGAGCTCCAGGACGCGCTCGAGCAGCGCGATGGGCGTCGAAAGCTCTTCTCCCTCCGCGTCCGCTGCATCGCTGCTCGAGGTGAGGCGGAAGGGCGGCTGGCCGATGGTGCGCAGGCGCGCGACCAGACGTCCGAGGCCCTGGAAATCGGGTGAGCGGAGGAAGGGGGCGTCGAGGCTGGTGCGCAGGATGACGCCGGCGCGGCGGGTCTCGGCCACGAGCCGCTTGGCGCCGTGCTCGGTGTCTTCGATGATGCGCCACTCGATGGGGTCGGCCTCGGGGTCGCGGCGCTGGAGCTCCGCGTCGATGGCGGGCGCGACCTGGTTTCGCAGCACGTCCTCGTCTTCGAGGTCGGTGAGCGTGGGCCGCTCGCTCCACGCCGCCGAGGCCACGACCCGCTCGTCCATCTGTCGGAGCGAGACGCGGTCGAGGATCTTCTTCTGCTCGCTGGCGACCTCGAGCAGGCTTCGCAGCTCGGGCTCCGGGAGCAGGGGGGTGGACGGAGTCCCGACCTGGACGTTGCTGAGCGCAAGATCGAGCAGATAGCTCTCGAGGGAGGGCTCGTCCTTGATGTAGCGCTCACTGCGACCGCGCTTCACCTTGAACAGCGGCGGCTGGGCGATGTAGAGGTAGCCGCGCTCCACGATGTCGCGCATCTGCCGGTAGAAGAAGGTGAGGAGCAGGGTGCGGATGTGGCTCCCGTCCACGTCCGCGTCGGTCATGATGATGACCTTGTGGTAGCGGGCCTTCTCCACGTCGAACTCGGGGCCGATGCCGCAGCCGATCGCCGCGATGATGGCCTGGACCTCGTTGTTCGACAGCATCTTGTCCAGGCGGGCGCGCTCGACGTTGAGGATCTTCCCGCGAATCGGCAGGATGGCCTGGGTCTCCCGGGAGCGGCCCTGCTTGGCGGTGCCGCCCGCGGAATCGCCCTCGACGATGAAGAGCTCGCAGACCGCGGGATCGCGCTCCTGACAGTCGGCCAGCTTCCCGGGCAGGCTGAAGTCGGACAGGGCTCCCTTGCGTCGGGCCAGGTCACGCGCCTTGCGCGCCGCCTCCCGTGCCTTGGCGGCATCGACCACCTTGGCGATCAGTGGCTTGGCGACCTTGGGGTGCTCCTCGAGATAGGCCCCGAGCTGGTCGTAGACGATGGCCTCCACGATGCCGCGGACCTCGCCGGTCCCGAGCTTGGTCTTCGTCTGCCCCTCGAACTCCGGCTGGGGAAGCTTCACCGAGATGACCGCAGTGAGGCCTTCGCGGAGATCGTCGCCGGTGACCGAGGCGCCGCCGCCCTTGCCGTTCTTCCCGTTCTTCCCGCCCTTGGGCTGCTGCTGGCCCTGGATGTAGCGATTGAGGGTGCGGGTGAGCGCGGTGCGGAACCCGATGAGGTGGGTGCCGCCCTCGATCGTGTTGATGTTGTTGGCGAAGGAGTAGACGCTCTCGTTGTAGGAGTCGTTGTACTGGAGCGCGACCTCGACGGAGACCGGTGTGCCGTCCTCGTTGCCCGGAATGGGCCGCTCTCCGGCGAGCAGGATCGGAGGCTGGTGCAGGGGACTGCGGCTGCGGTTCAGGTGCTCGACGAAGGAGACGATGCCGCCCTCGTAGCAGAAGTCGTGGTGCTTCTCGCTGCGCTCGTCCTTGATCTGGATGCGCACGCCGGCGTTCAGGAACGAGAGCTCGCGCAGGCGCTGGGACAGGACGTCGAAGGAGAACTCGGTCGTGGAGAAGATCTCCGGGTCCGGGTGGAAGGTGATCCGGGTGCCGGTCTTGTCGGTGGTGCCGATGGCCTCGAGAGGGGCATCGGGCGCGCCGCGCTGGTAGGTCTGGCGCCAGACCTTGCCGTCGCGGCGGATCTCCAGCTCGAGCTGGGTGGCCAGGGCATTGACGACGGAGATGCCCACGCCGTGCAGGCCACCGGAGACCTTGTAGCTGCTCTCGTTGAACTTTCCGCCGGCGTGGAGCGTGGTCATCACGACCTCGGCGGCGGGGCGGTTCTCGGCGGGGTGGAGGTCGACGGGGATGCCGCGGCCGTCGTCGACGACGGTGACGCTGTTGTCTCCGTGGATCGTGACCTCGATCTCCCGGCAGTAGCCGGCGAGGGCCTCGTCGATGGAGTTGTCGACGATCTCGTAGACGAGATGGTGGAGCCCATCGGGACCCGTGGTCCCGATGTACATCGCCGGGCGCTTGCGTACGGGCTCGAGGCCTTCGAGGACCTCGATCGCGCTGGCGTCGTAGGCGCCGGGCGGCTTGGTCCCGATGTCGTGTTGTGTCGAATCCGCTTCGGAGTCCACTGGCTCGAAATCACCTGCTCGTCGGACCGTCGCAGCGGACGGACACGTCGTGATGCTCTCCGGGGCCCGCGGGTGTCCGGTCAGCGCGCGATGGCGCGCCGGAGAAGACACACTCCGGCTGCGGATGAAGACGGCGAGAGAGGAACCCGCCTCTCTGGCGTCCCTCCATCAGCATCGCGAGCTCGGTCGTTCAGAGTCCCAAGGTCCCAGAGTCCCGTTTCCGCTCGATGCGTGGCGCGTCGACGGTTCGACGCCCTGCCCTCGAGTGGAGATCCGGGCCGGCTGGCAGCCGAAGTGATGTCTGGACGTCGTACGGATCGCACAGACTCACCCGCTGTCACCGCCCGGTGCTCGGGCGATGGTGGAGGGTACAGAATGGGTAAGTGCGCGTAAAGGCTCCGAGAACCACGGTTCTACCGGGTGATCGGCGCGCTTGACGCCGGCACCCGGAGCCCGCCTCTCAGAGACGCATGGGCATGACGACGGCGAGGGTGTCCTCGTCGTCGGCGGGCACCACCCGCATGGGGCTGAGATCGTCCTGGAGGGTCAGCCGCACCTCCTTGGCGTGACTCGCCCCGAGGGCGTCCAGCAGGTACCGGGCGTTGAAGCCGATACTCAGGGTCTCGCCGGCGAAGTCGATGTCGAGCTCCTCCCGGGCTTCACCCAGGTCCGGGTTGTTCGAGGAGATGGCGAGCTTGCCCTCGCTGAGCTCGAACTTGACGGCGCGACTGCGCTCCGAGGAGAAGACCGCCACCCGGCGCAGACAGTGGACGAGGCCCTCCGTGGGGATCGTGATCTGCCAGTTGGCCTCCTTCGGAAGCACCTGGCGGTAGTTCGGGAACTCGCCCTCGATCAGGCGCATGACCAGGGTGACGTCGCCCTTGCGCGCGAGTCCGCTGTTGGCCTCGAAGGCGAGCTCGATCTCGTCGGCGTCGTCCTCGTCCACCAGACGCTTGAGCTCGGTCAGACCCTTTCGCGGGATAATGACCCCACTGGCCAGCCCGCTCACGTCTTCGCCGAGAATGCGGTCGGCGTAGGCAAGGCGATGTCCATCGGTGGCCACCATCCGGATCTGGCCGGTGTCGGGGAGCACCTCGAGATAGACGCCGTTGAGGTTGTACCGGGTCTCGTCCAGGGAGGCGGCGTAGGCGGTGCGCTCGATCATGGCGCTGAGGACCGCGGCCTGGACCAGGACCGTCTTCTCGGGAGAGAAGGACGGGAGCGTCGGATACTCCTCGGCGGCCGTACCGGCCAGAGTGAACTCGGCGCGGGCACAGCGGATGGTCAGGTACGAGTTGGGTGTGGCCTCGAGGTGGATGGGCTCGTCGGGCAGCTCGCGCACGAGCTCGTAGAGCTTCTTGGCGGCCACGGTCAGCGAGCCGGGCTCCTCGATCTCGGCCTGGTGGGAGCCCCGGATGCCCACCTCGAGGTCGGTGGCGGAAAGTCGGAGCTGCCCGTCCTCCGCCTCGAGGAGCACGTTGGCGAGAATCGGCATGGAGTTGCGCTTCTCGACGATCGACTGGATGCGGGTGAGGCCCTTCTGGAGCTCGCTCTTCGGGATGGAAAGCTTCATGAAGTCGGTTCCCTGCTCTTCTTCTCGTTGTAATCAATTTGAAGAGAAATCGTAGAAGTAGGTCGGTTCACAACCGACAGAACCGGGTGAACCCACGGAATCGACTCGGTTTTCGTCCGTGTCCGGTCAGGCTCGCAGAATGTCGGTTCGATGCCATACGGGGTGGAGCGGGGACGCGCGGTCGGGCTTGCGGCCCGGGGTGCACGAGCGAGCCGACAGAAAGGGTGCCTGGGGAGTGCCGCTGTGGATTCACTGGCGACCGAGCTGTGAGTGTCCGTCACGATCCGTGCTGTCGCATCGGTTCGCCCGTTCCGCTGGAGACTGCAGAGGAGCGAACGTGCTCTGGGACCAGGCAGACCTTGTCGTCCTGGTCGTGCGTGGAAACGGCTTCGCGCTGCGCGATCGACGGGGGGCATCCACCGATCGGCGTCGATGGTACCACGCATCCGAGGTCCGACCGCCGTCTGGTATGTGGAAATGGAGGCGATCGCGGGTTTTCCGGGGCATCTCGCCGGGGGATGCGAAGCGGACCGGCGTCGCCGTGGCGCCTCGGGTCCGCTTGACACTGTCCGCGGGCGCTGGCTAACCTCCCGCCCCCTAACCTCTTCCGTCGGCCGTTCCTCTCCTGTCGAGGTCGGTGTCCGACGCTCCCGGCTCCTCTCCGATCAGCAGTCCGATCGAGGGGCTTCCGAAGCCGGGTCCGGAACGCGCGTGGGAATGCGCGAGGAAAGCGCGAAAGATGAAGCGTACCTACCAGCCCAGCCGCATCAAGCGGAAGCGGAAGCACGGCTTCCGATCACGAATGAAGACGAGCGGCGGACGAGCCGTTCTCAAGCGGCGACGCGCAAAGGGCCGCAAGCGCCTCGCCGTCTCCGTCGCCTCCAAGTAGGGATGCTGGCGCCGACCGGCCGCTTTCGGCGGTCGGAACGGTTGCTCGATTCTCGCGACTACCGCCGTGTCTCCTCGAGGGGACGCCGCGCGGCGTCGCGGTGCTTCGTCGTGATCGCGGCGCCGGCCCGGCCCGGGGTCGCGTATCGGGGGCCCAGGCTTGGAATCACGGCCAGTCGCAAGGTGGGTGGAGCTGTGGTGCGCAACGCCGTGAAGCGGCGCGTTCGAGCGTGGTTCCGGGTGGGCCGGTCGGCCCTGCCCCAGGACACCGACTGGGTCGTGATCGCACGCCGGTCCGCTGCGGAGCTCGACGGCAACGCCGTGGGTCGAGAGCTCGATCGTCTGACCGGTCGGCTCGCCCGTACGGACCGGTCCGGTGGCTGACGGTCCGGTGGCCGAGGTGGGGACGAGTCGGCGGGATTCGCCCTCCGACGGGCTCGGAGGCGCTGCCCCGGGCACCGCGGCGCGGCTCCTGATCGCGGTCTTCGACATCTTCCACGCGCTCGTTTCGCCCCTGTTGGGGCCCGCGTGTCGGTTCCACCCGAGCTGTTCCCGCTATGGCGTCGAAGCGGTTCGGACCCACGGCGCCCTGCGCGGGAGCTGGCTCACGGCTCGGAGAATCGGTCGCTGTCATCCCTTCAACGCCGGTGGTCACGATCCCGTACCGCCGGTCCAGCCTCGCTGAGGAGCTCGGACCTTGGACCGCAACTCGCTTCTGGCCGTCGCCCTCTCGATGCTCGTGTTCACGTCGTGGGCCATGTACCAGGCCCAGAAGAGCTCGGAACGTGTTCGCGAATCGACTGAGATCGCCCAGCCGCTGGAGAGCGGCGAGATCGAATCATCAGCCCGTTCGGCGACGGCTGATAAATCTATCGCACCGGACTCGGATGCCCCGAGCGAAGCCCCGTTGGACCCGGCGGGACCGAAAGCCCACGCTACAGCTCCCGAGGAGCAAACGGCGTTCGCCGATTCCGGGGGGATCGAGACCTGGGAGCGCACCTTCGAGGTGGAGTCCTACCGGGTCGGCCTGAGCAACGTGGGCGCGACGCTGGGCTTCTGGGAGCTCGAGGGGTTCGCAGAGCGGACGCCGGCCGGGGACAAGCCCGTGCGTCTGATCGGCGAACGGGACGGAGCCGTCGGGGCGCTGGCCACGCCCATGCTGGGCCTGGGTGTGGGAGATCTCTCGGGCGCGCGATTCGCCGTCACCAGCGAGTCGGACAGCGGGGCGTCCTTCGTCTGGCAGCACCAGGGAATCCGGGTCGAGAAGCACTACGCGTTCGACCCGACGGGGTACGGCTTCACGCTCACGGTCTCGGTCCTCAACGGAACCGACCGGACGCTTCGCCCGACCTTCGATGTCCTGCTGCCGGCCCGCGCGAAGGAGGTGGGTGAGTTCAGCGAGCCCGGCTTCGCGGTGCTCCAGGAAGGCGGTGTGGAGCGGGAGCCGATCTCTGCCGGGGGCTTCTTCGGCCGCAGCGGTGTGGACGAGCCGGTGGAGTACGCGGGAGAGCTCGACTGGGCCGCGGTCGAGGACAAGTACTTCGTCCGGGCACTGCTGCCCGATCGGCCGCGGACGGCGATCGCGTCCTACGAGCCTCTCGAGGTCACGCGGACGGGCGTCATGTCCCTCGGCTTCGAGCCGGTGGAGATCCCGGCCGGGCAGTCGGTCGAGCACGAGTTCCGCGGCTACATCGGGCCCAAGCGGAGCAGCGACCTGGACGCGGTGAACCCGAGCCTCGAGCTGTCGGTGAACCGCGGATACTCGTTCCTGCAGCCGCTGACGCGCTTCTTCGAGTGGGCGCTGCACGCGCTGCACGCGGTCGTGCCGAACTACGGCCTCGCCATCATCCTGCTCACGATCCTGGTCCGCCTGGTGACGGCGCCCATCATGAGCAAGCAGATGAAGTCGATGGAGCGCATGCGCGCGGTCCAGCCGATGTTGAAGGAGCTCCAGGAGAAGTACGCGGACGACAAGCAGAAGCAGTCCGAAGAGATGATGGCCCTGTACCGGCGCGAGGGCGTGAACCCGCTCGGCGGCTGTCTTCCCATGCTGCTCCAGTTCCCGGTGTTCATCGGGCTGTTCTACGCGCTGCAGAGCTCCTTCGACCTGCGCCAGGCGGGCTTCATGCTGTGGATCGACGATCTCTCGGCGCCCGAGAGCCTGTTCACGATTCCCGGCATGGACCTGCCCGTTCGCGTGCTCCCGCTCATCATGGGTGCGAGCATGGTGATCCAGCAGAAGCTGACGCCCACCACCGCGGACCCGGCCCAGGCGCGCATGATGATGACGATCATGCCCATCATGTTCACCGTGCTCTTCTACCAGTTCCCGAGCGGACTGGTTCTGTATTGGTTGGTCAGCAATCTGCTGGGCATCGCCCACCAGCTCTGGGTGGGGAGAAAGCTGCGCCAGTAGAGCCGCAGCGCAGGAGGTGAGACGAAGATGTACGACGCCAAGTCCGAGGCCCACGAGTTCGTGGGCGAGACCCGGGCGGAAGCCGTTGCGAAGGCCAGCGAGTTCTTCGGCGTGGAGGAAGCCAAGCTCAACGTGCGCGAGCCCGGCGACGTCTACGGCCTGGGCGGTCGGGTCGTGGTGGTCGCGCTGCCCGAGGGCGCTCGTCCGCCCCGCCGCGGGGGCGACGACGACGACCGGGGTCGCGATCGGGATCGCGGCCGCGGCGGAGATCGCGATCGCGGCCGTGGACGGGATCGGGGCCGAGGTGATCGCGACCGGGACCGCGGCCGTGGTCGGGGCCGGGACCGAGAACGCGAACGTGATCGCGAACCGAGTCGCAACGCCGCGCCGCGGGGCTTCGTCGAGTCCAAGGGCGAGATCAACGGCGAGATCGGGGAGACCGGTGAGTTCCTGCTCGGCATCGTCGAGCGGATGGGTCTGGGCGACTTCCAGATCTCGGAGTCGGGTGAAGGGGACTTCGTGATCTACGAGCTCCAGGGGGAGGCGGCCCGAGCCCTGGGAAGCGGCGACGGTCGCGCGGTCGACGGCCTCCAGCTCCTCGCGAACCAGCACGCCATGAGGCAGTCGGAGGATGCCCCGCGAATCGTCGTGGACGCAGAGGCCGATCCCGAGCGTCGCGAATCGTTCCTGACCCGGCTGGCGGAGCGAGCAGCTCGCCGGGCCAACGACTCGCGCCGCTCCGTGGCCCTCGATCCCATGAATCCCCGCGATCGGCGCATCGTGCACGTCGCGCTGCGGGACGCCGACGGCGTCGCGACCATGAGCGTGGGCAGCGGCCGCTATCGCCAGGTGGTGGTGGTGCCCGAGGGCTCGCCGGAGTACGACGAGGCCGTGGCGGCGTCCGATGCCGCGGCCAACCGGGATCGCGACTGAGGGGCCCCGCGGCGCGGGCCGAGGATTGCGGCTCCCTGGTCCGGCTCCGCCGTCTCTCTCGTCTTCCAGCCTCAGCGGAGGAGTTCCACGGGGAACGTCTCGAGCGCCGGCGCCCGAACGTTCCACGGGGAACGGACCCTTCCGACCCCAGCCGAGGCGTCGGGTGACGCCCGCCACCGACGACCCCGCCACGCTTCTCATCCAGGGCCTGCGAGCTCTGGGGGTTCCCCCGGAACCCGACCGCGTCCAGCAGCTCGCCCTGCTGGCCCACCACCTGGCCAGCTGGGCCGAGCGCATCAACCTCACGGCCCACCGCACGGCCGCGGAGATCGCGACGCGCCTGCTCCTGGACGCGGCCGCGCTGGCCACGGTGCTTCCGCCTTTCGAGTCTGCCGTGGATCTCGGATCCGGCGCAGGCCTTCCGGGCCTCCCCCTCGCGATCCTCCACCCCGAGCGCCGGTTCGTGCTCGTCGAGGCCCGCGAGCGTCGCCACCACTTCCAACGCTCCGCCGTCCGGGAGCTGGGCCTCCGGAACGTGGAGCCCCTGCGCGGCCGCGCCGAGCTGCTGGATCCCCGGCCCATGGACCTGGCCATCGCCCAGGCCATGGGACCTCCGGCCCAGGTGCTGGAGTGGCTGCGGCGCTGGAGCCGCGTGGGGGGCTGGGTCGCCCTGCCGGCCTCCGCGGGATCCGAGCCCCCGGAGCCGCCCGACGGAATCGGCCTGCTCGAGGCCCGCTCCTACCAGGTGCCCCTCGGTGGCCCGCCGCGAATCCTCTGGGTTGGCGAACGGACGGGCCACTCGGACTGAGCATCCGGACTGAGCATCCGCGACATCGCTGTGGTACCTAGAGCCAGGACCGGCACGCTCTACGCCACCGGTTTCGTTCGCTTCTCCGGGGGGTTTCGCCGACCCATGCCCATGCACGGTCGGATCTTCGCGGTCGTCAACCAGAAAGGCGGCGTCGGCAAGACCACGTCCGCGGTCAACCTCGCCGCGAGCTTCGCCGCCTCCGAGCGGCGGACGCTGCTGATCGACCTGGACCCCCAGGGGAATGCGAGCAGCGCGTATGGTGTGGTGAATCCGCATCGGCACGTCTATCACGCTCTCATGGGCGACTGCGACATGAAGGACGCGGCCGTCCAGACCGAGCTCGAGACCCTCCACCTCGTGCCCGCCGGCGCCGACCTGGTCGGGGCGGAGATCGAGCTGGTGCTGACCGAGCAGCGCGAGAGCCAGCTGGCGCGGGCGCTCCACGACCTGCGCGACCACTACGAGCTGATCCTCATCGACTGCCCACCGTCGCTGGGCATCCTCACCCTCAACGCGCTCACCGCGGCCGACGCGGTGCTGATCCCCATGCAGTGCGAGTACTACGCCCTCGAAGGACTGGCGCGACTCCTCGAGACCGTCGATCTCGTGCGCGCCAACCTGAACCCGCAGCTCGCCGTCGGCGGCATCCTGCTGACCATGGTCGACATGCGAAACAACCTCGCGCGCCAGGTCGAGGCAGAGGTCCGCAACCACTTCGGCGAGCTCGTGTTCGAGACCCGCGTGCCGCGGAACATCCGCCTCAGCGAAGCGCCCAGTCACGGCAAGCCCGTTCTGCTCTACGACATCCACTCGAAGGGCGCGGTCGCGTACCTCCGCCTGGCCGAGGAGCTGCTCCGCCGCCTCGAGCCTCCGAAGGCCGAGACCGCTGCCGCGGACGACGCCCCTGGTGTCGCGCAGACCGCGCCGACATCGACCGAGCCCACACCCGCTTCGGACGTTCCCTTCGTCGAGGCGGAGCCCCTTGGAGAGGACTGATCCATGACCGCCCGCCGCACCGCTCTCGGACGAGGTCTCGGGGCCCTGATCCCCGGCGCGGGACCGCCCTCGGCGCAGCCCGTCGCACCGGTTCCCGACCAGGAGGACGTCGCGGGCGCCGAAGCCGTCCCGGACGTCGCGACGGGACCGACACGGATCCCGGTCGACCTCATCGATCCGAACCCCGAGCAGCCGCGTCGCGTCTTCGACGGCGAGCAGCTCGAGCACCTGGCGGACTCGGTCCGCCGCCACGGCATCCTGCAGCCCGTCGTGGTGCGCCGCGCCGGCGACCGCTACGAGCTGGTGGTGGGAGAGCGCCGCTTCCGCGCCGCCCGGGCCGCGGGCCTCGAGACGATCCCCGCCGTCGTCTCCGACATCGAGACCCGGGATCGCCTGGAGATCGCCATCGTCGAGAACGTGCAGCGCCACGATCTCAACCCGATCGAGCTGGCCCACGCCTATCGGGCGCTGGCCGAGTCGGGACACACCCAGGAAGAGATCGGTGCGCGGGTCGGGCTCGACCGCTCGAGCGTCGCGAACCACCTCCGGCTCCTCGAGCTCTCCCGGGACGTCCAGGAGGACGTGGAGTCCGGGCGCATCACCATGGGCCACGCCAAGGCGCTCCTGCAGCTGGGCAATCCCGAGCGCCGCCGGCATCTCCGGGATCGCATCGTCGCCGAGGGCTGGTCCGTGCGCGAGGCCGAGCAGCGCGGCCGCGCCATGGCGGGCCCCGGAACCGGCAAGCGCAAGCGTCCGGCGAAGGCGGCCGCGGCGGAGGCTCTGGGCCCCGAGTGGCAGGACCTCCAGGACCGGATCCGGGACCGGCTCCAGACCCGGGTGCGGTTCGCCGGCACCGAGAAGCGGGGCCGCATCGAGATCGAGTACTTCAGCGCCGAGGACCTCGAGCGTCTGGCGACGGCCCTGCTGGAAGGACCCGGCCGGTGAGCCTGGCCGCCGACGCGCGATCCGAGAGGCTGGGGCCGGCGGAGCTGGCCGCGGCCCCGGTCCTGGAGGCCGGAGCCGTCTTCCGCGGTCTGGTGACCTTCCGCGGGGGCGCCACGGTGGAGGGCCGGGTCGAGGGCGACGTGATTGCCCGGGGGACCCTGCACCTGGGCCCGAGCGGCGAGATCGAGGGCCGCATCGAGGTGGACGAGGCCATCGTCGCCGGCCGGGTGAGGGGCACCGTCCACGCCCGGCAGCGCATCGAGGTCCGGCCGGGAGGCCGGGTCGAGGGCGACCTGCAGGCGCCGCGGGTGAGCCTGGCCGACGGCTGCCGCATCAGCGGCCGCTGCCACTCGGGTCCGGCCGCGGGCCCGGGCTCCACGGCCGACCCGGCGAACCCCGAAATTCCAGGCGATTCGCCACCCGCCGCCACAATTCGTTGCTTCTCGTCGCCTTGAATCTGAGCCCAGCTATGTAAAACTTCGCGCCGCCGAAATCCGGCCCGCGCACCTCATCGATCCGATCCGAAGGGTCCGATTCGATCGTTCGAGCGTCTTCGAGCGTGGTAGAGCGAGCCGGATCCACATCGACTCGGATTCGAGATCCGGATTCGGGAGCGGAATCGAGAGCGGAATCGGCCTCGGGTTCGAGCCGGGCCCGGAATTGAACAAACCCGACACCCCTGTGGTCCGGGAACAGCGGATTTTCCCGGGTCCACCACCGGCTTCGCCCAGATCGGATGCGAACAGCCCGGGCGACAGGACCCGATTCCCCTCCACGGCCGGCGGGCGCGGCGGCGGAGATACAGACGACCCGGCCCGCCCCGCCGATCGGCACCGCGGGGCGCCGAGACGGCCGGATCGCCCCGTCGGGCAGACCCGCTTGGGGCGAACGCCCTTGGGACGCGGACCCTTGGGACGCGGACGCTTGGGACACGGACGCTTGAGACGAACGGCATTGGGACGCGCCGCAGTCGGACGAACCGGGGACGGGAGCAGATCGGCTTGAGCAACGCACGAACACGAGAAGCCTGGACGGCCCGCGGTGCCGCGGCCGTGGCCGCCCTGATCCTGCTCGTGGGCGCGGCGCCGGCCCATGCGGCCGGAGGCCTCCACCTGTGGCCCCCGGACTGGCAGGCCCTCGGGCTCATCCTCCTCGCGTTCGTGCTCCTCGTGACACCCATCAACCACCTGGTCTTCAAGCCGCTCTTCCGCGCCATCGACGAGCGCGAGGAGCGCATCGCCGGCTCCCGGCGTCGGGGAGAGAAGCTCGAGCAGGACGCGGACGACGTGCTCGAGCGCTACCAGCGCGCCGTGCGCGAGGCCCGCGAGTCGGCCGAGCAGGATCGCCGGGGCCAGATCGAGGCGGCGCGAGGCGAGCACGGCGCGGTCACCGCAGAGGCCCGCAGCGAGGCCGAGGCCGAGGTCGAGCGCAGCCGGGCCGACATCCAGCAGTCCCTCGAAGCGGCCCGCAGCGCACTGCGCGCCAGCGCCGAGCCCCTGGCCCGCGAGGCGGCGGCTCGCATCCTCGGACGGAGCCTGTCTTGATCGGTCGCATCCTCGCTGTCTTCCTGGTCGCGGCGGCGGCCGCCCCGGCCCTGGCCGCCGGCGACGAGCACGGCACCAGCCACGCCGAGCTCGTCTGGCAGGCGATCAACCTGGCCATCCTCCTGGGCATCATCGTCTACGCCGCCCGCCGCCCGGTGAAGAGCTTCTTCGCCGAGCGCCGCGCGCAGATCGAGAACGACCTCGAGGAGTCGGCCGAGTTCCTGAAGCAGGCCGAGACGCGCTACGCCGAGTGGCAGCGCAAGCTGGTCGACCTCGAGTCCGAGCTCGATCAGATCCGCGCCACCGCGCGCAAGCGCTCCCACGAGGAGCGCGACCACATCCTCGCCGAGGCGCGGGCCGCGGCCGAGCGCATCAAGCAGGACGCGCGGGCGGCCATCGACCAGGAGCTGCGACGCGCCGAGGGCGACCTGCGGGAGGAGGCGGCCGACCTGGCCATCGAGCTCGCCTCCAGGATCGTTCGGGACCAGATCGGCGACGCCGACCGCGCTCGCCTGGTCGACGAGTTCATCGCCAAGGTCGAGGCCGGCGCGGTCGGGACCGGAGGAAACGCCTGATGCGGGCTTCGGCCGCCGCCAAGCGCTACGCGCGCGCGCTGTTCTCCCTGGCCACCGAGGCCGGCGAGGTGGACCGGGTCCGCGGCGAGCTCGACACGGGCTCGGAGCTGTTCGCCGAAAGCGCCGAGCTCCGCGAGGCGCTGCTGACCCCCCTGCGACCGGCGGCCGAGCGCAAGCAGGTCCTCTCCGCCGTCTCGGACCGGCTCGGGTTCTCCGACCTGATGCACCGCTTCTTCTCCTTCGTCATCGACCAGCGCCGCCTGCTGGACTTCGCGGCCATCCGCGAGGAGTACATCCGACTCGCCGACGAGAAGGCCGGCGTCACCACGGCCTCCATCGTCTCGGCGGTGCCGCTCGACGCAGGGGCCCAGGAGCGATTGTCGTCCGCGCTGTCGCGGCGAACCGGCAAACGGGTCCAGCTCGAGATCGCCGTCGACCCCGAGCTTCTCGGCGGCATCGTCGCCAAGGTCGGCGACCTGGTCTTCGACGGAAGCCTCCGCACGCAGCTCGGTCAGCTGCGAGCCAATCTCACGAAGGAATCCTCTCGATGAACATCAAGCCCGGTGAGATCACCGACATCCTCAAGCGGGAGATCAAGGACTACGATCGCGAGATCGACGTCGCAGAGACCGGCACCGTGCTGTCCGCCGGCGACGGCATCGCGCGTGTCTACGGTCTCGAGAACGCTCTCGCGGGCGAGCTCGTCGAGTTCGAGGGCGGGCTGACCGGCATGGTCCTGAACCTCGAAGAGGACAACGTCGGTATCGCCGTCATGGGCGAGGCCAACCACATCAAGGAAGGCGACCCCGTCAAGCGGACCGGCCGCATCATCGAGGTGCCGGTGGGCGAGGGGCTGCTGGGCCGCGTGGTCGACGCGCTCGGCAATCCCATCGACGGCAAGGGCCCCATCCAGGCCACCGAGCGCCGGCGGGTGGAGCTGAAGGCGCCCGGCATCGTGAAGCGCAAGTCGGTGCACGAGCCGCTGCAGACCGGCATCAAGGCCATCGACACCATGACGCCCATCGGGCGGGGCCAGCGCGAGCTCATCATCGGCGACCGCCAGACGGGCAAGACGGCGATCGCGGTCGACACCATCATCAACCAGAAGGACACCGACGTCTTCTGCATCTACGTGGCCACCGGCCAGAAGCAGTCGACGGTGGCCCAGGTGGTGGACAAGCTCAACCAGCACGGCGCCATGGACTACACCATCGTGGTCGCGGCGACGGCCAGCGAGTCCGCGCCCCTGCAGTACATCTCTCCCTACACCGGCTGCGCCATGGGCGAGTGGTTCCGGGACAACGGCAAGCACGCACTCATCATCTACGACGACCTGTCGAAGCAGGCGGTGGCCTATCGCCAGCTCTCCCTGCTGCTCCGCCGACCGCCGGGACGCGAGGCGTTCCCCGGAGACGTCTTCTACGTCCACTCGCGGCTGCTCGAGCGCGCGGCCAAGATGAGCGACGAGGAGGGCGGGGGAAGCCTGACCGCCCTGCCGATCATCGAGAACCAGGCGGGCGACGTGTCGGCGTACATCCCGACCAACGTCATCGCCATCACCGACGGCCAGATCTTCCTGGAGACGGACCTCTTCAACTCGGGCATCCGCCCCGCGATCAACGTGGGCATCTCGGTGTCGCGGGTGGGTGGTGCGGCCCAGACCAAGGCCACCAAGTCGGTGGCGGGCTCGCTGAAGCTCAACCTGGCCCAGTACCGCGAGATGGCGGCCTTCGCCCAGTTCGGCAGCGACCTCGACAAGGCCACCCAGGAGCAGCTGGCCAACGGCGAGCGGCAGACCGAGATCCTGAAGCAGCCGCAGTACGCGCCCCTCAAGATGGAGGAGCAGGTCGTCTCGATCTTCTCGTCCAACCCCCGGGACGACCGTGACTCCTGGATCCGCGGCCTCGAGCTGACCGACATCCAGCGCTACGAGACCGAGATGCTCGAGTACCTGCGCACCAACTACGCCGAGATCCTGTCGACCATCCGCGAGACCGGGAAGCTCGACGACGAGACCGAGGCCAAGCTGGTCCAGGCGCTCGACGACTTCGCCGGCGTCTTCCAGCCGAGCGCCGGCGCCAGCACCGAGGCCGCCTAGCAGTGCCGAGCCTGAAGGACATCCGGCGCCGGATCGACAGCGTCAAGAAGACGCAGCAGATCACGCGCGCCATGCGCATGGTGGCGGCGGCCAAGCTGCGCCGGGCCGAGGACGCGATCCGCTCCGCGCGCCCGTACGCCGAGCGGATGCGCGAGACCCTGGGCGAGGTGGCGAAGGCCCAGGCCGACGTCGAGCACCCGCTGCTCCAGAGCCGAGAGGAGGTCCGCAACGTCGAGGTCGTGGTGATCACCTCGGACCGCGGTCTCGCCGGCGCCTTCAACGCGTCCGTGCTCAAGGACGCCGAAGACGCGATGACGGCGCGGGAGAGCGAGGGCGGCGTCCGGATCTCCATCACCGCCCTCGGCAACAAGGCGCGCGACTACTTCCGGCGCCGGCGGCCCGAGGCGATCCGCTTCGCCACCGCGCTCGGCAACCGCGTCGAGTACGCCCAGGCGGCGGAGATCGCCCAGGACCTCGCCCGGCGCTTCGCGGAGGGGGAGGTGGACGAGGTGGTCCTCGTCTACAACGAGTTCGTCTCCATCATGACCCAGCGCCCCACCCTGGCCACGCTGCTCCCGTTCGCGCCTCCCGGTGGCGAGGCCGAGGGCGACGGTGAGGAAGAGGGGCTGCCCTACGAGATCGAGCCGAGCCCCGAGAAGCTCCTCGCGGTGCTCGTGCCCAAGGCCCTGGAGATCGAGGTCTTCCGGGCCCTGCTCGAGAACCAGGCGGGCGAGCACGCGGCGCGCATGACGGCCATGGAGAACGCCACCCGCAACACCGAGGAGCTCATCGAGCGACTCACGCTGGACTTCAACCGCGCCCGCCAGGCGGCGATCACCCGCGAGCTGGTCGAGATCGTCACGGGCGCCCAGGCACTGGACTAGAGCGCCGGAGGCACGGCGCGGCTTCGGATCCCGCTCGTTTCGCGGATCCACAGGAGGAATCGATGCAGACCGGCAAGATCGTGCAGGTGATGGGTCCCGTGGTGGACGTCGAGTTTCCCCCCGGCGACCTGCCCGAGATCAACACCGCACTGCGGACCACCAACGCCGCCATCGACGACCGGGAGGACAACCTGGTGGTCGAGGTCGCGCAGCACCTCGGGGAGAACACGGTCCGCTGCATCGCGATGGACACGTCGGAAGGCCTGATGCGCGGGCAGGACGTCCACGACACCGGGGCGCCCATCTCCATTCCGGTGGGGCCGTCGACCCTGGGCCGGATCATGAACGTGATCGGCGAGCCGGTCGACGAGCGCGGACCCATCGAGAGCGACACGAAGTTCCCGATCCACCGCCCCGCCCCCGAGTTCGTGGACCAGGCCACCAGCGTCGAGCCCCTGGAGACGGGCATCAAGGTCGTCGACCTGATCGCGCCCTATCCGAAGGGAGGCAAGGTCGGCCTGTTCGGCGGCGCCGGAGTGGGCAAGACCGTCGTCATCCTCGAGCTCATCAACAACATCGCCAAGCAGCACGCGGGCACCTCGGTGTTCGGCGGCGTGGGCGAGCGCACGCGCGAGGGCAACGACCTCTGGAACGAGATGGCCGACGCCAAGCTCTCCGACGGCACCACGGTGCTCGACAAGGCGGCCCTGGTCTTCGGCCAGATGAACGAGCCTCCGGGAGCCCGCGCGCGGGTCGGCCTCACGGCGCTGACCGCGGCCGAGTACTTCCGGGACGAGGAGGGCAAGGACGTCCTCCTGTTCATCGACAACATCTTCCGCTTCACCCAGGCGGGCTCCGAGGTGTCGGCGCTGCTGGGGCGCATCCCCTCGGCGGTGGGCTACCAGCCGACCCTCGCCACCGACATGGGCGAGCTCCAGGAGCGCATCACCTCGACCAAGAAGGGCTCGATCACCTCGGTGCAGGCGATCTACGTGCCGGCGGACGACCTCACCGACCCGGCGCCCGCCACGGCGTTCACCCATCTCGACGCGACCACGGTGCTCAACCGCGACATCGCCGCGCGGGGCATCTACCCGGCGGTGGACCCGCTCGACTCGACCTCGCGGATCCTCGATCCCCAGGTCCTGGGCACGGACCACTACGAGGTGGCGCGCGGCGTCCAGGCGGTGCTCCAGAAGTACAAGGACCTCCAGGACATCATCGCGATTCTCGGCATGGACGAGCTCTCCGAGGACGACAAGGTGACGGTGGCGCGCGCGCGCAAGCTCGAGCGCTTCCTGTCCCAGCCGTTCCACGTGGCCGAGCAGTTCACGGGCTTCGCCGGTGTCTACGTCTCGCTCGAGGAGACCATCCGCGGGTTCAAGGAGATCCTCGAAGGCCGCCACGACGATCTGCCCGAGCAGGCCTTCTACATGGTCGGCACCATCGACGACGCGATCGAGAAGGCCAAGAGCCTGACCTGATCGGGTCCAGACAGGAGAAGCCCGCGTGGCCCTCGACCTGACCATCGTGACGCCCGAAGGCGAAGCCTTCAGCGGCACCGTCGAAACCGTGGTCCTGCCCGGCGCCGAGGGCGAGTTCGGTGTGCTCGAACGACACGAGCGCAGCCTCGCCCCGCTGCAGCCGGGACCGGTGCAGATCAAGACCGGACAGGGCTCCGTGGAGTGGGCGGCCGTCAGCGACGGGTTCGCCGACGTCTCGGCCGAGCAGGTCGTGGTCCTGGTCGACCGCTGCGCTCTCGGCCGCGACATCGACCGTGCCGAGGCCGAGGGCGAGCTCCAGCAGGCCCAGGCGGAGCTCGATCGGCTCTCCGGGAGCGAGGAAGACCTGGCGCGGCGATCGGCCGCCGAGGCGCGGATCCGGACGGCCGAGATCTGGCTCGACGTGGCGGGCCGGGGCTAGCGACCCGCCCCGCGCGCTTCAGCCGCGGCCTGCCTTCAGCTTCACCTTGCCGTCCTGCACGACGACCTTGAAGGCCACCTTGTCGACGCCCAGCTTCTTCTTCAGCTGGGCCTCCTGCTGCTTGATGACCGTGTCGAGCTTCTCTCGGGTGAGCCCCGCGACGTTCTGACCGCAGGAGGCGGCGGCGTCCTTGTAGGCCGCGAAGAGGTCGTCCCTGGAGGCGCCCGCCCCCGGTCCGGGCCTCGCCGGCCCCGCCGTCGACGTCGGGGCCGAGCGCCCCTTCAGGTTCGCCTTGAACACGTGCCGCTCGTAGGTGCCCTGCTCGATCTGGCGCAGGATCACGTCCCACTGGCGCTTGAACGACTGGAAGCGGGAATTGATCGTGTTGAACTTGAAGCGGAGCGCCGTGTTCTTGATGGGCGCGATCTGCCACTGGAGGAGCGCCTTCTGGATCTCCGAGCGGGTCTGGCTGGGCTCCCGGGGTCGGGAGCCGTTGAAGTACTGCTCGTAGTCGAGCTTCAGCTGCTTCAGCTTCACCTCCAGAAGGTGGAGCTCTTCTTCGGGCGTTGCAGCGGCCAAGGGGTGGGCCTCCTCGACCCCACTCTTCGGCCGATGGGCCGCGGCGCCTGAGGTGCACCATTTCCCCGCGGACCGGGTCGCGGTATGACGCACCTGGAGTGATGCGTCATGAAATCCGCAGCGCCCCTCCATGGAAGCTCTCGAGTCCCCGTCGCTCACCGCAGATCGGCGCTGGGATTCCATGACGCAGCCGCAGAGCCGGCGTCCGGAGCCTGACGCGCCGACGCCTCTCAGCGATGACGACGCGGAATGCCTCCCGAAAACGGCCGCTTGCGGGGACTCCCGGAGCGCGGACGATCCCCCGGCCGTTGACGCAACCTGATGACGCGTCTCCATGACGCGAATGACGCAACCGGCCCCGGGGTGATGACGCACCGGCCTCGAACCCCGCTAGCGCAGTCGCTCCAGCAGGCTCGAGACCTCCAGATCCGCTTCCGACGGGCCCACCTCCGCGGTGTCCGCCGGGAGCGTGCCCAGGAACCTCGGACCCAGGTCTGCCCGAAGGGCCTCCAGCTCGGCCTCGAGACCCGTCGCCTCGGCCTCGGAGAGGCCGGTCCGGTCGGGGAGCTCGACCAGGCCGCCCGCGACCTCGAGGCTCCGCGCGGCCGCGGCCTCGCAGACGAGGGCCCAGCGCCCCAGCAGCCCCGGCGACCCGACCTCGGCGAGGACCAGGGGCAGCCCCAGGCGCACCGCGAGATCGGCGGCGCACAGCCCGGGGTCGATGGGATCGAGCAGGCCGCCCCACGCCTGGACCACCACCGCGGCCCGCCCGGCGGCGATGCGGTCGAAGGCGCACTCGATCTCGTCGAGGTCGATGTTCCGGGCGGCGGACCCGGCGGCGACCCGGGGACTCGCCGGCAGCGGCAGCACACAGGGACACACGTCCTGCGGCGCATCTCCGCCGCCGGCCGCCCGGCCCAGGACGTCGCGGGCGCGGGGCCCCGGGCCCGCGGCTCCGGTCTCGATGGGGATCATGGCGCCGACGTCGATGTTCTCGGCGCGCAGCGCGCCCACGAGAGCGCAGGCGGCCCGGGTCAGGCCGCCCGCCGAAGCGCTGCCGGTGACGAAGAAGCCGGCGGCGCCCATGCCCCTAGGCGTCGCTCCGCGAGACCTCGGGCTTGAGCAGCCGATCGCCGCCACCGGGGATCTGGAAGCCGGCCCCGTCGCTCCGCGCTGCGCCCTCGCCCTCGGACTGCAGGGCGTTGCCCTCCACCTCGAAGCCGGCGTCGGCGATCATGCGGTAGGTGTCGCGGACGGCATCGCCGCGGGTCGTCAGGTAGCCCTCCACGAACAGCGAGTTCGCGGGGTAGAGCGCCAGGGGCTGGAGCGAGCGCAGGTGGCCCTCGCGCCCGCCCGCGATGCGGATCTCGGCCGTCGGGTTCACCAGGCGCATCAGGCACAGGGCCCGCAGGCAGCGCTCGGGCGTGAGCGAGCCGTCGCTCACCACCGGGTTGCCCTCGATGGGGATCAGGAAGTTGACCGGGATCGAGGGCACCTCGAGCTCGCGCAGCCGGTGGGCCACCTCGACCAGGTCGTCGTCGCTCTCGCCCATGCCGACGATGAGCCCGCTGCACGGCTGGATGCCGCACTTCTTGGCGGCGCGCAGGGTCTCGACCCGATCGGCGTAGCTGTGGGTGCTGCAGATCTCGCCGTAGTGGGACTCGCTGGTGTTCAGGTTGTGGTTCAGGCGATCGAGCCCGGCGTCGGCCAGGATGCGCGCCTTCTCCTCGTCGATCAGCCCGGCCGAGACGCAGACCTCGATGGGAAAGCGGTCCTTCACCTCGCGCACCAGCGAGGCCAGCTTGCGCGTGCGCTCGAGGGTGGGGCCGCGGCCCGAGAGCACCATGCAGTAGCGGCTGGCGCCGGCCCGGGCCGCCGCCTCCGCCTCGGCCAGGATCTCCTCGTCGCCCTTCAGCGGGTATTTGCGCAGCGGGGCCTCGGAGTCGCGGCTCTGGGAGCAGTAGCCGCAGTCCTCGGGGCAGAGTCCGTTCTGCACGTTGTTGAGGATGTGCACCATGACCCGGCGTCCGAAGTGCTTCTCGCGCGGTCCGAAGGCCGCGCGACAGAGGAGCAGGAGATCGACGTCGTCGCCGCCCATGATCCAGCGGGCGTCGTCCGCACCGGGTGCCTCTCCGGCGAGGGCGCGCTGTTCGAGGCGGAGGTAGCGGTCGCGGGAGGAGGAAAGCGGCTGGGGGGCGGAACTCATCGGTGACTCTCCATGGGTTCGGCGGGGCGGCGAGCCGGACGCGGCCGCGCGCCGCACCGCGGCGGGAGCGCCCGGATCCTAGCGGACCGTCAACCGCGGTTCACCAGGGGGTTGACGGTGCGTCCCGGCTATCCTGCGGCTCATGGCCCGCGCCCGAAGCACCTTCGTCTGCACCGCCTGCGGTGCTCACCAGCCCCGCTGGCTCGGGCGCTGCCCGGGCTGCCAGTCCTGGGACAGCCTGGTCGAGGAGCCGCTGACGCCCGAGCCCCCGGCCGCCCGGGATCTCCTGGAGCCGCCCTCCCCGGCCGCCGGCGCCGGGGGCCCGCGACCCATCGGGCAGATCGATCCCGCCGCCCAGCCCCGCTTCGCGACCCACATCGGCGAGCTCGATCGGGTGCTCGGCGGAGGCTTCGTGCCCGGCTCGGTGGTGCTGCTCGGCGGCGAGCCCGGGATCGGCAAGTCCACCCTCGCCCTCCAGGCGGCCGCCCGACTCCAGAAGGCGGGCGGCGGCGTGCTGTACGTGAGCGGCGAGGAGAGCCCCCAGCAGATCCGCCTGCGCGCCGAGCGGCTCTCGGAGTCGTGCGCCGACGTGCAGGTGCTCTCGGAGACCCGGGTCGAGGCCCTGGCCGAGCCCTGGCGTCGCCAACGCCCCAGCCTGGTGTTGATCGACTCCATCCAGACCATGCGCTGCGATCGCGTGGAGTCGACCGCGGGCTCGGTGGCCCAGGTGCGGGAGTGCGCGGCGCTGCTGGCGGCCACGGCCAAGGCCCACGACGCGGCCCTGTGGCTGGTGGGTCACGTCACCAAGGAAGGCCAGCTCGCCGGGCCTCGGGTCCTCGAGCATCTGGTCGACGTGGTCCTGGCCTTCGAAGGCGATCGCCAGCACGCCTTCCGCATGCTGCGCGCGGTCAAGAACCGCTTCGGCTCGACCCAGGAGGTGGGAGTCTTCAGCATGGGGGCGGCCGGGCTCGAAGGCGTGGAGAACCCCAGCGCGCTCTTCCTCGCGGAGCGGCGCGCGGGCTCTCCCGGCTCGTGCATCGTGCCCCTCCTGGAGGGCCAGCGGCCCATGCTGGTGGAGATCCAGGCGCTGGTCGCCCCGACTCCCTACGGCACCCCGCGCCGTACATCGATCGGTGTCGAGGACGGACGCGTGGCGTTGCTGCTGGCGGTGCTCGATCGCCGGACCCCGGTGGATCTCCTCTCCCGCGACGTCTACGTCAACGCCGCAGGCGGCGTTCGCGTCGCGGACCCCGGCGCCGACCTCGCCGTGGCCCTGGCCCTCGCCTCCAGCCGGCTCGACCGCGCGGTGCCCGCCGACGTCGCGGCCTGCGGCGAGATCGGACTCGGGGGCGAGGTGAGGCGGGTGGCGCGACTCGACCAGCGCGTGAACGAGGCGGCGCGGCTGGGCTTCGGTCGCGTGCTGGTTCCCGCCGGCACCGCCGCCGACCTCGACCCCCCGAAAGCCTGCCGACTCGTCGAGGTGGAGGACGTGGCCCAGGCGGTCGCGCTGCTGGGGAGCTGAGGCGGGAGTCCGGCCGACCGGAGCCGGACTCCCGACCCGGGACGCCCGCGTCCCCGTCGCAGGCTCGCGCCCGCCCTCCCCGATTCGCCCGCGGACTCGGGACGACCGGGGGTGAACCAAAGTAAGCACCCGTTTTTCCACGGGTTTTCGGAATTTCTGTCTTTGACACTCCGAAGACCGCCGGCTAGGATTGCGCCACATGTCGCAGTCCTCTCCTCCTCCGACGGCCCCCCGGTCGGCGCCCTCCTCCAGCGAAGAGGGCTCGTCTTCCTCCAGCCAGTTCCTGGCGCGCGTGGCCCACCCGCTCGAGCTCGTCGAGCGCGCCATGCGCGATCAACTGTCTTCCGAGAGCGCCCTGGTGGGCGCGCTGGGCGACCACGTCCTCGCCTCCGGCGGCAAGCGCATGCGACCGGCGCTGTTGCTGCTGGCCGCGGAGCTGTGCGGCTACGACGGGCCGCGCCGCATCCAGGTGGCCGCGGCCGTGGAGCTCCTGCACACGGCGACGCTGCTGCACGACGACGTCGTCGACCTCTCGGTGTTGCGCCGCGGCCGGCCGTCGGCCAACGCCGTCTGGGGCAACCGCCGCGCGGTCCTGGCCGGCGACTTCTTCTACGCCCGGGCCTCGTCGATGATCGTCGAGGACGGCGACCTCGAGATCCTCGAGATCTTCTCCGACACCATTCGCCGCATGGCCGAGGGCGAGCTCCTCCAGCTCCAGCGCAGCTTCGACGCCACGGTCACCGAATCGCACTACTACGGGGTCATCGATCGCAAGAGCGCGAGCCTGCTGTCCGCCGCCTGCGAGGCCGGGTCGATCCTGGGCGGTGTCACCCGGGCCGAGCGCAGGCGCATCGCCGAGTTCGGCCACGAGCTCGGGTTGGCCTTCCAGCTCCGCGACGACGCCCTCGACTACGAGGCCACCGAGGTCGAGCTCGGCAAGCAGCCCTACACCGACGTCCGCGAGGGCAAGGTCACGCTGCCCCTGCTCCTCACCCTGAAGCGGGCCACCGCGGCCGAGCGCGAGGAGATCGCCGCCGTGCTCAAGACCGCGGCACAGCTGGCGGACCGGGCGCAGCACTCCGGCGAGTCCGCCGTGGCAGGCGAAGAGCTCGACCTGTCCCCCGTGCTCGAGGGCGTGCGGCGCTATCGCGGCGTCGAGGACACCGTGCGCCGCGCCCAGGAGCACGTCGACCGCGCCGTGGCAGCGATCGCCGCCTTCCCCGACGGCCCCGCCAAGCAGGCGCTCCTCGAGTCGGCGAGCTACGCGGCCGCCCGAGGCCGCTAGACGGAATCTCCCCCGCGGTCCCGCGGAGTTCGAGATGGAACGCAAGCAGAAGACGTCGGGCGCCTGGGGCGCACGGCGAACGGCCCTCGGCCTGTGCGCGGTCGCGCTGGGCCTCTCGGTGCTGACCGGGAGCACCGCCGTACTGGCGGCTCCCGACACCGGAAAGTCCGGTGCCGCCGTGACGGTGGTCAACGTGAACGCCGCCAGCGTCGACGAGCTCCAGGTGCTCCCGGGCATCGGCGAGTCGCGCGCCCGCGCGATCGTGGAGCGGAGGCGAACCAAGGGCGCCTTCGAGTCGGTGGAGCAGCTGGCCGAGATCCGCGGCATCGGTTCGGCCATGGTCGAGCGGCTCCGCCCGCTGGTGACGCTGCGCGGACCCACGCGGACCGGGTCGGTGCGCCAGGGCGGCAAGCCCTAGGGACCGAGGTCTCGCACCGAAGCGCCGGGGACGGGGCGACCGGTCCCCGGCGCTACCATGCGGCGGTGACCGGACCCCGCCGCAGCTCTCGGCTCCCCCTCGCATCGATCATCCGGGTGGGGGCGCTCGTCGCGTGGCTCGCCACCGCGGCGACCCACGGAGCGCCGGCCGTGGCCGAGCCGCCGGCGGCCTCGCCCATCCGTCGGGTCGTCTCGCTCTACCCGTCGCTCTCGGCGATCGCGGTGTCCCTGGGCGCGGCCGACCGCCTGGTGGGCGTGGACGACTGGACGGCGCGCCAGGAGCCGGCGCTGGCCGACCGGCCCCGGGTCGGGGGCCTCTACAACCCGAGCCTCGAAGCGGTCGTGGCCCTCCGACCCGACCTCGTGATGCTCGTGCCCAGCGCGGAGCAGAGCGACTTCCGCGCGCGAGTGGAGGCCCTGGGCATTCGCGTCGAAGCCTTCGAGAACATCGCCTTCGACCAGGTGCTCGAGAACATCGAGCGCATCGGACGCCTGCTCGACCGGGAAGCCGCTGCCGGCCGGCGCATCCGCGAGATCGAGCGGACGCGCGCGCGCGTGGCGGCCGCGGTGGCCCCGCTGGCGCCCCCCCGCACCATCGTGGTCCTCCAGCGCGAGCCGCTGTTCATCGCCGGCCGCGGCAACTTCATCGACGAGATGGTCACGGCGGCGGGCGGTCGCAACCTCGGACGCCCGCTCGGCGAAGCCTATCCGCGGGTGTCCCTGGAGTGGGCCATCGAGGCCGCGCCCCAGGTCATCCTCGACCTCGGCCCCGATCCCGGCGAGGCGCGCGCGTTCTGGGGGCGCTGGCCCAGTCTGCCCGCGGTCCGGGACGGCCGGGTCCTGACGCTCGATGCGTCGCTGGTGTCGCTGCCCGGCCCCGACCTCGACCGGTCCCTGGAGACCCTCGCCCGCGCGCTCCACGGAGACCGACTGGGCGGCGCCCTGCCGGCCGCCCCGACGGGCAGCGAGCCGGCGGCGACGGCCCGAGGTCCCCGACCGTGAAGCGGCTCACGTCCACGCGGCTCTGGGCCACCCTGGGCGTCGAGGTCGGCCTGCTCGCCGCGGTCGTCCTGGCGAGCCTCGCCGTGGGTCCGAGTGCGCTCGGACCCGGCGAGCTGTTCGACGCGCTCCTCCACCCGGAGCGCCCGGGCCCCGAGGCCGACATCCTCTGGCGCATCCGGGTTCCGCGGGTGGCGCTGGCCCTGGGTGTGGGAGCGTCGCTCTCGACGGCCGGGGTCGTCTTCCAGGCGCTGCTTCGCAACCCGCTGGCGGATCCGTTCGTGCTCGGGGTGTCCGGAGGTGCGGCGCTGGGCGGCATCACCGCGCTGGCCCTGGGCGCGGCGGCGGGGCTGGGCTCCGGCGCGGTGCCGCCGGCCGCCTTCGCCGGCGGCGCGCTCACGACGCTGCTGCTGTTCGCGGCCAGCGGCGGCCGCGGCCGCGCGAGCGCCACGGCGCTCCTGCTCACCGGCGTCGTGTTCAACGCCTTCGCGTCGGCGGCCATCGTGTTCCTGGCTTCGCTGTCGGGCCTGGTCGAGGGCGCACGCATCTTCCTGTGGCTGATCGGCAGCCTGTCGGCGAGTCGCGCCGACTCGGTGGGCTGGGTCGCGGCCTTCCTGCTGCTGGGCCTCGCCATCGCCTGGCTGCTCGCGCGCAGCCTCAATCTCCTCACCCTGGGCGACGAATCGGCCGCGCAGCTGGGGGTTCCGGTGGAGGCCCATCGCCGCTGGCTGCTGGCCGCCACGTCGTTGATGGTGGCGGCGGCGGTTTCCGTGGCCGGCCTCGTCGGCTTCGTCGGCCTGATCGTCCCCCACGCCCTGCGCCTCGTGCTGGGCCCGGACCACCGCCTGCTGGTGCCCGCCTCGGCGCTGGCCGGCGCCATCTTCCTGGTGGTATGCGACACCGTGGCGCGCACGCTGCTGGGCGGCCGGGAGCTCCCGGTGGGCGCGATCACCGCGCTGTGCGGCGGGCCCCTCTTCCTGTTCCTGCTGCGCCGGCAGCAGACCCGCCTGGGGGTCGCGTAGTGTCGGCGCCGGCCAAGGGCAGTCGCCTCGAAGCCCGGGACATCGCCGTCGCCCTGGGGCCCGAGAGGACCCCGGTGCTCGACGGGGCGAGCCTCTGCGTGGGTCCGGGCGAGGTCGTCGGCCTGCTCGGCCCCAACGGAGCCGGCAAGACCACCCTGCTGCGCGTGATGGCGAGGATGATCGAGCCCGACCGCGGGGTCGTGGAGATCGACGGCGTTCCCGTCCCGACCCTCGGCCGCCGGCAGCTGGCCCGACGCCTGGCCGTGGTTCCCCAGGACACCGGGGTGGCCTTCCCGTTCACCGCCGGCGAGATCGTGATGATGGGCCGCTCGCCCCACCAGTCCCGACTGGGCCTGGACGGCGCGGCCGACGTCGAGCGCGCGCGGGCGGCGCTGGCCCGGCTGGGGCTCGAGGCCCTGGTCGACCGCTCGGTGCTCGAGCTCTCGGGCGGCGAGCGGCAGCTGGTGCTGTTCGCCCGGGCCCTCGCCCAGGAGGCCGACTGGCTCCTGCTCGACGAGCCGACCGCCTTCCTCGACCTGCGCAACCGCATCGACGTGCTGCGCAACGTCCGGGCGCTGGCGGCCGAAGGACGCGGGGCCCTCGTGGTCTCCCACGACCTCGGGCTGGCCGCGCGGGTCTGCGACCGGCTCGTGCTGCTCGCCCGGGGCCGGGTCGTGGCCGAGGGAACACCCGACGAAGTCGTCCGACCCGAGGTGCTGCACGCCGCCTTCGGGATCGAGGCAGACGTGCTGGAGGCGCCCGAGGGGGGGCGCGTGGTGGTTCCGAGGCTGGGGCCGGCCCACACCGCACAGGACTCCAGGGGGGTGTTGCCGGGCGACCGGTCTCCCAAGTCGGGCTAATGTCCCATCCCCTCGCAGAAGAGCGGTTCACCCGTACGGAGCCGAGAAAGCACAGGAGAGTTCGATGGCAGAGGTGACGATCACTGGTGTCCGGGGACGCGAGATCCTCGATTCGCGCGGCAACCCGACCGTGGAGGTCGACGTGGAGACCTCGGACGGCCACCGGGCCACCGCAGCGGTCCCGTCGGGCGCCTCCACCGGCGCCCGGGAGGCCCTCGAGCTGCGCGACGGAGACGCGAAGCGCTACCTGGGCAAGGGCGTGACCCGGGCCGTGGGCTTCGTCAACGGAGAGCTGGCCGAGGTGGCCCGGGGCATGGCCGTCGGCCACCTGGAGCAGCAGACCGCCATCGACCGGGCGCTGATCGCGGCCGACGGAACCGAGACCAAGTCGCGGCTGGGCGCCAACGCCATCCTCGGCGTGTCGCTGGCCGCGGCCCACGCCGGCGCGGCGGCCAGCGGGCAGCCGCTCTACCGCTTCCTCGGCGGCGACTCCGCCGACCTCCTCCCGGCGCCCATGATGAACGTCCTCAACGGCGGCGCCCACGCCGACAACAACGTCGACCTCCAGGAGTTCATGCTGTACCCGCTGGGCGCACCCAGCTTCTCCGAGGCCCTGCGCTGGGGCGCCGAGGTCTTCCACCGGCTCAAGGCCGTGCTGGCCGAGAAGGGCTACGCCACCTCGGTGGGGGACGAAGGCGGCTTCGCCCCCAACCTCGGGAGCAACCGCGAGGCCGTCGAGCTGGTGCTGCTCGCCATCGAGCAGGCCGGCTATCGACCGGGAGAGGACATCTCGATCGCGCTGGACCCGGCGACCAGCGAGATCTACGACGACGGCGTCTACGACCTCGCCGGCGAGGGACAGAAGAAGTCCACCGCGGAGATGGTCGAGTTCTGGCGGGACTGGGTCGACCGCTATCCCATCGTCTCCATCGAGGACGGGCTCGACGAGACCGACTGGGACGGCTGGGTGGCGCTGACCCGCGAGCTGGGCTCCCGGGTGCAGCTGGTGGGCGACGATCTGTTCGTCACCAATCCCGCCATCCTGCGCGAGGGCATCGAGAAGGGGGCCGGCAACTCGATCCTCATCAAGGTCAACCAGATCGGCACCCTCACGGAGACCCTCGAGGCGATCCGCATCGCGCGCGACGCGGGCTACTCGGCGGTGGTCTCCCACCGCAGCGGCGAGACCGAGGACACGACCATCGCCGACCTCGCCGTGGGCAGCGGCGCCGGCCAGATCAAGACGGGCTCCCTGTGCCGGTCGGATCGCATCGCCAAGTACAACCGGCTGCTGCGCATCGAGGACGAGCTCGGCGGACGCGCCCGCTACGCGGGCGCGAGCACGCTCGCGGGACGGAAGGCCTAGCCGTGGGGGTCGCGGTCGGGCTGCGCCGCGCTCTGGTCGCCACGGCGGCGGGCCTGGTGCTCGCCGCGGGCGCGATGGCCTTCGTGCCGTCGGCCGAGCGGGTGGAGCGGGCGATCGCCGAGACGAACAGCGCCAGCCGTCGCAACCGGCCGCTGCGCCTCGAGCTGTCGCTGCGCCTCGCCGGCGGCGAGCCGGTGGCGCGCGGCGAGCTGGTCACCCATCCCCAGGGTCTGGCCCGCCTCGAGCTGCGCACGGCGCGGGGGCTGGTGGAGCGGCACGTGCTCCAGGGAACCGAGCACCGCGCCAGTCGCAACGGCGGCGCGCTCGCCGACCCGCGGCCCTTCCTGCCGCCGCTCTTCCTCATCCAGGCGGAGACCGCCACGACCTTGCGGGCCGCCCTGCGCTCCTACGGGGTCTGGGTGGACTCGATCGGGCTGGCCCCGTGCGGTCTGCGGGACTGCTACGTGGTGGGCGACCCGAGCAAGGTCCCCCCGCCGTGGCCCGGTCCCGAGGGCGCCGCCGCGACTCCGGCCGCCCCCGAGACCGCGGTCGGGCTCTCCGTCCCAGGGGCGCCCGACGGGCCGCCGCTTGCTGCGTCCGACGGCGACGCCGCCGCGGGCGCGCCGCGCACCCGGCTGTGGATCGACATCGAGACCTTCGACCTGCTGCGGATCGATTTCGAGAACGGGGTGAGCGTGCGCCTGGGGCCGCCGGGCCAGTTCGAGAAGATCCGCTTCCCCCAGTGGATCCAGATCGACGATCCCCAGCGCGGCTCCGCCCGACTCGACGTCTCCCGGGTGGCCCCGGTGGCGGCGCCGGCCGCGGCCTTCGGCGACGCGTGGCTCTTCCGACCCACCAGCCTCGCCGAGGACGCGGACGACGGAGCCGCACAGACGCCGGGGAGCCCCTGAGCCGCCCCGCGCCCCGCGGACGAGGCGGGGCGCAAAGATCCGGAAATTTCCGAATTCAGGGCTCATGGAATTCGAGGCAAATACCGAATAGCCCTCCCGTGATGGCGGTCGCCGCGATTCCGTCGAGGGGACGGAGGCTTGCGGAGACCGACGCGCACCGGAGACGCCCGCTTGCCGGTCGCCGACCGGCCCGGGCTCCCGGTGGACGGATCGAAGGTCCGTAGGGAGGTTCCATGGGTTCCGCTCAACAGCTCCACGTGCTCGTCGTGGACCGCGACGAGGCCACTCGGGTCCAGCTCAAGGACGATCTCGCCTCCGAGGGATACGTGGTCACCACGCTGGCCGAGCCCGACCGGGCGGCCGACGAGGTGCGTCGCGGCCAGTTCCAGCTGGTGATCCTCGACGTCACCCCCACCCAGTTCGGCAACGTCGAGTCGCTGGCCGCGGTGCGGGGGGTGGACAGCGACCTCTGCATCATCGCCACGACCGCGGTGCCGTCGGTCGAGATGGCCGTGGCGACCATGAAGCACGACGCCTTCCACTATCTCCAGAAGCCGGTCGAGCGCGAAGAGCTGCTGATGGTGATCCAGGAGGCGATTCGCGAGAAGGGGCTCCTGGTCGATCTCGAGACCCATCTCAACTCCGAGGTCGGTCGCCGGATCCGCGGCAAGCGCCAGGCCTCCGAGCTGACGCTGAAGCAGCTCGCCAACCGGACGGGCCTCTCGGTCAGCCTGATCTCCCAGATCGAGCTGGGCAAGAGCGCGGCGTCCATGTCCACGCTGCACAAGCTCGCGACCGCGCTGGGCGTTCCGATGACCTACTTCTTCGAGACGCTCTGAGCGCATCTGGGTCAGAATGGGCGGGCCCATGCCCGCCACCCACGACCCGGGAAGCGACCGCCGAGGCGCGGAAGCGCTCGATGCCGTCGGCATCGGCAGCATGGTGGTGGACCGCGTCCATCGGGTCGGGCGCATCGTGGCCGCCGACGAGAAGGGACTCCTGCGCGACACCGGGCCCGAGGGCCCCGTGCGCGTGGCCGTGGGCGGCGTCGTCCTGAACCACCTGGGCTGGGCGGCCCTGCTCGGTCTGCGCGTGGGCATCTTCGGCCGCCAGGGAGACGACGAAGGCGGGCGCTTCCTGCGGGCCGCCATGGACCGCGCGGGCATCGTCCGGGACATCCGTGTGGTGGACGAGCCCAGCTCCCTGGCCGAGATCTTCGTCGACGACGCGGGCGCGCGCGCGATCTACATGGCGCGCGGGGCCACGGGCACCACGAGCGCCGAGCACGTTCGCAGCGCCCACGCGGGCTTCGTCGGCCGGGCCGCGACGCTCACCACCGAGGTCTCCCAGCTCCCCCTCGCCGCGGCGCTGGCCGCCCAGGGGCTGGCGCGCGACGCCGGCGCCGGCTGCTGGGTCGACCTCGACGTCCCCACCCGCGACGCCCTGGCGGAGCTCGGCAGCCAGGCCGAGCTGGACGCGCTGCTCTCGGGGGCGACCCTGCTGAAGCCGTCGAAGGCCGCGCTCCCCGGCTGGGTCGAGGACGCCGGCGGCGATGCGCTGGCCCTCGCCCGTGCGGTGCGGCGGCGCTTCGGCAACGAAGTGGTGGTGGTGACCGCGGGCGAGGCCGGCTGCGCGATCTGCAGCGAAGCCAGCGAGCTCTCCGTGCCCCCGCCCGCGATTCGCCCCGTCGACACCACCGGCGCGGGCGACGCATTCCTCGGTGGACTGCTGGTGGCGAGGTCGCGCGGCTTGGACTTCGAGGCGGCGGCCCGGCTGGCCAACGCCTGCGGCGCCGCCTGCTGCGAGCAGCTGGGCGCCTTCCCCGAGGACGCCGAGCGCGCCCGGGCCCGCGTCGCCGAGCTCTACGGAAGCCCGCTGCCCGTCACACCAGAGTGACGGACCAGGCACCGCAGCCACCGCTTCCCTCCACCCGCCTGCGCCGCTTCGCTCCACCTGCGCTCCTCGGGGCGCGTCGGGGGAGCAGGGGGCCCCGTGCTCAAACAGTCCTCGGCGAACGGACCGGATTGCTGCCCGGGGTAACCGGGTTGCTTCGCGCTGGCCTCGGCGCCTGCGGAGTCTGCGCGCGGGACCCCCTGCTCCCCCGACTCGAGCCCCGGCAGCCAACGACTCCAGTTCGAGTGGTCTCGAAGGTTCGACTCCACCGTTGGCTGCCCAGCGCGAGACCGGGGGAAGGGTTGGCAGCGGAGCGACCGCCGAGGTGGGCACGCTGCGCTCGCAATCGAGACGTTGCTGCAACCGATGGCGGCCAGCGCACGGACGAGCGCAGCCGTCGTGTTCCGGGCGGCCGCCAGCCCAGACACCGGGGAAGCGGAGGGAGACGGAGTGGCAACCCTTCCCCCGGTCGGGGCAACGGAGGACCTCATCTGAAGCGAAGCGGCTCAGCTTGGAAGCAGCGCAAGAGCCGGCGCGCCCCGTGCGGGGCCCCGTCGAAAGCTAGTGGGTCTTCACCGTGAGGACCGGACAGGGCGCCTTCTGCACCACACGCTCGGCGATGCTGCCGAGCAGCAGATGCTTGAGACCCGAGAGCCCGTGGGTTCCGATCACGATCAGATCGATGCCGAGACTCTCGGCCTCGTCCTCGATGACCGTCGCGGGATAACCCTCCTTCACGACCTCCTCGACCTCGATTCCCTGGGCTCGCAGCGACTCCGCCGTCTTGGCCAGCGTCTTCGCCGCCTCCTCGCGCACGTTCGACCAGAAGTCCGCGGGGAGATACGCGCCTTCGAGCTGCTGGAACTCCACGGGCAGGTGATAGGCGTGGAGCAGCCAGACCTTGCTGCCGTGTTCCAGGGCCAGGTGGGCGGCCCACTCGACGATCCGCTCGGACTGGTCCGAGAAGTCGATGGGGACGAGGATGCGCTCGATGCGGATGGACATGGCCCGGAGCGTGTCCCGCCGAGCGCCCCGTGTCCAGAGGGAAATCATCGGGCTTGCGAGCCCCAGGACCTCGCTCTACCGTCCGCCGTTCCCGGGGCCGTAGCTCAATTGGGAGAGCGCTGCGTTCGCAACGCAGAGGTTGGCGGTTCGATCCCGCTCGGCTCCACCATCCCCTCCTTCCGCGTCGTCGCCGTCCCTCCGCCTCGCCCGGCGAGGCGCCCGCTCCCGTGGCCCGCCCGCCCGCTCGCGGTAGCCCCCGGGGGCGTCTAGCAGCCCATCAGCCCATCGGGATCATGGACAGCAGGGCTCCCACCAGCAGCGAGCCGTCCACGGCCACGAGGCCGTAGCGCTCGCCTTCCGGGCGGCGGACGAGCGCCAGCAGCAGGGCCGCGGGGATCCAGGCCAGCGGTCGCACCTCCGCCGGCGCCCACCACGCGAGGCCCAGGCCGAGCGCCGGCAGGGCCCGGGCGATCCGCAGGGCGAGGCCGGGCGCGTGGCCGGCGCCGGCCTCGGAGTCCCGGAAGCTCGAGGCCACGACGTTGCCGAGGATGGCCGAACCCACGACGGCGGCGGCCCAGAGGGCGCGGCCCGGATCTTTCGCGGCCGGGTCGAGCGCCGGCACGCCCACCACCACCGCCAGCCAGGCGCCCGTGACGTAGAGGCCCTTGAAGATCGGCACGTGCTTCAGCCGGCGGTGGGCCAGCCCCAGCGCCAGCACTCCCGCGCACAGCGTCGCGACGGCGGGGCCCAGGCTCGCGGCGGACCCGACCGCCGCCAGCGCCACCCCCGCACACACGCCGCTGAGCACGCGCCGGTGGCGCTCCACGAATGCGGTTCGCTGGGGAGCGGTCAGCCGATCGCGCTCGACGTCCCGGAGCCGGTCCACTCCGTAGACGGCCCCGGTTCCGCCGAAGGCCAGGACGACCATGGCCGCCGAGACCTCGACCCCCAGCACTCGCGCGACGGCGCAGACGAGCGCCGCGGCGACCGCCGCCGCGCCCAGGCTCGAGAACGCCATCGCGTCGGCGACGCCGCGTAGCGCGGGACCGGGGTGCGAAGGCCCCCGCCCGGGGCCTTCCCGGCGGGCGTCCGAGGCTCTACTCTGCATCCCGGAGTCGCGTGATGTGGGTCAGCAAGGTCAATGAGCTGATCGGATCCTCGCCCGAGGGATTCGAGACGGCCGCGCAGCAGGTGCTGGCGCGGGCGAACCGGACACTGCGCGGCATCACGGGCATCGAGGTCGTGGACAAGCGCGTGAAGGTCGAGGGCGACCAGGTCGTCGAGTACCGCGTGCGCCTGCGACTGGTCTTCGACATGGCCCCGGAGACCGAGCTGCACTGGTAGCGCCGCGGGAGCGCGGTGCAAGACTGCGGTGCGAACGTCAACCCGATGCGGGATGCGCCCTCCAACCCGCTCCTGCACCCTGCCCAGCGAAAGGACTCCATGGCGGTCGCATCGGTGTCCACCATCACCTCGGCTTCTCCCACCAGCTGGCAGGACGCGGTCCAACGCGGCTTCGCGCGTGCGCGCAAGACACTGCGCAACATCACGGGGCTGAGGGTGCTCGAGGAGAAGGCCCGCGTCGAGGACGGCAGGATCACCGAGTATCTCGTGACGCTCCAGGTGATCTTCATCCTCGAGGACAGCGACGGATAGGCTCGTGATGATTCCGGCGATCGTGACCGCCGGCGACGGCTCGGCAGCCAAGGCGGTCCACGGCCAGAACAAAGTCTTCCTCGAGCTCGGGGGTCGGCCGCTGGTTGCCCACGTGGTGGCGGTGCTCCAGCAGGTTCCCGAGGTCTCCGAAGTCTGGATCGTCGGCAACGCCGAGCGGCTCGGCGAGGTCTTCGACCGGCCGGAGATCCGCTCGACGCTCACGAAGCCCCTGCACATCGTTCCCCAGCTGCGCCATCTCTGGGAGAACTGCTGGCAGGCGTACCGCTTGACCCTCCCCGGCGCGCCGCCCGAGGGCCGCGATCCCGAGAGCGAGGCCGACTTCGAACACCAGGCGCTCTACCTGTCCGGTGACCTGCCCTTCGCGACGCCCCAGGAGATCTCGGCCTTCATCCAGAGGTCGTGGCAGGCCGACTGCGACTACGCGCTGGGGCTCGTGACCGCGGCCTCCCTCGAGGACTTCCTGCCCGAGAGCGCGGGCGCGCCGGGCATCGAGGTCGCCTACTTCAACCTCAAGGAGGATCGCTACCGCCAGAGCAACCTCCACCTGGTCAAGCCGGGCCGGCTCGAGAACCGCCACTACATCGAGGAGATGTACCAGCACCGCCACCAGCGGGAGATCGGGAACATGCTCGCGCTCGCCTGGCGCCTGCTCATGAGCCGCCAGGGCGGCCTCACCATCCTCTTCTTCTACCTGTTGATGCACGTCGCCGGGGTGCTCGACCGCTGGCACTGGAGCGGCATCGCCGACCGGCTGCGCGCGGTGATCTTCATGGAGCGGGTCGAGGCCACGGTGGGTCGACTGCTCGGGACCGGTTTCCGCTTCATCACCACCGAGGCGGGGGGCTGCGCCATCGACATCGACACCGACGAAGAGTACGACGCCAGTCGAGAGTGCTTCGAGTCCTGGACCGCGCGCCAGCGCGAGCGGGCCGAGGCGCTCTACGGTCCCCCCGCCCTGCCCGCCGACGCCGGCGCGGACTCCCGGGAGGAAGCGTGAGCGGCGCGTCCCGAGAGGCGACCGGCCGGGTGGTCGGCGGCGTGCGCGGCGGCGCGGGGGTCTTCGTGCTGGCCGATCGCGGGCTCGTGACGGTGACCGGCGACGACCGCGAGCGCTGGCTGAACGGCATGCTGACGGGCGACGTCGAGGCCCTGGGCGGCGAGCGAAACGGCTGCTACGCGCTGCGCCTCGATCGCAAGGGGCGCATCCTGGCGGACGTCCACGTGTGGAGGAGGGAAGACGCCTACTGGCTCGAGCTGGCGGCGCCCGCCGTGGGGCCCCTGCTCGAGGACCTCGACCGGTTCATCATCGCCGACGACGTCACGCTGACCGACCGCAGCGCCGAGTTCGACCGCGTCGCCATCGAAGGTCCCGAGGCGGCGGCGGTGCTGGCGAACGTGCTGGGAGGCGAGCCCGGGCTGGCGGACGAGGCCTTTCGCATCGATCGCTGGGGCGAAGAGGAGGTGGTGGTCGCGGCGTTCGGTTGGAGCGGGGAGCCGGCCTACCAGGTCGCCGTCGCCGCCGGTCGCGGGCAGCCGTTCGCAGCCGCGACGCTCGAGGCCGCGCGGTCTGCGGGGCTCCCGGTGGTCGAAGGCGATGCCGAAGCCCTCGAAGTGCTGAGGGTGGAGGCGGGCATTCCGGCCTGGGGACGCGAGATCGACCTCGAGGTGTTCCCGGACGAGGCGCGCCTGGCGCGGGCCGTCTCGACCACGAAGGGCTGCTACACCGGCCAGGAGATCGTCGCGCGGCTGCGCTCGCGGGGACAGGTGAACCATCTCCTCGTCGGGCTCGTTTTCGACTCCGTCGATTGCGATGCGCCGGTGCCGGAGGACACGGTGCTGCGAGCGGGCGATCGAGCGACCGGAGAGGTCACCTCCTCCGTGTGGTCTCCCAGCGCGGGCTGCATCGGCCTGGGCTACGCCCGCCGCGAGCACTCGGAGCCGGGGACCGAGCTGGCCTGGGAGGGCGGCACCGCGCGGGTCGTGGCGCTTCCCATGGTGGAGACCGCGCGCGAGGCGAAGGGGAGCCGGGCTTGAACGGCTCGATCGTCGTGTTCGCCAAGGCCCCGCGACCAGGAGCGGTCAAGACCCGGATGTGCCCGCCGCTCGATCCGGACGAGGCCGCAGGGCTCTACTCCGCCATGCTCGACGACGTTCTCGAGGCGACGCTGCACATGGCCCGGTCCCTCGACCTGAAGCCCGTGCTCACCGTCCATCCGCCCGAGGCCCAGGCCGAGCTCGCCCACCGCGCGCCCCATTCCTTCGACATCGTCGCGCAGCGGGGCCGGGACCTCTCCGAGCGCATGGCCTGGGCCATCGCCGAGGCGGGCGCCACGGGCGCCTCGCCCATCCTGATCCGCGGGAGCGACTCGCCCACCCTCGGGTTCCAGGTGGCGCGGGCCGCGGTGGCCGCCCTCCAGGAGGTGGACGCCGTGATCGCTCCGGACGTGGACGGCGGCTACAACCTGCTGGGCCTGCGCACCCCGGTCGCCGGGCTCTTCGACCACCCGATGAGCACCGAGTCGGTGCTGGACGACACGCTCGCGGGCGCCGCCGCCCGGGGCCTCACGACCCGGGTGCTCGACGAGACCTTCGACCTCGACACCGGGGAAGACCTGGCCCTGCTCGCGCGCCGCCGGGATCGCATCGACGTCCACGGCTGTCACCGCACCCTCGCCTACCTGGACGACCGCGACCTCTGGAGTCGCCTGGCCCACGAGCCCTCGAGCCCCCGGCTCGGCCGGGGTTGATCCCACACGGACCCGGACGCGGCTCGGGATCGGGCTGCTGGATTGCGGGGCCATTCGATCTGAGGTACCGCTGGTCTGGGGGGAGCACGGCTGGGTCATGTCCGGCGCGGGAGCGCCCTAAGGACCCCTCAGGATCCAGCCGTTCGCAACGACGCAACGACGAATCCGACAGTCGACGAGTTCGGGTGACGACCGATCCGCCGGTGCGTCCGCCAGGGCGGATGCCACCCGCCAGTCCGATGGCGAGGGGTCCGATCGTCCGGATCGCGGCAGTCCCGTCGTGGGCGCCCATACGTGACGTCCGCCGCCGCACCCGGGAGGGTCGCGGCGATGCCAGCGAGGTGAGAGGCGCTGGCCGGACGTCCTGCGCGGACCCACGTCGCGACCCTCTGATCCCACCCGTTCACGTCGACACGACGATGTGACTCCGACTCCGCCCGGCGGAGCTCGGGATCTCCGCGTCCGCGCGCATGCGCGGTCGTGGCGCTGTGCTGCGAGCCAACAAGGAAAGGAAGCGCAATGCGATCCAACGGGTCGATGCATCTCCGCAGGGGACGCATCTGGAAGACGAGCATCGCCATGGTGGCGGTCTCGGCGTTCGTGCCGACGGGCGCGCAGGCCGAGGAGTCCGATCTCGAGTCGAGGCTCGAGGAGATGAACCAGCGGATGAACCGCCTGGAGGAAAAGCTCACCGCGACCAACGACGAGCTCGATTCGGCCCGTCGCACGGTGGACGAGCAGAGGGAGGTGCTCCGGGAGGCCGGTCTCGAGGAGGACCGGGGCGGGGCGCTCTCGGCCCTCTCGTCGTTCCTCGAGAAGACGGACTTCAACGGCTGGGTGGCGACGAGCTACACGTTCAACACCGAGAACGACGGCAACGACGGCATTCGCGGCCAGAACGAGAACCTGCCGTTCCACGACGACTCGAACGCCTTCAAGCTGAATCAGCTCTGGTTCGCGATCGACAAGGACGTCGACGAGGAGAGTCGGGCCGGGTTCCACGCCGACATCCTGTTCGGCTCCGATGCCGAAGCCCTCGGCGGCAGCGGCGGCTCGATCTTCCGGGACGACGACTCGGGCGGGAACGACGGCATCGAGCTGTTCACCGGCTACGTCAGCTACCTGGCGCCGCTGATGGACGGCATCCGAGTGGACATGGGCGAGCTCCCGACGCTGCTCGGCGCCGAGGTGGTCCAGTCGCCGCAGAACTTCAACATCACCCGCGGCCTGCTGTGGAACCTGCAGCCGGTCACCCACACCGGAATCATCGTCTCGACCGAGTTCGAGAGCGGTCTGGGGGTCGCGGCCGGCTTCGTGAACGACGGCTTCAACGACTTCAACCGCGACAACGACGACAACAAGGCCTTCACCGGACAGCTCTCCTACAGCGGGGAGACCTGGTCGGCGGCGGCCAGCGTCCTCTACGGCAGCCCGTCCTTCGACGGCAACGGCAAGTACCGCTCCAACGAGGGTGACAAGGAGGGCATGGTCGACTTCCTGGTGACGGCCCAGCCCATGGAGGAGCTGTCGATCTGGATCAACTTCGACTGGGGCTTCAACCGCAGCATCGTCCAGATCGGGCGCACCGGTCGCGTGATCCAGAAGTACGACGACGCCGACGTGTTCGGAATCGCGGCGGCGGCGCGCTACCAGGTGCTCGAGACCACGGGCGTCGCGATCCGCGGCGAGCTGGTCGCCGAGAGCGACGGCTATCTGGGTCTGCCCAAGGGCGACGGGGACAGCAAGCTGTACTCGCTGACGGCCACCATCGACCACGCCCTGACCGACAACCTGCTGGCGCGGATCGAGGGACGCTTCGACTGGGCCGACATCGACGGGGCCAACAACGAGATCTTCCTCGATGCCAACGGCCGCCGGAAGGAGAGCGACCAGCAGGTGCTGCTGGCCGAGCTCATCTACAACTTCTAGCTCCCGGCCGGACGACTCCGGGCGCGGCCTCGCCTGCGGAGGCCGCGCCCGGCTGCCACGGGCCCCGACGGGCCCGTCGTCACCCGGGCCGGTCGCCCACCGTCCACGAGGGCGCGATCCCCAGCTTCTCCATCTTCGCGTACAGGGTGCGCCGGCCGATGCCCAGGGCGCGGGCCGCAGCCGACCGGTTGCCTCCGTTCTCGCGCAGGGCCTGGGTGATGCGCCAGACCTCCGCCAGATCGGTGAACGCACGCAGAGACATGGGTTTCTCTCGGGAGACCTGCTCCGCGTAGCGCAGGAACCGCTCGAAATCGTCGTTGTCCGGACCCGCTGCGGAGTCGCCGGGGCCCGGGCTCGCCACCATTTCCGTCATGCTCTCGGTCATGATCCTCTCCATCGGGAACCATCTGGATCGCAACCTTCGTGCCACCGGCGAGACGGCATTTCGCCCCTCTCCGGGCTCCCGCGCCGTTGCGGATCCACCGATCTGCGCCGATTCGTGCCCAGGTTCTGTGCAGACCTGCTCAAGCCCTGGGCACGATTCAGCCGGCCGGAGGGCTTCCGCGCCCCGGGACGGGATTCTCGCGGTCGAGAAGCGGGCTCGAATCGGCACGGTGATTGCTTTTGAGTGACCCGTGGCTGCGGCGGGTCCTCGCGTGAGGCGTGCCGTCGCCCACACAGGTTTCGGTGGGCGTGATAGTGTCCGGGCGCTCTGCAGCCGCGGAGCCGTCGCAGACGGCGCGCCCCAGGGGCCAGCCCCCGAGATCCGAAGCGATGGAACCAGATCGAGCCGAAGCGTCCTGCGGCTTCGGCGAGCTCGGGTGGAATCCCGGCGAAGACGGCGAAGAGGTTGACGCGATGAAGAAGCTCGAGGCGATCATCAAGCCCTTCAAGCTCGATGAGGTCAAGGAGGCCTTGTCCGGTGTGGGCATCCAGGGCCTCACGGTGACCGAGGTGAAGGGCTTCGGACGGCAGAAGGGCCACACGGAGCTCTACCGAGGCGCCGAGTACGTCGTCGACTTCCTGCCGAAGATCAAGCTGGAGATCGCCGTAGCGGACGAGGACGTCGACAAGGCGATCGAAGCGATCCGCGAGTCGGCGAACACCGGCCGCATCGGAGACGGCAAGATCTTCGTCCTGCCCATGGACGAGGTGATCCGCATCCGGACCGGAGAGACCGGCGCCGAAGCCGTCTGAGGGCGGAACCGTGGCCGTTGCACCTTCGGTCCGTCCCAGGTTTCCCGATATGACCTGCCTCCCTGAAGCGGAGCAATAGAGGAAGAACGATGACCCCCAAGGAAGCTCTCGATTTCGCAAGCAAGAACGGCGCCGTCATGGTGGACCTGCGGTTCACCGACTGGCCGGGCACCTGGCAGCACTGCTCCTATCCCATCAGCATGATCGACGAAGGCGTCTTCGAGGACGGGATGGGCTTCGACGGCTCGTCGATCCGCGGATGGCAGTCGATCAACGAGAGCGACATGCTCATGGTCCCCGACCCGGCGACCGCGTTCATCGACCCGTTCTTCAAGCACCCCACCCTCGTGATGTACTGCAACATCGTCGACCCGATCACCCACGAGCGGTACTCGCGCGACCCCCGCTACATCGCGGCCAAGGCGGAGAACTACCTGAAGCAGAGCGGCATCGGCGACACCGCCTACATCGGGCCCGAGGCCGAGTTCTTCATCTTCGACGACGCGCGCTTCAGCACCGGCGCCGACCACGGCTTCTACAAGGTCGACTCCATCGAGGGCAGCTGGAACTCGGCGCGCGAGGAGGAGGGTGGAAACCTCGCCTTCAAGCCGCGAGCCCAGGAGGGCTACTTCCCGGCGCCGCCCACGGACAAGCACCAGGACCTGCGCACCGAGATGGTCCTCACCATGGAGAAGCTCGGCATCGAGGTCGAGGCGCAGCACCACGAGGTGGCGACCGCCGGCCAGGCCGAGATCGACATGAAGTTCGATTCCCTGGTCTCCATGGCCGACAAGCTCATCAAGTACAAGTACGTGGTGAAGATGGTGGCCCAGGCCTACGGGAAGACCGCCACCTTCATGCCCAAGCCCATCTTCGAGGGCAACGGATCGGGCATGCACACCCACCAGTCCATCTGGAAGGACGGCGAGCCGCTGTTCGCGGGCGACGGCTACGCCGGCCTCTCGCAGATGGGCCTGTGGTACATCGGCGGCATCCTGAAGCACTCGCGGTCGCTGGCGGCCTTCACGAACCCGACCACCAACTCGTACAAGCGCCTCACCCCGGGCTACGAGGCCCCGGTGAACCTCGCGCTGTCGAGCCGGAACCGGTCGGCGTCGTGCCGCATCCCGATGTACTCGGCGAGCCCCAAGGCCAAGCGGGTGGAGGTCCGCTACCCGGATCCCTCCTGCAACCCGTACCTGGCGTTCGCGGCCATGCTGATGGCCGGCATCGACGGCATCGAGAACAAGATCGACCCGGGCGAGCCCCTGGACAAGAACATCTACTCGCTCTCTCCCGAAGAGGCGAAGCAGATCCCGTCCATGCCCGCCCACCTCGACGAGGCCCTCGACGAGCTCGAGGCGAGCCACGACTTCCTGCTGAAGGGCGGCGTCTTCACCAACGACGCCATCGAGGGTTGGATCAACTACAAGCGGGAGGAGGAGTCGAACCCGGTGCGGCTCCGCCCCCACCCCCACGAGTTCGAGCTGTACTTCGACATCTAGTCGACGTGCTTCGGCCGCGGGTCGAAGCGGCTCGAGCGGATCGGAGACGGGCCCCGCCGGCATGGCCGGCGGGGCCCTCGTCGTTCCGGCCCGCGCTGCCTACCCTTCGGCGTTCAAGCCGGAACGCCGCGATCCCGATGGAGATCGGAGCCCGTCCGCCGCGGGGCGCAGCGCCGCCGGGCCGACGCCAGGAGGAGTGCCCGAGTGACCACGACGCCCAGACGCCTGGCCCTCATGCTCGAGACCGACGGTCCGGGCGGCGCCGAGGTGATCGTGTTCCAGCTGGCCTGCGAGCTGCGGGACCGGGGCCACGAGATCACGCCGGTGGGCATCGCCGGGGGCAGCGGCTGGCTGCGGGACAAGTACCGGGATGCGGGCTTCGACCCGGTCCATCTCCCCGAGCGGCGACCGCCCGACTGGCGCCTGGTGGGCGCCCTGGCCGGGACCTTCCGGGAGCGGCGGGTCGAGCTGGTCCACAGTCACGAGTTCACCTTCACCTGGTACGGGGCCTGGGCCGCGGGGCGCTGCGGCATTCCCCACGTGGCCACCCTGCACGGCAACCAGACCATGACCGACGCCTGGCGGCGACGCGTGGCGCTGCGCTGGGCCTTCCGCCGCAGCGCCTCGGTGGTGGCGGTGTCCGATGCCACGCGGGTCCAGCTGCTGGCCGACCTGAAGCTCCCGCCCGGGGCGATCTCGGTGATCCACAACGGGATTCCCGAGCGCCCGGGCGACGCCGAGCCCGTCCGGCGCGAGCTGGGCGTGCGCGAGGGCGAGCTGCTGATCATCGCGGTGGGCAACCTCGACCCGCGCAAGGGCCACATCCATCTGCTCGAGGCGCTCGCGATCCTCGAGGACGCCGGGCTCGACGTCCCGTGGCGCGTGGCCATCGCCGGGGGTCGCGGTGGACCCGAACGCGAACGGCTGGAGGCCTTTGCGCGCGAGCACGGCTGGGCCGACCGCGTGCACATCCTCACCCAGCGCGACGACATCCCGAACCTGCAGGCCGCCGCCGACATCTTCAGCATGCCGTCGCTGTGGGAGGGTCTCCCGCTGGCGGTGCTGGAGGCGATGCTCTCGGGCACCGTCGTCCTGGCGTCGGAGACCTCGGGCATTCCCGAGGCCATCCGCGAGGGCGAGCACGGCCTGCTGGCCGCACCGGGCGACAGCGCCGACCTCGCCCGCCAGCTGGGCCGGCTGCTGCGCGAGCCCGAGCTTCGAGAGAAGCTCGCGGCGGGCGCGCTCGCCCGGGCGCGCCGCGAGTTCACCATCCACGCCATGGCCGGCGCCTACGAGGAGATCTACGGCGCGGCGCTGGAGGGCGGCTCGAGCACGTAGAGCGGCTGGCCCGCGACCTCGCGGCGCTCGAAGGCGCCGCGTGCGGCCAGTCGCTGGACGAAGGTCTCCCGCGAGATCCCGAAGCGCTCCGCGAGGTTCGTCCAGGGGTACTCGTAGTCCGAGGCCTCGAAGAGGCCCACCACGCACACCCGCCCGCCGGCCGCCCGGGTGCGCTCCACGGTGGCGTCGATCTCGGCCACGATCTCGTCGAGCTCGAAGCCGTGGCGACGCGCCATGAACATGATCGACTCGGGCTCGATCCCGGTCCGGTGGCGCAGCCCCATGAGCAGCTCGCCTCGCCCGTCCGCCTCGTCGTAGAGGATCCAGCCGCAGCCGGAGAGGCTCGTCTGGAGCTCGGCGAGGTTCTCCTCGTAGGGCTCGGCCGCCCGGGGCAGCGCGAAGCTCACCAGCTGGTTCAGCACCAGCACGAAGGTCACCCCGTGCAGGACCCCGGCCGCGCCGCGCGACGCCACCCCCCGGTCCACGGCCAGCGCCGCGGCGAGGGCGATGGGGGCGGTCAGCTGGAACCAGAACTCCTCGTCGCTGTCGTTCCACGCGAAGCCGAAGAGCGCGAAGCCCAGGATCATGGAGGCGAGCACCCACATCACCCTCCGGTCCCCGTCCCCGAGCCCGCCGCGGACCCACGCCACGGCGATCGCGCCCACCAGCCACGTCAGCCCCAGGCCGGTCGTGAGCGTGGCCAGCGCGTTGAGGACCGACCAGTCGCTGGCGGGCGGGAGCGGGCTGCCCGAGAGCAGCGCCTTCACGGCGGCGCTCACGTCGGGCGCGTACACGAAGTTCTTGAGGAACGCGAAGACGAAGCGGCCCAGGGTGAGCAGGCTGACGCCCTCGAACCCGTCACCCCGGGTCTCGGGATTGGCCGAGTAGGAGGTGAGCCACTCCCAGATGGGCGCGTCGCCGGCGGAGGCCGCGTAGAAGGCGAGGACCAGGCCGAGGGCCGGCAGGCCCGCGCTGGCGCAGAAGATCGCCGTGTCTCGCAGGCGCCGCCCCGGATCCGGCCCCGAGAGGATCCACATCACCGGCACCAGCAGGACACCCCAGACCACGGCGTTGATCAGGGTGCAGACCGCCAGCGCCATCGAGACCCCGGCGCCGGTGGCCCAGGCTCGGCTCGGGTCCCGGGCCTGGAGCACGAGGAAGTGGAGGGCGGCGAACAGGAAGGGCGCCGTCACCAGCTTGATGTGGTCCGAGGTCGACAGGTGCAGGAAGTTGTACGAGAAGGCGGTGAGCAGCAGGCACGACCAGCGCACCGCGGCGCCCACTCCCAGGACGCGCAGGGTGGCCGCCATCAAGCCCAGGGAGAGCGCGCCGCAGGCCACGTCGACCCGCTTGGCGAAGAGGATCGAATCCGACGGGCCGGCCAGGGTCTCCCACGCCGCGTGGAGCCCCATGACGATGGGCTGCATCAGCAGGTAGTTGGGGTTCACCTGGAGCCGGTGCTCGGCGATGGCGTCGGTCCAGCGGATGCCGTCCAGGTGGGGGGCCTCGGGGAGCAGCAGACAGTAGACGCCGGCGACGAGCCCCACGCCCAGCCAGTCCAGCCAGCGCGGCTCGAGGCCCGGCACGGAGCGACTCACCCGCGCCGACCGGCGGCCCGGGCCCGGCGCTCGAGCTCCGGGAGGACGGACTCGATGAAGGGCGCGCTGGCCTCGACGAACCGCTCGGCCACGGCGCGGTTGCCCCCGGCGTTCAGGTGGCAGTCGTCGATGAACAGGTCGAAGGGCAGCTCCGGGGCCACGTAGGTGACCGGTCGACCCGCGGCGGCGAGCTCCGCGGCCAGCTGGGAGAGCCGCGCGCCGAGCCGGTTGCGGTAGTCCTCGGTCGTCTCGGCGTCGACGATCCAGTAGCCGCGATGGGACATCGACCGCGGGTCCATGTAGCGGAGCGCCGAGGCCGGCTTGGCGAGCACCAGGGCCGCCCCGAGCGAGTCGGCCAGATCGGCGGTGCGCCGCACCTGGGCGGCGAAGTACTCGATGGCGTCGTCCTTGGGCGCCACGGTGTCCATGCGCTCGATCCGCTCCACGCTCTTCATCTGCGACCGCACGAAGCCCGGGAAGCGCGCCAGGTACACGTGGTGCTTGAGGCGCGTCCACGGCCCCGGGCCGCCCTGGGCCTGGTGCTCGCGCAGCTGCGAGAGGTGGGCCTCCCAGATGAGCGTGCGCCGGTCCGGTCCCGGGATCTCCAGATCCTCGTACTGGGCGTTGCGGACGTCGTTGATCCCGGTGTTGAGGATGACGAGGTCCGGCGTCATGGGGACGCCGTCCACGCGCATGCGCTCGTAGGCCTGGAAGGCGTCGTAGCCGCCGAGAGCGAGGTTCACCACCTCGAAGGACACGCCCGGCCAGCGCTCTGCCAGGATCTCGCGCATGGCGTCGTCGATGGCGAAGCCGTTGTCCACGCCGAAGCCGCGGGTGGTGGAGCCCCCGAGCAGCACGATCCGGAAGGTGCCCGGCGGCTTCTCCACGCTCACCTCGGGCCCGCGGTAGGACATGGAGTTGCTGCGGGCGACGGTTCCGTTGGAGAACGCGTAGTCGGTGTCGGGCTTCTGCCGGTAGCCGAACTCTCCGTGGGGAACGAACTTGGCCCCGAGGGGGTCGAAGTTCCGGAGCTGGTGTCCGGTCGGCCCGCCGAAGGCGGCGAACACGCGCAGCATCCCCTCGGCCAGGAGGAGTCCCAGGGCGAGGCTGAACGCGGCGAAGATGAGGCTGAGGGATCGCGATCGCGGCACGCGGCCCAATCCTCCAGGGGCTCCGGGGCTCCAGGTCTTGCGGTCACCGGGGGGCGGTGCGGCGCAGGGTAGCGCCGGGGGCGGCCGGCGGGAGTGTTCGCCTCCCACCCTGGCCATCCCTACATTGGTGCCCCGGAGACGCCGAAAAGAGGCGGGCCATGTGCGTGAAATCCAGCGCTCGCCGCGTCCCGCCGGTCGGTCGACGATGACGAGCTTCGATCTCCCCGACGATCCCGGGCGTCCCGACGAGGACGAAGACGAGGCCCGTGCTCGTCCGAGCGCCAGCCTGGCCAACGGCCTGACGGCGGCCGGGCGTCACGCGCTCCCGGCTCCGCTGGCGCGTGCGACCCCGGAGCCGGAGCCGCCGGCGCCGCCCGCCGTAGGACCGACCCGGCCGCGTCCCCGGGTGGAGCGCTCGGCGATGCCGGCCCTGGGGCCCGACCGGGTGCCGAGCTGGGCGATCCTGCTGGTCCAGCTCATGTGGATCCTCCAGCTCTTCGAGCCCGAGTGGTTCCTGGCGAGCTTCGGCGGCCAGGGCCTGTTCACGCGCATCCCCACCCTGCTCACGCCGCTCCTGCTGCTGGCCGTGGCCCAGAACTGGCGGCGCGAGGCGCTCTACTGGCCGTTCGTGATCTTCCTGCTGCTCCACGTGGTGCACATGCCGTTCGTGGAGAACCGCGGCTTCCTGATGGGGGGCTTCAAGCTCCTCTACCACTACTTCTTCATGTTCCTGGGCACGGTGTGCCTGATGTCCCGGCCCTCGCGCATGCTCTGGCTGCTGCGCATGTACATGCTCTGCTACGCGTGGTTCGCCGTGCAGGGCGCCTACAAGGGCGAGGTCGACTGGCACACCGCCCTGGCCAACCCCGATTCCTACGGCCCCTGGATGTGCATGGGCCTCGGCTACGCGTACTACTACGGCATGGCGGTGCGCGATCGCCGTCTCAAGTGGGCGTCGTTCCTCCTGGCCGGACTCTGCCTGGTGGGCACGGTCGCCTCGCTCGCCCGCGGCGCCGTGCTGGCCGCGGCGTTCGTGGCGGGGCTCATCTGGATCCGCTCGCCCCGCAAGCTCGCCACCGCCATCAGCGGGCTGGTGGCGACGGTCGTCGTGGCCGGGGCGGTGAGCATCGTGCACCCGCCGGGCGAGTTCATCGCCGAAATGGAGACCGTGTCCGAGGGCACCGAGGCCGGGACCGGCATGGAGCGCTGGGTGATGTGGGGCGTGGCCTGGGAGGTGTGGAAGCAGTATCCCATCCTGGGAACCGGCCCGAACAACGTGGGAGCGGTGGCCGCGAAGGTGATGCCCTACGACCCGACGCGACCCCAGTACAAGGACCCCGTGGTCTTCTACGCGAAGAAGCTGCACAACATCTACATGCAGATCCTGAGCGAGATGGGGATCGTGGGTGCGACCGCGTGGCTGGTGATGCTGTTCGACTACTTCCGCAGACTGCGCATGCTGCGGCGCAGGTCGGCGATCGCCCGCTGGCGGGCGATGACGCGGGGCGCCCTGGACCTGCACGCCGTGTCCCTCGGGCTCGAGTGCGCCATGGCGGCCTATCTCGTGAACGGGCTCGTCTACAACCAGATCTACATCCACTGGTTCTGGTCGCTCGTGGCCATCGTCTACGTCCTGTCGATGGTGACGGCCGGACCCGCCGGTCCGCACGATCCGGCCGGGCGCCGGCGCCGACCCGGGTCACCCGGGCCGGCGCGTCCGGTCGAAGCATGACCGGTCCGGCTTCGCGAGGCCGAACGGGCCGAGAGGAGAATCCGCACTTGGGCCACCCCGACACATCCGGAGCCGCGGCGGGCGAGGAGGAGGCGCCGGACGCGACCCCGCTCTACGTCGATCTCGACGGGAGCCTCGTGGCCACGGACACGCTCTGGGAATCGATCTGGGCGTACCTCCGTGCCAGCCCGCTGGGTGCGTGGCGGGTCCCGCTGTGGCTCGCGAGGGGACGCGCCGGATTCAAGGCCGCGCTCTCGGGCGCCGTCGGCCTGGACGCCTCGGTGCTGCCCTATCGGAGCGAGGTGGTGGAGTACGTCCGCAGCGAGCGCGCCCGCGGTCGCACCAGCGTGCTCGCCACCGCCGCCGACCGGCGGATCGCCCGCGCGGTGGCCGAGCACCTGGGCGTGTTCGACGAGGTGCTGGCCACCGGAGACGGCGCCAACCTGAAGGGCGCGGCGAAGCTCGAGGCCATCGAGCGCCACCGGGCGGAGCTCGGGGCCGGCGACGGCTTCGAGTACATCGGGGACTCGAGCGCCGACCTGCCCGTCTGGCGCAGCGCGCGCCGGGTCACCGCGGTGGGTCCCGGGGCCTCCCTCGGCCGCCGGCTTCGCCAGCTGGGCGGGGACGTGCGCGTCCTGCCCGCCGCCCCCGGCGGTCTCCGGGTCTGGGCCAGGGCCGCCCGCGTCCACCAGTGGGCGAAGAACGCGCTCATCTTCGCGCCGCTGCTGCTGGCCCACGACCTGACCAACCTGGACCGGCTGACCGCGGTGGGCATCACCTTCGCCGCCTTCTGCGGCATCGCCTCGGCCACCTATCTGCTGAACGATCTCCTGGACATCGAGGCCGACCGCCAGCACCCGCGCAAGCGCAGGCGGCCCATCGCCGCCGGCACCCTCTCGATCCCGGCGGCCATGGCGCTGTCGTCGACGATGCTGGTCGCGAGCTTCGGCGCGTCGCTCCTCTGGCTCGACGGGGCGTGCACCGCCATGCTCGGCGTCTACCTGGTGTTGACCCTCGCCTACTCCTTCCACCTGAAGCGGCTGCTGTTCGTGGACGTGCTGGTGCTGGCCGGCCTCTACACCCACCGCATCCTCACCGGCGGAGTCGCCGCCGAGGCGGTGGTCTCGCCCTGGCTGCTCGCCTTCTCGACCTTCTTCTTCCTGAGCCTGGCCCTGGTGAAGCGCTACGTGGAGCTTCCGACCCTCGACGCCAGCGGCCGAGAGCAGCTCGGCCGGCGCGCCTACGAGGCCGAAGACCTCAGCATGGTGGAGACCATGGGGATCGCCAGCGGCTACATCTCCATCCTGGTGATGGCCCTCTACGTGAGCAGCGACTACGTGCGCGGCCTCTACGCCACGCCCGAGCTCCTGTGGCTGCTCTGCCCGGTGATGCTCTGGTGGATCACCCGCATCTGGTTCCTGGCCCGCCGCGGCCAGGTGGCGGACGACCCGGTGCTGTTCGCCACCACCGACCCCCCGAGCTACGTCGCCGGCGCCTTCCTGGGCGCGGTGCTGGTGGCGGCGGCGGTGCTGTAGGATCTCGGGCGCCTCGTCCCGAGGATCGGAGAGCTGCGTGAGCGACGAGAGCCGAGAGTCCGCCGGATTCCGGAGCTCCGAGGGTGGGGAGCCGCCCGGGGCCGACGCGGGTACATCGAGGCGGCCGGCCCCGTTGCTCCACGCAGAGCGATCCCGTTGGCCCCGCTGGCTCGCCTGGATCCTCGGAGCCGCGGTCGCGGCCCTCTCCCTCGCCATGCTCTGCGCCCGAGGGCTCGGCGGATAGGGTGGCGCGTGCCGCCTACTCCCCGCCCAGGTAGCGCCCCGCCACGCGCTCCATCACCTCGAAGAACTCGTCCGCCGTCTCGCGCAGGATCTCGGCCACCGGGCGCACGCGGTCGATGCGGCCCGCCACCTGGCCCGACAGCGCGAGGGCGGCGTTCATGTCGCCGCCGAAGTAGAGGTCGGCGGCGCGGCCGAACTCGGTCATCACGTTGTGGTCGGCCCACTCGAGGCTCTCGCTGCGCTCGGTGCGAAGCGCCCGCAGGCCCGGGCCGTGCTTCCGGTTCAGGAAGACGGTGTCGGTCTCGGATGCTTCGACGATGGCGTTCTTCCAGTTCTCGTGCACCGGGCTCTCGGCGGCCGAGACCATGCGCGTGCCCATCTGCACCGCCTCGGCGCCCAGCATGAAGGCCGCCGCCATGGTGGCCCCGTCCAGCATGCCGCCGGCGGCCACGATGGGGACGTCGACCTTCTCGCGCACCAGCGGCAGCAGCACCATGAGCGCCACGTCGCGGGGGTTCTTGAAGCCGCCGCCCTCGCCGCCTTCCACGACCAGGCCGTCGACCCCCGCCTCCACCGCCTTGAGTGCGCCCTTCAGGGTGGGCACCACGTGGAAGACGGTGAGGCCCGCGGCCTTGAGCTCGCCGGTGTACTTCGTGGGGCTGCCGGCCGAGGTGGTCACGAAGCGGACGCCCTGGTCCACCACGAACCGGACGATGCCCGGGTCGCGCACGAAGGCCTGGGCGATGTTGACGCCGAAGGGCTTGTCGGTGAGATCGCGCATCTTGCGGATCTCGTCCTTCACCACGTCGAGCTCGCCCGAGGAGGTCTCGATGATGCCGAGTCCTCCGGCGTTGGAGACGGCGGAGGCCAGCTGGGAGCGCGCGATCCAGCCCATGGGCGCCTGGATGATCGGGATCTCGATGCCCAGCAGCTCGGTGATGCGGTTGGAGAAGCGTCGCGACATCGTCAGTCGTCCAGCCAGCGGGGCACGGGGAGCCCCTTCTCGCGCAGGAAGGCCGGGTTGAAGAGCTTCGACTGGTAGCGGTTCCCCCAGTCGCAGAGCACGGTGACGATGGTGTGCCCCGGGCCCAGGTCCTTCGCCATGCGGATGGCGCCCGCCACGTTGATGCCCGACGAGCCGCCCAGGCACAGGCCCTCCTCGCTCAGCAGGTCGAAGATGATGGGCAGGGCCTCCTCGTCGGGGATGCGGTAGGCGTCGTCGAAGGGCGCGCCGTCGATGTTGCCGGTGACGCGCCCCTGGCCGATGCCCTCGGTGATGGAGCCTCCCTGGCTCTCGAGCTTCCCCTCCTTGATCCAGCAGTACATGTTGGCGCCGCCCGGGTCGGCGGCGGCGATGCGGATGTCGGGGTTGCGGTCCTTCAGGGAGAGGGCCACGCCGGCCAGGGTTCCGCCGGTGCCGATGGCGCAGGTGAAGCCGTCCACCGTTCCGTCGGTCTGCTCCCAGATCTCGGGGCCCGTGGAGCGCACGTGGCCGGTGCGGTTGGAGAGGTTGTCCCACTGGTTGGCGTAGAGCACGCCCTTGGGCTCGGTCCTGGCGAGCTCTTCGGCGTAGCGCGCGGCCTGGTGCACGTAGTGGTCCGGGTTCTTGAAGGGGACGGCCGGCACGCAGTGCAGCTCGCAGCCGCACAGACGCAGCATGTCCTTCTTCTCCTGGCTCTGGGTCTCGGGCATGAAGATGACCGTGCGATAGCCCCGGGCGTTGCCCACCATGGCCAGGCCGATGCCGGTGTTGCCCGCGGTGCCCTCCACCACCACGCCGCCGGGCCGGAGGTCGCCGCGCTCCTCGGCGTCCAGGATGATGTACTTGGCCGCTCGGTCCTTCACCGAGCCGCCGGGGTTCAGGAACTCGGCCTTGCCGAGGATGGTGCAGCCGGTCTCCTCCGACGCCTTGCGCAGCTTGATGAGCGGCGTGTTGCCCACGGCGTCGGTGAAGCCGTCCTTGATGTCCACGTTGCGTTCCTCCAGTGCAGCCGATGGGGTGTGCGAGGGCCTCACTCGGACGCGATGCGCAGCAGCAGCGCCCGGTGGTCCTCGGACAGGGGGAGCTCCGCGGCCCGCTGGACCGCCTCGGGGCTCATCTTGCGGAGCGTCTTGCGCACCACGTCCTCGAGCTTCGCCGGCTCGAGCTTCTCTGCGAGGTCCGCCAGCTGGGTCTCGACGAAGACCAGGCAGAGCGCGTCCTCCAGCACCTGGACCTCCGGATCGCGACCGAGCCCCTTCTTCTGGACCAGCGCTTCGACGCGCGCGATGGTCGCGTCGTCGAAGCCCTCGGCCTGCAGCACCTTGCGGGCGGTCTCGGCGTGGAGCGCCTGGAGGGCCTTGCGCCAGCGGTGGTAGCCCGCGCGGCCTTCGGGGTAGTCGCTGCGGGGAATGGTCCAGCGCCGCAGGTGGTGCGCCCGCGCCGCGAGCCTGAGAGCGGAGCCGGCCTGGGGAGCCAGCTTCTCGACCCACTCGCTGGCGAGCTCGGCGTGGGCCAGCTCCTTGGGCCGCCGCTGTCCGCGGACCTGCAGGGTGTTGGGGTCGTCGGCGTTGGCGGCGTCCAGGGCGGCCAGGGCCCGGCGGAGGCGCTCCGGGTCGCTCATGGAGCCCTCTAGTACTTCGGGAGGCTGGGGTCGATGCGGTCGATCCAGGCGAGGATGCCGCCCTGGAGGTTCCAGGCGTTGCCGAAGCCCGACGCGCGCATGATCTCGACGGCCCTGGCGCTGCGCCCGCCGACCTTGCAGTGCACGACGATGTGGGCGTCGGGGTCGAGCTCTGCGAGGCGCTGCGCCAGCTCGCCCAGCGGGATGTGCTTGCCGCCGATGTCGACGGCCTCCACCTCGTGGGTCTCGCGCACGTCCACCAGCACGTGCTCCCCGCCCTCGTCGCGCAGCACCTTCAGCTCTTCGACGGTGATGTCCCACTCGCTCTGCTCGGCCATGTCTTCGTCTCCGGTTTCAGGCGCCGCCCAGGCGCTCCTGCAGCGTCGCCGCGTCCGCGGGCTCGCGGGCCGCCAGGCGCACGGCCAGGGACTTGCGCGGGTCGTCGTCGTGGATGCGCGAGGCGTCGTAGCCGCCCGCGAAGAGCTTCTCGGCCACGGGCGCCAGGGCGGCGACCGCGGCCGTGTAGGTCTCCTCGGTGTTGGGGGTGCGCAGCCGATCGATCAGGTGGATGTCGACGCGGCTCGTGTCGAAGACCAGCGAGACCGAGTCCTCGGCTTCGATGGCGCGCAGCGCGGCCAGGGCGTTGCGCAGGGTGGTCCGCACCACGCCCTCCAGGTCGGCGTCGCCGTGGCGCTTGCCGGTGGTGAGGAGGCCCGTCTCGCCGCCGGTCGAGTCGATGCCGTAGTCGACGTCGTGGCCGATGAGCACCACGCCCGGTCCGTCGGGCACGTGGATGTAGTCGGCCACGTCCAGCAGCAGACCCGGGACGGTCTTGCCCTGGATGAAGCGGTGGAAGACCCCGATGTAGGGGTCGAGGTCGACCGGGGCCTTGGGGTCGGGGCTCGCGAAGAACTTCGCGGCCACGCGGACGGGGGTCTTCATGGCTTCTCGCTCCTCCGGCTCGGGCTTCGGGTCGGGCGGCTCAGGCCCCGGCCGGAAGTGAGGGTGCGGCTTCGCCCACCATGCGCGACTCGCAGGCGTGGCTGGCTTCGATGAACAGCAGCGCCTCTTCGATGCGCCGCGATGCGCCGTCGGCGCCCAGGTCCGGGTTCGGCCCGTTCGCGTGACGCTCGAGCAGGTACTGGCCGAACTTCCCCTTGGCGAAGCGATCGAAGAAGCGCTCGCTCTCGAAGAAGCGGGTCTTCCACTCTCCCACGATGTCGTCGGGCTCCTCGGTCACGTCGATGAACTCGGTGCGGACCAGGGCGCGGGCGGCGGCCAGCATGGCGCGGTAGGCCAGCTCCTCGGCCTCCTTGATGTCGCCCTCTTCCAGCGCCACCTGGGCGTCGAAGGCCAGCGACTCCGCGCGCACCACCTCGATGCCGAACAGCGAGACCACCTCGCCGGCGCACTCGCCCACGCCGAGGTCGCCGATGGTGAACTCGCGGACGTCGCCCCAGTCCGAGTAGAACCCGGGGCCCTCGGCGTAGGCCGGCACCTTCATGAAGGGCTTGATGATCTCGCGCACGTTGCGCTTGCCCAGCCGCCCGATCCAGGCCTGGAAGCTCTCGTCGCCCTCTCTTCCCTGGGCGTAGGCGCTGGTGATCGCGTCCACCACGTCGGGCACCGCCTTGCTGGGGATCGAGCCCATGGGCAGCCCGTAGCTCTCGGCGTTCCCCTTGCGCGTGCCGCCCAGGATGATCTGGAAGTGGGGCACGGTGCGGTTGTCCACCTTGCGGCTGTTGCCGTAGAAGCCGATGTCGGCCACGTGGTGCTGGCTGCACGAGTTGAAGCAGCCCGAGAGCTTGATGCGCAGGCCCTTCACGGCGTCGGGCAGCTCCGCCTGCTTGAGGGTCAGGCGGCGGCGCAGCTCGCCGCCGGCGCCGCGGCTGGCGGCGATACCGAGCTTGCAGGTGTCGGTGCCCGGGCAGGAGGTGACGTCGACGATGGTCTCCGCGCCGGGCGCCGCGAGCCCCACGGCCGCGAGCCGTTCGTAGAGCGCCGGCAGATCCGACTCGCGCACGAAGCGCAGCATCATGTTCTGCTCGACGGTGGTGCGCAGGTTGTCGCCGACGAACTCCCGGGCGATGTCCGCCAGCGCCCGGCCCTGGTCCGAGGTCATGTCGCCCAGGGGCAGGTTGACGTGGACCGCCGCGTAGCCCTCCTGGCGCTGGCGGTAGACGTTGGTCTCCTGCCAGGCGGGGAAGCCCTGCGCCACGTCCGCGGCCACCAGGGGCTCGGGCGGCCGGGCCGGCTCGCCCCGGGTATGGGGCATGTCCTGCAGGAACGCGGTCCAGCGGTCGTCGTGGGGAAGCTTCGCGCGCTCCTCCTTCACCAGCCGCCGGAACTCCTCGATGCCCAGCTTCGCCACCAGGAACTTGATGCGCGCGCGGTTGCGGTTCTGCTTCTCGCCCAGTCGCGCGAACACCCGGGCCACCGCCTGGGTCTCGGGCAGCAGCTCCTCCTCGGGCGTGAACTCCGAGAGCACCTGGGCCTGGTGGGGCACCGGGCCCAGCCCGCCGCCCACCACGACCTTGAAGCCGCGCTTGCCGTCGACGACCCGGGCCACGTACCCGGAGTCGTGGAGCTGGACCAGGCCGCAGGCCTCGTGCTCGCAGCCCGAGAAGGCCGGCTTGAACTTGCGCCCGAAGTCCTGGACGTCCGGGTGGCCCAGCAGGAAGCTCATCAGCGCCTGGGCGTAGGGCGAGACGTCGAAGGCCTCGGTGTTGCAGACGCCGGCCAGGGGGCAGGCGGTGACGTTGCGCACCGAGTTGCCGCAGGCCTCGCGGGTGGTGATGCCCATGGCCGCGAGCCGCCGCATCAGGTCCGGGGTGTCCTCGATGTGGACGAAGTGGAGCTGGATGTCCTGGCGGGTGGTGATGTGGATGATCGCGTCGGAGTACTCCTCCGCGAGGTCCGCCATCAGCTCGAGCTGCTCCGGCGAGATGCCGCCGAAGGGAATCTTGATGCGCTGCATGCCCGGCGCGTCCCAGAGGGTGTCCGGGCCCTTGGTGGGTACGTCGGGGAAGGCGAGGGTGCGCTCCTCCACGCCGTCGTGGCGCTGCCCGTTGTCGTAGCGCTGCCCGTAGACCCCGCGGCGCAGGCGGGTCTCGGCGAAGACCTTGTCCTCGAGCTTGCCCTGCTGGCGCAGGTGGATCTGGCTCTCGAAGTCGTCGATCTCGGCGGACCACTGGGCGTCCATCTGGCCTTCGAGCACGTCGTTCCAGGTTTCACCAGCCATCTCGGAGTCACTCCCGCAAGCCGGCGCCGAAGGCACCGGGTGTCGTGGCGCTGGGGTCTCGGTGGGATGGGCCTCGCCGCGGTCGACACGCGGTGGGCTCCCTTCACCGAGGTCGTTGCGGCCGCCACCGTGGGTCCGGTCGCCCTGGGCGACCTATTCCAACGTAGCGAACTATGTTATCGATGGACAAATTGCGCATAACACGGTGTGTTAATGTGCAAATGTCGCCCGGGCCGCTCTCTCCCTGGGGTCTACCCGCTGCCGGTCCCCGGCCACCGGGCCCGGCAATCTACCCGTCCGCCCCGCCCAGAACAACGCGGTTTGATCGCCCGCCCGCCGGCCGGGTCCGCTCCGCCCCCGCTCGAAGCTGGGATGCCAGGAGGCACCGGCCGTGACGGGGCTATTCTCCGGCGCGCCGAACGGAGGGCTCGAGCCATGGACAGTCAGGCGAACACCCCCGCGCCGTCGGGCACCGGGCTGCTCCGGGCCCTGCGCATCCCGGTCGGGCTCGTCTGGCTGCTCGGCGCCGCCGCCTTCTTCCTGCCCGGCGACGCCGGCATGCTGCCGGCGCTGCGCCTGGCGTTCGTCGCTCTGGCCGCGGTCCACGCCCTGGAGTGCCTGATCTTCCTCCCGGCGCTGCGGGCGAGCGGACGCCCGCTGGCCGGCCAGCTCGTCCAGGTGATGCTCTTCGGGGTCGTCCACTACGGCCTGCTTCAGGCAGAGCAGGCGGAGCAGGCCGCGCGATCCGCTCGGGAGGCCGGGACCTCGGAGGCGGGCTAGTCCAGGTCCAGGACCTGCTCGATGCGGTAGAGCCCGGGCTCGCGCCCCACCAGCCAGGCCGCCGCACGCGCCGCGCCGCGGGCGAAGTGGTCGCGGGTGAAGGCGCGGTGGGTCAGCTCCAGCCGCTCTCCCGGTCCGATGAAGTAGACCGTGTGCTCGCCGGGGCAGTCGCCGCCGCGCAGGGTCTGCACCGCGATGGCCCCGTCCGGTCGCGCGCCGATCTCGCCCGCGCGCTCGAGCACGAGATGCTCCTCGAGCTCGGTCTCGCGACCGGCGGCCACGGCCTCGGCCAGGCGCAGCGCGGTTCCGCTGGGCGCGTCGCGCTTGGCCGAGTGGTGGAGCTCGAACAGCTCGGCGTCGAACCCGGGACCGAGCCGGCGCGACGTCTCGCGCACGAGCCAGGCCAGCACGTTCACCGCGAGCGAGAAGTTCGGGGCGTGGAGGACGGGCACGCGCTTGGCGAGCGAGGCGACCGAGGCCAGCTGGGCGTCGGACAGGCCGGTGGTTCCCGTGACGTAGGCGGTGCCGGTCTCCGCGGCCACCTCCAGCAGCGACAGCGTGGCGTCGGGAACCGAGAAGTCGATCACCACGTCGCAGCCCGCGAAGGCCGCCGCCGCGTCGGCGGTGACCGCGACGCCGTCGATCTCGCTGCCCAGGGCGGCATGCCCCGGTGCCTCGAGGGCGGCGCCCAGGGCGAGCTCGGGGTGGTCCGCCACCGCGGCGCGCACGCGTTCCCCCATGCGCCCCAGGGCGCCCACCACGGCCACACGGCGGATCGGCATCAGAGGACTCCCAGCTCCTTCATCACGGCCTGCAGCCGCTCGCGATTGCGATCGGTCGGCTGCGTCAGCGGCAGCCGGATCTCCGGACCGATGCGGCCCAGGAGCGCCACGGCGGCCTTCACCGGAATGGGGTTGGTCTCGCAGAAGAGCGCATCGAAGAGCGGCAGCAGCCGGTGGTGGACGGCCCGGGCGCGGGCCACGTCGCCCTCCCGGAACGCGCTCACCAGCTCGACCATGGGTCCCGGCACCACGTTGGAGCTGGTGCTGATGACGCCCCGACCGCCCACGGACAGCAGCGGCAGGGTCAGTGCGTCGTCGCCGGACACCACGGCGAAGTCCTCGGGGCAGCTCGCGATCACGTGGCTGATCTGGTCGAGGTCGCCGCACGACTCCTTCACGCCCACCACGAACTCGTTCTCGGCCAGCCGGGCCAGGGTCTCGGGCTGGATGTTCGACGCCGTGCGACCCGGGATGTTGTAGACGACCAGGGGGAATCGGGTCTCCCGGGCGACGGCCTCGAAGTGGAGGGCGATCCCCTCCTGGGTGGGCTTGTTGTAGTAGGGCGAGATCAGCAGCGCGCCGTCGGCGCCCGCCTCCTTGGCGTGCAGGGTGAGCGCGATGGCCTCCCGGGTGGAGTTCGAGCCGGTGCCCGCCACCACCGGAACCCGGCCGCGCGCGGCCTCCACCACCAGCTCGACCACTCGCTGGTGCTCGGCGTGGGAGAGAGTCGCCGACTCGCCGGTCGAGCCGCAGGGCACGAGCCCGTCGACGCCGGCCTCGATCTGGGCCTCGACCAGGTCGGCCAGCGACTTCTCGTCCACCGCGTCGTTCCGGAACGGAGTGACGAGGGCGGTGTACACGCCCTCGAGTCGGAAGCTCGGCGTCGCCATTCTCTACCCCTTCTGGGCTCCGGAGCCCGCTCTGGTCCCCGGAGCAGGCTCCGGTCACTCGAGCGGGAACCGGCCCGTGAAGACCTCGGCTGCGGGTCCCGTCATCATCACATGGGCGCCTTCCGACGGCCACTCGATCGCCAGCTCGCCGCCGCGCAGCGCGATCGTCACCCGTCGGTCCACGGCCCCTCTCAACATGGACACCACAGCCACCGCGCAGGCTCCACTGCCGCAGGCGAGGGTCTCGCCCGTGCCCCGCTCCCAGGTCCGCTGCTCGATCCGGGTGCGCGAGGCGATCTTCACGAACTCCACGTTCACCCGGTTGGGGAAGGCGGGGTGGTGCTCGATGGCCGGACCCAGCCGCTCCACCGGGAAGCGCTCGGGGTCGTCCACCACCACGACCGCGTGGGGGTTGCCCATGGACGCCGACGAGAGGGTGATGGTCTCGCCCTCCACCTCGAGGGGCACGTCGAGCACGGGTCCGTCGCCGCGGCCCAGGGTGGTGGGGATCTTCGCCGGCTCGAGGACCGGCAGGCCCATGTCCACGGTCACCCGGTCCGGCCCGGCCCAGCGCGGACGCACCACGCCCGAGAGCGTCTCCACGCCCACCTCGTCGTCCGCGGTGTGACCGTGGTCGCGCAGGTACTTGTAGAAGGCGCGGATGCCGTTGGCGCACATCTCCACCTGGCTGCCGTCGGCGTTGTAGATGTCCATGCGGAAGGCGGCGGCCGGGTCCGAGGCGGCCTTCACCACCAGGATCTGGTCGGCGCCCACCCCGAAGTTCCGGTCGGCGAGCCTGCGGGACAGGCCTTCCAGGTCGTCGGGCAGCTCGTCGCGCAGCCCGTCCAGCACCACGAAGTCGTTGCCGGCGCCGTGCATCTTGGTGAAGGGCAGCCCGCTCACGACACCAGGTCCTCGGGAATCGACTCGCCGCGCACCAGGTCCTCGAGGGACTCGCGCTCGCGCACCACGGCGAAGCGGTCGCCGCGCACCAGCACCTCGGCGCAGCGCGGCCGGCCGTTGTAGTTGGAGGCCATGGCGAACCCGTAGGCGCCGGCCGAGCGCACGGCCAGCAGGTCGCCGTCCTCCAGGCTCGGCAGGCTGCGCTCCTTGGCCAGGAAGTCGCCGGACTCGCAGACGCCGCCCACCACGTCCACCTTGGCCACGCCGTCCCGGGCCGGCCCCACCGGCTCGATGCGCTGGTAGGCCTGGTAGAGACTGGGCCGGATCAGGTCGTTCATGGCCCCGTCCACGATGACGTAGTGCTTGTCCTCGTTGCGCTTCTGGTAGAGGACGCGGGTGAGGAAGACGCCGGCGTTGGCGGTGATCCAGCGCCCGGGCTCCAGCACCACGTCGCAGCCCAGGTCGCCCACCTGGGAGAGCACCGCCTCCGCGTAGACGTCCGGGGTGGGCGGCGTCTCCTCGGCGTAGGTGACGCCCAGGCCGCCGCCCACGTCGAGGGTGCGGATCTCGTGGCCCGCCGCCCGCAGCTCCTCCACCAGCGCCCGCACCCGCGCCATGGCGTCGCGGAAGGGCGTCGCGTCCACCAGCTGGGAGCCGATGTGGCAGTCGACGCCCACCACCTCGACGTTCGACAGCGCCTTGGCCTCGGCGTAGCACTCCACCGCCTCGGCGATGGGCACGCCGAACTTGCTCGTGCGCAGACCCGTCGAGATGTAGGGATGGGTCTTGGGGTCGACGTCGGGGTTCACCCGGAACGCCACCCGGGCGCGCACGCCCCGGGCCGCCGCCACCGCGTCGATCCGCCGCAGCTCGGCGCGGGATTCGACGTTCAGCATCTTGATGTCCGCCTCGAGGGCGGCGTCGATCTCGTCGTCGCGCTTGCCGACGCCCGAGTAGACGATCTTCGCCGGGTCCGCGCCGGCCCGCAGGGCGCGGAACAGCTCACCCCGGGAGGTGACGTCGATGCCGGCGCCCTGGGCCACGAGGGTCCGCACCACGGCCAGGTTCATGTTGGCCTTGATCGCGTAGCAGATGGTGTGGGGCACCGCGGCGAAGGCCGCGTCGAGGGCCCGGTAGCGCTCGGCCAGCGCCGTGGCGCTGTAGACGTAGGCGGGCGTGCCCACCTCGTCGGCGATGCGCCCGAGGGCCACGTCCTCGACGTGCAGGTCGCCGTCGCGCCGGACGAAGGCCTCGTGGATCTCGGTCATGGGTTCGTCTCTCCGTTCTCCTGGTCTTCGCCCTCGGGCGTCCGGGTCTGGCTGGCCGGGGCGGCGCCTGCGGCGTCGGGGTCGGGGCGGCTGCGCACCGGCTTGCCGTAGACGCCGCAGGCGAGGGTCGCCACCGCGGCCAGGGCGGCGGCGGTCCCGACCCGGGTCGTCGCGCGCGCCCTCATCGCGCGCTCTCGCGCTCGAGCCCGCGGACCTCTTCGTCCACCCGGGCCTCGGCGGCGTCCAGGGCCTCGGCCACGCGGGCCCTGGCCGTGCCTCCGGCGAGGGCCCGCCGCTCGAGGCTGCCCTCGAGGTCGAGCAGCTCGTCGGCGCCGGCGGGGAAGGCCTCGTGGAACCGCCGCATGTCGTCGAGCCCGAGCGACCGCAGGTCGGCCCCCTCGCGCACGCAGTGGCCGACGATCTTGCCCACCACCTCGTGGGCCTCCCGGAACGGCACGCCCTCGCCCACCAGCACCTCGGCCAGGTCGGTGGCCAGCAGCATGGGGTCGCCGGCCGCGTCGCCCATGCGCCGTTCGTTCACCGCGAGGGTGGCCACCGCGCCGGTGGTCACCTCGAGGGCGTCGCGCAGGGTGACGGCGGAGTCGAAGATGGGCTCCTTGTCCTCCTGCATGTCGCGGTTGTAGGTGAGGGGCAGCCCCTTCATCACCGTGAGCAGCGTCATCAGGTTGCCGATGGCGCGTCCGCTCTTGCCCCGCACCAGCTCGGGGACGTCCGGGTTCTTCTTCTGGGGCATCAGGCTGGAGCCCGTGGAGTAGGCGTCGGCCAGCTCCACGAAGCCGAACTCGGCGGTCGACCACAGGACCAGCTCCTCGCTGATCCGGGAGAGATGCACCATGGCGATGGCGGCGGCCGACAGGAACTCCAGCCCGGAGTCCCGGGATGCCACACTGTCCATGCTGTTTCGCGTGGGCCCTTCGAAGCCCAGCTCCGCCGCCGTGGCCTCCCGGTCGAGCGCGAGGGTGGACCCGGCCAGGGCGCCGCCACCCAGGGGCGAGCGTCGGATGCGCCGGCGCGTGTCGAGGAAGCGGCCCGCATCGCGCTCGAACATCTCCACGAAGGCCAGCCAGTGGTGGGCCAGCCGCACGGGCTGGGCCCGCTGGAGATGGGTGTAGCCCGGCAGCACGGTGTCGACGTGCTCGCGGGCGCGCTCGATCAGCACCCGGCGCAGGTCGACCAGGCCCAGCTGGGCGGCGCGGCAGGTGTCGCGCAGGTAGAGCGCGAGGTCGGTCGCGACCTGGTCGTTGCGACTCCGGCCGGTGTGGAGCCGGCCCGCCACCGGGCCCACCTGCCGGGTGAGGCGGGCCTCGATGTTCATGTGGATGTCTTCCAGGGCGGGGTCGAACGGGAACTCGCCGGCCTCGATCTCGGTCTCAATCGCCTGGAGACCTCGGACGAGGGTCTGGACGTCCCCCTCTGGGATGATGCCGGTGCGGCCCAGCATGCGGGCGTGGGCGATGGAGCCCCGGATGTCGTAGCGGGCCAGCGCCCGGTCGAAGTGGACCGACGCGCTGAAGCGCTCGACCGTGGGGTCGGTGCTCTGGCTGAAGCGGCCACCCCAGGGCTTGGCGGTGCCGCGCTGCTCGTTCTCGGTCCCCGGCATGGCGGGTAATCTCGCGGTTTCCCGGGCAGTTCACAAGCGTCGGAGCATGGCCAGAAGCGGGGCCCTCTCCTAGGTTTCTCGCGGGTCGTGGGGCGAGGGTCGCACCCGCGAACACCGTCGCCGCGGGCGGCGGCGACCGCAGCGATGCACACGCGGGCGGAGCCCGGTCGTCCCCGACGATGGCGACCGATCACCCCGCGGGAGGATGCGCATGCCGGCCCGCAAGAAGAGCGCGCGCCGCTCGACGGGCGCCTCCCGATCGACGAAGTCGAGGTCGGCGGCGGGGCGTGCGTCCGGGAGAGGCGGCGGCGCCCGCGCGTCGCGCCCGACCGCGCGCGCGCGCTTCAAGCGGGTCGCGCGGGTCGCCGCGGTCATCGCCTTTGTCGCGGGCTTCGCGGTCGCCACCTGGCTGGTCCGCCTGGACCGGGTGGTCGTCGCCCGCTTCGAGGGTCAGCGCTTCAAGGTGCCGTCCAAGGTGATGTCGGCGCCGACCATCCTCTATCCCGGCCTCGACATCGAGCTGCTCGACCTGGTCGGGACCCTCGAGCGCCTGGGCTACCGCAGCCACCCGGAGAAGGGGGCGCTCCCCATCGGCACCTATCGGGCGAGGGGCTCGCGCTGGGAGGTGGCGCTCCACCCCTTCGAGCACCCGAGTCGGCCCGAGCCCGCTCGGCGCATCGGCATCCAGCTCCGCGGAACCCGCATCGACGTCATTCGCGACCTCGAGAAGCGGCGCGAGCTCGGGGCGGTGCTGCTCGAGCCCGAGCTGGTGGGCGCCTACTACGGACCCAACCGGGAACAGCGCGACCTGGTTCGCATTGCCGACGTGCCGCGACACCTCGTCGACGCGGTGGTGGCGGTCGAGGACCGGCGCTTCGAGCAGCACCACGGGGTCGACGTCCGGCGGGTGGGCGGCGCCCTGATCGCGAACCTCCGCGCCGGGCGCATCCGCGAGGGCGGGAGCACGCTCACCCAGCAGCTGGTCAAGAACTTCTTCCTGACGCCGGAGCGCACCCTCACCCGCAAGATCCAGGAAGCCGTGATGGCTCTCATCGTGGAGGCCCGCTACGACAAGCAGGCCATTCTCGAGAGCTATCTCAACGAGATCTACCTCGGCCAACGGGGCTCCACCGCAGTCCACGGTGTCGGCGAGGCGGCGAGGCTCTACTTCGGCAAGAGCGTGCCGTCGCTGACCGTCGGCGAGTCCGCCCTGCTGGCCGCCATCATCCAGAGTCCCAACCGGATCTCGCCCCATCGCGACCTCGAGCTCGCCACCGAGCGGCGCAACCTGGTGCTGCGCCTGATGCGCGACCAGGGTCGGATCGACGAGGCCACCTACCGCAGCGAGCGCGACGAGCCGCTGCGGGTGGCCGTGAAGGCCTCGGAGCTGTCGCAGTCGCGCTACTTCCTCGACGTGCTGCGCCGGCAGCTGCCCGAGGTCTACGACCCGGAGCTGCTGCGCAGCGAGGGACTCGTCATCTATTCGACCCTCGATCCCCGGCTCCAGCGTGCGGCCGCCGGGGCGCTGTCCCGGGGGCTCGAGCGCATCGAGGCGCGACGCGGAGAGCTGCGCAGCGGCGATCCCACCAGGCGCTTGCAGGGCTGCGTCGTGGCCTTGCGGCCCCAGACCGGGGAGATCGTGGCCCTGGTCGGTGGGCGCGACTACCGGCACTCGCAGTTCGATCGCTGCAGCCAGGCGCGGCGGCAGCTGGGCAGCGTCTTCAAGCCGGTGGTCTACGTCGCGGCCCTGGAACGCGGGTCCGGCGAGGGTCGCGACCCCGCCATCACGCTGGCGAGCTTCGTCGACGACAGCCCGATCGAGCTGGAGACCACCGACGGCGTGTGGCGCCCCAAGAACTTCGACGGGGAGTTCCACGGGCGTGTGACCGTCCGGGAGGCGGTCGAGCGCAGCCTCAACGTCGCCTCGGTGCGGCTCGCACTGGAGGTCGGCATCGACCGGGTGATCGACGTGGGACACCGACTCGGCATCACCTCGCCGCTGCCCGCGGTCCCGAGCCTGGCGCTGGGGACCGCCGAGGTCTCGCCCCTCGAGGTGGCCCGCGCCTACGCCACCATCGCCAACGGGGGGGCGCGACCGGTCCCCCACTCCTTCGAGGACGTGGTCGCCACGGGCGACCAGCGGGTCGAGCGCCGGCGGATCGAGATCGAACGGGTCATCGACCCGGGCACGGCCTATCTCGCCACCTCGCTGCTCCAGGGCGTGGTCGAGCGGGGCACCGCGGCGCGCGTGCGGGCGATGGGTCTGCGGGGACCCATCGCCGGCAAGACCGGCACCACCGACGACGAGCAGGACCTCTGGTTCGTCGGCTACACACCGGAGCTGGTGGCGGTCGTCTGGGTGGGCTTCGACGAGCCCCGCAGCATCGGGCTCCCGTCCAGTCAGGTGGCGCTGCCCATCTGGGTGGACTTCGTCCGGGAAGCCCTGGGCGACCGACTGCGCGGCGCCTTCCTGCCGCCGCCCGACGTCCGCACGGTCAGCATCCATCCGGGGACCGGAGCCCTGGCTCTCTCGGGCTGTCCCGAGCACCGCGACGAGTTCTTCCTCGAGGACACCGAGCCCGCCGCCACCTGTCCCTCCGACGGCGCCACCACCGGGGATCGCTTCCTCGACTGGCTGCGGAACTGGCTGTGACTGGACTGCCGATCCGGACGAAGGCATGGCGGACGTGGGTGGCGCTGATCCTGATCGGAGGGTTCGCGTCGGCGTGCGCGTGGATGCCGCTGGATCTCCGGCGGAGCGAGGAGCCGCTGCACATCTCGGAGCTCGGGGAGCGAGGCGATGCCCAGCGCCGGGCCTCCATGAGGCTGGTGATCGACGGCCTCGACGCCGACGTGGAGAGCGATCCCGAGCGGGCGCTGACCCACTATGAGCGGGCCCTGCAGGTCGACCCCACCAATCCCTATGCGTACATCGCGCTCGCCCGGCATCTCGCCGACGGGCTCGAGCCGGAGCGGGCCATCCCGTTCCTCGATCAGGCGCATGCGCTGCTGCGCGCCCAGGGAGCGAGCTCCCCTCGGGCCGATGTGGCGCTCATGGGGATTCGGGGTCAGGCGCTGGTGGCGAGCGGCCGCTACGAAGAGGGACTCGCCTGGCTCGACCGGGCTCAGGCCCGGACGCCGGGTCCGTGGAACGACGGCCGCCTGTCGGCAGCCGAGCTGCGCTAGACGCAGGCCGACCGCACGCCGACGCGACGGCTCGGCGAATGTCCGGGCGATCCTTGCAGCGCCACCCTGGAAAGCGCTGCAGCGAGAGCTGGAGAAGAGCTGGAGGAGCTGGAGAGGATGGAAGCCACAGCGACTCCCGGTGCGAGCGACACCGCCCATCGCAACCTGCGCCTGCTGTCGCTGGCGGCCGGGGCGACGTTGCTGCTCGACCTTCCGGCGAAGTTCTGGGTCGAGTCCGCCATCACGTTGCGCGATCGTGTTCCCGTGATCGATGGGTTCTTCTATCTCACCCACGCGCGCAATCCCGGCGCGGCCTTCGGCCTGTTCGAGAACGCACCCCACCAGTGGCGCCTCGCCGCATTCCTCGCCGTGACGATCCTGGCCGTGACCGTGATCTCCAGCTTCTTCCGTCGACTGGCCCCCGGGGATGAGCGCAACGCGCTGGCACTGGGACTGATCCTCGGCGGGACCTTCGGCAATCTCTTCGACCGGCTCTGGCGAGGCGAGGTCATCGACTACCTGCACGTACGCCTGTGGTCCGGCTATCTGTGGCCCGACTTCAACCTCGCCGATGTCGCCATCATCGTGGGTGTGGCGGCCCTCATCATCGAGCTGCTCGTGAGTGAAGTGAGTGGCCGCGTCGGTCTGCCCGTCGACTGAGAGTCCAACCCGATTCCGGTTGGAGATTCGGGACCTCCCGCGGATGGGACAGACGCTTCCCGGTGTACAGCAGGTTTTTCGTCACAGATTTCGATGGCAAAACGTTGACACTCTTCCTTGAGCTGCGTTAAGTACGAAACCAGATCGGTGACGGTCTTCCCTCGGCGAGAGCATCTGAAAGCCCCGCGTCTGAAAGCCCCGAAAATCCAGCGGCCGATCATGCGCGATCATGCGGCCAGGTCGTGACTCTCCGGTCGGCGAGCTCCATGGGGAGCGGCCAGCGACCCGACTCGCCCCGAGAACCACCACAGCGATCGAGCGGGTCGAACGGGCAGAGCGGGCGGAACGGGTCGAACGGGCAGAACGGGTCGAGCGAATCGAGGGTCGGCCGACGCGAGACCGAAGGTCGAAGCCGCAGGAAACGAAGCAGCAGGAAACGAAGCCGAAGCAGCAGGAAGCCGGGTCGCAAAGCGGAGAGACCCCGAGATCCAGAGACCTCGAGATCCAGAGACCCCGAGATCCAGAGACCTCGAGATCCAGAGACCGAAGGGTCCAAAGATCGAATCCAACGGTCGAGTCCAACGGTCGAAGTCGGGAACCGGAATCGTCGAAGGGGAAACCCATCCGGTCCAGCCCCCCAGGCGATCCCAACCCCAGCAGGCGATCCAACCCCAGCACGCGATCCCAACCAGGACGAAAGCAGACAGCGGATGAAGTTCTTCATCGACACGGCCAGCATCGAGGACATCCGGGAGGCCGCCTCCGTCGGGCTCCTCGACGGCGTCACCACCAACCCGTCGCTCCTCTCCAAGGAGCAGGGTGACCCCCGGGAGATCCTGCTCGAGATCACGAAGATCGTTCCCGGCCCCGTGAGTGCCGAGGTCGTGGCCGTCGAGGCCGACGCCATGGTCCGGGAGGGCCTCGAGCTCGCCAAGCTCGCCGACAACATCGTCGTGAAGATCCCCATGACCATCGAGGGCCTGAAGGCGATTCGCCGGCTCTCGGAAGAGGACGTCCCCACCAACTGCACCCTGGTCTTTTCCGCGACCCAGGCGCTCATGGCGGCCAAGGCGGGAGCTCGCTTCGCCTCGCCCTTCGTCGGGAGGCTCGACGACATCTCCGCCGACGGAATGCGGTTGATCGACCAGATCTGCACCATCTATGGGAACTACGATTTCCCGACCGAGGTTCTCGTCGCCAGCGTTCGCAGCCCGGAGCACGTCGTCCAGTCTGCGATGATGGGAGCCCACGTCGTGACGATGCCCCCGAAGGTCATCCACCAGATCGCTGCCCATCCCCTGACCGACCGGGGTCTGGAGCAGTTCCTGGCGGATTGGGAGAAGGTGAAGGACCGCTGAACCAATCGGTGACTCTGGCGGTGCTGGCAGATCCTCCAACCTCCAGTGCCGGGAGCCCCCCCACCCCCCGCGGCGTCCCCCATCCGAGACGACCGCGCCGTGCTGGAGCCGATGACGAAACCGACCGCGAAGCCCAAGAGCGAATACGCGATCCAGACCGTTCAGAACGCGCTGCGCCTGCTCGAGGCATTCGACCACGAGGTCGAGCTGGGCGTGAGCGAGCTCTCGAGACGGCTCGATCTCCACAAGAACAACGTCTTCCGGCTGCTCGCGACCCTCGAGCAGTCGGGATACATCGAGCAGTGCTCCGACAGCGATCGCTATCGCCTGGGCGTGCGCTGTCTCGAGCTCGGCCGGGCCTACGAGCGCGGGTTCGACCTGCTGAGCAGCGCGCGGCGCGTGCTGCAGAGGCTGGCGGTCGAGCTGGGGGAGACCGCACACATCGCCGTGCTCCAGGACTTCGAGGTCGTGCACCTGCACGGCGAGGAGCCGTCCCAGACCGTGTTCTGTGTGCGCCGCACGGGCCAGCGCATGCCGGCCCACTGCACCGCGCTCGGCAAGGTGCTGCTGGCGGCCTCCGGCGACGAGGTCCTCCAGCGGTACGACCGGGACCACGTCTCCCGCGGCGCGCTGTCGGCCCATCGGGAGCGCACGATCGTCGATCGCGAGAAGCTCTTCGAGCACCTGCGGTCGGTGGCGGTCCAGGGCTTCGCCCTGGACCTCGAGGAGTACGAGCTGGGTCTGTGCTGCGCGGCGGCGCCGGTCTACGACGGCGTCGGTCAGCTGCAGGCCGCCGTCTCGGTGTCCGGACCCTCGTTCCGCCTCTCGGAGGACCGCATCCTCGACGAGATCGTGCCGGCGATCACCCAGGCCGCCCAGGGCCTCGGCCGGGGCCTCGGCGGCTGAGGGCCCGCTCCGGCCGCCGCCCCTGAGTCCCGGTCGGCACACCCCGTGGAGCCACCCGGCGGGTCACCGCCCGGGCCCCCGTTCCGGCGCCGTCGCGCTGGCGCACCCGAATGCCGTCACGTACTCTCGGCGCGCCTAAGTCCCCGATCCGACTACGTTAATGACTGTCAGTCAGTCGAGACCCCCGGAGCCCTCCCATGGATTTCCAGCTCAGTGACGAACAGCTCGCCCTCCAGGAGACCGCCCGCCGCTTCGCCCGGGACGAGATCGCGCCGGTCGCGGCCAAGTACGACGAGAGCGAAGAGTTCCCCCGCGAGATCATCGAGAAGGCGTGGGAGCTGTCCCTCTCCACGACCTGCATTCCCGAAGAGTACGGCGGCGTCGGTCTGTCGATCCTCGACAGCTGTCTCGTGACCGAGGAGCTGGCCTGGGGCTGTGCCGGCATGACCACCTCGATCATGTGCAACGACCTCGGCCTGATGCCGATCGTGATCGCCGGCACCGACGACCAGAAGAAGGAGTGGCTCGGCGCCTGCGCCGACGAGTTCAAGCTGGTCTCGTTCGCGCTGTCCGAGCCCGAGGCCGGCTCCGATGTGGCGGGCCTCCAGCTCCAGGCCGAGAAGGACGGCGACGACTACATCCTGAACGGCACGAAGTGCTGGATCACCAACGGCGGCGAGGCCGACCTGTACACGGTCTTCGCCACCCTCGAGCGCGGAAGCCGCCACAAGGGCATCACCGCCTTCGTGGTGCCCCGGGGAACGCCGGGCCTCGAGCCCGGCAAGAAAGAGGAGAAGATGGGTCAGCGGGCGAGCGATACCCGGGTGATCCACTTCGACAACGTGCGCGTCCCCGCGGCCCAGCGACTGGGCGAGGAGAACCAGGGCTTCAAGGTCGCGATGCAGACCCTCGACCGCACCCGGCCCTCGATCGGCGCCCTGGCCTGCGGGATCGCCAAGCGGGCGCTGGACGAGAGCCTCGCCTACGCCAAGGAGCGCAAGGCGTTCGGCTTCCCGATCGGCGGCTTCCAGGCGGTGCAGTTCCTGCTGGCCGACATGGGCAAGGACATCGAGGCCGCGCGCCTGCTGGTGCACCAGAGCGCCTGGATGATCGACCAGGGCCTGCGCGCGTCCAAGAACTCCTCGTTCGCCAAGTGCTTCGCCACCGACGCCGCCATGCGCATCACCACCGACGCGGTCCAGGTCTTCGGCGGCAACGGCTACACCCGGGAGTATCCCGTCGAGAAGCTGATGCGGGACGCGAAGCTGATGCAGATCTACGAGGGAACGAACCAGATCCAGCGGCTGGTGATGGCGCGCGAGCTCCTGAAGGAGTAGCGCCACCCGATCGAGCCGGAGTCCGTGGGCATTCCCCTTCGCGCCCCCTTGGGCGATCTGATAGAATGCCGCTCTCTGACCGCGTGGTAGGGGCGAGCGGTCCCTCCGCGCGGGCGGTCCGATCCCGCCACGATTCGACGGCGGTTCCCGGATCGATCGCGACGCGAGCCCGACCCGAGCCCGACGCCAGATCGAAGCGGGCCCCGGTCGGCGAGTCCAGGCGGGCCCACCGCAACCGAGGCCATCGAGAGGTCGTGTCCGTGATCACCAAGGAGCAGGCGCTCGCCTACCACAGCCAGGGCAGACCGGGGAAGGTGAAGGTCGTTCCCACCAAGCCCACGGTGACCCAGGACGATCTGTCCCTGGCCTACACGCCGGGCGTCGCCGAGCCGTGCCGCGAGATCCACGACCGGCCCGAGAACGTCTTCCGCTACACCGCCAGGGGCAACCTCGTCGCCGTGGTCTCCAACGGCACCGCGGTGCTGGGCCTCGGCAACATCGGCGCCCTCGCCAGCAAGCCGGTGATGGAGGGCAAGGCGGTCCTGTTCAAGCGGTTCGCCGACATCGACGTCTTCGACATCGAGATCGACTCCACCGACGTGGACGAGATCGTCCGCGCCTGCCAGCTCATCGCCCCGACCTTCGGCGGGATCAACCTCGAGGACATCCGCGCCCCGGAGTGCTTCGAGATCGAGAAGGCGCTCTCCGAGTCCCTCGACATCCCGGTCTTCCACGACGATCAACACGGCACCGCGATCATCTCCGGCGCGGCGCTGCTGAACGGTCTCAAGATCACCGGTCGCGACATCGCCGACGTGCGCGTGGTCTTCTCGGGGGCCGGCGCCTCCGGGCTCGCGTGCGCGCGCCTCTACCGCGACCTCGGCGTCGAGCGCCAGAACATCACCCTGTGCGACAGCCGCGGAGTGATCCACGCCGGTCGCACCGAGGGCATGAACGCCTACAAGGAAGAGTTCGTCGTCGACACCGACGCCCGCACCCTGACCGACGCCCTGGTGGACGCGGACGTGTTCGTCGGCGTGTCCCAGGCGGGTCTCGTGACGCCGACCATGGTGGCGGGCATGGCCCCGAATCCCCTGGTGTTCGCCATGGCGAACCCCGACCCGGAGATCACGCCCGACGAGGTTCGCTCGGTGCGCGACGACGCCATCATCGCGACCGGTCGATCGGACTTTCCGAACCAGGTGAACAACGTCCTGGGCTTCCCGTTCATCTTCCGCGGCGCCCTCGACGTGCGCGCCCGCCAGATCAACGAGCCCATGAAGCTCGCCGCGGTCCACGCCCTGGCCGAGCTCGCCCGGCGCGGAGAGGCCGTTCCCGAAGCCGTGCGCCGGGCCTACCCCGACGAGACCTTCGACTTCGGCCCCAGCTACATCATCCCGAAGCCGTTCGACCCCCGGGTCCTGCTGTACGTCGCCCCCGCGGTCGCCAACGCGGCCATGGAGAGCGGCGTCGCCCGGGTGAAGCTCGACATCGGGGAGTACCAGAAGCGGCTCGAGCAGACCGTCGGCGACATCGCCGCGCTCTGAGCCCGCGCCCCGCCTTGGCTCCCGCGCCCGATCTCAGCGGCCGGTCTCGGCCACCTCCGACGACGCGGCCTCGCGCTGGCGTCGGCCGCCGAAGATGAAGGCCACGCCGACCCCCAGCAGGTAGAGCGCGATCATCGGGAGCGCCAGGAAGGTCTGGCTCACCCAGTCCGGAGGCGTGAGGACCGCCGCGGTCACGAAGACCGCGAGCACGGCGTAGGGGGTTCCCCGGAAGAGCTGGCGCGCGGTCACGATCCCGGTGACCGAGAGGAAGAAGACCAGGACCGGAAGCTCGAAGGCCACCCCGAAGGCGAGGAACAGCCGCGTGGTGAACGCGAACACCTCGCGCATGGTCCACGCGGACACCACGAACGCGCTGTCGAAGCTGGTGAAGAAGTCGAACATCAGCGGGAAGACCATCGTGTAGCCGAAGGTCGCTCCGCCCACGAACAGCACGGTCGAGACGAGCACGAAGGGGACGATTGCCTTCTTCTCGTTGGCGTAGAGGCCGGGCGCCACGAAGGCCCAGATCTGCCAGAAGATCACGGGCAGGGCGAGCAGGAAGCCCGCCAGCAGCGCGCACTTCAGGTAGGTGAAGAAGATCTCGGTGGGCGCGATGGCCTGGAGCTGGCCCCCGCCCGGCCCGAGGGCGTCGACCGCCGGAGCCAGCAGGTAGCCGAAGACCTGCTCGGCGTAGCTCCAGGAGAGGATGCCGCCGAGGCCCCAGGCGATGAGCGCCCGGACGATCCGCGTGCGCAGCTCGGCCAGGTGCTCGGTGATGGGGAGCGCGGCGTCATCCACCGCCTTGTCCGGAGCTCGATGAGTCGGCGGCGGCCTTGTCGGCGTCCGGCCTGCGGGCGGGCTCGACCGGGGGTGCGTCGCCCACCGCCTGGGCGGGGCCCGTGGGCTCTGCGACCGGAGGGCGGTCCGACGCGGGGCCGACGCTCTCGGGAGGGCGCCCCGGCTCGCCCGCGTCCTCGGCCGAGAGGCTGCGACGCAGATCCGTCGAGGCCCGGCGGAACTCGGCGAGTCCGCGGCCGAGCGAACGCGCGAGCTCGGGCAGCCGCTTCGGTCCGAAGACCAGCAGCGCGATCACCCCGATCACCAGGAGCTCTTGAGCACCGATGCCGAACATGCCGGGAATCTAGCCCGCCTCGCGGTTGCAGTCCTGACCGGCCCCCGACCCCGGGGCCGCTAGGCCGTGACGGCGACCAGCTTCTGGCGGCGGGTGTGGCGGACCTTGAGCATCCGCGGCCGCGCCTCGTCCACGACGGCGAGCCCGATCCAGTAGCGGCCCTCGGGGCGCGGCTCGCACCACACCACCCGGGCGAGGCAATCGAGAGTCGGCTGGCCGTCCACGCCGCGGACGATGACCCGCAGCAGCCCGCCCACGGCTTCGGCCGAGTCCGTTCCGAGGCACATCCCCGATTCGGACTCGTCCCGGGTGAAGGCCACGCGCTTCTCCAGGTCGCACGCGACCCGGGGAAACGGCGTGAACTCCACCATGCGGACCACGCGCTGGCGCGCTTCCGCGCGCACGGCCTCGTAGCCGCCGCCGTCGAGGCTTCCGCATCCCCCGAATTCGAGCGGAAGCTGGCGAGTCGTACGGGCCATCAGCTGCCCCCCTCTTGCAGCGCCGACGGCCAGACCGACTCCGATTCACCCCTCACCCCACGACTCTGTCTCTCGACGCCCCCCAGGCCGGTCTCGCAGGCCCCCGCACGGACGATCGAGAGGAACTCCTTGACCAGCGCCGGGTCGAACTGCGAGCCGGCCTGCTTGGCCAGCACCTCGAGCGCGTCCTCCTGGGATCGCGCGCCGCGATGGGGACGCTCGCTGGTCATGGCGTCGAACGCGTCGGCGATGGCCACGATGCGCGAGGCCAGCGGGATGGCGTCCTCGCGGAGCCCGTCCGGGTAGCCGGCGCCGTCCCAGCGCTCGTGGTGGTGGCGGATCGCGGCGCCCGCGGTCGCCGAGAGCGCCAGCGGCTTCACGAGCCGCTCTCCGATGCAGGCGTGCTGCTCGATGGCGACGCGCTGCTCGGGAGAGAGGTTCGACCTCTGGGCCACGATGTCCGACGGAACGCCGACCTTCCCCAGGTCGTGGAGGAAGGCGGACAGGCGGACGTTCTCCCGCTCCTCGGCCGACAGACACAGGCGCTCGGCCAGCAGGCTGGCGTAGAAGGCGACGCGGCGGGCGTGTCCGCGCATGTAGGCGTCGCGGCACTCGATGGTCTCGGCCAGCACCTCCAGGAACTCGATGGTGCTGCGGCCGAGCGGTTCGTCCCGGGCCGCGGTCGGATCGACGGCCGGCTCCTCGAGCACCGCCCGCAGGCGGCGCTGGAGGTGGCCGTCGCCCTCGAGCTCGCCGAGCAGCTCGCCGGCGTCCCGGTGCTTGCCGAGGACGTCGCCGATGCCCTCGAGGAAGGACAGGAGGTTCGTCCGGCTGAAGCGTCGGGCCAGCGCCCGGCTGACCGCGGAGCTCACCTGCACCACGTCGAAGGGCTTCCGGAGGTAGTCGCAGATGCCGTACCGCAGACCCTCGACCGCGGTCTCGAGGGAGCCGTAGCCGGTGATCACGATGACCTCGACGTGGGGGAACTCCTCGCGGATGGTGCGCATGAGCTGGTCGCCGCGCATCCCGGGCATGTTCAGGTCGATGGTGACCAGGTCGATGGGCGTGGTGCGCAGGATCTCCAGCGCGGAGCTGCCGTCCCGGGCCTCGTGAATGGTGTGATCCGCCGCGAGGATCATCTTCAGCGATGCGCGGGGCCCCTGCTCATCGTCCACGACCAGGATTCGGGCGCCGGTAGCTTCTTCCGTCATGCACGGGTCAGTTCGCAAGCCCCGTGCCCAACTGGGCCGGCCCGCACCGGATTCCCGAAGCTCACGAATCCAAAGGAGAATCGGCGTGGGCGGCGCTTCGCGGCCGAGCCCGGGGGTCGGTCCGGGCGCCGTACCGGAGCGTACGGGCTCCGGCCCGCAGGCCGTCAAGTCACCGGATTCAAAAGGAAAAATCGCACTGTTCGATTTCGAACGCAGGGCCCGGGGAAGCGTTCGCGGAGGTGCGGTCGAGGCCCGGGGGGGCGCTCCCGTCGGCCGGGAGACTCAGTCGTCCCGGTCGCCGGGTCCAGCCAGGTCGAACTTGTCCATCTTGAGCTTCAGGACCCGACGGGTGATGCCCAGGTCGGCCGCGGCGCGGGTCTGGTTCCAGTCGCGCCGCTCGAGCGCCTCGCGCAGGAGCTGGCTCTCGAAGCGCGCCACCGTGTCCTCGAAGCCCAGGTGCCCGCTGCGCCACTGGTCCCGCAGCTGCTCGGCTTCGCCGGCGCGACCGACCGCGCGCGGGAGATCGCCGGGCTCGATGCGCTCGCCCTCGCACATCGCCAGGCCGTGTTCGATGGCGTTCTCGAGCTCGCGGACGTTGCCCGGCCAGGTGTAGCGCTCGAGCGCATCGACGGTCTCCGGGGCGAGCGTGGCCCGGCGCTCGCCCTCGCGCGTGGCGCGCTCGAGGAAGTGCTCGGCCAGCAGCGCGATGTCCTCGCGGCGCTCGCGCAGGGGCGGCATCACCAGAGGCACGACGTTGATGCGGTAGAAGAGGTCCGCGCGGAAGCGCCCGGCCGCGACCTCGGCGTCGAGATCGCGGTTGGTGGCCGCCAGCACGCGCACGTCGATCTCGATGGGGCTGCGTCCACCGAGCCGCTCGATGACCCGTTCCTGGAGCGCGCGCAGCAGCTTCACCTGGACCGCCGGCGCAAGCTCGCCGATCTCGTCGAGGAAGAGCGTTCCGCCCGAGGCGGCCTCGAAGCGCCCGATGCGGCGATCGTGGGCGTCGGTGAAGGCGCCCTTCTCGTGGCCGAAGAGCTCGCTCTCGATCAGGTTGTGGGGGATCGCTCCGCAGTTGATCGCGACGAACGGGCCGTCGGTGCGAGGCGAAAGCTCGTGGATCGCCTTGGCGGCCAGCTCCTTGCCCGTTCCGCTCTCGCCGGTGATCAATACGCTGGCCCGGGTGCGCGCCAGGCGCTCGATCGAGCGGAAGACCTCGTGCATCCCGGTGCTGCGCCCGATGAGGTCGCGCAGCCGTCGCCGGTCCTCCACCTCGTCCCGCAGGCGCACGACCTCCTGCTCGAGGCGGTGGTGCCGGATGAGCTGCTGGACCTTGATGCGCAGGGCGTCGGGCTCGAAGGGCTTCGTGATGTAGTCGGTGGCCCCGCGCTTCATGGCCTCGACGGCCGTCGAGACCGTCTTGGTCGCGGTGAGCACGACGACCGGCGCGGGGCAGCCCATCTCCTGGAGCTCGGCCAGCATGTCGAGGCCGCCCCGTCCGGGCATGATCAGGTCGAGCAGGATGAGGTCGGGCGCCGACTCGCCCACCGTCTCGAGGGCGGCGTCGACGTCGGCCACGGCCGCCACATCGAAATCCGCCTTGAGGAGCATCCGGAGCGACTCCCGGACGCCGGCCTCGTCGTCGACCACCAGCACGCGCGGCATGACCGCAGGTTAACACCCTCGTCGCGTGCGACGGACCCCCGCGGCGCAAAAGGCCGGGAATCGACGGAGGCGGGTGGCTTCAGGGGGTCGAAGGCGCCGGCAGGTCGATCACCACCACCGCCTCCTGGTTCTCGGTGGTGTCCAGGGTCAGGCTGCCGCCCTGGGCCCGCACCACCGCCTCGGCCACGATGAACTCGAGGGAGGCCTCCGCCTCGGTCGTGCCCTCCACGGTGGGGGCCCGGTCGCGACGCCCCTGGTCGAAGCGCAGGAGCACCCGGACCGTGGGCCGTCCGCCCGCGCCGGACTCGTGGTGCCGCGACGCCAGGTATACGTCCCCGCGCTCGGGGACCAGGGCCAGGGCCCGGTCGAGCATGCCGCCGAGAGCCCGTTGCAGCTGGATGCCGTCGGCGAGCGCGAAGGGTTCGGCCCGATCGAGCTCGCGGAGCACCAGCAGGCTGCGCGCGCGGATCGTGTCCCGCCGCTCGTCCAGGAGCTCCTCGAGCATGGCGGCCACGTCCACCGGCTTGCGCTCGCCCGCCCCGAGCCCGGCCAGCTCCTGGAGCCGTCCGAGGGCCTCCTCCATGCGCCGCACGTCCGAGCCCACCAGCTCCGCGAACCGGGTCCGGAACTCCTCGTCGTCGAAGTGCTCGGGCAGGAGCTCGGTGAACGTACGAATCGTGGTCAGCGGATTGCGCAGCTCGTGGGAGACGGCTCCCACCAGCCGCTGGACCGCGTCGGACTGGCTCGAGGACGGCCCGGCCGGCGGCTCGGAGACGGCGGGCCGCTGGGGCTCACTGGGACGGGCCGCGGGCTCCGGTCGTGAGACCGCCTCCGGGGCGCGGGCCGGCGGCGCGGCCCCGTTGGACTCGGGCTCGGGCGCCCGCAGCGCGACCGCCGTCTCGTTGGAGACGTCGAAGCGCAGGTGCTCCTCGCGGATGGGGTCGGCGGCGCTTCCGGCCAGGGTCCGCTCCACCACGGCCTCGAGCTCCTCGAGGTTGCCGGGCCAGGGGTACTCGCGAAGCCCCCGCAGCGCATCGTCGCCGAACCGCTGGAGCTGCCGGCGGTGGGTGCGACTCCAGCGCTGGGCCGTGTCGGCGACCACCGGCTCGATGGCGTCGACGCGCTCCCGGAGCGGCGGCACCCGGACGGCGATCCCCGACAGCACCCGCGCCAGGGCGGGATCCAGCGCCCCCGCCGGGTCGTCGGCCGAGTCGTCGCTGGCGGTGGCGATCCAGCGCAGGGCCGGGATGGGCACCGGTCCCGGCGGCAGGCCGAACTCGACCCACCCGCGGAGCTGGAGCTGGACGTCCAGGGGCAGCCGCTGGACGTCCTGGAGCCACAGCGTCCAGGCGATGTTGCCGCCGCCGCCCGCCGCGCGGATCGCGTCGTGGATGCGGCCCAGCAGATCGCTCGAGTGGTCCCGCTCGGTACAGGGGACGTGGATCAGGCTGCCGGCCGCGCGCGTCAGGCGGTTGCCGCCGAACTCGTGGATGTAGCGCGCGACCAGGCTGCGGCCAGTGCCCGGCTCGCCGACGATCAGGACCGGCACCCGACCCAGCTGGGGATCGAGCGTGCGAATGAGCTCGGGCAGCTCGAGGTCCGCGAACCAGTGCGCGAAGCGGGCGGCGAGCAGGTCGCGACTGCGGCGTCGCGACAGCGGGTCGTTGGGACGCTGGGCCAGCCCCGCGCGAATGCTGCGGCGAAGCCGTGCCGGGTCCGGCGGGTAGCCGAGGACCTCCGCCGGAAGCGTGTCGAACAGCCGCCGCACCTCGTCCAGCTCGCCGCGCCCGGCCAGCAGGATCCAGTGGCTGCCCGCCAGGCGGCCCTGGGTGCGGTGCACGAACTCGAGCTCGAGCTCGAAGTCGCCCTCCAATCCCAGGACCACCGCGTCGGGCTCGGGGGCGGATGCGAAGAGATCGTCGGTCGGGGCGCCGACCACCGTGGTGGCGGCGCCGTCTCCGACCAGGCGCATCAGGGCCGCGCGACCCCGATCGTGGCGGTGGATGATCCAGATGATCGTTCCGCGCGCGCCCGGTCCGTCGTCCCTGTGTTCGTTCGATTCTGTGGCGAGCGGTTTCGACATCTCGTCCGATTTGGTGCACCCCGCCCCGCCGATCCGCCGACGGACCGGCCGGTACACCGGTTCCATTCTGTTGCTCCGCTCCGGGTCTGTTGCCCCGCTCCGGGTCTGTTGCTCCGCTCCGGGTCGGTCTCGATCGACCCGAGTCGCGCTCCGACCCTGCGGTCGCTCCGCGCGACGAGGCGGCCACTCGCCGCGCTCCGGTCGTGGAGCTGCGCGTCGGCTCCCGTCCCCAGCCCGAGCGCCCGGCCCGAGCGCCCGGCCTGGAGCAGTGGTCGGAGCCGTGGAGCAGAGTCCTCGGTGGATCGAAGTCCAGCGATCCGGCCCTCGGCCCCGGCTGGATACACCAACCCACCGCGCCAATGCGCAAACCACGTGCCAACGGCTCCGCGTCCAACGCAATTCGTCGCTGCGTGCGGATGCGCGCGCACGCACCCGCCCCAAGTCTCCGCCATCACGGGGGAACCCGACTCGATCCGGCGCGCCGCCCGGGCGCCGGCCGAGCCGCGAGGCTGCGGCCCGCGGGTGGCCGGTGAGAACCATTTTTCTCATGAGCGGTAAACTCGTGGTGTCACGGCCCTCCTCGCTGCACAGCCGGTGTGCATCCGAGCCTGTCCCGATCGGGAGGAACGCGATGGTCGGAGTCCTGCGGGCCACGGTCTCCAGCGAGCGGCTCGCGTGCCTCGCGCTGGTCGGCGCCGCCGCGTTCTCCGTCGCTGGACTCGCCGGGCCGTCGCGGGCCCGCGCCGTCGAGCTCGAGGGAACCTGGCACATTCTCGTGCACTATCGGGACGCGTCGTCGGCCCGGCCCGAGGCGCTTCGCTGGGAGGACCGGGTCTGGGTGTTCGAGCGGCGGGGCTCGAGGCTGCGTTGGACCGACTACCCGATCGTCGTGCTCGGCGACTCCGAGGGACGCTTCGAGAACCTCGGAACCAATCGCGCCACCCGGGTGGTCCACGCCTGGGAGCCGTCGGAGGCGCAGCGGGCGATCATCGATGGGGGGCCGCCGGTGAACACGCTCGGGTCGAAGTCGAAGAGCCTGCGCCCCGACGAGCGCGGGGGCTGGTCGTCCGGCGGACGGGTGACCGTGCGCAGCGCGACCTCGCTCGGCTACCACGAGACCTGGTCCATCGAGGACGTGGCCGGCATGCCCGTCTTCCAGCGCCTGGACTCGCTGTCCGGGGCGCGTGCGTCGGGTCCCAGGGCCGACGGCGTCACCCGCTTCGGCACCGCCTCGGTCTCCGAGGACGGCAACGAGCTCCGCGGCGACTACCAGCGCGACCAGCTCCGAACGGGAACCTTCCGGATGCGCCGCACCCCTCCCATCCAGCCGCTCGAGCAGAAGGCGACGCCCGGTGAGCGCCTGCGCGAGCACCTCTCGGACCAGTTCCTGGGGCTGGGGCTCGGTCGCGCGCCCCGGGAGTCCGAGGCCGAGGGCCGCGAAGGCGAGGCCGAGTGAGCGCGCCGCAGGCCCGGGAGGTCGCCGCCGATCGGGGAGTCCGCCGGGCCCGGGAGCGCGATCTCGGCGCCGTGGTCGACCTCTGGATCGCGATCACCCGGCACCACGAGGCCGCCGATCCCCTCTTCACCCTCCGCCCGGACGCGCGCGGCGAGGTCGAGAGGCTCGTCCGGGCGATGTGGAGCGATCCCGACGTCGCCCTGTTCGTCTGGGAGGACCGCCGGGGCGTGGCCGGGCTGTGCATCGTGCGGGTCGACCGGGCGCCGCCGATCCTCGAGGAGGACCGGCGCGCCGAGATCACCGACCTGATGGTGGAGACGGAGCACCGCCGCGGCGGGATCGGCTCCGCCCTGGTCCGCCGCGCCATCGCCTGGGTGGAGGAGCAGGGAGTCCGGCGGGTGGAGGTGCGAGTGGCTTCGCGCAATCCCGAAGGCCAGGCCTTCTGGCGCGCGAAGGGCTTCGGCGACCTGATGGACGTCCTCCAGAAACGATTGTAGCTTCCCGGCGTTCCTTCCGTCCTGCTCCATCCCAGCGCCCCACCGACACCGTCGCGGACCCCCCCGCAGCTCCGCGACGACCGATTCGAGTCTCACGATGGCACTCAATCCCCTGGCCGAGAAGCTGAACGACGAGCTCGAGAGCGCCGCACCCGAAGTCTTCGGGATGCTCTCTCCCTACGGCCGTCGTCTGTACTTTCCCAAAGGCATCCTGTCGCAGAGCGCCGAGGCCAACCAGAAGGCCCACCGCTACAACGCGACCATCGGAATCGCCACCGAGGGCGGCGGACCCATGCACCTGCCCTCGATCGCGGCCCACCTGGCGGACATCACACCGCGCGACGCGTTCAACTACGCGCCGCCGGCGGGACGCCCGGGCCTGCGCGAGGCCTGGCGGGAGAAGCTGCGCAAGGAGAACCCCACGCTCCGGACCCGGAGCTTCGGTCTGCCCGTGGTGACCTCCGCCATCACCCACGGCCTGGCCCTGGTGGGGGACCTGTTCGTCGCCGAGGACGACGTGCTGCTGCTGCCGGACCAGCTCTGGGGCAACTACCGGCTCAACTTCGAGGTCCGGCTCGGCGGCCACATCGAGACCTTCGGCTTCTACGCCGGCCAGGGCTTCAACGTCGCCGGCTTCCGGGACAAGCTCGCCCGGGTGTCCGAGGGCCGCGAGAAGGTCGTCGTGCTGCTCAACTTCCCCAACAACCCCACCGGCTACATGCCCACGCCGGAGGAGGGGGAGGCCATCGCCGAGGCCCTGGTGGCCCAGGCCGAGCAGGGGACGCGCATCGTCGCGATCACCGACGACGCCTACTTCGGCCTCTTCTACCACCTGGGGCGCGCCTCGATGACCGAGTCGCTCTTCGGGCTCCTCACCGGCCGGCACCCCAACCTGCTGGCGGTGAAGCTCGACGGGGCCACCAAGGAGCTGTTCGTCTGGGGCCTGCGCTGCGGGTTCATCACCGTCGGGCCCGGCCGGCCCGACACGGCCCAGGCGGTCTGCGACGTGCTCGACGCCAAGCTGCGCGGCGCCATCCGGGGCGGCATCTCCAACGTGTCCCAGCTGTCCCAGACCCTGGTGGAGACCGCGCTGGCCAGCGGCACCATCGACGCCGAGCGCCGGGCCAAGTGCGAGACCCTCTCGGCCCGGGCGTCCAGGGTCTACGAGGTCGCCGGGGCGCCGCGCTTCGCCGAGAGCTGGGACGTCCACCCCTTCAACAGCGGCTACTTCATGTGCATCCGCCTGAAGGGCGTGGACGCCGAGAAGCTCCGGGTCCACCTGCTGGACCGCCATGGGGTCGGGCTCATCGCCACCAGCCCGACGGACCTGCGGGTCGCCTTCTCCTGCCTCGAGGTGGACGAGATCGAGCCCCTGTTCGAGCTCGTCCACAAGGCCATCCAGGAGCTCGGCTAGCCGGCGTCGGCTGCGGCGGTCCTAGAAGAGGTCCAGCACCTCGAGGATGCGCACGGTGGTGCGGATGCCGCGCTGCAGGTTCTCTTCGGAGATCCGCTCGCCCGGCCCGTGGATGCGCCGGGACTCCCCGGACGAGAGCCAGCGCGGCACGAACCCGTAGGTCGGGATGCCGCGCTCGCGCAGCCAGTGGGCGTCGGTGAAGCCGGCGACGAGGCGCGGCACCACCCGGGCGTCCGGATCGAGCTCGGCCGCCACCACCTCGACCGCGCGGAAGAGCTTCGTGTCCGTCGCCGACTGGGCCGCTGCGAAGGCGAGCTCGATCTCCAGCTCGACCGCCCGGTCGTCGATGACCGCCGCCAGCTCGTCCCGGAACCCGGCGCAGTCGTCCCCGGGAAGCAGGCGCGTGTCCAGACGCGCCCGGGCGCGGGCGGGCAGCACGTTGGTGCGTGGAGCCCCCTCGAGCATCGTGATCGCGATGGTGTTGCGAACCAGGGCGGCCCGGGCCGGGTTGCCGAGGAAGCGCCGGCGGAACGTCGAGTCCTCGGCGAGGGCCTGGGACAGCCGCGCGTAGCTGTCCCGGTCCTCCACCGGCGCGAGGGGGGCGAGCTCCCGGAACATGCGCGCCACGGCCGGGACCACGCGGACCGGGGTCTCGATCCGGCGCACCCGGTCGAGGGCTGCGATCAGTCGATGGACCGCGGTGTCGGGCGTCGGCGCCGAGCTGTGGCCGGGCTCGCCCCGCGCCCTCACCTGGATCCAGCACGGGGTCTTCTCCGTGACCGACACGCCCCACACCGACGCGCCGTCCTTCGAGCGGTGGATGCCGCCGCCCTCGGTGAGGGCGCCGTCCACACCCCGGAGCAGGTCGGCGCGCTCGCGCGTCAGGTACCCGGCTCCATCGCGCCCGCCGGTCTCCTCGCCCGGCGTCGCCAGGAAGACCACGTCCCGACGCAGCCGCTTCGGGCGCGCGGCGAGCTCGGCGAGGGCCGCCAGGTGGACCACGGACACGCCCTTGGCGTCGAGCGCGCCGCGTCCGATGACGAAGCCGCCCTCGCGCCGCCCGGCGTAGGGGTCGTGCTTCCAGAGCGCCGGGTTGGCCGGCACGACGTCCAGGTGGGAGAGCAGCAGCGTCGCCGCCCCGTCGCCGCTGCCCCGGAGACGGGCGAACGCCGCCGCGGTGCGCTCGCCACCCGGTCCGGCCGGTGTGTCGACCAGCGTCGCTTCGAGGCCCGCGCGGCGCAGCGCCTCGACGTACAGCGCGGCCAGGCTGCGCTCGGCGTCGGGGATGGGAGACGGCCGGGTGGTCTGGATCCGGATCGCGCGCTGGAGCAGGTCGACCGCCGAGAGGCGATCGTCGGCGGGAGCGGCACTCGCCCCGGTGCACAGCGCCGCGGTGAGACCGGCGAACGCACGATGCCGGGCGAGCGCGCCCGATCGACTTCGCGGCCGGGTTCTAGAACGACGTTTGATGGGCAGGATTCGAGCCATTTGGGCACGAATCGTTGGCTTCGACCCCCGAATTGGGGCGTCCCACCTCGAAGCAGAGGCGATCGTGGGTCTCGATACCCCCATGTGAGGCCTTTCTGGCAGCCCATCGAGATTGTGCAAATGCCGGCCGAGATCGGGGTTCCCGGTGCGATTTCCCGGTGGCAGGGCTAACTATACCGCCGGAGGGGATCCGTCCGGAGCCGCATGATGGTCACCGAGTCCGCCAGAACGACGTCGCCCGCGGCGGTGCGACGCCTGTGGGCCCTGCTGCTCGCGGGAGCAGTCACGTTCCTGTCCGGGTTCGGGGCCGACGACTCGAGCCCGGGCCCGGGTCGCCTGGTGACCGACTATCCCACCATCGAGGTCGCGGCGCTGCCGACCCATCGGCCCGACCCGGCCGAGTCGCTCGCACCGAGCGAGTCGCCGGGACTCGCGGTGGTGACCAAGGGCAAGCTGCGCTCGGGGCAGCCCCTCGGCGCCGCCCTGCGCGCCCAGGGCGTCGAGGCCGGCGTCGTCCACGTGATCGACCGGCAGATGCGGCCGGTGTTCGACTTCCGCCACTCCCGGCCCGGCGACCAGTACCGACTGACCCAGCGGCCGAACGGTGAGATCCTCAGCTTCAGCTACTCGACGTCGCCGGAGGAGGTCCACCGCATGGAGCGGGAGGCGGACGGCTTCCGGGTGTGGAGCGAGCAGCGGGAGCTCCACACGCGCCAGGCGCGCATCGCGGGCGTGATCGAGACCTCGCTCTACGAGTCGATCCGCAACCTCGGCGAGCGGGCGCAGCTGGCGCGCGACTTCGCCGACCTGTTCGCCTGGGACGTCGACTTCAGCCGCGGCGTCCAGCCCGGGGACGACTTCCAGGTCCTCTACGAGAGGCTCTATCGCATCGACGAGGACGGGGTCGAGGACTACGTCCGACCTGGTCGCATCCTCGCCGCCCGGTACCGCAACGACGCGGGCCTCCACACCGCCTACTGGTTCGAGGACCAGGAGGGCGGCGGACGCTACTACCGGGCCGACGGGACCTCCCTCGAGCGCGCGTTCCTGGCCGCGCCGCTCCAGTACAGCCGCATCTCCTCGCGCTTCACCTCGGCGCGTCATCACCCGATCCTCAAGATCACGCGGCCGCACTACGGAATCGACTACGCCGCTCCCGAGGGCACGCCCATCTGGGCGGTCGCCGAAGGCACGGTCATCTACCGGGGCTGGGGCGGCAGCTTCGGCAACCTGATCAAGATCCGACACCGCAACGGCTACGTCTCCTACTACTCCCATCTGTCGGGCTTCGAGAAGGGCCTCCGGGTCGGGCAGCGGGTGGAGCAGAAGCAGGTGATCGGCCGCGTCGGCCACACCGGGCTCGCCACCGGTCCCCACGTGTGCTTCCGGGTGGCGAAGGACGGCCGCTACGTCGACCCCATGAGCATCCGAAGCCCCGCCGGCAAGTCGGTCCCGGACGAGCTGTGGATCGACTTCCAGATCGTGCGGGACTCCCTGATCGCCGATCTGGAGGGCGGAACCCTGGCCGCGACCGAGGAAGCGCTCTAGCGGCGTATCCGACCCCGACCGGCGGCATCGAAACCCACTGCAGAGAACCCGGCCCGGGTGACGACGCACCGCGCTGCCGGAGCGCTTTGCGCACCCGGTGCCCTTTGGACCGCGGCGGGCCACGTCGCCGCCGCGCGAGGAGTTTCGCGTGAGCGAAGGAGCCACGACCGGGGCGGGAGCCCCGACCGCCCCGTCCGCCCTGGCCGAGCGCCTGGAGGCCCTGGGCCGCGAGGTCGGCGAACGCGAGGCCGGTCACGCCTCCGATCTCGCCCAGGCGCGGTCGGTGGCCGAGTCGCTCCACGCCCTGGTGGCCGCGGCCGTCGCGCGCTTCAACGGCGCGGCGAAGGCCTCGGGGGCTCCCCACGCCGAGCTGTTGCTGGGCTCGATCCGGGTCGACGACAAGCACCTCCGCGCCCTCGAGTTCGACCTCCAGCGCGGCCGGAGCCGCGCCATCGTGACCGTGAAGAGCCGGGGAGACGTGACGCTGGTCGGGCCCTTCCACCGGGGCAAGACCGAAGGCCCCTGCCGCACCTTCCCGGCCGAGGCGCGCTCGGAGATCGAGGCGGCCCTCGGTGACTTCCTCGCCCGCTTCGTCGAGGAGGCCACCGCGCCTTGACCGACGGCCCGCGGCCGCCCCGGCCCCCGGACGTCTCGCGCTGGCGGCGGGTCCGGGTGGGGACGCGCAACGCTCCGAAGCTCCGAGCGGTGCAGGAGGCGGTGGGCGCCTACGCGCCCGCGGTCGAGGTGCTGGGCGCGGACGTCTCTTCGGGGGTGCCCGAGCAGCCGGTGGGCCTCGGCGAGATCGCGCGAGGCGCCCTGAACCGGGCGCGCGCAGCCTTCGCGACCGGTCCCTGCGATGCGGCCGTCGGGCTCGAGGACGGACTCGTCGAGCTCCCGGGCCTCGAGGAGCGGGGCGCCCTCAACCTGGGGTGTGCGGTCGTCTGGGACGGCGAACGCGACGCCCTGGGGCTCAGCTCCGGGTTCGCCTATCCGCCCGAGTGCCTGGCGCCCGCCCTCGCCGAGCGGCGGCCCATCGGCGACGTCTTCGACGCCACCTGGCGTCGCCGGCGGCCCGGGGATGCGGGCGGGTCCGCTCCCTCCGCGGTCTCCATCGGCAACATCGGTAAACTGACGGGCGGCGTCCTCACCCGAGGCGAGTACGCCCGCCACGCGGTCCTGTGCGCGCTCGTGCAGTTCTTGCAGCCGGATCTCTATTCCACGGCGCCCCGGGGAGACGACGCATGACCGATCCCGACCGCGCCCCCCTCGAGTACGGCGATCTCCTGGCGTACTTCGAGGTGGGCGAGAAGCCGCGCGCCGACTGGAAGGTCGGAACCGAGCACGAGAAGATCGGCGTCCTGACCGACGGCTACGGGCGGATCCCCTACGAGGGCGACCGCGGCATCCGCAGCCTGCTCGAGCGCATCGCGAGCCGGGACGCCTGGAAGCCCGTCTACGAGGAGGAGCGGCCGATCGCGCTGCTCAAGGACGGCGCGAGCATCACGCTGGAGCCCGGCGGTCAGATCGAGCTGTCCGGCGCCCCCCTGCGCACCGCCCGGGAGACCTGCTCGGAGTTCAACGCCCACGTCGACCTGGTGAAGGACGCGTCGGAGGACCTGGGCATCGCCTGGCTCGCCCTGGGCGCCGACCCCTTCCACGCCGTGAACGCGATCCCGGTGATGCCCAAGAAGCGCTACGCGATCATGCGGCGCTACCTGCCGACCCGCGGGCGCCTGGCTCTGCAGATGATGCACGCCACGGCGACCGTCCAGGCCAACTTCGACTACGCCGACCCGTCGGACATGGCCTTCAAGCTGCGGACCGCCATGGGCGTCTCGCCCCTGGTGTCGGCGCTCTACGCGAACTCCAGCCTCTCCGAGGGCAAGCCCTCGGGCTTCATCTCGCGGCGGGTGGAGATCTGGCGCCACACGGACCCCGATCGCTGCGGCGTGCTCCCCTTCGTCTTCGAGGACGGGTTCGACTACCGGCGCTACACCGAGTGGGCGCTGGACGTGCCGATGTTCTTCATCGTCCGGGACCACGACTACTGGCCGGCCAAGGGCCGCAGCTTCCGCCAGTTCATGGCCGAGGGCATCGACGGGCATCGCGCGACCCTCGAGGACTGGGACCTCCACCTCACGACCGTCTTTCCCGAGGTGAGACTCAAACGCTACATCGAGGTGCGCGGAGCCGACGCGGCCTCACCGGCGATGACCTGCGCCCTGCCGGCCCTCTGGAAGGGCATCCTGTACGATGACGCGGCCCTCTCGGCGTCCTGGGAGCTGGTCGCCGGCTGGAGCCTGGCCCAGCGCGAGGAGGCGCTCCGGGAGGTCGCCCTGTACGGTCTGCGCGCCCAGGTCGCGGGGCAGCCCGCCCTCGATCTCGCCCGCGAGCTCGTGGGGATCGCCGGCGAGGGCCTCCGGAGGATCGCCGAGCGCGGGGAGACCGACCGGGACGAGCGCGGCTTCCTGGACGTCCTCCACGCGCAGATCGAGCTGGGCGTGAGCCCCGGCGAGGTGGTTCTGCGTCACTGGGAGGGGGACTGGCAGGGCCGCCCGGAGCGCTTGATCGAGTACGCTCGGTACTGATAAGGTCCGGCAGCCCCCACCCTGGGCCGGCCACGGGAGTCCAACCGCCATGCCGATTTCGAACCCCTCCTTCCGGGTGAGCTTCAGTCTCGATGAGAAAGACGCCAGGTACTTCCGGTCGCTCTTCCAGAAGGCGAAGAAGGCCACGGCCGGAGAGGATCCCGAGTCGATCATCTCCAGCGCCCACGACCTCGTGCGCACGGTGAAGGCCGCGGACCGGGTCCCCGGCTTCGTCCACGAGGCCATCGAGACGCTGCAGGACCTCACGGAGATCGTCGAGGACGCGGACTGGGCGCCGCCCAAGCGCATCGCGACCCAGGTCCTGACCGCCCTCGCCTACTTCTCGAACCCCGAGGACCTGATCCCGGACCACATTCCGGTGCTCGGCTTCCTCGACGACGCCATCATGATCAAGATCATCGAGCAGGAGTTCAAGCACGAGCTGGCGGGCTACCGCCGCTTCCGCCGCTTCCGCGACGGCGCCGAGCAGCGCCCCTGGACCGGCGTGGCCAGGCAGCGACTGCCCAAGCGACTGAAGGAACAGCGCGCCAAGCTGCGCGCCCAGATCGACGAGAAGGTCAAGAGCGGGGGTCAGAAGGACCGCCGCTTCCGCTTCTTCTGACCGCAGCGCGCGCGAGCGCGAAGCCATGACCGATACGTCGCTACCCCGAATCCTGATCGTCGACGACGAGGAAGCCATCCTCGAGACGATGACCTTCACGTTCATGGACGTGTACGAGGTCATCACCACGACCGACGCGCGTCGCGGCATCGAGCTGCTGGACGAGCACGCGCCCGTGGCGGTGGTGATCACCGACCAGCGCATGCCCGAGATGACCGGCGTCGAGTTCCTCGCGAAGGTCGTCGAGCGGCACCCGGACACCGTGCGCATCATCCTGACCGGCTTCGCGGACATGGACGCGACCATCCAGGCCATCAACGAGGGCCAGGTCTACGCCTACATCAACAAGCCCTGGGAGCCGGACCAGCTCAAGCAGCTGGTGGCACGGGCCGTCGACCACCACCGGCTCACCCGGGAGAACCGCCGGCTGGTCGAGGACCTGCGCCGGGCCAACGAGTTCCTCGAGGCCGTGATGGACCGGCTCGACACCGGCGCGATCGCCCTGGATCCCAACGGCATCGTCCAGGCGGCCAACCAGCCCGCCCGGACCTACATGAACCTCCGGGAAGACCCGCGCGGGGCGTCGATCAAGGCGCTGCTGGAACGCACGGGCCACGAACGGCTGAGCCAGACCGTTCCCCGGCTGGCCGACGAGTGCGGCGGGAGCTTCGAAGACGTCGAGCTGGCGGTCGACGGATCGGCCCACCGCGTCCGCATCAGCGCCCAGACCCTCGACGACGCCAACGGCGAGCCCATCGGTCGGGTCATCCTGTTCCGCGAGGTCTCCCACGAGCCCCTGCGCCGCCGCTTCGACGAGATCATCTTCGACGTCAGCCAGGTGGAGGGGGATCTCCGCGCGCCCCTGGAGAGGGCCATCCAGGATCTCCACGGCCTCGTGGCGGACGTGCAGTCGACCGGAATCTCGTCGAGCGGCATGGCCGAGCTGTCCGAGCGGGCCCGGCGCAGCCAGACCGCGATGCAGAACTGGCTGGACGTCGACGACGCCATGGCGCGCGAGGACTACCCCGACGCGCAGCTCCTCCTGGACCGCATGCGCGTCGCCGCCCAGCGCTGGCCCCGCGACGGCCAGCTCCCGGGCCGGGTGGCCGAGCTCGCCGGGCGGGTCGAGGCCTACTACGAGTCGGGAGAGAATCCGAAGCAGCGGGTGCTCTGAGTGGCGGGCGACGCCCAGCACCCCGGCCCGCCCGGCGTCGCGGAGCCCGGATCCGCGCCCGGGCCGGGTGCCGCGCCGGCTGCACCCCGTTCGACGGGGGGCGGGGCCCCGGCCGCCCGCGGCGGCCTCGAGCGGCTCGACCTGCGGGTCGCGCGGCTCCAGGTGCACCTGCGCCTCACCTTCGCCTTCCACGCCCGGGAGGTGCGCTTCGAGGTCGACCACGGGGAGGGCTTCCAGCGGATCTTCCCGGAGACGTTCTCGTTCCACCCCCAGCATCACGACCCCGCCGAGCTCGTCCTGTACCTGGACGACCTGCTGCGCAAGCCGCGCCTGCTGGGTCCCGAGGCCAATCGACGCGACAGCCAGGAGCTGATGACGCGGCTGATGGCCGAGGCGCCCCGCTACCTGGAGCGCGTCATCGAGCGCGTCGAAGCCGAGGGGCGGATCACCGGGGCCGCCCGGCTCCGGCTGCACCAGGACGTCGCCATCCTCTCGCAGATCCTGCTGCGCTTCACCGAGAGCCGGGAGCTCGGCGAGCGGCGCTCGGGCCGGGTGGCGCGCTGGCTGCTCCAGCGGCGCATCTTCCGATCGCTGATGCTCCTGATGGAGGAGCGGGTCCGGCCCGAGTATCTCGACCGCTTCGCCGAGGGGCTCGTGGACCCCGTGGATCCCCGGGACGACCCCACCGAGAGCGGGGTGTTCCACGCCCTCGAGTCCGGCGACCCCGAGGCGGTCGACCGCATGCTGGTGCGCATGACCGAGCGCGCGTTCTACCAGTGGCTGGAGGGGATCTGCCTGGACGAGGACAACCAGGCGTTCGAGAAGGAGGATTCGCCGTTCCAGGACCGGGAGACCGAGGTCCTGGGGGCGATCACCGCGGGCTGCAGCGGCGTGCTGGTGCGCGGCGGGGACCTGGTGGCGTTCCTGCGCCGGCCCTCCCGCGACTGCGAGCGGGTGCTGGCCACGCTCGAGACCTGGTTCCTGCGCAGCTACGACATCCAGCACTCCTCGGCCATCACCCAGCACGCCGCGTCCCTGGCGGCCCAGGAGGACGACTCGCGGCGGGTCCTGTCCCGCCACGGTCCGCGCAACTACGCGATCCTGCTGGGCCTGCTGGCGACGCCGTACCTGGGGGCCGCCCTCGCCTACGAGCGGGCCCCGCTGCTCTTCGACCTGGCCTGCAGCGCCGAGGTGGTGGTGGTCAACGCCGCCGCCCTGTGGTTCCTCCTGTACCGGTTCCTCTGGCGTCAGGACCTGACGCTCTTCCGCACCTCGGTGCCGCGCATCCTGGCCGGCGTCATCGTGGGCTACCTGCCGGTCTTCCTGATCGACGAGGTCTGGGACCTGGCGGACCGGTCGGCCCTCATCCTGGGGATCATCGGCTTCGTGCTGGGCATCACCACGCTCCTCTACATCTACGTCGAAGTGCAACGCAGACTGGGGAGCAGCCCGATCGCCCTGGCCCGGGCGCGGGGGATCTTCCTGCTCGGCGTTCTCGAGGCCTTCGGGGTCGGAGTGGTGATGACGAGCCTCGTGGGCCCGTTCATGGTGAGCCGCAACTGGTCGCCCGCCGGCGCCGCCCTGCCGGTGGAGGAGCTGCGGTTCGTCCTCGAGCCCCTGGTGGGTCAGCTGCCCAAGATCATCGGGGTCGACCCGTTCTTCGTGTTCCCGTCGGCGGTCTTCATCATGACCTTCCTCTCCTTCTTCATCGGCATCTTCCTGCAGCTCATGTGGGAAGACCTGCCGATCACCGAACCCCTCTAGCCCGGCCTCCCCGCGAGGCGCATCGCCCCTCGGGCCGCGGGATCGAATGGGATGGCAGGGGCGGGGGCCGCTGCCTAACTTTTGCGGGGCCCGTCCAGTCAGGAGATCGAATCATGGAATCCGAGCACACCCGAGTGCTCATCATCGGCAGCGGTCCGGCCGGCTACACCGCCGCCATCTACGCGGCGCGCGCGGAGCTCGAGCCGGTGGTGCTGGCCGGCCTGCAGTTCGGCGGTCAGCTGATGCTGACCACCGACGTGGAGAACTACCCCGGCTTTCCGGAGGGCGTCACCGGTCCCGAGATGATGGACATGTTCCAGAGGCAGGCCGAGCGCTTCGGAGCGCGGGTGCTGATGGAGGACGCGACGCGGGTCGACCTCGCCTCCCGGCCGTTCGCGGTCGAGACCGACGAGAAGCGGTTCACCGCCGACGCCGTGATCGTGGCCACCGGCGCCTCGGCCCGCTGGCTGGGACTCCCGAGCGAGGAGCGCCTGCAGAACAAGGGCGTGTCGGCCTGCGCCACCTGCGACGGCGCGCTCTACCGCGACAAGCCGATGGCGGTCATCGGGGGCGGCGACACCGCCATGGAGGAAGCGCTCTTCCTGACGCGCTTCGCCACCAGGGTGACGGTGGTGCACCGCCGCGATGCGCTGCGCGCATCGAAGATCATGCAGGACCGCGCCCTCGCCCACGAGAAGATCGAGTTCGCCTGGAACTCCGTGGTGGACGAGGTGGTGGGAGACGACTTCGTCACCGGGCTGCGCATCCGCGACGTGGTCAGCGACGAGGTCCGCGAGATTCCGGTGGAGGCCGTCTTCGTGGCCATCGGCCACAAGCCGAACACCGAGCTCTTCGGGGACCAGCTGGCCCAGGACGGCACCGGCTACCTGAAGGTCGAGCCCGGCACGACCCGGACGGCGATCCCCGGAGTCTACGCGTGCGGTGACGTGATGGACCCGATCTACCGCCAGGCGATCACCGCCGCCGGCACCGGCTGCATGGCGGCCATCGACGCCGAGCGCTGGCTGGCGGAGCAGGGGATCGAGTAGCCTGGACGCGGCCGGCCCCCCGGTCGCCTCGGAGGCGCAGCATGGCGCTCTCACGAGAAAGGCTTCAGCGCCTGGTCGATCGCTCCGCGGACATCGTGGTGGCGACCGACCGCAAGGGAACCGTCGTCTACTACAACGACGGTGCGGAGAACAGTCTCGGCTACGGGCCCGAGGAGGTCCTGGGCACCTTCGTGGGCCGGCTCTACTCCAGCGTCGCAGAAGCCAAGCGCGTGATGGAGTGCATGCGCGGGCCCGAATACGGCAAGCCCGGAAGCGCGGAGACGGTCCAGACGACCTTCGTGGCGGCGGGCGGCGAGTCCATCCCGGTCGCCATCTCCGGCACCATCCTCTACGACGACAAGGGGGAGGAGGACGGCACGATCGGGTTCGCCAAGGACCTGCGCGAGATCCTGCGCAAGGACCAGCTGGCGACCCTCGGCGAGGTCGCGATCGGACTCTCCCACGAGATCAACAACCCCCTCGCGGTGATCCTCAACCAGGCGCAGCTGCTGGAGGCCGACGTCGCGAGGCTCGCCGACGAGCAGGACTGCTCCGTCGAGAACGAGCGCCTCGACGCGATCCGCCGCGAGGTCGCCCGCATCACCGAGATCCTCCAGCGGCTGGGCGAGATGTCCGAGAGCGAGAGCTACGAGACGGTCGACTACATCGGGCCCGCCAAGATGGTGGACCTGCGCAGCCAGCGGGAGGCGATCCACGACGAGAGGCTCGAGGGGCTGCGGGTGCTGGTGGTGGACGACGACGCCGGCATCTGCCGCACCCTGAAGGAGATCCTCGAGGCCTCGGGCTGCGTGGTCGAGACTGCGGGCGACGGTCGGGAGGCCCTGGAGCGCCTCGACGCCGGCGGGCTCGATCTGGTGCTCAGCGACGTCGTGATGCCGAACATGGACGGCCACGAGCTCTACCTGGCCGTGCAGGAGCGCTATCCCGACCTGCCCATGCTGATGATGACCGCCTTCCACTACGACAAGGACCACATCATCAAGCGCAGCCGCATGAAAGGCCTCCAGGGCGTCATCTTCAAGAAGCCGGTGGATCCCGGGAAGCTCCTCCAGGTGATCGCCGAGACCATCAAGCACTAGAACCCCCAGCCGGCCGCTTCGCCCCTCCTGAAGAGCTCCGTCGCCCCGACCCGGGCAAGGGTTGCGACGCCGCTTCGCTTCGCCCGAGTTCCTCCGTTGCCCCGACCGGAGGAAGGGTTGCGACGCCGCTTCGCTCCACCTGACTTCCTCGGGGCGTGTCGGGGGGTACAGGGGGGCGCCCGTGCTCAGACAGTCCTCGGCGAACCTGGGGGTTGCTTCGCGGGGACGACGGGGCTGCCCTGCGCTGGCCGTACCTGCCTGCGGAACTGCGCGCGGGACCCCCCTGTACCCCCCGACCCGGGACGGGGCAGCCAACGACTCCGGTTCGTTCTGCCTCGAAGGATTCGTCCGTACCGTTGGCTGCCCAGCGCGAGACCGGGGGAAGGGTTGACAGCGGAGCGACCGCCGAGGCGAGAAGAGCGTGCTCGCACCCGAAGTGCTGCTTCAACTGATGGCGGCCAGCGCATGGACGAGCTCAGGCGTCGTGTTCCCTGGAGCCGCCAGCCTCGGCAAGGAGGAAGTGGAGGGAGACGGAGTCGCAACCCTTCCCCCGGTCGGGGCAACGGAGGAACTCGGGCGAAGCGAAGCGGCCCTGCGCGGAGCGGGGCCGTCGGCAGGGTTGGGGTGGTGGGCTGTCTAGCTCCGGCGCTGGGGCGGGGACCAGGCGGCGCAGACCGCTGCGACTTCGTCGGCGCCCGCCTCCCGGAGCGCCCGCCCGCAGGCGGCGAGGGTGGCGCCCGTCGTCACCACGTCGTCCACCAGCCACACCCGCCCCGCGACCGACCCCCGGGCGGCGAACGCGCCGTGCACGTTGCGCCGGCGCGCGCGCCGGTCGAGGCCGGTCTGGCTGGGCGTGTCGCGGGTGCGCACCAGTCGCGTGGGCTCCAGCCGGCCGCCCCGTACCCGCGCGACCTCCGCCGCCAGGGAGGCGGCGGGGTTGAAGCCGCGGCGGCGCAGTCGAAGGGGGTGGAGCGGGACGGGCACGACGCGATCCGGAGCCGGACCCGCGGCGGCCGCCGCGGCCCTGCGGACGAGAGCCGCGACCGCGAGGCCCGGCGACGGGTCGAGGCTCAGCAGGCCCGGCCGCGGATACTTGAAGCCCAGGATCCACGCCTCGGCGGGCTCGCGAAACTCGCTGGCGGCCCAGCAGGATGCGAGTCCCTCGGGCGCGGGCACGCGCAGCGGCGCGCCCACGGCGGCGAGGCAGCGGCGGCAGAGGACACGGTCGCGGCAATCCTGGAGCGCCGCGCAGCCGGCGCAGGACGGCGGCCAGAGCAGGTCGCGCAGACCGGAGAGCAGGTCGCGATGAGGTCCGGCCACGGACGGGTCCATTCGCGGGACCGGGGAATACAGTGGGACCGGGGCAGCCAGCGGGGCCGGGGCGTGCAGGCGGCCCTGCGGACGCCGGGCGAGGCAGACGAGCCTGGTGTCAGGCCGACGATTCCCGGAAGTCCGAGGCCTCTTCCACGTTGGCCAGCGGCAGCGATGGGGCGTCGCTCCAGAGTCGCTCGAGGTCGTAGTGGTCGCGGGTCTCGGGGTCGAAGACGTGGACGATGACGTCGCCCAGGTCCATGAGGACCCAGTGACCTTCCTCGCGTCCCTCCACGCCCAGCGGGCGCTCACCCGCGGCCTTCACCACCTCCACGATGTGTTCGGCGATCGCGCGGACCTGTCGGTCCGAGCGTCCGGTGAGGATCACGAATGTATCGGCGAAGGAGCTGACTTCTCGTACGTCGAGGGCGACCGGCCGTTCGGCCTTGCGCTCGAGGGCGGCGTCGACGATTCGCTGGACACGCTCGAGCCTCTGGCTCGGGGCGTCGCCGGGGTGGTTCTGGTCAGCAGGGATCGTCGAGGCATCGCTCGCGGTGGGGTTGTCTCTCAAGTGACTGTTCGTCCTCCTCGGTCGCGGTTCCCGTCGCGGTTCCCGTCGCGGTTCCCGTCGAGATCTCCGTCGAGATCTCCGTCGAGGTCTCGGGTGAGGTCTCCGGCGATGTCGCCGGGGGCGTAGCAGCCGCTGGCTTCGACGGCGCTCCGCACCTCCTCTGGAAGAAGATAACGGGTCGAGCGTCCCTGGCGAACCAGCCTTCGTACATTGGAAGCCGAAATGTCGAGATCCGTCACCTCGACCACACGGAGCCAGGTCCCCGCGCGGGGGTTCCGGGCGGAGAGTCCGTCGGGGGCGATCTCGACCTCGTCCCGGAGGACCGCGGGCAGCCACTCGTCCAGGGGGGCGGCGCCGGCGGGCGGGCGCGTGGTGACCGCGATGTGGGCGAGGGCCAGGATCTCCCGGGGCGACTTCCAGCTGCCCATCTCCACGAAGGCGTCGTGCCCGAGGGTGAACACCGGAGGCTCGCCGCCCAGGCGCCGGCGCAGGGCGCCCAGGGTGTCGACGGTGTACGAGGCGCCCCCGCGCTCGACCTCGATGGCATCCACCTCGAACCGCGGATTGTCGCGCACCGCCAGCCGCACCCACTCCAGTCGCCGATCCGCCGGCGCGATGACGTCGCCGCGCGCATCCTTGTGCGGGGGCTGGGCCGACGGCACGAACAGCATGCGCTCGAGGTCCAGCGCCTCCGTCACCTCCTGGGCCGCGCGCAGGTGGCCGAGATGGATCGGGTTGAAGGTCCCGCCGTAGACGCCGACCGCTCCGCTCATTCCCGGAGCTGGCCGTCCCCGTAGAGCACGAACTTGAGCGTCGTCAGGCCCTCGAGGCCCATGGGGCCGTAGGCGTGGAGGCGCGACGTCGAGATGCCGATCTCGGCGCCCAGGCCCAGCCGGAACCCGTCGGCGAAGGCCGTCGAGCAGTTGATGCCCACGGTCGAGGAGTTCACCCGGCGCAGCCACGCCTGACCGTTGGCGTAGCTGTTGGTGACGATGATCTCGGTGTGGTCCGAGCCGTACTGCCTCACGTGCTCGATGGCGGCGTCCATGTCCGGCACCACCTTCACGGCCACCACCAGGTCGAGGTACTCGGCGGGCCAGTCCTCGTCGGTGGCCGGCCGGGCCTCCGGGAAGGCCTCGCGGGTCGCGGCGCAGCCGCGGATCTCGACGCCCTCCTCGTGCAGCGCCTTCAGCACCACCGGCAGGGTGGTGCGGGCCACCGCCTCGTGGCAGAGGAGGGTCTCGAGCCCGTTGCAGACCGCCATCTGCCGGATCTTGGAGTCCACGGCGATCCGCTTCGCCATCTCGGGGTCGGCGCTCTCGTCGACGAAGACGTGACACACGCCCGCGTCGTGCTTCACCACCGGGATCGTGGAGTCCTCGGTGACCTTGCGGATCAGGCCCGGCCCGCCGCGCGGGATCATCAGGTCGACGTAGCGGTCCTGCTTCAGCAGGACGTCGATGGCGGCGCGGTCGGTGGTCGGGACGATGGCGATCGCGTCCTCGGGGACGCCCGACTCGCGGGCCGCCTCGCGCAGCACCTCGCCGAGCGCCAGGTTCGAGCGGATCGCCTCCGAGCCGCCGCGCAGGATGACGGCGTTGCCGGCCTTCACGCACAGGGCCGCGGCGTCGACGGTCACGTTGGGCCGCGACTCGTAGATGATGCCGATCACGCCGAGGGGGATGCGCATCCGGCCCACGCGCAGCCCGTTGGGCCGCACGCGCATCTCGGTGATCGCGCCCACCGGGTCTTCGAGGCCGGCCACGTCGCGCAGGCCCTGGATCATGTCCCGCCACTTGCCGCCTTCCAGGGACAGGCGGTTGACCAGGGGCTCGGACACGCCGCCCTCCGCGGCGGCCCGCATGTCGGCGGCGTTGGCCTCGAGGATGCGCGGGCGCGCGGCCTCGAGCTTGTCGGCGGCGCACTCGAGCCAGGCGTTCTTGGTCCGCGTGTCGAGCTCGCCCATGCCGGAAGAGGCGGCGCGCGCGCGGCGGGCGAGGTCGACCACCTGCTCCTGGACGGAGGCGGCGTTCGGGGAAGGGGCGTGTGCGTCGGGGGGCGTCATGTGGATCTCGTGGCTCTTGCCGGGTTCGGAGTCCCTCTTCACTCGGTGACGAGGACGAGGTCGTCGCGATGGATGACCTCGTCGCCGTTCGAGTATCCTAGCACCCGGTCGATCTCGCTCGTGGGCCGGCCGCTGATCCGCTCGACCTCTGCGGCGGAGTAGGCCGCCAGGCCCCGCGCGATCTCGGTGCCGTCCTCCGCGACGCACGCCACCGGATCGCCGATGTGGAAGTGGCCCCGGACTCCGGTGACGCCGGCGGCGAGCAGGCTGCGGCCCCGGACGCGGATGGCTTCCACGGCGCCGGCGTCCAGCACCAGCTCGCCGCGGGTCCGCGCGGTGAAGGCCAGCCAGTGCTTGCGGCTGGCCATGCGTTCCCGGGGCAGGAACAGCGTTCCGAGCTTCTCTCCGTCGGCCACCCGCAGCAGCACGTCGCGGGTGCGACCGTTGCACAGCACCATGGCCGCGCCCGAGCGTCCGGCGGAATCGGCGGCCTCGAGCTTCGTGATCATGCCGCCCCGACCGAAGGCGCTCCCCGCCCCCTGGGCGGCGCGCTGGATCTCCGGCGTCACCCGCTCGACGGTCTCGATGAGCGGCGGGCGCGGCTTCCCCGCCTCGGGCTTCCAGGCGTGGAGCCCGTCGACGTCGGTGAGGATGACCAGCAGCCCTGCGCCCACGAGGCTGACGACGGTCGCCGACAGGTTGTCGTTGTCGCCGAAGCGGATCTCCTCGGTCGACACCGTGTCGTTCTCGTTCACGACGGGGACTACGCCCAGGCGGAGCAGCTCGGTCAGGGTGTGTCGGGCGTTGAGGAACCGCTCGCGGTCGTCGAGGCCGTGCCGGGTGAGGAGCACCTGCGCGACGTCGATGCCGTGGCGCGCGAAGCGGCGCTGGTAGAGCTCCACGAGCCCGATCTGGCCGACCGCGGCTGCGGCCTGCTTCTCCGGGATCGACCGGCCCGGGTGGTCCCAGCCCAGCCGGCGGCTCCCCACCGAGATGGCGCCCGACGACACGATCACGACCTCGCGCCCGGCCTCCATCAGCGCCGCGACCTGGCGGGCCAGCGATCCGAAGACCCGCGTGCGCAGGGATCCGTCGTCGGTGAGCGTGCTGCTCCCCACCTTCACGACGATGCGTCGCGCCTCGCGGGCGACCGAGCGCGGATCGATCGTGGTCATGCCCCCAGCTCCGCCGCCGAGGCGACCCCGGCCGCCTCGGCCTCGTCCAGCGCTGCGGCCAGGAAGCCCAGCAGGGCGCTCACCCCGGCGCCGGTGGCCCCCGAGATGCGCATGACCTCGAGGCCGCGCTCGCGCAGCGCGGACTCGACCGGATCGAGGGCGGCGCCGTCTCCCAGCAGGTCGACCTTGTTGAGCGCCACGATCTCGCGCCGCTCCAGGAGCCCGGGCTCGTAGCGGCGGAGCTCCTCGCGAATCGCGTCGTAGTCCTCCAGCAGGTCCCGCTCCTCGAGCGCCATGGCGCCGCCGTCGAGCAGGTGGACGAGGATCCGCGTGCGCTCGATGTGGCGCAGGAAGCGATCCCCCAGCCCGACTCCGTCACTGGCGCCCTCGATGAGGCCCGGGATGTCGGCCACCACGAAGCGACGGTCTCCGACCTCGGCCACGCCCAGACAGGGGACCAGGGTGGTGAACGGGTAGGCGGCGACCCGCGGCCGCGCCGCCGAGATGCGGCGCAGCAGCGTCGACTTGCCGGCGTTCGGGAAGCCCAGGAGTCCGACGTCGGCCAGCAGCTTCAAGGTGAGCCGCAGGCGCCGGCTCTCGCCCGGTCGGCCGGGCTTGGCGAAGTCCGGCGCCTGACGGGTCGGCGTCGCGAAGCGCGCGTTGCCCGCGCCGCCGCCTCCGCCCCGGGCCGCGACCCAGCGCTCGCCCGGCTCCGAGAGATCCGCCAGCGGCGGTGCGTCGGCGGGCGCGTCGGCGTCGTGGACCACGGTGCCCACCGGGACCTTCAGCACCTGGTCCTCGCCGTCGGCGCCCGTGCGCCGCGCGCCCTCGCCGGCCGCGCCGCGCTGCGCCTTCAGCTCACGCCGGTAGCGGTAGTCGAGCAGGGTGCCCACGCGGGTCTCGGCCACGAGGACGACGTCGCCGCCGCGACCGCCGTCGCCGCCGTCGGGACCGCCGTGGGGGACGAACTTCTCCCGCCGGAACGAGACGCAGCCGTTTCCGCCGTCACCCGAGGTGACGGAGATCGTGACCTCGTCGACGAACGCGTCGGATGACTTCATGGGAGACCGGCCGGCCGGGGCGCGGCCGCCTCCGCGGGGCTACTGGGCGGAGTCGACGTGGGCGACGCGCCGGCCGCGGTTGCGGCCGTAGCTCACCGTGCCGTCGACCAGGGCGAACAGCGTGTAGTCCTTGCCGAGGCCCACGTTGCGCCCGGGGTGGATGCGCGTGCCGAGCTGGCGAACGAGGATGGAGCCGGCGCTCACGGTCTGACCACCGAACACCTTCACCCCGCGCCGCTGACCGTTGCTGTCGCGACCGTTGCGGGAGCTTCCCTGACCCTTCTTGTGCGCCATCTCGAATTCCTCAGCCTTCGACCCGATCCACGCGGATCTCGGTGTACGCCTGGCGGTGACCCTGCTTGCGCCGGTACTGCTTGCGCCGCTTGGCCTTGAAGATCGTGATCTTCGGACCGCGGCCCTGGTCGGTGATGACCCCGACCACCCGTGCTCCATCGACCAGCGGGGTCCCGATCTTCAGATCGCCCTCCCCACCCACGAGCAGCACCTCGCCCAGCGCGATCTCGTCGCCGACCTCGCCGGGCAGCTTCTCCACCCGGACCGATGCACCGGGCTCGACCCGGACCTGCTTTCCGCCTGTGCGAACAACGGCGTACATCACGAACCCTCGCGCTCTTTCCGTTCCAGCGATTCGCCCGCGGCGCTCAAGGCATCGGCTGCGGGGTCGGCGGGCTCACTCGAGGCCGCGACCGTCGCTTCGGGCTCTGGGAGATCCGGCTCCGGCGAGGGCGACGCCTCGACACCGGGTTCGGCCGGAGAGGGCGGCAGTATGGTCTTTCTGGCTGCTTCGTCAAGCGTTTGGGCGGCCGCCGCGGGCTCGGGCCCGCCCTCCTCCCCGGAGGGCACGGCGGCCTCGGCCTCGTCGCCGGCCGCGCTCTCCGCGGCCTCCGGCGCGGGCGCGGCGGCCACGGGCTCCGCCCCTCCGGCCCGCTCGGGCTCGGCGGGCTCCGCGGGCTCGGCGGCCTCGACGGGTGCGTCGGCCCGCGCCGCGGGCTCCGCCCCGGCCTTCTCCGGCTCGCCCTTCTCCGGCTCGGGCTCCTCGATGACGGGCCGGGCCTCGGGCTCCGGCGCCCCGAGCCAGCGCAGGGGGATCGAGACCGCCGGACCCTGGTCCAGGGCCAGCACCTCGAACTGCTCCTGGTGCAGACCGGGCTTCGCCCGGATCTCGATCTCGCGACCCAGCTCCTCGGACAGATCGGCCACCGCCTGCTTCTCGGTCGTGAGCAGCTGCTCCGCCACCGGGGGCGCGACGGTCACGGCGATGCTGCGCCCGCAGAAGCGCGGGAGGTCCTTGCGGATCTCGCGCAGCACCTTGAACGCCACGCTCTCGGCCGAGAGCACGTACCCCCGCCCCTCGCAGTAGCCGCACGGCTCGCACAGGGTCTGCACGAGGTTCTCCCGCGTCCGCTTGCGGGTCATCTCCACCAGGCCGAGCTCGGAGATCTTGAGGATGTTGGTCTTGGCCTTGTCGCCGCGAATCGCCTCCTGGAGCGCCCGGTAGACCTTCTCGCGGTTCTCCTGGCTCTCCATGTCGATCAGGTCGATGATGATCAGCCCGCCGATGTTCCGGAAGCGGAGCTGGTGGACGACCTCCTTGACCGCCTCGAGGTTCGTCTTGAGGACCGTCTCCTCGAGGTCGCGCTTGCCGACGTAGCGCCCGGTGTTCACGTCGATGGCCGTGAGCGCCTCGCTCTGGTCGATGATCAGGCTGCCGCCCGACTTGAGCCAGACCTTGCGCTGCAGGTTGCCGTGGATCTGCTGCTCGAGGCCGAAGTGGTCGAAGATGGGCGCGTCTCCGGCGTAGCGCTCGATCTTCGGCTGGGGGTCGGCGACGTACCGCTCCACGAAGCGGGTGAGGTTCGCGTGGACCTCGGGCGAGTCGATCACGACGCGCCGGGTGTCCGAGTTCGCGAAGTCGCGGATGACGCGCAGGGGCAGGTCCGGCTCCGAGTACAGGATGGCCGGCGCGTCGGCCTCCTCCTTGCCCAGCCGGATCTCCTCCCAGACGGCGGCCAGGTAGCGGATGTCCGCCTCGAGGTCGGCCTCGCGCACGCCGTCGCCGGCGGTGCGGATGATGAAGCCCAGGTCCGCCGGCCGCAGGCGGTTGACGATCTCGCGCAGGCGGCGCCGCTCCCGGTCGGAGTCGATGCGGCGGGAGACGCCGACCCGCTTGGACCACGGCGTCAACACCAGGTGCCGGCCGGGGATGGAGATGTGGGAGATGATCCGCGCGCCCTTGGTGCCGATGGGCTCCTTGGCGACCTGGACGACGATCTCCTGGCCCTCGGAGAGCATGGTGTCGATGCGCGGCGGCTCGCGCCGCGAGCCGTTGCGACCGCGTCCCCGGCGCGGGGCGGCGTCGGCCTGGACGCTCTCGTCGAAGTAGTCGCCGGCGTAGAGGAACGCCGCCTTCTCGAGGCCGATGTCCACGAACGAGGCCTGCATGCCGGGCAGCACCCGGGTCACGCGCCCCTTGATGACGCTGCCGGCCACCGACCGGGTCTCGCGGCGCTCGATGTGCAGCTCGCTGAACGACGAGCGTTCCATGACGGCGACGCGGGTCTCGCCCGGGTCGGCGTTGATGATGATTTCGTTCTGCATCCCCGTCGCTGTCCCATCGCCGCAGCGAGCGCCGGGCGCGCTGCGCGTGCGGCTCTGGCGAGCCATCGGGTCCATACGATGGGTCCGCCGGCAAGGGCCCGGCGGGGCGGGGTTCAGACGGGGTCGCAGGCGCCCAGTGCGCCGTCCGATCGGGGACTGGCCGTCGCTAATGTCCCGATATCAAAGAGAAATTCATTGACTCGCACAGGATCTCACTCTACGGTCGCGCCGAGATGCCCGCCCCGAGAGACCGTCGCAGCACCCCGCCGCAGTCCCCTCTCGGAGTCGGTACGCCCGGTCCGCCGGAAGCCTCCGAGCGACCCTTCGCCCCACCCTCGACGAGGGGCGCCCACTGTGGGAGCGCCCGTCGCTCTCGGGGCGGGGCCAACGCCCGGAAGTCGGCTGGTGCACGGCAAAGCTGCGCGACCGCACGAACTTGCGACGAACAATCATGAATCCCCGAGGCCCCGTCAACCCGGATCCGCGTCGGGCCCTGCCCTCGGTGGACGCCCTGGCCGACGAGATGGGCGCCCGGGACCCCTCGTTGCCGGCCTGGGCTCTGGCGCAGGGCGCGCGGACGGCCATCTCGCGGGCCAGGGAGGGGCTGGAGAGCGGCCGGGCGGCGCCCAACCATGAGAACATGATCGCAAAGGGGCTCGGGCTGGCCCAGGCGGCGGCGGCGCCCGCCCCGCGTCCGGTGATCAACGCCACCGGCGTCGTGCTCCACACGAACCTCGGGCGAGCGCCCCTGGCGCCGGGCGCGGCCCGCGCAGCGCTGGCCGCCAGCGGCTACTCCGACCTGGAGCTCGACCTGGAGACCGGCCGCCGGGGCCGCCGCGGGTCGCGGGTGGCCCGAAAGCTCACCCAGCTCAGCGGCGCCGAGGCGGCCAGCGCCGTGAACAACTGCGCGGCCGCGGTCCTGCTCGCCCTCGACACCCTGGCCCGGGGGCGCGAGGTCGTGGTGTCCCGGGGCGAGCTCGTCGAGATCGGCGGCTCCTTCCGGGTGCCCGACATCATGGCGCGGGCCGGCGTGAAGCTGGTGGAGGTCGGGACCACCAACCGGACCCACGCCCGTGACTACGAGCGGGCCATCGGGCCCGAGACGGCGCTGCTGCTCAAGGTCCACCGCAGCAACTTCGAGCTCCGCGGCTTCGTGACCGAGGTGGGACCGGGTGAGCTGGTGGAGATCGGGCGTCGGGCCGGAGTGCCCGTGGTCGAGGATCTGGGGAGCGCCACCCTGGTCGATCTCTCCGCCCGCGGCTTCCCGCGGGAGGCCTACGCGCCCTCGCGGCTCGCCAGCGGTGTCGACCTGGTCTGCTTCTCCGGCGACAAGCTGCTCGGGGGTCCCCAGGCGGGCCTGGTGCTGGGACGCCGGTCGATCGTGGAGGCGATGGACCGCAATCCCCTCGCCCGGGCGCTGCGTCTGGACAAGATGACGCTCGCCGCCCTCGACTGGACGCTCGCGGCGCTGCTCGGGCCGTCCCCCGAAGACCACATCCCGGTCCTGGCCGCGCTGCTGGCATCGCCCGAAGAGCTCGAGGCCCGGGCGCGCGCGCTCCACGAACGCCTGGCGCGGATCCCCGCTCTGCGCGACGCCGGAATCGAGATCCGGTGCGAGCCCGACCGCGCGCCCGTCGGGGGCGGCTCGCTTCCCGCCTTCGAGCTCGACACCTGGGTGGTGGCACTGCGGGGCGGCGAGGGTGCGGAGCCGCTGGCGGCTCGGCTGCGCCGTTGCGATCCGCCGGTGGTCGCGCGGGTGCGCGACGAGGCGCTCCTCTTCGACCTCCGGACCCTGACCGAAGCGGGCCGGGACGCACTCGCAGCATCGCTCGAAACCGCCCTGCGTTGAACGGGAAACGTCCATCGGTTAGGTTTCTCGCGTCGAGAGCCATGTTGAACACCAACGTCCTGGTATTGAATCGAGTCTATCTCCCGGTTCACGTCACGACGGTGCGTCGCGCGTTCTCGATGATCTATCAGGGAACCGCACTGGCCCTCGACAGCGAGTACCGGACGTTCGACTTCGACGACTGGGCGGGACGGCGGGAACACGATGGCGACCACGTCGGAACCTCGGGCGGCCGACTCCCGGTACCAAGAGTGATCGTGCTGTCCTACTACGACCGACTGCCTCGTCGCCACGTCCGCTTCAGCCGGAGCAACATCTTCTCCCGTGACCGGTTCACGTGTCAGTACTGCGGCGTGAGGCCCGGGCGCGCCTCGCTCAACCTCGATCACGTGGTGCCGCGGGCCCAGGGAGGGCGCACCACCTGGGAGAACGTGGTCTGCTCGTGCATCGCCTGCAATCGGCGCAAGGGCGGGCGGACGCCCGAGCAGGCCGGGTTCCGGCTGCGGCGGTCGCCTTCCCGCCCGCGCTGGACTCCGCTGCTGAGCGCTCCCATGGGCATGGTCCGCTACCACGAGTGGACACCCTTCCTGCAATCCCACGACCCGGCGCGCCACGGTCCGAGCGCCGCCTCGTGAGTGGGTGCGAGCCGGGCTTCGAACGGCTCGCCGGCCGGGTGACGGGGTGACCGCAAGACCGCAAGACCGAGGCGCGACCGAAGCGCGACGGATGCAACGCTGAAGAACGACCGCAGGGCCCGCAGGGCCCGGTTCGAGGGGGACGAGCCACGGATCCGGTGAACCGGAACATCCAGAAGCCGGCGCGCATCGTGTCGGTGGGTGGGGGCAAGGGCGGGGTCGGCAAGACCTTCGTCACCGCCAACATCGCCGCCGCCCTGGCGCGCGCGGGCTTTCGCGTGGTCGCCGTGGACGCCGACCTCGAGGGTGCGAACCTCCACACCTGCGTGGGCGCCAAGGCGCCGCCGACGAGCCTGGCCGACTTCGTGGCCCGACGCGAGGAAGACCTCGCGAAGCTCGTGGTCGACACGCCCCTGCGGAACCTCCGGCTCATCGCCGGCACCGACGCGAACCTGGGCGGCGCGCAGCCGAGCCACCTGCGTCGGGTGCGGCTCATGCGTTCGCTGCGCCAGCTCGACGCGGACTTCGTGTTCCTCGACCTCGGCGCCGGGACCCACGCATCGGTCCTCGACTACTTCCTGGTCGGCGACGACGGACTGATCGTGATCGCGCCCGAGCCGACGTCGGTCGAGAACGCCTACACCTTCCTGCGCGCCGCCTTCTACCGCCGGCTCCGCCTCGCGATGGTGGGCCACGGGGTGCGCAAGCTGGTGAGCCAGGCCATGGACCAGCGCAACGAGCGCGGCATCCGCACGCCCCTCGACCTGCTGCGCGAGATCGAGACCCTCGACCCGGTGGAGGGCGCGCGCTTCGCGGAGACCATGCGCTCGTTCCGGCCGCGCATCGTGGTCAACGAGGTGCGCACCGCCGAGGACATCAAGCTGGGCTTCGCCGTCTCGAGCGTCTGCCGCAAGTACTTCGGCGTCGAGGCGGAGTATCTCGGCTACGTGAGCCACGACGAGCAGGTCCGTCGCTCCATCCAGGCGCGGCGTCCGGTCATCGACTTCGGTCGGGAGAGCGACGCGGCGGTCTACATCGAGCGGATCGCGCGCAAGCTCGCACGGCCCGCGGGCCAGGCGGCCGGAGCGGCCGCGAGTCCCGTTTCAGGAGCGCCCCGGTGAAGCCCCTCGAGGTCCAGACCCACTACGAGACCCTCGAAATCCCGGAGAACGCCACGCCCGAGCAGATCGAGCGGGCCTACCGGATGGTTCGCAGCTCCTACGACCAGGACTCCCTGGCGCTGTACTCGGTGTTCGACCAGAACGACGCCGAGGTCATCCGGGAGCGCATCGATCTCGCCTACCGCGTGCTGTCCGACAGCCAGACCCGGGAGGAGTACGACCGCAGCGTGCTCGGACGCGCCGGGGAGGCCGCCGGGGCCGAGGCGCCGGCGCCGCAGCCCGCGGAGCCCGTCTCCGAGGCCCAGCCCCTGCCCCCCATCGAGGCCTTCGAGGAGATCGACGAGGGCCCGGAGGGCTCGGACTACGACGGCTCGCGGCTGCGCCGCGCGCGCATGCACCGCGGGATCGAGATCGACCAGGTCGCCGCGATCACCAAGATCAACCCGTCCTACCTGCGCTTCATCGAGGACGACGCCTACGACGACCTGCCCGCACCGGTCTACGTGCGCGGCTTCGTGACCGCCTACGCCCGGGCCATCGGCCTCGACGGCCCGCAGGTCGCAGCCAGCTACATCGCCCGGCTCGAGGAGTCGCGCACCGCCCGCCGCCCTTCGCGTCTGCTCGGCCGCAGGTGATGCCACGCCCGCCGACACCACAGCGGATCGGGGCGCCGACCGCGACCTCCTCCAGTTCGTCGTCGGCTCCGAGAGCGAGGGGCAGCGCATCGACAGCGCGCTGGCGGCGCTGGCCGACGTCCCGCGCTCCCAGGTGCGTCGCTGGATCGACGCCGGGCAGGTCAGCCTGAACGGCGTGGCCGTGCGGGCGAGCCGGCGCGTGGTGAGCGGCGACGAGATCGAGGCCGCGCCGCCGCCGCCGGCTCCCGCGGTCCCGGAGCCCGAGGACATCGCGCTCGCGGTGATCTACGAGGACGAGGACCTGATCGTGCTCGACAAGCCGGCGGGTCTGGTCGTGCATCCGGCGCCGGGCCATGCGCGCGCAACCCTGGTCAACGCGCTGCTCCACCACTGTCGCGACCTGGCCGGGGTGGGCGGCGTGCTCCGGCCGGGGATCGTCCACCGCCTGGACCAGGGCACGTCGGGCGTGATGGTCGCCGCCAAGCGCGATCGCGCCCACCGCCAGCTGGCCGAGCAGTTCCACGACCACAGCATCGAGCGCGTCTACCACGCGTGGGTCCGCGGACTGCCCGGCGAGGACAGCGGCCGGGTCGACCGGCCGATCGGCCGCCACCCACGGGACCGCAAGCGGATGTCCGTGCAGACCCGGGCCGGGCGGGAGGCCCACACGGCCTGGAGCGTGGCCCGGCGCTTTCCCGCCAGTGGGGTGTGCCGCCTCGCCGTGCGTCCGGAGACCGGTCGGACCCATCAGATCCGCGTGCACCTGGCGTCGGTCGGGACCCCGATCGTGGGCGACCCGGTCTACGGGCGCGGCCAGAGCCGCGGCCACGCCCACGGCCTCGACCGGCCGGCGCTCCACGCCGCGGTGCTGGGCTTCCGCCATCCCACCACGGGCGAGCACCTGCGCTTCGAAGCCGAGTGGCCGGCCGACCTGGCCGGCCTCGAGCGCCGGCTGGCCGCCCAGGAGCGGGCGGCCGCCCGGAAGGGAGGAGCGTGAGCGCCCCCGGACTCCGGCACGGGCTGCTCGACGCCTGCGGGGTCGAGCACGGGTTCGGCGAACGCTCGAGCCTCGCGCCGCCGGACGTCCTGCGTCCGACCCAGGTCCACGGACGCAGCGTGGCCCGCGTCGGGCGCGACGGGACGCTCGCGCCCGAGGAGGCCGACGCGGTCATCTCCTCGCTCCCCGGCCGGGCGGTCGCCGTCGTGACCGCGGACTGTGTCCCCGTGCTCGCGGCCTCGCGCGACGGGCGCTGGGTGGCGGCGATCCACGCCGGCTGGAAGGGGCTGGCGCTCGGGGTGATTCCCGCGGCGCTCTCCGCCCTTCGCGGAGCCCACCCCACCGCGTCCTGGGTCGCCGTGGTCGGTCCCCACATCGGGCGGGCGCACTACGAGGTCGATCGACCGGTTCTCGACCCGCTCCGGGCGGCCTTCGGCGACGACCTCGACGCCGCGCTCGCCCCGACCGGCCCGGGCCACGCCCTGCTGGACCTCGGTCGCCTGGCGCAGACGGCGCTCGACCGGGCGGGTCTCGCGCCCGAGGCGCGCGGGGCGATCGAGCGGCCGTGCACCTTCAGCCAGCCGGAGCGCTTCCACTCCCATCGCCGGGACGGCGCCGCGGCCGGGCGGCTCCTTCACCACATCGCCCCCCGCTCGGCCCTGGACCGCTCTTGACAGGGGGAGATCCCAGACGTAGCCTTCCTACCGTATTGCCCTCCGGGTGATCCCGTCCCAGCTCAGCGCTTCATCCGCCTCCATCCGTTTCGACGGATCAGACGGACTAGACGGTTCCGAGGTGAGAACCCCGCGAGGAAGCGGTCGAGCGAAGGGTCGAGGCGACGGGAGCTCCCGAGATCGCATCCCGCTGAACCCCCCGAGAATCCCCGACCTCCAATCTCGGGAAGCAGCGGACCCGGCATCGGGACGCCGTCGCCACCAGGGGCGCCGTCGCCACCAGGAAGTGGCACACGAGAGCGGCCCCGTCGCACCGGAGCACCGGAGAATTCGGTCAATCTTTCGAGCGAACGAGCCGAACCAGGAGCGAGGAGCCACCTCCAGCCGCCCACCAGCCCGATCCCCGCACGGGAACCGGAGCCGAGGCAGCCAACCGATCCCCCGCCCTCCCAGAACCGCCCGGGCCGACCGACGAGCCGGCCCCCATCGGCGAACCAGGTTCGAACCCCCGACCCATCCCACAAACCCGTGATCGAAGTACCGACCATGAGACCGAGAAAGCCAGGAAGAGAGGCCGTCACGTGAGCACTCAGCGAGCAAGCGATTCGAACGGATCCGGCGGCAACCGCAGCCGTCGCGGGCGCGGGCGCCGTTCCCGCGGCACGGGCGGAGGCGGCGGCCGAGGCAAGTCGGCGCAGCGGGACTACCTGCCCTCCGACGACGAGCTCGCCGAAGAGGAGCTGGCCGCCGCGGAGGACGACGGCGGAGAGCGCCTGAACGTCATGGAGCTGAAGGAGATGCCCATGGCGGACCTGGTGACCCAGGCCGAGGACATGGACATCGAGAACGCGGCGAGCCTGCGCAAGCAGGACCTGATCTTCGCGGTTCTCAAGGCCCAGACCGAGAGCAAGGGCAAGATCTACGCCCAGGGCGTGCTCGAGATCCTCCAGGACGGGTTCGGCTTCCTGCGCGCGCCGGACCAGAACTACCTCGAGGGGCCCGACGACATCTACGTGTCGCCGTCGCAGATCCGCCGCTTCAACCTGCGGACCGGCGACACGATCCAGGGTCAGATCCGCCCGCCCAAGGACGGCGAGCGGTACTTCGCGCTCCTGAAGGTCGAGAGCATCAACTTCGAGGCGCCGGAGAAGGCCAAGCACAAGATCCTCTTCGACGCGCTCACTCCGCTCTATCCCCAGGAGAAGTTCAACATGGAGGCCCGCTCGGGCGGGCTCACCACGCGCATCATCGACCTCATCGCGCCCATCGGGAAGGGCCAGCGCGCGCTGATCACGTCGCCGCCCAAGGCCGGCAAGACGATGATCCTCAAGGACATCGCCAACGCCATCGCCGAGAACCACCCCGAGGTCTATCTCATCGTGCTGCTCATCGACGAGCGGCCCGAGGAAGTGACCGACATGGCGCGCAACGTGAAGGCCGAGGTCATCTCCTCGACCTTCGACGAGCCCGCCAGCCGCCACGTGCGCGTGGCGGACATGGTGATCGAGAAGGCCAAGCGGCTCACCGAGCACAAGCGCGACGTGGTCATCCTGCTCGACTCGATCACGCGCCTGGCGCGCGCCCACAACACGGTGGTGCCGCACTCGGGCAAGATCCTGTCCGGCGGCGTCGACTCGAACGCGCTCCACAAGCCGAAGCGCTTCTTCGGCGCGGCGCGCAACGTCGAGGAGGGCGGCAGCCTCACGATCATCGGCACCGCGCTCATCGACACCGGTTCGCGCATGGACGAGGTGATCTTCGAGGAGTTCAAGGGCACCGGCAACAGCGAGATCGTGCTCGATCGCAAGCTGGCCGACCGGCGCACCTACCCCGCGATCGACATCAACCGCTCGGCGACCCGCCGCGAGGAGCTGCTGCTCGACGAGGGGACCCTCAACCGCATGTACATCCTGCGCAAGGTCCTGTCGCCGCTGTCGCCGGTGGACTCCATGGAGTTCCTGCTCGAGAAGATCAAGGCGACCGACAGCAACGCCGACTTCCTCGACTCGATGAACTCGTAGAGCGCCCTGGAGCCCGTCCCAGGGCTCCTATCCGGCCCTCAGCGACTCGGAGGGAGGCACGCGCGCTGCGCGCAGGGCGGGCAGTACGCCCGCGGCGATGCCGACCGCCACCAGGCAGAGCGAGACCGCCGCCGTCACCTGGAGGTCCCAGACCGGGGCCGAGGCCATCGGGTGGGCGGGGCCGAGGGCCTCGCGTGCGAGGTTCACGAGGGCGAAGCCCAGGAACGTTCCGACCGCGCCCGACAGCACGCAGACCGTCGTGCACTCGGCCAGGAACAGGCCGAAGATGGCCGAGCTCGGCGCGCCCACCGCCTTGCGCAGTCCGATCTCCGGGATGCGCTCGCCCACCACCACGATCATGATGTTCATCACCCCGACGGCGCCGACGATCAGGGTGATGATGCCGGTTCCGAACAGGAACAGGCGGAAGCCCCCGAAGATCGCGTTCAGGATGGCCATCACCTCCTGGACGTCGATGAAGTTGAGGGCCAGCTCCTGATTCGGATGGAAGCGGTGGTGGGCGCCGAGCACGGACCGGGTGGCGCGGACGACCTCCCCCGTCCGCTCGCGCTCCATGGGGGCCAGGAGGATCTGATCGATCCGGTCCTCCTGGGAGAGCAGACGCATGGCCGTGGTGTAGGGCACCAGGATCATGGCATCGTCCTCGCCGCCGAAGTGCATCATCTGGTCGCCCTTCTCCTCGGTCACGCCGACGATGCGGAAGCGGATGGACTCGATGCGAAGCGAGCGCCCCAACGCCGGTGCGTCGCCGAAGAGCCATCGCTTCGCCTTGGCGCCGATCAGGGCCACCCGCTCGTGCCGCTCCACGTCCGAGCGCCGGAAGCCGCGCCCCTCGGCCACGGCGAAGTTCCGGATGTCCGGGCCGGCCTCGCCCAGACCGCGCACGGTGAGCAGCCGGGTGCGCCCGCCCGCCCGCACGATGCGGTTCCAGAAGAAGAGCACCGGCGAGGAGGCCTCCACCAGCTCGAGGGGGGCCAGTCGGTCGGCATCCTCGGCCTCGAGCTCGAGGGTTCGCGCCCCCCGCTCTCCGGCCCGTTCCTTCACGAGGGCGCCCGGGATGACGTACATGAGCTTGGGCCCGGTCTTCTCGATCTGCGTCCGGAAGTGGCGCTCGGAGCCCAGCGACGACGAGACCAGGTACGTCAGCATGGCGGCGCCCCAGAGGATGCCGAGCGATGTCAGCGTGAAGCGCAGCGCGTGGGCGCGCAGGCTCTTCGCCGTCTCCAGGGCGAGATCCGCCAGCGCGGTCCAGGGGGCGCGCCGGGCGGCGCGGCCGCGGCGCCTCACTCCATCCTCAGGGTCACGGCGGGATCGACCCGGGTGGCCCGCCAGGCGGGCCAGAGACCCGCGCACAGCGCGATCGCGACCATCACGCCCACGGCGAGCGCGATGATGCGGCCCGAGAGCACCGGCAGCGGTACGAGGTCGGGCGCATCGATGGCCCCCAGACCCAGGCTCGCGCCGACCCCGAGCCCGACCCCCAGGAGCCCCCCCAGCCCGGCCACGCAGAACGTCTCGAGGAAGAACTGCACGAGCACGTCTCGCCGTCGACCGCCCACCGCCAGGCGGACCCCGATCTCCTGCCGCCGCTCGTGGACCGAGTCGAGCATCATGCTGAGCACGCCGACCCCGCCGATCACCAGGGTGGTGAGCGAGATGATGGCCATCAGGCCGCGGGTCTGATCGATGGGGATCTTGCGCATGCCGTCGATGGGGCTCCAGGCGAAGACCGCCTGGTCGTCGGAACGCGACACGCCGAGCCGATCGGCCACGATGGCGCGCATCTCGTCGCGTGTGGCGTCGTACATCTGCCGGTCGCGGACCCGGTAGAGGATCTTCTTGACGTAGGGCTCGTCGGTCCACCAGCGCGGCCAGTAGACCTGGAAGGTGGAGAGCGGCACCCAGATCTGGTCGTCGATCTCCAGGCCGTCGCGTTGGAGCTGGACCCCGACCGGGTCGAGCAGCCCGACGACCTGGAACGGCGTACCGGCCACCCGGATCCAGCTGCCCAGACCGCCGTGGGCCCCCAGGAGCTTGCGCCGGAGCCGGTCGCCCAGGACGGCCACCCGGCGACGATGTTCGAGGTCGGTGCGGCTGATGCCCCGCCCCGACGCCAGCCGCCCGGCGCGGATGGCCTGGCTCTCGGGATCGAGACCCCGGACGTCGGTCGTGAGCGCCCGGCCCCGATAGCTCGCGAGCTTGAAGTCCTGGGTCTCCGCGCCCACCAGCACCGGAAGCCGGGCGCGGCGCCGCACGACCTCGACGTCGTCGCTGGTGAGCCAGAGCCAGCGCCGGTCCGCAGCGGCGGTGAAATCCTCACCGATCCGTCCCGCCACGATGGCCCCCATGTTGCGTCCCGAGCGGGAGAAGCCCCGCTCGAACATGACGCGCACACCGTCCCCCCACGCCACCAGGAAGATGACCGAGGCCGTGCCCCAGACGAAGCCGAACAGCGTGAGCGCGGCCCGGAGGCGGTGGGCGAGGAGCGTGCGCAGGGCCTGCCGCAGGACCTCGCGGATCAGCACGGCGCGCCCGAGTCCGACGCCAGCCGGCCGTCGCGAATGGCGATGGCCCGCGGCGCCCCCTCGCCGATGCGCGGATCGTGGGTGACGATCACGACGGTGTTGCCATCGGCGTGGAGGTCGCGAAGCAGGCCCAGGATCTCGTCGCCGGTGCGAGTGTCGAGGTTGCCCGTGGGCTCGTCGGCCAGCACGAGCGCCGGGCGGTTCACCAGCGCCCGCGCCACGGCGACCCGCTGCCGCTCGCCGCCGGACATCTCGGCCGGCCGGTGCCGGGCGCGGTCGCCCAGGCCGACCCGCGAGAGGGCCTCGAGGGCCCGTCGGCGCCGGGTGCGTCGGGCCACCTTCCGGTAGACCAGGGGAAGCTCGACGTTCTCCAGCGCGCTGAGCCGCGGCAGCAGGTTGAAGCTCTGGAACACGAACCCGATCTGCTCCCCGCGGAGCGCGGCCAGCCCGTCGGAGGAGATGCCGGACACCAGGCGGTCGTCCAGCCGATAGGTGCCTCCGCTCGGCTGGGACAGGCAGCCCAGGATCTCCAGCAGCGTGGTCTTGCCGGAGCCCGAGGGTCCCATGATGGCCACGAGCTCGCCCCGATCGATGCGCAGGTCGACCTTCTGCAGCGCCTCCACCGGGACGCGACCGGTCTGGTAGACCTTCGAGACGCCCCGGAGGTCGATCAGCGGATGCGCGGCGCTCATTGGACCGTCACCCGATCGTTCGCCGACAGACCGTCGAGGATCTGGACGTACGCGCCGTCGACCACGCCGATCACCACGCTGCGTCGCTCGACGGCGCCGGTCTCGTCGTCGGCGACGGCGTCCACGTAGATCTCCTCGCCGGCGTAGCGAAGGGCCGCCTCGGGGACCACCAGCGCGTCCTCGATGACCTCGGCCACGATCTCGGCGTCGCCCGACATGCGCGGACGCAGGAGCTGGGCGTCGGCGTCCACGACCTCCACCTCGACCTCGAAGTAGGTGACGTTCTGCACGCGGTGGCCGACCGGGGAGATCTTCCGGACCCGCCCCTCGAAGGTGCGGTCGGTGTACGCCTCGGTGCGGATCCGGGCCGGCTGGCCCACCGACACCCGGGCCACCTCGTTCTCGTCGACCAGGCCCTCGAGGTGGAGGCGGTCCGTGGCCGCGATCGACAGCAGCAGGCTGCCGCCGGTCACCGCGGTCACGGGGGAGACCGCGCTGCCCTCCTCGATGTCGACGTCGAGGACGCGACCGGTCAGCGACGAGCGGACGGTGGCGTAGCGGAGCTGGACCTCGAGGTGGTCGAGCGCCGCCCGGGCGCGGGCCACCTGGGCGATGCTGCGCTCGTAGAGCGCCTTGGCATCGTCGTTGGCGCTGGCGGAGGTCGCGCCCCGGCTCTTCAGGTTCTCGGCCCGGCGAAGGTCGATCTTGGCGAATCGGCGATCCACCTCCGCCGCCCGCAGGGCCGCGCGCGCCTCCCTCGTGCCCGCCTCCAGCAGCTCGCGCTCGATCTCGACCAGGATCTGGCCGGGCACCACCGTGTCGCCCGGCTCGACCGCCACCTTCTCGACGATCCCGGCGATCCGGGGGCGGACCTCGACCTCCTTCTCGGGCTCGATCGTGCCCGTGGCCACGACGATCCGCTCGATGCGCCGGGTCTCGGCCGGGGCCGTGGGCCGCTGGGGTGGGGATTCAGCTCCGCCGCAGCCGGCCGCCAGGCCCAGGCAGGCGACGGCAGCCAGCGAAAGGAGTTCCATGAGCGCACGTCGTCGGCGCTCCACTGCGCGGCATCGGAGCATGGGGGTCCTCGACCGCCGGGCCCACCCTCCCTCAATAATCGATCGCCGCCCCCGGGTCTACACTCCTGTGTCGCGCGGAGCGGCGCCCGTGGGAATGGGCTAGCCTCCGACCGCCATGGATTTCGAGACGCGGTTTTGCAGCACGCTCTCCGGCCTCGCCACGCTCTCCGGCCGACGGGTCGCACACGGCCACGCCCAGGGGGCTCCGGCGGAGCTGCATCGGCTCCACGCCGGCGCCTCGTAGCGTTCTCCCGATCCCCGGCTGCTCCCAAATCCCCGTTTCCATTCTAGAATCCCCGAACTTCCCCCGATCTGGTCCCGCCGGACCGGGAGAGGGCCCTGCCCATGGCCGACTACCTCGAACGCATCGCCCAGGCCGAATCCCGCGTCCGCGAGCTGGAGCAGCTGCTCTCGGATCCCGACCTGGCCAGACAGCCCGGCAAGATCCAGGCCTTCGGCAAGGAGCTGGGCCAGCTGCGGCCGCTGGTGGACACGGGCGAGCGCTACCGCAAGGGGCTCGCCGCCCTGGAAGAAGCCCGGGCCATGAGCGAGGACGAGGACGCCGAAATGGCCGAGCTGGCCCGCGAGGAGGTGGCGCGGCTCGAGGGCGAGGTGGCCGAGGACGAAGCGCGGCTGCGCGAGCTGCTGATGCCCCGGGACCCCAACGACGAGAAGAACGCCATCCTCGAGATCCGCGCCGGGGCCGGCGGTGACGAGGCGGCGCTGTTCGCGGCCGACCTGTTCCGCATGTACAGCCGCTACGCCGAGCGACAGGGCTGGAAGGTCGAGCCGCTCTCCACCTCCGACACCGGCGGGGGCGGCCTGAAGGAGATCATCGCCAGCGTCGACGGGCGGGACGTCTTCAGCCGCCTCAAGTACGAGCGCGGGGTGCACCGGGTGCAGCGCGTGCCCGCCACCGAGAGCCAGGGCCGCATCCACACCTCGACGGTCACCGTGGCCGTGATGCCCGAGGCCGAGGAGGTGGACGTGGAGATCGATCCCAACGACCTGCGCGTCGACGTCATGCGCGCCGGCGGACCCGGTGGCCAGAGCGTCAACACCACGGACTCGGCCGTGCGCCTGACCCACGTTCCGACGGGCATCGTGGTGCAGTGCCAGGACGAGAAGAGCCAGCACAAGAACAAGGCCAAGGCCATGAAGGTGCTGCGGTCCCGCCTGCTGGAGGCCGAGCGCGAGCGCGCCGACGCCGAGCGCGCGAGCGAGCGCCGCTCCCAGGTGGGCAGCGGCGATCGCAGCGAGAAGATCCGCACCTACAACTTCCCCCAGAGCCGGGTCACCGACCACCGCGCCGGCATCACCCTGCACAAGCTCGACGGCGTGCTGGAGGGCGACCTCGATGAGCTGGTGGACGGGGTGCGTTCGTACTTCCTCGCCCAGGTCGAAGCGGCCGAGGCCGACCGGGGGTCGGCGTGAGCGAGCCGCGCACCGCCAGCTGGACGGTTCTCGAGCTGCTGCGCTGGACCACCCGGCACTTCGAGTCCAAGGGCATCGAGAGCGCCCGGCTCGACGCCGAGTGCCTGCTGGCCCACGCGCTCGGCACCACCCGGCTCGCCCTCTACGTCGAGTTCGAGAAGCCGGTGATGGAGGCCGAGCGCGCCACCTTCCGGGAGCTGGTGCGGCGGCGCGCGGGAGAGCGGGTCCCGGTCTCGCACCTGCTGGGGGAGAAGGAGTTCTGGTCCCTGCCCCTGCGCGTCTCGGTCGACGTGCTGACACCGCGGCCGGACACGGAGACCCTCGTCTCGGCCGTCCTCGACCGCCTGCCCGACCGCGACGGCGAGTACGAGGTGGCCGACATCGGGACCGGGTCGGGGGCAATCGCCCTCGCCCTGGCCAGCGAGCGGCCCAAGGCCCGGGTGGTGGCGACCGACATTTCCCCGTCCGCGCTACAGATTGCGGAGGGAAATGCCGAAAAGCTGCAGTTGAGAGAGCGCGTTCGATTCCTGGAGGGAAACCTGTACGAACCTCTCGTAGGGATGCAATTCGACGCGGTCGTTTCGAACCCCCCCTATCTGGCCAGCGCGGAGGCGAGCGAGCTCGCTCCCGAGCTGGCCCACGAGCCCAAGGCAGCGCTCTTTGCAGGAGAGGACGGGCTCGAGGTGCTGCAGCCCCTGGTCGCCCGGGTGGGCGAGGTGCTGCGCGCCGGGGGTTGGCTCGCCGTCGAGCTCGACCCCCGACAGGTGGAGCCCGTCCGCGCTGCCTTTGCTCGGGCCGGGCTCGAAAGGATCGAGGTCCTGCGCGATCTCGCTTCCCTCGACCGGGGAGTGATCGGGCAGCGGCCGTGACGGGCCGGCCGGCGGTGCGGCGGGCGCCGGGAGGATTGAGCATGGCGGCGAAGGCGAGCGCGAAGCTTCTGCGGGTCCTGCAGACCGCAGACGACGACTTCCAGGAGAAGTGGCAGGCGGTGTGCGCGCGGCGCGAGGACACCGTGCTGGACGTCGCGGACCAGGTCCAGGCGATCATCGACCGGGTGCGCGCCGGAGGCGACCCGGAGCTGCTCGAGTGCATTCGCGAGTTCGACGGCGCGTCCATCGAGACCATCGAGGTCACGCGCGAGGAGTGGGACGAGGCCTGTGACCGCGTCGACCCGGCCGACCGCGCCGCCATCGGCAAGGCGGCCATGCGGGTCCGCGACTTCCACCGCAAGCGCATTCCCTCGAGCTGGGAGGTCCGCGAGGAGGGCGGCGGCTATCTCGGCCAGCGCGTGCGGCCGCTGCACAAGGTGGGCATCTACGTGCCCGGGGGCAAGGCGGCCTACCCGTCGACGGCCATCATGAACGCGGTGCCCGCGTCGGTGGTCGAGGTCGGCGAGATCTGCATGGCGACGCCGCCCGAGGCCGACGGCTCCATCCGACCCGAGGTGTTGATGGCGGCGAAGGTCGCGGGGGTCCACCGGGTCTTCAAGATGGGGGGCGCCCAGGCGGTCGCCGCCTTCGCCTACGGGACCGACTCGGTGCCGAAGATGGACAAGGTCACGGGCCCCGGGAGCATCTGGGTCGCCACCGCCAAGCGCCTGCTGTTCGGAGAGGTGGACATCGACAGCGAAGCCGGCCCGACCGAGGTCGCCGTGGTGGCCGATCGCAGCGCGACGCCGGCCTGGATCGCCTCGGACCTCATCTCCCAGGCCGAGCACGACGAGCTGGCGCAGTCCATCCTCATCACCCACGTGAAGGGGCTGGCCACCCGCGTCCAGGACGCGGTGGCCAAGCAGCTGAAGGACCTGGATCGGGCGAAGATCGCGAAGAAGTCGCTGGGCGATCGCGGCGCCATCGTGCTCACCAGGGACCTGGCCCAGTCGATCGAGCTGGCCAACCAGTACGCGGCCGAGCACCTCGTGCTGGCCGTGGAAGACCCGGACGTCCAGATGAAGAACATCGAGAACGCCGGCGCGATCTTCCTGGGTCACTACACTCCGGTGGCGGTCGGCGACTACATCGCGGGCCCGAATCACACGCTTCCCACGGGCGGGACGGCGCGGTTCTTCTCGCCCCTGGGAGTGGAGGACTTCCTGAAGCGCACGAGCTTCGTGCGCTTCGAGCCGCCCAAGCTCCGCGAGCTGGGCTCCGACGTGATCCGGCTGGCCGAGGTCGAAGGCCTCACCGGACACGGCCGGTCCGTGGACCTCCGGCTCCAGAAGATCCGACGCGCCCGTCGCGAACGCGAAGCGGCGCGGGAGGCCGAAGCCGAGCTATGAGCGAGACCCCCCCCACCGAGAACGCAGGCCGCGGGCGCCGGGCCACCGTCGCGCGCAAGACCAAGGAAACGGACATCCAGATCGAGCTCGATCTCGACGGCAGCGGCCAGTACGAGGTCGCGACCGGGATTCCCTTCTTCGACCACATGCTCGAGTCCTTCGCGCGGCACGGTCTGTTCGACCTGAGGCTGCGCGCCGAAGGCGACGTCGAGGTCGATCTCCACCACACCGTGGAAGACGTGGGGATCGCGCTGGGCCAGGCGTTCCGCGAGGCCCTGGGGTCGGCCGCCGGCATCCGCCGCTTCGGCCACTTCGTGCTGCCCATGGCCGAGTCGAAGGTCGAGGTCGCGGTGGACGTGTCCAACCGGCCCTACCTGGTCTACACGGTCGAGCTCGTGAACGACCGCATCGGCGCCTTCGACGCCACCCTGACCGAGGACTTCCTCTACGCGTTCTCCCAGAACGCCGGGCTCGATCTGCACGTGGAGAAGCGCTACGGACGCAGTCCCCACCACGTGGTGGAGGCGGTGTTCAAGGGAGTGGCGCGCGCGCTGCGCGGCGCCGTGGAGATCGACCCCAGGGAGAGCGGGCTCCCGACGGTGAAGGGCGCCCTGTAGAGACATGCCGACCACATCCCCCCCGACCGTCGCCGTGGTGGACTACGGCGCCGGAAACCTGCGCAGCGTCGCCAAGGCCCTGGAGCGCTCGGGACTGCGTCCCGTGGTGACCGGCGACCCCGACGCCCTGGCCTCGTGCGCGGGCATCGTGCTGCCCGGAGTGGGCGCATTCCCGGACGCCATGGCCGAGCTGCAGCGGCGCGGCCTGGACGAGGCGCTCGCCGCCGCCGTGGATCGGGGCGTCTTCTACCTGGGGCTCTGCCTCGGTCTTCAGCTGCTGTTCGACGAGAGCGACGAGCACGGGGTCCACCCGGGCCTGGGCTGGCTGCCGGGACGGGTCGAGCGCTTCGCCGACCAGGCCGCGGGCGGCGAGCGCCTGTGCGTGCCCCACATCGGCTGGAACGAGGTGCGCTTCGAGGGCGACCACCCGGTGGTGTCCCGGCTGCCCGAGCGGGACCACTACTACTTCGTCCACTCCTACCGCGCCGTTGCGGCCGGGTCGGACTGCGTGGTCGGCTGGACCGACTACGGCGGCGCCTTCGCCGCCGCGGTCGCACGCGACAACGTGCTCGCCGTGCAGTTCCACCCCGAGAAGAGCCAGCAGGCCGGACGGCGCCTGCTGGACGGCTTCCGGGACTGGATCGAGGCCTCGTGATGTCCGGGTTCGAGATCCTGCCCGCCATCGACCTGCTGGGAGGCCGCTGCGTGCGGCTCACCCAGGGCCGCTACGAGGACGCGACGGTCTACGACGACGACCCCGGCAAGGTGGCCGGAGGCTTCGTCGCGTCCGGCGTCCGGCGCATCCACGTGGTCGACCTCGACGGGGCGAAGGCCGGCCGGCCGGTGAACGGCGCGGCCGTGCGCGCCATCGCCGAGGCCGCCGGCGAGGTCCCGGTCCAGATGGGCGGGGGCGTGCGCGACCGGGCGGGCCTCGACGCCGCGTTCGAGGCCGGCGTCGAGCGCGTGATCCTGGGGACGGTCGCCCTTCGCGACCCCGCGCTGGTGGTCGAGGCGGCGCGCGCCTTTCCGGGCCGCATCGCCGTGGGCCTCGACGCCCGGGACGGGCGGGTGGCGGTCGAAGGCTGGCTGGAGACCAGCGAGGCGCTGGCCGTGGACGTGGCCCGGCGCTTCGAGGACGCGGGCGTGGCGGCGCTCGTCTACACCGACATCGCGCGCGACGGCACCCTCGAAGGCCCCAACTTCGACGCCACCGGCGAGCTGGCCGACGCCGTCGGCATTCCCGTGATCCTCTCCGGAGGCGTCTCCAGCGAGGACGACCTCGCGCGCGCGGCGCGCCTGGCTCCCCGGGGCGTGTGCGGCGCCATCGTCGGCCGGGCCCTCTACACCGGGCGGGTCGACCTGCGCAGCGCGCTCTCGCGGGTCGCCGAGGAGGTGGCAGCGTGCTCCTGAAGCGGATCATCCCGTGTCTCGACGTGGCCGAAGGGCGCGTCGTGAAGGGCGTGCAGTACGTCGACCACGTCGACGCCGGCGACCCCGTCGAGGTCGCGCGCATGTACGACGAGCAGGAGGCCGACGAGATCACCTTCCTCGACATCACCGCGAGCCACGAGGAGAGGCGGATCCTGTTCGACGTGGTGTCGCGCACGGCGGAGTCGGTGTTCATGCCGCTCACCGTGGGCGGCGGCGTCCGCAGCCTCGCCGACGTGCGCGACCTGCTGAACGCGGGCGCGGACAAGGTGTCGGTGATGACCGCCGCGGTGCAGAACCCCGACCTCGTGGCCGAGGCGGCGGCGAAGATCGGCAGCGCCAACCTGGTGGTGGCCATCGACGCGCGGCGACTGCCCGACGACGGCCGGGGCGGCGTGCTGGTGCCCAGCGAACGCGCCCTGGGCGCCGCCCGGCCGGCGGCCGCCGACCTGGCGCCGCTCGCCGCCGGGCGCTCGCGCTGGGAGGTCTGCACCCACGGCGGTCGCCAGCCCACGGGCATCGACGCCGTGGCCTGGGCGGCGTGGGCGGCCGAGGTCGGCGCCGGCGAGATCCTGCTCACCAGCATGGATCGCGACGGCACCAAGAGCGGCTACGACCTCGAGCTGCTGCGCGCCACCACCGCCGCGGTCTCCATCCCGGTCATCGCCTCGGGCGGCGGAGGCTCGTCGGCCGACCTGGCGGCGGCCCTCGACGACGGACCGGAGGGCGGTCACGCCCAGGCGGCGCTGGCCGCCTCGATCTTCCACTTCAAGGAGGTCACCGTGGGTGAGGTGAAGTCCGACCTGCTGGCGCTCGGGATTCCGGTACGACCGCCCAGGGAGCGGTGACGGGCCTCACCCGGCGCCGTTGGTTGAAGGACCCGAGGGTGTCTGATAGGCTCCCACATTCGTCTGCAGAAAACGGGAAATCCTGAATGGTTTCAGGGGCTTCCGGGAGATTTGGCGCAAATCATGCATTCGGACGCCCAACGCGGCGTGCCGAGCCGCCCCACGGCGACCGCGACGGCGCTCTGCGCGTCTCGTCGCCCTGAGCGGGTCGAACGACCGCCGAGGCGTTGTGAAATCGACACAATCAACGTCCCGTCGCCACTACTCGGTGGTGCGTGAGTCCCGGCGACCTCTCGCCGGCGAGCACGTCCGACGCGGATTTCAGGAGTCTCGAGTTCCATGCCCGTCGTGAAGGTCAAGGACAACGAATCGTTCGAGCAGGCCATGAAGCGTTTCAAGAAGGCCTGCGAGAAGGCCGGAATCCTCACGGAGCTTCGGCGCCGCGAGTATTTCGACAAGCCGAGCATCCGCAAGAAGAAGAAGGCTGCGGCCTCGCGCAAGCGGGCCCTCAAGAAGATGAGGCGGATGGCGCGCTGATGGCCGACTGAGCGCCTGGCCCACGGCTCGCCGCCCCCCCTCGGAGTTGTCATTGGGTCGGATCCCGGAGCAGACCATCCACGAAGTACGAGATCGGGTCGACATCGTCGATCTCGTCGGTCGGCACGTGGATCTGAAGCGGGCCGGCCGCAACTTCAAGGGCCTCTGCCCCTTCCACAACGAGAAGTCGCCCTCCTTCAACGTCAACCCCGATCGGCAGATCTTCCACTGCTTCGGGTGTGGCGAGGGCGGGGACGTGTTCAAGTTCCTCATGTTGAACGAGGGCCTGAGCTTCCCCGAGGCCGCGCGCCAGCTCGCCGCCGAGTGCGGCATCGAGGTGCCCGAGTCGTCGCGCGACGACGGTGGCGAGAGCGAGCGGATGCGCAAGGCGCTGGCCGTCGCCCAGCAGGTCTACCGCGACAGCCTCGCCTCGGACGAAGGCGCGGCGGCCCGGGCGTATCTCGAGGGCCGCGGCCTCGACGCCTCGGAGCAGGAGCGCTTCGGCATCGGCTTCGCGCCCGACCGCTGGGACGCCGTCGGCAGCGCCCTCGGCCGCGAGCGCCTGGCGGGCGAGATCGGCGAGAAGGCCGGCGTCCTGGTGCGGCGGCGCAGCGGCAGCGGGTTCTACGACCTCTTGCGAGGTCGCGTCGTCTTCCCCATCCACGACGCCCGCGGACGCATCATGGCATTCGGCGGTCGGACGCTCTCCTCCGACGACAGCGCCAAGTACATCAACACCCCGGAGACCCCGGTCTTTCGCAAGCGCGAGGCCCTCTACGGCCTGCCCCAGGCGCTCGAGCCCGTGCGGCGCGCCGGGCGCGCGGTGATCTGCGAGGGCTACTTCGATCGCATCGCCCTGGCACGGGCGGGCATCGGCGAGGCCCTGGCCACCTGCGGCACCGCGCTCACGCCCGACCACGCGCGCCAGCTGCGGCGCCGGACCCGCGAGGTGGTGTTGCTCTTCGACGGAGACGCGGCGGGTCGCAAGGCGACCTGGCGCGCGCTGGAGGTGCTGCTGCCCGAGGGCCTGCGGGTGCGCGCGGCGGCCCTGCCGGGCGGAGCCGATCCCGACGACGTGCTGGCGAGCCAGGGGGCCGAGGCGCTGCGCGCCGCGGTGGACGCCTCCCAGGACGCCATCGAGCTCACCATGGACTGGGCGCTGGCCGAGGGCTGCTCGACGCCCGCGCAGAAGGCGGACGTGGTGGGCCGCCTGGCGTCGGTCGTGGCGCTGGTCCAGGACCCCGTGGAGCGGGGCGAGTACGCGCGCCGACTCGCGGTGGCCACGGACAGCCAGCCCGCCGCGGTGGAGTCGGTGATCCGCGGAGTGCTCGCGGGCCGCGACGCGAGCCGCGTCGCGGGGGACGTCCTCGACGACCCGAAGCCGCGACGGGAGAGCGACGGCGAGGAGCGCCACCTGCGCCGGCTCGCCTCCCTGCTCCTCCAGCACTCGAGCCTGGTCTCCGAGGGCCTGCGCGGCGACCTCGAGGAGCGGCTGCCGGCCGGGTCCTGGGCGTCGGTCGTGGCCGTCGTGTGCGAGGCGGTCCTCGACGGACACGTCGACGAGTTCGGCCGCGCGGACTGGACCCGAATCGAATCGCGCCTCGACGAGGAGTCGAGCGCGCGCCTGCGAGAGGTCGCGATCGAGGCCGAGGACTTCGAGTCCGACGCGACCCCCGACCGAGTTCTCGGCGACCTGCTGGCGTGGTTCGACAAGCGCCGGCAGGCCGCCCAGATGCGAGAGACGACCCGACGGTTCCGTGAATCCTCTGCGGATGCGGGCAGCCTGCTGGCCGAGAAACAGCGCCAGCTCGAGGCCCGCCGCGCCGCCCACGGAATCGCCCCGGGGACGACTCGTCCGAACCCAGAAGCTGCGCCCTGAGGAAGTTGAACAGAGACGTCGAGATCCGGATCAGAAGGAGTCCCCCCCTATGGCTTCGAATGCGCCCATTGGTTCCCATGGAGATGCCCGGAAGCGTTCCGCGCGGTCGGCAGACCAGATCGCACTGGAGAGTCCCGAGCCGCCCAGACGGCGAGCCCGCAGGGCTTCGAAGAAGACCTCGTCCGAGGTCGCCGGAGACGACGTGTCCGACGTATTGCTCGCCCACGACGGCTTCAAGCAGCTCGTCGCCCGCGGCAAGAAGCAGGGCTTCCTCACCCTGGACGACGTGAACCGCGGCCTGGCCGGCGTCGACCTCGACGCCACCCAGCTCGACGAGGTGATGACGTTCTTCGGCGACGCCGAGATCAACGTCGTCGAGTCGGAGAAGCAGGCGGTCGCCAAGCGGGCGCGCAAGGCGCGCCGGGGCAAGTCCGACGAGGAGGAGGGTCACAGCAACGACCCGGTCCGCGTCTACCTGCGCGAGATGGGGCAGGTGTCCCTGCTCACCCGCGAAGGCGAGGTGGAGATCGCCAAGCGCATCGAAGCCGGCATCCACGACCAGCAGCTCGCGGCGATCGGGAACCCGGTCGGCGCCCGCGCGCTGCTCGAGCTGGCCGAGCAGGTGCGCAAGAACAAGGTGGAGCTGCGCACGGTCCTCGACGGCCTCGACGACGAGAGCTCGGCGCCGCCCGAGGAACGGCGGCGCAAGCTGTTGCAGGCCTTCGCCAAGGTGAAGAAGGTCGACGCCGAGGTGTCGCGCAAGCAGAGCTCCATCGCCAACTCGCGGACCACCGACGCCACCCGGGAGCGGTTGCGCGGCGAGGTGCGGGAGAAGTACGGCGAGATGCTCGCCGCCCTGCGCGAGGTGAAGTTCGCGAAGACGCGCTGGCAGGAGCTGACCGACCACTTCAACGAGATCGGCGAGCAGTTCGATCGGATCGACTCCGCGAGGCGCAAGGTGTCCCGCCGCTTCGGGATGCCCCTGCCCCAGTTCCTCGAGCTGATGGAGCAGGCGCAGAAGCGGGGCAAGAAGGCCAAGGAGGCGGCGAAGAAGCTCGGCGGGGACGCCGAGCGGATCGCGACGGCCGCCGAGAGCCTCGAGCCCCTGCACAAGGAGGCGGCGAAGCTCGAGTCCGAGACGAAGTTGACCCGCAGCGAGGTCCGCGACGCCCTCGAGGCCCACGCCCTGGCGGCGGATCGCACGCACCAGGCGAAGAGCGAGCTGATCGAGGCGAACCTCCGGCTCGTCGTCTCGATCGCCAAGAAGTACACGAACCGCGGGCTGCAGTTCCTGGACCTGATCCAGGAGGGCAACATCGGGCTCATGAAGGCCGTGGACAAGTTCGAGTACCAGCGCGGCTACAAGTTCTCGACCTACGCCACCTGGTGGATCCGCCAGGCCATCACCCGGGCCATCGCCGACCAGGCGCGCACGATCCGGATTCCGGTCCACATGATCGAGACCATCAACAAGATGGTCCGGGCCACCCGGCACCTGGTGCAGGTCTACGGCCGCGAGCCCACGCCCGAGGAGCTGTCCGAGAAGATGGAGCTCCCGGTCGACAAGGTCCGGATGGTGCTCAAGATCGCCAAGGAGCCGATCAGCCTCGAGACGCCCGTGGGCGAGGAGGAGGACAGCGCGCTCGGGGACTTCATCGAGGACAAGAGCGCGGTGAGTCCCCAGGAGGCGGTGATCAACTCGAACCTGGCGGACCAGACCCGCATGGTGCTGTCGACCCTGGCGCCTCGGGAAGAGCGGGTGTTGAAGATGCGCTTCGGCATCGGCGAGCGGGCCAATCACACCCTCGAGGAGGTCGGCCAGGACTTCGAGGTGACCCGCGAGCGCATCCGGCAGATCGAGGCCAAGGCGCTGCGCAAGCTGCGCCACCCGAGCCGCAGCCGGCACCTGAAGAGCTTCATCGAGTAGACGAGGCGCTCGGACCAAGGAATTCCGCTGCCACGGCGCCGGCTTCGGCCGGCCCGTGCGCGCGGGCTGCGCCCTGCCTGCGTTCCACGGCTCGCGTGTGCTTCCAATCAAGCGCGGGGTCGTCCCGACCGATCCATCTTCCGACGCGAACCCGTGCCGGGAGACCCAGCCTTCGTGCAGCTCGTTGCCTGCTCATCGTGCCACGCCCAATACGACATCGCCCAGCGCGGCGGCGGTGAGTTCGAGTGCCTCTGCGGCGCCACCGTGGAGGCGCACGTGCCGGCGGCGGTGGAGGCCGAGGTCCACCGCTGCAGCTCCTGTGGCGCCCTCGTCTCGTCCTCGGCGACCGGCTGCGACTACTGCGGCTCGGCGATCGTCCGGGACTCGGCGAAGCTGTCGCTCATCTGTCCCGAGTGCTTCGCGCGCAACGCCGACGACGGCCGCTTCTGCGGCGCCTGCGGCGTCCCCTTCCAGCCCCAGCCCATCCCTTCGGATGCGCCGGACCTCGACTGCCCCGCCTGCCAGAAGCGCCTCCAGGCGCGGGCCGTGGCCGGCGTGCCGCTCTTCGAGTGTGCCGAGTGCAGCGGGCTCTGGGTCCCGGAGAACCACTTCGACGACCTGGTGGAGCGCGCCGCCCAGCGCCACCGCGAGGGTGGCGGCGTGGGCCAGGCGTCCAGGCCGCGGGTCGAGGGCGCCAACCCCGCCGCCCAGTCGGTGCAGTACCGCCGCTGCCCCGACTGCAACCAGTTCATGCAGCGAAGCAACTTCCGCAAGACGTCGGGCGTCATCATCGACCGCTGCCGCCTCCACGGCACCTGGCTCGACGCGGACGAGCTGGAGCGCATCGCGGGCTACCTGCTGACCGGAGGCCGGCCCAGGGCCACGGCCTTCCTGAAGGCCCAGGAAGCCCAGGACGAGGCGGAGTACCAGTCGGCCCGCCGTCACAAGATCGCGGCCCAGCACTCGGGCGGCTTCCTGGGGGAGCCGTCGACCTCGTCGGGCGGAGGGGCGCTCTCGCTCCTCGGCCTGCTCTCTGACCTACTCGACTAGGAGACGATCACCATGGGACTCTTCGAGAAGCTTCGCGCCGAACTCGTCGACATCGTCGAATGGGTGGACGACAGCCGACACACGCTGGTCTGGCGCTTCCCCCGCTACCACAACCAGATCAAGTACGGCGCCCAGCTCATCGTGCGGCCGGGCCAGCAGGCCATCTTCGTGAACCAGGGAAGAGTGGCCGACGTCTTCGAGCCCGGGCAGTACCGCCTCGAGACCAAGAACCTGCCGGTGCTCTCGACGCTCCAGGGCTGGAAGTACGGGTTCGACAGCCCGTTCAAGTCCGAGGTCTACTTCGTCAACACGCGGCCGGTCACCGACCTCAAGTGGGGTACGCCGAACCCCGTGATCACCCGCGACGTCGACTTCGGCACCGTCCGACTGCGCGCGTTCGGCAACTACACCCTGCGCGCCAACGCGCCGCGCACGCTCCTCACCGAGCTGGTGGGCGCCGACTCGAGCCTCGAGACCGACGAGATCACCGAGCTCATCCGCTCGGTCATCAACAGCGCCTTCGCGGACCTGGTGGGCCGCTCGGAGCTCGCGGTGGTGGACTTCGCCTCGAACTACAGGGAGCTGGCCGCCGGCCTGCGCCGCGAGGTGCTCACGCGGATCGACGACGAGTACGGGCTCGACATTCCGCAGCTCTTCATCGTCAACATCTCGCTGCCGAGCGAGGTGGAGAAGGCGCTGGACGCGAAGACCAGCATCAACGCCCTGGGCGACATGTCGATCTTCCAGGCGTACCAGGCGGGCGCCGCCATGCCCATCGCCGCCGAGAACCCCGCCGGCGGGATCGCCGGGGCGGGCCTCGGCGTGGGCATGGGCATGGCCATGGCCGGGCCCATGATGGGCGCCGCGGGCGCCGCGCCCGCCGCCGCCGCACCGCCGCCCCCGCTGCCGGCCACGTGGCACGTGGCCGAGAACGGCCGGCCCGTGGGGCCGCTCGCCATGCAGCAGCTGGCCGAGTGGGCAGCGGCCGGACGGCTCGACCGGGACACCCTGGTGTGGACCGGTGGAATGGCCGAGTGGACGGCCGCGGGGCGCGTGCCCCAGCTGGCGGCCCTGTTCGGTAGCGCTCCGCCGCCCCTGCCCGGCGCCTGATCCGAAGGGCGGGCGGCCTCAGCGGCCCCCGCGCTCGAGCCAGGCCTTGAGGTCGCCGTCGTAGCCCACGGCGCGCTGGCGTCGGGCCACGCGTTCGAGGATGGCGCGGATCACCTCGGGCTCGGCGGGGTCCATGTTCTCGTGGATCTCCCGGGCGATGGCCTCGGCCTGCTCGGTCGTGCTCGAGGCCAGCGCCTCGGACACGGCGTCCTCGCCCCGCCCTCGCTCATCCGAGAGGCCCAGGAACTGCTCGATGGCGTCCTCGGAGACGTGGGCGGCGTGCTTTCGCGAGGCCACGATGTTGCCCTTGCCCGTGACCACGTTGCCCACGGAGAAGACCGTCGGGTAGTCGGCCAGCCGCCCCGTGTCCCAGTCGCTGAAGTCGAAGAGCTCGCCCCGGGTCGCGATGCCGGGGATGGGCTCCGGGATGCTGCCGATCGAGCTGATCACCAGGTTGGCGCGCAGCTCGAACGTCTCGTCGGTGGGCACGACCCGGCCGTTCTCGATCCGCGTGCGCCGCAGCACCAGGCCCGCCAGCCGCCCGTCCTCCTCGATGGCGGCCTCCGGGGCGGCCAGCGGCTCGAAGCGGAAGAGGTACTTGGCCATCGCCTTGTCGAGGACCCGCTGTCGCGCGTTCCGGACCTTCTCGATCCGGGCGGCGTCCGCACCGTCGGGAATCTCCATGAGGGGCATGTCGGCGGCGCTGCGCCGGTAGACCAGCGTGGCTCCCTCGATCCCGAGCTCCTCCCAGGTGAGGCCGTGGGCCTCCAGGGTCCTGGGAATGCCCTTCACCTCGAGCTCGACGATGTCCACGTCGATCCCCCGCTCCGCGAGCCGGGCCCGGGTGTTCTCGAGCATCAGCACTTTGGACACGTCGATGGAGGCGAGGCCGCCTCCCACCACGAGGGCTCCGTCGGTGGCCTCGAACCGCTCGCCCTGGTAATCGGGCTCGTGGGAGTGGTTGAACCAGATGATGAAGGGGTTCTGGTAGACGAGCCCGCGGCCCACGAAGCGTTCGGCCCCCTCGATGGGGAGGGGACGGTCGCGCCAGGCGCCGCACGCGAGGACCACCGCGCTGAAGCCCCACTCGTTGCACAGGGCCGCGAAGTCCACGTCCGGGCCGATCCGGGTGTTGGGCACGTAGTGCACGCCCGGGCGACCGAGCTTGTCGCGGATGTTCGCGTACTCCTTCTCGCGCAGCGCGACGTGCCAGCGCGGGAGGCCGTCCTCGATCTTCCCGTAGGGCCTGGGGTTCTGCTCGAACACCACGACCACGCAGCCGCGGTCGGCGAGGCGGCCGGCCACCTCGGCGCCCGCGGTGGCCCCTCCGATCACGGCGACGATGGGCACGGACTCATCCTCGCTGGATTCCCCGGCTCCGGGGCCGTCGGGCGCGCTGGGGGTCGACATCGACCGGATCATCGCAGCTCCGGCTGGAGCCCACAACGCTGCCTTCCGAGATCGCCCGGGACGCCCGGTCGCTCACTTCGAGTCGCGTTCCAGGGCGGCGATGCGCGCCACGAGCTCGCGGCGCACGCCCGCCACGTCGACCAGCGGCTCGCTGCGCCACCTCGCGACCTCCTCGGCCCCGTACGGTCGGAAGTCGCTGGCCACCTCGTCGGGCCCGAACTCCCGCACCATCCAGTTGAGCACCTCGGCCAGCGCCCGATCGTCGAGCACAGACTGGGCGCTCCCGGGCACCCGGACCAGGAAGGCCCGGCCGCCCGGCACCAGCAGGAAGCGCCCGATCTCGCCCGCGAGCGACGGCACAGAGCCCGCGAGCCCCGTCCCGTCCGGCAGGTGACAGCCTTGACACTGGAGCATGTAATCGATGCGGGGGTCACCGGCCCGGGCGGTCGTGGCTGCGAACAGCGCGATGGCCAGCAGCAGGGCGCCGGAGCACCGGCGCGCGCGTCGCTTGCGGCTCCACGGTCCCGGCGTCATCGCGGGGCCGCCATCAGGAGGGGCTCTCGTCCTCGGTGGCGACGCCCATCACGATGGTGACCGTGGAGTTGTAGACGATGCCGGAGGTGCCCATGCACCAGTTGATGTCGTTGGACTTGCCCGGGACGTAGACCGGCGTGTCGCCCTCGTTGCGGTGGCAGAAGCAGCGACCGCAGGCATCCTTGCCGCAGCAGTCGTTGTAGGAGACGACGTAGTCGCGCCCGTCGGCCGGGTTCCGGCAGGTCCCGATCCAGGTGACCGCCGACATCTCGGTGCCGGGGGGGCAGCTTCGGTGGGTGCCACCGCAGCACGACGACAGGAAGCCGTCGATGGAGCAGTAGCGCCAGTACTCGCAGTCTTCGGGGTCGCCCTGGGGCGTGTCCCGCGGCGGCTCGCCCGGGGCGGCCTCGCGAGCACTCCGGGCGCCCGGGTCCGGGTCGGCCGCCCGCGCGCGGGAGACCGGCAGCAGCGGCACCACCGCGCCTCCCAGCGTCCACGCGCCGAGACGCGCCAGGAATCCGCGGCGCGGCGTCGACCGCGCCAGGCGCCTCGCCCAGTCGGTGACTGCACGGTCGAGACGGTTGCCGGCCTCGTACTCGCCCTGGGACATGGGACTCTTCCTCCCGCTCGCGCCGTGGTCGCTCATCCGGAGGCCGCCCGGCGCGATCCATCGCTGCCCGAGCGCCGGCCGAGGTAGTCCTGGACCGACGCGACCCCGCGCCGGTCCGCTTCGAGCAGGCTCTCGAGATGCTCCCGGCTGTTCACCAGCCCGCGCCCGCGAACCACACCCTCCCCATCGAGCAGCACGGCATGGGGCAGGCGTCCGACCTGATAGGCGCGGCCCAGCTCGCCCGAGAGCACATAGGGCTCCTCGGCCAGGCCGTGGCGCGCGACGAAGGCGGCGTGCTCCTCTCGCGGGCCGTCGCTGGCGACCACGCGATCGAGTCCCTCGGCCGCGCACAGCGAGCGCAGCGTCGGGAGCAGCTCCTTGCAGACCGGGCAGGTGGGCGAGACGAAGAACAGCAGCGTGCGGCGTGCTTCGGGATGGATCCCGCCCAGCTTGCGCACCCGCCCAGACCAGTCGCGCAGCTCGAAGACCGGCGCGTGGTCGCCCACCGCCGGCAGCTCGGCGCCGACCAGGGCGCCCACCGGCGCGATGCGCTCGTGGAGCTGCCCCACCTGCCGCAGCAGGGCCAGCACCAGCGCCCCCAGCGCGAGCAGCGCGACCCAGAGCAGCAGCTGGGAGGTGACGAGGGCCTCGATCACGACGCACTCCCTGCCGAAGCCGGCCCGGGGACCCGGGGGAGGACGCGCCGGGCGTTGGCCAGGGCCTGCTCGGCGGCGAGGTAGAGCAGCGCCAGCGCCGCCACCGCGAGGACCGACTGCACGGCGTCGAGGACGCCGAACGCCCGGGCGTCCGCGACCGGCGCGGCCGCCAGGCAGGCGGCGACCAGCAGGGCGTTGCGGACCCAGAGCGCCGGGCCGATGGGCTGCAGCGCGCCCGGCGGGCCGCAGCCGCAGTCGACGTCGCGCCGCCCGGCGCGCCAGGCGAGCACCATGGCGCCGGTGTAGACGGCGAGCAGCGCGGCCCCGGCGAGCGCCGGCGCGGGGCCGGCGAAGGGCCAGAGAAGCGTCGCGGCCAGTGCCGTCTCGAGGGCGCCGAAGAGCAGCGCGGCGGCGCGCTCGAACGCCGGCGGCAGCAGGGCGTAGCCGGCCAGGGCCTGGCGGAACTCCTCGAGACGGCGCGCCTTGTGCCACGCCGAGCGGGCGAAGAGCGCCGCCAGCGACCCGTGGAGGACCGCCTGCACGCCGGGATCGGCGAGGGCGCTCACGGGCTCTCCAGCCGGGGATGCCCGTAGGGCGTCCGGATGGCGATGTTGGTCATGTTCCCGACCACCACCCGCCTGCGGAAGTCGCCCGAGAGCGCGTCGTAGGTGGCCAGCGCTCCGGTGAAGATGGAGCTCGTGAGCAGCAGCGGCTCCTCGTCGCCGGTGACGCTGATCGAATCGACGCCCAGGTTCGCGAGGGCGAGCAGCCCGTCGTAGAGGTGATTGAACGGCCAGATCCAGTCCCGACCGAACTCCATGGACACGCCCAGGTAGGTGAAGCCGGGGTTGCGGAGCTCCACGCGCTGGATGCGCTCGCGCGTTTCGAGGTCGTAGACCCAGACCTCGGTCCCCGGCTGCTTGTGGCTGTCGACGCCGCCCTGGTGGACCAGCGAGTAGAGACGCCCGGACCGCTCGTGGACCGCCAGGTGCTGGCTGCCTCCCACGCGCCAGCTCCCGGCCCGGTCGGCGTCGGAGAGCAGCGACCAGGGCGCTTCGAAGCGCAGCTCGGGCCCCGACACGTCCACGGCGTGGAGCTGGCCTTCGAACGAGGCGAAGAGCCAGGTGTCGCCCATGCGCGCCGCCTTCTCGGTGACCGGGTCGACCCGGGGATCGAAGAAGGGCGCGCTGCGTCGCAGCGCGGCCGGCGCCCCGCGCTCGTCCAGCTCCACCGCGAGGGCGGAGCCGTCCATGCAGAGCATCAGGAAGCGCCGCGGTCCCGCCGGGTAGACGAGGCTGCAGCCCGGCGTGGGGATCTCTCCGGCGAAGCGCCTCTCGCGCACGTCGACGATGCTGACCGAGGTCGCCGGCGTCATGTTGTAGACCGCGAGGAAGCGTCCCTCGTCTCCCAACGCGGCGTGGGCCGCCGGCACCGCGCTGATCGCCCGCTTCGGGGGCAGCACCACCTCGCCGGTGGGAGCGAGGGAGCGACTGTCGTAGAAGGTGACCACGTCGGTCCGGTCGCCGCGGCTGCCGCGGGAATAGTGGGTCTCGGGCAGGTAGATCTCGCCGCCGTCCGCCGCGAAGACCGGAACCGTGACGCCCCAGCCGCCGTCGACCACGCCCAGCAGGTCGCCGGACTCGAGATCGACGAGCGCCGCGCGCTCGAGGACCGGGTCCGTCGACCACGCCCAGTGGGGTCGGGGGGCCGGCAGGGTCTCCACCTTGCCGAGGAACTCCGCCTCGGCCGGGACTTCGGCGCCCGCCGGGGCGGAGGCCCCCGCGAGCGCCCCGGCCAGCGCGACCGCGAGGACCCGGATCGGCAGGCCTGGACGTGCGGTACAGGAGGTCATCGGACCAGTCAACGCGCTCCGTCCCCGCTTGTCAATGTGAAGACCGCCTCCTCTTGCGGAGGGCGCCGGGCTGTGGCTCACCGGCTGCGCGCGGGTCAGCGCTTCGGGTAGGCCGTCAGCAGCTTGGCGGTGTCGCTCTTGGAATGGTAGATGAGCACGGCCGCCACTCGCTGGGCTTCCACCTCCGCCACCTTGCCCACGCCCTTGGCGAAGAAGGTGTACTGGGTGTCCGACACCTTGGCGGGGCCCACGTGGATCTCGGCGTCGACGCGCAGCAGCAGGGCTTCGAAGCTGCCGGCCGGGACCGTCACCTGGTAGGCGCCCACATAGGTGATCTTCGCGTTCATGGAGCCCGTGTACTCGACCTTGTCCGGGTTCTCGTCCTTGGACACCGCGAGCTTGCTCTTGATCTCGACGGTCTCGCCCGGCTCGAACGTCCTGGCCTCGTGCATGCCGGGGTCGAAGGTCGACCGGTAGCCGAAGCTGAGCGCCGTCTCGGCGACCTTCGCGATGCCGGCGCTCGAATCGACGACCAGGTACTCCAGGTACTCGTCGCCGATGTGCCGGATCCACCGGTTCGGGGACTGCTTCTCGTAGCGCTCTTCCTGGGACTTGCCCTTCTCCTTGCCGGCGACGATGGAGTAGCTCCAGGCGCCTTCGCCCAGGTTCAGGTAGGGAGTCGGGTCCGTGAACGACGGCGCGGGCAACGGTTTGCCCACCACGCCGTCACCGAGAAGTGCGAGCTCCTTCCTGGCGTCGTCGTCCAACGGCACCACCGGTCCGTCCGCGGCGAGCGCCGGAGCCGACAGGAAGAGGAGGGCGCCGAGCGCAACGAGTCCGGTCGTCGTTCTGGACTGACACATGCGAATTAATCTAATCGGAAACGGTTCGGGATGGTAGGGTTGGTCGCACCCGTCGCATCCGCATCCGGATCGGACGGTCACCGGAGCCGGGCGCCCAGCTCGCCCGGCTCCGCGCGAACGAGCCGAGGCCTGGGGATCGAGGCGATGATCGCCTGCGAGTTCTGCGACTACCTGCACCGTGCACCGTCGCTGGGTGCTGGCGAACGAGCCTACTGCGCTCGCTGCGGCGCCCTGCTCGGGCGCGTGTCCCGGAACCCCATCGATGGAACGCTCGCCCTGGCCCTGTCTGCCGCCGGACTGCTGGTCCTGGCCAATGTGTTCCCCTTCCTGCGCTTCTCGCTGGAGGGCCAGGTGCAGGAGAACCGCATCCTCACCGGCGTGCTCGGGCTCTGGGACGCGGGCCAGATCGGCCTGGCCGCACTCATCCTGTTCACCACCATCCTGGCGCCGGCTCTGCGAATCCTCGGGCTGTTGTACGTGTTGATTCCGCTCCGGTGGGGTGCCGTTCCACCCGCCGTCGCCCGGGTCCTGCGGCTCCAGGAGCGTCTCATCTCCTGGGCGATGCTCGACGTCTACATGCTGGCGCTGCTGGTGGCCCTGGTGAAGCTGGCGCAGATGGCCCAGGTGACCCTCGAGCTGGGCGCGTACTGCTTCCTCGGGCTGTTCACGGTCCTGACCCTCGTCAGTGTCTACTACGACCGCGAGGCCCTGTGGGACCGGGTGGAGACGCTCTCGTGAGCGACGCGATGGCGCTGGGTCTCGTGCGTTGCGGGTCCTGCGACCGGCTCTCGCGCCTGGTCGAGCTCCCGCCCGGGCACCGCGCCTGCTGCCCCCGCTGCCGCGCGGTGCTCGCGCCGCGCAAGCCGAACTCGCTGGCGCGGAGCTGGAGCTTCCTCGTCGCGGCGGCGATCTGCTACGTGCCGGCCAACGTGTACCCGGTCATGGTGGTCGCGGGCCCGGGCGGCAGCGAATCGGACACGATCCTGAGCGGAGTCCAGGCGATGTTCGCCGCCGGGTGGTACGTGGTGGGCGGGCTGATCTTCTTCGCCAGCATCACGGTGCCGATCCTCAAGATCCTCACCCTCTTCGGTCTGCTGCTCTCGGTGCAGCGTCGCTCGAGCTGGCGCCCGAGGGACCGGACGCGTCTCTACCGCATCGTCGAGGTGGTGGGGCGCTGGTCCATGCTGGACATGTTCGTGGTCTCCCTGACGGTGGCCCTGGTGCAGCTGGGCGTGGTGGCGAACGTCGAGCCGGGCATCGGGGCCAGCTTCTTCGCGGCCGTCGTGGTGCTCACCATGTTCGCCGCGTCGAGCTTCGATCCCCGATTGATCTGGGACAGGATGGAGGAGAAGACATGAGCGAGAGCGATCCCGGCGGCAGCGGTCCGTCCTCGACCCCGGCGGCCGGGGAGCCGGTCGTCGCCCGCAGGCGCGGCCTCTCTCCCATCTGGCTGATCCCGGTGGTGGTGCTCGTGGTGGCGGTCAGCCTCGCCTACCAGACGATCCAGTCGCGCGGACCGAGCGTGGTGGTGCTCTTCGACTCGGCGGAGGGGCTGGTCGCGGGCAAGAGCAAGGTCAAGTATCGCGACGTGGAGGTGGGCTCCGTCGACGACGTGAAGTTCCGCTCGGTCGACCAGGTGGAGCTGCACCTCTCGCTCCACCCGGATGTCGCGCCCTACGTCACCGAGGACACGGCGTGGTGGGTGGTCCGGCCGCGCATCAGCGGCGGCGGGATCTCGGGGCTGGAGACGATCGTGTCCGGGTCCTACGTGACCTTCGAGCCCGGCACCCAGGGTAAGAAGCGCAAGCGCGAGTACCTGGGCCTGGAGGAGCCGCCGGTCCCCGACAAGAACCGGCCGGGCCTGGAGGTGACACTCCAGGCGGACGACCTGGGCGGCCTGTCTGCCGGCAACTCGGTCTACTTCCGGGACATCGACGTGGGCGAGGTGGTCCACGCGGGGCTCGCCGAGGACGGGCGCTCGGTCGCGGTGAGCATCGTGATCGTCGAGGAGCACGCCCACCGCGTGACCACGGCGAGTCGCTTCTGGAACGCCGGGGGCGTCGACGTCGCCATCGGACCCTCGGGTCTCGAGGTGGACGCGCCCTCCCTGCAGTCGATCATCGGCGGCGGGGTCGCCTTCGATTCGCCGCCCGGCGGCAAGCCGGTCGACGCGGGCGCGCGCTTCCGGCTCCATCGCTCGCGCAGCGCCGTCGACGACAGCGTCGCGCGCCACGGCGGCCTGGAGCTCGTGCTCGAGACGGACACGCTCGGCGGAGTGGGCCTGGGCGACCCGGTCTACTTCCGGGAGGTCCCGGTGGGCGCCGTGCGCTCGCACTCGCTCTCGAGTGACGGCCAGCGGGTCCGGATCCGCATCAACATCGAGACGCGCTACGCGTCGTTCGTTCGCAGCAACTCCCACTTCTGGAACGCCAGCGGCATCTCCGCCGACCTCGGACTGAAGGGCCTCCATGTCCACGCGGAATCGCTCCGGTCGCTGCTGTCGGGCGGCGTCGCGTTCGCCACGCCGCCCGATCCCGGACACCGGGTGAAGGCGGGCTCGGTCTTCCGGCTGCATCCCGAGGTGAAGGACGAGTGGCTCGGATGGAAGCCCGACTTCTCGAAGAAGACGAGCGACGCGAAGGGGAAGGCTCCGAAGGAGGAGCGGCACGGTCTCGCCAGGTGGTTCCACCACCTGGGCAAGTCCGAGGACGAGGCCGACGACTGACGGCCGGCCGCGCGTAGGGTCGGGCGGTCCGGCCGGCTGTGCACCCGGCGCGCCGCGTCAGCTCGAAGCCCGCGCCCCTCGCGCGAGGGTCGGGCTCGCGTACTGCGCGAGCACGTCCCAGTCGAAGCGATAGCGCGGAGTCGACCGGAACTCGTCCGGAAAGGCCTCCTGCAGGATTCCCAGGGTGTGGGCCAGGGCGAGCACCGCGTGGGGATTGGAGGCGTAGGCGTCCTGGTCGCGGAGCAGGGCCGCGCGGGTGGCCTCGCCCAGGCGCCGCAGGGCTTGCGCGGCGTCGGCCTCGCGGTGGGAGACGCGGGGCGGCACGCGGGCCAGCAGGTAGGCGGCGTCCATGGTGTGGAAGTGGGGCCGCTCGAGATCCCAGAAGCCGTTGGGCCGCTGGTGGTCGAGCACGGCGTCGACGATGCGCGGGGCGAGCCCGGGCAGCCGCCCCGCAGCGGCGAAGATGGCGGTGTACGCGAACGTGCGGCTGATGTTCGGGTGCGCCGCGCCGCGGGGCCATGTCCCGGACTCGGGATCCTGCTGAGCGGCGAGCTCGCGCAGCAGCGCGTCGCTGAGACGGGGGTCCGCGAGGCTCGCCACCAGGGGGACGAGCCCCAGCACCTCGTGGTGGTTGCCGTCGCCGCCCGCCGACCAGTCGCGCGCGGCGAACCAGGCGGAGAGGCCCTCGGGTGTGGAGAGCGCCGCGAAGGCGCCCGGCGCCCCCTCGAGGTCCGAGCCCAGCAGACGCAGCGCCCGCGTCACCTGCCAGAAGGCGTGGCCGTCCGAGTGCGCCTGCCCGCCCGGCCCACGGGCGTGGCGGACCACGCCCGACTCCGGGTCCTGGGCGCCCCGGAGATACGCAGCCACCCTCTCCGGGTCCGGTGCCCCGAGCTCGCTCTCCCCCACGGCGTAGCGCAGCCAGACCATGTCGCTGGTCGCCAGGGGATTGACGCCGACGTCGTCGCTCTGGCGGAAGCCCCCGCTCTCGGCGTCGAACAGCGAGGCCGACCAGCCGCGCAGCGCACGGCGGAAGCGGTCGAGGCAATCGCGCGCCGCGACATCCTCGGCCGACAGCGAAAACGGAACGACGGCCATGGGGGAGAGCCTGCTGCGATCCGCCGCGGCCGGCAATGGGGGAGCCGGGACCCGGGAAGCTCCGACGTGGGCCCCGGAGCCGGAGTCCGCCCCGCGACCGGCTGCTACCGTCAGGGCGGCGGGCCCTTAGCTCAGCGGTTAGAGCAGCCGGCTCATAACCGGTCGGTCCCTGGTTCGAATCCAGGAGGGCCCACCCGCCCGAGAGCTCCCTGAGTGGACCATGAAGATCGATTGGCACGGCCAGCTGACCTCCGTCCAGCCCCGCTTTCGCCTGGGGCGGTCCTACGACCAGCGCCATCACGAGTACCTCGGCTTCGCACTCCGGGTGCGTGGACAGATCGATGGCGAGCAGGCCACGGCCTGGTTCGGAGTGGGCCGCGCAGCCCACCAGAAGCACGGCTTCCAGGTCGGTCAGGAGGTCTCCGGCCAGGCCGAGCCGGTGGCCGATCCGCGAGCCGAGGTGGTCGACTACTACAAGGTCTCCCGACTCACGGTGAGCGATGGTCCGTCCGGAAGCGAAGCGCCGCCGCTCTGGCGCGGCGTGCCGCCGCCGATCGAGGTGTATCGCGAGCGCGGACATCGCCGCCTCGCCGCGCGAACCTACGCCTCCCAGGCCTGCTCGAGCTGCATCTGGGGCGCGCACATGGCGGTCGAGCTCATCGTCGACCACTGGAACCCCGGCCAGAAGAAGTACCGGACCGAGACCTTCTGCTACGGGCCGAAGTCGTGCCGTGTGTACAAGCCCGGGCCGACGCGCAAGGTGCCCGGTCGCCGCGGCATGACCTTCGACGAAGGCGATTGGGTCGACGAGGAGGAGACCGCACACCGCGGGCCCGACGACTGAGCTCACACGTTCGACGGGAGGGCTCCGCGCCCCCGTCGCGGGAGGCTGGATCCCGTCGGGCCCCGGCGCGCACGGGGACCGGTGTAGGACTCCGTGCGAGCCGGGGGCCCCGGAGTTTCGCGATCCGACGGGGGCGCCAGCCCGAACGCCAGATCCCCCGTCCGACCGCTCCCGCCGAGGCGCGACCGGACCACCACCGGGGCGCGATGCCTCAGGCTGATGCGCCGAGGCGCAGTCGGGCGGCGGGGGCGGCGCCCACGCGCCTTCACGCTGGCACGAAAGATGCTCTCTCTGAAGGGATCCCGAAACGACCAGACCCACCCGGAGGAGTCACCATGTCCGTGGAAGACCATTGCCAGCGATCCGTCTGTGCCGCGCTGCCCGGCGAGACCCTGCGCGCCGCCGCCCAGCGGATGGAGAGCCAGGGAGTGGGGTCGCTCGTCATCATCGAGGAGGACCAGCCGGTCGGCGTCCTCACCGATCGCGACATCGTCGTGAACGCCCTGGCCGAGGGACGCGACCCCGACGAGACGCCGATCCGCAGCGCTCTCGGCCGGCCCGCCGTCACCATCGCCGGGGGAGCGGGCCTCGGCGAAGCCCTCGACCTGATGAAGCGCAAGCGGCTGCGGCGTCTGCCGGTGGTCGACGCCAAGGGCCAGGGCATCGGAATCATCTCGGCCGACGATGTCGTGCGCCTGCTGGCCGAGGAGATCACGGGGCTCGCCCGGGTCTCCGCCGCACAGCTGCCCGTGGTGGCGAGCGTGGGGTCGGCGTCCGCGGGCGCCGCCGCCGCCCACCTCGAGGCCCCGCGGCCGACGCGCGCGGTCGAGCACTACCAGCGGGAGGTCCAGTGCCTGCGGGCCGATACGAACGCCCGCGCCCTGGCCCAGCTGATGAAGTCCCAGGCCGTGGGCTGCGTCGTCGCCACCAGCGACGGCGAGGACGCGGTCGGCGTCGTCACCGACCGCGATCTCGTGACCCGCGTGGTCGCAGCGGGCCAGGACCCCGACGGCACCCCGGTGTCCGCCATCATGAGTACGCCGCCCGTCACGGCCCAGGCCAACGCACCCCTCCAGGAGGTGGTGGCGAAGATGGCCGACCACGGCGTGCGCCGCATTCCCATCCTGAGCGGCGACCGGGCCGTCGGCCTCGTCAGCTACGACGACCTGCTGGTGAGCTTCGGCCGCGAGCTCGCGGAGCTCGGCGAGACGGTGCGCAGCGAGATCCGCCACGAGCAGCTGGGCGCCCAGGTCGAGCACGTGCGCAAGGCGGCCGAGGCGCACCTGCGCGACATCGGCGGCAAGATCGCCGAGCTCGGCGCGGACTCCGTCGAGAGCCTGCGCAAGGAGCTCGACGGCGTCTGGGAGCGCATCCGGCGGCGCTGAGCCGGGGCGAAGCGGGCGCAGGGCGCGGGCCGGACCGGGATCGTCCCCCGGGAGCTGGCGTTCGCCCTGCCAACCCGGTCGAGCCCGGGATGTCCCACCGCGGCGCCGCGGCGCTGTAGGCTGGGGGCTGACCGCGCCACGCGCGAGGATCGCGAAGGGAGCCTCCCGTGAGCACCTACGTGCTGATGAGGATCCTCGAGTCCGCACCCCGTCGCTACGAGCTCGGCATCGCGCTGCTCACCCTGGGCCGGGTGGGCCGGGCCTACGACCGCCTTGCGAGCCACGTGCGGAAGGGCCAGCGCGTGCTGGACCTGGGCTGCGGCCCGGGTGCGCTGGCCGTGCGCGCCGCCCGGCGCGGGGCGTCGGTGAAGGCGATCGACGTCGATCCGGCGATGCTCGAGATCGCCGCCGAGCGCCTCCGGGACCTCGACCTCGAGGCGAGAGTCGAGCTCGTCGAGATGGGCGTGGCGGAGCTGGATCGCGAGCCCGCCGGGCGCTTCGACGCGGTGACGAGCGGCCTGTGCCTCTCGGAGCTCGGCGACGACGAGCTGGCGTACACCCTCGGACACGTCGCCCGGGTCCTCGCGCCCGGGGGCCTGCTGCTCGTGGCCGACGAGGTCGTGCCGGAGCGGCTCGCGGCGCGCCTGCTGCACGGACTGGTGCGCGCGCCGCTGGCGGCCCTCACCTACCTGATCACCCAGCAGACCACCCGTCCCATCGAGGACCTGGCCGGAAAGCTTCTCGCTGCGGGCTTCGCCATCGAGTCGACCCGCAGCGGCGGTCTTCGCAGCTTCGTCGAGGTCGTCGCCCGGAAGCCGGAGGCAGCGCCTCGATGATCCGCGCGCGCGGGCTCTGGGTGGAGGTCGTGCAGACGCTGCTGCGCATGCTGCCGTGGCCGTGCAGGACCGGCGTCGTCTCCATCGGGAGCCCCGGCCGCGATGCCCCGGTGCTGCTCACCGGCAACTTCCGCCTCAGCGTGGAGCGCGTCCGGCGAGCGCTGGAAGGGATGGACGCGTACCTGCTCGTCGCCAACAGCCGGGGTGTGAACGTCTGGTGCGCGGCGACCGGCGGCCTGCTCACGAACCACGACGTCGTGTCGGTCCTGAAGACGAGCGGCATCGCGGAGCTGGTCGACCATCGACGGGTCGTCCTCCCCCAGCTCGCGGCGACCGGGATCGAGGGTCCGGTCGTCCAGAGAAAGACCGGCTGGAAGGTCGACTGGGGTCCGGTCGAGGCCGAGGACATCCGGGCCTTTCTCGCGCGGGGCCGCGAAGCCAGCCGGGCGATGCGGACCGTTCGCTTCCCCTGGCGCCAGCGCCTCGAGATGGCCGTCGCCTGGGCCTTCCCCATCTCGATCCTGGCCCTTCCGCTCGCGCCCATCTGGGCGGAGGGGGCGCTCTCCATCGCGGCCCTGGTCTGGGGACTCTCCTTGCTGACCTTCCTGGCCTTTCCCCTGGGCGAGCGGCTGGCCGGCGGGGCGGAGGCGAAGACCGGCTTTGGGCTCTCCCGCCTCGGGGAGCGAGGGCTGCCGCTGCTGCTCTGGCTCGCGCTGATGGCCGCTCTCGCCCTCTGCGTGGGGCTGGACGAGCAGCCGGGGTGGGGAGCCCTGGGCCGCTGGGGCCTGCTCTCCTTCGCCGTGCTGCTCGTCCTGGGCCTCGACCTCACCGGGAGCACTCCGGTCTACAAGAGCGGCCTGCACGAGGACCGTCTGCTGCGGATCTCCCTGGACGCGGGCGCGTGCAAGGGAGTCGGCTTCTGCGAGCAGGTGTGTCCGAAGGACGTCTTCGAGGTGGATGCCGAACGACGGCTGGCGGCGCTGCCCCGAGCCGACGCGTGCGTCCAGTGCGGCGCGTGCATCGTGCAGTGTCCGTTCGACGCGCTGTCGTTCGAGGACGCGAGCGGAGGCGTGGTGACCCCCGAGACGGTGCGGCGCTTCAAGCTAAACCTGATGGGACACCGCCGGGTGTCGGATGCCAGGGCCCGGAACGGCTCCGGTGCCTCTGGCACCCCGCCGGCCAGCACGTAGACACGCTCGCCCTGGCCGGGCCGCCGGGCCGCCGGGCCGCCGGACCAGGAAGGACTCGTCCCCGTAGGCCTCCGGGGACGGGCGCCGCAAGGCGATCTCGCGCTCGCTCATGGCGACGACCGCGAGCGCCCGCGGCGTGCTCGGATCGCTTCCCGGCCCCTGCCTGGGCAGGCCGTGGTGGACGTCGAGGAAGACCGAGAAGAGCCTCGGGAGAGGGGGCACGCGGGTGGCGAGCGGTCAGCTTCCCTCGCTGCCCTGCTGCATCTTCTCCTTGGCGCTCTTCGCGGACTCTTCGACCGCCTCGGCGGCGTCGCCCATGGCTTCCTTGGTCTCGTCGACGAGATCTTCTCCCGCCTCCCTGGCGTTCTCGACGGCTTCGTCGATCTGGCGGCCCATGCGTTCGCCGGGGCCTTCCTCGCTGCAGGAGGCGAGGGGGAGGTGGACGAGGGCGAGCATGCTCGCGGTCAAGAGAGCGGTGGTGAAGCGCTTCACGAGTCTCCTCCGAGGTCCGCCCGCGACGGGCGGTCCGTTGTCACCAGGCAGCGTAGCAGCCGGCCGCGGCCTCAGGATCCCGGCGGCGGGAAGATGTCGAGCGCTGTGAAGTCCACCCAGTAGAGCCCCTTCAGGTTGGGAACGGCCGCGCCCAGCGCGTCGCCGATGCGAGCCGGCGGATCGGGCAGGTCCTCCCACCAGATCCGGTCCGACTCGTAGCCGATCTGGAAGGCCACCGGGGAGGTCCCGAACTCGGCGCTCCACTGGGCGGCCTCGGCCACCAGGGCGTCCAGGTCCGGGAAGCCCTGGCTGTCGTCGATGAAGACGATCCCGCGCCGGTCCGTCGGGGGCATGTGTCCGATCAACCAGTGCTTGAGGAACAGGCGGTGGGTGCCGTGCTCGCCGACGGCGCGCCGCCAGGCCGCGGCCTGGGCATCGGTCACCGGCTCGCCGAGCGCGGGCTCCGCGGCGTTGCGGTGCCACTCCACGTCGACTCCCACGCCGAGGACGCTCGGGTGGTGGCCGTAGCGGTCCAGGAGGAGATGGATGAGCTCCTCGACCGAGGCGAAGCCGGGCTCGATCTGCAGCCACACCTCCACCCCGCGCGCATCGAACTCGGCCAGGGCGACCTCGGTCGCGTCGACCGGGTTCCCGGTGAAGCGGATCAGCGGATCGACGGCATCGCCGTCCCCGTCGTAGTCGAGCCAGCAGCCCCCGCTTCCGAAGTCGACCTCGCAGGCGACCCAGATGCCCCGGGGCCGGAAGCCGTCGAAGCGGTCCGCCATCTCGTCCGCCACCTCGGACCAGTACGCCGGGCCCGGGTCCTCACCGGGGGGCGGTCCGTAGGGCGACCAGCGGAAGCCGGCGCCCGGCGGCAGGGCCGGCTGACAGCTCCCGGCCAGGCCGCCCAGGAGCAGCACCAGCGCCCCGGCGGCCCGCGCGATTCGCGCTGCTCCGGTGCTCTCGGTCCCGACCTGGGCGCGTGCCATGGGGCCATCCTAAACCCCCGCCCCGGCTGGGAGAATGGGGAATCAGAACGGCGGGCTCACAAAAATGGGAACGCGATCGCAGGGTACCTAGGGGCGCTTCGGGCGGCGGCCCCAGCGTCGGCGCCGGGGCGGTCCCTTGACGTCGACGCCGCCGAACAACGCGAACCCCTTCACGCGCAGCCGCGGGGGCCGGGGGTCTTCGCCGCGCTGGTCCTTCTGGCCGAAGTGGCCGAACAGACCGATCCCCTCGGTGATGACGTCGATGTCCGGAGGCACCCGGATCTCGATGCCGCCGAAGATCGCGTAGACCTCGAGGACCGAATCGCCCTCCAGCAGCTCGGCCTCGCAGTAGTCGAGGTGCACGCCGCCGAAGATCGAGAGGGCGACCATGCGCGCCGGGGGCTCCCAGGCACCGGTGCGTCTGGCACTGCCGAAGATGGCGACCGCCGATCCCCGCTCGTCCGGTTCTTCCCCGGGCTCAGCGAGCGCCTGGGCTCCCGCCTCAGGGCCCGGTGCCGGAGTCGGTGCCGGCGCGCGCCGGGGATCGATGTCCGGCCCCGCCGGCCCGTCGAGGCCTTCGCGTCCGCGGGCCTCGCCTGCTCCGCGATGCCTGCGCCCCGGGCCTCGCCCAACGCGGGATTGGTCGTCCGACATCGGCCCCAGGATACAGCAGGCGGTGACGCGGAGGGCTCGCCGCCCCGACCGCCGCCCCGAAACGGCGCGACCCCGAGCACTCTGCTCGGGGTCGCGGGGGGCGAAAATCGGTGGCGGGTCGGTTCGTTTTCGCCCCCTAAACCTCCATTCCCAGCTCGCGGTCCGCGACGCGGTCGGCGCTGCGGGTGAGCATGGCGTCCACCTGGCCGCGCAGCGTCGACAGCCGCTCGATCTGCAGCTCCAGGTGGGCCAGTCCGGTCTCGCGCAGGAAGCGCACGAAGAAGGGCAGCGAGTCCGCGTTCTCGAGGGACTCCAGCGCCTTCTTGCGGGTGATCTCCGCGTCGGCCAGCGCCCCGTCCAGCCAGCTTCGAACCTGCGGGAGGTTCTCGCGCTTCGAGAACAGGAGCTTCAACAGCAGCGGGTTCTTCGCCTGGGCCGTGCGCGGATCCGGGGGCAGCAGCCGCCAGCGGTCGAGCTCGGCGCGCCCGGCCTCGGTCACGCTGTAGACCTTGCGGTCCGGCCGGCCGCTCGGGGTCACCTCGGTCTCGTGGGTGACGAGTCCCTCTTCCTCGAGCCTGTGCAGCGACGGGTAGATGGCCGCCAGGTTCACCGGCCAGACGTGGGCGATGCCTTCCTCCATGACGCACTTGAGGGCGTACCCGTGGAGGGGCCGGAACTCGAGCACACCCAGGATGGCGTGGCGGAGGGACAAGCTGTGGCGGCTCCCGTGGCTCGCTCGGCGGGCTCGCGGGCGGGGCAGAATGCCCGATGCCCACGTTGCCGATACCCAATTTTCTAATAGGCATCACACCACCGGTCAAGCCAAATCCGGGGCGGCGGATCGGTCGCGCCCAGCCCGCTGTGGCGGCCAATAATGCGGTGAATGACCGAAGAATTTGCGGATATCAATACGGTCGGTTACTCAAGAATTCCGTCGCCCCCGTCTTCGGAGCCCCCAGCCGTGAACGCGAACCCGAGCGCCGAACACGAAGCGGACGTTGCCCACAGCCATCTGCCCGGGAACACCTCGGGTCCGACCCTGACGGACGACGTGCGCCACGAAGTATCCGACCTCATCCGGACCCGCGGCCTCGAAGAGCGCGACGCCCCGTCGATCTTGCAGTGGGCCGTCGAGCGCTTCCATCCGCGGCTGTCGCTGTCCGCGTCGTTCGGAGCGCCCGAGGGCATGGTGCTCCTCGACCTGATGCACGGCATCGAGGCGTCGTCCCGGGTGTTCGTGCTCGACACGGGGCGGCTGCCCCAGGCCGTCTACGACCTCATCGACCGCGTGCGCGACCGCTACGGCAAGCACGTCGAGGTGGTCATGCCGCGCGCCGACGACGTGGCCGAGATGGTGCGGGAGAAGGGGATGAACCTCTTCTACGAATCCCTCGAGAACCGCCGGCTCTGCTGCCAGCTCCGCAAGGTCGAGCCCATGCGCCGCTATCTGAAGAGCTGCGACGCCTATGTGACCGGGCTCCGCCGCGAGCAGAACGTCACCCGCGCCGACACGCCGAAGCTGCAGATCGACGACGCCAACGGCGGCCTGGTGAAGATCAATCCCATCGCCGACTGGAGCCACGACCAGGTGTGGCAGTACGTGCGTCGCCACAACGTGCCGGTGAACCGCCTCCACGAGAAGGGCTACCCGTCGGTCGGCTGCGAGCCCTGCAGCCGCGCGGTCGCGCCCGGCGACGACCCGCGCTCGGGCCGTTGGTGGTGGGAGAGCGCCGACACCCGCGAGTGCGGCATCCACGTCGACGAAGAGGAGCAGGGCTCCGGCATCTGACTGGGAGCAGGGCTCCGGCAACTGACTGGGAGAATCACTCCGGCCTCGGGCGGGGATCCGGAGTCCGGAGCCGGGAGTCCGGAGCATGGCTGGGCGCCGCGCCCGCCCCGCCCTGCCGCCGAGCCGGACCCACCGAGACAGGAGGCCAGCGTGCTCGATCGACGCGAATTCATCCGGGGGCTGGCGGCCGGTGCGATCCTCACGGCCGCGGGGCCGCGCCGGATCTGGGCGGCCCAAGAGCCCTCGCTCCCCGACGCCACCCGCTCCGCCCTCGAGAGCAGCCCCTACGTCTACGTCTCGCCCCTGCGCAGCGACGGCCAGGAGAGCCGCTGTCACGCCGAGGTCTGGTACGCCTGGATCGACGGCGCGGTGGTGATGACGGTCTCCACCGACGGCTGGAAGTCCCAGGCCGTCGCCCGCGGCCTGGACCGGGCGCGCATCTGGGTCGGGGACCACGGTCGACTGAAGGGACTCAACTCGCGGAGCACCGCGTTCCGCAAGGCGCCCCACTTCGATGCCCGCGCCGAGCGCACCTGGGACCCGGCGCTCCTCGACGAGCTCCTGAAGCGCTACGACACCAAGTACCCCGAGGAGATCGGGCGCTGGCGCGACCGCATGCGTCAGGGCAACAGCGATCGCACCCGGGTCATGATCCGCTACTCGCCGGTCTCGTAGGAGGGGCCGCGGCGCAGGCGGGTGCGCAGTCGGCCGATGCCTTCGATCTCCACGTCGACCACGTCGCCGTCGGCGAGCCAGCGCGGCGGATCGGCCGCCGCCCCCACACCCGACGGTGTTCCCGTGAGGATGACGTCGCCGGGCTCGAGGGTCATCAGCCGGGACGCGAAGGCGATGACCTCCGCCACCGGGAAGATCATCTCGGCGGTCGAGCCGTCCTGGCGCCTCTCCCCCGAGACCGTGGTGGTGAGCCTCAGCTTCTGGGGCTCCGGGAGCTCGTCGCGGGTGACCAGCACGGGCCCCATGGGCGCGAAGCCGTCGCACGACTTCCCGATGAACGCCTGACCCCGCACCTTCTGGTAGTCCCGGGCGGAGAGATCGTTGGCTGCGGTGTATCCGGCCACGCAATCCAGGGCGTCGGAGGCCGCCACCTCCCGCGTGCGGCGACCGATGACCACCGCCAGCTCGCCCTCGTAGTCCACCTGGCTCGACGCCCCGGGGAGGCGGACGACGGCGTCCGGGCCCGCGACCGCGCTGGTCGCCTTCAGGAACAGCACCGGCTCCACCGGCGCGTCCGCCTGGCCCCGCTCCCGGGCGTGGGCCAGGTAGTTGCGCGCGACGCCGATGATCTTTCCCGGTCGCGGAACCGGGGCGTGCAGCCGCGCCCGGCGCCGCTCGACGACGGCGCCCGAGCGCTCGAAGTCCGGGGCGTCATAGCGGTCGAGTCCGTCGCGGACCCACGCGAGGATGCGCCGCGCCTCTTCGAGGGAGCGGCTTCCCCCGCGCAGGAAGGCGTCCATCCGTCCCGGCAGCCGCGAATCCGCCTCGGCCTCGGGTGCGCCGCCGTCGCCGAGGGCGAGCCTCAGGGCGAGAGCGTGGTTGAGGTCGACGATGTCTCCGGCGCGCGGGCCCGGGGGCAGCAGGGCTCCCAGCCGGAGCGGCGACGGGTCGCTGTACTCCAGGTGCTCGAAGTCCAGTCCGGATCGCGAGCCGCTCCGCTCGGATCCGGCGGGCTCGATTCGTTCGTAGGTCACCAGCTGCATGATCGACGTCCCCGGCCGTTCGAGGCGCTCGAAGCGTTGGCGGTGCTGGACGGGCCGGAGCCCGACCGGCAGCGGGCCGGCAGGTCCGCGGGGAGCCACCCGCCCGCCCCGAAGCCCTCGGAAGCCCCTCGGAAGCGGCCCGAAGCCCCCCGAGACGACTCGGGATCCGCTCTGTCCCCGCCGGGTTCGAGCCGCGCTCCCGAAGTGAATTCGGGCCGAATTTCCCCCACTCGGCTCAAGCTGCGAGCCACCCAGGCCGATGAAGAGAGCGCGCCGGAAGGTACCACGGAGGCCGTCATGCAACGCAGCCCGCTCGCAATCACGACCCTTCGCACCGCTCTCGGGACGCTCGCCGTCGCCGGGGCGCTGCTGCTCGCCTGGCCCGGGGTGCACGTCGCCCGGGCGGACTCGCAGCCGCAGGGGGCGGAGTTCGAGCGCTTCATGTCGTTCGTCGGCGAGTCGCCTCGGGCGGCCGCCCCGGCTGCCGACACCTGCAACGCCGGCAAGGGCCTCCAGGCCGCCGAGGCCGGGGTGAGCCAGGTGATGGCCCGGATGAAGCGCCAGGCCAGGGAGGCCGAGATGCGCGCCAAGGTCGAAGGCGATCGCCCGGCGGTCATCATGCTGAACGCCCGCGGCTACAACTACGGAGCCGCTCCCGACGCCGCGGCCCAGCTCGGCCAGGTCCACCAGGAGATCGCCCGCCGGAGTCCTCCGCACTCCTGAGCCCCGTCGCTTCGCTGCCGCGCGAAGACCCATCCGCTCGCGGCCCTCCAGGGGCCGTCGCCGTCCGGGCCGCCCACCGGGTCGGCTCCTGTACGCGCCCTCCCCGTTGTGCGATGCTCGGCCCGATCCCGGGGGCGTTCGCTCCCGGGCGCGCGCCTCCCGAGCCCGCCCCGGAGATCGTTCGCCGGCCGGGCCGATCCCGGGTCGCCGGAGCCCCCGCCGACCACCACGCGGCCTCCGGCCCGCGGCCCGGGAATCTTGAAGAGGGGCCGAGCCACCCATGAATCCCGCGGCGACCCTGCGACTGCGTCGCGCGTCGGGCCTGCTCTTCGCGGCCTGGGCGCTGCTCGCGATCGCGCTGTCGGTGTACGCGCTGGCCTCTCCCCCCGACGAGCCGGCCCTCCCGGTCAACTGCTCGTTCGTCGCCGGCACCGCCCTCGTCCAGTGGACCACGCCGGAGGCTCGCAAGGCGGGCGTCGAGGCCGGCGACCGGGTGCTCAGCATCGACGGCGAGCCCATGATGCGGGTGATCCGGGGCGGACAATCCCTGCTCGAGCCCGGGGTGCCCAACGTCTACACCATCGAGAAGCGCAACGGCCGGCGGCTCCAGGTGGCCCTGCTCCCCACCTCGGTCGAGTCGGCGCGGGGACCGGCCCAGGTCATGCTCCACGTGGCGCTGCTGGCCGTGGCCTTCCTCTACCTGGGCATCGGCGCCTACACCTGGTCCTCCCGCATGGACCGGGCCGAGAGCTGGGCCTTCATGCTCTTCTGCTCGTGCATGGCGGTGGAGGTCGCCACCACGATCCGCATCGAGCTGATCCCATGGTCCGCGGCCCGGACCCTGGTGAACTTCCCTCTGCTCGGGGCGACCACCTTCCATCTCTTCACCACGTATCCCATCGAGCCCGACTGGGTGGTGCGCCACCGCCGGGTCCGGATGGTCCCTTACCTCATCGGCTTCGCGATCGCCGCCGCGGTGATGTTCGAGCGCGCGCTGGGTCTCTCGCCCGAGGCCGTGACGGCCACGGCCGTCCTCTACGGAGTGGGCCTGGCCATGGCCTCCCTCGTGATCCTCGCGCGCCAGCGTCGCCGCGCCCGGGAGGCCGGCCTCGGCGACCGTGCCGACGTGATGCTGCTGGCCGCCGTGGTGAGCTTCCTGCCGCTGCTCGTGGTGTTCCTGGTCGAGTACATCCTGCAGGTGCCCACCTCCTGGTACATCGCGATGCTCTGGGTCGCGTTCTTCCCGGTGGCCGTGGGCTACGGCATGCGCCGCAAGCAGCTGTTCGAGTTCCGCATGTTCGCGAAGTCGTCGGCGGCCTACGGCGCGGCCACCGTCGCGATCACGGGGGTGTTCGCCACGCTCATCACCTTCGCGGACGTGGTGGTCGAGCTGATCGGCCTCAACCTCCGCTCGGTCCAGGTGGCCTTCCTGTTCCTCGCCATCCTCGCCTTCGACCCCATGCGCAACCGCATGCAGCGCCTGGTGGACAACCTGTTCGACCGGGATCGCTCCCGCTACCGGGTCGCCGTGCGCGAGATCTCCGAGGCCATGGTGTCGATGCTCTCGCTCCGGGAGATCGGCGACCGCATCCTGGTGGCGCTCACCGACACCATGGGCGTCGAGCGCGCCATGGTGCTGCTGTTCGAGGAGAACGATCGGGTCCTGCGCCCGATGGCCTGGCGCGGCGAGTGGGACGACGAGCACATCAACATCGAGATCCCCGCCGACCACCCGATCTGGAAGCACCTGTGGATGCGCCGGGAGGAGCTGTCCCGGCCCGACTTCGACGACGAGCCCGATCCCGAGAGCCGCGAAGCGTGCTGGGACGTCTTCGACACCCTCGAGATCGAGCTGCTGGTTCCGATCCTCTTCGGCGTCGACCTGCTGGGCGTGATCGCGGTCGGGCGCAAGCTCTCGGGCGACCTGCTCGCCGCGGACGACCGCCAGCTGCTGCGGACGCTCGCCAACCAGAGCTCCATCGCCATCGAGAACGCCAAGGCCTTCGACGAGATCGCCAAGCTCAACGAGACCCTGGAGGCGCGGGTCGAAGAGCGCACCCGCGAGCTGCGCGAGACCCAGGACCAGCTGATGCACGCCGAGAAGATGAAGAGCCTCGGCCAGCTCGTGGCGGGCGTGGCCCACGAGCTGAACAACCCCATCGGGTTCGTCCACGCGAACATGCAGCTGCTCGACGAGTACATCCGGAAGCTGATCGAAGGACAGAAGACCGAGAGCGACACCGAGCGCATCCGCGAGGCCATCGGCAAGCTGATCGGGCGCAGCCGCGAAGGCACCGAACGGGTGAAGCAGATCGTCATGGACCTTCGGACCTTCTCCCGCATGGACCAGGCCGAGCTCCAGGAGGCCGACCTCCACGACGAGATCGACCGGACCCTCGGGCTCACCGAGCCGCAGTTCAAGGGCGGGGTCCAGGTGGTGAAGGACTACGGCACGCTGCCGCGGGTGCGCTGCTTCCCCGGCCAGTTGAACCAGGTCTTCCTCAATCTCATCATGAACGCGTGCGATGCCCTCGAGAACGAGGGCACCATCACGATCCGCACCCGGCCCATTCCGGACGGGGTCCGCCTCGAGTTCTCGGACGACGGCCCCGGCATCCCGCCCGAGATCCAGAGCCGGCTCTTCGACCCGTTCTTCACCACGAAGCCCGTGGGCAAGGGGACGGGCCTCGGCCTGTCGCTCTCCCACGGCATCATCGAACGCCACGGCGGCCGGATCAGCGTCCAGGACGCGCCCGAGGGCGGCGCGCTCTTCGTGATCGAGCTGCCCCTCGACGCACCCGCGACGGCCGAATAGACTGGCTCATCGCGCCTCCCCACCCGGAACACACGGAGACCCCCATGAAGCTCGGAATCGTATCCGGCTACTCGCCGGCCAAGCTCAACATCGACATCGATGGCATCCGCGAGGCCGAGAGCCTCGGCTACGACACGGTCTGGACCGCGGAGGCCTACGGCTCCGATGCGGTGTCTCCGGCCGCCTGGATCCTCGCCCAGACCGAGAAGATCAAGGTGGGCACCGCCATCATGCAGATGCCGGCGCGAACCCCCGCCTGCGCGGCCATGACGGCGATGTCGCTGTACGCGCTCTCCGGCGGACGCTTCATCCTCGGGCTCGGGCCCTCGGGTCCCCAGGTGGTCGAGGGCTGGCACGGCACGGCCTACGGTCGTCCGCTCACCCGCACGCGCGAGTACATCTCGATCATCCGGAAGATCCTCGAACGCAAGGAGCCGGTCACCCACGAGGGCTACCACTACCAGCTGCCCTACAAGGGTGAAGGGGCGACCGGCCTGGGCAAGCCGCTCAAGAGCATCCTGCACGGCGACCCCGCGATGAAGATCTACACCGCCTCCATCTCGCCCAACGGCATGAAGTGCGCGGGCGAGGTGGCCGACGGCGTCTTCCCGGTGTGGATGAGCCCGGAGAAGTTCGGTCTGTTCGAGGAGCACCTGGCCGACGGCTTCGCCAAGGCGGGCGGCGGCAAGAGCCTCGCCGACTTCGACATCGCGCCGTTCGTCACCGTCGTCATGGGAGACGACCTCGACCAGTGCCGCATGCCGGTGAAGGGCATGATGTCGCTGTACATCGGCGGGATGGGCGCTCGCGACAAGAACTTCTACAACGACTACGCCAAGCGCATGGGCTACGAAGAGGCGGCCGGAAAGATCCAGGACCTGTACCTGGACGGCAAGAAGGCCGAGGCGATGGCCGCGGTGCCCGACGAGCTGGTGGACGAGGTGGCGCTGGTCGGACCCGCCGATCGCATCCGCGATCGGCTCGGGGCCTGGAAGGACGCGGGCGCGAAGGGGCACGTGGGTTCGCTGCTCGCGGCCGGCGCCTCGCCCGAGGCGCTGCGCCTGCTGGCCGAGGAGGTCCTCTAGCCCCAGCCGCGTCGCGCTCGACGCGCCGGGCCGCTTCGCGTCTCCCGAGGGCCTCCGTTGCCCCGGTCTCGCGCTGGCTGGCCAACGGCCCTCGTTCGAGCCCCCGAGACGATGCGGACTGGCGTCGTCGGCTGCCCCGACCTGCCCCGAGGAGCGCAGACGAAGCAGCGCGGCGTCCACCACGTGGAGCGGAGCGGCTCTAGGGGGTCTGTGGGTCGGGGTCGAAGGGGTCGAGCTCGTGGCCGTCCGGGGCGTAGAGGCCGCTGCACAGGGAGGCGTCGGACAGCCCGCCTTCCCGGCTCGACCCCGAGGCCAGCAGGAAGAACCGCTCGGGAGGCGCTTCGAGGCTCGCGCCGAACAGGCGCGCCAGCTCGCCGCAGTCCTGGGTCGGGGCGCCGATGCAGACCACGACCGTCGTGTCCTCCCGGAAGCCGCCGAGACCCTGGAGCAGGGGGCCGAAGGCTTCCAGGGCCTCCTGGCCGTCGAACACCAGCGCCGTCTCGCAGCCCGCGTCGCGGAGCGCGCCGGTGCCCGGCGCGCTCCGGGCCGCGACCTGGAGCTGGTCCACGCGCTCTTCGGGTCCCGGAGGCAGGCCCGTGCGCAGGACCACCACGGCCACCGCGACGGCCAGGGCCAACGCGAGCAGGCCGATCAGGCGGCCGCGCCGACCCGAGTCCTGGGGCCCGTCGTCAGCGATGGGAGCTCTCGCACCACTTGCGAATGGAGCGGAGGGTCTCGTCGATGTGCAGCGAGGCCATGCGCCGCACGGCGAAGCGGTCGACCACATCGCCGAGCACCGGAACCCGGTTGTCGGCGACCACCCTCATGGCGAGCCGGGTGCGCGGCGAGTCCCCGCTCTCCTCGGCCAGGTGGAAGGTCTGCTCGAAGCGCATGGAGCCGACCCGGCGCTCGGCAGAGAGCCGCTCGGGCGGCACGATGGCGCTGGCGCATTCGCAGAGCACGGTCTGGACCGGGCCCAGCTGGAAGCGCCAGCGCACGGGACAACGGGTGAGCGGCAGGGCGGGAAGGGGGTCGATGGGTGCGAGCATCCGCTCGTCCCACGAGACCACCTCGGCGGGGTCGGTGAGCGCGCGCCACACCCGATCCCGTTCGGAGTCGATCACCGCGGCCATGGCGATGGTGATCAAGAACGAGCCGCTGTCGGTTCCACGCGGGAAGGATGTGGACTCACGCGCCCGAGTGCAACCAGGCTTTCACCGAGCCCCGCCCCGCCTTTTCGCAGCGCCGGTGCCGACCGCCGGAGCCCCGCCCCAGCTTGGTCCAAGCCCAAGCCCAAGCCCAAGCCCAAGCCCGAGCCCGACGCGATGCGAGCCCTGGGAGGCCCGGCCTCGTCACGACGCGTCGCGGCATGACGCGCCGGCGGGGTTGAGGTCAGACCTCGGGCCAGTCGTCGCTCCAGGGGCGCGCCTGCTCGAAGGCGAAGGCCGCCTGCAGGACGAGGTCGTCCCGGTGGCGGGGCGCGACGATCTGCAGCCCGACCGGGAGCCCCGCCCGGGAGAGCCCCGCCCGCACGGTGCCGGCCGGGTGCCAGCTCATGTTGAAGGGCATGGTGAACGAGCCGATGCTCGCCCGCGGCTGCGGCCGACCCTCCACCTCGGCCGGGAAGGGCCCCTTGGCCGGATGCGGGTCGAAGGGGATGGTCGGAGTCAGCAGCAGGTCGTAGCGGTCGAAGACGTCGGCGCACCAGCGATTCAGCTCCTCCCTCCGCCGCCGGATCGCTCCCCAGCGATCCGCCGACATCTTCTCGGCGGCCTTCACGCCGGCGATGAACGACCGCCCGAAGTCCGCCTCGTGCTCGGGCAGCAGGGGGTGGAGCTTGGAGAGCATCTCGAAGGCGCCCTGGAAGCCCCAGTCCCATCCGGGCTCGGGCGGGCCGCCCTTGACCGGCTCCAGGTGGTGGCCGAGCTCCGCGAAGACGCCGGCGGCGTCGGCGGCCACCTCGGCCACGTCCGACTGGACCACGGCGTAGCCGAGGTCGGCCGCATAGCCGATGCGCAGACCCGACGGCAGGTCGCGAAGGACCTCGCGATACGACAGACCCGGATGGGGCAGCGAGTTGGGATCGAGCGGGTGCGGCCCGCAGACGACGTCCATGTGGAGGGCCGCATCCTCCACGGTGCGGGTGAGCGGGCCGTGCACCGCGGTGTCGTCCATGACCCAGAGCGCATCGGGGCCGTGGGGGATGCGCCCGTAGCTGACCTTGAGCCCGAAGCAGCCCACCAGCGAGGCCGGGATGCGCACCGAGCCGCCGCCGTCGCTGGCCGTGGCCAGGGGGACGACGCCGCCGGCGATGGCCGCCGACGAGCCTCCGCTCGAGCCGCCCGGGCTGCGGTCGGTGTCCCAGGGGTTCCGCGTCACGCCGAACAGCAGGTTCTTGGTGATCGCCGTGTAGCCGAACTCGGGGGCGTTGGTCTTGCCCACGACGATGGCGCCGGCCGCGCGCAGTCGCTCCACCTGGATCGAGTCGCGCTGCGCCAGGTTCTCGCGGAACGGAACCGAGCCCTGGCTGGTCACCAGGCCCGCGGCGTCCTCGAGGTCCTTCACTCCGAGGGGGATGCCCTCGAGCGGTCGCGCCTCGCCCCGGTCGATCCGCTCCTGGGCGCCGCGCGCGTCGGCCAGCAGCTCCTCGTCCTTCCGCATCGCCGTGAAGGCATTCAGGATGGGCTGGGTCTCCCGGATGCGGTCGAGGGTCGCCTGCATCAGCTCGACCGCGGAGATCTCGCGGTCGGCCAGGCGGCGGGTGACTTCGGTCAGGGGGCGTTTGAGCAGCGATTTCACGGGACACCTCCAGGAGCAGCATACCAGTCGCCGCGCCCCGGCTGGGGCGGCGGACTGCGACTCTCAGTCGGGGCGCCGGTCCTGAAGCTCGCCCAGGAAGGCGTCGACCGCCCGCTCCACGGCCTCCGGCTGGTCGATCTGGACGTGGTGGCCGGCGTCCGGGATCTCCACCAGACGCGCGTCGGGCAGCTCTTCGAGCCAGCGCTCGGCGCCTTCCCGGGAGAGCAGGCTGCTCTCGGCGCCGCGCACGAGGAGCACGGGACAGCGCACCCGGGACGGATCCGGCCGCTCGCGGGGCGGGAGCGTGAACCAGCGCGGGTCGAACTTGAACCCGAAGCGCCCCTCGCCCTCCTCCCGGACCGAGTGCCGGGCGATCGCGAGGCGCAACGCCTCGCCGGCGTGCTCCGCCGGCGGGAAGAAGCGGTAGCGCTCGATGGCCTCGGAGCGCGACGGATAGGTGCGCCGGAAGAGCAGGGCGAGTCGCGTGGTGCGACGGGAGCGCCGCGCGCCTCCGCGCGCGACGTCGACGAGCACCAGCCCCCGGGTGTCCGCGGAGCGCGCCGCGTGGTCCAGGGCCACGGCCGCCCCCATCGAGTGCCCGACGAGGAAAACGTCACTCTTCCCGAGGTGTTCGAGGAGAGCGTCGAGGTCGTCGTTGAAGGCGCCCACGCGCAGGGTCTCGGGGTGATCCGAGTCACCATGGCCGCGGAAATCGAGGGCCACCACGTGAAACCGCTCGCTCCAGCTGCGTGCGAGATGGTCCCACCAGTGCGCGTTCGCCCCGCCGCCGTGGAGCGCGACGAGGGTCGGCCGGTCGGGATCGCCCCAGTGCAGGGCATGCAGCCGGACGGACCTCTCTTGCTGAACTTCGAAGTGCTGGCTGCGCGGCTCCACTCGACGAGCAGACTAACGAAAGTGCTCGATTTCGGCCCTTTCGCGCCGTCTGGAGGCATTTTTTGGTTTGACTCCGACGGGAGAGCGCGTAACATCCGCGCCGATGTGCCAGACGCGGGTTCTCCGCGATGGCGAGGGGAAGCCGCAAAGACCGACGCGTGACTGTCACGACGAGGCCGAAGCGGCGTTGGGAGGACTCACGAAATGGCAGCTCGAAAGAAGAAGGCGACCCGCCGCAAGGCGTCGGCCCGCAAGCCCGCGGAACTCATCATCTCCAAGGCCCGCACCAAGGCGGCCGTGAAGAAGTGCAACGTGGGAGGCGAGTTCTACGGCGCCCTCGACGCGGCGGTTCGCGAGCTGATCAAGGGCGCGGAGGCGCGCGCGGTCGGCAACAAGCGCAAGACGCTCAAGGCGGTCGATCTCTAGAGGCGCCCGTCGTTGCCTGCAAAGGCCCGCCCTCCTGGGCGGGCCTTTCTCGTTTCGGGCCCCGGGCCCGGAGCGGCCCTCCACGGCGGCGCCGCCGCGGGCGAGCGCGCCGCCAACGGGACCCCGGGTCCGATCCCGCGGTCCCGCGATCCCGCGGTCAGACGATCAGACGATCAGGCGATCAGGCGATCAGGAGGTCGCGTCGTCGGGGGCCGGCGCCGGCAGGGCGGTGGTGCGCCCGGCATCGCGCTCGAGGCTCGCACCCACCTGGAAGAGCCTTCCCGGCGTGCTGCGCCGCAACACCTCCACCGGCTCGAGGTCGCGGGCACGGGCCACGTGGTCGAGGCCGCGGCTCGCCAGCGCCGCCGCCTTCTCGATCGCGGTCGGCAGGGTCTCGGCGTCGCCGAGCTCCATGCGGTCGGCCACGGCGACCCGGTTGGCGAGCCCCACGAACCCGAAGAAGAAGCGGCTGCGGGCGTCGTCTTCGAGCAGGGAGGCCGCGCGGAAGATCGAGTACGGCGTGTCGGTTCCGTCGAGAGGCACGGGCAGGCCCGGCGACCAGACCGGCAGCTTCCAGCCGGCGCCGCTCTCCTCGGCCCCGGGCTCGCTGTCCGAGAGGTCCGCCCGGCGATCGGGACGGACGTAGCCGTAGATGCGCATCGACTCGTCCCAGGACGGGAAGCCCAGATCCATCAGCCGCCCGTTCCGCCAGCGCAGCGCCCATTCCTCCAGGTCGCTCGGGAGCTCCCAGAGCGTGCCCTGCATGAGCCGGTAGTAGAGCCAGTAGTCGTTGCGGAAGAGCGCGTCGAGCATGGCCAGCAGCGAGGCGAGGTCGTCGTTCTCCCGGCGGGCGGCGAAGTAGAACTGGCCCTCGAGAGTCTTCGCGCCCTCCGGCGGGTCCCATCCTTCCGCCTCGTCGCCGCTCGGCTTCATCACGATGTGGGCGCGCTGTTGCAGCGTCCACACCAGCAGCTCCGGATCGAGATGGCGGGCGGCGGCCACCAGTGTCTTCTCGCCGGCGGCCGACATGGCGGCCAGCCATGCCTCGACCGACTCGCCCACCGGCTCGAGGCCCTGCCAGGCGTCGAGATCGAGGCACGCCACCAGCTGTTCCGGCGTCGCGGCCGCCAGCAGCCAGGGCGCGTCCTCCAGCCCGATCGAGCGCACCACGTAGCAGAGCTCGGCCTCGGGAAGGAGCGGGATCACCTCCTCGGGACGGGACATGAGACTCAGCAGCTCGGCCCGTCGCGCCAGGGGCGCGCCGCACACCGCGTCGACGCGCTCGAGGGGTGACAACGCGTCGAGGGCCGCCGTGCCGGCGGCCCGGTCGCGGCGGGCCAGGTCGAGGATCTCGCGGACGGGCTTCGGGCCCGGGCTCGGGGAGGACATGGCGCGAAGTTAGCCCAGGGGCCGAAGCCGCCGCGCTACCTTCGGCCCATGCTCTGGGGGATCTGGTCCGTGGTGTGTGGTGGGCCGCTCGGCCTGCTGCTGGCCGCAGCGCTGCTGCCGGGAGGGTCCGCGGGACTCACGCCGTGGGCGGCGCTGGGCGCCGGGCTCGTGCTCGCCGCCATCCACCTGGGCCTCGCCCGCCGCCGGGACGACGACCCGGCCCGGCCGGTCCACCTGGCGGCGGCGTCCTCGATCGGCTGGCTCGCCGCGCCCGCGTGCGCTCTCGAGTGGCTCGGGCTCCCGCCCGCCGCCCCCTTCTCCCTCGCGGTCTGCGTGCTGGCCGTGGGCGCCGCCTTCGCTCTCGCCGTGCGGGCCGTGGGGCCGTGCCCTGCCCGCCGCGTTCTCGGGCGCGCGGCGCTGGCGCTGGCGGTGGGGGGCGTGACCTGGCCGCTGGTCTCCGCCGGCGCGGGCGTGCTGGGCGCGCCCGAGCCGATCCAGGGCGAGCGTCTGGCCGACGCCATCTACGACTTCGACGCGCGGGTCGCCACGAAGAGGCTGCCCGACTGCCGCCAGCGAGTGGACCGCGTCGAGGTCCTCGCCTCCTCGGGCGCACGCCCGCGCTGGACCCGGGACGGCGAGACGGTCTGGTACGACGCACGCGGTCCCGAGGGCCGCCGTCAGGTCCACCGCCTGCGCCTGGCCACCGGGCAGAGCCAGTGCTGGACCTGCGGACAGCCGGGCAACAACGTCCGGCCCGACCCGTCACCCGACGGCTCGATCCTGGTGTTCGACAGCGATCGCCACGCCGGTCCCGAACGACCCTGGAACACCGAGCTCTATCGCGCTCCGGCCCTGGGCCAGGCGCCGCCCGCCAATGCCCGGCGACTCACCTTCGACCCGGGTCCCGACGAGTCCGCGCGGCTGGGCCCGAGCCCGGCGGTGATCGCGTGGTCCCGGGGCGAGAACGGGCGCTACGCGGTCGTCAGCGGATCCATCGCCCAGGGACACGGCGGCGTGCGGCTGCGCACGCCCGGCGTCGTGGTGTCCGGTGCGGCCGGCTGGGCGTCGCCCCTGGCGTGGTCGGCCGACGCGCGGTCCCTGGTCGCGGTCCGGGGCAACCCGTACCGCGCCCTGGACGCCGTGCGCATCGACCTCGCCACCGGCGAGAAGACCACGATCGCGCGTTCGGTCTCCGGCCTGGCGGGGGTCGGTTTCAGCGCCGACGGCGGCTGGCTGGCCGTCGCGACGACCCAGCGGATCCGTGCCGCCGGCGCCCTGCCCGCCTGGCTCGGCGCCGCGATGGCTCGCTTCGCCACCCGCGAGGTGCTCGACGGGGTCCTGTTCCGCGGCACGGGCCTCGCGACGGGCCCGGCGGCGGGACCGCTCCACGAGCTCGACCTGGGAGAGCTCGGCGCCTGGGGAGCGCCCTCGGGCGTGGCGCTGTCGCCCTCGGGCGAGTCGCTGGTCCTGGGCCAGCGGCGTGCGACCGACGCCGGCGTCGAGGAGCGCCTGGCGCTCGTGCATCTCGCCTGCCCGGCGGCAGGGGAATCGACGCTTCCGTGACCGTCTCGCCAGGATCCCGAGGCGAGCCGGGCGCCGGGGCTCCAGTCGCTATGCTCGGCCTCGTGTTCGACATCGAAGACATCCGCCGCCGACTCGAGCGCCATCAGCCCGTGCGCAAGGAGGAGCCGCCCAGGCGTCGCGCGGCCGTGGCGATGGTGCTCCGGGTGCCCCACCCCTCCGGCTCGCCCGAGATCCTGTTCATCGAGCGGGCCCGCCACGACGGCGATCCCTGGTCGGGCCACATGGCCTTTCCGGGAGGGCGGGTCGACCCCGGCGACTCGGGAGACCGCGCCGCAGCCGAGCGGGAGACCCTGGAGGAGGTGAACGTCGACCTGTCGGGGGCCCGCTATCTGGGCCGCCTGTCCGACCTCGAGGGCCGACACGCCGGGCGCCCGGCCGAGCTGGTCATCTCCGCCCACGTGTATCACGCACAGGGACACCACACGCTGCGCCCGAACTACGAGGTGGAGGAGACCTTCTGGTTCCCGCTCGCCGCGCTCCACGACCCCGCCCGCCACGTGGACTACTCGCCCTTCGGTCGACCGGGGAGCAGCATGCCCGGGGTGTGCGTCGGCGACCCGGAGCGCCACATCGTGTGGGGGCTCACCTACCGCTTCCTGGAGCTCTTCTTCGAGATGCTCGATCGGCCGCTCGTGCACGCGCCGGATCAGGCGGGCAGCAGCGCCACGTCGATGACCAGCTGATCGGCCTTCTCTTCCAGCGCCTCGCGCAGGTCACGGGTGTTCTGGCTCTCGGGGACCTCCACGGTCATGGACAGCTCGTAGTGGGGAGACCCTCCGGGACCCGGCCGGCTGCGGCTGGACAGCTCGGCGATGTTGACGCTCTTCTCGGCGAGCACGCCGCAGATGCCGGCCACGATGCCCGCCCGGTCCTCGCCGACCGCCGTCACCCGGTAGAGACGGGTGCCCGGCGCGGGCACCGCGGGGCGCGGGGCCTCGTCCAGGGTGCGGAGCAGGATGGTGAGCCCGTGGTCGCGCTCGAGCCGCTTGGCTCCGGTGGCGATCCGGTCGATGGAGTCGGACGCCGTGGACGAGCAGAGCAGGATCACGGCGAAGTCCGTTCCCAGGATCGTCATGCGCGAATCCTCGAGGTTCGCGTCCGCGTCGTAGATGAGCTGGGCGAGATCGGCGACGAGCCCGGGCTTGTCGCGTCCGATCGCCGACAGGATGGTCCAACGCTGCATCGTTCGGTTCGCTCCTCTAGGGGCCTTCCGGCTCCATGCCGCCGATGATCTCGCGCAGCTCGTCCGCGCTGCGCCGGAAGATCGGCAGGTCGCTGCGCATCCACTTCACCCGGCCGCCCCGGCCGATCAGCACCAGGGCCCGCTTCGTGGTTCCCAGCAGACCCACCGCGTCATAGGCGCGGCAGAGCTCCTTGCCCTCGTCGGCGAGCAGCGGGAAGGGCAGGTCGTACTTCTCCGCGAAGCGCTGGTGGGACTCGAGGCCCTGGGGGTTCACCGCCAGCACGTCCACGCCCAGGTCGGTGAAGACCGAGAGGTTGTCCCGGTAGTCGCAGAGCTGCTTCGTGCACACCGGGGTGTCGTCGCCGGGGTAGAAGACCAGGAGGACGTCCCCCTCGGCCCAGCGCTCCGAGAGGGTGATCTGGCCCCGGGTGGACGGGCGCGTGAAGTCCGGAGCGTCGTCGCCGACCGAGAGTGCGCGTGCCACGGGTCCCTCCGCTTCCCCCGCCCGACCGGGCAGGCCCCAATCCTAGCAGCCGCCCGCGCCCCCCCCTGCACCCCCGGACACGCCCCGAGCAGCGCAGGCGAAGCGGAGCGGTCTCCCGAGCAGGAGGAAGAGTGGGGGGTCAGGTCGGGCGGGGGCCCGGGGTGTGGCCCGGGCAGGAGCGCACGGGCAGGGGCGGGTAGCGGAGCAAGCGGGGGTCGGAATCGGCCCGGGCGCAGCGCCAGAAACGGCTCTGTCGCGCACCGGCCTGGACCCGCGCGTGGCGGCAGCGGGCGCACAGCCCGACCGATCGCGCCTCGCCGGATCGCACTTCGGGCTCGATGGGACCTTCCCCGGCCATGGGCGCAGTCTACAATCGGGCCCCATGGGCCGCCTTCGTCGCATGCTCGATCGCCTGGATCGGGTGCTCGAGCTCTCGGAGCGAACGCTCCGGCAGAACCTGCGCGAGCCGGTCCGCGCCGACTTCTTCGAGCGCGCCCAGGCGGCCCGCTGGGACACCGCCGGCGGCGCCGGCCGACTGGTCGCCATCGACGAGCCCGCCTGCTTCGACCTGGACGACCTCATCGGCGTCGACCCCTCGATCGAGCGCCTGGTGCGCAACACCGAGCAGTTCCTGCGCGGCCACCCCTCGAACCACGTCCTGCTCTTCGGCGACCGCGGCACCGGCAAGTCGTCCTCGGTGAAGGGGCTCCTGGCCCGCTTCGCGCCGCGCGGCCTGCGGGTGGTCGAGGTGCACAAGAGCGACCTGCTCGACCTCTCGCGGGTGCAGGAGGCGCTGCGCCCCCTGCGCCACGGCTTCCGCTTCCTGATCTTCTGCGACGACCTCTCCTTCGACCTCGGCGAGCCCGGCTACCGCGAGCTCAAGGCCGCGCTCGAGGGCAGCCTCGAGGCGCCGGCCGACCACGTCCGGGTGGTGGTCACCAGCAACCGGCGCCACCTGATCCCGGAGACCATGGCCGACAACCGGACCGCCCGGGTGGACGATCGGGGAGACCTGCAGATCGGCGAGGTGCTGGACGAGAAGCTCGCGCTCTCGGACCGCTTCGGTCTGGTCCTGGGGTTCTACGCCTTCGACCAGAAGACCTACCTGGAGGTGGTCCGGCACTACGCGCGCAAGGCCGGTGTCGAACTGCCGTGGGAGCAGATCGAGGCCCGGGCGCTCCGCTGGTCCGTCCGGCGGTCGAGCCGCAGCGGCCGGACGGCCCGCCAGTTCGTGGACGACCTGGCGGGAGGCCTCGCCCTCGACGCGGAGACGGGTGGGGTATCCTGAGCGGTGGAAGACGGGGGAGCATGAGCAAGTTCGTCATTCGGGGGGGGCGGCCGCTCTCGGGGGAGATCTCGGCCAGCGGCAACAAGAACGCCGCGCTGCCGATGATCGCCGCGGCCCTGCTGAGCCAGGACGAGGTCGTGCTCGAGAACGTCCCGGCGATCCGGGACGTCGACAGCATGCTCGACATCCTGGCGCATCTCGGCGTGAACGTGGCCCGGGACGGCGACCGCGTGCGCATCCACGCGATCGACATCAAGACCGCCGAGATCCCGTGGGAGCTGTCCGAGAAGACGCGCACCTCGTTCCTGATGGTCGCTCCGCTACTCACGCGCAGCGACCGGGTCAAGGTGCATCCGCCCGGCGGCGACGGCATCGGCCGCCGGCGCCTCGACGCCCACTTCTACGGGCTGCGGGCCCTGGGCGTGGAGGTCGACGAGCGCGAGCTCGAGTTCCGGGCGCCCCGGGGCTTCGAGGGGCGCATCCTGTTCTTCGACGAGCCCAGCGTCACCGCCACCGAGCACATCCTGATGGCCGCGGTGGTGGCCGACGGCGTCACCGAGATCCGCAACGCCGCCTGCGAGCCCCACGTCCAGGACCTGGGGCGGCTGCTGGTCGCCATGGGCGCCCGCATCGAGGGCCTCGGGACGAACAACCTGGTGGTGACCGGAGTGCGCTCGCTCCACGGCGCCACCCACCGCATCGCGTCGGATCACATCGAGGTCGGCAGCTACCTCGCCCTGGCCGCCGCCACCGGCGGCCACGTCCGGGTGAACGAGACCGTCCGCGGCCACTACTGGATGATCCACCGCGTGTTCGAGCGCTTCGGGCTCGACCTCGAGGTGGGGAGCGACTTCGTCGAGCTGCCGGCCGGGCAGACCGCCCGCATCCGGACCGACGCGGGAGGCGCCATCCCGCGTGTCGACGACGGCCCCTGGCCGCAGTTCCCGTCGGACATGATGAGCCCCATGCTGGTGCTCGCGACCCAGAGCGAGGGGACCATCCTGTTCTTCGAGAAGATGTTCGAGAGCCGGATGTACTTCGTCGACCCGCTCATCCAGATGGGCGCGAACGTCATCGTCTGCGACCCGCACCGGGTGATCGTGCACGGGGCCACTCCGCTGCGGGGCCAGACGGTCCGCAGCCCCGACATCCGCGCGGGCATGGCCATGATCATCGCCGCGCTCTGCGCCGGCCAGCGCCCGAGCGTCGTGCAGAACGCCCAGGTGATCGACCGCGGCTACGACCGCATCGACGAGAAGCTGCGCGCCCTGGGCGCCGACATCACCCGCGAAGACGGCTGACTCCGCGGGGCCCTCGCCCCCGGCGGCGTTCCCGATGCCTAGGGAAGGATCGCGACCACGCGGACCGGGGCTCCCGAGCCGCCTTCGATCTTCATCGGCAGGGCGAGGATCGTGGCGCCGGTGGGCGGGAGCTTCTCGAGACCGGTCAGGTTCTCGAGGCCCGGAACGTTGGCGAAGGCCGCGATCTGGTGCACCGGGAAGTCGTGGCTCTGCCCGCCGTCGATGGAGGCGGTGTCGATCCCCAGGGTCGCCACGCGCCGCTCCGTGATCAGCAGGGTCGCCGCCTCGCGGCCGAAGCTCGGGAAGTGCAGGTTCGACGCGTCGCCGGGGGTGTCGTCGCCCAGGTAGCGCCCGGCATCCGGCCAGCGCCGGCTCCAGCCGGTGCGGAGCAGCACGATGCTGCGCTCGGGGATCCGGCCGTGCTTCGCCTCGAAGGCCAGCACCTCGTCCGGGGTGAGCAGCGCGTCCGGATCGCCCGCCGCCCGCTCGCTGATGTCGATCACCACGGCCGGACCGATGAGCCGCTGCAGGAGGATCTTCTCCACGGTCTCGCGCGGCCCCGCGAAGTGGTGCGGCGCGTCGAGGTGGGTGCCGCCGTGCTCCGGGGTGCAGAACGAGTTGGCGGCGTAGTAGTAGCCGGCCTCGGTCGGGCCCTCGTGGAGCGAGGTGAGCTCGAAGTGCGAGGGCGAGGTGGGCCAGTAGAGGGTGTCCGCCCCGTAGCTGTGGGTGAGATCGACGAGCGTGTGGCTCCGCAGGTCGAGCGGCTCGGAGCCGGCGGCCCGGGCCAGCACCGCCGCCACCCCCACCACCGCCAGGGCGCCGCCGAGGGCGGCCGCCCGGGTCGAAGCTCTCGTGCGTCCCGCCGCGTCTGCAGCTCTGCGATGCCCCATGGCCTCCCCTCCCCCTCGGTGCGGCTCTCAGCCGCTCAGCCGCTCAGCCGCTCAGCCGGTCACGTCGACCAGCACCCGCAGGGCGTTGCGCCCGAGGAAGCCGCGGATCGCGTCCTCGTCCCAGCCCCGGGCCAGCAGTCCCGCGGTCGCGTTCGGCAGACCGCGCACGTCCTCGAGGCCGTCCACCGGGACGATGAAGCCGTCCCAGTCGCTGCCGATGGCCACCGCGTCGGGGCCGGCCACCCGGGCCGCGTGCTCGACGTGATCCAGGAAGCGATCGATGTGCGCGCCGCCCAGGAAGCTGCGGCCCACGGCGATGCCCACCACGCCCCCGGCCGCGGCGATCCGGCGCAGCTGGTCGTCGGTCAGGTTGCGCGGGTGGTCGTGGACCGCGGCACACGCGGTATGGCTGACCACGAAGGGACGCTTCACGCTGGCCAGCACGTCGTCCACACCGGCGGCGTTCAGGTGGGCGATGTCGGCGACGATGCCCAGTCGGTCCATCTCCGAGAGCATGTCGCGGCCGTAGGGGGTGAGCCCCTGGCCGTCGAAGGACGCCACGGTCATCGGGTAGCCGACCTCGGTGGCCTGGAAGTGCACCAGGCCGATCATGCGCAGCCCGCGTTCGTAGGCCCGGGCAACGCCCGCCAGATCGCCCCCGATGCCGTGACTCCCTTCGAGCCCGGCGAGGCCCGCCACGCGTCCGTCGCCCGAGCGCGTCTCCAGCTCGCTGCCGCGCAGCACGAGAGCGAACCGGTCCGGGTGCCGGGAGGCCTCCTCGGCCAGCAGGTCGAGGGTGGCGAGCGTCTGCGCCAGCCCCCGGTCCCGCTCCCCGCTCTCGAAGCGGGCCAGGATCCGGAGCGGCAGCATCAGCTCGGGCCGGACCTCGTCTGGATTGATCACGAGCCCCATGACCGCCGCGTCGAGCCCCCCCTCGATCGCCCGCGGCCAGTCCACGTGCCAGCCGAAGGGGTGGAAGGGCACGCGGTTGCGGTGCTCCCGGCCCAGGTCGTAGCCGAACATGCGCGTCCACAGGATGGAGTCGACGTGGAGGTCGAGCACGAAGCTCTCGCGGTGGAGCTCCCGCGCGCGGGCGGACAGATCGCGCGCCCCGGCGCCGCCGCAGGCGGGCAGCGTCAGCCAGCCCAGCGCCGCCAGCGCGCTCCGGGAGAGGAAACGCCTGCGAGTCGGGTCGCGGAGGGAGGTCGCTTGTCTAGATGACACCCAGCTCGCGGCCGATCTTGGCAAACGCCTCGAGCGCGCGATCCAGGTGCTCGCGCTGGTGGGTCGCCATGTAGGACGTTCGGATCATCGCCCGGCCCGGGGGCACCGCGGGCGTGATGACCGGATTGGCGAACACGCCCTCGTCCTGGAGCCGCTTCACCATGGTGAAGCAGGTGAGGTCGTCGCCGACCACCATGGGGATGACCGGGCTGGCCGAGTCGCCGGTGTCGAAGCCCAGGCCTTCGAGCTCGCGCTTCATGTAGCAGGTGGTGTCCCACAGCTTCTCGCGGCGCTCGGGCTCGCGCCCGATGATCTCGAGGGCCTTGATCACGGCGGCGGCCGAGGCCGGCGGCGGAGCGGCGGAGAAGATCGCGGCCCGGGCGTGGTGGCGGATGTAGTCGATCACCCGCTCGTCGCCGGTGATGAAGCCGCCGATCGCGGCCAGCGACTTCGAGAAGGTGCCCATCACCAGGTCGACGTCGTCCTCGAGCCCGAAGTGCTCGCAGACGCCCCGGCCGTTCGCGCCGAACACGCCGATGCCGTGGGCGTCGTCCACGAAGACCCGCGCCTCGTAGCGCTTGGCCAGCTCCACCAGCCGGGTGAGGTCGGTGACGTCGCCCTCCATGGAGAAGACGCCGTCGACGACGATCAGGCGCCCCTTGTTCTCGGGCGCCCGGGCCAGCTTGCCCTCCAGGTCGTCCATGTCGTTGTGCTTGAACTTGAACGCCTTGGCATAGCCCAGGCGGGCGCCGTCGAGCAGCGACGCGTGGTCGAGCTGGTCCAGGAAGACCGTGTCGTGGCGGTCCAGCAGGCAGGAGAGGACGCCGACGTTGACCTGGTATCCGGTCGAGAACGTGAGCGCGGCCTCCCGCCCCATGAACTCCGCGAGCCGCCGCTCGAGCTCCACGTGGACGTCCAGGGTGCCGTTCAGCAGGCGGGACCCCGCACAGCCGGTGCCGTAGCGCGTCAGGGCCTCGGAGGCGGCCTTCTTGACCTCCGGGTGGTTGGTGAGCCCCAGGTAGTTGTTGGACCCGAGCATGATGATCTTCTGCCCGTCGATCGTGACGACCGGATCCTGGGCGGACGAGATCATGCGGTAGTAGGGATAGAGGCCGGCCGAGCGGACCTCGCGAGCGAGCTGGTACTCGTCGCACTTCTGGAAGATGTCCACGTCGATTCCTCCAACCTTCCCGGGCTGGCGACGGGTCTTGTGACCCGGATCACCTCGACCCGATTGGCGACCACGCCTCGGAGCGACGCCCGGACGCCGCAGACTGTCTGCGGGATCGCCCGGAAGACTCGATGAGCGTTGCGCGGTCCTTACAGGGGGGTGGGGAAGAGAACTTCCTTCAGTGGTTCCGGCGAAGGGCCTTCAGGGCCTGGCCCGCCCCGGATCGCCTCCGTTGGAGCACATCTTTGTTCGCCGCCGGCCATTCACCCGGAGCCTCGACCTGGAGCCTCGAGACGTCACCGGCCCTCGCCGTCCGCGCATCGGCGTGCCTGCTCGTCTGCGCGTCTGCCAGGGCCGGCGCTCGTGGGCGGAGGCGGCCAGCGCCTCTCCCGACGACTTTCCAGGCCGCGCCGAGGGTAACCCAGGCATTTGCCGGTCGTCACGGGAATCGACCCCCGAGGGGCATGAGCCCATCCGGTCGCTCGGCCGCCGACCGGTGCGCCGCGGACCCGGCCGGGTCTCAGGCGCTCGCGTCGATGGGGAGCAGATCGAGGACGGCCTCGACGCCCTGCTCGCGCTGTCCGTGGCGCCGTTCGTCCGGGTCGAAGACCAGCAGGATCAGGTTGCCGTCCAGCATCGCCATCACGGCCCGGGCCAGCGCGCCGGGATCGTGGCCCGGGGGAAGGATCTCGCCCAGGGTCTCGGTGAGGGCCTCCTCGTAGCGCCGGTGCAGGCCCATCAGGGTTCCGACGATGGTCTCCCGGAACTCCGGTACGTCGATCGCCCAGCGGATGAAGCCACGGATGACCTCCAGGTTCTGGGTGATGAAGGCGTGGTACAGCGCCACCCGCTCGCGGACCTGCTTGGCCGGCTGCAGGTGGGAGAGGTCTCGGCTGATGGCGACCTGGAAGGGGCCGAGCAGCCGGGCGAAGGATTCCCGGAAGAGCGTGGCCTTGTCGCCGAAGTGCCAGAACACGGTCGCCCGGCTGACGTTCGCCGCGCCGGCGATCCGGGTGATGGTCGCCCCGTCGTAGCCGAGGTCGAGGAAGAGCCGGCCCGCGGCCTCGAGGATCCGCTCCTGGGTCGCAGCCTTGCCCTCGAGCGGCTCCGAGGCCTCGCTGGCGCGATGACTGTCCATGAACCCCCCCCTCACGCGGCGCGCTCGGCGCCGCCGAAACAGGTTGAACCGCTGCCTCTACCCTGCGCAAGGCCCGCCGCTGACCGCAGGGGCCCGATCGGTCAGTCGGGTCCGGGCCGCCGGCTGCGGCCGCGAGGCTGCCGCCCGGCGCCTCCACTACACTCCGGCCCGATGTCGGGCTCCCATTCCAAGTCCAGGTCCGGGTCCAGGTCCAGCTCCACGCCCAGCTCCGGGGTCAGGTTCCGGTCCGGTCCCCGGTCCCGGCCCGGACGGCTCGCGGCCGCCCTCGCCGCTGTGTGGCTCCTGCTCGCCCTCGCGCCGGCGCCCCTGGCGGCCCAGGAGCCGCCGTCGACCGCCGATTCCCAGCAGTCCGACCCGCTGTTCGACGACTTCGACGAGTCCGATCCGCTCTTCGGAGACCCCGATCAGGATCCCATGCGCGTCGGCTACCCGGATCCCATCGAGCGCTTCAACCGCGGGGTGCTCGGCTTCAACCGCTTCCTCGACCGCTGGATCTTCGATCCCGTGACCCGGGCCTACCAGTTCGCGGTGCCCTCGCCGGTCCGACGCTCGGTCCACCGGCTGTTCCTCAACCTCAACTCTCCGCCGATCCTGGCCAACGACATCCTCCAGATGGAGTGGACCGACGCCGGCGTCACCCTCAGCCGCTTCGTGGTCAACTCGACGGTGGGCGTCGTCGGGCTCTTCGACGTGGCCGCCCACATGGGTCTCGAGCGCCACGAGTCGGACTTCGGTCAGACCCTCCGGCTCGCCGACGTGGAGAGCGGACCCTACCTGGTCGTGCCCGTCCTCGGCCCCTCGACGGCCCGGGATACCGCGGGCGCGGTCATGGACAGCTTCTTCAACCCCACGACCTGGTTCTTCGGGCTCGGCCTCGGGACCCAGTTCGTGACCCAGGCGCCGCTCACCGAGCAGCTCCTGTATTCCGGGACGTCCGGCCTCACCGTGCGCGACGCGCACTACGAGGCGTTGAAGGCCCTCGAGGAGTCCTCGGTCGACTTCTACGCCGCCCTGCGCAGCGCCTACTACCAGAACCGCGAGGCCGAGATCTGGGACCGGCGGGAGCACCGCGCCATGGACTGGGAGATCCCCTACTGAACCTTCTCGTTGGAGAGGTTCGCGACCTTCTGGTCCAGCTGGGCGACGAGGGTGTCGAAGCCGTCGCGCTTGAGCACCGATGAGTACTCGGACCGCCTCAGCGCCAGCTCGCTCACCGTGCCGTTCAGGTAGATGTCGACGATGCGCCAGCCCTCGGGCGTCCGGCGCAGTCGGTAGTTCAGCTGGACGTCCTCGTCCTTGGGCAGCACCAGCCGGGTCTGGACCACCACCGTCTCGTGGGCGGCGGGCTCCTCGCCCAGGGTCTCGAAGCTCTCGCCGGTGAACGCGTTGAAGCGCCCGGCGTAGTTGGCCGTGGTGAGGCGCTCGAAGACCTCGAGCCAGCGGCGCTGGCTCTCGCTGTCCAGGCGCTTCCAGTGTCGACCCACCGACTTCTCGGCCATGAAGCCCAGGTCGAAGGACTGCTCGAGGACCGGCGCCAGCTCGTCGTAGCGGCCCTGGTAGCCGAGCTCGTCGGCGCGCTTCATGGCGTCGATCAGGGCGGAGTGGAAGCTCTCGACGACCTGCGCGGGGGTGCGCTCGTCGGCGAGGGCGGGCAGCGCGAGGGCCACGGCGAGCGCGGTCGCGGCGCCGATCGAGAGCCGATTTCGGGTGCGCATTCGGTTCAAGGAAGCTCCCTCGTTCTTGACCATCTCTGGGTCTCCGCTCCACCCCGGTCGGTTTCGCCTGTCCGGATTCCCCGGAGGAGAAATGGCAGAGTGGGGATGTTCGGGGGGTCTTCGGCTGGAGCACGGCTCGCAAGGGGGCGGCCATCGCCGATCGCCGGATTCTAGGAGAGTGCCGCCGGCCTTTCCAGCACCGGGCCGGGGGACTTCCCCCCAGGACACCGCGCGCCTCGGGGCCCTCTCGAGCTCGTTCGGGCCTGGCTCTGTGTTCCCTGCGCCGGGCTCCAGCGAAACCGACGGCTCCGGGCGGAGTCGTATTCATGGTCCGATTGCGACACGATCGAGAGCGGATCGCGCCGGGCGTCGCCCCGATCGCGGTCCACCGGGACCCATGGAAAAATGGGTCGTCTCCATGACCGCAGGCGCGATCATGGACGAGGAGACGGGAGACCGGGCATCGCCACCGAGCCGCAGGACGACCAGACGCCCACCGGCAGGCGGATCGAGAGACGATTCACCCGGGCGCTGTCCGCCTGGGTGGGCTTCTCCGCGCGCCACCCCGTCGCGGTGCTGGCGACGCTCGCGATCGCCACGGTCCTGGTGGGAGCCAGCTCCATCGGCCGGCTCGGGGTCAACGCCGACGAGAACGCGATGCTCTCGGACCAGATGCCCCACCGCCTGCTCGAGCTCGAGTACCACGCGCGGTTCCCCGCCCTGTACGAGAACCTGCTGGTCGTGGTCGACGGGCCGACGCCCGAGGCGACCGCGGACGCGGCCCGCAGCCTCGCCGCACGGATGCGCCGGCGCCCCGACCTCTTCAGCAGCGTCTTCCTGCCCCAGGGTCCCTTCTTCCAGGAGAACGCTCTGCTCTACATGAGCACCGAGGACCTCGAGGACTTCGGCGACCGGCTGGCCCGCATCCAGCCCTATCTCTCGGGGCTCGCCGAGGACGGGACCCTGCGAGGCCTCGCCGATCTCATGGGCCGGGGCGTCATGGGCGTGCGCAAGGGAGAGGTCGAAGGGGACATGTTGTTCCCGGTGGTGGAGCGGATTCGCGAGGTCGTGGCGGCCGAGCTGGCCGGCGACCACTCCCCGCTGTCGTGGACCGAGGCCGTGGCCGGCCACGAGCTCGACGTCGACGCGCGCCGCCAGTTCCTCCTCGCCCGGCCCATGCTGGACTTCTCCGACATCGCGCCGGCGCGGGGTCCGGTGACCGGGGTACAGCAGATCGCCGCGGAGCTCGGCCTCGACGCCGACTCGGGCTTCCAGGTGAGGATGACCGGCGACTTCGCCCTGGCCTTCGAGGAGATGCAGATCGTCGAGAGCCAGGCCGCGTCGGCGGGGTTCGCGTCCTTCCTGATCGTCTCGGCGATCCTCTTCTTCGCCCTGCGGTCGGTGAGGCTGGTGGTGGCCACCATCACGACCCTGCTGGTCGGCCTGGTGTGGACGGCCGGCTTCGCCGCCTGGGCCATCGGGCACCTGAACCTGATCTCGGTGGCGTTCAGCGTCCTCTACATCGGGCTGGCCGTCGACTTCGGGCTCCACTTCTGTCTCCGCTACCTCGAGCTGCGCTCCGCCGGTCGCGACCACGACCGCGCGCTGTCGGACACGGCGTCCAGCGTGGGCGCCTCCCTGGTGCTGTGCGCCGCCACCACTTCCATCGGCTTCTACGCGTTCGCGCCGACCGAGTTCTTCGGCGTCGCGGAGCTGGGGATCATCGCCGGGACGGGCATGATCATCAGCCTGGTCCTGGCGTTCACCCTGCTCCCCGCGCTGATGAGCCTCGGCGTCGCGCGCGGGGGGGAGGTCGCCTCGGTCGGCGCCCAGGCCTCGCTTCCCCAGTTCCCGATCCGTCATCCGAGGGTCGTCGGCACCGGGGCCGTCGCGTTGTTCGCGGCCGCGTGCTTCGTGCTGCCCGAGGTGCGCTTCGACATCAATCCGCTCCGGGTGCGCGACCCCTCGGCCGACTCGGTGCAGGTGCTGGAGGAGCTGCTCGCCCGTGGGACCGCGACGCCGTGGGAGCTGAACGCCATGGCCGAGGACCTCGTGGCGGCCGAGGAGCTGGCCGGCCGGCTCCGCGAGCTCGACGTGGTGGCCGAGGCGATCACCGTGACCGACTTCATCCCGGGCGACCAGGACGAGAAGCTGGCGCTCATCGAAGACGTCGCGCTCTTCCTGCCCCCCCTGCCGGCCGCCGACGGGCGGGCGCCCGTCCCGAGCGACGCCGAACGACTGGAGGCCCTGGAGGGCCTGCACTTCGAGCTCGGTCTCCTGCTCGAGGCGTCCGGCGACGAGCCGTGGATCGGGACCGCGCGCGGCTTCCGCGAGGACCTGGGCCGGCTCGTCGAGCGCGCTCGCAGCGGCTCGGAGCCCGAGCTTCTGGGCGGCCTGGAGGAGAGCCTCCTGGGTACGCTCGGCAGCCAGCTCGAGACCCTGCAGGCGGCGCTCTCGGCGTCCACCCCGATCACCCTCGAGACGCTTCCCGAGGGACTCATGGAGCGCATGGTGTCGCCCGAGGGCCTGGCCCGGGTGCGGATCCTCCCCGCCCAGGACCTCGGCGACGACGAAGCCCTGGCGGCCTTCGTGAACGGAGTCCGCGAGGTGGCGCCCGAGATCACCGGTGGGGCCATCAACATCTACGAGGCGAGCCGCGTGGTGGTGCGATCGCTCCAGCAGGCCCTGACCGCCGCGGTGCTGGTGATCGCCCTGCTGCTGTTCCTCATCTGGCGGACGCTCGGGGACACGGCCCTGGTGCTGGCGCCGCTCTGCATGGCGGCCGTCTTCACCGGCGCGACCGCCGTGCTGGTGGGCATCCCGTTCAACTTCGCCGACATCATCGTGCTGCCGCTGCTGATGGGCATCGGCGTGGACAGCGGCATCCACCTGGTGCACCGCGCCCGGGGCGATGCGGATCGCCTGCTCACGACCAGCACGGCGCGGGCCGTGGTGTTCAGCTCGCTCACCACCATCGCCAGCTTCGGAACCCTGGGCTTCGCGGGCCACCGGGGCATGGCGAGCCTGGGGCAGCTCCTCACCCTGGGCGTGGCGCTGACCGTGGTGTGCAACCTGTTCGTGCTGCCCGCCCTGATCGCCTGGCGGGACCGGCGCCGCCCCTCCGGAGACCGCGCCGTGGGCAGCGCGCTCGTCTGAGCCCGCCTCGGCGGACTACTCGCCCAGCACGAAGGCGCACACGGCCTCGCGGAAGCCGTCGGGGTTGTCGGTCATCACCGAGTGTCCGGCCTGGGCGACCACCGCCAGCTTCGCGTCGGGGATCACCTCGTCCACCATCCGGTCGGCCATGTCCGCGGCGAGCACGTCCGAGGCCGCGCCGCGCACCACCAGGGTCGGACACGCCAGGGACTCGAGCGCGCTCCACATACGCTCGGCGAGATCGCGCTCGCGGGCGGCGAGCGCGTCCTCGTCGAGCGGGTCGCGCCCGAACCCGCGGTAGGCGGGGTCCATCTTGGGGACGAAGCGCCCGTCGTCCCGGCGGCGCAGGCCGTACCGGGCCATGCGGCGCAGGGCCGCCGGCGTCGCCGCGGGATAGGCGAGGCTGAGGGCGCTCTCGTACTCGGCGGGCTGGGCGAAGCTGGGGTCGCGGTCGGCCTCGGCGTCCATGCGGATGCGCAGGGTCCCGCGCTTGTCGAGCTCGGGAGCGGAGTCCACGAGGACGAAGCCCGCCAGCTTGTCCGGGTTCCGGCCGGCGAAGAGCGTCCCCACCCGTCCGCCCAGGGAGTGGCCGACCAGCACCATGCGCTCGATGTCCAGGCCCGCCACCACGGCCTCCAGGTCGGCCACGTGGTGGTCGTAGTCGTAGCGCGCTTCGGGGTCCCAGTCGGAGTCGCCGTGCCCGCGCAGGTCGATCGCGAGGGTCCGGTAGTAGGGCGCGACCGCCGGCGCGAAGTCGTCCCAGATGTGGGCCTCGTTGGAGAAGCCGTGGACCAGCAGCAGCGGGACGCCCGTCCGGCTCCACTCCAGCCCGTGGAGCCGTAGGCCATCGGCCCCGTCCAGGCCCACGTCGGCGGGCTTCGGTCCGGCGTCCTCGCTCATGGCCGCATGCTACCCGATCGCCGCTTCGGGGAGGCGACGGCGTCGGCCAGTCGGGCTAGGGTCGAGCCGATGCCCGCGCCCGACGACGTTCTCGAGGCCCTCGCCAACCGTTTTCCCCGGACGCTCGAGGAGCTCGAGTCCCTGGCGAGGATTCCCGGGGTCTCCGCCGCCGGCTTCGATCCCGCCGAGGTCGAGCGCTCGGCCCGGGCCATCGCCGCGCTGCTCGAAGACGTCGGCCTCGACGGCGTCGAGATCCTGCGGGTCGCCGGCGCCCATCCCTACGTGACGGCCCACTGGCGCCGTGCCGGTCCCGACGCACCGACCGTGCTGCTCTACGCCCACCACGACGTCCAGCCTCCGGGGCGCCTCGACCGCTGGAAGTCGCCGCCCTTCGAGCCGACCCTGCGCGAGGACGGCCGGCTCTACGCGCGCGGCATCGTCGACGACAAGGCCGGAGTGATGGTGCAGGTGGCCGCCCTGCGCGCCTGGCTCGACGCCCGCGGCGAGCTTCCGTGCAACGTCGTCGTGCTCGTGGAGGGCGAGGAGGAGATCGGGTCCGCCCACCTGGCGGAGTTCCTGCGCGCGCACCGGGAGCGCCTGGTCGCGGACGTGATCGTGCTCTCGGACACCGCGAATCTCGAGGCCGGCCTGCCGTCGATCACCACCAGCCTGCGCGGCCTGGCCGTGGTCGACGTGCACGTGCGCGCCCTCGACCATCCCCTGCACAGCGGGCTCTGGGGCGGGCCCGTGCCCGAGGCGGCCAGCGCGTTGTCCGTGATCCTGGCGCGGCTCTACGACGCCCGCGGCCAGGTCGCGGTGCCGGGCTTCCACGACGGCGTCCCCGCGCCCACGCCCGCCGAGCGCGCGATCCGCTCGGCGCTTCCCTTCGACGAGGCCGGCTTCCGCCGGGATGCGGGCCTGGTGGAGGGGGCGAGGATCGCCGGCGACGATCGCGCGACGGTGTACGAGCGGCTCTGGACCCAGCCGAGCCTCTCGGTGACCGCCCTCGAGGCGGTTCCCCTGGCCGAATCGGCGAACCAGCTGATCGCCGAGGCGAGCGCCCGCGTGGGGGTCCGGGTCGCGCCCAGCCAGGACCCGGGGGCCCTGGCCGAGCGGGTGGCCTCCTTCCTGCGCCGTGATCCGCCCTGGGGAGTCGAGGTGCAGACCGGGATCCAGGCCCTGGCCCCCGGCTGGGAGACCCGCACCGACCATCCCGCGTTCGCCGCGGCCCGGCGCGCCCTGCACTCGGGGTTCGGCCGCGACGCGGTCTTCATCGGATGCGGCGGCACCATTCCCTTCGTGGGTCCCTTCGCCGAAGTGCTCGGCGGCGCACCGGCGCTGCTGCTCGGCCTCGAGGACCCCGTCTGCAACGCGCACGGTGAGAACGAGAGCCTGCATCTCGGCGACTTCCGCAAGGCCGCCGAATCCACGGCCCACCTGCTCCAGGAGCTGCGCGCGCTCGGAGCGTCCCCGGCCGCCGATCGTCGTTGATCGCTCGCTCAAGGATCCGTGTGATAGCTTCGCGGTGCCCTTTCCACGGGAGATCCTCCTATGTCCGCCATCGAGACCACCCCGGCCCTCGTCGAGGGCGTGTACGCCAGCCTCCGGCAGAACCTCGACATCATCCGCCGCCGGCTCGACCGGCCCCTCACCCTCACCGAGAAGGTCCTCCTCGGGCACCTCGCCGATCCCGAGGGACAGGAGCTCGAGCCCGGCGCCAGCTACCTCGAGCTCCGGCCGGACCGGATCGCCATGCAGGATGCCACGGCCCAGATGGCGCTGCTCCAGTTCATGCAGGCCGGCAAGGACGAGACCGCCGTGCCGACCACGGTGCACTGCGACCACCTGATCCAGGCCCACCAGGGCGCCGTGCAGGACATGGTGAGCGCGCGCACCACGAACGCCGAGGTGTACGAGTTCCTGCGCACGTGCTCCGCCCGCTACGGCATCGGGTTCTGGGGTCCCGGGGCCGGCATCATCCACCAGGTGGTGCTCGAGAAGTACGCGTTCCCGGGCGGCATGATGATCGGAACCGACTCCCACACGCCCAACGCGGGCGGGCTCGGCATGTTCGCCAGCGGCGTGGGCGGCGCCGACGCGGTGGACGTGATGGCCGGCTTCCCGTGGGAGGTGCTCTACCCGAAGCTCGTCGGCGTCCACCTCACCGGCTCCCCCTCCGGCTGGACCTCGCCGAAGGACGTCATCCTCAAGGTCTGCGAGCTGCTGACCGTGAAGGGCGGCACCAACCGCGTCGTCGAGTACTTCGGGCCCGGCGTCGAGTCGCTCTCGTGCACCGGCAAGGGCACCATCACCAACATGGGCGCCGAGCTGGGCGCCACCACCTCGATCTTCCCGTTCGACGAGCGCATGGCGACCTACCTGGAGGCCACCGAGCGCGGGACCCTGGCGGACCTGGCCCGCAAGAACGCCGACCTCCTCGGTCCCGACGCCGACGTCCTGGCGGAGCCCGGCCGCTTCTTCGACGAGCTGATCGAAATCGACCTCTCCACCCTCCAGCCCCACATCGTGGGCCCGCACACGCCGGACCTCGCGCGCCCGGCCTCGAAGATGGGGAGCGACGCCCGGGACAACGGCTACCCCGTCGAGCTGTCGTCCGCACTGATCGGGTCGTGCACGAACTCGTCCTACGAGGACTTCTCCCGCGCGGCCGACGTCGCCAGCCAGGCGGCGAAGAAGGGCGCCCGGGTGAAGTGCACGCTCTACTGCACGCCGGGCTCCGAGCAGGTGAACCGCACCGTGGACCGCGACGGGCAGAAGGCCGCGCTCGAGTCGATCGGCGCCGTGGTCCTGGCGAACGCCTGCGGCCCGTGCATCGGCCAGTGGAAGCGCGACGACATCGAGTCCGGCGAGTCCAACTCGATCATCACCTCGTTCAACCGCAACTTCCCCAAGCGCAACGACGGCAACCCCGCGACCCTGGCCTTCATCGCGAGCCCGGAGGTGGTGGTGGCCTACGCCCTGGCGGGCACCCTCGACTTCGACCCCGCCAACGGCGAGATCGAGGCGGCGGACGGCAGCCGCTTCGTGCTCGAGCCGCCGGCGCCGGCGCCCGAGATTCCCGGGGCGGGCTTCGAGATCAGCTACGAGGGCTACGAGGCGCCGCCCGAGAAGGCCCAGCGCGGCGGTGTCGAGGTGGCGGTCCGCCCGGACAGCGAGCGTCTCCAGCTGCTGGAGCCCTTCCCCGCCTGGGACGGCCGCGACTTCGAGCGGCTGCCGCTGCTGCTGAAGGCCAAGGGCAAGTGCACCACCGACCACATCTCCATGGCCGGCCCGTGGCTCCGCTTCCGCGGCCACCTCGACAACATCAGCGACAACATGTTCATCGGCGCCATCAACGCGTTCACCGATGCGGCCGGCGAGGGGCTCGATCAGCTGAGCGGCGAGACCGGCGTGTCGTTTCCCAAGGTGGCCAGGCACTACAAGGCCGAGGGGCTGCGCTGGGTCGTCGTGGGCGACGAGAACTACGGAGAGGGATCGAGCCGCGAGCACGCCGCCATGGAGCCCCGCCACCTCGGGGCCGCGGCGGTGATCGTCCGGAGCTTCGCGCGCATCCACCAGGCGAATCTCAAGAAGCAGGGGGTGCTGCCGCTCACCTTCGCCGATCCCGCCGACTACGACCGGGTCCAGGAGAAGGACCGGGTGTCGATCGTCGGTCTCGACGAGCTCGCTCCCGGACGGCCGGTGACGGTGATCCTCCACCACGAGGACGGCAGCGAAGACCGGGTGGAGACGCACCACACGCTCAACGAGGACCAGATCGCCTGGTTCAAGGCCGGCTCGGCCCTGAACCTGCTCCGCGAATCCGGCGGCTGACCCCCTCCCCCAGCGAGACCCGCCCCGCGCCACGCCGCTTCGCTCCGCATGAGGACTCCGTTGCCCCGACCGGGGGAAGGGTTGCGACTCCGTCTCCCTCCCGTGTCGGCGGCACGCCAGCCGGCGGCCGCAGGGAACACGACGCTGGCGCTCGTCCCGGCGCTGGCCGCCGCGCGTTGCAGCGGCGCTCTACGTGCAAGAGCACCGGACTCGCCTCGGCGGTCGCTCCGCTGCAACCCTTCCCCCGGTCCCGCACCGGGCAGCCAAAGGCAGACGCGATCCTGCGAGGCAGCTCGGACCGGAGTCGTTGGCTGCCCGGTTGCGAGTCGGGGGAGCAGGGGGTCCCGCGCGCAGATTCCGCAGGCGCCGAGGCCAGCGCGAGGCAGCCCGGTTACCCCGGGAAGCAACCCCGTCCGTTCGCCGAGGACTGACCGAGCACGGGGCCCCCTGTTCCCCCGACGGGTCCCGAGCAGCGCAGGTGGAGCGATGCGGCGTGGCCGCATGAGGAGCGAAGCGGCCCAGGCGCAGGCGATCGACACGAGGGGGGAGAGGAGTGGAGCGGCCGGCGCGTATACTGCGGGGATGCCGGCGGAGACGCTCGTGATTGCGAACCCGGCCAGCGCGGGGGGATCGACCGGACGGCGCTGGGGGCGCATCGAGCCGCTCCTGCGCGACGCCCTGGGCGAGCTCGAAGTCGAGACCACCCGGGCGCCGAGGGACGCCGTGCGGATCGCGCGGGAGGCGGCGCGGGCCGGCGTCGAGCGCATCCTCGTGGCCGGCGGCGACGGCACCACCAGCGAGGTGGTGACCGGCCTGGTCGAGGCCCATCTCTCGGCCGAGGTGCGCCTGGGGCTCCTGCCCATGGGCAGCGGCGGCGACTTCCGCCGCGGTCTCGGACTGCCGAGCGACCTCCCGTCGGCCATCGACCTGCTGGGCTCCGGGGCCACGCGCAGGGTGGACGCGGGACGCCTCGAGTACCGCGACGCCCGGGGCGCCACCCGCTCGGCGGTCTTCCTGAACGTGGCGAGCTTCGGCATCAGCGGGTTGGTGGACGAGATGGTGAACCGGGCCCCCAAGACCCTGGGCGGCACCGCGGCCTTCGCCCTCGGCGCGCTGCGCGCGCTGGCGCGCTACCGCAGCGAGGACGTGCGCGTCCGCGTGGACGGAGAGGTGGTCCACGAGGGGCCGCTCCTGCTCGCGGCCGTCGCCAACGGTCGCTACTTCGGGGGCGGCATGCACGTCGCGCCCGGCGCGCATCCCGACGACGGTCGCTTCGAGGTCGTGGTGGTGGAGGGCATGTCGCGCTGGCGCAGCCTGGCGGCGTTCCCTTCGCTGTATCGCGGCACCCACGTCTCGGATCCGGCCGTGACGGTGTATCGCGGCGCGCGGGTCGAGGCCGAGTCGCCGACGGGGACGGTCTGGCTGGACGTGGACGGCGAGGCACTGGGGACCCTGCCCGCCGCGATCGAGGTGCTGCCGGGCGCCGTCACCCTGGTCGGTCTGCCGCCCGGCGCCGAGGCCTCGTGAACACCTTCGGGCGCATCCGCGAGGCGGCGGCCGAGGTGGCCCGACGGGCGCGGTTCGTGCGCCTGGACGAGGACCGGGCCGGCGACCTGGCCGGCAGGCTGGTCGCGACCCTGGCCGAGCCCCCTCTCCTCGATCCCGCCCACCACCACCGCGGCGACGACGCGTCGACGCTGGCGTTCGTCGTCACCCTCGACGCCGTGAACTTCGGATCCGGCTGGTTTCCGTTCATGCGCAAGCGGCCGGGCTGCTCGGGCTACTTCACCGTGGCGACCGCCCTGACCGAGCACTTCGACCGCGCCGGTCCTCTTTCGGCCGGGGCGCTGGCGGCCGCGACGACCGAAGGCTGTGCCGAGCTCTTCGACCAGGACCCGGCGGTCCCCGAGATGGCCGAGCTGATGGCTCACTTCGCCGCCGCCTGGCGCGAGCTCGGTCGCTTCCTGCAAGACCGCTTCGACGGGCGCTTCGAAGGGCTCGTCGAGGCGGCGCGCTCGAGCGCCGCCCGCTGGGTCGACCTGCTCGCCCAGCTGCCCCACTTCCACGACGTCTCGCGCTACGACGAGCTCGAGGTGCCGCTGTTCAAGCGCGCCCAGCTGGCGGCCGCGGACCTGGCGCTGGCCTTCGAGGGCCGCGGACCGGGACGTTTCGACGACCTCGACGAGCTCACGATCTTCGCCGACAACCTGGTTCCCCACGTCCTGCGCCGCGAAGGGGTCCTGGACTACGACCCGGACCTGGCCGCGCGCATCGACGCCGGGACGCCGATCGGGGCCGGGACGAAGGAGGAGGTGGAGATCCGCGCGGTGGCCCTCCACGCCGTCGAGACCATGACGGCGCAGCTCTCGGCCGCCGGCCACGCCTTCTCCGCCCAGCGGATCGACTACGCCCTGTGGAGTCGCGGGCAGAGCCCGGAGATGAAGGCGCATCCGCGCCACCGCACGCGCACGGTGTACTACTGATGGAGAGGGCAAAGCCGGTGATCGACGCGACCTTCTGGCTGCTCCTGGTCCTGCTCGTCGGGCTCGCCGTGCTCGCGTGGCAGAAGGGCGGGAGCGATCTGGTGTCCGAGGGGCTGGCCAGCGGGCTGCGCCTGCTCGTGCGCTACGGACTCGTCATCGGGGTCTCGTTCCTGGCGGCCGGCCTGGCCGAGAAGCTCATGCCCACCGAGGGCATTCGCCGCTGGCTCGGCGAGGAGGCGGGCGCCCGCGGCATCGTGCTCGCGAGCTTCGCGGGCGCCCTGACCCCGGCGGGTCCCTTCGTGTCCATGCCGCTCGCGGCCGTCATGCTGCGGGCCGGCGCCGCCCACTCGGCCATCGCGGCGTTCGTGGTGAGCTGGTCGCTGCTGGCGATCCACCGCTTCGTGGCCTGGGAGGTGCCGATCCTGGGCCTGCGCTTCGCCGCCACCCGCTACGCCGTCTGCGTCGTGGTTCCCATCGTGGTGGGGCTCGCCCTGCGCTGGGGCGCTCGGATCTGACCCGGCTCCGGCTCAGGGGCGCGGGGAAGGGGTGGCTCCGGCACGCGCGTCGGACAGGGCGTGGAGCGCGCGCGCCGTTTCCCGGGCGTGCGCGGGGGCGAGCTCGCCGAGCGCGGTCTCGCGCGCCAGGGCCTCGGCCATGGCCGCCTCGGAGTCCGGCGCCGCCGGCCCCGGGAGTCGCACCAGCAGGAAGGCCAGCTTGTCGCCGATGCGCAGCAGCGCCGGTCGGATCGCGTCGAGCTCGAGGGTCGCGGGCGTCTCGTCGGGCGTGGCGCGTTGCACCGCCTTGGCCGCTTCGATGAACGCCCGATAGACGGCGTCGCTGCGCCCGGCGGCCGGAGGGTTCCGCCCGAGGGCGGCCGCCTCGCGATCGATCGAGCGCCGCCCGGCGGCGATCACCCGCGCCTCCACCTCGGGCACCTCGATGGGGAGGCCGTCGCGCCGCTTCACGGCCGCGACCGCCGGCATGAGCGACAGCCGTTCGTCGAGGGCCGCGGCCAGGGCGGGCCACGGGTGTGCGGTCGGCCGCGCATCCGACGCTCCGAAGTGTCGCGCGCGCAGGCGGGCGAGCTCGCCGGCCGCCTCCTGGGCCAGGAGCCAGCGATCGAGCTCCCGGGCCAGCGTCAGGGCTCCGGGGCGCCACCACCAGGCCTTGCGATCGCGGGTGAACGGACCGATCTGGGCGAGCGCGCCGGTCTGCTCCCGGGTCCAGCGGGCGCGCCAGCTCCCGGCCTCGCGCGTGTCGGTGACGACGGCGTCGCAGGCTCCTTCGGCGAGGGCGGAGAGCACGCGCGCATTGTCCGGAACCGCGACGACCCGGGCGCCCGGGAACCGGGCGCGGGTCGCGCGCTCGAGGTGACCGCCGGCGTTGACCGCCAGGCGGACGGTCGGTGAGTCGAGCCCGTCGAGGTCCAGCCCGCTCGACTCGGGGACCAGCACCACCGCGCCGCTCTCGGCCAGGGGAAGGCTGAAACGCCCGGCGGCGCTGCGCTCGGGTCGGACCGTGATGCCGCCGACGGCGACGTCGAAGCGTCCGGCCGCGAGGTCCCCGGCCAGCTCGGGCCAGCGGAAGGGCACCCACTCGATCCGGAGCCCTCTCGAGCCGGCCCAGGCCCGGACCAGGTCCACGTCGAATCCCGCCCGTCTCCCCGTCGGGTCGAGGGTGCTGAACGGGGCGTAGTCGCCGCTCGTTCCCACCCGGAGGGAGCCCGGGGCGCCGTCTCCGGCCTCGGCGAGGCTCGCCCGGGGGTATAGAAAGGCCAGCAAAATCAGAAGGTTGAATGCCAGCCGAGGGATCCGGCCCGGTTGACGCTGCCGCCACCGTCGCCTAGTCTGCGTCACCGCCGAATCCGGCGTCCCGAATCCGGGTGTCGCGAGAGCGGCCTCGTCATTCCTCCCACGGGTCGTGCCGGTGGTGCCGGGTCGACTGGTCGGACCGATCGCTCCGGCAGGTCGGGCGGGCCCGCGCGGTTTCGTCCACCCGGTGGATCGGCCCAGTCGGGCGATCCGTCGGGCGAGCCGGGTCCGTCGGATCATTCGGGCTGGCCGAACCCGACGCGGTCGGGTCCCGGAGCTTCCCACGGCGTCGCCGACCGCGGCGGACGCCGGGCCCGGGGGGCCCGCGACGCCCCGGTGGGCGGGCCGGAGCTCCGGGGGTGTAACGGGGCCGGAGGCTGCGGTGTCGGAAGCGGCGGTGCCGTAGGCGACGGGGTCGCCGCCGGCGCTCGCGGACGGTCGCGAACATCGAAGAGAACATCGACGGTAGTCTGCTCGCTCTCGCGGCTGCCGTACTCGCATTTCGAGGTCCTGTGCCATGCTGCCCATCGAAGAGATCGAATCCGGTCTACTGGTCACCCACAAGAACACCGGTCTCCGCTACAGCGTCGTGGAGCTGGGAGACGATGAAGTGCTGCTCTCGCCCGAGCAGGACTCGCTCCAGGATCTCGAGGTCCCGCTGGGCCTCTTCCAGCAGGAGTTCGTCTCCACCGACCGCTTCCGCGGCCCGGGTGGCCCCCGGCGTGGACGCGGGCGGGGCCGTCGCCGCACCGGAGGGGCCACGCCCCAGGTGCCGACCGGTCCCAAGTGCCGGGGCAAGATCAAGAAGATGGTCCGGGACCGGGGCTTCGGCTTCATCCGGGGAGACGACGGCAAGGAAGTCTTCTTCCACCGCTCCGGCCTGAACGCCGCGGACTACGATGCGCTCTCCGAGGGCGACACCGTCGAGTACGTGGTCCAGGAAGGCCCGCGCGGCGCGCGCGCCGAGAACGTTCGCCAGGCGGCTGCCGCGAGCTGATTCCCCCAGCGCGGGAAGGCGGGCCATCCGGCGCGCTCAGATCTCGTAACGATGCACGATCGGCAGGCGCCGGCCGCTGCCGAAGGCCTTGGTGGACGTCCGCAGCACCAGCGGGGTCTGGCGCCGCTTGTACTCGTTGCGGTCCAGCCGCCGCACGATCGCCGTCGCCGTCTCGGCGTCGCATCCCTCGGGAGGCTCGATCCGCGATCCCGAGCGCCCTCCCTCGATGGCCTGCTCCAGGACCGCGTCGAGGACCTCGTAGGGGGGCAGGTCGTCGGTGTCGAGCTGGTCCGGAGCGAGCTCGGCCGACGGGGGCTTGTCGATCGTGCGCCACGGGATGATCTCGCGCTCCCGGTTGGCGTGACGCGCCAGCGCGTAGACGTCGCGCTTGTAGACGTCGCCCAGCACGGCCAGGCCGCCCACGGTGTCGCCGTACAGCGTGCAGTAGCCCACGGACAGCTCGCTCTTGTTGCCGGTGGCGAGGACCAGCCGGTTCTCCTCGTTGGACACCGCCATCAGCAGCGCCCCGCGCACCCGGGACTGGATGTTCTGCTGGGTGAGGCCGTAGTCGTCCCGCTCGCCGAAGAGCCTCGCGAAGGCGCCGCGATAGCCCTCGTACATGGGCTCGATGTCGACCACGCGCACCTCGATGCCGAGTCGGCGCCCCAGGTCCGTCGCGTCCTCGATGCTGTGGGCCGACGAGAAGGGGCCCGGCATGGCGACGCCCAGCACCCGCTCCGCGCCCAGCGCCTGGACGGCCAGGTGCGCGGTCACCGCCGAGTCGATCCCGCCCGAGAGGCCGATCACCGCACCGGGCGGGAGGTTCTGCTTGAAGAAGTAGTCGCGGATGCCCAGCACCAGCCCGGCCTCGAGCTGGTCGGTGTCGGGCATGTCCTCCACCTGATCCCAGTCGACGGCGGCGGACGAGTCCTCGAGGTCGACGACGGCGAAGCCGCTCTCGAACAGCGGCAGCGAGGCGAGCACCCGCCCACCGGCGTCCACCGCGAAGGAGCCGCCGTCGAAGACGAGCTCGTCGTTGCCCCCCACCTGGTTCACCATCACCACCGGCGTGTTCCGGGTGCGCGCCAGGCGCGAAATCATGGCGCGGCGCTCCCGGGCCTTGCCCACGTGCCACGGCGAGGCCGACGGGTTGATGATGGCCGTGGCGCCGGCCCGCACGAGCTCCTCCACCGGATCGACCGCGTAGGAGACGTGCTCGGTCCAGGTGTCCTCGCAGACGGCGAGGCCCAGGGCGATCGGCCCGTCGGGCAGCACGGCGGGCTGCCGCCAGTCGGCCGGGGCGAAGTAGCGCTTCTCGTCGAAGACGTCGTAGGTCGGCAGCAACGACTTGGGGCGGAGGGCCAGCTGCTCGCCGCCCGCGAGAAGGACCGCGGCGTTGGCCAGCTTCTTGGGCTGCCCCTCGTCCCAGGGAACGACCGCGCCGAGCACGATGGGAATGCGCTCGGACGCGACCCTCAGGGCTTCGAGCTCGCGGAGCTGGTCGCGCACGAAGCCCTTCCGCTCGAGGAGGTCCATCGGCGGATAGCCCGTGAGGACCATCTCGGGAAGCACCACCAGGTCGGCGCGCTCCTCGGCGGCCTTGGCCGCCGCCTCCTCCACCAGCCGGCGGTTGCCCGACAGGTCTCCCACGATGGGGTCGACTTGAGCGATCGCGACTCTCATGGCGAACCGAATTTAGGCCCTTTCCAAGCGCTCTGCCCCGGCGGCGCCCGGCGGGCCCGCTCGCGAGCCGGCGCCTGCTAGGCTCGGCCCTCGATGCGCGACGGCGATGCCGACATCGAGATCATCGGGCCCGCGTCGAGCCACTACGTCTCCCAGGGCCTGCGGCTCCACTACGTCGACTGGGGCAATCCGCACGCCGCGCCGCTCGTCCTGATCCACGGCGGCCGCGACCACGCCCGCAGCTGGGATCAGGTGGCGCGCGACCTGCGCCGCGACCACCACGTGGTGGCGCCCGACCTGCGCGGCCACGGCGACAGCGAGTGGGCCCGGGGCGGCAGCTACGCCATCCAGGAGTTCGTGCTCGACGTGGCCCGGCTGATCGAGGCCCTCGGCGAGCGCCGGGTCACGCTCGTCGCCCACTCCCTCGGCGGCAACGTCGCCCTCCAGTACGCGTCGATCTTCCCGGGCCGGGTCGAGCGGCTGGTCTCGATCGAAGGGCTCGGGCCCTCACCGCGCATGTGGGAGGAGCGAACGGCCGTCTCCCACGCCGAGCGCCTCGCGGAGTGGATCGACCGGACGCGGGAGCTGTCGGGCAAGCGTCCCCGCGCCTATCCCAGCATCGAGGCGGCCGCCGAGCGCATGCTCGAGGCCAACTCCTTCCTCTCCAGGGAGCAGGCGCTGCATCTCACCGTCCACGGCGTGGCGCGGAACGAGGACGGCAGCTTCCGCTGGAAGTTCGACAACGCGGTCCGCTCCCACATGCCCCAGCGCGGCACCCTCGAGGACCAGCGGGAGGTCTGGTCCCGCATTACCTGCCCGACGCTCCTGGTGCGCGGCGCCCGGAGCTGGGCGAGCGATCCCGAAGAGGATGGTCGCATCACCGCGTTCCCCCGCGCGCGGCGGGTCAACATCGAAGGCGCCGGCCACTGGGTGCACCACGACCAGCTCGACCGCTTCCTGGCCGAGGTGCGGCGCTTCCTGGCCGAGGACCCGGGCGGCGGCGCTCAGGGGAAGTAGACGTAGACGGCGTCGGCGGTGCAGGCCGGTCGCTTCTCGCCCTCGACCTCGAACGCCAGGGAGACGACCACCCGCGCCGCGCCCCCCTTCAGCTCGCGCACGTTCTTGATCTCTCCGGAGAGCCTCACCCGGGAGCCGGACGGCACGGGCGTGGGCAGGCGCATCTTGTCCAGGCCGTAGTTCACCACCATCGAGGCGCCGCGCACCTCGACGATCCGGGGCAGCAGGACGGGGGCCAGCGCCAGCGTCAGGTATCCGTGGGCGACGGTGCAGCCGAAGGGCGATTCCACGGCGGCGCGCTCCGCGTCGACGTGGATCCACTGCCGGTCGCCCGTGGCCTCGGCGAAACGATCGATCCGCTCCTGGCCCACCTCGGTCCACGGCGAGGGGCCCAGTCGCTTGCCGATGTGATTCTTGAGCTCCGAGATGGAGGGGATGATCGTGGGCTCGGGCGCAGGGGAGGGGTCGGGCATGCGCAGCTCTCGTGGTTGGACGGGAACAGGATGGGCGCCGCAGCATGGTACCGCAGAACGCCATCCGGGAGACGACGCCGGGGCCAGCTAGACCCGCTCGATCTCCGTCACCTCGTACCAGCGTTCGAGCTCGGTCTGCTGGCGCACGACTTCGTCGCGCGGGACCCGGACCGGGAAGCGACCGCTGCGGCGCATCACCAGGTAGGCGTCCGGCGACTCGAGCACCTCGGTGACGTCGTCGACGGTCTCCACACCGGACTCGGTCCAGGCGGTGAAGCGCATCCGGCTCCGCGGCCGCAGCTCCACGGCCAGGGACGTGCCCACGGCGCGATCGAGCAGATCGAGCAGCAGCTCCTCGCGACCGGCCAGCTCCTCGATGTCGGCCGGGTGGGCGATGCGTGCGGCGCGCAGGATGCGAACCACCTTGCCGAGTCCTGCGACCGTCGGGATGTCGAGCTCGGGACCGATGGCGGCCTCGCTGTCGATGCGGTCGACCTCGGCGTGACGTCGCTCGGGGCGGAACTGGAGCTGGAGCCGCAGGCCGCTCGGACCGTCGCGAACCGCCGGCGCGCTGGGCGGCAGGGGCGAGGCGCCGGTGAACAGGACGCGGATCCGTCGGGACGCGGGCATCCCACCAGTATACCCGCCGGTCCGATCGGGCCGGACGTCGACGTCCGGAGACGGCGGCCGCAGCGGCCGCGGCCGCCTATGCTGTGACCATGACCAGCGAAGTGGACGCCTGCGGACCCGCTCGCGTCCGCCTCGGCGTCGCCCTGGTCGCGAACCCGAGCTTCCAGGAGTCTCCGAAGCCGCCCTCGCCCCCGGACCTCGAACGCCTGGCCGCCGCCGAAGCGGCGGGCGCCCAGGCGCTGTGGGTCTTCGGTGCGCGCGGCGCCTGCGACCACGACGTCGTCCAGTGCGCCGCGGCGGCGGCCTCCTGCACCCGCAGCGCGCGCATCGTCGTCGCGGGGCTCCGCTGGCCCCCCGACAGCTGGCTTCGCGCGGCCGAGGACCTGGCGACCCTCGATGCGCTCTCCGGGGGACGCCTGGAGGTGGCGGTCCGCGTCGCCCCTGCCGGGGGCTCCGCCAGCCCGGCCGCCGGCCTCGAGGACCTCGCCCTGGTCCGCCGCGCCTGGCAGCGCGGTCCGGTCGAGTACGAGAGCGAGCGACACCGCGTCGCCGGCGTGGACGTCCACCCGAAGCCCGCCCAGGAATCGGGTCCGCCGGTCTGGGTGTGGGCGGAGGGCGGGCCCTCGGCCGTGGCGCTCGCGGTGCGCGCCGAGGCGGGTCTGCTCCTGGAGGCGCGGTCCGGGGTCGATGCGCTCCGCCCCCACCTGGAGACGATCGAGGCCGGGGCTCCGGAGGGTTCGAGTGAGCTGCGCGGGCTGCGGCTCGCGGTTCGCGTCGACGCCGAGAGCGCCCTGGGCGCCGGCTGGGGTGCGGCCGCGAGAGAGCGCGCCCGGGCCATCCGCTTCCGCCGGGCGGCAGTGCCCGAGCAGCTCGACTGGATAGAAGCGGTCAGCTCCGATTCCGGCGCTTCGAAGGGCGGCCCGACGGTATAATCAGCGTTTCGCGAAAAGCGCCATCGAGACCGCTCACTTCTGGAAATCGAAGATTCGAGGAGGCCTCACCGTGTCGCTGCGACCCCGGAACGTATTCCTCTTCTGTGTGGTTCTCTCGCTCGGAGTCGGGCTCGTCGTGAGCGGCGGCTTCATGTACCAGGCGGCGATCGGACTGGACCCCTCGGCCTTCCCGGCCGGCGAGCTGATGCAGCGCATCGGAGAGGCGCTCTTCTCCGGCGTGAACGTCGCCGTCGCCGGCATGGTGCTCGCCTTCGGCTCGCTCCTGCTGATGGTCGTGCTCTCGGCGCTGGCGGTGGGTTGGAGCGTGAAGCGCGCGGCGCCCGCCGCTGCGACCCACACCGGCCGACGCTCGTTCCTGTCCGGGGCCGGCGCCGGCGTGGCGGCCCTCGTGGCCGGCGGCGCGGGGTTGTTCGGCCGCGCCTTCGCGGGCGTGGGCAACGACGGCCGGGGCTGGTCTCCGGTGCTCGGGCAGATCTTCGGCGGCGACGTGGTGAAGACCCACCCCGAGTGGAAGAGCAGCTGGAAGGGCAGCCGGATCGCGGCCACGCGCCGGCTGGGTCGCACCGGCTGGCAGGTCTCGGACATCGTGATGGGAACGGGCCCCCTCGATCGGGAGAAGGGTCCCGAGATCGTCGAGCTCGCTCTCGAGCGCGGCATCAACTACATCGACACCTCACCCGACTACTCGGCCAGCGGCAGCGAGCAGGCCGTGGGCGAGGGCATTCGCGACTTCGATCGCAGCAAGCTCTTCCTGGCCACGAAGTTCTGCACGCCGGTGGGACACCTGCCGCCCGGCACGCCCGTCGAGCGCTATGTCCAGGTCATCGACGAGAGCCTCGAGCGCCTGGGGACGAGCTACGTCGACCTGATCCACGTCCACTCGTGCGACGAGGTCGATCGGCTGCTCGACCCCAACATGCACGAGGCCTTCCGCCAGCTGCGCGAAGCCGGCAAGGCCCGGTTCCTCGGCTTCTCGACCCACACGCCCAACCTGGTGGAGGTGGTCGAGGCGGCCATCGACTCCGGGAAGTTCGACGTCATGATGGTCGCCTACCACCACGGCATCTGGCCCGCGCTCGGCGACCTGATCGCCCGCGCCCGCCGCGAGCAGGACATGGGCGTGGTCGCCATGAAGAACCTCAAGGGCGCCAAGCACCACGGCCTCGCCGGCTTCCGCGAGAACGCCGATGCCTACTCCCAGGCCGCGCTCAAGTGGACGCTCTCCAACCCCGACGTGTCGTGCGCGGTGATCTCGATGTTCGAGCTGCAGCACCTGGACGAGTACCTGGTCGCCTCCGGCGGCAGGCTCGAGCCGGAGGACCAGGCGATCCTCCGCGAGTACGACCGCCAGATCCTGGGCAGCTACTGCGTTCCCCACTGCGGGGCCTGCCTCGAGGCGTGTCCCGAGGACGTGGCCATCCACGACGTGCTGCGCCAGCGCATGTACTTCGAGGACTACGGTCGCGAGAAGCTCGCCATGGAGCTCTACGCCGGGCTCGAGCGCAACGCGTCCGCCTGCCTCGGCTGCAGCGCGCCCTGCACGGGCAGCTGTCCGGTCGGCATCCCCATCCAGGAGCGCACCACCGGAGCCCACGACCTCCTCACCCTGAGCTGAGCCCGCGACCTTCGCCGCTGCGCCGCTTCGCTTCGCATGAGCTCCTCCCTTGCCACGACCGGGGGAAGGGATGCGACGCCGCTTCGCTTCTTCTGCGGTCCTCGGGGCGTGTCGGGGGAGCAGGGGGCCCCGTGCTCAAACAGTCCTCGGCGAACGGACGGGGTTGCTGCCCGGGGTAGCCGGGCTGCCTCGCGCTGGCCTCGGCGCCTGCGGAATCTGCGCGCGGGACCCCCTGCTCCCCCGACCCGGGACGCGGCAGCCAACGACCCTGGTTCGATGGTCCTCGCAGACTCGACCCTGCCGCTGGCTGCCCGGCGCGAGACCGGGGGAAGGGTTGCAGCGGAGCGACCGCCGAGGCGAGCACGGCGTGCTCGCACCCGAAGCGCTCCTACGACCGATGGCGGCCAGCGTGTGGGCGGGCGCGCAGGCGTCGTGTTCCCTGGGGCCGCCAGCCGCGGCAGGGAGGGAGCGGAGGGAGACGGAGTCGCAACCCTTCCCCCGGTCGGGGCAACGGAGGTCCATAGGCGAAGCGAAGCGGCCGATCGCCGGTGGATGGGTCGGTGGGAGGGGAGCGAAGCGGCCGATGGCTGGTGGAGCGAAGTGGCGGTCAGTCGTCGGTGCGGTGGATGGCGCGCACGAACGCGTCGTAGAGGGCGCTGCGGATCTGCTCCCGGTCGGCCTTGCCGTAGACCTGGCGGAACGCCTTCAGCGGAATGATCCCCTTGGCCATGCTGCGGTGCCCGCCGCCCACGCCCAGCCCCTCGACCACGGCCCGCACCACCTCGCCGGCCGCGCGCACGTAGCCCACGTTGCGCACCGAGAACACGAGATCGCTGTTCACGGTGCCCGCGGCCACCGCCCACTCCGCGCCCTCGGCCTGGAGCGCCATGTCGGCGACCTGGGGGATCACGTCCTCCCGCACCCGCCCGAGCACCAGGATGTTGATGCCGTCGCGCACCTCGGCGTGGGACAGCGCCCGGCCGAGCGCCCGCAGCCCGTCGATGGGCAGGGCGGGTCGCTCGATCCGGCGGAGCAGCGCCGGGCTGTGGTGGGCGTGCAGGAAGGAGAAGGACGCCATGTCGCGGTGGCTCGTCTCGCGACCCAGCAGCTGGGTGTCGGTCTTGATGCCGTACAGCAGGCCGGTGGCCAGCTTGGGACGGATCTCCTCGCCGGCCGCGCGCAGGTACTCGGTGAGGATGGTCGCGGTGGCGCCGTAGCCCGGCCGGATGTCCTTGATCACCGCGTCGTAGCCGGTCCGCTCGGGGTGGTGGTCGATGACCACGTCCACCGAGCGCAGCCGGGCCGGCGGATCGTCGCCGAACACGTTGGGCTGCACGTCGACCAGCACCAGACCGTCGAACTCGTCGAGCTCGTCGGGCGTGATGGTCCGGACCTCGATCCCCAGACCCCGGACCAGCGCGCGGTTCTCGGGACGCTGTACCTCGCCGAAGGAGACCAGGGGAGCGGTCGGCCGCTTGCGACCCAGGATGGCGCGCAGCGCGTACGCGCAGGCGATACCGTCGGGGTCGGGGTCGGGCTGGACGAGGATCGCCACCTTCTCCCGGGGCCCGAGCAGCGCGCGGATCTCGACCACCCGGCGCAGGTTGTTCAGGTGGTCGAACTCCTCGTCGATGTCGTCGCGGATGAGCGTCTTGAGCCCGTTGCTGCGCAGGCAGGGATGGTCCGGCAGGTCCTCGTCGGACAGGGCGTCGCTCAGCACGAGGATCGGCGCGTCGGGCGCAGCCGACTCGATGGAGGACACCGCGGAGCGGATCCAGGGACCGTCGTCGCTGGCCAGCGCGAAGCCGTCGCCGGGCTTGGCGTTGAGCTTCAGGATGGCTTCGGCGCAGAGCCCGCCGGACAGGGCGCGGAATCCCTGGGGACGCGCGCGGGACTCGTCCTCCCGCGGCACCCAGGTGAGCTCTTCGTGCTCACCCGCGCCGATCCGGCTCCAGAGCCGTGCGGTCTCCACCCCGTCGCAGATGACGATTCGGCGTGACAATTCCTCGAACCTTCGCGCGATTCCCGACCCGGTTCTCCGGTCGACCCCCCTGCGCCGTTGCTCGCTTCGAGCGACCGAGGTCACCGGGCGGGACTCGGGCAGTGTGTCGGGACGGACTGGGGTGGGAGCTCGGCTTCGGGACGATGCGGCGACGCGATGGCCCACGCCTCGAAGCGGCGGCAGTGTAGCGGATCGCCGGAGTCACCTGCGATCCCCATGGGGCGGGGCTATTCTGCGCCCCCATCCACCCCGGAGGCCGGCGAGATGGCTGCGAGACTCGTGAATCTGGAGGGCCGGGCCGGGCTGGAGCTGGCCGGTCGCGTGGTCGACGTCGAGCGCCGCTCCGCCGGGCGCTTCGGCGCGGATCCCATGGACGCACTGCAGTGTTGGTCCGAGTTCGTCGACTGGGCCGCCGGCCAGCAGGCCGGCGACGACGACCCCCCGCTCGACCCGGACCGGCTCGGCCCCTGCGTGCCGCGCCCGCGCGCGGTCTTCGCCATCGGACTCAACTACCGCGACCACGCCGCCGAGGCCGGCCTCGAGATTCCGGCGGCGCCCATGGTCTTCACCAAGTTCCCCAGCTGCCTGGCCGGCCCCCGGGCCGACGTGCCGCTCACCTCGAACCGGGTCGACTGGGAGGTGGAGCTCGTGGTGGTGATCGGGGCGCGCGCCCGGCGCGTCTCCGAGGCCGACGCGCTCGCCCACGTGGCGGGGTGCTGCATCGGCCAGGACATCTCCGACCGGCGCATGCAGTTCCGCGACCGTCCACCCCAGTTCTCCCTCGGCAAGTCCGCGGACGCCTTCGGACCCATCGGGCCCGCGCTGGCCTCCCTCGACGCCGTCGGGAACCCGGACGATCTCGCGATCACCTGCGACGTCGCCGGCGAGACCATGCAGGAGAGCCGGACCCGCGAGATGATCTTCTCGGTCCCCGAGCTCGTCGCCCACCTCTCGCGCACCTGCACCCTGGAGCCGGGCGACCTGATCTTCACCGGCACCCCGGCCGGCGTGGGCTCGGTGCGCGAGCCGCGCCGCTACCTGGCGGTGGGCGACGTGGTCACCAGCCGCATCGAGGGGCTCGGAGTCCTCGAGAACCGCTGCGTCGAGGGACCGGCGTAGAGCCGCCCCAGGCTCCTAGAACGCGGCCTCCCGGCTCCGCGGGCGCCACCAGGTGTCGGTCGCGAAGTCGACCATCAGGCCGAGCCCCGTCAGCATCGTCAGCCAGCCCAGCGGCGGGCCGATCCAGGGCAGGCTGATCGCGACGGCCAGCACCGCCAGGCCCACGAGCAGGGTCAAGCCGAACCCGCCGGCGGTGCCCGGCTCGCGCCGCAGCAGCGTCCTCCCCAGCAGCGCGGCGACCACGGTGAAGGCCACGAAGAGCCCGGTGAGGAACAGCCCCAGGGCGATCAGGGCGATGGGGAGTCCGACGATCGTGACGGCGCACACCACGATCACGATGGGCGTCCCGACCAGGGCGAGCGCGCCGAAGCCGAGGGAGCGGAAGAACTCCGGCGAGGTCTCGAGCCGGCTCCGGAAGAGCGCGGGCACGAAGAAGTGGAGCGCCATGCCCACGAGGAACGCGCTCGTCAGGATCACCACCCGGTGGAAGTAGAAGCTCGAGTCCCGCCAGCGGTCGCGCCGGGGGCGAAAGTCGTGATCGAGGGGAGCCTGGCTGACCTCGCCGCCGATGGTCGCGCCGTCGCTGACCTCGAGCTCGAAGCCCTCCTCGACCTGGCTCACGAGGTCGCCCTCGATGCGCGCGCCGCCGAGGACCGCGAGCCGCTCGCCGCGCAGGTCGGCCGAGCCGCCCACGGAGCCCCGCAGCTCGAGTCGCTCGGCCCCGACGAACAGGTGCCGCCCCACCTCGCCGTCCACCGAGATCTGTTCGGCCAGGGCACTGACGTCGCGCTCGACCCGGCCGTCCTCGGTGAGCGAGAACTCGTCGGCCAGGCTCGTGAGCGAGCGCATCACCTGGCCGTCGAGGACGATGCGCTCGCTCACCGAGCGCAACGAGCCTTCGATGGTGCCCGAGACCTCGAGCGAGCGCGCCAGGGCGAACACGTCGCCGTTCACCCGTCCGCGGATCACCGCGCGGTCCACGACCACCACCAGGTCGCCGTCGATCACCCCGTCCACGTAGAGGGCCTCGCCCGACACGACCACCGGCTCGTCGATGGACTCGCCCTCGGCGACGGTGAGCGTCTCCTCGTGGATGCGCAGGTCGAGCGCCACGGCCTCCCGGGACGCCACGGCCGCCCCGAGCAGCAGGACCAGGCCGGCGAGGTGGGTGCCGCCCAGGCGCCGGAAGGCGACCGTCACGCTGAAGGTCAGGAGGGCCGAGACGCCGGCGGTGGCCACCACGGCGAGCGCGAGCTCGAGGAGCTGCGGCGCTTCGTCGCGCAGCCAGAAGACGAGGTCGAACAGCATGGAATAGGCTCCGATCAATTCGAACGGGTTCATCCAGTCGATGCCCCCCGGAAGCTTCAGCTCGGCCAGCGAGCCGATGGCTGCGGTGAGCAGCACCGCGAAGCCCAGGGCGGGTCCGATTCCGAGGGCCAGTCCGCGAGCCGGAGCGCGCTCGCCCGCGATCGACGGGCTTCGGTGGGGCCGGTCCTGGAGGACGTCGCGCAGCAGCGCGACCTCCTCCTGCAACGCGACTACGCGCTGGCGGGCCTCGCGGGAGGCGACCAGGTGGAGCTCGAACTCGCGCTCGATCTCGGGCTCGAGCTCGCCCTCCACGTACGCGACGTAGACCGACTCGGGGAACTCGCTCATCGCCCGGCCCCCACGCCCGACCGGGATCCCGAGAGCGATTCCCGAAGCGCCCGCCTCCCGCGATACAGCCAGTTGTTCACCTGGACCGGCGTCACGTCGAGGACCTCCGCGATCGCCTTGTAGTCGAGCTCGCTGAAGTAGCGGAGCACCAGGGGGACGCGGTAGCGGGCCGGAAGCGCATCGATGGCCGCCGCGAGCTCGTCGCGCCGCTCCGCCCAGAGCAGGGCCGACAGCGGCGACGGTGCGGGGTCTTGCTCGGGCAGCTCCTCGCCCGAGTCGGCCACGAACAGCCGGCGCTCGCGCAGCCTCCGGCGCAGCACGTCGATGCAGTGGTGGTTTGCGACCGCCAGCAGCCAGGCGCGGAAGGGTCGGTCCGGGTCGACGCCGGACAGCGAGCGCCGCGCCCGCAGGAAGACCTCGGCGGCCGCGTCCTCCGCATCCGCGCCGGTCCCGTCGAGCATGCGATGGCACAGGCGGGCCACGTCGCGCTCGAAGCGGGAGAAGAGCTCGGCGAAAGCGGCGCCGTCTCCGCCCCGAGCCCGCTCGAGGAGGTCCCGGGGCTCGGCCGCGCTCACCGCAGCGTCCCCGCCTGCGCCGGGCGTGCGCCAGCCGGCCGGCCAGAGCCACGCGGGCCCCGCTGCGATCGCCGGAATCGCCATCGCCCCTGATGCCTCCGTGCTCGCGCGATGATCTCTGCCCTCGTTGCCCTGTTTCTACGAACCAGCTCGCGGATTCTCTCGCGGAATCCTCCGGAGGAGCCAGAAATCCTGCCGGCTATGCTCTCCCCGTGGGCGAATTCGACGAGCCGGTGGTGGTGCCCATCGAGGATTCGCTGGACCTGCACGGCTTCCAGCCGCGCGAGATCCTCGAAGTGGTCGACGCCTATCTGGACGCCGCCCTCGAGCGCGGATTCGTCGAGGTGCGCCTGATCCACGGCCGGGGCGTGGGATTCCAGCGACATCGCGTCCAGGAGATGCTCGCCGCCGACCCGCGCGTGGAAGCGTACGCCGACGCCCCGCCCGGTCGCGGGGGCTGGGGCGCCACGATCGCCCGGCTGCGGCCCGCCCGCCCCTGATCCGGCGGACTCTCCTATGTTCGGTGCGTGAGCCGGATCTTCGTGGGAGACGTCCAGGGGTGCTGCGACGAGCTCGACTCGCTGATCGAGCGAGCCCGGGCCGAGCTCGGCTCCGACTTCGAGATCTGGCTGGCCGGCGACCTGGTCAACCGCGGCCCCGGCAATCTCCAGGTCCTGCGCCGCGTGCGCGAGCTGATGGACGCCGGCCGCGCGCGCGCCGTGCTCGGAAACCACGACCTCTGGCTCATCTCCGTGTTCCTGGGACTGCGTCCGCTGCGGCGGCGCGACAGCTTCGCCGACGTCCTGTCGGCGCCCGACGCGGCCGACTGGATCGACTGGCTGCGCCGTCTCCCGCTGGCCGAGTGCGGAGACATCGCGGGCGAGCGCTTCGCGCTGGTTCACGCGTCGGTGCATCCCGACTGGTCTCTGCACGATCTCGCGGAGCACGCGGACCGCGCCGGCGCGCGACTGGCGGCGCCCGATCGCGACGAGGCGGCGCGCCTGCTGGCTGCGGACCCGGCCCGGGACGCAGACCGCGCGGTCGTCGCGCGGCTCACCAGCGCGCGCAGCGCGGGCGCACGGGGCGGGTTCTCGAGCGCGCTCCCCGATCGCCCGGTCGAGGCCTGGCATCGACGCTGGATGCGCAACGGCCACGACTACGGGGTCGTCTACGGCCATTGGGCCGTGCAGCGACTCCACGTGGCGCCGGGCATCCGCGGCCTCGATACGGGCTGCGTGCACCACGGGCGCGGCAGCGCCGGTGCGCTCACCGCGTGGCTTCCCGAGGCGCCCCGGCGCGCACCCGCGGGCGCAACGGAGAGCGCGTTCGCGGTGCCCGACGACCGCTTCTGGTGCATTCCAGCGCGTCGTCGCTACTACGACTGAGCCCCGCAGGATGCCGTCTGCGGCACGCTCGGAAAAAGTGTCGGATGAGGGAAAGTCCTCATTGCCCGACCTCCCATCGAGGCGTACGGTGAAATCGTGCGGTGACGCATGGCGAGAGGAGGCCGAGGTCTCGCCCCAATCCGACCAATCAGGTCATGCCCATCACCGCACGGAACTGAGCGTCGGAGGGAGCGAGCTGACCCGGTGATTGTCGCGGCCGCGAAGGCGAGCCAACGAGTGCGCGCCTCTCGAGGTCGCCCAGTCGTCCGGGTGGTGGCGCGGGGGAACCTTCCCGAACCCGGGAGCTTCAAACGCGTACACGGAGACACAGGGGAGCCTCGCCGGGTACCGAGCCGGCGGAAAAGAGCCGTGAGGCGTCCCCGGTCTGGTTCGATCGTGCCTTGCTCGATGGCGATCGGGCGCGTTGCCCGATACCAGCCCGGAAGCGGGCCAGGCCACCCAGGTGTGGTCGCCCCCCGAGCTCCACTCCATCGAGCGCAGCGGCGCCGTCGGACACGCTGACCGGGCCAGCCGATGCCATGAGCCGCGTCCCTGAGATCGGCGGTGGAATGCGGCTCCGCGAGCTCGATCCTGGACCGTCGAGCCGGTCCCGGGCCTCCCCAAGGACTCCACGGTTGCACCGGTGATCCGGCGACCGAAAGGCTGCTGGAGCCGATGCGATGGCCGGGGGTTGCTCCGTGCCTCAGCCTTCAGGCGAGCCCCGTCGGAGGCTCGGGAAGGCCCCGCCGCCTCGGTGACCCGTCGATCCCGCGGACGAGCTCCCAGCTCTCGCCGCCCTGCGCGGGATCCGCGCCTCGATCCCCGAACCCGGCTGCGCATCCACCTTCGGGTCCACGTGCCCGAGTCCGCGTGCCCGAGTCCGCATCCTCGGGCCCACGTCCTCGCATCCGGGTCCTCGCATCTTGGGACTCGCATCCGAGTCCTCACATCCGAGGACTCACATCCGAGTCCTCACATCCGGAAGGGCGCCCTCGCCTCACCTCGCGTAGTGGCGAAGAGCCACCCGGGCCGTCCGACGCACTTCTGCGTCGGGGTCTTCGGCGGCCAGGGCCTCGATGCGTGCAGCCAGGCGCCGTCGCCGGTCGACGCTGGGAGCCAGCTCGAGGGCGCGGGCTCGCACGCCCGGGTCGGAGTGATCGAGGAGCCTCGCCAGGGCCGGGCCGGTCTCGGGGCTGCCCACCCGCAGGCCTCCCTGGAGCGCGACCAGCACGATCTCCGAGGTGACCGGAGCCTGCGCGTCCATGGCCTCCAGCAGGCGCGTGGCCCCGCCCTGGGCCAGGGTCGCGGCCAGCGCCGAGCTCGTCCGGGCGGCGAGCTCGCGGTCGGGGTCGAGCGCGGTCCGCACCCGGCGGGCGGCGAACGCCGGGTCCAGGGGCGCGAACGGCGCTCGGGGATCCAGCAGGCCGCGCAGGGCGAGGCCGCGCAGCGACTCCGGTCCGTCGTCGAGCCAGTGCTCGTAGCGCGCGCGCAGGCCGGCTCCGGCGGGTCCTGTGGCGGAGCCGTTCTCCAGCAGGGCGGCGTAGGCCGGGAGCTCGGCGAGCCACACGCTGCGCTCGGCCTCGCCGACCACCGCCAGCTCGGTCGACTCGTCGAGCAGCAGGTACGGGCTGCGTTCCCCGTCCAGCAGGGCCAGCACCCAGTCTCCGGCCACGACCGGGGGAGGCCGGGACGGCGAGCGCTTGATCTCGAACTCGTCCTCGATCTCGCCCCGGAGGCCCACGATCCTCGCGGCCCGCAGGCGTCCGGTCTCGACGCCCCGGATCTCCACCAGGGCGGCAACCCGTGCGTCGGCCATGCGCAAGTGCAGGGGCCGGGCGCCGGCCCCCAGGCCATGGGGGCCGCCCATCTGGGCCGATGCGCCCGTCGACAGCAGGAGGCTGACACCCATCAGCGCGAGGATGAACTCACTCCCGAGGGGCCGGCGAGCCAGAGGCCAGCGAATCCGGGGCCGTTCGAGGCGGTCGGGGAACCGAGCAGTGCGCAGCACGGTCGGTCATTATAGGGAGATGCACCCGATCCAGACGCGGAAACTGGACGTTCGGGCCGCTCGCGCTCCCGGCGCGACCGGCTGGATCGGCAGGGCCCCGGCCCTCGCCGCGGTGCTCCTGCTCGTCCACCTCATCGCCTGCAGCACGAACCCGCAGACCGGTGGGCGGGAAGTGATGATCATCAGCGAGGAGGAGGAGATCGAGATCGACGAGCAGGAGGCCCGCGCCATCGAGGCGCAGATCGGGCTCGTCGATCACCCCGGCCTCCAGCAGTACGTGGAGCGGATCGGCGACCAGATGGCCGAGAACGCCCTGCGCAAGGACGTCGACTACGTGTTCAGCATCGTCGAGATGGACGAGCCGAACGCCTTCGCGCTGCCGGGCGGGCACATCTACGTCTCCCGGGGGCTGCTGGTCCTGGCCAACTCCGAGGCCGAGCTCGCCAACGTCCTGGGGCACGAGATCGGCCACGTCACCGCTCGCCACGCCTCCCAACGCGCCACCGCCGGGGTGGCCTACACCGTGGGCTCGCTGCTCCTGGCCGTGGCGGCCGCGGCGGCGGGGTCGCCCGAGGCCGCCGCGGGCATCGGCTCGTTCCTGACCATGGGCGGACCCCAGCAGGCCATGGCGGCGTACAGCCGGGACCAGGAGGCCGAGGCCGACCGCCTCGGCCAGACCCTGGCGGCGGAGTCCGGCATCGACCCGGAAGGCATGGCGGACTTCCTGGATGCGCTCGACGACTACACCCGCCTGCGCCTGGGCGCGTCGCGGGAGATCGGCTGGTTCGACACCCACCCCGCCACCCCCGACCGGATCGCCGAGACCTCGGCCCGGGCCGAGGCCATGAAGTGGGAGCCGAGCTTCTCGATCGCTCCCCAGCGCAAGTCGTTCCTCGAACGCATCGAGGGCATGTCGATCACGCGGCCGGCCTCGGAGGGCGTCGTGCGCGACGGCTGGCTGCTGCACCCGGACCTCCGGCTCGCCGTGCGCTTCCCGCCGGGCTGGGACGTGGTCAACGAGCACGCACGCGTCATCGGGGTGTCGCCCGAGCGGGAGTCGTTCGTGATGCTCGAGCTGGCCGGTCCCGGCGACGACCCGCGCGCCGCGGCCGCGGCCGACGCCCAGCGGCTGGATCTCGTGTTCTCCGACCCGCGCCCCGTGCGCATCGGAGACCTCCCGGCCTTCCGCGCGCGCACGGTCCTCGAGGGGCCGGGGGGCCGCGCGGCCGCCGAGGTCACCTGGGTTTCCTACCAGGGGCGGATCTACCGCCTCTCGGGCATGGCCTCGAAGCTGGGGTTCAAGAAGGTGGAGGGCTCGTTCCGCTCGTTCGCCCGGAGCTTTCGCGCGATCGAGCCCGACGAGCTCGCGAGCATCGAGGAGGTGCGCCTGCGCCTGGCCGCGGCCCGCGAGGGCGAGACCCTCCTCGAGTTCAATGCCCGGGTGGGCAACGAGTGGGACGTCAACACCACCGCCGTGATGAACCGGATCGGCCCCGGACGGCGGCTGGTGGCCGGTCAGGTCCTGAAGATCGCGAGCCGCGAGCCCTACCAGCCCGGCCTGCCCGCTTCGCCGGACGCCGACGGCGGCGCCGCGGACCCGGCGGAGTGAGCCCTCCCTGAACTCCGTTCCGTGCCCGGCTCGGTGGCGTCCGCCAGGGCTCTCCGCCCACGGGGGGCCGGGCCCGGGCCTCGCACACGGCGCACCCGCGAGCGGCTAGAATCGACCCAGCGAACCCACTGCGAGGAGCTGCCCCGTGCCCGTCGTCGTCGTCCCCACCGCCTATCGAGGGCCCACCCGCGGTGAAAGCGAGATCCCCGTGGAGGGGGCCACCGTGCGGGCCTGCCTGCTGGCCGTCGAGGCCAAGTACGCAGGCTTCCTGCCCCAGGTCCTCGACGCCGGCGGCAGGGTCCACCGCTTCGTCAAGCTCTTCATCAACGGCGAGCTGATCTCGCCCGAGGCCCTGGAGGCGCCGGTCGAGGCCGACGACCGCGTCGAGGTGCTGGCCGCCATCGCGGGCGGCTGAACGTCAATCTTTCCGCGGACTTTCCCGGGACGGCTTTGCTAGCGTAGCCACCCGTTCCCGAAGGAGGTGCACCATGGCTGGACCCGAGGGAGATCGAATTCTCCGCGTGGACATGACGAATCAGACCGCGTCGTTCGACGACTTCCCGTCGGAGTGGAAGCTGCTCGGCGGGCGCGCGCTGTCGGCGAAGATCCTCACCGCCCAATGCGACCCCACCTGCGATCCGCTGGGCCCCGACAACGTGCTGGTGATCGCGCCCGGCGTGATGTCCGGCACCGCGGCGCCGACCTCCGGTCGCATCTCCATCGGCGGCAAGAGCCCGCTGACCGGCGGCATCAAGGAGGCGAACGCGGGCGGCAATCCGGGCCAGGACCTGATGAAGCTCGGCATCCGCGCCGTGGTCGTCACCGGCCAGCCTGCGGATCCGGACAAGCGCTACGGCGTCCGGGTGACGGCCGACGGCGTCGAGGTGGTGGCGGCCGACGAGTACAAGGGAATGTGGAACTACGCGCTGTGCGCGAAGCTCCTGGAAGACGAGCCCAAGACCGCGTCGGTCATCTCCATCGGTCCGGCCGGCGAGATGCGCCTGTCCGGCGCGTCGGTGGCCTGCACCGACCAGGACAAGGAGCGCCGCCCCGCCCGCCAGGCGGCCCGCGGCGGCCTGGGCGCGGTGATGGGCTCGAAGGGGCTCAAGTGGGTGCTGGTCGATCCCGGCAAGGCCCGCCTGCGCGGTCCGGCCGAGGCCAAGGACTTCGCGAGGACCAACAAGGACTACACCAAGGCCTATCGCGAAGGCCCCCAGATGTTCAAGCACGGCACCAGCTCGGTGGTCCCCGTGGCGAACATGCTGAACACCTTCCCGTACAAGAACCGCACCGAGGGCCAGTCGCCCGACGCCCAGACGCTGGACGGCGCGCGCATCGTGGAGAGCTTCGAGGAGCGGGGCGGCGGCATGCACAACTGCATGACGGGCTGCATCGTGCAGTGCTCCAACATCGTCCACGACGCCGACGGCAACTACAAGACCTCGGCTCTCGAGTTCGAGACGCTGACGCTCCTGGGCTCCTGCTGCGCGGTCCAGAGCTGGGAGGACGTGGCCGACCTCGACCGCCTGTGCGACGAGCTCGGCCTCGACACCATCGAGACCGGTGCGGCGCTGGCCGTGCTCATGGACTCCGGCGGACTCGAGTGGGGCGATGCCGAGGGCATGAAGAAGATCCTGCGCGAGCTGCCCGAGGGCTCCGACGTGAGCGTGGTCATCGGCAACGGAGCCGTGGCGACGGGCAAGAAGCGCAACCACGCCCGGGTTCCCCACGCCCGGGGCCAGGCCGTCCCGGCCTGGGACCCGCGGCCGCTCAAGGCGACCGGCGTCACCTACTGCACCAGCCCCATGGGCGCCGACCATACGGCCGGCCTGATCGTGAACCCCGGCCTCCAGCCGGACCAGTTCGCCCAGGTCTCCCAGGAGGCGCAGCTGGTGAACGCCGTGTGCGACTCGTCCGGCTTCTGCCAGTTCCTGCAGCCCACCCTGGACGACATCCGCCACTACTACGGGATGCTCTACGGCGAGGAGATCAGCCGGGAGCAGATCGCGGACATCGGCTGGGAGTGCCTGCAGGACGAGTGGGCGTTCAACGAGAAGGCGGGCTTCACGGCCGCCGACGACGACATGGCGGCCTGCCTCCGCGAGGAGGGCATCGGGCCCGACCATGCCCTGAAGTTCGACGTGGATGCGGCGACCATCGCGGCGGCGAAGGTGCGCTGTGAGCCGCGCGAAGAGCTCTTCACCATGAAGGCCAGCGGCTGATCCACGCCCGTGTTCCGATGGGCGGGCAGGGGGGCGCTGGCCTCCCTGCCCGTCTGCGTTCGGGCTCTGGAGCCGGAAGACCCATGCGCGACGTACGAATGCGCGGCTTCGCGGAGCGGGCCGACGTGGAAGTGGTCGAGGACTTCCTCGCCGGCCGCGCCACGGCCCTGGACCCCGAGCCGGTCGGCCTGCTGGAGTGCACCGGCCGGGTGCTCGCCGAAGAGGTCGTCGCGCCCGTCGACGTGCCCGGCTTCGACCGCTCCGCCATGGACGGCTACGCCGTGCGCGGGGAGGACACCTTCGGCGCATCCGACTACGACCCGGTCGGCCTGCGGATCGTCGGGCAGGCGCTGCCGGGGACGCCCTTCGCCGGGCGTCTCGAGAAGGACCAGGCCGTGCGCATCATGACCGGTGCGCCGGTGCCCGACGGCGCCGACGCCGTGGTGATGGCCGAGGTCTGCAGCGAAGACGCGGCCGCGGGCCGGGTCGAGGTGCGGGAGGCCGTCTCGCCGCGCAAGAACGTGGGCGCCGTGGGCGAGGACATCCGCCGCGGTGACGTGGTGCTGCGCGCCGGCCGGCGGATCCGCCCCCAGGACGCAGGCCTGCTCTCGTCCATCGGCCGCGCCCGGGTCGACTGCGTGCGGCGTCCGCGGGTCCGGCTGGTCGTCACCGGCGACGAGCTGCTGCCGGCCGGGAGTCGGCCCGGCGCCTCGCACATCGTGGACAGCAACTCCGTGGTGCTGCGCGGGCTCGTCGAGCGGGACGGCGGCCGGGTGCTGCCCTTCGAGATCCTGCCCGACGTGCCCGAGCGCATCGCCGCCGCCATGGGCGACCCCGAGGCCGACGTCGTCCTCGTCTCCGGGGGCAGCTCGGTGGGCCAGGAGGACCACGCGCCGCGGCTGCTGGCGGAGCTCGGGTCGCTCGACTTCCACGGCATCTCCATGCGCCCCTCCAGCCCGGCCGGCGTGGGCCGCATGGGCGAGCGCTTCGTCTTCCTGCTGCCCGGCAACCCGGTGAGCTGCCTGTGCGCGTACGAGTTCTTCGCGGGTCCCACCGTGCGCGCCCTCGGCGGCCGCGACCGCGCCTGGCCCCATCGCAGGGTCCGCCTCCCCCTGGCGCGCAAGATCGTGTCGGCGGTCGGACGCACGGACTACGTCCGCGTGGCCATCGAGCACGGCGCGGCGGTCCCGCTCGCCACCTCCGGCGCCTCGATCCTGTCGTCCACCGTGCGCGCCGCCGGCTTCGTCGTCGTGGCCCGCGAGCTCGAGGGCATGGCGGAGGGCCAGGAGGTCGAGATCGGGCTCTACGACGAGAGCGGCGCGACGGGAGACCCGGCGTGAGGCAGCAGCAGTTCCTCGAGGTGCTGGATCGCGACGAGGCCGAGGCGCGCTGGCGCCGGGTCATCGACTGCGCGGCGCGACCGGGCGAGCAGGTCGGACTCGACCAGGCGCTCGGTCGGGTGCTCGCCGAGGACGTGCGCGCCCCCGTGGACGTGCCGGGCTTCGACCGCTCCAACATGGACGGCTTCGCCGTGCGCGCGAAGGACACCTTCGGTGCGGCCGAGGAGGAGCCGGTGCGCCTGCGGCGCAACGACGAGACGATCCCGACCGGCGTGGCGCCCGGGCTGGAGGTGGCCGAGGGCACGGCGACGACCATCGCCACCGGCGGCATGCTGCCGCGCGGGGCCGACTGCGTGGTCCCGGTCGAGTTCACCGACCTCGAGGACGACGACCGCACGGTGGTCGTGCGCCGGGCGCGGGTCCCCGGCGCCGCGGTCTCGTTCGCGGGCACCGACATGGGGCGCGGGGAGACGGTGCTCTTCGCGGGCACGAAGCTCACGAGCCGCGAGACCGGCGTGCTCGCCGCGATCGGCCGGGAGCGGGTGCGCGTGGTGGCGCGACCGCGCGTGGCGATCCTCTCCACCGGCGACGAGATCGTGCAGCCGGGTGAGGCCATGCGCCCGGGCCTGGTCTACGACAGCAACGGCCGCATCCTGGCCGACGCGGTCCGGGAGCTGGGCGGCGAGCCCCGCTTCCTGGGCGCCTTCCGCGACGACCCGGACGCCCTGCGCGCCTCGCTGGCCCGGGCGCTCGACGAAGCCGACGTCGTGCTGCTCTCGGGCGGCACCTCCAAGGGCGAAGGCGACCTCAACGCGCTGGTGGTCTCCGAGCTCGACCCCGGCATCGTGGTCCACGGTGTGGCGCTGAAGCCCGGCAAGCCCATCTGCCTGGCGGCGAAGGGCACGCTGCCCGTGGTGATCCTGCCCGGCTTCCCGACCTCGGCGATCTTCACCTTCCACGAGTTCGTGGCGCCGGTCCTGCGCTCCATGGCGGGCCTCCCGGAGCTGGACCGCGAGCGCCGCCGCGCCTCGTTGGCGATCCGCTGCGTCTCCGAGCGCGGGCGCCTCGAGTACCTGCTGGTGGGGCTGGTCCGCTCGGCCGACGGAGGCCTCGCCGCGTATCCCATGGGCAAGGGCAGCGGCAGCGTCACGTCCTTCTCCCGGGCCGACGGATTCGTGCGCATCGAGCGCAACACCGAGATCGTCGACGAGGGTGCCGAGGTCTCCGTGACGTTGATCGGACGGGAGCACGAGGTGGCCGACCTCGTCGTCATCGGCAGCCACTGCGCCGGCCTCGACGTGATCGCCAGCGAGCTGGCCCGGCAGGGCTTCACGCTGAAGATCCTGGCCGTGGGGTCCCAGGGAGGGCTGGCCGCGGCCGCGCGCGGCGAGTGCGACGTCGCGCCCATCCACCTGCTGGACCCGGAGACCGGGGTCTACAACGAGCCCTTCCTCCAGCCCGGCCTGCGGCTGCTGCCGGGCTACGGCCGCATGCAGGGCGTGGTCACGCGCAGCGACGAGCAGCGGGACACGCCCGCCCTGCTCGAGGATCCCCAGCTCCGCATGGTCAACCGCAACCGCGGCGCCGGGACCCGCGTGCTGATCGACCAGCTGCTCGACGGCCGGCGGCCGCCGGGCTTCGCCTACGAGCCGCGCTCCCACTACGCGGTGGCCGCGGCGGTGGACCAGGGGCGCGCCGACTGGGGCGTCACCATCGAGACGGTCGCCCGCGACGCCGGGCTGCGCTTTCGTCCCCTGCGCGCCGAGCACTACGACTTCGCGATTCCCGAGTCGCGCTGGGACCGGCCCGCGGTGCGCGCCCTGCGGCGCGCCCTGGAGGCCGGCAGCCCCCTGCGCAAGCGTCTCGAGGAGATGGGGTTTGCCGCGCGCTGAGCCGGCGCATGCTGTTCAATCGACGAGAGCTCCGACGAGCACCGAAAGGATTCGACAATGGCGAGTGAGCTGCTGGGACAGACCGTGATCGTGACCGGAGCGGGAAGCGGCATCGGCGCGGAGACCGCGAAGCGGTTCGCCGCCGAGGGCGCGCTGGTGGCCATGGTCGACATGAACGCCGACGGCATGGCGGAGACCGCGGCGGCGGCGAAGAGCGCCGGCGCCGAGGTCGAGCCCGTGGCCTACGCGGGCAGCATCACCGACGAGGGCTTCGTGGAGGCCACCATCGCCGACCTGCTGGGCCGGACCCAGGGCATCCAGGGTCTGGTCAACGTCGCCGGCATCACCCGCGACGCGCGCACCGTCAAGATGTCCCTCGACGACTTCCGGCTGGTGCTGGACGTCCACCTCACCGGCAGCTGGCTGCTGATCCGCGAGATCGGCAAGCAGGACTGGCACCCCACCTGGAAGGAGGCCCAGGCCGGCGACCCGAGGCGCTTCATCACCAGCCTGAGCTCGGTCTCGGCGCGCAACGGCAACCCCGGACAGGCGAACTACTGCGCAGCCAAGGGGGGCATCGAGGCGCTGACCAAGACCATCGCCCGCGAGTACGCCACCTACGGCGCGCGGGTCAACGCCATCGCGCCGGGTCCGGTGGATACGCCCATGCTCTCGGCCGTTCCCGAGGAGATCCGCCAGGCCATGGGCCGCGCCACCCTGCTGGGCCGGATCGCCCAGCCCGCGGAGATCGCGGACGCCATCTTCAAGGTCTCCACCAGCCCCTACATCACCGGCCAGGTCATCCAGGTGAACGGGGGGATGTACCTGGACTGAGCCGGCGGGGCCCCGGCGGCGGGTCGCTTGCCCCGGCCCTGCGGCAGGGGTAGGTTTTTCCCAGCAATGGAGCCTGGCTTCCCAGCATCGCCGCGCCGTCCAAGGCGCCCCGTTCCACCCGCCCCGGGGTGGCCCCCTCGCGGTCCAGGCCACATCCCCGTCTTCGCTTTCCGCTTGCCCGCCGTCGGAGCCCTGCCGATGGAGCGGGGAGGCCCCGGCGCGCTCGGGCGCCGAGGAGGGAACCCCTAGGTGCTCATCTATCTGATCGTGATCGCCTTCTGCCTGATCGCGAGCGCGTTCTTCTCCGGCAGCGAGACGGCGCTCCTGCGCCTGCGATCCCACGACGTCGAGTCGGAGATCGAGGACGGCGGAGGCCCGGCGGCCGTCGCGGCGCGGGACCTGCTCGGCTCGACCTCGCGGCTGCTCGTCACCATCCTGCTCGGCAACAACGTCGTCAACATCCTGGGCGCTTCGGCGGCCGCTGCGCTGGCCATCCAGACGCTCGGTCCCGAGCTCGGCATCACGGTGTCCACCCTCACCATGACGCTGCTGGTGCTCGTGTTCTGCGAGATCCTCCCCAAGGCCGTGGCCGCCAGCCATCCCCTGGGCGTCTCCCGGGTGGTGGCGCTGCCGCTCTATCTCCTGCACGCGTTCCTGCGGCCGATCCACCTGCTGTTCGACCGGGGCATCGAGCCGGCGGTGCGGCGCATCACCGGCGGCGTCGGTCACGAGGAGGGTCTGTCCGCCGAGGAGGTGCTGCGCCTGGCCCAGAAGGCCCGCGACGGCCAGGAGGAGGGCTCGCCGCTCGCGATCATCGGAGCCACCTCGGCCGCGGCGGAGATGACGGTCAACGAGATCATGGTGCCGCGCACGGAGATCCTCGCGTTTCCGTACGGCACCCACGCCACCCAGTTGCTCGAGAGCATGCTCGAGGAGCGCTACACCCGGGCGCCGATCTACGAGAACGACATCGACCACATCCTCGGGGTCGTCCACCTGAAGGACCTGATCAAGCTGGTGCGCTCCGAGCACGACGACTTCATGAGCATCCTGAAGCCGGTGCTGCGCGTGCCCGAACGCAAGCCCATCCTGCGTCTGCTGGCCCAGATGCAGCGCGCGTTCTGCCACGTGGCCATCGTCAAGGACGAGTTCGGCGTCACCCAGGGCCTGGTGACCCAGGAGGACATCCTGGAGGAGATCGTCGGCGAGATCCGCGACGAGTTCGACTCCGAGGAGCTCCTCACCATGCGCAAGCTGGGCGACGGCGGCTACGAAGTGCTGGGGCGCGTCACCGTGCTCGACCTCAACCGGGAGTCGGGCTGGCAGGTGCCCGCCGAGCGGGGCGACACCGTCGGAGGCCTCATCTTCAACACCCTGGGGCGCGCGCCCCGCAAGGGCGAGACGGTGCACGTTCCCGGCTACGAGCTGGTCTGCGTGGACGTCTCGGGAAGCCGCATCACCCGGGTGCGGATCCGCGAGGTGGCGTCGGAGGCCGCTTCGGGCAACGGCGAGGCGCGCTCCAACGGCCGCGCGGCCTCGACCCCGCCGGAGACCCACTGAGAGCGGGTCGGCTCGCGGCGCGCCCCTCGGTTAGCCTCCCCGGATGAGCCAGAGGCGAGCGAGCAGGCGCCGGCGGGAGCCGGGCGCAGCGGGCGACGCGTCCTCCGACGCCGACGTTCCCGAGGTGGAGTGCGAGATCGAGACCCTCGCGGCGGGAGGGGACGGCGTCGGCCGGCTCCCCGACGGCCGCGCGCTGTTCGTGGAGGGCGCCGCGCCGGGCGACCGCGTGCGGGTGCGGGTGTCGGAGCTGCGCGCCCGCTACGCCCGCGGCCGCGTGGTCCGGCTCCTCGAGCCGGGTCCCGATCGCGTGGAGCCCGCGTGTCCCTCGTTCGGTGTCTGCGGCGGCTGCAGCTGGCAGCACATCGACTACGCCGCCCAGGTCCGCGCCAAGACCGGAATCCTCCGGGACGCGGTCGAGCGCATCGGCCATCTCGCCTGTCCCGACCCGATTCCGTTCCACGCCTCGCCGGAAGCCTACGGGTACCGGCTGCGCGCGCGGCTGCTGGTGTCCGGTCGGGAGGTCGGCTACCGGCGGCGCCGGTCCCACGCCGTCTGCGCCGTGCGTGAGTGTCCGGTGCTCGAGCCCGCGCTCGCGGAGCGACTGGGCGACATGGCCGACGACGCGGCCAGCGGACGGCTCGGCCACGGAGAATGGGAGCTCTTCGCGGGAGCCCAGGGCCCGCGGGTCCGCCGGGTGCGGCGGGGAGCCGGCGAGCCGGCGGAGATCGAGGTGCTGGGAGCGAAGCTCCGGATCTCGCCGGGCGTGTTCGCCCAGGCGAACCGGGGACTGCTCGATCCCCTGGCCGAGGCCGTACGCCGTGCCGTGGTCGCCGGGCGTCCGGCCGCTCCCGATGGCCTGCTCCTCGAGCTGTTCGCCGGGGCGGGCTTCTTCACCCTGGGCTGCGCACCGCACTTCCTGGCCACGGTCGCGGTCGAGTCCGACGCCGCGGCGGTCCGCGACCTCCGCTTCAACCTCGCCCGCGCCGGCCTCGGGCCCGTGGAGGTCCGGGCCGAGGCGTGCGAGGCGGTGCTGGCGGACTGGGCCAGCCAGGGACGCTCCCCGGACGTCGTCCTGCTCGACCCGCCGCGGGCGGGGCTGGGGCGCGAAGGCGTCGAGGCGCTCGCACGGATCGCGCCGGGTCGGGTGGTCTACCTCTCGTGCGATCCGGCCACCCTGGCGCGGGATCTCGCCCGACTGTGCGACGACGGATACACGCTCCGCGGGCTCGAGGGCTTCGACCTGTTTCCCCAGACTCCCCATGTGGAGGCGCTCGCGGTGATCGAGCGGGTCGGGGAGCCGCCGGCTCAGGGCTCGATCAGGCCGTGACGCAGGGCGTAGCGCACCAGCTCGGTGGCCTTGCGGACACCCAGCTTGCGCATGAGGCTGGTGCGGTGGGCCTCCACGGTCTTGGTGCTGATCTTCAGCTCGGTGCCGATCTCCTTGGCGGAGAGCCCCTCGGCGATCAGCTGGAGCACCTCGCGCTCGCGGCTGGAGAGGATCGAGTAGGGCTCGTCCTCCTGTCGCCTCGGCGTCCGGAGCTGCTCGACGATCTCCCGGGCGACCGCAGGACTGAAGTAGCTGCCGCCCTTGGTGACGGCGCGGATGGCGGTGACCACCTCGGCGGCGCGGCCGTTCTTGAGCACGTAGCCGTCGGCTCCGAGGGAGATCGCGCTCTGGATGAACGGCGGGTCGCTGTGCACCGACAGCAGGATGACCTTCACGCCGGGATGCCGCGAGCGCATGCGCTCGAGCGTCTCGAGTCCGCCCAGTCGCGGCATCGTGATGTCGAGGACGACGACCTCCGGATCGTGCTTCTCGACCTCGTCGAGGACCTCGCGGCCGTCGCTGGCCTCGGCGCATACGTGAATGTCTTCCTCGGCCTCCAGGAGGTGCCGAAGACCTTCGCGCACGATTCCATGATCGTCAGCGACGAGTACAGAAACCACCAGCCTAGGGTACCGCCATCGCCGAGTCGCGACCAATCACAGTTTCACCTTTACGTTGGTGAAGCTTCACGCGCCGCGCAAGGCTGACGCGGTGCCGGGGCCCGGCCCGCCTGACACGCCACGGGGACGTCGCTAGCATCGGGTCGCCCTCCCGCACGGAATTGCCCTCCGATTCCAGCGGTGAGAACCTCCCGCAGGTGAGCGCACCGGAACGACTGAGAACGACTGCAAACGACTGAAAATGGCTTCGAAGGGCTGGGAACCACCGGGCAGGCCGGCCGGAGCAGATGGGTCGAAACAGGATCGCTGGAGTGGCTCGGGCGGAGCGGGCCGGTCGAACCGGGTCCGAACCCTTCCAGACCGGCGCGACCCCGGGTCCGCCGGGACCCGGGCGGGCTCGAACCGGATCGAATCGAACCAGCTTGAATCGAACGGGCTCGAATCGAACGGGGTCGCACGACGGACGAAGCGGGAGGCCGCGCGGGAGGAAGCCGCATGTTGCGCTCGGATCACGCAGGACCGGCAAGAGCCCAGGCGAGACGTTCGCAGTTCGTTCTGTACGTCGAGGGGCCGCGCGACCGGGACATCCTGAAGATGTGGGCCCACCGCCTGTCTCCCCGCCTGGCACGCCACGTGGCCGGCCACGCGGTCATCCTGGGGGGGCGCCAGCCCGCCCGGGCCCTCGACCACTTCCGCGATTTCGACCGGGCCGGGCGTGGCGCCCGCGGTCTGTGCGTCCTCGACCGCGACCACGGCGCCCACGCGCCCCTGGAGTCGGACTCCGACCGGCCCGGCCTCGAGTTCTACACCTGGAGCCGGAGGCACATCGAGAGCTACCTGCTGGTGCCCTCGGCCATCCGCCGGGCGCTCCGACTGGATCCCCACGACTCCCGGGTGGACAGGCTGTTCCGCGAGCACGTACCCAGCGCCGAGGACGAGGAGGCCATGGCCGGGGTCGATGCCAAGCGGCTCCTCGACGCGCGCGGTCCGCTGGCCCGGGGCCTGGGGCTGCCGCTGGGCCCCGGCCGGATCGCCCGGGCCATGCAGGCGAGCGAGCTGCACCGCGACGTGCTCGAGTGTCTCGAGCGCCTGCGGGACGTGGCGGGCATCCCGGTCACCCAGCAGGAGTTCGTGGGGCGGTCCCGCCGGGACTCCTGAGCGCCTAGGGCTCGATGGCGTCGGGGAGCCGTGACTCGCGCTCGCGGTCTGCTTCGGACTTCGAGCCGCGCACCTGGCGCAGCAGCTCGAGCGCGCGTCCGAAGAACAGCATTCCGATCACCGCGTGCATGGCCATGAAGATCGCGTTCGTCCACAGGGCGAAGGCGATCAGCGTCTCCCGGGGCGCGTGGTCCGCGAAGGCCGCCGCCCACATGATCTCGCGCGGTCCGAAGTTGCCGAACGACGGAATCGCGAGCGCGAAGTAGAGCAGCGGGATCCGCGCGGTGAGGTCGATCCAGGGGATGGCGACGCCGAACGCCCGCGACGCCGCTCCCTGGATCAGCACGTCGCACGCCGCGAACAGCGCGAACCAGCCGAAGAAGGGCCAGAGCCCGCGGGCGTCGACCCGGTCGAACCAGTCGATCAGGCCGGCCTGGGCCAGCAGCCGGCGCCAGACGCCCAGCCGGCCGGTCAGCACCACGCCCGCGACGATTCCCCAGCCGGCCACCACCAGCGCCAGGACGTCGCGGTTGCCCGAGAGGCCGCCCTCGAGCAGCGGCAGCGCCAGGGTCGCCTGGGTCAGCAGGATCCCGAAGTGGCAGCCGAAGGGGATCATCACCACGGCGACCACGGCGGCCAGGCTGCCCCGGGCGAGCTGGGAGACGCCGAGGGCGAACGCGGCGTCGCCCAGGGAGTTCGCGAACGTGCGCACCAGCTCCGAGCCGCCCTTGATCGAGAGCACGCTGCCCACGGACACCGGCTCCACGAAGCGCTCCACCACCCGGGCCTGGAGCACGCCCCACACGACGAAGAACAGGATCTTGTCCGCCACGGTGATGGCGATGAAGAGCGGCAGGTCGGCCCCCGCGGTCGCCTCCGGGATCGCGTCCCACTCGATGGCGTAGCCGAACACGTAGCCGAGGGTCCCCGCCGAGATGACCCAGGGGAGGATGCGACGGACGAGTGCGCGAAGGCGCGGGGCGGAGGAGGACGACACGGCCCCGCAGCATAGCCGCCCGGCTCCCCGGAGCCCGTCGCCGGGAGCGAGGCCCCGCGAGGCCCGCTTGCGGACGCCGCCCCCGGACCTATGGTGGCGCCATGGTCGACGCGGGCCCGCACGCGCAGACGCCGAAGTCCGACGACGCCGGGGCGGCCCCCGCCCGGGTGATGGAGCTCGCCTCGCCCGCCCCCGCCGAAGAGCGACCGCTTCGCGAACGACAGCGGCCCCTGCCGGTGCCGGGACCCGGAGAGGTCCGGGTGCGCGTCGAGGTCTGCGGGGTCTGCCGCACCGACCTCCACGTGGTGGAGGGGGACCTGGCCCCTCGACGGCCCTCGGTGGTTCCGGGCCACGAGGTCGTGGGTCGGGTCGACCAGTGCGGGCCGGGCGTCGAGACGCTCCGCTCGGGGGACCGGGTGGGGATCGCGTGGCTCCACGAGAGCTGCGGCCGTTGCCGGTTCTGCCTCCGGGACGCCGAGAACCTCTGCCTCGAGCCCCGCTTCACCGGCTGGGAGGTCGACGGAGGCTACGCCAGCCACACCGTCGCCCCCGCCGACTTCGTCTACCCCCTGCCCGAGTCCCTCGACGCGGCCCAGGCCGCGCCGCTGCTGTGCGCGGGGATCATCGGCTATCGCGCCTACGTCCGGTCCGGTGTGCGACCGGGCGGGCGGCTCGGGCTCTACGGATTCGGCGGCTCGGCGCACATCGTGATCCAGATCGCCCGCCACCACGGCTGCGAGGTCTTCGTGTTCAGCCGCGGGGGCGCCCACCGCGAGCTGGCGGAGGAGCTCGGAGCCGCCTGGGTGGGGGAGGCCCACGAAGCCCCACCCCGTCCCCTGGACGCCGGCATCCTGTTCGCCCCCGCCGGCGAGCTGGTGCCGCCGGCCCTGGAGGCCCTCGACCGGGGCGGCGTGCTCGCCGTGGCCGGGATCCACCTGAGCGACGTCCCCTCCCTGGACTACCAGCGGCACCTGTTCCAGGAGCGGGAGCTGCGGAGCGTCACCGCCAACACCCGCGCGGACGGCCGGGCGCTCCTCGCCCTGGCCGCGGAGATCCCCATCCGTACACACACCAAGGTGTACCCCCTGGCGGAGGCCAACCAGGCCCTGATCGACCTCAAGCAGGACCGGATCCGCGGCGCGGCGGTCCTCGAGCCGTAGGGTTCGTCCCTAGGGAGCGGCCTCGAGGAGCCAGAGCTGGCCCGCGCCCACGAGGCTGCGCGGGTGGATGGGCTCGAGGGCGGTGAGCCGGTTGTGGTCCCGGTCGTCGCCGGAGCCGCGGCGAGCGCGATCCAGCTCGAACCGGTCGACCCCGGCACCGTAGTGGAGCGTGACGTCGTCGCCCTGGCGGGTCCAGCGGGCGGGGACCCGCCGCAGCGTCGAGCCCGAGGCGCACCCCGCAGGCGCGCCGGGGAGCGTCTGGGGAGCGGTCTGGGAAGCGCGTCTGGGGAGCGATCGGGGAGCGTCTGGGGGGGCGATCGGGGAGCGATCGGTCCGGCTCACGGGGGGCCCTCCACCGTGGGGAAGATCTCGGTGGAGCCGCCCGTGCTCTGCAGGTTCTCGTGGACCGGCCTACTTGAGGTCGAGCTTGCCGCCGGGCATTCCCGGGATGCCCCCTCCGGGCACGACGCCGCCGCCCGGCTGGCCCGGCACCACGATGCGCGACGCCTCCCGGCGCTGGTGCTCGCGGGCCTCCTCGATCAGCCGCTCCACCGCCTCGGCCACCGCCTTGGGGAATTTCTCGATCGCTTCCGCGAGGTTGGCCGCCTCGATCGGGGCGTGGACGGGCACCATGCCGACCTGGGACATCAGCTGGGTCTCGCCGCTCCAGAGGGCCGGCCGGGACGTGTCGGGGGAGCCGTCGCGCTGGACGGGCGTGAGCCGCCGCAGGGTCGCGACCTTCAGGTCCGTGAAGACCTCTTCGCGGTACAGGTTGTCCGCGTCGACCTGGATCTCACTGACGGGGAGTCGGGCGTCCTCACTCTCGCTCACGGTCGCGTCCTCTCTCTGAGCTTGCCTGACGGGGCTTGCCGGGCCGCGGAGCGTAGCTCATCGACTCGGGGCGGGCCGAGAGGCTCGGGCGCCGACCCGGCCGCGCGGGCGCCGGACGGGGGGAGCCGGGCCGTTGCTACGCTCGCGCGACCCCATGGACGTCCTCGCTCTCGACTTCGACGGAGTCATCTCCGACAGCGCTCCCGAATCGTTCGCCGTCGCCCTCGACACCTACCTGGAGTTGGAGCCCGGCTCGCGCCTCTCCGAGGACCGCGAGGCCATCGCCAGCGGCGACGACTGGTCCCTGGCGTCGATCCAGGCCCATGGGCTCTACGTCGCCTTCGTCGAGGCCATGCCCCTGGGCAACCGCGCGGAGGACTTCGGGGTCGTGCTGCGGGCCCTGGACCGGGCCTGCCCCCTGCCCGACCAGGCCGCCTACGACGCCTTTCGCGCCACGCTCGCCTCGGCCTGGCTGGCGCGGTTCCATCGCTCGTTCTACCGGCGCCGGGCCGCCTTCGCCGAGCGCGATCCCGACGGCTGGCGCTCCCTGCTGGCTCCGTATCCCGCCTTCTCGCGTCTGCTCCGCAAGCGTCGCGACGCGGCGATCCTGGCGATCGCCACCGCCAAGGACCGGCCGTCGGTCGAGCGCCTGCTCGTCGACTACGGACTCGCCGACCTGTTCGCGCCGGAGCGGGTGCTCGACAAGGAGACGGGGGTGAGCAAGCGCAGCCACCTCCAGGAGCTGGCCGCGCGGCTGGAGGTGGACTTCCCGCAGATCACCTTCGTCGACGACAAGGTCAACCACCTGGACGACGTGGCTTCCCTGGGCGTGCGCTGCGCCCTGGCCGCCTGGGGCTACAACGGTCCGCGAGAGCACCGGCTGGCGCGTCGGCGGGGCTACCTGGTGTGCGATCTCGAAGAGGCGGAGTCCAGCCTGTTCGGCCCGCGGTGAGTCTGCGGGCCGCGGCGAGTCTGCGGCCCGCGGCGCGCTGGAGCGCGCGCCCACCGGGGAGCCCGCGTCCCCGTCGGGCCTTGGACCCCACGCGGCCAACGTCCTACCCTCGGACCGATGTCCGAACCGAGTCTCGACCTGGGCTTTCGCATGCACGCCGAGCGGACGCCCAACCCGAACAGCATCAAGTGGGTCCTCGGACAGCCCGTCCTCGACGGCGTGGCGGCCGCGCACTTCCAGGTGGCCCCCCGGCCCGAGGAGAGCCCGCTGGCCTGTGCGCTCTTCCAGGTCGCGGGAGTCGAGGGCGTGTTCCTCGGCCCGAGCTTCGTCACGGTGACCAAGGCCCCCGAACGCGAGTGGACGGACCTGGCCCAGCCGATCGTCGATGCGATCAAGCGCTGGGCCGCGGACGGATCTCCCGCCCTGGGGGAGGCCTACGAGCCGCCCCACGCCGGGGACAACGACGGAGTGGTCGAACGCATCGTGGAGATCCTGGAGCGTGACATCCGCCCCTACGTCGCCATGGACGGCGGCGAGATCACGTTCGCCGGGTTCCGGGACGGCGTCGTGGAGGTGATGCTCCAGGGCGCGTGTGCGGGCTGCCCGAGCTCCACGATCACGCTCAAGATGGGGATCGAGGCCCGACTCAAGGAAGCGATTCCCGAAGTGCAGGAGGTCGTGGCGCTCTAGCATCCGACCCCCCGCGAGATCCACCCCCCCAGACGTGGACCGAAAGATCCGGGCCGATGCCGGCGTCGAAGCTGGAGCGACGTCGATCGATCGGTGCCGAGACAGCGCGACCACACGGGTGCGGCGGCAACGCCGTCGGCCGTGGGTCGTCGTGTGAGTCGAAGCCCTTGAACGAATCGTTCCGAAATCGCACACGGCGCGGGCGCCGAGCCGCGCGCCAGCGCATGAGTCTTCGCGGGAGGGTGACGGTCGCCTGCGTCGCGCTGTTCGCGGCCTGGGGCGCGTGGTCGGCTCTCTCCCCGGTGGAGGAGCCCGCGGTCCGGCACTGGGTGTCGCCCCAGCCGGTGGGCGCCTCGCCCGGGGCGCGCGCCCCGGCCCGGCCGGCTCCGGTGGCGCTCCTCTCCCACCTGCCCCCCGATCCGGAGGCCCTCGAGCGGGTGGAGACCGAGCCCTCCCCGCTCACGCTTCCCGGTCCGTACTTCGTCGAGAGCATCGCGCCGCCCGAGGGAGCGGGCGACCTGCCCGGGCCCCTGCGCGTGGAGTACGCCTTCGACGCGGATCTCACGGACCGCATCATCCGCGTCCTCGATCGGGCGCGGGTGCGCCGGGGGCACGTGATCGTGCTCGATCCCGACAGCGGACGCGTGCTGGCCTACGTCTCGACCGATCCCGACGCGTTCCCGCCGGATCAGAACTACCCCGCCGCCTCGCTCGTCAAGATCGTCACCGCGGCCGCGGCGCTCCATCGCGACCCCAAGGCCGCCGAGCGCCCGTGTCGGTACACGGGCAACCCCTACCGCCTGCGCCGCAGCCAGATCCATCCGCCGCGCCGCGGGCGCGAGGTGTCGCTCGAGCGGGCGCTCGCCATGTCGAACAACCACTGCTTCGCCCAGCTCGCGGTCCACGCCGTGGGCGGCGAGGCGCTGCTCGGCGCCCTGCGCCGCTTCGGCTGGCTGGAGGAGCCCGCCCCCGGACACGCTCCCGGCATGGCCAGTGTCGGGGACGACGAGTTCGATCTCGGCCGGCTGGGCTGCGGGCTGGCCGGCTGCCGCATCACGCCTCTCCACGCCGCCCAGCTCGCCGCGACCCTGGCCGACGGCGAGCGGGTCGAGCCCTGGTGGATCCACCGGGTGATCGACGGCGAGGGCCGCGAGCTGGAGCTGCCCACGCCCGGTCCGCGCCGCCGGGTGATGACCGAACGACTGGCCGGCGAGCTGCGCCACATGCTGATCCGCACCACCACCCGCGGCACCGCGCGCAAGGCCTTCCGCAATCGCCGGGGCCGGCCGCTGCTCGACGATGTCCAGGTGGCCGGCAAGACCGGCAATCTGAGCGGCTCCCACCCGAAGGGGCGCTACGAGTGGTTCGCGGGCGTGGCTCCCGCCGACGACCCCAGCGTCGCGGTGGCGGTGGTGCAGCTCCACGACGACCTCTGGTGGCAGAACTCCGCCAGCCTGGCCGCGGGCGTCTTCCAGCAGATCTTCTGCGAGCGCAACCGCTGCAGCGCCGAGCGCGCCCGCCGCTACACGGGCACCGTCGAGCGCGAGGTGACGCCGCTCCTGCTTTCGGGGACGGCGACGGGGTCGTAGGCGTCAGGCCCTTCCGTCCCGGCGCCGGAAGCGCTCGAAGGACCAGCGCCCGCTGGCCTCCTCGCGCAGCGTCCGTGCGACCGGCTCGCCGAACAGGGCGCGAATCGCGCGGGGCGAGAGAAAGGCGCCGCCTCGGAGCGCCCGAGGCAGGTCGGGCTCGAGATGCGTCGACAGCCAGAGCTCGTCGATCCCCACCGGAGGCTCGTACAGGGCCGCCCCCGCGCCGGGCCCGAGCTCCACGTCGACGTCCGCCAGTCCGAGCTCGCCCGTCAAGCGCTGGACGGCTTCGCGCGCGCCCGGCGACTCCAGGGGCAGGGCGCGCACGCCGCGGCGGCGGGCGCCGGCCGGAATGCGGGCCGCCGCGGCGGCGCCGGTGAGCACCAGGCCGCCGCGCGCGAACACGGGATGGTCCCAGTCGAGAGACCCCTCTTCCCCTCGGCTCAGCACGGCCGGGACGGCGGGCCCGGTCTTGCCGAGCCGGGAGCGTCGCCAGCGCGCGAGGGCCTCCGCGGCCCCGACCCGGGGGCCGGCCTCGAAAGACAGTCCGGGCTCGGCGCGCAGGATGCTGCCCGACGTGAGCACCGCATCGGCCCGCGCCCGGGCCAGGGCCAGCAGGAAGGCGTCGGTGTCGCTGCGCGGTGTCGTGTCCGTGACGCGCAGGACGCGCCCCGGGCGATCGTCCTCCCAGGTCGCCGGTCGCCAGACGGCGACGACGTGGACGACGCCTTCGGGATGGGGCCAGTCGTCGCTCATCGACGCTCGGCGAACAGCCGGACCCAGCGCTCGGCCGTGCGGCGGAAGCCGTCCACGTCGCTCTCCCGGTGGCCGGCGACGAGCCGCGTCACTCCGAGCGCCTCGAGGGCGTCCAGCTGGTCGCGGGCGCGAGGCGGGTCGTCCAGGGGAAGGGCGCCCATGCACACCACCTCGGGACGCGGCCTTCCGGCCTCGGCGGCGCGCTCCGCCAGCTGGGCCACCGGCGCGGCGAGCTTCTCCGGGTCGGTGCCCATGGGCATCCAGCCGTCCGCGTAGCGGACCGCCCGGAGAAGGGCGTGGGGCGGTGCGCCGCCCACGTAGATCGGGGGGCGTGGGGGGCGGGGCCGGAAGAGGAAGGGCTGGCCGTTGGACACCGCCACGTCGTCGGGCCCGGCGTCGAAGCAACGCCGGATCAGGTCGAGGACCTCGTCGCACAGGGCGCCCCGCCGCCGCCGGTCGACGCCCAGGGCCGCGAACTCGGCCCGCATCCAGCCGACCCCGACGCCCAGGAGCAGGCGCCCGCCCGACAGCTCCTGGAGGGTGGCCAGCTGTCGCACCGTGGGCAGCGCCGGCCGATACGGCAGGATCAGCACGCCGGTTCCCAGGCGGATGCGGCGGGTCGCTCCGGCCAGGTGTGCCAGGGTGGTGAGCGGGTCGAGGTAGCGTCCGCCCGAGCCCTCGGCGTCGTCCGGCGGGATGGCGATGTGGTCCGTGACCCAGAGCGACTCGATCCCCAGATCGTCGGCGGCCCGGGCGCAGCCCACGAGGGTCCCGGGCGTCGACGCCTCGCCCATGTTGCGCACCACGATGCCCAGCTCCATCGCGAACCCCCTCGCCCGGGTCGGCGTCGCCCGGTCCTCGCAGTCAGTGGAGGGTGGGCCCCGGCTCGGAGGGATCGCGGCGGACGTGCTCGCCGCGCCCGGTGACGTCGATCTCGGTCTCGGGGAGGTTCGTCGCGCGAGTCCTCGCTTCGGTCGCTCCCACGAAGGTCACGTGCACGCGGTTCTCGGCCACTGCGCGCTCGAGGCGCCGCACGATCGCGCGCTTCAGCAGGTCCCGGAAGCCCGGAGTCAGGCACAGGAACCCGAACACGTCGGTCAGCACGCCGGGGGTGAGGAGCACGGCGGCGGCGACGAGGATCAGCAGCCCGTCGACCAGCGAGCCGGCGGGGAGTCGCCCTTCCGCCACGTCGCGCTGGACCTCGCCGAGGACCCGCAGGCCCTGGCGGCGCGCCAGCGACGCGCCCACCACGCCGGTGAGGACGATCAGCCCGAGCGTGGCCGGGGTTCCGATCCAGCCCCCGATCTCGATCAACAGACTCAGCTCCACGATCGGCAGGCCGACGAAGAGGGCGATCCAGCGCATTCCGGGTCCTCGGGTGCCGCGGAGTCGGTCGACCCGTCCGCGGGCTCGGGCGCACCCGACCGAGTCTAGGCGACGTCCGGAGCCCGCACCCGCCGCCGAGCCTGACCGAGTCGAACTTGAGACGACCCTGAGGATTGGCGCGGCCCGCCGGGAGCAGGCTCGGGGACGAGCAGGGAGCGTGTCCATGACCAGACCGGTCTTCGTGGTTCTCCTGGACTGGAACGAGCTGGACGAGTCGGAGCGATCGCAGCTGGGGGCGGTCCTGTCCTCTCTCGCGGACCCCAAGGTGGATGCAGGCGGGGAGCCGTCGCCGGGGACGCCGACGGTCGAGGCGCGGCGCCACGCGCGTCGCGACTCCCAGCGCGAGGCACTCGTGAACCTGATCGAAGAGTGCGGAGGCAACCTGGCGGAGGTGGCGCGGCGGCTCGGGCTCAGTCGGGGCGCGGTGATCTACCGCGCCCGCAAGTTCGGGCTGCTGCGCAGGCCGGCTAGCGCCGGTCCTTGCTCACGATCTCGGTGATGATCGAGCCGAGCCCCGCCGCTTCGCCGGCCTGGAGCGACTCGACGTCGGGCAGGCAGGCGACGAGCTTCTCGAGCCCCGCCGCCACGTCGTCGGGCACGTCGCGGAAGGCCAGCGCCAGCCCCTCGGCGCCGTCGTCGCGCACCACCTCGCTGCGCACCCGGAATGGCTCGGGTCGGTCGGGCCCGTAGATCGCGATCTCGAAGCGGTCGCCCAGCTCGAGGTCGGGCAGGGGCTCGATGCGCATCCCACCCGGCGAGAGGTCTCGTCCCATCAGCACCGCGCTCGAGGTCTCACCCTCTGCCGGGATCGGCCGCATGAAGGGACCCCGGCGATGGCGCCGGCGCTCGTCGTTGGCCCCGGGGACCCGCAAGCCCACTTCGACGTGGGCGACCACGGCGGGGTCGGTCTCGTCGTCCAGTGTGAGGCCCGGGATCGCGGGGCTCTCGCAGGCCGGGAGCGGAGCGGTCTCCGCGTCGGCTCCCCCGCTTCGGGCGAGCGACTCGCCGCCGTGGTTCCAGGCGTTCAGCAGGCTTCCCAGGCGCTGGCGGACCGATTCGGAGAGGTCGCGGTCGAAGAGCACGCCGACACTGTACTGCGAGCCCCGGGTCGACACCCGGACCGCCTTGCCGCGCAGGTCGAGGGGCTCGCCCTCGGCGGCCTCGGCCGGGAGCGAGATGGAGACGACGTCGCCGAACTCGACCCGTTGTCGGGTCAGCAGGTGTCCGCCGCGGTTCGAGAGGTCGATCATCAGGGCCGGGGCATCGTGGGGGCCAGCCGAGAGCTCCACCTCCGAGCCCACCGGCATCCGTTCATCGCGTCTGCGCTCCTGACCCTGGTAGAGGGCGCGCTGGATCAGCAGCCGCCAGGTCTCGCGGTGGGTGGGGCGCCGGACCAGCAGGTCGTAGCCCTGACGCCGCAGCATCTCGCGCATGGGGGTGGAGTCTTCTTCGGTGCTGATGATGCGCAGCGGGCGCCCGGTGGGTGCGCCCGGCGGAGACCCCGGCCGCACGGCCGCCGCGCGCCGGGCGGTGGCGACCAGCAGCGACGTCGGCGGCTCCAGGTCCTCGCCGATGGAGCCACCCCGGAGTCGCCGGTGGTCCACCTGCAGCTCGCCCAGGATCTCCGACAGCTCGTCGAGCTCGCCGTCGTCGAGGATCAGGATCTGGATCTGGTCTCCGCTCATCGATCCGCCTCCGCTTCCCGCGGGCGAGAACACCGCCGGACCTCGATCGACATCGGCCGGTCGGAGGCCCCGCTGAAGCGGGCTCCGCGGTGTACGGCTCTGCGCGCGGCCTGCCGGTCGGCTGCGACCGGCAGAGGGGGCGGCTACGCTGTCGAGGTGGATGATTCGGAACTCGCCGGCTCGCTGCTGGTGGCCATGCCGCAGCTCCAGGACCCCAACTTCCGCCGGACCGTCGTGCTGCTGGTCGAGCACGACGACAACGGCACCTTCGGGCTCGTGCTGAACCGGCCCACCGACATCTCGGTGGCGAGCCTCTGCTCGAGCCTCGAGGTCGAATGGGCCGGGGAGCCCAACCTCGAGATCCAGTGGGGCGGCCCCGTGCAGCCGAACACCGGCTGGGTGGTGTTCAACGAGAACCTGGCGCTCTCCGGCGACGAGGAGGGCGTGGCGCAGCTCGACGAGGGCCTGTTCTTCGCCGGCTCCCTCGACGTGCTGAAGGCGATCGCGAGCACCCCGCCGTCGGACGTGATCTTCTTTCTCGGCTACGCAGGGTGGGGGCCGGGGCAGCTCGAGAGCGAGATGGCCACCGGCGCCTGGCTCGTGGCGCCCCTGTCGGCGGACACCGTCTTCGACGTCGACCACGACGAGATGTGGCTGCACGTGGTCCGGGGGCTCGGAATCGATCCGGCCACCCTCGTGAGCACCAGCGGCGTCCACTGAACCGCAAGCGGATCGACGGAGGAATCGCCGATGTCCGACCCCAGTCCGAGCGCATCGGTCTCCGCGGACGCGGCGCCCCAGGACGGTGAGCTGCGCGTCGAGTTCAGCGCGGAGGAGCTGCTGGCCCATCCCCGGGTCGAGGCGCCGCTCGTCGCCAACGGCGTGCGCTGCCACGGAGGCTTCGACGAGGACGGCCGCTACCGTTCGCCGCGGACGCTGCACCGCACGCCCGCCATCCGCGCCTGGCAGGCGCGACTGGTGGCCGACGGTCACGAGGTGCTGTCCATCGATCCCGCCCAGATCCCGCCGCAGTTCCCCAACGCCCGGCAGGCGGTGCTGCTGGCCGGCGAGGGAGTCCGCGACCCCATCGTGCGTGCGCTCACCATCATCTCCATCGTCGAGGGATTCGGCGCCATCATTCGCGACGTGAAGGTCCCCGACCTCGCGAGCGTGGTCGTCGAGCCGCTGGACGGCACCGCCCTGGCCCACCTGCGTTCGGGCCTCTTCGAGGCCCACGCCCGCGACGAGGCCGGTCATCGCGACGAGGGGGGACACAAGCAGATGTGGGAGGCGGCCAGGGATCTCGCCTTCGAGAACCCACGCATCCCCCCCGACGTGCTCATGCGCATGATGGGGCGGAGGCCCGGTCGCCGGAGCGGAGACCGGCTGTTCCCCGAGCTCGACCCCGACCTCGAGCGCATGCTGACGATCATGGCCCAGGTGCTGGTGGTGGAGGTGTTCGCCGAGAGCACCTTCGAGTGGGGCAAGACCATCCTCTCCGATCCTCGGGTGTCCGCCGATCCGGAGGGCGCCTCGGCCATGGTGTCCTACATCCAGAGCGACGAGAAGCCCCACGTCGGTTACCTGCAGACGGCGCTCTCGGAGATCCGGGCGCGCAGCCTGCGGCGCGTCGACGGCGGCGTGGTCCCGGGCCGGGACGTGGTCGACGGGCTGCTGCACCGCATGCTGCGCCAGCTGACCCGACAGCGGGTGGAGGAGCAGCGCAAGGAGGCCCGCGAGGACCTGGCCGCAGCCGCCCGGGCCGCGGGTCGGGGCGATTCGCTGATGGAGGAGTTCGACGCCCTCGCGAGTTCCTGGTCTCCGCCCGAGCGAACCGGCTTCGAGCGGCCGGGCAGCGGGTCGCCGGCCCGCGCGTCGTGAGGCTCGCCACACGGGTCCGGCGCAGCATCCGGATCGGCCGAACCGGCATCACCGTCTGGAGCCTCTACAAGCTGCCGGAGCTCGCACGCCGCGCCCTCGGGCGCCCGGAGCCCGAGGACCGGTCCTCCACCCACCGGCGCGCGGCCCGGGTGATCCTCGCCTGCGCGCTCGACCTGCGCGGCGTGATCATCAAGGTGTGTCAGGCCATCGCCACCCGCTCGGACGTCTTCCCGCCCCAGTACGTCGAGGTCCTGAAGCAGTGCCACGACGCCGTCCCGCCCCGGAGCTTCGAGGTCATCCGCGAGACCGTGGAGCGCGAGCTCGGCAAGCCCCTCGACGCGGTCTTCGCGGAGTTCGAGCCTTCGCCCCTGGCCTCGGCCTCCCTGGCCCAGGTGCACCGGGCGCGCCTGCGCGACGGACGGGAGGTGGCCGTCAAGGTCCAGTACCCCGACATCGAGCGCATCGTCCGGACGGACCTGGCGAACGTCCAGCGGGCGTGCCGCGTGTACGAGTACTTCGACCCCCAGCCCATCGAGCTGCTGCCGCTCCTCGAGGAGCTCACCGGCCACCTGGCCATGGAGCTCGACTTCCGGCGCGAGGCCGACTGCGCCGACCGCGTGCGCGAGATCTTCGCGGACCACGGAGGAGTGGTGGTGCCCGAGATCCACCGGGAGTGGTCGTCGCGCCGGGTCCTGACCATGGAGTGCGTGGACGGCATCAAGATCACGGACCTCGCGGGCCTGGAACGGGCCGGGCTCGATCCCGCTGCGGTCGTCCAGGACCTGATGCAGATCTTCGTGCGCATGATCCTCGCCGCCGGTTTCTTCCAGGCCGACCCCCACCCGGGCAACCTGTTCGTGAAGCCCGACGGCCGGATCGTGCTGCTCGACTACGGCCTGTCCAAGGAGCTGCCCGAGGGCTTCGGCATGGGCCTGTTCGAGCTGATGTTCTCGATGATGACCCTCAACGAGGCGGCCATGATCCGCGCCTTCGAGGAGCTCGGCTTCGAGACGCGCACCGGCGACCCCGAGACCTTCGTGGCGATCGCCCGGCGCATGATGCGACGCAGCGACACCGGCCGCTTCGAGGGCGAGTTCACCGAGGAGATGACGGGCGAGCTCTTCGAAGCCATCCGCGAGAACCCGGTCGTGACCGTCCCCAGCGACTTCGTCCTGGTGGGCCGGGCCTTCTCGCTCCTCTCGGGGATCGCCCACACCCTGGGCCACCGGGCCAACGTGCTCGAGGCCATGGGCGCCCGCACAGGCTAGTCTCGAGGCGAGCAGGGCCGGACCGGGCCCCGCGGGTGTCGGGTCGCGCCGTCGCGGTCGACGCACGACGAGCGAGCGAGTATCGATCGATGGGCCGTCGTACGGCGGTCGCAGAGCGGTCGTCGAGCGGTCGCAGAGAAGTGAGAGCGGGGAATCCGAGCAGCGATGGCGATCCGCGCCCCCAAGACCAACGTGCCCGAGGTCCGCTGCAGCAGCTGCCAGGTCAGCTTCCCGCCCGAGGTGAAGCGCTGCATGCACTGCGGCGGACGCACCCACCGGCCCGACGAGTTGCCCCGGGTCGTCCCGGGCGGGGCGAAGCCGCTCCGCGAGCTCGAGCCCTTCGTGGTCGGCGAGGCCCCGCCGGCGTCGCGCGGCGAGAGGCCCCGTCCCATCGACGAGCCCGACGACGTCGACGAGCTGGAGGGCCCCGGTCGCAGCCCGCTCCGGGTGGTCTCCGCCGTGGTGTGGATCCTGCTGGCGCTCGCCGGAGGCCTCTACCGCGCCTGTTCCGGCTGAGCGCTTGATCGCGGTCCGGGCCGGTGCGATCGTGGATCTCCCTCAGGAGACACTGCCATGCCCAAGCTCCACGGTGTGAACGCCTCGCCCTTCGTCCGCAAGACCCGCGTCGTGCTGGAGGAGAAGGGCATCGCCTACGAGCTCGAGCCCGTCATGCCCATCGGCGTGAGCGACGAGTTCCGTCGGATCTCGCCCCTGGGCAAGATCCCCTGCTACGAGGACGGCGACTACATCCTCCCCGACTCGTCCTGCATCTGCGCCTACCTGGAGCGCAAGGTGCCCGAGCCCGCGCTCTATCCCAGCGGCGCCGAGGAGCTCGGCCGCGCGCTGTGGTACGAGGAGTACGGCGACACGAAGCTGGTCGAGGTGCTCACCGGCGTCTTCTTCCAGCGGGTGGTCCAGGCGAGGATCATGCGCCAGCCGCCCGACGAGGAGAAGGTGTCCCACGCGCTGGCGGAGCTGATCCCGCCGGTCTTCGACTATCTCGAAGGCGAGGTGGGCGACGGCGACGCGATCGTCGGCGGGCGCTTCGGCATCGCGGACATCGCCCTCGCCTCGCCCTTCGTGAACTTCGACCACGCCGGAGAGCGCGTGGACGCCTCGCGCTGGCCCCGACTGGCGGCGTACCTGGGGCGCGTGCTCGCCCGTCCCACCTTCAAGGCGCTGATCGAGGAAGAGAAGGCCGCGTTCGCCTCGCTCTGACCGGGCGCGCATCCACGCACGATCCAATCGAAGGAGTCGCGACATGAAGATCAAGGCCGCCATCGCCGTCGAGGCGGGCAAGCCCCTCGAGATCGACCAGGTGGACCTCGAGGGGCCCCGGGAAGGCGAGTGCCTCGTCGAGCTCGCCGCCACCGGTGTGTGTCACACGGACGCGTTCACCCTGAGCGGGGAGGACCCCGAGGGCCTGTTTCCGGCGATCCTCGGCCACGAGGGGGCCGGGGTGGTCCGGGAGGTCGGTCCGGGCGTGCGTTCGCTCGAGCCCGGCGACCACGTCATCCCGCTCTACACGCCGGAATGCCGCGAGTGCAAGTTCTGCCTGTCCGGCAAGACCAACCTGTGCCAGAAGATCCGCGCCACCCAGGGACAGGGCCTGATGCCCGACGGCACGAGCCGTCTGTCCTGGAACGGCAAGCCGGTCCACCACTACATGGGAACGTCCACCTTCGCCGAGTACACGGTCGTGCCGGAGATCGCGCTGGCGAAGGTGCGGAGCGACGCGCCCATGGACAAGATCTGCCTGCTCGGATGCGGAGTGACCACGGGCATCGGCGCGGTGCTCAACACGGCGAAGGTCGAGCCCGGCTCCAGCGTGGCGATCTTCGGCCTGGGCGGCATCGGTCTCTCGGTGGTGCAGGGGGCCGTGATGGCCGGCGCCGAGCGCATCCTCGCCGTCGACACGAACCCCAGGAAGTTCGAGCTGGCCCAGCAGATGGGGGCCACCGACTGCATCGATCCCCGGGCGGTCGGCGGCGCCATCGCGGACCACATCGTCGACCTGACCGACGGCGGCGTCGACTACTCCTTCGAGTGCGTCGGCAACGTGGACCTGATGGGCCAGGCCCTGGCCTGCACCCACAAGGGCTGGGGCGAGTCGATCATCATCGGGGTCGCCGGGGCCGGCCAGGAGATCCACGCGCGGCCCTTCCTGCTGGTGACCGGCCGTTCGTGGCGGGGCACCGCGTTCGGGGGCACGAAGGGGCGGACCCAGCTCCCCGGCCTCGTGGACCGCTACATGAAGGGCCGGATCAAGCTCGACGAGATGGTCAGCGCCACCATGCCCCTCGAGGACATCAACCGGGCCTTCGACCTGATGCACGAGGGAGAGGTCATCCGGAGCGTCATCCTGTACTGACCCCACCCGGGCCGGCCGACGCTTGTCGCCGTCCTTCGACGCCCATCGCAGGGTTTCTGGAGGAGTCGCGGAGGTCGCGGTGGGCCGGCCGTGGGATGCTCGCGACCGATGGAAGCCGATCCCCCGGTCCGCATCCTCGGCGCCAGCCCGGCCGCCTGCGAGCTCAGGAAGCGCGTGGCCGAGGCGGCGCGGTCGACCGCGACGGTGCTCTTCCAGGGCGAGACCGGAACCGGCAAGGGGCTGGCCGCCCGGGCGCTCCACGCGCTCTCCGACCGGCGAAGCGGGCCCTTCGTACACGTCGACTCCGCCGCGCTGTCGCCGGGACTGGTGGAGAGCGAGCTCTTCGGCCACGAGCGCGGCGCCTTCACGGGTGCGGCCGAGCGGAGGCCCGGTCGCCTGGAGCGGGCCGCCCAGGGGACGCTGTTTCTCGACGAGGTCGGCGAGCTGGAGCGTCCGCTCCAGGCCAAGTGGCTGCGCGCGCTCCAGGACCGGGAGTTCGAGCGCGTGGGGGGCGTGGACACCCTGCCCATGGGCGCACGGGTCGTGGCGGCGACCCACCGCGACCTGCGGCGCGACGTGGATCGCGGGCGCTTTCGCGCCGACCTCTACTACCGGCTCGCGGTGGTCCGGGTGCGGGTCCCGCCCCTGCGCGAGCGCGCCGGCGATGCGAGCCTGCTCGCCAGGGCCGCCCTCCCGGCCCTCGCCCGGCGCCTGGAGCTGCCCGAAGTGCGCCCGGATGCCGGGTTCTTCGGGCGCCTCGACCGGGCGCCCTGGCCCGGAAACGTGCGCGAGCTCCACAACGTCCTCGAGTGCGTGGCCCTGCGCTTCGCCGGGCGCGAGGTGGGCGCTGCCGCGCTGGACGGGCTGATCGAGTCGGCCGGCTCGCCCATGGATGGAGCGCCGGCCGGCCGCTGTCTGCGCGCCGGAGAGGCGGGTCGGGCTCGCGACCCCGCCCACGCGCGGGCGGCGGTCGAGCGCTGCGGTGGCAACGTGGCCCGGGCCGCCCGGGAGCTGGGACTGCCGCGCACGACCCTGCGCGAGCTCCTGGGCCGCCACGCCGGCCGGGAGCCCGGGCGCGCGGCTAGGCCGGCCAGGCGATCCCCCACAGCTCGCGAGCCACGAGGTGGATCGCGATCAACGTGAGCACGCCCTTGTAGAGGGCGACGAACAGTCTCTCGTTCACCCGGTCCAGGATCCGGGTCCCGATCGCGGTCCCGACCACCACCAGGGCACAGAGCACCAGCAGGGTCGACCCGTAGAGGCCGAACGCGAACCCGGCGAGCCCGAAGATCGCGATCTTCGCCACGTGCCCGAGGAGCTGACAGGCGGCCTTCGTGCCCACCAGCTGGAAGCGCGAGAGCCCGAGATCCAGGAAGAACGGGGCGATCAGCGGTCCGGTGGCCCCGATGGTCGTGTTCAGCACGCCGGCCAGACCGCCCAGGACCACGAAACGCCGCTTGCCCGTCGAGCGTTCGGGGTGGATCCCGAGCAGGAGCCACGCCGGCCACCAGGTGGCCACCAGCACGAAGCCGCCGATGGCGGCCCGCAGCCCCTCCGGTGGGATCGCCTGGGCGATCTCCAGGCCCAGCCAGCCCGCGGGCAGCAGCAGCAGCCCGAAGCGCCAGGTGATCGAGCGGTCGACGTGCGCCCGCTGGAGCCAGGCCCGCGAGCCGTTGGAGACGAGCTGCACGACCCCGTGGATGGGGATCGCCACCAGCGGGTCGAGGAAGAGCAGCATCACCGCCAGCAGGGTGATGCCGCCGGCCATGCCGACGACCGCCGAGAGGATGGAGGTCGCGAACGCGGCCGCTCCGAGGATCAGGAGCTCCACGGGGGCCTAGGCGGCTTCCGGCAGCGGGCCGACGTAGCGCGCCTTGGGCCGGATGAGCCGGCCCGTGCGGCGCTGCTCCTCCACGTGGGCGAGCCAGCCGGCCACCCGGGCGCAGGCGAAGAGGGGCGTGAAGGCGGCGCGGTGGAGCCCCGCGGCGTCGAGGAGCACGGCGGTGTAGAACTCGACGTTGGCTTCCAGGCGGCGCTCCGGGTAGCGCGCGGCCAGGGCGGCGACCGCCTCGCGCTCGACGCAGCGCGCGAACCCCAGCCGATCGGACGCGATGCCCGCCACGGCCAGCCGCCCCACCGCGGCCTCGAAGACCGCCGCCCGCGGATCGCGAACCCGGTAGACCCGGTGGCCCATGCCCATGATGCGCCGGCCCGCGTCCAGCTCGGCCTCGAGCCAGCTGCGCGCGTGTCGCGCTTCGCCGATGGCGTCGAACATCTCGAGGACCGGCCCCGGGACGCCGCCGTGACGCGGGCCCTTCAAGGCCCCCACCGCCGCCACCACGGCGGACACGCTGTCCGATCCCGTGGAGGCGACGACCCGCGCCGCAAAGGTCGAGGCGTTCATGCCGTGCTCGGCCACGGTGGTCATGTAGGCGTCGAGGGCGGCCACCCGGGCCGGCTCCGGCGCCTCGAAGCCCAGCATGCACAGGAGGTCCTCGGCGTGGGGCCGCGCGGGATCGGGTGCGATCGGCGGGCGGCCCTGGAGTCGGCCGCGCGCCCAGGCCGCGAGGAAGACGGCGCAGGCCCCGGTGAGGCGTGCGGCCTCCGACGCTGCATCGTCCGCGGGGTCGGAGGTGGGCAGGTGGGCCAGGGCCGCTCGCAGGGCCTCCATCCCGTCGGCCTTCTCGAGGGCGTCGCCCAGCTCGGGAAGCCGCCTCCAGGCCTCGGCTCGCGCCCGGCCCAGCTCGATCTCCAGGGCTCGCTGCCCTGCGAGCTCGCCGCTCCAGAGCAGGCTGCAGACGCCCTCGAACCGGACCTCCCGGACCAGCGCCTCGATGTCGCGGCCACACACCACCAGCCGGCCGCGCTCACCGTCCACCCGGGACAGCCGGGTCTCGGCCACCACGACGCCCTCCAGCCCGTTCCGGGTCGTCTCGCTCCCCGCTTCCATGGATGCTCCTCCTCCCTTCGATCTCCCTCCGGCCTCGATCGCGCGTTACCATAGATGAATGGAAAAGATTGATCAACATAGATTAATCGATCAACCCATTGTTGATGATCAATCCGCCGAGTCCATCTCGGCGCGGGACGCGGCGGCGTTTCTCGGCGTCAAGCTGCCCACGCTCTACGCCTACGCCTCGCGCGGGCTGGTCCGCAGCGTTCCCGCCGGCAAGGGCCGGACGCGCCAGTACCTGAAGGCGGATCTCGAGCGCCTCAGGGCCCGGCGGGACGCGCGCTCCGGGCATGGACCCGTGGCCGCGAACGCGCTCCAGTGGGGAGAGCCCGTCCTCGACACCGCCATCACGGCGATCTCGTCCGAGAGCGGGCCGATCTACCGCGGACAGCTCGCCACCCGGCTCGCCGCGGCGGACACGCCCTTCGAGTCCGTCGCCGAGCTGCTGTGGACGGGCCACCTGCCGAGCGAGCCGGCCGAATGGATCGCCCAGGACTTCCCGATGTCCGTGGTGGGGCTGCGCCGCCTGCTGCCCGACGACCTCCGCCCCCTGCCCGCCCTCGCGGTGGTGGTGCCGCTGCTGGCGAGCTGGGACCCGGGTCGCTTCGCCGTGCGCTCGGAGGCCATCCCGCCGCGGGCGCGCATCCTGCTGCGCCGTCTGGCGGCGGCCCTGGCCCTGGGTCGCGACAAGCAGGCCTTCAAGGAGGCCTTCGAAGGCGGCAGCGTGGCGCGGGCCGTGGCCGCGGCCCTGGGCTCGGGCTCCGGGGCCGACGGCGTCGCCGCGATCAACCGGGCCCTCGTGCTGTGCGCCGACCACGAGCTCAACGCGTCCACCTTCGCGGCGCGGGTGGCCGCCTCCACCGGCGCCGACATCTACGCCTGCGTGGGGGCGGCGCTGTCGACGCTGTCCGGTCCGCGACACGGGGGCGCCGCCAGCCGCGTGGAGGCCCTGATCAACGAGATCGGCCGACCCGAGGACGTGGAGCGCGTGGTGAACGAGCGCGCGAGCCGCGGCGAGCCCCTCGAAGGCTTCGGCCACCCGCTGTATCCCGAAGGCGATCCCCGCGGCCAGATGCTGGTGGAGCTGGCCCGCGACGTGGCGCCGCGATCGAGACCGGTCCGGACCTGCCTGGCGCTCGTCGAGGCGATGGAGGGACGCGGGCGAGGCGGCGCGACCATCGACGTCGGGCTCGTGGCGCTCTGCTCCGCCCTGGGCCTGCGCGGGGGGTCGGCCGTCGGGGTCTTCGCGGTGGGGCGCTGCGCCGGCTGGGTGGCCCACGCCAAGGAGCAGTACGAGGCCGGCTACGTGGTGCGGCCCCGCGCGCGCTACCTCGAGCGCGACTAGGGTCCCGTGGCCGCAGCCCGGCTTTGGATTCGGGCGAGCTTCTGGAACGGGACACTCGGTGTCCCGGGGCGGGCTCCCGGGCGCTCAGGCGCTCTCTTCTTCGGACTCTCCCCCCTCGAACGGCGGCCGGTCGGCCAGCCATTCCAGCAGGGTCCGCACGGAGCCCACGTCCGGCAGGCGCCGTGAGGCCGCGGTCTCGGTGTTGGCGGGCCCCACCCGGAACGTCGCCGACAGCCCCGAGAGGAAGCGGAACGCGTCTTCGTCGGTGTGGTCGTCGCCCACGTAGATCACCCGGACCCGCTCGGACCAGGACAGCCCGTAGCGGGCGCGCAGGATGGAGAGCACCGCCCGGCCCTTGTCCCAGCCGATGGGCGGACGGGCCTCGAGGGCGCAGTGGGCGTCCCGGGCCTGGAAGCCGGCCTGGGTGATGAGGGTGCGGGCGCGCTCCACCAGGGCGCTGCGGCGGTTCGGCGGGACGGCGCGGAAGTGATAGGTGAGGGTCGGCCCCTTGGCCTCGGTCCAGGCGCCGTCGATGGCCACCTCGGCCAGCTGGTCCGCCAGGGAATCCGTGCGGCCGGCGTAGTGCTTCAGGTCCTCGTGGACGAAGTCGGGGATGCCCCCGCCCGAGATCTGCAGGCCGTGGTTGCCCGCGTAGGTCATGTCGTCGATGCCCACCAGACGGCGCACGTCGGCCAGGGCGCGGCCGCTGATCACCGCGACGTCGGTGTCCGGTCGCTCGAAGCAGCGCCGGAGCGCCTTGCGCATGCCGGGGTCCATCACCGCATCGGACGGGTCCGAGACCAGGTTGCAGAGTGTTCCGTCGTAGTCGACGAACATGGCCAGCACGGGCCGGGTGAGATAGGGGCCGAGCCAGTGCTCGAAGTCCTGGGCGCCGACCGGGTGCAGGCTCGCCTGGCTGCTGGCCGCGGCGTCCAGGAACGAGCGCACCCAGGTGTGGACGTCGTCCCGGCGCTCCCGCTTGCGCAGGGCGGCCATCCGCGAGCGCCTCTCGGTGCTGCCCATGGTGAGCGCGCGGTGGATCGTCTCCGCGGTGCGGTCGAGGTCGTAGGGGTTCACCGGCAGCGCTTCGCGCATGGTCTCGGCGGCGCCCGCCAGGCTCGACAGCACGAGCACGCCCGGGTCGTCCACCTGGCTGGCCACGTACTCCTTGGCCACCAGGTTCATGCCGTCGCGCAGCGGGGTCACCAGGGCGACGTCCGCATCGCGGTAGATCGACGCGAGCTTCTCCTGGGAGAGCGAGCGGTAGAGGTAGCGGATGGGCGACCAGGTGGCCGTCGCGAAGCGACCGTTCACCTGGCCCACCAGCTCGTCGATCTCCCGCTTCAGCGCCCGGTACTCCGCGACCTGGGAGCGGCTGGGAACCGCGACCTGCAGGAGCACGACCTTCTCGCGGTGCTCGGGATGGAGCTCGAGCAGGCGCTCGAACGCGGAGATCCGCTCGGGGATGCCCTTGGTGTAGTCGAGGCGGTCGACCCCGAGCACCACCTTCTGGGCGCTGCCGTTGCGGCCCGCCCCGTTGTCCGCTCCGCGGCCTCCGTTGCCCGCGCGCTCGGCGAACAGATCGAACTCGATGCCGATGGGGAAGATGCCCACCTGCACCGCGCGGTCGCCGTGCTCGATGACTAGGTTCTCGCGATCGACGCGGCTGCCCAGCCGGCGCTCCACGCAGTCGAGGAAGTTCAACGCGTAGCCCGGCACGTGGAAGCCGATCAGGTCGCAGCCCAGCATGCCCCGCAGCAGCTCGCGGTCCCAGGGCAGCAGCCGGAAGATGTCGTAGGGCGGGAACGGGATGTGGAGGAAGAACGCCAGGCGCGCCTGGGGGGCGTGCTCGCGCACGCCCGCCGGCGCCAGCAGGAGCTGGTAGTCGTGGATCCAGACCAGGCCCGCGGCGGCCGCGTGCTCCGCGATGGCCTCGGCGAAGCGCGAGTTCACCCGGTCGTAGGTCTGGTAGTCCAGGCGGTCGAAGCGGGCGATGCCCGGCATCGAGTGGAACAGCGGCCACAGCGTCCGATTCGAGAAGCCGTGGTAGTAGCGGTTGATCTCGGTCTCGCTGAGCTGGACCTGCTTGACCCGATACGGTCCGTCTTCGGAATCGACCGGCTCGTCGGGCTCGAGCGCGATGCCGGGCCAGCCGATCCAGGTCCCGCCGCGCGCCCGCAGCACCGGCTCGAGCGCCGAAACGAGACCGCCCGGGGAGGGATTGCGTTGCAGCCCCGCGCGAGTCCGCTGCAGCGTGAAGGGAAGCCGGTTGCTCGCGACCACGAGAGGCCGATCGCCGTTCATCGGCGCGGGGCTCGGCCTGTCGGAATCTCCGGGCAAGGTCTCGTCGCCTCCGGATGGGCGCCGCCCTCCCGGACGGAGGGCGCGCGGCCGCACAGTGTATCGCGAGGGAGGCGGGTGCGCGCACCGTCCCCGGGGCGGCGGTGCGCCGGTTCGGGCTCAGTCGAGGCGAGCGCCGCGGTGCAGCAGGGGCGGCGCGTCCCGGTCGCCGGCCCCGCGGCGAACCGCCTCGATGGCCGAGTGGTGGGGCGATAGGGCGCAGGCGGGGTCCGTCGCCGCGGGGTCTCCCGCGATCCGCCACGCCTGGCAGCGGCACCCCCCGAAGTCGCGCTCCCGTTCGGGACAGCTGCGACACGGCTCGGCCATCCAGCCCTCGCCCCGGTGGGCGTTCATGCCCGGCGACTCGCTCCAGCACCGGGCGAGGGAGCGCTCGGGCACGCGCCAGAACTCCAGGCCGGGGATCGAGCCCGCCTCGTGGCAGGGCTGCACCGCGCCGTCGGGGGTCACCACGATGGTCGTCCGTCCCCAGCCGCCCATGCAGGGCTTCGGGCGATCGGCGTAGTAGTCGGGCAGGACGTAGACGAGCTCGGGCCGGCGGAAGCGTCGCCGCGCGCCGCGGACCGCCGTCGCCGCGCGGTCCAGCTGGTCGCGGGTGGGCAGGAGCGCCTCGCGGTTCGCCCAGGCCCAGCCGTGGTACTGGGTGTTCGCGAGCTCCAGGCGGTCCGCGTCGAGCTCGCGGGCCAGGGCCAGGATCTCGTCGATGCGATCGAGGTTGTGTCGGTGCAGGACCACGTTCAGCACCAGGGGCATGCCGCGCTCGCGGACCGCGGCGGCCAGCTCGCGCTTGGCCCGCCAGCTGACCGCACCGGCGATGCGGTCCGAGGCTGGCTCGGTCGCGTCCTGGAAGGAGAGCTGGACGCTCCGAAGCCCGGCCGCCGCCAGGGCGTCCAGGCGGCCGGCGTCCACGCCCACGCCCGAGGTGACCAGCAGGGTGTAGAGCGAGGCGTCCGACGCGGCGGCCACGATCGGCTCCAGGTCGTTCCGGAGAGCGGGCTCGCCGCCGGTCAGCCCGACGTGGACGACGCCCAGGTCGCAGGCCTCGCGAAACACCCGCGCCCAGTCGTCCGCGTCCAGGGTCTCGCGGTGGGCTGTGTAGTCGACCGGGTTCGAGCAGTAGGGGCAGCGCAGCGGGCATCGATAGGTGAGCTCGGCCACGAGGTTGTACGGCCGGGGCGCGCTCAAGGGCCCTCCCGCACGAGGACCCCGAGCCGGTCCATCTGCTCGAAGAAGTGGTGGACGTCGTCCCAGATCGATTCCACCTCCGGATGGCGCCCGACGAGCGTGCGCGCGATCTCCACCGAGGCCGTGCGTCCGTCGCAGAGGTCGAGGATCTCGCGGCCGCTGCCGCCCAGCCGCACGGCGCGCTCGGGCAGGACGACCAGGGTCTTGTCCGGCTCCTCCTCCCGCAGCTGCGCGTGGGGAGCCAGTCGCAGGCGCGCACCGCCCAGCTCGACCGCGTCCAGCAGCGACCACAGGATGTCGCACTTGCGCTCCAGGGCGGCGATGCAGCGCGCGCGGTCGCTCTCGCTCCGCGCGTGCTCGAGCACGAAGGCCATGCCGTAGCGCGCGTCGCGCGGCGCCTGGACCGTGCGCGAACGGAAGTAGTCCAGGCCCGCGCCCTCGACCCAGGGGTAGTGGCGCTCGAAGGCCTCGATGCGGACCTTCATGATCTCGCCCGCCGCCATCTCGGTGAGCGACGCGGCCACGGACTCCAGCAGGTCGTGGCTCTTCACGAACTCGACGTAGGCATCGCAGGCCGCGCGCACGCCGGGCAGGATCTCTTCCAGGGACTCCACGGACTCCCTGGGGAGCCCCACCGCCTCGCCCAGCCGGAGCCAGAGCTCCAGTCCGCCCTCGCGATCGCGGGTTCCGTCGTGGTCGTGGAGGCGCTCCACCCACTCCCGCCGGAACTCGGCGCTGGTCGACTTCGAGAGGATCGCGCCGTCCTTGATGGGGATCCGTGTCTGGTAGTAGTAGCGATTGCGCACCCACAGCCGGATCTCCTCGGGCGAGAGCGTGCCTTCGTGCATGCGCCGGTTGAAGGGGTGGTGGTCGTGGTAGCGCTCGGCGAGCACTCGCAGCAAGGCCTGCTCGAGCTCCGCGCGCTCCGGGACCGCTTCGGCCATCAGACCTCGAGCTCCATGCCGTCGTAGGCGATCTCCACGCCGGCCTGCCCGACCCGGCGCGCCTCGTCCGAGCGCGCGTCCACGATCGGGTTCGTGTTGTTGATGTGGATGTAGATGCTGCGACCGGGCAGCTTGCGCAGGGTCTCGAGACTGCCGTCGGGCCCGCCGATCGGGAGGTGACCCATGGCGTGGGCGTCCGGAGCGCCCGGGCGCATGGCGAGCAGCTCGTCGGCGCGGTAGAAGGTGCCGTCCACGAATCGACAGTCGGCGCTCTCGAGCTCGGCGAGGGTGCCTTCGTCGAAGCTCTTGATGCCCGCGGCGTAGACCAGGCGCTGGCGCGTTCGCGTGTCGGTGATGCGCACGCCCACGGTGGTGTCGGCGCGGTTGCTCTCGAGCGACTCGAGGTAGCCCGGCACCTTGCCCGGGACCGGGAACAGCCGCGCCTCGAGCACACCGTCGCGGTCGAGCGGGAAGCCCTGGTCGAGCTTCGCGATTCCCCAGGCCGGCTCGAGCAGCCGCCAGGCGGCGTTGTGGCGCAGGATGGCGTCTCGCACCCACGGCGTGCTGACGATCCGGTACGGAAGGGACTCGCGGAGGACGAGCAATCCCATGCTGTGGTCGAGGTCGGCGTTGGTGACGACGACCGTGTCGAGGGGCAGGTCGCGGGTTCCCTCGCGCGGATGGAGGCCCGGGAAGCGCGCCAGCTGGTCGCGGATGTCCGGGCTGGCGTTGATCACCGACCAGCGCTGGCCGTCGGCGGAGACCGCGATGGAGGGCTGGCTGCGCGGCGGGACGTCGGGGTCCCCGCGCCGGGCGCGCACGGAGTAGGGGCCTCCGCAGTTCCACTGGGGAAGACCCCCGCCCGCCGAAGAGCCCAGGACCCGAACCCGCATCGCCGCCTCCGTCCCTCCCCCGCCTGCGATCCGGGGGGAGCGCGAAGCATAGCGTCGCGCCGGCGGGCGAGAGCGACGGGGGTCAGTGGGCGTGGGAGTCGGCGAGCATCGGGCAGTAGTCTCCGGACCCGATCCCCCCGGCGCAGCCGGGGGCGGGGCCCGCGGCCAGGCTGCCCGAGCCCGCCGGGCCGGACCGGGCCGCCCCGGCCGACCGGGCCGATTGGACCGGCTGGACCGGCTGGACCGGCTGGACGGACTGGACGGACTGAACGGATTGGACGGACTGGACGGACTGGCTCGAGTGGGAGGACAGGGTCAGCACGGCGAGCCAGCCGGCGATGGAGGCGCCGGCGAGGCCGACCAGACCCACCCGGTGCCAGGAAGAGAAGTTCTGGAGGCGCCGCCGGCAGGCGGACGGAAGGGCGGACATGTTGGCTCCTCGGTTTCCGCCCGGGCGACGGGGCCGAGGCCGCGTGCGTCTGTCGGGTCGGAACTGGGTCGGGCGTCGTGGGTCGTACACGGGGGCGTGACGCGCGCCCCGTATCGGCGGCTGGCGAGGGGACTTGAGCCCGAAGCCTCCGATCGCGGGAAATGGGACCGGGTGCCTCATTCTCCGCCGAGCTTCTAGACTGTCGGTCACCCGGTGTGCTGGGACCGCCCTCCATCGCACCCTCTCCACCTTTCATTCACCTTTCAGGATGGAATCTTGCCGGAGCTCCCCGAGGTCGAGACCACGCGTCGCCGCATCGAGCCCCTGCTGCGGGGCCGCCCCGTGGCGCGGGTCGTGACCACGGGTCCGAGCTACCTGTTCGTGACGCCGCCCGAAAAGCTGCGGCGCCAGCTGCCGGGCCGTAGCGTCGAGTCCGTGGATCGCCACGGGAAGTACCTGGTCTGCACCCTCGACGACGGCGCCCGCCTGATCATCCACCTGGGGATGACCGGTCAGCTCTTCGGCGACGGCGCGACCAGCGTCCGGCTGCTCTCGGCGACGGCCCGGGCCGCGCTCTCGCCCGACGAGCAGCAACGCTTCCGGCCGGATGTGCACACCCACCTGCAGCTCTTCTTCCGGGACGAGGGCCCGGCCGTCTACCTGCGGGACGTGCGCAAGTTCGGGAAGGTGCTGCTGCTGCCCGGCGGCCGGGGGCACCCGCGGCTCGACCGGCTGGGGCCGGATGCGCTCCAGATCAGCGGAGACGAGCTCTTCAGCGCCGGGCGCCGGCGCAGGGTGGCGGTGAAGGCGCTGCTCCTCGACCAGGCGGTGCTGGCGGGGGTCGGCAACATCTACGCCGACGAGGCGCTCTTCGCCGCCGGCGTGCGCCCCGGTCGCCGCTGCGACCGGGTGACCCGGCGCGAGTACCGGGCGATCGCCCGCGCTCTCGGGCGCATCCTGCGGCGCTCGATCGAGACCGGGGGCTCGAGCATCAGCGACTACGTGGCCCCGGACGGCCGCGACGGAGGCTTCCAGGACGAGCGACGCGTCTATGCGCGGGCCGGAGCCCCGTGCTACTCGTGCGGCGCCGCCATCCGGCGCAAGACGATCGCCCAGCGCAGCAGTCACTACTGCCCGCGCTGCCAGAAGTGAAGGCGCCATGCTGTCGCTCTGCGAGCTGGAACGCGCAGCCTCCGCCGTCGAGACGGGCCTGGGAGGCGCGCGCCTCGACCGCGTCGTCCAGCCGGCGCCCGCCCGCCTGGTGCTGGTGCTCTACGCGCCCGGAAGCGCCGGGGAGGCGGCCGCCGGCGAGTCGACCTCCCCGAGGCGGACGCTGCTGCTGTGCTGCGAGCCCGAGTGGGCGCGCATCTCCGAGCTGCCGCGGCCGCCCCGGGCGCCCGCCGCCCCGCCCGCCTTCGCCAGCTACCTGCGCAAGCACCTCTCGGGCGCGAGGCTGCGCGCGGCCCGGCTGCGCGGTGGGGACCGCCAGCTCGAGCTGTGCTTCGAGACCCGCGAGGCCCGGTTCGTGCTCCTGCTGTCGATCTTCGGCAAGCGCAGCAACCTGTACCTGCTCGACGGCGAGGGCCGCCTGGTGCGGGCGCTGCGACCGCTGGCCGAGACCCGTTCGGAGCTCGTCGTCGGCGAGCCCTGGCGCGACCCGTCCTCGCGCCCGCCGTCCCGCGGCGAGGATCGCTTCGAAGGCGTCGCGGCGCCGGCGCTGCTCGCGGCCATCGAGGGCGAGTACGCGGAACGCGAGGGGGACCGCCAGGAGGCCGATCTGGGCCGACGGCTCGAGGTGGCGCTGCGCAAGGAGCGCAAGCACCGGGCCCGCCGGCTCGAGCGCATCGAGTCCGAGCTCGCGGAGTCCGAGAAGGCCAGCGAGCTGCATCGGCAGGGCGAGCTCCTGAAGTCGTCCCTGGGCCGGGTCGAGCCCGGCGCCTCGTCGGTGCGCGTCCGCGACTACGCCTCGGGCGAGGAAGTGGAGATCCCCCTCGACCCCTCGCTGAGTCCCCAGCAGAACGCCAACGCGATCTTCAAGCGCTACCAGAAGCTCGTGCGCCGGCTCACCAAGGCCGGCGGGCAGGTCGACGAGGCGCGCGCCCGCTGCCAGGAGCTGGACGACTGGGAGCGGGAGCGGGCCCGGCTGGCCGAGGCAGGCGGCGACCTCGCGGCGTTTTCCGAGCGGCCGGAGATCGCCGGGCTGCTCCGGCGCCACGCGCCCGCCGTGCGGCGGGCCCCGTCGCCGCGGCGCGACGAGGCGCCGCGCAAGGGCCCCTTCAAGGGGCTCGCGCGCAGGCTCCACCCTCGTCGCTACCTGAGCCGGGACGGACTCGAGATCTGGGTCGGGCGCAGCGACGAGGGCAACGATCACCTCACCACGCGCCTGGCCCGGGGCAACGACCTCTTCTTCCATCTCGACGGCGCCCCGGGGTCCCACGTCATCCTGCGCACCGGCGGACGCGAGGAGCCGCCCCAGGAGTCGCTGCTGGACGCAGCCGAGCTGGCCGTCCAGTACTCCAAGGCGAAGAACGCCAGCCGGGCCGATGTCCACGTGGCCCCGATCAAGCAGGTCAAGAAGCCCAAGGGAGCGAAGCCCGGGCTCGTCTACGTGACGGGCGGGCGCACCCTCCACCTGCGCCGGGAGGAGGCGAGACTGCGGCGGGTCCTCGACTCCCAGCTCGACGACACCCAGGAGGGCCCCGGCGGCTGATCGGGCTCAAGTCTCCGCTCGAGTGGGCCGAGGAGAACGTTGCAACTTACGCGCATCGAGAGAGCGCCCCGCGGTTCGCCCGCGGGGCGTTCTTGCGTCCGGGCGCGGCGTGTCAGCGCGCCTGGCGGCGCAGCTCCGCCATCGCCCCGAAGACCTCGAACACCGACGGGCCGTCCCCGGTCTGGCCGGAGAACTCGCGGTAGAGGGCCACCACGTTGACCGCGATGCGCTCGCGGTCTCCCCAGGCGGCGAACTCGCCGAGCGCGATGTCGGCCGCCGCCTCGAAGACCGGCATCTCCGCGTCGAAGCGCTTCCTCGCCTCGTCGCGGACGAACTCCAGGTACCGCTTCACCGCCAGCACCCCGCGCCGGTCGGTCACCGGCCCGTGGCCGGGAACGATGGTCTCCACGTCCATCGCGACGATGCGGTCGCAGGCGGCGATCCAGTTGGCGATCGGGCCGGCCCAGATGATGGGAGTCCCGTCGACGAACAGGATGTCGCCGGTGAAGACCGTGCGGTCCGACGGCACGAAGGCGAGGACGTCGCCCCGGGTATGGGCGGGGCCCACCTCGACGAGGTGCACCGCCTTGTCGCCCACGCGCAGCTCCAGCTCGCCGTCGAAGGTGCGGTTGGGGAGGGTCTGGGTGACCCCGGCGAAGTCGAACGGGCCGAAGATCTCCGCGAAGTACTCGCCCATGGGGCCCAGCTCCGGGCCCCGGCTCACCAGCTCGGCCATCTGGCCGGGCGTGATGTCGTGCTGCAGCTCCTCGAGGGTCGCACGCGACGAGATGATCTCGGCGTCGGCCACGAGCTGGTTGCCGTTGCAGTGGTCGCCGTTGGCGTGGGTGTTCACCACGGTGTCGATGCGGGCCGCTGCGCGCGGCTCGGCGTCGCGCATGGCGCGCAGCATGGCGTCGGTCAGCGGCACGTCGAAGAGCGTGTCCACCAGGAGCGAGGCCTCGCCGTCGGTGACGAGGCCGGCGTTGCTCCAGCCCCAGCCTCCGTCGGGCTGCAGCCAGGCCCAGGATCCACCGCCCAGCTCGAGCAGGCCCCTCTCGTAGGGACGGGTTCCCAGGCCGCCCGCGGTCACGCCTCGCTCCCCGGCTCGGGCGCCGGGCGGGGCGGCATCGGGACGAGCCGCGAGGTCGTGGCGATGACGCGGTCGTAGTCGGAGCGCCGCTCCAGCATGCGCGTCTCGATCATGCGCAGGCTCGCGAAGTGGAACATCGCGGTCATGGAGAGCGGGCCCACGACGGTCCACCACCAGCCGGCGTCGGCCGCCAGGCCGAACAGCCAGAGTCCCCACCAGAACCCGAGCTCGCCGAAGTAGTTGGGGTGTCTCGAGTAGCGCCACAGGCCGGTCGTGAGCGTGGTTCCGGGCTCCGGGTTCGAGTGCTTGAAGCGGGCGAGCTGGTGGTCGGCCGTGGCCTCGATGGCGATGGCGCCGGCGGTGACGACGAGGGCGAGGACGTCGAGGGCGCCGAACGGGCGCCCGGAGCCCAGGGCCACCGCGGGGTAGACGGCCAGGCAGCCCAGGAACACCTGGATGGTCGGGAACATGTGGATGCCCGAGAAGCTCACCAGCCAGTAGGCGCGCCCGGTCTGCTGCTGGAGATCGACGTAGCGCCAGTCCTCGTGGTCCAGGCCGGTCCAGCCCCGCCACCAGTTGAACGTGAGGCGGCAGCCCCAGACGAAGACCAGACCGATGACCACCCAGCGGCGGACCGGATCGGCCACGCCCGGATCCCAGGCCCAGTACAGCAGCAGGGGGACCGGCGCGACGCTCCAGTACGGGTCGTAGAAGCTCGAGTTCCGGAAGGCGAAGCTGAAGGCGAAGACGGCGATCGTGGCGGCGACGTCGGCCGCGAGCCCGACCGAGATGGGGTGCCATCCGGCCACCAGGCCGCCCGCCAGGACGGCGACGCCCAGGGCCAGGGCGTACGCCAGGTTGATCATGCGCATGCCGTGGGCGCGCGTGGCCTGCGGGTCGCGTGTGGCATCGGCAGACATGGGCCTCCTCTGCGCCCGCGGCTCGCCGGTCCCAGCCGGTCCCAGCTGGTCGTGGTGCGGGGCGGCCGCGCGACGGGTGGGTTCGGACGAACCCGATTCTAGCCCGGAGCCACCTCGCCGCTCTCGATGGCCGCGTGGAGCGCGGCGTCCAGGGGGACGTAGCGATCGTTCTGGAGGAGATAGAGCGGATCGCTCACCTCCGCCGGATCGAAGCCCTGCTTGCGGTAGTCGACCTTCTGGTGCTTGAACGTTCCGGTGACCTGCATCTGACCGCCCAGGAGCCGGAGGAAGAGCGGGCGCTGGTAGCGAGGCAGTCCCTCGCCGACGTAGGCCGCGAAGCGCTCCAGGTCGAAGGAGTCGTCCACCGTGAGCGCCGCCATGCCCGCGCGCCCGTCGGCGTGGGGCACCTGCACCCCGTACACGTTGGCCTCGAGCACGCCGTCGGCCCCGTCGAGCAGGTCCGCCACCTCGTTGGTCGACACGTTCTCGCCCTTCCAGCGGAAGGTGTCGCCGACCCGGTCGGCGAAGGAGAGCCACCTCCCGGCGTGGACCTGGACCAGGTCTCCCGTGTTGAAGTACTGATCGCCCTTCTTGAGGACGTCGGTCAGGACCTTCTTGCGCGTGGCCTCGCGGTCGACGTAGCCGTCGAATCCGGTCGCGCCCGAGATCCGACCGACCAGCAGCCCGATCTCTCCGATGTCCACGGTGTCGCAGAGCCCGCGGTCGTTCCGGATGACCTCGCCCGTCTCCTGGTCGCAGCGCAGGATCGCCTGGCCCGGGGCCATGCGACCGATCATCCCCACCCGGCCGGCCATGTTCATCAGGACCGTGTTGCCTTCGGTCGCTCCGTAGAACTCGCGGATGACCGGCACCCCGAAACGCTCCTGGAACTTCTCCCAGATGTCCGGTCGCATCCCGTTGCCCACGCCGACGCGCAGCCGGTGGTCCCGCTCGCCCTCCTGGGGCGGCGTGTTGAGGAGGTACCGGCAGAGCTCGCCGATGTAGAGGAACGACGTGGCGCCCTGCTCGCGCACGTCCTTCCAGAACGCCGAGGCCGAGAACTTCCGCCGCAGCGCCACGGCGGCCCCCGTGCCCAGGGCCGCGCCCCAGCCGAGGAACAGCGCGCTCGAGTGGTAGAGCGGCAGGGGGACGTAGATCACGTCGCCGGCCCCCGACCGGTGCATCAGGTGACCGAACCCGAAGTTGGCCAGCAGCATGCGCTGGTTGGTGATGATCGCGGCCTTCGGGAGCCCGGTGGTTCCCGAGGTGTAGATGAAGCAGAAGGTCTCCTTGGCGCCGGGCACGCGGTCGCCGCCCATCTCGCCCGCGGGCGCCGCGGCGATCTCGTCACCCACCCAGCGCCACTCGCCGGTGGGGGCCGCCCCTTCGTCCGCCTGGACCCAGACGTGCTCGGCGTCGAGGCCCTCGAGTCCGGGCACCACCTCCGCCACGGCGTCCAGGTGCTCGCTGCCGCTGAGGATCCGGCGCGCGCCGGACACGCGGATCGCGTGCTCCAGGGGTTGGCCGCTGAGGTTCGTGTTGATCAGCGCCGCCACCGCGCCCAGCTTGGACAGGCCGTGCAGCGCGAACAGGAACTCCGGCCGGTTGTCCATGACCATCGCCACTACGTCGCCGGACCCGATGCCCTGCTTGCCGAGCCAGAAGGCCCAGCGGTTGGCGTGGTCGTTGAGGTCCTTCCAGGTGTAGCGACTCCCGCCGTAGGACAGCGCCAGGGCCGTGGGCGTCGCCTCCGCCCAGGACCGGAGCTGGGTCGATGGATTCGCCCGGGCCGAGGGCAGGATCTTGGGGACGTGGGGCAGCACGCGACCCACGGACCAGAGCGTGGAGAGCGTCTCGGAGAGACTCATGGGGGACCTCCTGGGCTGGATGGCTCCAGCATACAGTACGGTCCGTTCGGGAGGCCGGATTCCCCGGCGGCGGGCGGGCTAGGGCTCCGGCGCCGCCGGCTGCGGCGGGCGCGAGCGCCAGGCGTCGAGCAGCGCCGGGAGCACGACGAGGTTCGAGGTCAGGGTCATCCCCATTCCGAAGATGAGCAGCCAGCCGAGGCTCTGGATACCGCGGTGGGACGACAGGACCAGGCTGCCGAAGCTCACCGTGGTGGTGAGCGCGCTGTAGAGGACGGCCCGGGCGGTGGTGGTCCCCAGCAGGTCCTCGCCGCCCCATTTCAGGGTCTTCGCGCGGTGCACGAGGTGGATGCCGCTGTCCACGCCGATCCCGAAGAGCAGGGGGATGACCACCAGGTTCGCGAAGTTGAAGGCCAGCCCCGCGATCACCATGATGCCCACCGTGCCGGCCGCGGCGAGCATCAGGGGGGCCAGGACGAGCGCGGCGTCGCGCACGCTTCGCCACAGCGCGAGCAGCAGGAGCGCGATCACGATCACCGCCGAGCCCAGGGCCTGGCGGAACGCCTCCTGGCAGGCCTCGCCGAAGGCGATCAGGTTGACCGCGATGCCGGTCGCCTGGGGCTCCATGCGCTGGACGGCCTCGGTGAAGCTCCGAAGGTCGGCGTCGTCGAGCAGCGTCTCGCGGGGGAACACCTGGATCCGGGCCTGGCCGTCGGCGGCCAGCATGCGCGTGACGAGCTCTTCGGGCAGGTCGTCCCGGGTGACCGGCGTCGCCGAGATCGCCTTGCGCAGCCGCGTCATCTGGTCCGGCAGGGAGGCGAGCAGGATCTCCTCGAGGGTCGCGAGGGCCTGGCGCGGGTCCTCGTCCCGCTCCACGCGCTCGAGGAAGACGCTGAGCTGATCGCGCAGGTGTCGCACGCTCGCGGCCAGGATGCCTTGCGCGTCGTCGATGCCCGACGATTCGAGGAAGTCGCGCAGGTCGCGAAGCGCGGCGATCTGCTCCTCCACGCTCGGCTCGTCGCCCGCCTCCCGGGGGACCGCCGCGATCGGGTCGAGCAGGAAGGCCACGTCGGCGAGGATTTCGAGCTTCTCCTCCTGCTCCGCCGGGACGTAGCTCTCGAGCGTGACCGCGCTGTCCACGACGTCGAGCTCCGCCAGCTCCCGGGCGCGACGCACGGCGCTCGGCAGGTCCGGGCTCACCACGTTGACGAACCACGGAGAGGCCACCCCCGACTGCGCGAGCAGGTCGTTGAACGCCTGCACGGACTGGGTGCTCGGGTCGCGGAGGTCGACGGCGTTGGGGTCGAAGCGGACCTGCGGCAGCAGCGCGACGGCGCCCAGGAAGATCGCCAGGGCGGCCCAGCGGATGGCCCTCGGGTGGGCGCCGACCCGGCGCAGTGCGCTGCCGCGGAAGACCACGGGGCTGCGCAGGTCGCGTTCGGGGTCGAGGGCCAGCCAGCCGGAGAGCAGGGCGGGGAACAGGGTGAGCGCGAGGAACAGGATGATGAGCATCCCGCCGCCCGAGATCAGGCCCAGCTCCGACACGCCCTTGTAGCTCGTGGGGACGAACACGAAGAAGCCGATCGACGTCGTGACGGCGCAGATCACGAGCGAGCTGCCCACGCCGCGGGTGGCCTCCCGAAGGGCTTCGGCCGGGTCGAGCTGGGCGCGCAGGAGGTCCGCGTAGCGCATGCCGAGGTGGATGCAGAAGTCGACCCCGAGGCCGATGAACAGGATGCCGAACGACATGGAGATGACGTTCAGGTGGCCCACGGCGGCGGTGGCGAACGCGGCGGTCCACACCAGTCCCACCAGCAGCGTCGCGAGCGAGGCCACCGCCAGGCGCAGGGAACGCAGCGCGCGCTGCAGCAGCAGCGCCACCAGCAGGAAGCAGAAGACGCCGGCGCCCCCGATGTCCCACGCCAGCCCGAGCATCTCTTCGTAGTTGAGGACGGGGTTGCCGGTGACGCGGACCGAGACTCCCCGCTCCGGTGTGAGGCCGGCCTCCTCCGCGACCTCCCAGATGATCTCGAGCGGCGCGCTCGCCGCCAGCACCCGGTCGTAGTCGAGGATGGGGTGCGCCACGAGCACCCGCCGGGTCGTGGTCTCGATGGCCGAGCCGCGGAGCAGGATCTCCTCCCAGGAGATCGCGATCGGGTACTCGTCGTAGACCCGCACCGTCGCCTGGCCCACCCGGTCGAGGACGTTGGACCAGGGCTCCGCGTCGGCGTCGGACAGGCGCGCCTGCTCGAGCCCGCGCTCGGCGAGGGCGGCGAGGTTCACCAGCCGCGGGTCGCGCTCGAGCTCGGCCAGGATCGGCTGGACCTGGGCCATCTGGTCGGCGAACTCCTCGAGCTCGTCCACGCTCCGGTACAGCAGGCCGTTGCGTTCGAAGAACTCGCCGCCGCCGGGCAGGTAGACGTCCTGGAAGCGATCCGGCCGCGCCCGGAGCGCGGCCGTCATCCGCTCGGCGGCGTCGCGCGCCAGCTCCGGCGACTCGGCGTCGATGACGATCAGCATCGCGTGTTCGAGATTGGGGAAGAGCGCGGCGAACCGGTCGTGGTTCTGCAGGGCCGGCAGGTCGCGGCTCACGATGCTGACCGTGTCCGAGTTGATGCCCAGACCCAGGGCGGCATAGAGCCCGAGCGGCAGCGACGCGACCAGGATCGCGGTGGCCACGGCGCCGGCCCGCCGCCGCACTCCGTCCACCCACCGGGCCAGACCGCGACCGAGCTGCTCGTCGAGTCGTTCTTTCACGGGGTGCTCTCGTCCGCATGGGTAGCAGCGCGGTCGAGGCGATTCCACGCAGGCCGGCGCCGGGAGCCGTCGATCCCGGCGGGATCGGACCCGGGAAGGCGATCCGGTCGGACGGATTCCGACCGGGGGGCGGTCAGGCCGCGGCGCCGCCCGGCGCCGAGTCGCGGACGATCTCCTCGAGCGCCTCCCGCAGCCACTCGGTGCGCATCCGCGCCATCTTCACGCCGTGGCCGAGCACCATCCGGTCGTACTTCGAGAGCGACGGGCCGGTCCGCTCGAGGTGGCTCTCCATCTCGGCCTCTTCGGCCTGGCAGGCCGCGAGCTCGGCCTCCAGCCAGGGGCGCGCGGCGGCCACGGCGTCGCCCCGGAGCAGGGACAGCTTGAGCAGGACCGGGTCGGTCACCGAGGCGCGCGGCGAGTGGGGGTCGGTCAGCCAGCGCTGGAGCTCGGCGCGTCCGGCCTCGGTGATCTCGTAGACCTTGCGAACCCGACCGGAGTGGATCTCCTGGGTGTGCACCACCAGGCCCGCGCTCTCGAGCTTGCGCAGGGTCGGATAGATGTTCGCGTTGGTCATCGGGTAGAGCCACCCGTAGTTGCGGGCCCATTCGCGCAGGGCGTAGCCGTGCATGGGCTGCCAATCCAGGAGCCCGAGAAGCATGTGCTGCAGAGACAAGAGCAAGACTCCGAACCCAGCCACCCGACCCCGCGACGTTCGCTCCGGCCAGGTCGCGTGGAAGCGCCGGCGGACGATCGATGCGCGAAACCTCATTGCGCGCCGCGGCGCCGGGCTGGGTTCGGCGACGGGACGGTCGGCTCGCTGCCATGGCGGGGTGACCCTGCGTCACCCTCGTCAGCGGATTCTATTGGTCGTACCACATCGGGATCAATGCGAACCTGACCGAAAATGCCGAAAACCCTGAAAGCCCCGTGGATATAGGGTGTTATATGGCCTGCCCTACACCGGTTCGGGTATTCCCATGGCCGGAGGTCTCAGGCGGAGCGTCCGTAGCGGACCTTCTGCAGCAGCTCGCTGCTGCAGGTGCCGGGCTTCTCGTCGTAGGCCAGCAGGGCGATCAGCCGCGGGGTGGGCCCAACGATCTCGCTCACCCGGTGGATGGAGTGGCGGCCGGCGAACACCAGCAGGGTGCCGGGCGTGAGGGGCAGCCGGACGACCCGCTCGTGGTCTCCCGCCAGCACCCGGGCCACCTCGTCGTAGCGCTCGTCCAGGGCGCTTCGCACCCGGGGCGCGACCTCGAAATCGCCCCCCTCGTCGGAGTCCTGCAGCGCCAGGGAGACCACGAAGTCGGTCTGGTCGAAGTGCCACTCGAGCGAGTCGCCGTGCTCCATGACCGCCACGTTGAGGGCTCCCAGGGGATCCGCGTAGCGGTAGAGCGGCCAGCGGCCGAGGATGCGCCCGATCAGCTCCATCATGGGGTCCCACTCGTAGAGCCGGCGGAGCGGAGAGTCCTCGGGAAACAGGTCGTAGGCCACGGCGCCCACGGAGAAGGGCTCCAGGTGCCTGCGCGGATGGCCGTCCGGCCAGCCGGGATCCGGGATCTCCAGATAGGGCCCCGACTTCCCGCGGCTCCAGTGGGCCCGGGGCGCCAGCGCCCGGGCATCGGCGCGACAGCGGGCGAGACCCTCGTCGGTGAGGAACCCGGTCAGCTCCGCGGCCCCGGTCCTGCGAAGCTCGTCCGCGTGGCGCTCGATCCGGCGCCCGGCCTCGGGCGAGTCGAGGTCGAGCAGCGGATAGGTGTCGAGGTTCACGAGTTCGGCCGTGCGATCGTCGCGAGGCGAGGACGGGCTCATGGAGTGGATTCCTCGGTTGGGCACGGCGGTCCGCCGTGCCGGAGCGTCGGGATCGTGCCAGCAAGCGACGCGCTCGCGGTCCGCCCTCCGCCTGGCCCCGACACGCCCCCGGAACGTCCTCTAGGCGGTGGGATCGTCGAAGCGCGCCTGGTCGAGCTGGCCCTCGCTGCGCGCCACGATGCACGTGATCGCCGCGTCTCCCGTGATGTTCACCGCGGTGCGCACCATGTCCAGCAGGCGGTCGATGCCGATGATGAGGCCGATGCCCTCGACCGGCAGGTTCACCTGGCGCAGCACCATGGCCAGCATGATCAGGCCCACGCCCGGCACGCCCGCGGTTCCGATGGAGGCGAGCGTGGCCGTCAGGACCACCATCAACAGGTCCGAAGGCTCGAGCACCACTCCGTAGGCCTGGGCGATGAAGACGGTCGCGACCCCCTGCATGATGGCGGTCCCGTCCATGTTGATGGTGGCGCCCAGGGGCACCGTGAACGCGGCGATCGAGTTGTCGGCGCCCAGGCGTTCCTCGGCCGTGCGCAGCGTGATGGGGAGGGTGGCGCCGCTGCTGGCGGTCGAGAACGCGACCATCATCGGGTCGCGAAGCTTGCGGAAGAAGGCCAGGGGGTTGAGCCGCCCCAGGGCGATCAGGAGCAGCGGATAGCTCAGCAACGCGTGGGCGACGAGGACACCGAGCACGGACCCGAAGTACTTGGCGAGCGGGGCGAAGGCGTCGAAGCCCTGCTCGGCGAACACCTTGGCGACCAGGCAGAAGACGCCGTAGGGCGCGAGGTTCATGAGCAGCAGCACCAGCCGCATGATGACGTCGTTGAGATCGCGGAACACCGCCAGCAGGCGTGCTCCCGGCGGTCCGGCCAGGGTCATCGCCAGGCCGAGGAGCACCGCGAACACGATGATCTGGAGCATGTTGCCCTCGGCCATCGCCCGGATCGGGTTCGTCGGGAAGACGTTGATCAGGACCTGGGAGAGCGAAGGGGCCTCCCGCGCCGCGAAGGTCGCGTCGGTCGAGAGCTCGAAGCCGGCGCCCGGCTGGACGGCGAGCGCGGCCAGCAGGGCCAGGGTGATCGCGACGGCGGTGGTGAGGAGGTAGAGGCCCAGGGTCTTGCCGCCCACCCGCCCCAGGCGCGAGATGTCGTCCAGGGCCGCGGTGCCGCAGACCAGGGACACCAGGACCAGCGGGACCACGAGCAGCTTCAGGCTGGCCAGGAAGATCGAGCCGCCCACGTGGAGGACACCGCTCACGACGAAGTCGCTGAACGTGCCCGGCGCGCCCAGGAGGTTCAGGGCGAGTCCCAGGACCAGCCCGGACAGCATGCCCACGACGATCCGGCGGGTCAGGCGACCGCCGTCGATCTCTCCGGCGGACCCGGCTCCCGGCGTCTTCGCTGTGCTGCTGGTCGGCCCTTCGCTCAACCCTCGACCCCCTCCGTCGCGCGCAAAGATACACGGGTCGGAAGAGGGCGAAAGCAGGCGCGGTCCCACCGGCCGGCGGCGCCCGGGCGGCGAGGGGGCGCCGCCCGGGGCGCGCGAGCTGCGGTCAGCCGACGTCCTCGAGGAAGCGGTCGAGGTCGGCCTCGAGCCCGTCGATGGAGGCGTGCCAGAACTCCGGCGAGCCGATGTCGACGCCCAGGCCCTCTCGGGCCACGACCTCGGCCGGGGCGCTGCCCGTGCGCCGCAGCAGTCGCGTATAGCGGTCCCAGAAGGAGGCCCCCTCGCTCCCGGCCAGGGCGTAGAGGCCCAGGGCGAAGAGGTAGCCGAAGGTGTAGGGGAAGTTGTAGAAGCGGATGCCCGTGATGAAGAAGTGCAGCTTGGAGGCCCAGAACCAGGGGTTGCGGCCCTCCACGGCCAGCGCGTCCCCGAAGTTGCGGGCCTGGGCGTCGCACATCAGCTCGCACAGGCGTTTCACGCCCAGCTCGCCGTCGGAGCGCTCCTGGTAGAGCGCGAACTCGAAGTCGAAGCGGGTCGGGATGTCGAGCAGGAACGAGACCGCGTCGCACAGCCGGCCGTGGAGCATGGTCCGCCGCTCGGAGTCCGGCGTCTCCGGGTGGGCGAGCGCCGCGTCGATCACCACCTGCTCCGCGAACGTCGAGGCGGTCTCCGCGAGGGTCATGGGATAGCGCCGCGCCCAGGGCCGCATGTCGCTCATGACCCGGCCGTGCCAGGCGTGCCCGAGCTCGTGGGCGAGGGTCGACATGTCGCCCAGGGCTCCCTGGAAGGTGAGGAAGATCCGCGACTGGTCGAGCAGCGGCGACGTGGAGCAGAAGCCGCCGGGGCGCTTGCCCGGGCGCGCTGCGTGGTCGATCCAGCGGCCCTCGACCGCCTCCCGGGCGAATCGACCCAGCTCGGGCCGGAAGCCGGCGAAGGCCTCCGACACCCGGGTCGTGGCCTGATTCCAGTCGAGGGTCGCGGCGGTCTCGCCGACCCGGGGCGCCGCGAGGTCGGACCAGGAGACCGCCTCCGTCCCCAGCTCCCGGGCCTTCCAGCGCAGGAATCGCCGGGGGCCTTCCTGGCGCTCCCGCACCGCCTCCAGCAGGGCATCGAGGGTGCGGCGGCCGATGCCGGCATCGAACAGGGCGGGGTCCAGGAAGTGGGGTACGCCGCGCCGGCGGTCGAGGGTGAGCCGCGTTCCCGAGATGGCGTTGAGGCAGGCGGCGAACACCTCGCTGCGGCTCTCCCAGGCGGCGTTCGATCCGTCGAGCGCGGCGCGGCGCACGGCCGGGTCCGGATCCTCGAGCAGGCTGCGGGTCATCGACACCGGCAGTCGGCGCGGCGGTCGACCCGGCACCGCCAGGTCGAACTCCAGGTTGCCGCTGGCCTGGTCGTACAGCCGGCCCCAGGCCGAGAGGCCGGTGACGTCCAGGTCCGAGGCCAGGTCCTCGAGCGCTTCGCCCATGCTCCAGGCCGCCCGCTGGCGCAGGCGCTCCAGGAAATGGCGCGCTTCGCGGAGCCGCGCGTCGCTGACGAGCGCGTCGAAGACCCGGTCCTCGCAGTGCAGCAGCGCGTCGCGAAGCGCGTTGTACGCCTTCGAGAGCTGGGCGCGCGCGGCGGCGGCCGACGCGGTCTCGACCGCGATCCGCTCGTCCCGGGCGTCGGCCGCGCCCATGCACCCCAGATAGGAGGCCAGGTGGCTGGAGCGTCCCGAGACCTCTTCGAGCCGGACGATCCAGTCGGCCCAGGCGTCGAGCGACGCCGGGGCGGCGTCCGGCCGCTCCAGGGCCGCCACCGCCTCCAGCAGGTCCGCCACGTCGCCGTCGAGCGAGGCGCGGAACTCCGTGTAGGCCTCGCTGTCAGGGGAATCGAAGTAGGGGGTCATGTCCCAGTCGGGACCGGGTGCTCCGCTCACGCCGACCCCGTCGCCCGCGCCTCACGACGCATCGCGATCCTCCGGCGCCCAGTCGACGTAGATCGGGGACGACCAGGCGCGCTCCTCGGTCTCCCCCAGGCAGTCGTCGCCCACGGTGGCCGGGGTCCCGCAGCGGTTCGGCCGCACGCAGGCGCCGTCCGCGTCGCGCTCGCAGCGCAGGTTGCCGGCGTTCACCGCCAGGCTGGGCGCTTCGATCGCGCGCACGTAGTACAGGGTGTCCCGGCCGAGGGTCGCGAAGTCCGGGTCCTCGAACCGGGCCGAGCAGCCCGCGAGACCGTCGCTGCAGAGGATCGTCTTCCAGGGGTCGTCGATGAGCGAGGCCACCGACTCGTCCGGGCTCGTGCGCGGGCGGATGCGCACGACCTCGATCCGGGTGATCGGTCGCCGCTGGTCCGACGGGTGGTAGCACTCGCCGAGGCACAGCGAGGCGACCCGCTCGTCGCCGAGGGCGGCCGCGGAGTCGGCCGGACAGCCCGGCTTCTGCTCGAAGGAGCCCGCCGCGCGGACCTCGAAGCGCGGGTTCTCGCGCTGCACCACACTCGAGCCCATCGGTGCAGACCCCTCCGCGCCCGACGGGTTCAGCAGGTCGAACCAGAGGAGGATCCGGGGGCCGCTGGTGCCGTACACCTCCTTGCGAGCCAGGGCGTTCCAGATCGCGTCCCGGTCCCGGCCCGCGGCGTGGGCCGCCACGAGGCCCCCGGTCATGAAGAAGGATGCCTGTCGCTCGAGCTCCAGGAGCTGGAAGCCCCGCAGGCTGGTGTCCGAAGGATCGAAGTCGACCGGGAAGGGCTCGGGCTGCGTCGCGGGCGGGCGCAGGAACGAGAGCCCGGTCTGGAGATTGTCCCGCGACTCGGTCATGCCGCGGCGCCGGACCTCCTTGTAGCCGGTGCCCGGGCGGGCGAAGTGGTTGTCGCTCGAGCCGAGGAAGCCGAAGCGGAAGCGCCCCAGGCCGCCCAGCCGGCGGAGGGTGAGCATGTACTGGACCGAGCTCAGAGGACGGTAGTTGAACGCGGGAAGCACGCAGTCCCGACACTGTCCCGCGTCGAGCCAGTCGTCGGGAGTCTCGCCGGGGACGACCACGTGGCCCGCCACCCCGGACGCCGCGGCCCGCCGCCGGGTCTCGGCCGCCCGCTCGTCGCACTCGTCCTCGGCGGCGCCGCTGTCCAGGCAGCGGGCGCGGATGATCTCGCCCGCCCGCCAGCAGGAGGGCAGGTAGTCGGACCGGGGCTCGGGGCAGGACGGCGTGCCGTCCTCCCCGAACTCGACGGCTCGGAAGTCCCGGTACTCCTCGGAGTTGCCGTGACCCGAGAACACTTCGATCAGGGTCTGGCGTGCGGGGTCGTGTTGCTCCGGGGTGAGCTGCTTGTCCCAGCTGCTCCCGGGCGGCGTGTAGAAACCCCAGGTCGTGCCGTGGGGTATCACCAGGGCTTCGACGCCCCACTCGTCGAGCTTCCGGAACAGGCCGCTCGGCTCCGGGGCGGTCTCGATGCAGTCCGTGGGAAGGTCCGGCGAGGGAACGCCGTCCTCGCACGCCGGCGTCTCCGCGACCTCGGTGAGGAAGCGCGCCAGGTCCTGGAAGCGCTCGGAGCCGCCGACGGCGGCCACCACGGCGCGCTCCAGCGTGTTCGGAGCCCGCAGGGCCGACGCCGCCTGGCCGCCCGAAGCGATGGGTCGTGCCGGTACGTCGCTGTCCGCGAGCCCGCGCAGCACCACGTTCTTGTGCCCCCAGTGGTCTTCGGGCGTGCGACCGACCTGGGACCACTCCCAGCCGAGGAAGGCCACCGTGTCCGGCGAGGCCGAGTCGCCCGCGACGGCGTTGCACTGGCGAACGGTCTCGATGGTCTCGCTCCACTGTCGCGGGGTCAGGGCCTCGGCGTGGTCGTTGATCGACCAGAAATCGAGCTGCGAGCAGAAGCGGGCGAAGTCGCAGGCGTCGGCGGGAGGGCGCGCGCCTTCGCCCTGGGTCACGGGCAGGCTCAGCATGAAGGCGTCGAGGGAGAAGGTGGTGTGCACATGGAGGTCGCCGAACAGGATCTGCTTGGGCTCGTCGCGGCCGAGGGAGCGGGCCGCGGCGGCCTGGTCGGCGCTGCGAGCGGCGACCGAGGCAGCGGCCCGGGGCGTCGGAGTCGGCTCGCCGCCCACATCGAGGGTGCCGAGCCAGCCCCGGCCCAGGACGACGATCGCGACGCCCACGAGGAGCAGGAGGACGGCGAGAACGGAGAGGACACGTCGAATCAAGGGAACCTCCAGGGAGCACGCTGTGCGCGGTTCGACCGAGCGGACCCGGCTGCCTTCACTTCGGCCCCGGGCGCGGGGCTCGGCCGATCAGAAGCGGATCCGGAACCCGCCGAGCCCGTGGGCGCCCCCGGTCCCCTCGTGATCGACGCTGTCGTTGTCCTTGCGAATGATCAGGAGCATCGAGTAGCCGAGACGCCCCTCGGCGAAGAAGGAGAAATGGTCGCCGATCGGAATCTCCGCCCCGAGGATGCCGAGCAGCGAGAAGCCGCTTCCGACCACGGGGACGATGTCGTCTCCCTGCTGCTCTTTGACCTCGTCGGAGTCGACGTACTGCACCTCGGTGCCGATGCCGATGCCGGCGTAGGGCTGGACCACCCACTCGGGCATGGGAAAGAACTGCATGATCCCCCGCAAGGCGAAGGTCTGCATGTCGATGTTCCGGGCGCCGAACAGCCGGGTGTCGAACTGGTGGTACTCGAACTCGCCCCCGATCCGCAGCTTCTCCTGCTTGCCGATCGAAGCCAGCACCTGACCCATGACCGAGAAGTCACCGCTTCCGTCCCAGGGCTCGAACCAGCCGCCGCCGGCGCCGAGGACCAGGCGCGCCTGGGCGGGGGAGGCGGCGATGAGGCCGAGCGCGCAGAGCAGGAACAACCATCCGCGGAACGTCGGCCACATCCCCCTCATCCTACCAGCGAGGCGAAGGCTCGATCAACGAATCCCGGGGCGAACGCGCCGGCGTCGATTCGTCGACCTCCTGGGGATCGGCGGGCGGAGGCGGAGCGGACGCGCCGGTCCCCGTCCCGATCTCCGGGTCGCCCTCGCCGTCTTCTCCCGCATCTTCCGCGGCTTCCTCGGCCGGGCCTTCGCGCTCGCGGACGAACAGCGCGCGGGTCTGGCCGACCACGTGTCCCACGGCGACCGGTCCGAACACGATCGCATACTCGACCCAGGGCGGGCCGATGGGGAAGAACTGGCCGTACTGCCATCCGGTCGCGCCCACGTAGGTGCCGTAGGCGGGATAGAGCTTCCGGTAGGCGGATCTGCGTCCGGCCTCGTTCTCCGTGGCGTAGAGGAAGCTGATCGCGTCGTTGCTGGCGACGGCCTCCTGCCAGAGCGGCACCCCCGGAATCAACCGCAGCGCCGCGTAGCCGCCCTTCCAGTGACGGTTGGTCTTGGCCGCGAAGTCCTTGGCGTGTCCCGCCTCGTGGAGCGCGACGGGTACGTTGTCCGAATAGAGGTTGATGGTGTTCGTATACGGGTTGTAGTTGTCGCCGCCCAGCAGGCCCGCGAAGAACCGGCCGGGCAGGATGGTGTAGACGACCAGGGACAGGAGCCCCAGGCTCCAGCGCCAGCCGGCGGGCATCTCGCGGTTGCGCGCCAGGCGGCTCCACTCGCCGCCGGGGTCGTACTGGTTGAGGCGCACCTTCACGGCGCCGAGGTCGTTGGCCTCGAGATACTCCTCGAGCTCCGCCTGGGTCTCGTCCGAGATGTCGTGGTTGTTGAGGCTCCAGCTGAGCAGCAGGATCTTGCTGGGCAGGGAGATGAGGTAGTGGCCGATGCCGTCGAGGAATGCGTTGGGTCGTCCCCGCTCGATCTGCGACTCTCCCTCGTTCAGCTGGAGCGTGAGCTCGGTGTCGAGGTCGCGCCCGAACTCGTAGGGCGTGGAGACGCACGCCTGGACGCCCACGAGCGACACCGACAGCCACAGGGCCAGGGCGCGGCGGCCCGGAGCGAAGCGGCGGGGCCTCACGACGAGCGCGCCCCTTCCGGTTCGCCCCACCAGGCGGGCAGGCCCGCGATCGAATCGAGCACGCCGTCGGGTCGGATGTCCGAGGCCAGGTCCGCCTCCCGGAACTTGCCGGTCTTGACGAGCAGGCCGCGGATGCCCGCCTGCTGGGCTCCGCCCACGTCCGACACGATGTCGTCGCCCACCAGGACCGTCTCCGACGCCGGGCAGTCGATCGACCCCAGCGCCTGCTCGAAGAAGGGAGCGGCGGGCTTGCCCAGGACGACCGCCGAGAGCCCGCTCGCGTGCTCGAGGGCCTTCACGAAGGGCGCCACGTCGAGGCGCAGCCCGTCGTCCGCCCGCCAGTAGCGGGTCATGCCGAGGGCGACCAGCGCCGGGCGCGGCTCGGCCATCAGCAGCCGGAACGCGCGGTTCAGGGTGGCGAAGTCCCACGACGCACCGAGGTCGCCCACCACGACGCTCGCCGCGCCCGCTTCCATCGCGGCGGGGACTCTGGGGATGGCGCCGAACTCCGCCGCCGTGGCGTCGGGCACGAAGAGCGCCGCCGGACCCGGCGCGTGTTCGGCCAGCCAGTGCGCGGCCGCCAGGGGCGGCGTGAGGATGCGCTCGGCCACGGTCTCGACTCCACAGCGCTGCAGCTTCGCCACCAGCGCGTCGCGCGGCCTGGACGTGGTGTTCGTGAGGAACAGATGGGGGATCCGCCGCTCCTGGATCCAGGCGACCGCGTGGGCCGCGCCCGCCACCGCGTCGTCGCCCTCGTAGATCACTCCATCGAGATCGATGAGCACTCCACCCATGGACCGCGCCTCCCGGACCGATCCGTCTCCATGGGATCTACTGCCCCGGGACCCAGCCCGCAAGCGCACGACCCGACGCCGTGGGGGGAACCGGTCCGGGGTCGAGACGACGGCTTGGCACGGGCGATGCAGTCTTTCGCGCCCGGGGACGAACCCGAGGCCGAGGGCCGGGAGGGCAAGCCGTGCGCCAGCCGCTGCCCCGTATTGCCACCACCGTCGCGCTGCTGGCTGTGGCGATCGCGTACTACGCGTTCCACGGTCCCGGGCCGTCGCCCTCCGAGCGGGCCATGGATCTCCCCTGGTGGCGTCCCCTGGGCCTGGCCCAGACCCTCGACTGGGCGCTCCTGGCCCCACTCCAGGACATCAGCGCGGCCTACGACGAGGCGCGCCACTTCGGGCGCTGGGAGCCGCGGGGGCTCATCCCGTTCGGGATCTTCGCCTCGCTCCCGGTTCTGCTGACGGGGCTCGGCTTCCGCGTCTTCCGATCGCCGCCCGCTCGGGGGCTCGTGCTGGGCACCGGCCTCACCCTGTGCGCCTTCGTCTACTACGGCTGGCTCGATCTCGGAACCTGGGAGGACTACGCCTGGCGCTGGCCGATCGCCCTGTTCGTGACCTCGACCTATCTCGCCACCTTCGCTCTGGCCCCGGCCTGGGTCGAGTGGCTGCAACCGCGTTCGCGCGCCCTCCAGCTCGCTGCCGTGCTGCTGCTCCTGGTCCCCATCTACTTCCTCACCACCGAGGTGACGGGCACCAATCCCGAGCTCGAGTGGAACCTCAGCCCCTGGCCGGTGATCACGCTCTACGGGTTCCTGCTGTTCGGCCTGCTCTTCGGGGTCGTCCACCTGGCGGCCGGGGTCGGGCTCTTCGCCGGAGGTCGTCTGACCGGCCTTGCCGGCGTGGCCCTCGCGGCGGCCGTGGCCGCGGGGGTGGCCGTGGTGCTTCGCGGCATCCCCTTCGCCGTCACCGACCTCACGAGGGTGGCCGTGCTCGCGATTCCCGCCGCGGTGCTGGCCGGCCTCGGCGCCCGCCGCCCCGGCGAACAGGCCCGCCGCCGGGCGCTGTGTCTCTGCGTGGCCGGAGCGGCCATCCTCTTCAGCGTGAAGGCGGGTCAGTGGCAGGCGGAGTTCTTCCAGGCGGAGGCGCGGAACGAGATCTCGCCGCGGGTCATCGCGGCGCTCGAGGCGCACATGGCCGACCGCCAGATGTATCCGCTCGAGCTGAAGGACCTGGTGCCCGACTACCTGTCCGAGATCCCCAACCCGCGCGTCGGCTGGTTCGGTGAAGAGGGCGAGGCGTTCATGTACATCGATCTGGGAGACTCCTATCTCCTGGAGTTCGCCAGCGCCATGTGGGTCCAGTGCCACTACAGCCCGCCGTACCTCGACGAGGAGGAGGGCGAGTCGCTGGAGGCCTCGTGGTCGTGCGAGCCGCGGCCGCCGCGTCTCTGGTGAAGCGCTCCTCCAGGGTCCCGGACGCTCGCCGGCGGCTGGAGCGCTGGCACGCCCGGCCGGGAGACCCCAACCCACGATCCGGGCGCGCCAGCCGGGAAGCTCCCGTCGGCTACTTGATGAACAGCATCTCCTGATAGGTGGCGAGGGGCCAGAGATCGTCGGCGACGATCCCTTCCAGCGCGTCGGCGGCTGCGCGGACCGCGCTCATGGCCGGCAGCACCTCGAGGCAGCAGTGCTCGGCGTGGGCCAGGGTGGTCTCGCATGCCTCGTGGTCCATCGCGGACTCCAGGGCGGCGATGCCGTCCTGGAGCTCCTTCACCAGCGCAGTCACCTTGTCGAGGGTGTCGGTGTCGAACTCGAAGCCCACGGCCTTCAGGCTGGCGCAGGTCGAGGCCAGCTCTCCCTGGTACCGGACCGCCGCCGGGAAGACGATGGTCTTCGCCATCTCGATGGTAGTTCGGGCCTCCACGCCGACGGTGAGGCAGTACTGCTCGAGATACACCTCCTGCCGGCTCAGGGTCTCGCGCTTGGTGAGGACCCCGTAGTTCTCGAACAGTGAGATCACCTCGTCGCTGGCCAGCACCGGCAGGGCGTCGGCGGTGGTCCGCAGGTTCGGCAGCCCGCGCTCCCGGGCCTCCTTGTGCCAGGATTCGGAGTAGCCGTCTCCATTGAACACGATGCTTCCGTGCTCCTCGATGATGTCCTGGAGCACCTTCTGCACCGCCGCGAGCAGCTCGATGGGGTCGCCCGCGACGGCCGCCTCGAGCTGGTTCGCGATGAAGTCGAGCGATTCGGCCACGATGGTGTTGATGGCGACCATCGGTCCCGCGATCGACTGGTTCGAGCCCACGGCCCGGAACTCGAAGCGATTGCCGGTGAAGGCGAACGGGCTGGTGCGGTTGCGGTCGCCCGCGTCCTTGGGGAGCTCGGGCAGGGTGTCCACGCCCACCGCCAGCTTGCCGGAGGCCTTGGAGCTGGTCGCGTCTCCGTCCTTGGCGATCTGCTCGAAGACGTCGGTGAGCTGCTCGCCGAGGAAGATCGACAGGATCGCCGGGGGCGCCTCGTTCGCGCCGAGTCGGTGGTCGTTGCCGGCCGAGGCGACCACCGCGCGCAGCAGGCCCGAGTACTTGTGCACCGCGCGGATCACGGCGGCGCAGAAGACCAGGAACTGGGCGTTGGCGTGGGGCGAGTCGCCCGGGTCGAGCAGGTTGCCCTGGGTCGAGTTGCCCAGCGAGAAGTTCACGTGCTTGCCCGATCCGTTGACCCCCGCGAACGGCTTCTCGTGGAGCAGGCAGGCCATGCCGTAGTTCTCGGCCACCCGGCGCAGGGTGACCATCATCAGCTGCTGGTGGTCGGTGGCGAGGTTCGCCTGCTCGAAGACGGGCGCCACCTCGTACTGGCCCGGGGCGACCTCGTTGTGCCGGGTCTTCACCGGGATGCCGAGCTTGAAGAGCTCGCGCTCACACTCCAGCATGAAGGCCAGCACGCGCTCCGGGATGGAGCCGAAGTAGTGGTCGTCGAACTCCTGTCCCTTGGGCGGCGGAGCACCGAACAGGGTGCGCCCCGCCGCGACGAGGTCCGGACGGGCGAAGAAGAAGTGGCGATCGACCAGGAAGTACTCCTGCTCGGCGCCGGCGTAGGAGACCACGGTCGCGATGTCCTCGTGCCCGAACAGCTCGAGGATGCGCCGCGCCTGCTTGTTGAGCGCCTGCATCGACCGCAGCAGCGGGGTCTTCTTGTCGAGGGCCTCCCCGGTCCAGGAGACGAAGGCCGTGGGAATGCAGAGCGTGGTGCCGTTCGGGTTCTCCAGGATGTAGGCGGGGCTCGTGACGTCCCACGCGGTGTAGCCGCGGGCCTCGAAGGTGGCCCGGATGCCGCCGTTCGGGAAGCTGGAGGCGTCGGGCTCGCCCTGGATGAGCGTCTTGCCGGCGAACTCCGCGAGAGCGCCGCCCTGCCCGTCGGGAGAGAGGAAGCTGTCGTGCTTCTCCGCGGTCGACCCGGTGAGGGGGTAGAAGACGTGGGCGTAGTGCGTGGCACCCTTCTCGATGGCCCAGTCCTTCATGGCCGTCGCGATGACGTGCGCGATGCCGGGGTCGAGGGCCGATCCGCTCTCCACGGTCTCGAGCACCGACTTGTAGACCGGCTTCGGCAGCCGGGTCCGCATCACGGACAGGTCGAAGACGTTGGCTCCGAAGAGCTCGCCGGTCGAGACCTCCGAGAAGTCCAGGGGCTCGGAGATGGGCGAGTAGCCGGTGACGGCCTCGATGGCCTGCAGACGCGCGGTGCTTCCACTCATGATCAGGGGGTCCTCCTCGCGCCGGGGGAAGGCCGGCGCGCCCCCTTCGAGAGCAAGGTCCGTGCCGCGGGCTCGCGGCATCGGACGCCGACCCGGAGCTGCCAGAGCGGGTCGACTTCCGCCGATCCGGGCGGTCTCGGGGGCCCGATCGGGCGCTTCCGAGGCACTCGACGCCGGGAAATCGGGCAGGGTCGCCTGCATGTCGGGCGGAGGGCGGTCAAGGAGACGGGGCCGCACGCCGGCGACCCCTCTCGAGGCGTGGGTCGTCCCGAAGCATGTGAAGGGCGAGAAAACGCGTGCAATTTCGAGGAGTTGAGACCCGGTCGCGGTGACTGCGGCCAGCGGGCGTCCAACGGGTGAAGAGCGAGACTCGTTTCGGTCGTCGGAACGTCGACCATGGAGGCCATGAACGGCGCAACCCACGGCTCGGGCCGATTCCAGGACGTCACCTCCACGCCCGCTCCGCCAGGCCGCTCGCCCCGCCTCCTGTCGACGAGATGAGGTCGCTTCCCGCTTTTGCGGAGCGGGCGAGCGTGCCACCATACCGTGACGGTTCCTTCGACCCCTCCTCGCCGGCATGGAGACCGGAGGCATTGGTCCGCCTGCTCCGCATCCTGCCCCTGCTGCTCCTGGTCCTGCTGGCGTTCCTCATGCGCTCGCTCAGCATCGCCAGGGTGCTCACCCCGTTCGGGGTGCTCCCGGTCGATCCCGACGGCTGGTACCACCTGCGCCGCATCGGGTACGGCGTCCGGAACTTCCCGGAGCTCCTGGACTTCGATGCCTACCTGAACTTCCCGGAAGGAGCGCGGGCGCTGTGGACGCCGGCGTTCGACTGGACGCTGGCGGCCGTGGCGCGTCTGCTCGTGGGGGCCGAGTCACAGCAGAGCGTCGAGCTGCTGGCCGCCTGGGTGCCGCCGGCGCTGGGCGCCGTCACGGTGCTCGTCGTCTACGAGCTGGGCGCCCGGTTCTTCACCCGCTCCGTGGGGCTCGCCGCCGCGACGGTCTTCGCGCTTCTGCCGGCCAGCATCCTGTTCTCGCGGATCGGCTTCATCGACCACCACGTGGCCGTCGCCCTGGCCTCGCTCTTGCTGCTGCGCGCGGTCATGGCCTTCGTCTCCGATGGGCCCCGGGTGGCGGCCACCGCTGCACTCGGCGCCGGTCTGGCCGGCGTCCTGATCCTCTGGACCGGGAGCCTCGTGCACGTGGCCATCGCCGAGAGCTTCCTGGTGGCGCACATCCTGCTGATCCCCGACCGCCCGCGGGCCCGACGCTTCGCGCTCGCCCTTTCCGCCGCCCATGCATTGGCCGCGGCGCTCGTTGCGCCCTTCGCGCTGGGAGGCGAATGGCAGGTCTACAGTCGGTTCGACCCGGCGGTGCTCGGCGACTTCCAGCCCCTCTTCTTCGCCGCCGCCTGCGTCTGCTGGGGGGGCGCGGCGGCGCTGTGGAGCCTGGAGCGTCCCGGCCGCACGCGCAGCGCCCGCGCCGGCACCGCCGCCGGGCTCGGCATCGCCGTGGTCGCGGCTCTGCTGTCGATTCCCGATCTGGCCGCCGCCGTGGAGGAAGCGCTGCGCTGGTTCACCCAGCCCAGGGAGTTCCAGCAGTACGTGAACGAGCTGCAGCCCCTCCTCCGCGTCGACGGCCGCTTCGACCCGAGCGGCGCGGAGATGCTCTACTCGCGCCTCGTGTACGTGTTTCCCCTGGCGCTCGTGGCCATGGCGGCCTCGGCCCGCCGGCGTCCGCAGGCTGCGAGCGTGGCGGCCCTGGTCTGCTGGTGCGCGGCCATGGCCGGGTTCGCGCTGTTGCAGCGCCGCTTCAACAACTCGTTCGCGCCGGCCTATGCCCTGGTCCTGGGCTGGGGCGTCATCGAGGGGCTGCGCCGGCTTCGTCCTCTGCTCGAGGACCGGCCGATCGCCTGGGTCGCAGCCGGCGTCTTCGCCGTGGGCGTGGGGATTCCCGTCTTCGAAGGGCCGTGGACCCTGTACCGGTCCCACGCGGCGGGCCTGGCTCCCCATCTCCGGGGCATCCCGGTGACGCCGGCCGGATTCGCGGGGCGCCAGGCGCGGCTGGTCGTCCTGGGACGCTGGCTGCGCGACCACACGCCCCCCACCCGCGGATTCCTGACGCCGACCGAGCGCCCCGAGTACGGGGTGTTGGCGCGTTGGGGCGACGGCCATCTCCTGCGCTACGTGGCCGAGCGCCCGATGGTGCAGGACAACTTCCTCGGCCACGTGGACGGTCGGGACGGCCACACGCGGTTCCAGAGAGCCGAGGACTACTTTGCCGCCGACAGCGAGCGAGAGGCGCTCGCGATCGCCGAGGAGCTCGGCGTCCGCTACGTCGTCGTCGCCCTCGGCGGCTCGGGCCACTCCCCGGGCTACGGCCCGGCGAGCCAGTTCAGCGCCCTGCACCGGCGTGTGGGCTCTGCACGCGGGTCGCACCCCGCGCTGCGTCGACACCGTCTCGTCCACGAGCTCCACCCCGGGGGCGGGTATCGCGTCTTCGAGCGGGTGGCCGGAGCCCAGGTGGTGGGCCGGGCCTCCCCGGGTGTGCCGATCGAGGCACACCTTCGGCTCACGACGCCTGTGGCGTCCTACACCTACGTGCAGCGGACCGTCGCAGACGCCCAGGGGCTCTATGAGCTGCGGCTGCCCTATTCGAACGAGGCCGCCGACGACGGCCTGGAGCCGGGCGACACCTGGGAGATCGTCTCGGGACCGGTCGAAGGGTCGCTCCGGGTGCCCGAGTCGACCGTGCTGGAGGGGGGGCGAATCCCAGGGCCGGACCTGTCGAGTCCCTAGCGCCCACGTTCTCCGGGTACACTGACGACGGTGACCGCTCGGAGATGAGCGATGGGCGAACCGAATGGAAACGGGGGCCCGGAGCACGCGCAGCCGCGCGTGGTCGTAGTGGTCCCGTGTCTCGACGAAGAACTCACGATCGGGAAGGTGGTGCGCGACTTCCGCAAGGCGCTGCCCGAGGCCGAGATCTACGTCTTCGACAACGCGTCCAGCGACGCGACCGCCGAGATCGCCCGGAGCGCGGGGGCGCGGGTCGTGACCTCGCCCTTGCGCGGCAAGGGCAACGTCATCCGCCACATGTCGGACGTGATCGACGCCGACGTGTACGTCCTGGTGGATGGCGACGACACCTATCCCGCCGACGCCGCTCCGGCCCTCATCGAGCGCTTCGTTCGCGACGACCTCGACATGCTGGTCGCCACCCGGCTCGAGAGCTTCGACGACGATTCGTTCCGGCGCTTCCACCACCTCGGGAACCACTTCCTGTCCTGGATCATCCGCGTGGCCTACCGCACGCGCTGCACCGACGTGCTGTCGGGCTACCGGATCCTGTCGGGAGACCTGGTGCGGATCGTGCGGCTCCGGACCCGGGGTTTCGAGGTGGAGACCGAGCTCACCCTCCAGGCGCTCACCAAGCGGCTCTCCTTCGCGGAGATGCCCATCGCCTACCGCAGCCGGCCCGAGGGCAGCGAGTCGAAGCTCAGCACCTGGAGCGACAGCATCCTGATCCTCCGCTGCATGTTCCTGCTGTTCAAGGACTACAAGCCGATGCTGTTCTTCGGCGCCACGGCTGCGCTGTTCCTCTTCCTGTCGCTCGTCATCGGAAGCGCGCCCATCGCCGACTACCTCGAACACCAGTACGTCTACCACGTGCCACGGGCCATCCTGGCCGCCGCGCTCGCCATCCTCTCCCTCGTCTCCCTGACGGCGGGTCTCATCCTCGACACGATCGCGAAGCTCCACCAGGAGAGCATCGAGATCTGGAGGCACTATCTGCGTGAGCGCGGCTAGCGGGGATCGCCGCTTCGAGGCGACCGACCTCATCGAGGTCATGGACGAAGCGGTCCACTACAACCGGTTCATCGTCGATCTCCTGCTCGCCTGGTCCCGCGGCCTGGAGCGCGTACTCGACTTCGGCGCGGGCAACGGTCGCTACTGCGGCGAGCTGCACGATCGGGGAGTCGCGGTGGAGGCGATGGAGCCCGATCGCGAGCTTCGAGCGCGGATCCGGGAGCGGGGCGTCGCCGCCCACGGGAGCCTCGATGCGGTGGGGTCCGGGAGCCTCGACGGCATCTACACCGTCAACGTGCTCGAGCACATCGAGGACGACGCGGGCGTGCTCGCGGCCTTCCACGCGCGCCTGCGGCCGGGCGGGCGCCTCCTCGTCTACGTCCCGGCCTTCCAGGTGCTGTTCACCGCCAACGACCGGCGCGTGGGCCACGTGCGCCGCTACCGACGCGGGGGTCTCGTCCGGCTCGTGGAAGCGGCGGGATTCACGGTCGACGACGCCCGCTACGTCGACTCGCTCGGCTTCGCCGCGACCCTCGTCTACCGCTTTCTCGGGAACACCGACGGCGGGCTCGACGTCGGGGCCGTCCGCTTCTACGACCGCGTGGTGTTTCCCATCAGCCGGATCCTCGACCGGCTCCTGGGACGGGTGCTGGGGAAGAACCTGGTGCTCCGGGCGACCCGGCCTCCAGGACCAGGTTGACGAAGAGCCCGTTTCCCAGCTGGTTCTCCAGCCAGAGGAACGTCGCCGTGGCGGCGGTCAGCCAGGCCGGTCCATCCATCCGGTCCCTCGCCAGCCTGCCCCACCAGAGGTCGCGCCGGACGAGCCCTGCGCGTCGGGTGAGCGCGTCGAGCGCCTGACGAGTGAAGAAGGCCAGGTGGTGCGCCTCGTGGGTGCGGCGGACCGCCTGGGTCAGGCGCCCCCCCGAGAGCCGATGCAGTGTGCGGCCGACCAGCGGCACGAAGCTCTGCTCGTGGATCGTCTGCAGGTAGATCCAGCCGCCGGGCGCCAGTCGCCGGGCCAGCGCTTCCAGCAGCCGGCCCGGCGCCTCGACGTGCTCGAAGACGTCCCACAGTGTGATGAGGTCGAAGGAGCCCTCGAGACGCAGGACACAGTCGAGCGCGTCGCCCTCCTCGATGGCGGCGTCGGGGTCCCCCCCCCGCGCCTGCGCCACCCGCCCCGGATCGAGCTCGATCCCAGCTCGTGTCGCCGTGGGGAGCCGTTCGCGGACGAAGCCGAGGAACGCCCCGTTGCCGCAGCCCACGTCCAGCACGGAGCCCGTGGACAGTCCCGCGCGCTCGCGCCGGGCCAGGAGATCCTCCCAGCGCGCCCGGTCGGCATCGGGGTTCGAGAAGTACGCGGCGGGCTCGAACGAGACGGACGCATCGCGGAAGCGCGCGTCGCTCGACCAGCTCCCGCAGCCCGGACAGTGAAACAGCGTGAAGTCACCCAGCTCGATGCGCGGCTCGGCGGACGCCTGCTCGCAGACGGCGCATCGGCTTCCGCCCCGTGTGGTCAGCTGCTCCATGGTGTCGACATTAGCCGATCATGTAGCGTAGACTGATTCGCCGGCTGCGGGCCGAGCGGGGCGCGAAACAGGATGCTCTTCAACTCCGCGCTTTTCGGGACGTTCTTCGTCGCGATCTTCCTGCTCAATTTCAGGGCCCCCCATCGACTGAGCAACTGGCTGCTGCTGGCCGCCAGCTACACCTTCTACGCCGCCTGGAACTGGAAGTTCCTGGTCCTCATCTGGGTGTCGACACTGCTGGACTACGTCGTCGGGCGGGTCATCGGCGGCACCGAGAACCCGGGAACCCGCAGGCTGGCGCTGCTGGTCAGTCTCGTCGGCAACCTCACGCTCCTGGGCTTCTTCAAGTACTACAACTTCTTCATCGACAGCCTCGATCTCCTGCTGGGGCAGTTCGGGATGAGCGCGGCCTCGCTCCACCTCGACCTGGTGCTCCCCCTCGGCATCTCCTTCTACACGCTCCAGACCATGAGCTACGCGGTCGACGTCTACCGGGGCAAGGTGGAGCCCGTGCGCAGCCTCCGGGACTTCGGGCTCTACGTCTGCTTCTTCCCCCAGCTCGTCGCCGGACCCATCGAACGGGCGCACCAGCTGATTCCCCAGATCCAGCGGCCGAGGCGGATCACCTCCCAGGACCTCCAGGAGGGCGTGGTGCTGGCCGCCTGGGGCGTGTTCAAGAAGGTCGTGGTCGCCGACAACCTCGCGCGCATCGTCGATCCGGTCTATGCCATGGAGGGGACGCCGAGCGGTCTCGACGCGCTGCTCGCCGCCCTCGCCTTCACCTTCCAGCTCTACGCCGACTTCTCCTCGTACAGCGACATCGCGCGGGGTACGGCGCGGATGCTGGGATTCCACCTGACGCTGAACTTCGAGACGCCCTTCTTCTCGCGCGACATGGGCGAGTTCTGGCGTCGTTGGCACATCACCCTCTCGACCTGGCTCCGCGACTACCTGTATCTGCCGCTGGGCGGAAACCGACGCAGCGAGCCCCGGGTCGCCTTCAATCTCATGACCACCCTGCTCCTCGCCGGGCTCTGGCACGGCTCCGACGGAACCTACTTCCTGTTCGGCATCTACCACGGAGCCATGGTGGTGCTCGCCCGCTGGTACCGGATGATCCGACCCGTCCGCGAGGAGTCGCCCCTCTGGCCCGGGGCCGTCGTCTCCGTGATCCTGTTCGGCGCCGGGCTGGTCTTCATGCGCGCGGCCACCGTCGAGCAGAGCGCGACGATGTTCGGAGCCATGTTCTTCGATCTCCACTGGGATCCCGACGCGTGGCTGGACGTGGCGACGATCATCGTGGCGGCCGCTCCGGTGCTCCTCTTCGACGTGTTCCACCACAGGACCGGAAGCGACCTGTTCGTGCTGTCCTGGCCCGTGCCCGCCCGTCTGGTCGCGCTGCTGGCGGTGTTCTACGGCATCGTGCTCTTCGGTCGCGCCGACCAGATGGAGTTCGTCTACTTCCAGTTCTAGGCTTGGAGTCGGACATGTCGATCAACCACGAGACGGGGGCGAGGGGCCGCAGGTGGCCGCGGGTGCTGCTGTCCGCCGTTGCCGTGGTCCTGCTGATCGAAGCCGTTCTCGCGCTCACGAGCGAGAGCTACATGGACGCGACGCCTCTCATGTACCGGGAGAAGATGCGCTGGGCCGAGCAGCCGCAGTCGGCGGACGTCTTCGTGTTCGGCGACAGCAGCGCCGTCGCCGCGGTGCGTCCCTCGCAGCTCGAAGCCTTCCTGCCGGAGGGCACCGAAGTGCTCAACCTCGGGATGACCGCCGTGGGCCCGACCGGCGCCGAGATCCTGATGCGGCGATACCTGGAGAAGCACGAGCCGCCGGAGCTGGCCGTTCTGAGCTTCTCCCCCCGGAGCCTGGCCGACGAGCCTCCCGAGTTCTTCGTCTCCTACCCCCTGACCCACCTCCTCGCGGCGGGCGACCTCCTGCGCGTGGTCGAGCGTTCGTCGCGGCCCTCCTATCTGCTCGGCTGGGGGATGTCCCGCCTTCCCAGCTTCCGCTATCGCGAAGACCTGCTGACGGGCTTCGCGTCCCTGGTCCTGGACCGGTTCCCGCGGCTCCAGCCCGTGGTCCTCGAATCGCTCGGCTGGGGGGCCCACATGAGCCGGCGCGACCGCTTCGCATGGCGGTACTCGAGGCGCGCCGAGCGGAACCGCGACTTCATCGAGAGCCTCCAGCGCGAGGGCGGCTGGCACTACTTCCGGGAGTACGCGCTCGCCGGAGAGCGCCTGCCGGCCGGCCTGCCGCTCTACAGCCCGCCGTTCGAAGGCGCTCCCAGGGAGGCGGCGGCGCTGTCGAGTCTGGTCGAGCTGTGTCGCGAACACGGCGTGGGCGTGCTGGTGGTCGGTTCGGCGAGGCCGCTCATGCGCACCAGGGCGCTCTGGAAGGACGGTGGCGAGGAGCGCTTCGACGAGTTCTGGGCCCACCTGTTCCGCGAGCATCCCGAAGTGATCCACACCGAGCGCCAGGCGCTGTCCTGGCCCCACCGGCTCTTCTCCGATGGGGCCCACATGAATCCGGAGGGAGCGGTGCGCTACGGGCGTCACATCGGTCCCATCATCACGGAGACCCTGGTCCGTCTGCGTGACGGGCGCGACGCCGCTCCCCAGGCGCTTCGGGCGCCGGCGCGATCAGTCGGATCCGACGAACCGGTGCGGCACGGCAGTTGAAGACTCGGCACCTCCGGGGCTCGCGACGTGTCAGAATGGGCCCCGGACCCCGACACCGCGCCCGGTCGCCGCAGGCCGCACCCGGCATCCGGTCGCTGGCGTCGAGGCCGAGTTCCGAATCGATCCGGCGGCAGCCCCGAGGCCGCATCTGCAATGGAGGACTCGATGCGACTCCACCGCCTCGCTCCGGTCTCCTGGAAGCAGGCCCGTCTGCTCGGTGCCTGCCTGCTCGCCCTGGTCGTCGCCTGCGCCAGCGCCTACATGCGCGGCGGGACTCCGGTGGACGGCCCTCCGCCGAATCCCAGCGCCACCTACCTCGTCAGCCAGTGCACGGAGATCGCGACCCAGGCTCCCATCCCGCTGCCGCAGCCGCTGCGCTACGCGCTCGCCGAGGGCTCGGGTGGACCCGTGCTGTACGAAACCGACGGCTCCGGCAAGACCACCATGGTGACGAACCATTGGGTCCAGGAGGACGGCGCGGACGTCTTCTTCATGTGGGTGGCCCGAAGCCACGGGTACCAGTGGGTGCTTCCGAAGCAGCGCTCGGAGGGAGGGGTCCGCTTCGTCTTCCCGGCGGGCACGTTCGAGTCGTTCGCCGACGGACCGGTCTCGAAGGTGGCCGGCCAGGCCTAGGTCCTCTGCCCCATGCTCGCCCAGTAGGGCCCCGGGGCTAGGACGAGGAGGCCTCTTCTTCCCGCTCGCCCAGGGTCCGGCGCATGCCGCGCTCCACGGCCCCCACCAGGTAGGGGCGAAGCTCCCGCGGCGGCAGGATGTGGTGCAGCGAGCCGACCCGCTGGGCGCGCTGCACGGTGTGGATCTGGTCGAACTGCTCGGCGACCTCGCCCAGCTTCTCCGAACGCACGGACTCGAAGAGCTCGTGCCAGCGCGCCCGCAGCCGACCGCGTCGGGCGTCGTCGGCCCGGCCGATCTCGCCCTCGAGCTCCTGGAGGCGGGGGTCCTCGCGCGTCCGCCGGTCCACGTCGCCGGAGAACACCACCGCCGCAGCCGGCGCGCCGCCGATCACCGAGGCGAAGCTCCCCTCGAGCGCTCCGATCTCGAGGTTCTCGTTGAGCGCTCGGGAGAACACCACGTAGGCCCCGCCGTGGTAGCGGCTGACGACGCAGAAGACCATGGGGCCCTGGAAGTTCACCACGGCGCGGCCGATCTCCGCGCCGTACTCGAGCTGGAGGCGCCGCAGGGACTCGGGCGATCCGTCGAATCCGGAGAGGTTCGCCAGGATCACGACCGGTCGATTCCCGCTGGCCGCATTGACGGCCCGCGCCACCTTCTTCGAGGCGAGGGGGAAGAGCGTCCCGGCGGTCCACTGCTCGGGTCCGTCGGCCGGAACGAAGCCCAGACGCGGGATGGGCTGGGACTCGAAGCCGATCAGGCACACGGGCAACCCGCCGAGGTGGGCGTCCCAGACCACCGCGACCTCGGCCTCGCGCATGTCGTGCCAGCGTTCCAGGGGCTCGTGGTCCTGGTCGACGGTGGCCCCCATCACGCGGCGGATGTCGAAGGGGCGGCGCCGACCGGGGTTCTTCTCGTCGCTGAAGACGTCGCCGACGAAGTCGAAGCCGTGGGCGCCCTCGCCATAGGGGTGGGCGCAGACGTCGCGGTCGATCGGGTCGTCGGTGTTCGCGCGTCGCGGGAAGCGCTCGCCCGGGGCCACGTAGGCGTGCTCGTAGTGGTGGAAGAGGATGCGGCACGCGTCGCCGATGTCGGCGGCGAAGAACTGCCCCTCGCCGTTCACACCCATGATGCGCTCGTAGCCGCCGATGCCCTGGTGGTCCTCGGCGGAGATGCCGCCGGAGTAGTCGAGGGCCTTCTTTCCCGTGAGCACCATCGAGGCGCCCGGCGTCATCACCAGGATGCCGCGGGTGTGCATGAGCATGGCGGCCTCGGCGTTCCAGTAGGACTGGCCGCCGACGTTGATGCCGTCGGTCACGATGTTGACCTCGCCGCCCTGCTGGGTGAACTCGATCAGCTTGCGCAGGACCAGCGCCGTCCAGTCGAGGTTCTCGGTGCCGGTGTCCATGGCGATCTTGGCGCCGGCCGAGACCGGGAACCATTCGATCGGAACCCCCAGCTCCTCGGCCAGCTCGAGGGCGGCCAGGATGCGCCTGCACTCGGGCTCCGCGAACGATCCCATCTCCCGGCTCGGATCGCCGGCGACGAGGACGCGGGTCATGCCTTCCGGGTGCTTGGTCGTGTAGTTGCGGATGACTCCGGTCACGAGCTTGGCAGTGTTGCGACCGGGAGCGCGATCCACCGGCCGCAGGGGTCCGTCGCCCTCCAGGTCGTACTCGGTGAAGTCTCCGGGCGGGAACGGCGATCGCGCCTCGGTGGACGGCGTCAGCAGCTGGATCAGCTCGAAGGGGTGCAGCAGTCCGCGCTGGCGCAGGCGAACCACCTGCTGGTCGTACTCCGAGAGCGGGGAGATGGGCCGCTCGGCCGGCTGGCGGAAGGAGAGCACCACCTCGCGTCCGCCCGGTGTCGCGATCTGGATGATGGTGTCGTGCAGCTCGCCGTCGTCGCCCATGGGAACCCGCGCTCGGGCCACCACCTTCTGGAGTCCCAGGTCCTCGCCGGCCGGGAGCAGGCGGTGGGCCACCTCGTTGAGCTCCTCGATGGGCAGGTCGAGGGCGGGCCAGACGTAGAGCAGCACGCGGTTCCACTGGAGGCGCCGGCGGGCGCCGCGTCTCGACTGGAACAGGCGGATCGCGGCGAACGCCTCGAGCAGGACGGACTCCAGCCGCGGGAGTCGGAGCAGCCGGCCTTCCTTGTCGCGGATGGCGGACAGGTCGCGCACCTCGGCGAAGGCGAACAGCCGCTCGTCCTTGGGGTTCGATCGCGCCACGCCGTGGAACAGGTAGACGTCCTCGGCCGAGTCGATGCGCTGCACGTCGAAGTTGGCGAGGCGCCAGAGCTGGAGACGTTTGCCCATCATAGGATGGAGCCCGCGCCAGATGTTCTCCTCGAAGAGCCCCTCCCCGCTCGAGCGCCAGGTGAAGTGCTGGACGCCTCCCATGCCGCGCTCGCCGCGACCCGACCCGAGGACCGCCACCACGCGTCGCACGGATCGGGGGAACCCCGCGGCCTCGAGGGCGCGGCGCAGCATCGACTCGGCTGCGTCGTCCTCCGGGCGGGGCCCGGCGTGCCAGACGTAGAGGTCGATGACCGCGTCTTCGGCGTCCGGGGTCTCGGCGAGCAGCGGCGCGATCGCACGCGCCGCATCCTCCACCTCGTCGAGCCTTGCGTGGGTGGTGAGCGCCCGCACCCGCGTGCCCTCGTGGGCGTAGCGGGTCGAGGCCACGCTGCGTCCGGCGACCTCGGAGACCGACAGCTCGCCGATCTCGCGAATCCGGTAGTAGCGGCGGGTGGCGATCTCCAGCATGACGCCGCGCAGACCCGGGTGGGCCTCGTCGAAGCGCGGCAGGAAGCGGGTGATGAGGGGCTCCGGGCACTCGACCAGGGCCTGGCGGAGCGCCTCCGCCTCCGGGCCTTCGCTCAGGCCCACGAGGGCCTCCAGCCGGTCGTCGGCCTCGGCGTCGATCCGCTCGCGCACCGCGTGGAAGAAGGGCCGATCGAACCTCCGGTAGCGCACCTCCCGCGCCAGGTCGCTCACCGAGGGGAAGCGCCTGCGCGTCACCACCACGATGCGGTCCAGCAGCGCGCGGAACTCCTCGGAGGCGTCGAGGTCCGGCAGATCGAGGCGCCGCTCGAGGATCGCGAGCACCGCGTCGACCTGCTCGTCCACCCGCTCGTGGGCCTTCGCGATCCAGACCATGGCCTCTTCGAGGGCGGGAGAGCGCTCGAGGCTTTCCACCCCGTAGTGGCGCAGGGCCCGCTGGAGCCGGTCCACGAAGGACGTGGAGAGCCCCGCGGCCTCGGCGTCCAGGGACCGCAGGTAGAGCAGCAGATACTCCTCGGGCGTCCGCGCCTCGAGGGCGCGGCTCGGGTCCGCTTCCCGCCGTTCGAACAGCGCACACACGTCGGTGAAGATCCGGAGCAGGTCCGCCTCGCCCTCGAGCAGGTCGGGATCGTCGGCCGGCAGGGCATCGCAGGCCCGGGCCCTCTCGCCCGCCAGCCGGCCGGCCTCGGCGGGGTCGATGTCGAAGCCCAGCAGCAGGCTGCGCAGGGCGTGGAGGTCCGCGATGCAGCGCTCTCCCGGGGTCGTCGGCGCCGCGGCGCCGCTCGCCGGGAAGGCGACGCGCCTCTCTTCCTCCTCGTCGCCGTCCCGCTCGACGGGCTCCAGGACCACGAGCGGTGCGCCCGAGTCCACCTGCACGTTGGGGGAGACGAGGACCTGGCGCACCTTGCCCGCGCAGGGCGCTACCACCTGGAGCTCGCTCTTCATCGCTTCGAGCACCGCGAGGCGGTCGCCGCGCTCCACCTCGTCGCCCTCGCCCACGGTGAGCGAGAGGACCACCGAGGGTGCGGGAGCCCGCACGATCCCAGCGTCGTCCCGGGTGAGTCGGTGGGGGATGCCGTCCACCTCGACCAGCTGGTCCAGGCCGTGGGTGATGCTGAGGACGTGGTACGCCCGGCCGGCCACCTCGAAGCGGCGCTCCAACGGGCGCAGCGGCTCCACGCGCACCTCCAGGCGCTGGCCGTCCACGTCGATCCGGTAGTCGAAGGGGCCCACGCGTCGCACGCGCATCACGTAGTGCGCCCCGCGGCAGCGGAGCTCGACGTTGCACCCCACCTCCCGGCGCACACGCAGGCGCCCCCGCGCCGCGGTGGCGTAGAAGCGCGCCTGCTCCACCTGCCGCTCCGCCTCGTAGGCATCGACCGCGCCCTGGAGGACCGCGATCTCGGCGTGCCGCTTCGGCAGGTGCTCCCCGGCGCCGGCCAGCCGGTCGAGCCAGCCGACGTCGACTTCGCTGGTCAGCACCTCGTCGCGCTCCAGCAGCCCCAGCAGGAAGCCCTTGTTGGTGGCGCCGCCCTTCACCGCCAGCCGCATCTCGCGCAGTGCGCGCTGCAGGCGCGAGAGGGCCTCGCGCCGGTCCCGCCCGCTGGCGATCACCTTGGCGAGCATGGAGTCGAAGTCCGGTGCGATGCGGTCGCCCTCGACGAAGCCGCTGTCGACCCGGATGCCCGGTCCCGAGGGCGGGCGGAACAGCTCGATGCGACCCGGCGACGGCGCGAACCCCCGCTCCGGGTCCTCGGCGTTCACGCGGACCTCGATGGCGTGCCCGCGCGAGGGCGGCGGGTCGCCTTCGAGACGCCCGCCGGCGGCGACGAAGAGCTGGAGCTTCACGAGGTCCGCGCCCGAGGTGCACTCGGTCACCGGGTGCTCGACCTGCAGGCGCGCGTTCACCTCCATGAACGAGAACACGCGTTCGACGGGGTCGAACAGGAACTCCACCGTGCCGGCGTTGCGGTAGTCGGCGGCCAGCCCCAGCCGGACCGCCGCCGCACACACGGCTTCGTGCTCCTCCGGGGTCAGCACCGGGGAGGGGGACTCCTCGATCACCTTCTGGTTTCGGCGCTGGACGGTGCAGTCGCGCACGCCGAGGGCCCAGCAGCCGCCCTGCCCGTCTCCGACGATCTGCACCTCGATGTGACGAGCGCCCTCGAGCAGGCGCTCCATGAAGACGGTGTCGTCGCCGAAGCCCTTCAATGCCTCGGAGCGCGCGCTCTCGAAGGCATCGGCCAGCTCGGTGCCGTTGCGCACCCTGCGGATGCCGCGGCCGCCGCCTCCCGCGGTGGCCTTGACCATGAGGGGATAGCCGAGCTGCTCGGCGTGCCCGCGGGCGGCGTCCAGGTCGGCGACCGGTCCGCCGCTCCACGGCGCCACCGGCACGCCCGCCTTCTCGGCGAGCCGCTTCGAGCCGATCTTGTCGCCGAGGGCGCGCATGGTCTCGGGCGTGGGACCGATGAAGGCCACCTCGAGTCGCCGGCACAGCTCGGCGAACGCCTCGTGCTCGGCGACGAAGCCCCAGCCCACCCACGCCGCGTCGGCGCGGGTCTCGACGAGTGCGCGCTCGAGCGCCTCGTAGTCGAGGTAGCGGCTCTTGCGCCGGCCGTCGCGCGGATCCTCGAAGCTCGCGCTGCCCAGCGACCAGGTCTCGTCGGCCTCGCGCACGAAGAGCGACTGATCGTCTGGATCGGTGTGGAGTGCGATCACACGCCAGTCCTCGCCCCGCTCGCGCGACAGCTCGCGCACGGCGCGGATCAGGCGGACGGCCGCTTCGCCGCGGTTCACGATGGCGACGCGCCGGATGCTCTTCACTTGCCTGCCCCTTCGTTGTGGATGGCCGCGGCGAGCGGCGCGCGCAAGGCGTCGGGAATCTCGCCCGGGAGCGCGGCGGTGGCGTAGCCGCGCATGCGAACCCGGACTCCTCCCTCCGCGTCGACGACGAGCGCATCGACGCCGTCGTCTGCCGGCGATACGATGCAGGTGCAGCCGTCGAGCGACTCCGAAGCCGCCGACGGAAGCTCGAGCGACGCGATGCGCTGGGGCAGCCCCATGCGACCGCTGCCCCCGATCTCTCGGACGCCCGCCGTCTGGAAGGCGAGCTCCGTGAGGCGCGGGCGGCTCTCGAGGGCCGAGTCGTCGGACCCCAGGGCCGCGGGCAGCCCGTCGGCGATCCGTCCGAAGCTCCGCTCCGGTCCGCCCCAGGCGGCGGCGAGCACCTGGAAGGCCGGACCGTGGAAGTAGACGCGGTAGACGTCCTGCGCACCCACGGCGCCCTCGGGCGGGGCCGCGCACGGCGGGACCGACTCGGCCGGAGCCGGTTCGGTCCCGAGCCTCACGCGGGCGCTGAAGTGCAGGGTCTCCTGGGGCTCGTCCCGCCCCGGCAGCGAACGGTGACCGATGAGCCGGCAGTGGGCCACCACGTCGTCTCCGCGGGGCTCGAAGCGCGCGCGCACCTCGATCTCCCGCGGCTCCCGCCGGTAGAACTTGAAGGGGGCGAGGAAGCGCACGTCGTCCACGGAGCGGACGGCGAGCTCCGGTCGGAGCGCGCTTGCCAGCTCGACGAAGGCCTCGATGCCCATCACGCCGGGCAGGACCGGGGTGTCGTCGATCTCGTGGTCGTGGAGGAAGGGCCGGGTCTTCGGGTCGAGACGGGTGCGCGCACACAGACCGTCGTGGATGCCGACCTCGACGATCTCTCCCACCAGCGGTCCCCGTCGCACCTCGCGCACGGCCTCCGGGTCGAGCCCGCCGTGGGACCGCCGCTCCGCGAGGAGGACGCCGAGCCGCTCGCCCAGCAGGACCTCGCCCCGGCGTCCGCTCGAGGTGAGCTCCTGGCGGACCAGGGCCACGCCGGCCGCGGGCGGGAGCATGTCGATGCCCGCCCGCGCCATGATCTCCGGGATGGAGCCCCGGCTCGCCATGCCGATGCCGCCCCAGGCGGTCCAGTCGATCGCCAGCGCGCGGGTGTCCGGCCGCTCCCGGCGCAGCGCCGAGACGCACTTGCAGAGCAGGTCGTTCGCGGCGGCGTAGTCGGTCTGGCCCGCGTTGCCGAGTCGGCCGGCGATGGAGCTGAAGGCGACGACGGCGCCCACCCGGGCGCCGTCCAAAGCGCGCATGAGGTGGTGCCAGCCGTTCGCCTTCACGTCGAAGACCAGGTCGAACTCGGCATCGGGCTTGTCCGGAAGCTGCTGGCTGCGCTCGAGCCCGGCCGCGTGGAGGACCACGTCGGCGCCGCCGGCGTCGCGCACCTCCTCGAGGGCCTTGGCCACCGCGTCCCCGTCGGTGAGGTCGACCGAGTGCCAGCGCACCTGCCCTCCCGCTCGACGGACGGCGTCGATGGCGGCGGCCGCCGCGTGGGCGCGTTCGACGCCGGCCAGCTCGCGCTCCACGCGAACCGGCGTGGCGCGCTCGCCCACCGCCTTGAGGCGCTCGAAGAGGTCGCGTCGCAGGCCGTCCCGGTCCTCCTGGAAGCGCGCCAGCTCGGGGTCGCCGGGGTCCGGCTCCGCCACCAGGTCGAGGAGGTGGAAGGTTCCGCCGCCCGCGCCCTGCGCCAGGTCGGCGACGATCGCCGAGACGATGCCGCCGGCGGCGCCGGTCACGACGAAGGTGCTGTCGGGTCCCAGGTCGAGGCCGTCCGCGTCGGGCGCGAACGGCTGCTCGACCAGCGCCAGGGTGACGCGCTCTTTGGCGCGCACGCCGATCTCCACCGCGCCCGGGTCGTGCAGCGTCTCGGCGACCAGCGCCTCGGCCAGCCGGCCGGCGTCCTCGTCGGCCGCGAAGTCCACGGCCTTCACCAGGGCCTCGCCGCGCTCGCGGGCCAGCGCCTTGACGAAGCCGACGACCGCGCCGCCCTGGGGAGCCAGCGCGCCCTCGTCGCCGTAGCCGTGCCGACCTCCCAGGCGCGAGGCGGAGATGAAGAAGCGGTCCTCCGCTGCGAGCTCGTCGTAGAGCGCACGCGCGGCGGCCTCGAGGAGCTTGACCCTCCTCGTGAGACCGGCCTGCCACGCGGCGCTCGACAGCGCCGCGTGGTCGCCTTCGGAGTCGAGGGCGGCGAGCCAGTAGCAGCCCTGGATCGGTCCGGCCTCGCGCCAGGCGCGGATCCTCTCCACCACCGCGTCGCGGTCGTCGGCGCCCTCGAGCGACAGCACCTCCACGCCGCGCTCGCCCAGCCGCGACTCCAGCGCGCTCGCCACGCCGGACGCGTCCGGCATCAGGACGACGCGGGCGCCCTTCGCGAGGGACACGCCGGTGGCCGCACACCAGTCCAGCGGCGGTCGCAGGACCGGGGTCGGGACCCTCCGCGGAATCGCTGCTGCGGCCTCGAGGTCGCCCTCGGCGAGGGCCAGACGCAGCGCCCCTGGTGTCTCGCTTCCGGCTTCGGACTCGGGGGCGTCCTCGCGTTCGTCCGTCGCGACCGCCGACGCCGCGGCGCCGCCGGGCAGGCGTTCCTGCACGAAGCGGATGGCGTGGGCGAGGGTGGGGTAGTCGCGGAGCTGGAGGTTCTCGTCGCGGGGGATGCCCCAGGCCTCTCGGATGGCGGCGAAGGTCTCGGCCTGCTTGACGGTGTCGATGCCGAGGTCGGCCTCGAGGTCGAGATCGAGGTCGAGCATGTCGACGGGGTAGCCGGTCTGGCCGGCGACGATCTCGAGCACCCGCTGGCGAATGGCGGCCTCGCCGTCGCCGGCCGCGGAATCGGCGGCGGGCGCTTCGGGTCGGGCGGGCTCCGCCGGCGCCGGGGCTCCGGTCTCGTCGCCGCCGGGCAGGCGCTCCTGCACGAAGCGGATGGCGTGGGCGAGGGTGGGGTAGTCGCGGAGCTGGAGGTTCTCGTCGCGGGGGATGCCCCAGGCCTCGCGGATGGCGGCGAAGGTCTCGGCCTGCTTGACGGTGTCGATGCCGAGGTCGGCCTCGAGGTCGAGATCGAGGTCGAGCATGTCGACGGGATAGCCGGTCTGGCCGGCGACGATCTCGAGCACCCGCTGGCGGATGGCCGCCTCGCCGTTGCCCGCCGCGGAATCGGCGGTGGGCGCCTCCACGGGAGACGGAGCCGCAGCCGCTGTCGAGGGCGCCGGTGCGGGTGCCGACACGCCCGGGGAAGTCGGCGCCTCGGTCGGCGCCGCCGCCGTGGCCGCCGGCCTGGGGAGAGCCGCGGGCGCGGCCGCCGGAGCCAGCGCCGTCGGCCTGCGGCGCGCCGCGGCCTCCGGTCCGCGATCCACCAGGCGCAGGGTGTGGCGCACGACCTCGAGCTCCGCCGGGTCGTCGCCGCTCACCGATCGCAGCCAGGCGTCGTAGGTGGCGCGGTCTACCAGTCGGCTGGCATACCCCAGGGCGTCCGCGCTGGGGCGGCGACCGTCCGGGGTCGGCGTCCAGCGGAGCAGCGACATGCTGATCTGCGAGCCGAAGCCCGCGCCCAGTCGGAGCGCCCAGCGGAGCGGGTAGGCCCCGCCCTTCGAGAGGTTGAGCGGGCCGAGGTCGGGGTCGGGCTCGCGCCAGTTGGGAACCGGCGGCACCACGCCGGTCTCGAGCGCCTTCACCGCCACCACGTCCTCGATGCCGACGCCCATGGGGTGACCAGTGAGCCCCTTGGTGTTGGCCACCACGATGCGATCGGCCGAATCGCCGAAGACCCGGCGCAGGGACTCGACCTCCGCGGAAGCGCTGCCGCCGCGCGCCGGGGTGTAGGTCTCGTGGGAGACGAAGAGGAGCTCGCTCGCCAGGGCGTGCCGATCGACCCCGAGCCGCTGCTCCGCCTGGGCGATCACGCGCTCCATGACGTTGCCGATGTGGCTCACGTCGAGGCGGGTGCCGTGGAAGGCGCTGTTGGCCGTGACCGTGCTCGCGATCTCGCAGATCGGCCGCAGCCCCCGCTCGCGCGCGCACGCCGCGTGCTCGATCACCACGCCGGCGGCGCCCATGCCCAGGATCATCCCGTGGCGGCGCCGGTCGAAGGGCAGGGCCGCGTCCTCGACGACGTCGTCGGTGGCGGCGGCCCCGGTGGCGAGGAACCCCGAGCCGATCCACTCGATCATGCGGTCGCTGGTGGCGTCGTCGGCGGCCACCACCACCACCCGGCGGCAGCGCCCGGCACGGATCCAGTCCTCGGCGAGGGCGAAGGCCTGGGTGGTGCTCGCGCAGGCCGAGTTCAGGTGGGTGTTGGGTCCGCGCGCGCCGATGTGCTCGGCGAACTGGGCGTGGGCCATGGGCAGGACGCGGAAGAGGAAGCGGCGGTCGAACTGGTAGGGGTGGTCCTCGACCTCCTGATCCAGCTCGTGCAGGCGCCGATCGAGCTCCTCCACGACCACGCCGCCGTCGTCGCGGAAGCGCTCCCGCAGGCTCCGCAGGATCTCCTGGCGCGACTCCCGGCCGTGGGCCTCGAAGTAGCGGGTGAGCTCGTCCGCGAAGGCGTCGAAGCCGGGGAACGCGGACGCGAAGATCACGCCGGTCTCGTCGCGCAGGGGCTCGGGCAGCATCCAGCGGTCCGGAAGGCGCGTGTCCTTGGTGGTGGTGCGGTAGTGGAGCATCAGCGGGATGCCCGCGTCCCGCAGCGCCTCGATGCCGGCCGCGATGGCCAGGCGGGTCGTCACGTCGAGCGCCGCGTCGCGCTCGGGATCCACCCCGAACTCCTCGACCAGATTCAGCTCGCCTCCGCGCGCCGCCAGCTTGATGACGTCGCCCGACTCCTCGATCGCCTCGAAGTGGGGTCCGCCGCCGCCGGTCTTCACCAGGCGGGTGATGTGCTTGTCGACCATGGCGTGGCGGAAGCGCGTGGGGATCACGTCGATCTCCTGCTCGCCGTCCAGGATGCGCTGCACGTTGTCGTCGTCGAAGACGCGCTCGCCGCCCGGGAGACCCAGCGCGGCGCCGCTGACGACAGGCGGCTCCACCGGAGCCTCCGCACCGCCGAGAATGCGGGTGCCGCGCTCGAGGAACTCCGTCACCAGCCGACCCAGCTCGGCGAAGCGACGGTCGGCCGGGCCGGCGGCCGCCGGGTTCGCCGCGGCCGTCGGCGCCGGGCTCGCGCTCGGGTCGGTCGCGGCCGCCGGGACCGCGGCCGCCGGCGCGGCGATCGCGGGCCGCGCAGCCTCGGCGCGTCCCACGCCCAGCCCGCTGGCCCACAGGCCGCAGAGAGCCTGGTTGACCGAGGCCGCGTCGCCCACCTTCGGGTGGTTCGTGAACAGGGCCAGGACGTCGTCGCGGTCGCCCAGCACGTCGGTCACGAACCCGTGCAGCGCCTTCTTGGGGCCGACCTCCACGAAGATCCGCGCGCCGGCCTCGTAGAGGGTCTGCAGACCCTTCACGAACTGGACCGGCGAGGCCACCTGGGCGGCCAGCAGGTCCAGCATCTCGGGGACCGCGCCGGGGCCGTTGGGGTAGAGCTCGCCGCTCACGTTGGCGACCACCGGCAGCTCCGGAGGAGCCAGTCGCAACCTCTCCAGCGTGCGCCGAAGCGGATCGCTGGCCGGCGCGACGATGGACGTGTGGAAGGCGTGGCTCACCGGGAGCTCCACGGCCTGGATTCCCCGCTCGGTGCAGGCCGTCACCACCCGTTCCACGGCCGCGCTGGCGCCGCCCACCACGGATTGGCTCGAGCTGTTCACGTTGGCGATGACCACGTCGCCGCCCAGCTCCGCGAGGAGCGTCTCCACCTCACCGATGGGAGCGAAAACGGCCGCCAGCTTGCCGTTGTCCTGCATGTCCAGGCTCGCCATCTCGTGGCCGCGCGCCGCGACGGCCTCGAGGGCGTCGGCGAAGGGGAGCGCGCCCGAGGCGACCAGCGCCCCGTACTCCCCGAGGCTGTGGCCCATGACCAGGTCGGGCTGGATCCCGTGGCTGGCGAGCAGGTGGGTGAGCGCGCTGTCCACGGTGAGCACCGCGGGCTGGGTGATCTCCGTGCGGCGCAGCTCCGCCTCCCGGGCCCCGATCGCGTCGGCGTCGGACGGGTCGGCGAAGATCACGTCGGACAGCGGCCGCCCGAGAATGGGCTCCATCACCCGATCGGCCTCCTCGAAGGTCTCGCGCACCACGGGGTCGCTGTCGCGCAGGCCGCGGAGCATGTTCACGTACTGGGAGCCCTGGCCCGTGTACAGGAAGGCGACCTTGCCGGGAGCGCCGCTTCCCCGGTGGATGCCCTGGCTGCGCAGGGCCTTCCAGAGGGCCGGCTGGTCGGACTCGAGGGCGCGGGCCGCGCGCTCGGCCCGGGTGGCGAGCTCGGCCGCGTCGCCGTAGTCGATGGCCAGGCGCTCGGCCGCCCGCAGGTCCGCTTCCCGGGGCGCGACCGGCTCGGGGGCCCGGCCCGAACGGGCCTCGGCCAGCACCGACTCCAGCTTCCCGCGGAGCCCGGCCGCGTCGTCGGCCCCGAGGACCACGGCGCCCCGCGGCGGCGCCTTGAGCTCGATCACCGCTTCCGCGGAGCTCGTGACCTCGTCGGGCACGGCGGACGACACCTTGCGGGTGAGCCGACCGGGGACGTGCTCCTCGAGGACCGCGTGGAAGTTGGTGCCGCCGAAGCCGAAGGCGCTCACCCCGGCGCGCCGCACCCCGCAGGCCGGCGTGTCCCACGGCTTGAGCTCGGTGTTGGCGTGGAAGGGGGTGGCCGCGAAGTCGATGTTGGGGTTGGGCTTCTCACAGTTGAGGCTCGGGGGCAGCACCTTCTCCTGGAGGGCGAAGACGGTCTTCAGCAGGCCCGCCGCGCCCGCCGCCCCCTTCAGGTGGCCGATGTTCGACTTCGCCGAGCCCAGGGCGATGGCGTCGCGGGGCAGTCCGCGGCCGCCGAACACCGAGTTCAGGGTCTCCACCTCGACCACGTCGCCCACCCGCGTCGAGGTGCCGTGGCCCTCGATCAGGGTCGCGGTCTCGGGCGCGAGCCCGGCCGCGCGCCAGGCGCGTTCGACGGCCAGGCGCTGACCGGCCGGGTTCGGCGCGGTGATGCCCTTGCCCTTGCCGTCGCTCGAGCCCGCCACGCCCCGGATCACCGCGTGGATGCGGTCCCCGGCCGCCTCGGCGGCGGCCAGCGGCTTCAGCAGGAAGAAGACCGCGCCCTCTCCCATCACGAAGCCGTCGGCGCCGTCGCCATAGGGTCGCGTGCCGGTGGCCGAGAGCGCCCCGATCTTGCAGAACTTCACGAAGGGCGCCGGGCCCATGTTGCGGTCCACGCCACCGACGAGCGCGGCCTCGTACTCGCCCTCCAGCAGTCCGTCGACGGCGGCGTCGATGGCGGCCAGCGCGGAGGCGCAGGCTGCGTCGCACACGAAGTTCGGTCCGTGGAAGTCGAAGAGGTTGGCGATGCGGCCGGCCATGCAGTTGGCCAGCTCACCCGGCATGGTGTCCTCGGTGATGCCCGGGACCCGCTCGCCGATGCGTTCGCGCATCTCGCCCGCGATGGCCTCCTGCACGTCCGCGGGGAGCGCGCGGAACGACGGGGCCGCGGCCAGGGCGCCCGCGTACTCGGGGAAGAAGACCGGTAGCGACGTCCAGTAGTGCTGGTCGCCCGCCATCGCGGTCCCGATCACGATGGCCGTGCGCTCCCGGTCGAGAGGCTTCGACACCTCCTCGGCGTCCAGCAGCACCCTGCGCGCGCAGGCGACGGCCCAGCGCTGGGACTCGTCCATGGCGTCGGCGACCTTCGGTGGAATCGGGAGCTTCCACTTCATGGGCTCCCACTCCCAGTCGCGCACGAAGCCGCCGATCTTCGAGTAGGTCTTGTTGGGCGCCTTGGGGTCGGGGTCCCAGTAGAGGTCCGGGTCCCAGCGCTCGGGAGGCACCTCGCCGATGCTGTAGCGGCCGTCCTTGACGTTCTGCCAGAAGCGGGCGGCGTCCGGCGCGTCCGGCAGGATCGCGCTCACACCGACGATGGCGATGGCCCGGTGCGCAGCTTCTTCCATGTGTTCCCTCGACTGGGTGACGCACCCGTCGTCTAGCGGTCGTAGAGTGCGTCGGCGATCTGGTTCATGTCGGTCAGCAGCCCGGCCTGCGCCGCGTGGATCGCGGGCAGTCCCATGGCCGCTTCGAACTCGCGCAGCGCCGCGTCGTCGACGCCGTCCCCGCCGCGCACCCAGCGAAGCCCCGCGTCCGCCACCCGGAGCGCCGCGTCGCGCGCGTGGACCCGGGCCATCGCGGCCAGCGTCTCCGGCGCGAAGCGTTGGACCGTCTTCTCCGGAAGCGCGCCGCGCGCGGCATCCACCGCGCGGCGCGCGAGGCTCGCGGTGCCCTCGGCCCAGGCGATGGCCTCGCCCAGCCGGAGCTGTACGTGTTGGTTGCGGGTGAGGCGGGCGGTGCGGGCGCGCTCCATCACCTCGGCGAGGGCGTGGAGCGCCAGGGCGGCGACCTTCGCGCCGCAGCCGCTCACCTCGCGGTCGAGGGCCTCGAGCTCCTCGGCCCGATCATGGTAGTGGCGGCCGCGCGTCTTCAGGTGCTGCTGCCAGCGGTCGCGGCTGATCGTCATCTCCATGATCTCCGAGGTGCCCTCGTAGATGGTGGTGATGCGGACGTCCCGCTTGATCTTCTCGACGAGATATTCGCGGGTGTACCCGTACCCGCCCAGCGCCTGGATCGCCGCGTCGGCTGCGAGGTTGCCCGCCTCGGTCGCCAGCCACTTCGCGATGGCGCCCTCGGTCACGTAGTGGCCCTCGGGGTCGTCGATCGCGTCGAGGGCCGCGGCGGTGCGTTCGATGTAGGCGCGCGCGCCCTCGAGCCACACCGCGTGGGGCACGATCAGCTTGTGGGTGTAGCCCTGCTTCTCCGCGAGGGGTGCGCCGGCCTGGATCCGCTCGGTCGAGTAGTCGATGGCCCGATCGAGCGCTTCCCAGCCCGCCCCCAACCCGAACGCGGCGACCATCAGCCGCGTGTAGCCGAAGACGGCGACGGCCTGGGGCAGGCCCTGGCCTTCGATCCCGCCCACCAGGTGGTCCGTGGGGACGAACACGTCGTCGAGCACCAGCGCCGCCGTGTTGCTGAGCCGGATGCCGTGCTTGTCCTCCGGCCGCTCGCTCGAGAAGCCGTCGGTCTCGCGCTCGACCACGAACCAGCTGGGTCCGCCGGGAGCCAGCGCCAGGATCGTGGAGACCTCCGCGACCCCGCCGTTGCTGATCCACTGCTTGCGGCCGTTCAGCCGGTAGCCCGAGACCCGTCCGTCCTCTTCCACCGGGGTGGCGGTGCTGCGGAGCGCGGCGAGATCGCTTCCCGCCTGGGGCTCCGTGGCGCCGTAGGCCATCAGCACGCCCTCGTCGGCGATGCGCCCCAGCCAGTGCTGCTTCTGCTCGGGCGTTCCCCCGACCCGGATCGGATCGCTGCCGAGGAACGTGGCGAGCAGCGCGGTGGCCACGCCGACGTCGATGCGCGCCAGCTCCTCGCAGCAGCGGTAGACGTCGAAGGCCGCGCCGCCCATGCCGCCGACCTCTTCGGGCAGGAACAGCAGCTGGACGCCGAGCTCGGGTCCGCACATCTCGTGGACGATCTCGATGGGCATCTCGTCGCGCGCATCGAAGTCGAGCAGCACCTCGGGGCCGAGGCGTTGCTTCGCGAAGTCGCGCAGCGACTCGAGGGCCATGTCGAGGGTCTCGCGGTCGAGAGACATGGGGTGCTTTGCCTCAGTCGGTGGTCGAAGCAATCATGTGGCGGAGGGCCACAGCCTTTCACCCTGAAGCTTCGATACGGTGTGGCCTTCAGGGACCCAGCCGACTCGACGACGATCGATCGAAGTCGTTCGCCGAACGCACCGGGCGCATATAGTAGTCCACGGCGTCCGGGACCGTTCAAGTTTCTCGACACGAACCATCGGAGCATCGAATGACGAACCTCAAGGAAGTGCGCATCGGTGCACAGACGCTCGATCGTTTCGACAGCGTCCTCGACGCCGAGGCGATGAAGGAGGCGCGCGGCGTCGCCGCGCAGCTTCGAGACATGCTCTCCCGACGCGTCGTGTGGAACGTCAACTCCACCGCCGTGGGTGGAGGCGTGGCGGAGATGCTCCAGTCCGTGCTCGGCTACACGCGAGGCGTCGGGATCGACGCGCGCTGGATCGTGATCGGGGGCAACGCGGACTTCTTCCGCGTCACCAAGCGCATCCACCACGCGCTCCACGATTCGGCCGGCGACGGATCGCCGCTCGGCGAAGCGGAGCACCGCATCTACGAAGAGGCGCTGCGGCCCAACGCGCTGGAGCTGGCGGACCTCGTGCAGGAGGGCGACTTCGTCCTGCTCCACGATCCCCAGACCGCGGGCATGGCGGTCCCCCTGATCGAGGCCGGCGCCCACGTCGTCTGGCGCTGTCACATCGGCCACGACGGCCCCGGTGTCGAGGTGAACCGCGGCTGGTCCTTCCTGCGGCCCTACCTCGATCCGATCCCGCGCTTCGTGTTCTCCCGCGCGACCTACATCCCCGAGATCTGCGACCACGGGAAGGCGCGCGTCATCCAGCCCAGCATCGACGCCTTCTGCGCGAAGAACCAGGAGCTCGACGAGGGAGCGGTCCGCACCATCCTGATCCACGTGGGTCTCGTGGAAGGGCCGCCGCCCGAGAACGCGGACCACGGCTTCGTGCGGCAGGACGGAACCCCTTCGCGGGTGCAGCGCCGCGCGGACATCATGCGGCTCGGTCGGGCCCCGGAGTGGGATACGCCGCTCATCGTGCAGATCTCACGCTGGGATCCGCTGAAGGACCCCATCGGAGTGATGAAGGCGTTCGAACGTCTGGTCGAGGGGGGAGAGCCGACCGGCGCGGAGCTGGTCCTGGCCGGCCCCAACGTGAAGGGTGTGACCGACGACCCCGAAGGTCCGCGCACCTACGACGCGGTCGAGGAGGCGTGGCGCGCCCTGCCCCCCGCCGTGCGCGACCGAGTGCACCTCGCCACCCTGCCCACCGCCGACGTCGAGGAGAACGCGGCCATCGTGAACGCCCTGCAGCGGCACGCCACGATCGTCGTCCAGAAGAGCCTGCAGGAAGGGTTCGGCCTCACCGTCGCGGAGGCCATGTGGAAGGAGCGGGCGGTGGTGGCGAGCGCGGTCGGAGGCATTCGCGATCAGATCGAGGACCAGGAGAGCGGAGTGCTGCTCAAGGATCCGAACGATTTCGACGAGCTCGCCGGTGTCCTCCGCGCCCTGCTGGCCGACGGCGACCGAAGAGCACGGTTGGGGGCGGCCGCCCGCGAGCGGGTGCGCACTCAGTTCCTCGGGGTCCGGCACCTGCTCCACTACGCCAGGCTCTTCGAGGAGCTGCGGTCCGGCGCGCGCTGAGCCCACGGGGTGAACCAATGGTTCTCCACTGGCACGCGCAGGGAGAGAACGAGCTGCCCGCCGAGACCGGGTGGCTCTCGGCGCGCGAGTCCGATCGCGCCGCGCTCATGTCGTTCGCCAAGCGGCGGACCGACTATCTGTTGGGTCGCTTCACCGCCAAGCGAGCCGTGTCCGCGCGCCTGGGGCTGCGCGACGACCACTCGACCCTCGCGCGCATCGAGGTGTCGAACGCCTCGGACGGGGCGCCCGAGCTGCAGATCGACGGACGGCCCTCCTCCTTGGCGATCTCGCTGAGCGACCGCGCGGGCTGGGGCGTGTGCGTGCTGGCGGACTCCGCGGCTTCCCACGGCGCACTCTCCGTGGGCTGCGACCTCGAGCTGGTGGAGCCGCGAAGCGAGCGCTTCGTGCGCGACTACTTCACCGACGCAGAGCGGGCCTTCGTAGCGCGCCACCCGGAAGGCGAGCCGCGGGCGGAGCTGGCGACCCTCGTCTGGTGTGCCAAGGAGAGCGCGCTCAAGGTCCTCCGCACCGGACTGCGCCGGGACACGCGGTCCGTGGAGGTCGCGATCGGTCGCGTGGGCGCCGTCGGCGGTTGGCGTCCGTTGACCGTGGATCCCCTGGAGGGGGGCCAGATGACGGGGTGGTGGCGGCGCTTCGGTCGCTTCGTCCTCAGCGTGGCCGCCGACCGGGAGATCCCGCCGCCCATGGCCCTGCGCTCGCCGGGCGCGCTGTCCCGCGCGACGCCCAGCCATGCCTGGCTCGCGCAGCCCATCGTGCCCGGGGCGCGCGTCGCCGGCGGGGGGAGTCCGATGGATGGAAGCCCTGGTTGACAGTGAGTCGCCAGGGCGAGAGGCTTGGTGACACGGTGTCGACGGACGCCGACGGAGCCAGCATGAGCCTCGAGAGTCCGAGCCCCGAGCCCTGGGCGCGCGCGGGCCGCCAGCCCGCCATCGCGATCGTCGGCGCGGGCATGTCCGGCATCGCGGCGGTCGTGAAGCTGCGAGAGGCCGGCTACACGGACCTCACGGTCTACGAGAAGACCGATCGCGTGGGCGGCACCTGGCGCGAGAACACCTACCCCGGGCTGTCCTGCGACATCCCGTCCCACTGGTACTCGTTCTCCTTCGCGCTGAACCCCGACTGGACCCATCGCTTCTCCTACGGACCGGAGATCCAGGCCTACATGGAGAAGGTGGCGCGCGACTTCGGCGTGACCGACATCGTGCGCTTCCACTCGCCCGTCACCCGGCTCGAGTACGAGGCGCCCAGCTGGCGTCTCACCACCGCGAACGGCGAGGAGGCGCGCTACGACGTCGTGGTCTCGGCGACCGGCATCCTGCACAAGCCCGCCTACCCTGACATCGAGGGGCTCGACGGGTTCGAAGGCGAGTGCTTCCACTCCGCGCGTTGGGACCACGACGTCCCGCTGGCGGGCAGGCGGGTCGGCGTCATCGGGACCGGCTCGACCGCAGCGCAGATCGTCGGCGCCATCACCGACGAGGTCGGTGAGATGCACGTCTTCCAGCGGACGCCCCAGTGGATGGCCCCGCTGTCCCAGAAGAAGTACTCGGAGCCGTGGAAGCGGCTGCTCCGGGCATTCCCGTTCCTGCAGCGTCTCGTCTATCGCTACTACTTCGAGACGCTGGTCCGCACGTTTGCGGCAGCGACGGTGGGCGACGAGCGCAAGCAACGCTGGCTCGGCCGCGTCTGCCGCAGGAACCTCGAGACCCACGTGCCGGATCCGGAGCTGCGGGCCAGGCTCACGCCAGAGTACCAGGCGGCGTGCAAGCGCCTGATCTTCTGCTCCGACTTCTATCCGGCCATCTCGAAGGAGCATGCGCACCTCGTCACCGACCCCATCGAGCGCATCACGCCCCGGGGCGTGCAGACGAGCGACGGATCGCTTCACGAGCTCGACGTGCTCGTGCTGGCGACGGGCTTCGACCCGGCTGCGTTCATCCTGCCCACCCGGGTGATCGGCGAAGGCGGCCGCGACCTGGAGCAGTTCTGGGACGGCGCGCCCCGCGCCCACCGGGCCGTGGCCGTGCCCGGCTTCCCCAACTTCTGGATGCTCGAAGGTCCGACCGGACCCGTGGGCAACCTCTCGCTCATCACGATCAGCGAGCACCAGGTCGACTACGTGATCGACATGCTGGACCGCATGAAGCGGGACGGGCTCGCCGCCATCGCAGCTCGCGAGGACGCGTTCGACGCCTACAACCAGGCGATGCGCGACGCCATCTCCCACACGATCTGGGTGACCGGCGGCTGCACCAGCTGGTACATGGACGCGTCGGGCCTGCCGAACCTGTACCCGTGGATCCCCACGCGGTACCTGGACGAGATGCACTCTCCCGACTTCGCCGAGTACCGCCTCCTGCGCGACGTCGGAGCGGGCGAGGCGGCCGACGCGGCCTGAGGCCCGACCGCCCAGCCCCCGGTGTGTCTCGATGCGACACCCGCGGTGTGGCTGCAGACCCGGCTGTCCGCCGGGGCGTCCCGGATTGCCCCAGAACCCCCCGGCGAGAGCGCACACGGCGGCCGAGAGCGCTGGGGCGCGTGGCACGTGGCTTGCTCCCATTCCGGCTGCTCGATCGAAGACCGGTCCCGGGTGTGGCGCTCGGGGAATGTCCTCGTGGGTCCGGGCCGGAGCGATCGTGAAGGGGGGACTCTTCGGTGTCCATCATCCAGACCCAGCCCAGTCGGACGAAGCCCTGCGTCTTCATCCACACCAACCACAAGCAGATCCTCGGCGCACTCGTCGGGGCCCACTCGATCCGCCGGCAGAGCCGTCACAACGACGAGTTCGACGTCTGCCTGATCGAGCACGCCGATCATCCGTTCCTGCAGGCGAAGGAAGGACAGCCCTTCCTGCGCGACGGCGTGGAGCGCATCTGGCGAAACGAGGACCTGCAGTCGTTCACTCCGCTGCGCTTCATGCCGCCGGAGCTCATGGGCTATCAGGGACGCGCCGTCGTGATCGACCCCGACGTGTTCGCGGTGGGCGACGTCTGGGACCTCCTGTCCCGCGACATGCAGGGCAAGGCGATCTTCTGCCGGCCGCGGAACCGCCGGAGCCGCAGCGTGGAAGGACGCATGGCCACCAGCGTGATGCTCCTCGACTGCGCGAAGCTCACCCACTGGCGAGTCGAAGAGCAGTTCCAGGCGCTGTTCGACAAGGAGCTCGACTACAAGGAGTGGATCACGCTCACCCACGAGCCGCGGGAGTCGATCGGCCTGTTCGAGAGCGGCTGGAACGACCTCGACCGCTTCAGCCGACAGACCCGGATGCTGCACACCACGAAGCGCTGGACCCAGCCGTGGAAGACCGGTCTGCCCGTCGACTTCACGCCCGCCGACAAGTTCCAGAAGTTCCCGCCTCTGGGCTGGCTGCTGTGGGGCCGGCGGAAGCTGCTGGGAGACCACGCGCTCCTCGGCCACTACCGGAAGCACCCCGACGCCAACCAGGAGGGCTACTTCTTCGGTCTGCTGCGCGAGTGCGTGGACGCCGGAATGGTCACGCCCGAGTTCGTGCGGGAGCAGATCGCGCGCAAGCACGTCCGGGCCGACGCCTTCGAGGTGATGGACCACGCGCCCGCCACGGATGCGATCCTCGGGGCGCTGCCCGCGGCGGCCAGCTGAGGCGCCCAACGGGCGCGGCCAGGGCGCCCGGTCAGCCGTTCCCGAAAACCCGCCCGAGGAGGCGGTCGACGAGCCGGTCGGGCAGCCGGGAGAGCAGGGACTGGACCCGGGCGTCGAGACCCACCTTGTAGCGGGTCTTCGGGCGCCGGGCGGTGAGCGCGTGGCGAACCGCGTCCGCCACGATGCGGGCGGGCGCGGCGCTCGCCGCGCGCTGGTCGACCAGGTCGGTCACGCTGGAGATGACCGCACCGTAGAGGTCCAGCGCCTCCGGCGGCAGGCCCTCGATGAACGCGTCGGCCGCGCTCTTCGACTTCTCCCAGATGGGCGTCCGGATGGCGCCCGGCTGCACCAGGGAGATCTCGATCTTCCAGGGTCGCAGCTCGCGCCGAAGCGCGTCGGCGATGGCCTCGATCGCGTATTTCGAGGCGCAGTAGGGGCCGGTGAAGGGGGTCGAGAGATACCCGTTGGAAGAGCCGATGAAGACGATCCGGCCGGTGGCGCGCCGGACGAGGGGCAGCATCGCCCGGGTCACCGAGAGCTGGCCGATCACGTTGACGTCGAGCTGCCGCCGCAGGTCCGGCGTGGGGACGAACTCGAGGGGGCCTGCGACCACGATGCCCGCGTTGTTCACGAGGCCGTCCAGCCCCGCGTCGCCCAGCTCCTCGTCGATGGCCGCCGCCGCCTGGCGGACCTGCGACTCGTCGACCACGTCGAGCACGAGGGGGCGGACGCGCTCGGACGCCTGCTCGCGCAGGGCCTCCCCGTCCTCTGTGCGGCGCACTCCGGCGAAGACCCGGAAGCCCCTGCGGTCGAGGTCGATCGCGCAGACGCGCCCGATCCCCGTCGAAGCGCCGGTGATGAGGACCGATCGCGTCAAGCGATCCGCCCTTCCCGCCCGGTCGGACCCATGGGCTCGACCGGCCGGGAGCCGCGGCGACGTCCGACCAGGGCGGCGGCGAAGGCCAGGGCGAGCAGGCTGCCCGACGCGGGCTCCGGAACCGCCCGATAGACCCGCACGGAGTCGACGACCATTCGGGTGGTGGAGCTGGCCCGGTCGCCGTAGCCACCGGCCGGGATCCGGTTGATGAGGCTGTCCTCGACCTCCGAGCTGAGGATCAGGTACTCCGCCCGATGGGAGATGGGGCCGGCCGAGGCGTCCCACATCAGGGTGTCGTCGTAGTAGAAGCGAAGGGCGGTGGGCGTCCACTCCAGGGCGTAGGTGTGGAAGCCATCCCCGATGTCCGGCGCGACCTCGAGATGGTTGCTGATCTTGTGGTCGCTTCCGTAGCCGTCCCAGTGCAGGGCGCCGTGCCAGATGGGCTCGGCCGCCACGCTGTTGAACAGGTCGTGCTCGACGATGTCCATCTCGACCCCCGCGCGGCCCGGATCGCCGATGAAGCTCCCCATGTCGGGTGTCTGGAGCCAGAAGGCCGACCACATCCCCGGCGCGTCGTCGAAGTCGATCCGGGCCTCGAACCAGCCGTAGCGCTGCTCGAAGAGCCCCTGGGTGCCGATCATTCCCGTGTAGTGGGTCCCCGACTCGGTCCAGGTGTCGATCACCAGGTGGCCGTCGCCGTCCAGCTGCACCGCGTCGGGGGTGTTGACCGCGTCGCGCCGGGGACCCGGCAGCCGGTGCTCCCAGATCGAGCCGTCGAGCTCGCTGCCCTCGAACTCGTCCTCGAGGACCAGCTCGTAGCCCGCGGGCACGGCGGCGGCGGACCCGGCCAGGGAGAAGACGAGGATTCCTGCGAGGGCGGCTCGGGTCATACCCTGGAAGTGGAACAGAACGCGGTGACGTGTCAAGCCTGTCCGCCCTTCGGCTCGGGGTCGGCTGCGTCTCGCATGCGCATCGCGTGCACCACGGACGGCACGTCGTGTCGACAGGTGGGCAGGACCCAGGTGATGCCGAGCTCGTCGACGGCCGCCACCCCCATGAACACCGCGGCGACCCGGAACGGGATCGCCTGGTCGAAGACCAGGAGCAACGGCACCCCGATCCCCATCAGGACTGCGCAGGTCTTGGCCGTCCACGTGTGGTAGCCGGGGATCTCGCGGTACTTGAGCCACGCGACGGCGCTCGGTCCCAGCAGACAGAGGATGGAGAGCACCGCCCAGCCGGCTTCGCGGCGCAGGATCTCGGGCCAGAGCCACCAGGCGCCCAACGGGAAGGAGACCCACAGCGCGAAGTCGGCGGTCTGGTCGAGCCAGGCCCCCAGCTCGGTCTCGAGCCCCAGCCGGCGAGCCGCCAGGCCGTCCAGCACGTCGGAGACCAGCGCCAGCACGAAGACCCCGAGAAAGACCTCCATGCGGCCCTCCCACGCGAGCCAGAGCAGCAGCGGCACGCACAGGATGCGGAACAGGCTGAGGCCGTTGGGGAGGTTGCGGAGCACGTCAGTTCGCCTCGCGGGCTGCGGCGGTCCGCGGCCCGAGCCGGAACCACCAGACCTCGATCCTGGCCGCGCGCGAGTCGGGCTGCAAGTCGTACTTGCGCGCGATGCCGGCCCGGAGGCGCGCGACGAGCGCGGCGTCGCGGACGCGCTCGGCGCGGCATTCGAAGATCCGGCCCGCGGCCCGGAGCCGCACGCGCGGGTCCTCGAGGGCCTGGTGCGGCCAGCGCTTCCAGGGGGTGAGGAAGTCGGCGGGCACGTAGAAGGCGCCCTCGTGCACCAGGCTCCAGGTGGTGATCGAGCGGGGTCGCGCGGGCCGCACCTCGAGCTCCACCCGTTCGACCCGGCCCAGGGCGAGCAGCGCAGCCGGCTCGCAGGGCTCCCCGGGGCCCCTCAGGCGGCCGCCCGGCAGCATGCCCCAGGGCCCGTCCATCCAACCCGTGGCGACCCAGCCGCCCAGAGCGAGGCCGCCCAGAGCGAGGCCGACCAGCGCGAGGGCGATGACGGCGACGAGGGCGGGCGAGCGGGCCGGGGATCGACGCATGGCCGGGGTCCGCGCGAGCGTTCTAGGCCCGGAGCGCCTCGACGAGGGCGGGCCTTCCCTGCAGGCGCTGCAGATAGGCGGACACCGCGGGATGCCCGTCCGCGAGCACGCCGAACGCCTTCGCCACCAGGACCGAGTAGCCGACCATGATGTCGGCGCCCGAGAAGCCCGACCCCAGCAGGTACTCCTTCTCCGTCAGCTCCCGCTCCAGCGTGTCGAGGGAGGCCTCCGCCCAGCCGCGGTAGTCGGCCAGGGCATCGGCCACGCGGTCGGCGTCCTCCTTGAACATGGTGTGCCAGGCGATGTTGCCCAGGCCCGTGAAGGCGGTCGCGTCGGCGAAGTGGACCCACTGGAGAAACGCCGCGCGATCGGGGTCGCCCACCGCCGGCGCCAGCCTCCCCTCGCCGTACTTCTCGAGCACGTACTCCAGGATCGCTCCCGACTCGAACATGACGACCCCGTCGTCTTCCAGCGTCGGGAACTTCCCGGTCGGCGTCTTCTGGGCGAAAGGCTTCGCCCCGGGCGGCTCGAGGGCCCGGGTCCGGAGCTCGTAGGGGAGCCCCAGCTCCTCGAGGAGCCAGAGGCTCCGGACCGAGCGACTGAGCGGTGCGTGATGCAGGATGATCATGGGGGCCTCCGCTCAGCCCGGTCGGGGCTGCTCCAGGGTGGAGTCGATGTAGCGGAGCAGCCCCTCGCGCAAGCGATCCATGTCGAGGTCCTCGGCGCGCGATCGCGCGCCCTGGCCTCCGTACAGGGCGCCGCTCAGGGGGACCGGCGTGTCGGGCTCCTGCCCGTAGGCCACGGCCAGGGCCAGGTCGCTCCCGAACCGCTCGACCACGCCGGGCTGGGTCTGCGGGCCGGTGACGCACATGTGGATGGCGCTGGGGAACTGCTGACCGTTGAAGCGCCAGCCGCGCTTCTTCATGAAGTCGTTCACGTGGTAGATGTCGAACTCGTCCGACGTGAAGGAGAAGCAGAACGTGGGGTCGCCCATCAGGCGGAGGGACGCGTGCTCCTTCACCTTCTCCTGCATCGCGAAGGCGGTCTCGAAGATGCGCCGCGCCTTGGCCAGGTAGCCTTCGCGCCCCAGGGCCACCATCACCGCCCAGGTCGCCGCGATCAGCCCGCCCGAGCGGCTCCCGCCCAGGCCCGGCGAGGCGTACATGCCGCCCTTCCAGTCGGGGCGCGCGAAGTACTGATGGCGCCGGAGCTGCTTGTCGCGGAAGAGCAGGACCGAGGTGCCCTTGGGTCCGTAGCCGAACTTGTGGGTGTCGGCCGAGATCGTGGTCACGCCCGGTAGCCGGAAGTCGAAGGTCGGGATGTCGTAGCCCAGGGCTTCGCCCCAGGGCAGGATGAAGCCGCCCAGGCAGCCGTCGACGTGGAGCCCCAGATCGTGGGACACGGCCAGCTCCGACAGCTCGCCGATGGGATCGATCGTGCCGTAGGGGTAGTTGCCCGCCGAGCCCACCAGCAGGATGGTCTGCGGCCCGATGTGCTCGCGCACGAAGTCGACGTCCACCAGGGTGGTCTTCGGGTCCGTCGGCGCCCGCACGACCTCGACTCCGAAATAGTGGGCGCCCTTGTCGAAGGCCACGTGGGCCGTGTCGGGCAGGATCATCTGGGGTCGGGTGATGCCCTTCTCCGCGCGCGCCCACTCGCGGTGGGCGTAGACCGACGAGATGATGCTCTCGGAGCCGCCCGAGCCGACCACGCCGCACGGCTCGAGGCCCCGCTCCCGCGCGGCCCCTCCGTGCAGCATGTCGAGCGTCATCGCGATGATCTCGGACTCGAAGCGGGTCTGGCTCGGACACATGTCGCGCTGCAGCGCGTTCACGTAGGAGAAGCGGCCGAAGGCCTCGGCGATCAGGTCGTAGATGGCGCGGTCGCCGCAGTAGATCGTGCCCGAGCAGCCGCCGTCCGCCCACACCTCGTCCTCCGCCCGGGCGATGGCAGCGAGCTGCTCGGATACGGCGCTGGCGCCGAGCCCGTGCTCGTCGAAGCCGAAGCGGGGAGCAGCGGGGTCGGGGCGGGAGTCATCGGTCATCGTTCGTCTCCTTCATGCGGGCCCCGGGGAACAGGGGTCTCAGCCGTTCGTGGGCCAGGACGTAGCGCGCGAGCTGCTCGTCGTACAGGCTGCGGTGCTCTGCCCGGGGTTCGTAGCGGCGCCGGACCACCAGGTGGTCGTCCGCGTCGTCCAGGTCGAGGTGGCCCAGTCGATGGAAGGCCAGCAGCGCGGCTCCACGGCAGTTGGTGAGGCGGGGCTCGGCCAGCTGGAGGACCGGGCGGTTGCAGACGTCGGCCAGGATCTGGGCCCAGGCGTCCGATTCGGCTCCGCCGGCGCCGAAGACCAGCTCGTCGTGAGAGCGGCCGGTGAGCGCCTCGATCGCGGGCAGCATCCAGGCGAGCTGGCACCCCACGCCCTCGAGCACCGCCCGCACCATGTGGGGGCGGGTCGTCTCGAGCCCGAGGTTCAGGAAGGCTCCCCGCGCCCGGCCGTTGCCCGACGGTGCCCAGCTTCCGGTCAACCAGGGCAGGAAGACGACACCGTCGGCGCCCGGCGGTGCCGTGTCGGCCGCGGCCTCGAGCCGCGCGAAGGCGTCCTCGGGCCGGTGGTCTCCCATCAGGTCCCTGGCGTAGATCAGGTGCTCCAGCACGAAGTCCAGGGCCTTGCCGCCGAGTCCCCCCTCGGCCATCAGGATGTGCCGATCCGGGATCGAGGCGGGCTGGGTCAGCAGGAAGCAGGCCAGGTCGGAGCGCATGCTCTCGACCAGCGTCGTCGGCACCAGGGTGGTCCCGATCGACACGCCGAGCCGGCTGCCCAGGTGGCTCGCGGTTCCGATGGCGAGAGCGTGTGTGTCGTTGACGGCCGAGAAGACCACGATGCCCTTCGGCAGTCCCCAGGCGGATGCGTGCTCCGGAAGCAGCTCGCCGACCGCGGAGTCGGGAGCGACGAGCTCGGGCAGGCGGCTGCGGTCGACTCCGGAGACGTCGATCATCTCCTCGCACCAGCCGCCCGTGCTGCCCGCCCGGTTGTCGGTGAGGAGAAACGGGAAGAGGGTTCCGATGTTCGCGGTGACCCGGCCGGTCAGGCGCGCGGTCACGTAGTCCATGGGCTCCACGTAGGCATGCGCCTTGGCGTGGATCTCGGGCCGGTCGTTCTGGAACCAGAGCAGGTGGGCCAGGGAGTCGCTGCCGCCCCCGGACGAGACCATGCCGTGTCGCTCGAGCCAGAGCGGGACGATCTCCGGATGGTCGTTGGTGAGCGCGCGGCTGGCCGGACCCCCGCGGCTGTCGAGATAGAGGACCAGCGGGCCGACCGGGATGCCAGTCGCGTCCACGGGCACGAGGGAGGAGTACTGGCTGTCGCACAGGATGGCTCCCACGCGCTGCGCTGCCTCCGGAGCGCCCGAGAACGCCTCCTGGACGGCATGACCCAGCGCGCGCCAGATCTCCTCCGGGTCCTCCTCCGCCGTACCCCCCGCGCCCAGGTGCATGGCGACGGATCGGGTGGCCGATGCGTGGGTGTGACCGGCGAGGTCGACGGCGGCCACCCGCACCCCGCTGGTGCCGAGGTCGATGGACAGGACGAGGAGATCTCCGGCGAGAGGCGACATAGGTCGACCAGCATCGACCTGCAGCGACCCGACGTCAAGCGACCACCAGTCGCCGCCCGAGAGGGTTCGGGCCGAGGCGGCGACGATAGGATGGGGCTCGAAGGGCCAGAAGCGCACTATACTGAGGGAATGGGGGTCGAGGCCCTCTACGACGAGGAGCCCCCGCGGTGTACGGCAAGGGCATCCAGACGGGCAAGCCGCCCGAGCACGCATTCGCGGAGTTCGTCCGCGCGCTGCCCATGCCCGTGGCCTTCCTCGATCGCGAGATGTGCTACGTCGCCTACAGCGAGGCCTGGATCGCGTCGTACCGGCTCGAGGACGACGACCTGGTCGGTCGCTGCCACTACGACGTGTTCCCCCAGATCGACGAGAGGTGGAAGAGCGTCCACCGGCGATGTCTGGCCGGCGAGACCCTGTCGAGCGAGCTCGACTCCCTTGCCTACGCAGACGGCAGGACCGAGTACCTCCGCTGGTCGGTGACCCCCTGGCGGTCGGAGGACGGGGCGATCGGTGGCATCGTCCTCTACACCCAGGTGATCACCGATTTCGTGCAGACCGCCATGCGGCTGGCCGAGCGCGAAGACTTCATCCGCATCCTGTTCGAGAGGTCGCCCATCGGCCTCAACCTCTCGCACATGGACGGGCGCTGGATCCAGTCGAACCCCGCGTTCCTGGAGATGATCGGCTACTCGGCCGAGGAGGCGAGCACCGGACTCACCTACTGGGACCTCACGCCCAGCCGCTACCACGCGGACGAGCAGAAGCAGCTGGAGAGCCTCGAAGCCACCGGTCGCTACGGTCCCTACGAGAAGGAGTTCATCCGCAAGGACGGAGCCCTGCTTCCGGTCAAGCTGTCCGGGTTCCTGATGGAGCGGGAGGGCGAGCGCTACATCTGGTCCCTCATCGAGGACACGAGCGAGCGCAAGCGCCTCGAGCAGTCGGTGGAGGAAGAGCGGATGAAGGCCATCCAGGCCTCCAAGCTCGCGACCCTCGGCGAGATGGCCGCCGGGATCGCCCACGAGATCAACAATCCACTCGCGATCATCGACGGCTACGCCGGTCTGCTCCCGGATCTCGTGGGTGCCGGCGACAGCGCCCGCCTCGACGAGTCGGTGCGCGCCATCGCGGATGCCACACGCCGCGCCACCCAGATCGTGTATGGCCTGCGGAAGTTTGCCCGGGTCAGCGATTCGGAGTCCACCGCGGAAGTCCCGATCGAGGCGGCGATCGAGCAGGCCCTGGACCTCTGTGGGGAACGAATCCGCAAGGAAGGAGCCGAGCTCCGGCTGGCCGCGACGCTCGAAGGCTGCGTGAGCTGCAACGAGACCGAGCTGACCCAGGTCCTGGTCAATCTGCTCAACAACGCCTTGCACGCCGTCGGGACGGCCAGCGAGAAGTGGATCGCCGTCGAGGCTCGAGTGCTCGGGGAGGTCGTGGAGATCTGCGTGAGAGACTCGGGCCACGGAGTCGACCCGGAGCACCGGGAGACGATCTTCGAGCCCTTCTTCACCACGAAGAAGCCCGGCCAGGGGACGGGACTCGGGCTCTCGATCTCGCGGGGCATCGTCGAGCGCTTCGGAGGCAGCCTGGAGCTCGACCCCGACTCCCAGGAGACCTGCTTCCGACTGCGGTTGCCCGCGTTGCCGGAGCCGCGATGAAGGCGAGCGTGGTCTACATCGACGACGAGCCGGCGATCTGCCGGATCGTCCAGTGGCGGTTGGAGGGAGCCGGCCTGTCGGTGAAGTGCTTCACCGAGCCCGAGGCGGCGATCGAGTGGATCGAACGCCACCCGGTGCGCTGCATCCTGTGCGACCAGCGCATGCCCTCCATGAGCGCACTGGAGCTGCGCGGGCGGCTCGACCCGGCGCTGCCCTTCTGGGTGGTGACCGGCGACCTGCTGCTCGGTCCGGACGCGACGGGCCGGTCGGACATCCGCGGAGTGATCCACAAGCCCATCGACTTCGATGAGCTGGTCTCGCTGGTCGGAGCACTCGACTGAAGCGGAGCGCCCGGCCCGGTGCCCGCCGCCGGCGCGAGGGCTACTCGCCCAGGTGGCTCGCGATGGCCGCCTCCCACTCGTCCGGCCGGAAGAACATCGGACCCATCCCGCCCTTGTAGGCGATCTGCCCGTCGCTTCCGACGAGGTACAGCCGTTCGGGCATGGCGGCGTACGCGCGCGCGACGGCATCGTCCATCTCGTCCACCAGGGCCGGCGGCTCGAGGGCGAGCTTCAGCATGCAGCTCCGGCCCACCTCCACCCGCTCCTCCATCGACCGGTGCTGGGGTACGAGCACGGCGTCGCGCTCGTTCTCCTTCACCTGCCAGCCGTCGGTGGGGTGGATCTCCTTGATGTAGACCACGTAGAACGCGACCCGGTCGCGGAAGCGCCGGACAATGCGGTTGATGGACCCAGCCTGGGCCCGGAAGGGCGGTCAGGTGTAGCTGCCGAAGACCAGGGCCACCGGCCGGTTGCCGAAGTGGGAGGAGAGCCGAACGGTCTCGCGCTCCGGGCCGCTGCCCGGAAGCCAGGGCAGCTCGAAGTCGGGTGCGGGGTCGCCCTGCCTCACCGAGCCGGCCTCGATGGGCATGAGCTCGGCCACGGTCTCGGCGGCTCCGGGGGCCAGCATGGCGTCGCGCAGGTCGTCGAGGGAGAGCCCGGCCATCTGCTGGCCGGCGAGCCCCTCGAGCATGCCTTCGATCATCTTGCGGGTGGCGTCGTCGGCCATGGAGACCTCCGTTTCCGGGTCGTGGCCCGGCCTACGCCGCCGGCTCGCACACGAAGATGGGAATGTCCCGGGTCGTGCGCTTCCGGTAGTCGGCGTAGGGCGCGTAGTGACGGTCGCAGATGGGCCAGAGCGCAGGCTTCTCCGCCGGCTCGGCGAGGCGGGCCCTCAGCTTCATCCGCCGGCCGCGGTGGCGTACCTCGATGTCGGGGTTCGCCACGAGGTTGCGGTACCAGACCGGGTTCTTCGGGGCGCCGCCCTGGGACGCGACCAGCAGCACCCCGTCGCCATGGGGCACGTACATCAGCGGAATCGTCAGCGTGCGCCCGCTTCGCGCGCCCTTCATGGTGACGAAGCAGACCTCGTCGCCGCCCAGCCGGTTGAACAGGCGGCCGCCGCTCAGTCCGTTGAGCAGGACGTGCAGGCGCGTAACGGCCTTGAGGAGCCAGCGCGGGGGCGGGCTCCCCGCGTTCGCCTGGGGATTCGGCCCTTCCTCGGTCATCGTCGTCCTCCCGGGCTGCGTGCGACGCCCGACGCTCCCGTCACGGGCAGGGGGGCAGCGCCGGCAGCGTCGGAACCATCAGCTCCGCGGGCTTCTCGGGCGGCTCCCCGCCCGGAGGCGCCAGCGTGACCGCGATGGCGAAGATGAAGGGCACGCGCGGAATGGGCTCGCCTTCGCAGAACTCGGCCGGCCCTGCCTCGGCCCAGTTCCAGTCGAACTCCGTGTCTTCGTGACCGTGGGCCCAGCGGTACGGCGAGGCGTTTCCGGCGATGGCCGCGAAGTTGCCCCGGACGATGGTGCCGCGGACCGGCCGACCCAGCACCGCGGTGCGATGGGGAGTGCCGACCAGGACGGCGTGGTGGTCGGGCGAGTCGGCGAGGAAGAAGTTGCCCGAGACCTCGGTGCCGTCGTCCTCGACCCGGATGGCGTGGGTCACGTCGTGGAAGACGTTGCCGCGCACGACGTTGTTCGCGGCGTAGTCGAGCACCACGCGCTCGATCGGCGTGTCGATGTAGGCGGGGTCGGTGCACTCCATGGGGAGTGTATTCTCTCCCATGCGCGACCCCACCCACACCCCGTTCACCCCGCCCGAGAAGACGTTGCCGGCGATGAGGTTGTCGTCCGAGGGCGTGCGTCGCTCGAAGTAGACCGGGCGGTCCGGGTACTCGCCGCAGTTCTTGTAGAGGAAGATCCCGCCTGCGCTGTTGCCGGAGAACGAGTTGAAGCGGATCGTGTTCTCGTAGGACCCGTCGACGGCGATGCCCTCGCGGCCGATGCCCCAGAACCAGAAGTCGACCCCGCCCAGCGAGGTGGCCTGTCCGTCCGGTCCATTCTCCCGGTAGCCGTTGTCGAGGAGCAGGTTGCGCTCCACCAGGTTGCGCCGCGATCCGGTCTCGAGGTAGATGCCGGCGCTGCCCGCGCGGGTGATGACGTTGCCGCGGATCGTGACGTCGGAGACGTAGCCGTCCACGAACAGGCCGACGCCCCGCGAGTCCTCGAGCCAGCTGTTCTCGATCACGATGTCCCGGGTCTCGTTCAGGTACTCCTCGCCGGGCTCGAGGTCGCGGAACCCCTCGCGGGTGATCCGGATGCTGTTGAGGAAGCCCTCGACGCGGCAGCCGCGCACCGTGACGTTCGAGAGGTCGCTGCCCTCCGGCGCCTCGATCTCGATGCCGCGGCTGCCCGGCGAGGAGTCGCCGCGGATCAGCGCACCCCGGCAGTCGAGGGTGACGTCGGAGGTGGAGATGTCGAAGCCGCCGGTGTAGACGCACGAGGGGTCGAGGTGGGAGTCGACCGTCAGCGACACGCGCTCGTCCGCCACGTCGCAGCCGACCTGCTGGGAGTCGGGGGCCGGCCGCTCGAAGTCGCAGCCCGGGAGGGAGAGTGTGAGGGCGAGGGCAACGACGGCCGATGCGGTCCGTCGCCCGAACCACCTCCAGCCGCCCGCAGCCCGCCCGGCGGATGCTCCGGTGTTTCGCGTGCCGTCCATGACTCGTCGACATCCTATCACGAGGCAAACCGGAAGCGGGGCGATCGCGCCCCGAGGCCGCTCGCCGTCGCATCTCCACACGGCCTCGAAGCCGGCCCGGGGCCGGCGGGGCGGGAGGCGCCGGCCCGTCAGGGCTAGAAGTCGTCGGGGAAGCGGCGGCTGGCGTGGTGCGAGGCCGCGTAGCTCGGGTTGACGCTGGTGCCCAGCTCGAAGAACGACATCCAGCTGTACCAGTGGCCGAACGGGCAGTAGGCCTCGATGTCGCCGCGGGCGGAGCCGCGCAGGTAGAACGACAGGCCCTCGTGGTCCACGTAGGTGACGTTCGCGTGGCACTGGCGCGTGATGCCCAGGCGGTCGAGGACCGAACGCGCCTCGGGGGTGAGGGCCGAGGAGGCCAGCACGTAGAGCTCCTGTCCGGGTTCGGGCGGGCCTTCCATGGGGCGGGCCTCCTCGCGTCGTGAGATGCCTCTGCGCCGCCCTTCATGCTAGCAGCCCGAGCACCGGCCCCGGTCGCGGTAGTATCATCGGCTCCTCGTGGATCCTCTCTGGAGGGGGCAGACTCCTTGTACGTCCCGCGTCTCGTGTCCGGCCTGCTGTTGGCGGGCGCGCTCATCTTCGCCGTCTACCTCATCGTCGACTACGCGAGCTATCAACGTGAGCGGGACGAGAGGACCGTCGAGCTCGGCCGGGAGGCCGGCATTCGCGTCGCGAAGGCGCTGGACGCCCAGCTGGGCGCGATCGTCGAGCACGCTCGAGGCTTCGCCGACGAGGTCGCGGACACCGACGACGAGAAGGCGCTGCTGGAGCAGATCCGCAGCGCCAGCCTCGAGCTGCCGCTGGTGCTCGGCGTGACCGTGGCGTTCGAGCCCGGGCGGTTCCCGGGCCGGGACCGGTTCGCCCCCTTCTTCAACAAGAGCCGCGACGAGTTCCAGTTCGTCGAGGACACCTACGACTACACCGACCGGCAGCTCGAGACGGCCCGGTGGTACACCGACATCGTCGAGTCCGGCGAGGCCGGGTGGTCGGACCCCTACTACGCCGAGGCGGCCGAGGCCATGGTGGTCGACTTCGGCGTTCCGCTCTTCGACTCCCGGGGAGAGCCCAGGGGAATCGTCGACTATGCCATCACGCTGAGCGACTTCACCGGGATCGTCGATTCGCTGAGCGTCGGAGAGTCGGGCTACGGGTTCACCTACGACGAGAACGGCGCCATCCTCTCCCATCCGGACCCGCAGTACCTGCTGGAGAACGTCTTCCAGCTCCGGGACGGCAAGGACGAGGCGATCCTGGAGACCATGCGCAACGACCCCGAGGGCGTCGTCGCATACAACAGCACCTATACCTACAAGTACTCGTGGTTCTTCTTCAGGGAGCTCGAGTCGACCGGCTGGAAGAGCGTGCTCGTGTTCGCCGAGGACGACCTGCTGGGCGCGTCCGACCAGGGCCGGAGGATGAAGATCCACATCGCCATCGGCCTGGGCACGCTGATGATCGCCGGCCTGGTCTTCCTGGCCACCCTGGCGCCGCTGGAGACGAGGCGCCTGTGGTCGATGGTCGTCGCGGTCTCGCTGGTGATCGTGGGCAACATCGTGGTCGTCTGGTACCTGAACCTCTCCACGGACTTCTCGCTCATCGAGAGGGACGAGGAGCGGATCGTCAACGGCACCATCCTCGCGAAGTACCTGGACCGCTTCGACCGCGACCTCCACAAGCTGGTCCAGGCCAGGTACCACAAGGTGCCGACCGGGGTCTTCATCGAGTCCTACGAGCTGGCCTCGTTCGAGGCGAGCCTGATCGGCCGGCTCTGGATGAAGTACCCGAAGGCCCTCTACGAGGAGGCGCCCCCGGCGTTCTACTTCTCGGACGTGTCCGCCATCGAATCGAGGGGGATCGTCAGCGAGCTCGTCTCGGAGGTCGAGCGCGACGACCATTTCCTCGTGACCTGGAAGTTCCGGGCGAAGGTGGAGCAGGACTTCAGCTACCAGCAGTTTCCCTTCGAGCAGAACGACATCGAGCTCAGGGTCCTGTACCCGGACCTCGGCCGGCACGTCCTGCTGGTCCCGGACCTGGGCAGCTACGAGATCCTGAACCCGTCGGCCCGTCCGGGGCTCAACGCGGACATCACCGTGCCCTCGTCGGAGACGATCTCGACCTTCTTCAGCTTCGAGACCATCGACTACGACACGACCTTCGGCAACGGGATTCCCGTCGACAGCCACCCCGCCCTGGTCTTCACCATGACCGCCAAGCGGATCTGGCTGAGCCCCTTCATCGCGAACATGATCCCCATCCTGATCGTCGCCCTCATCATGTTCATCGTGCTCTGCGTATCGTCCAACGAGGACCACGGCCGGTCTGGGCTCACCACCATGAACGTCATCCAGAGCTCCGCCGGCTTCCTGTTCATCCTGCTGCTGGCCCACGTCAACGAGCGCAACCGCATCGAGAGCCCCGAGATCGCCTACATCGAGCTGTTCTACTTCTCCATGTACGTGCTGATCACGCTGCAGAGCGTCGCCCTCGCCATCTCGCTGAGCGGCTCGGGCTGGCGGGTCCTCACCTACCGGGACAACCTCGTCCTCAAGCTGGCGTACTGGCCGGTGCTGCTGACGGCCTGGTACGCCGTGACCCTCCTGCGCTTCTACTGATCGCCGCGCCCGGGCGCGGCGCGCGCCGATCCCCGCCCCTCTCCGGTGGGCGCGAGCCCGGGCCGGACGGCGCGGGGCCAGCCGCCGCGGCATCCGCAGCTTCCGGCTGGTATCGTTCGAGCAGGGTGTAGAGTCATGGCCGAAGAACCGCGTCCCCCCGATCGAAGCCCGCGCAGCGGCGCCCGCCCCGGACGCCGGGGAGCGGGCCGGATCGTCGCCGTGATCGTGCTGCTGGCGCTCCTGGCCGGCCTGGTCTGGCTCGTGACCGCAGGGCCGTGGAGGTCGCGCATGCCCTGGGCGACGCAGCCCGACGCCGGGCTCGCCGCGGAGCCTGCGCCCAGCGCTCCCGACACCTTCGAGGACGCACCGCCCGAGGTGGAGGAGATGGTGGATGCGCCGACGCCGGCCGTCGCTCCGGACCCCGAGCCGGCCTCGCCGCCCCCGGTTGCCCTGCCTTCCCTGGAAGAGAGCGACGGACCGGCGCGGGAGGCCGCGGACGGGCTGTCCGATCTGCCCGAGTGGCAGCGCTGGCTGGCGCGCTCCGATCTGGTCACGCGCCTGGTGGCCTCCGTCGACAACGTCGCCGAGGGCGTGAGCCCGCGCCGACACCTGGAGTTCCTGCGCCCGCGCGGCGACTTCGAGGTTCTGGGCAAAGACGACGAAGTGCGCATCGACCCCGTCTCGTACCGCCGCTATCGCGTGGTGACCGAGGTGGTCGCCTCCATCGACGCCGAGCGGGCCGCGCTCCTCTACCGCCAGTGGCTGCCGCTTCTCCAGGAGGCCTACCGCGAGCTGGGCCATCCCGACGAGGACTTCGACGCCCGGCTCGAAGAGGCCATCTGGGAGCTGCTGCGCGTGCCCGTGATCGGCGCCGAGCCCGCCCTCGTGCCCCGGGTGCGTCGTTACGAGTTCGCGGACCCCGAGGTCGAAGGGCTGAGCCCCGCCCAGAAGCACCTGGTTCGCATGGGGCCCGAGGGCGTCCGCCGCATCCAGTCCCAGCTTCGCCGCTTCGCCGCGGCCGCCGGCTTCGACGTGCCCGCCGCGAGGGACTGACCGGCGCTCCTTGCGTGCCCCATCGCGAGGCTTACAGGCTGTGCGCACCCATCAGGAGGTTCCGATCGTGATTCGTCGCGTCCTGTTCCTGGTCCCCACCGCCGCCGTCCTCCTGGCCTGTGGTCCGACGAAGCAAGAGGTGGCCGATTCCTACCGGGACGGCGTCCTCGCCAAGAAGGCCGACATCGTGGCCGCCGCGAAGCTCGTAGACGCGCAGCACGAGGCGTCGTTGCCGAGCTGCGAGGATACGCGGATCCCGCTCGTCCACTCTGCCTACGGGGGGCCGTCGGATACGGCCTTCGCGATGCTCGAGTGGCTGCTGCACCTGGACGACCCGGACCACGACGTGCCGTTCAAGCTCACGGACGCCTTCCGGCTGCAAGAGGCCCTTCAGTGGTCGTCGGAGGACAACCCGTGGTTCGACCGGGACGAGCGTGCGGAGGACGACTTCGCGGCGAAGTTCGAGCACGTCCTCGGCCTACGCTACCTGGCACTGAGCAGGGCGCAGAACTACCAGGAGCCGCGGGTCGTGTCCGCCGAATCGTTCCTTCCGGGCTCGGTCGAGATCACGACGTGGATCGTCGCCATCGACCCGCCGAAGGTGTTGTGCCGGGCGGAGTTCACGGCCACGACGGCCGAGGAGGTGACGGCCTCCAGCTTTGCGAAGTTCCCGGACCTCATGTCGGCGCAGTTCGCGGTGCGGCGCTCGCTCTACGACGCTGCGCGGAAGGAGATGAACCGGGTGCTGAGGGAAGTCTCCGAAACGCCCGGCCCCTGAGCTCCGCGCGCCCGGGCTCGAGGTGAACGACGACATCGAAGTCCGCGCGCTGGCGGGCAGCCACGACCGCCACGCCACGCCCGGCGACCGGGCAGATCGCTGGCCGGTCGAGCAGGACTGGAAGCCGCGGGTTCGGAGAGGTGACTCCGGCAAGCCCGTTCGATCGTGCTCGAGCCGCTCGCGATCAACTCTCAGCGAATCAGGGTCGCCGCGGCGGGAACTGCGGACGCTTCGGAGAGACTCCCGAACGCAACGCTGCGGTTCGGGCAGGAGGGGGCGGGGCGCCGCGGAGGGTCCTCACCAGCGCGCGGCCTAGAACTCGCAGGTCGTGGCTCGAAGAATGTGCCTGGCACGTGACGTGCTCCGTGCCCGGTCATGTCCGCCCGGCACCGAGCCTTCCAGCCGCCTCACTGCCCGAACCCGGACTGTGATTCCCATGCGGATCCGGGCCCCTGGCGCTGCAT
>JBNLVL010000023.1:0-28720 GCA_050618075.1 Myxococcota bacterium
GAGCAGTGACCCGAGCTTGCTAACGGTCTCACGCGGGACCCAGGCGCTTTCGGTCTCCTGCTCCGGGTTGAAGAAGGCCGGTGGGACAAGTGGCGCTTGCCCACCGGCCGCTTCATTCAAGCACGATGCTCACCATAAGAGCTGTTACAGCTGCAACCCAACAGCTCGTCCCAGCCGATCCGTGGTACGTTCTAGCGGCGCACACTGTGCCGCAGCGTTGGCAGTCAGCGCTGCTGGGCGCAGGCGTCGAGCGTTGGATGCACACTTCCAGGAATGCAACCCTAGGTGCTCTAGCTCTCCTCCTCGTCGGCTGTGCGAGTCCACGCTCGGATGCCTTCTTTGTCAACGAATCGCAGCTTGCGAGTCGCTCCGTCGCCACGATCGATCCGGGCAAGCAGTTCGAGGCGGGTCGCTCCTACCCAGGCCTTGTCATCCACAATGTGGTGCCAGGACAGGCCAGTGTGATCGGGTATCGCTGGTACTCTCCGGGTAGGATCAACATCCTCGACGACGAAAGGTTCGAGAAGATCACGATCGAGCTGGACCGGGATGCGTTGTCTTCCTCGAGCCCGGTAGCACTCGAGCTTCCCACTCAGGCCCACCTGGCGTATACGCGAGGCGGTGCGGCCTGGCCGAGATCGGCGTGCTACGGCATCGCGAAGAACGGTTCGGTCACACTCGGCGAGCTCTCCAAGAAGCGCGTGACGGTCTCCATTCGAGCGACGATCGAGCCGATTCGCGAGACGGGCGGCCGTTGTGACGACGTCGAGTTCGATCGCGAGTTCGAGGCCAAACGCCTGGCGTTTCCCGACCTCACGCCGTGGCTGGGCCTCGCTGGCGAGCATCCCTGTTCCGAGACCTACCGGCAGGCCGCTTCCGCCAACGAGGTGCCGAACCCGCCTTGCAGCGGCTCCGTTGAATTGGTCTTCGGGTGTGCTCTGGCGCCTTGCTGTCTCGGCAGGGTCGAATCCGGCCAGTGCCGTTGCCAACCGTTCAACGTTGATCCGTCAGGAGCCAGTACTCGCGGGGTTCTCTAGCGACCTCGCTTCATCCACAGACGCCTCGCTGCCTCTCCCAAGCCGAATACGACCAGCACGATTGCGAATCCGAGCGGGCGTCGTTGCCACCGAGGGAAGTCCCAGTAGTCGGGCCAGAGCCAATGCAAGACGGAGTGCGAGACCAGGGAGATCGCGACCCAGGCGATCGCGATCTTCAGCGCGTCGCCGAACTCGATCCGTAGCCACAACGCGATCACCCCCACGACCAGGGTGCCGAAGATCACTGTAAACAGGCCGATTTCCAGCCATTGCACCTCGAGACCATAGCCCTGGCCTCGGTAGACGCGCCCCTCGGCGAGCCCACGTCATCGGCGCGTTGTACCGAGCCTGCCTGCTCACGATGGTCGATTCCCTGCGCATCGGCTCGCGACGGCCACCTGGCGAGGCGGCGCAGCTGGCCATCCAACCCGGTGCTTCGATCGGCCTACCGGTGATACTGTTCTTCCGTCGGGTCCTGCTTCCCACCCGGTTGATCAGGCGGCATCCGGGCGCCCGCCCCGCCCAGCACCCCGCACATCCAGAGGACCGATCGCTTGAAGATCACCAACCCCGATGTCGCTGCGGTGTTCGTGGGCTATCCGCCGAGGATGCGCAAGCGCTTGAGGTTCCTCCGGAAGCTCATCCTCGACACGGCGAAGTCGACGGAGGGGGTCGGGGCGATCGAGGAGACGCTCAGGTGGGGTGAGCCGGCCTACCTCACCTCCGAGAGCCGGTCGGGGAGCACGATCCGGATCCACTGGAAGGAGGCCACTCCGACGCAGTACCGGATGTACTTCAACTGCAACACGAGCCTGGTCGAGACGTTCCGCTCGGAGTTCGCCGGTCTGCTCGAGTTCGAGGGGAACCGCAGCATCGTCTTCGAGGCAGACGATCCGGTCCCCGTCGGGCCGTTGTCGGTGTGCATCGCGATGGCGCTCACCTACCACCGGAGCAAGGGCAGGCTCCCGGTCTGAGCGACGGGACGGGGTGGGCTCGGCAAGCCGGGGCCGCCGGAGTCAGGCCTCGGAGGCGCCCTTCGGCGTCGCGTCCGCCTGCACCCACCTGCGGTAGAAGGCGGGCTGGAAGAAGGTGAGCCAGATCGCGCCGGCCGCCACGCCGCCCAGCGCCGATTCGAGGAGCAGCCAGCTCCGATCGGTGGCCGCGAAGCCGAAGAGCGGAGCGAGCAGGACCGAGCCCATCAGGAAGCTCGACGCGCCCAGCCCCACGCTCCAGACCAGGAAGCGGTTCGACACGCTGGGGTCGATCAGCCCGAGCGCCAGCCGGCGGCGGCAGAGGGTCCAGTAGCGGAGCGACTCGATCGTCCCCCACACCAGCGCGAGGGTCCGCGCGTAGAAGGAGACGGTCACCCAGGCGAGCTGGACCTCGCCCACGGAGCGATGCTTGCCGTTGGGCGCGATGAGGAACGAGGCCAGCATGGCTCCGCCGAGCAGCACCACGATGGCGACCGCGTAGCGGGCATCGGGCCGGAACACCCGCCAGGTGAAGACGAGGATCGCCACCGCGCAGACCCGGATCGAGAATTCGGCCATGCGGATGGTCGGCAGGACCCAGGACTCGGCGACGAGGTCCGTCGAGTAGACGAGCGACTCGGGGATGAACCCGAAGACCACGCCGACCACGAAGCCGATTCCGATCGTGAGCTCGGGGACCTTGCGCGTGTGGGCGCCGAGCACGAGCAACCGCACGCCCACGATGACACTCGCCAGACCGAACGCAACGACCCCGACCATGCCGAGGATATCCAACACCACGCAGCTTCCTTCTGGATAACTGGGGAAACGGACAACTGGGGAAACGGATCAGGGAACTGATCGGCCTGCCGCGACCCGTACTTGAACGCCCGGATCGGGCATCTCGCGATGCGGGCGGGCCCGTGGGGCTCTCGGCCCCCGCGGCGCCGTCTCCCGGGCCGGGCCGCCACTCGACGCCCCCTTCTTGCTACCCTCCCCTCCTGGACGCCCAGTGGACGCCCAGTGGACGCCGAGTGGACGCCGAGTAGACGTCGAGCGGCCCCACGGCCCGTCCGACCAGATTCTACGAGGAGCCGGCATGCCTCGACCCGAACGCAGCGTGTCCTACATCGATCGCACCCGGGAGCTCTACTCCTCGCAGCCGCCCTATCGCTGGACGCGCTTCGACCCCGAGAGCGAGGGTCCGCCGTGGGCCGCGATGGAGAAGCCTCTCGCCGAGATGCGCGTCGCACTCATGGCGTCGGGGGGCGTGTACCACGCGGAGCAGGAGCCGTTCCACTTCCGCAACGACACGTCCCACCGCGAGATCCCGACCGACAGCGAGCCGGCCGACCTGCGGGTCGCCCACTTCGGGTACGACGTCACGGATGCCGCGCGCGACCCCGGCTGTGTGCTGCCCCTGCGCGCGCTGCGCGAGCTGGCGGACGAGGGGGTCGTCGGGAGCTTCGTCGACCCGGCGCTCTCGTTCATGGGGGGCATCTACTCGGCGCGCCGGGTGCGCGACGAGCTGGCGCCGCGCTTCCGCGACTTCGTGCTGCGCCAGGAGGCCGACCTCGCCTACCTGGTCCCCGCCTGACCCGTCTGCCATCAGTCCGTGGGACTGATCGCAAGGGTCATCGAAGAGGCGGGCGTTCCGACGCTCTGCATGACCTCCGCCTGGGACATCACCCGGGCGGTGCTGCCGCCGCGGGCGGCCTACGTGCACGCGCCGCTCGGCCACCAGACCGGGCCGCCGGGCGACGCGCTCGCCCAGAAGGCCATCGTGCGCGCAGCCCTCGAGGCCGGGCGCGCGCTGACGAGGCCGGGCGAGATCGTCGACCTGGGCTTCGACTGGCCGGGCGACCCGGGCTGGGAGGACCGCGCCTACTCGCCCGAGCACCTCTCGACCGGCCCCGACGGCAAGCCGGTTCGCGACTGAGCCCGCGCGCCGCGGGGCGGCCACGCAGCGCGCCGGCTTCGGGTCGCGGCCGCCCGGGTCAGCCGGCGGCCAGGGCCGCGAGGGCCGCGCGATCCAGCAGGGTGATCCGCCCGTAGGCCAGCGCGATGTGGCCGTCGCGCTCCCAGCGCTTCAGGTGTCGGCCGATGGCCTCGCGGGTGGCGCCGAGCATGGCGGCCAGCTCTTCCTGGGGCAGGTGGAGCTCGATGCGCACGCCGCCGTCCGCCCCCGCGGCCCCGTGGTCGCCCGCCAGCTCGAGCAGCCGCTTGGCGAGCCGCGAGGGCAGGTCCTTCAGCACCGCGTCCTCGATGAACGTGAAGAGCATGCGCACCCGGTGGCTGACCAGCTCGAGGAAGGCGCGGTGGAACTCGGGCCGCTCGTCGAGCAGGGCGAAGAAGTCGCGCCGGGGCACGAACCAGAGGGTGGTGTCGCCCTTCGCGACGTTGTCATGGGTGCGCGGCAGGCCGTCGAAGAGCGAGAGCTCGCCGAACCACTCGCCGGGGCCCAGCACGGTGAGGACCAGCTCCCGCCCGTCGGCCCCGCTCCCCAGCACCTGCACGGCGCCCTCGGCCACGCCGAAGAAGCCCTCGCCGGGGTCGCCCCGGCGGAACACCACGTCGCCCTCGCGGTAGCGCTTCTTCACCGCCCGGGCCTCCAGCTCGCGCGTGAGCGACTCGGGCAGGACACGCAGGAACTCGTTGTGGATCAGGAGGTTGGGCATGGTCCCCGGCCCGCTGGAAGGAATCTCGCTCGACTGCGATCCGGATCGCAGTGTGCCGGAACCGCGGCCTCTAGGCTCCTTCCGGGGTCGGCGATGTGGCCGGCCCGCGAGTCCGCCCCCGAGGCGCCCGGCCGACGCCCCCCCCACGGCCGGAGCCCTCCCACCACGACCCCCACCCGGGAGAAGTCCGATGTCCAGCCAGCCCGCCCTCGCCTCCGCCCGTTCCCCCGTTGGCGCCGACTCCGGCGCGTCCGCGATCTCGTCCGAGGAGTGGGCGGTGCGCGTGGACCTCGCTGCCGCCTATCGCCTGGTCGCCCTCTACGGCTGGGACGACCTCATCTTCACCCACCTGTCGGCGCGGGTTCCGGGCACGAACCAGTTCCTCATCAATCCGTACGGCTTTCTCTTCGACGAGATCACCGCTTCGAGCCTGGTGAAGATCGATGTCGACGGGAACAAGATCGACGACTCGCCCCACCCGGTGAACCCCGCCGGCTTCACCATCCACAGCGCCATCCACATGAGTCGGCCCGACGCCCACTGCGTGGTGCACCTGCACACGGTGCAGGGGCAGGCGGTGTCGGCCCAGAAGCACGGCCTGCTGCCCATCACCCAGACCGCGCTCCACGTGCACGGCGACGTGGCCTACCACGACTTCGAGGGCATCGCCGAGGACCTGGACGAGCGCGAGCGCATCGTCCGCGACCTGGGCGACCGCTCGGTGATGATCCTGCGCAACCACGGCACGCTCAGCGTGGGCGAGACCGTGGCCGACGCCTTCCTGCGCATGCTCTTCCTGGAGCGGGCCTGCGAGGCCCAGGTGGCCGCCCTGGCGGGCGGAGCCGACGTGCTGCCGGCGCCGCCGGGCACCGCCGAGAAGACGGCCGCCATCGTGAAGGTGGGCCTGCCAGTGGTGGGACGCGGCCTGGCCTGGCCGGCGCTGCTGCGCCGGCTCGACCGGGTCGACACCTCGTACCGCGACTGAGAGGGAGCCTCCCGCGCGGCGCTCGAGCGCGGGTCTCACCCGAGCAGCCGCTCGATCTCCGAGGCCAGCTTCGACTGGTCGGGGCCGCCGGAGCCTTGGAGCGCCGCGAGGACGGGCTTCAGCTGGCGCCCTTCCAGGCGCACGGGCTCGCGGCCCTCGCCCGGGGCGCGGGCGGCGGCCTCGGCGGTCCCGAGGCCCAGGCGGTCGCGCCGGGCGTGGGCGCGCCGGGCCACCAGCGCGGCGTGCAGCAGGGCGCGACCCAGCAGCACGGCCACGAAGTTGGGGCTGCGCGCCGGGCCGTAGCGCACGCGCGCGCCGCCCAGCGGCTGGCGCATCACCTCGAGCTTGCCCAGGCGATCGCTGCCCCACCAGCCGATGGCGCCGCCCAGGATGCTGCCGAGGGCCGCGCCGGTGAGGAAGCTCGTCCCGCCGAGCGCCGCGTCGAGGCTGCCGCCGGCCGCGGCCCCGGCGGCCGCCCCCGCGGTCACGAGGTCGCGGCCGCGCAGCCCGAACACGAGCCAGGTGTCCCGGTCGAACAGGTCCTCGGCCAGCAGCGCGCGCTCGGTGTCGTCCTCCAGGGCCTCGCCCTCCTCGACGTCCAGGTCGTGGAAGTCGTAGACCGCCTCCACCGCGCTGCGCGCCCGGCGCTCGAGCCTCCGGAGCCGGTTCCGGAACTCCGTCTCGAGCGCGGCGCGATGGTCCTCGGCGCGCTCGTCGCGGCCGATGCGCTTCTCGACCACCAGCGCGGTGGCCTCGGAGACGAGCGACGCGATCTCGATGGCGGCGCGCCGGCGCCGGGCCGCGCGGTCGGCGCCCAGCACGTCGACGGCCCGGCGCAGGGCGTCGCGGAAGTTCTCGTCCAGCTCGCCGAAGGCGCGCAGCAGGTCGAGGCGCTTGTCGAAGTCGGCGTCGACGGCGTCGAACACCCGCACCACGCGGAAGTACTGGCCGAGGGCGGCCCGCCAGGCGTCGATGTGGTCGGCGCGGCCGATCGGGTTGATCACCGCGAAGCTCGGCCGACCCGTCCAGCGCAGCACCTCCATCTCGGCCTCGTACTCGACGCCGTAGGGCACGGAGCCGTCGACCACGTAGAGGATGCCGGCGCCGGCGACGATGGGCGCCAGCAGCTCGACCTCGTCGGGGAAGCGCGCCCGGTGGGCCGGCTCCGCCGCGAAGCGCTCGACGAGCGCCGGGCGGTCCGCCGCCGAGGCGCCCGTGCGGTCCGCTTCTTCGTGGAGCCAGGCGAGCACGCCCCGGGCGCGCTGGAAGCCCGGCGTGTCGACCAGCTCGTAGAGCGTTTCGCCGTCGACGCGCATGGGGTAGCGGGTGGCGGTGGTCGTGGTGCCCGGGTCGGCCGCGATGGCCACGCGGTCGTCCTGGGCGAGGGTCGCGACGAGGCTCGACTTGCCCTTGTTGGGATGGCCCACCACGGCGAAGACGGGCACCGCCGAGCCGGGCTCAGTCATGGGCCTGCCCCTCGCCCCGGGCTGCGCCGTCGCCCGGGGCCTCACCGTCCCCCTCGTGGGCAGAGCTCCCGCCGGTCCCGCGGCTCGCGCCCGCATCGCCGGTGGCCGCGGGCCCGGGGTCGAGCCGGGCGCGCAGGCCGGGCCACGGCAGGTCGGTGGTGCAGCGGAGCCACGGATCGCCGCGGGCGGCGAGCCGCCGCCGCCACACCCGTTCGTGGCGGGGGTCGGCGTGGGCCAGGCCCACGACGATCTCGGGGCCGTCGCCCAGCTGGCGGCGAAGCTCGCCCAGGAAGTCGGTGCAATCGCCCGTGGGCGGCTCGAAGGCGCGCACCACGAGCGCAACCGGTCGATCGCCCTCGGCGGCGAGCGCGGCCGCGCGGGCGGCGGCCTCGAGGTCGTCGCGCGGGGCGAGGCGCCCGCCGGCGGCGATCGGCGCCGGCGCGCCCCCGGTGCCGGCCGCCGCACCCTGGGACTCGACCGCCTCGGCCCAGCTGACCACGACCGGCTGCGCCGGCCACGAAGAGGGCCCCGCGCCGTTCGGGTCGAGGCCCTCGCCGCCGTTCGTGCGCGCGCCGTCGCCCGCGGCCGCGCCCAGGGTCTCCACCAGGGGGTCCTGCATGCGCGACAGCAGCTGTCGGGCGCCCGGTGCGTCGAGCGTGGCGCGCACGAGCCCCCGGCGCAGGCGCGTGCGCACGAAGGCGAAGAACACGAGGCGCGGGAGCAGGCCGTAGGTCACGAGCGCCGCGACCACGAAGTGCCACCAGCGGCCGTACATCTCCAGCTCGACCCCGGGCGCCGGCGCCGAGGCGATGCGGAAGAAGCGCGTGTGCGCGAGCAGCTCGGCCGTGGGCACGGCCTCGGGCCAGAGCCGGGCCCAGGGCGTGGCGAGCGCCGTCGTCACGCGGTGGGCGCTGGCCGGGTCGATGCTGAGAGTCGTGCTCCAACCGAACGAGAGGTCGCTCACCACCACGAGCGAGAGCGTCGTGGCGAGCGCACCCAGCTGGAAGGCGACGGCGGCGCCCTGGGAGGCCGAGAGCAGCAGCCAGCGCTGCACGGGTGCGGCCAGTCGCTCCATCGCCTGGCCCCGCCCGAAGACCGACTCGAACCGCTCGCGCGCCGCCGCGGGCAGCGCGCGCAGCGCCCAGCGCGCGGGCTGGAGCCCGCCTCCGCCTTCGGGCTCGCGCCCGACGAGCGGCAGCGCCCGGCGAAGGCGCGTGGGCAGCGCGTTCAGCAGCGCCAGCACCAGCAGCACGCCGGGCAGCCCCACCAGCACGCCGAGCACGGCGACCACGTTGATGCGGCCCTGGGGCTGGAACGAGAGGGCTCCCAGCGCGGCGAGCGCGCCGGAGAGCAGCCCGGCGACGCCCAGGAGTGTCGCGCTCCAGCGCACGGCCTCGGCCGTGTACCGGCCCGACGCGTCGCCGCCCGCGCCCAGCTCCGCCCGGCGCGCCTCCACCCAGGCCACGAGCCAGCGTTCGGGCCGGATCGGGGCCGCCTTCAACCGCGCGCCCAGGGCGCGGTCGCGGCGCCGCAGCAAGGCGTCGCGCGCCCCCTCGTCGGCTCGCAGGAGCGAGAGCAGGTCGAGCCAGTCGGCCAGGCCCGGGCGGTGGCCCGGAAGCGGCAGCGCCGCGGCCTCGGCGGATCCGGGCGACGGCGGGCCCGGGGTGTCCTGGCTGGGGCTCGGGGCATTCTGGCTCGGGCCCAGGGCGTCTCGGCTGGAAGAGGGATGGGGCACGGGGCCGAAGGATGGAGCAGGAAGACCGCGGGCGCCGCCCGAAACCCGGCGCGGGGTCGAAGCCCGCGTCCGGCGCCCGCCCGAAGCCCGGCGCGCGGGACCTCGGACCGGCGCCCGGCTGCGGCGGGCCTCAGCCCGCCCCGAACCCCAGCGCCTCGGTGTCGACCTCGTTGCGCAGGGGGCGGCCGTCGAGGTAGCGCTCGAGGTTGTCGAAGACGAGGTCGAAGACGTCGTCGGCGTAGCGGTCCACCGAAACCGACGAGTGGGCCGAGACGTAGACGCCGGGCAGGTCCCAGAGCGGGCTTGCGGGGTCCAGCGGCTCGGGGTCGAAGACGTCGAGCACCGCCGCGGCGAGCCGGCCGCCGGCCATGGCCTGGGCCAGGGCCGCCTCGTCCACCAGCGTGCCCCGGGCCACGTTCACCAGCACCGCGTTCCGGGGCATGGCCGCCAGCGCTGCGGCGTCGATGAGGTGGCGCGTCTGCGGCGTGTCCGGCGCCGCCACCACCACCGCGTCGCAGCGCGCCAGCATGGCGTGGAGGCCGTCGGGCCCGAACAGCTCGTCGGCGTGGTCCGAGGCGTCGCCAGGCCGGGCGCTGCGCTTCACGGCGAGGATCCGGCAGTCGAAGGGGCGCAGTCGCCGGGAGAGCGCGCGGCCGATGTGGCCCAGCCCGACGATGCCGATGGTGGAGCCGGCGAAGGTGCGCCCGTAGGTGCGCTCGAAGGCGTGGCCGCGCTGGAAGTCGTCGGCCTCGCGAAAGCGCTTCCAGACCTGGAGCAGGCGGCCCACCACCCATTCGGCCATGGAGCCGGCGCTGGTGCCCGAGGCGTTGGTCACCACCAGGCCCTCCGGCGACGACACCGCCCGGGCGAACTGCTCCATGCCGGCGCCCACGCCCTGGATCCAATGGAGCCGCGGGGCCAGGGCCCGGAGGTCCGCCGGCGTGTGGAGCGCCACCAGCACGTGGGCGCGGGCCAGGGCGCGGCGCCTCTCGTCGGCCACGCCCGCGGCCCAGGCGGGAGGCTCGGGGTGGGGATCGACCGCGGACACGCTCACCCAGTCCGCTCCGGGGTCCACCGGGAGGACGACGGGCTCGACTCCGGGCAGCGCTCGCAGGCGCGCCATGAAGCGCTCGTGGTGGAAGACGGGGAACCCCACGCACACCACCGGCGCCTCCACCCGCGCGCCGGCGCGCGGCGGGCCCGGCCCTCGAAGAATGCGTGCGGAGCTCACAGGTTGCGCGCGAGTCCCTTCAGCACGAGCTGGTCGTAGGCGACGATGCCCCGGAGTTCGCCGCCCTCGATCACCGGCGCGGCGGAGATGCCGAAGCGATCGAAGAGCCGGGCGCAGTAGCGGATGTCCATCCCGGGCGGCACCGAGAGCACGGGCTTCGACATGATCTCGTAGACGTTCGTGCGCTGGGGCGAACGGTTGGGGGCCAGCACCTGCTTCGCGATGTCGGAGACGAGGACGATCCCGTACTCGTCGTCCTCGTGGCGCTTGTCCACGATCAGGAAGTGGGACCCGGTCTGCTGCAGGACCTCGATGGCCTCCACGACCGTCGCCACGCCTTCGACGACGGCGTAGTCCTGCTCCATGACGTCCGCGACTCGCACGATGGACTGGTTCGTCACAGCTCCTCCTCCTCCAGGCTCGGTGTGATGCTCTCCACCTGGTGCGCCACACCGACGGCGTCCTCCACGTCGACCTGGAATGCGATGCCCGTCCCCGGGCTGGTGTCGAACTCGCCCACCTCGCACACCGTCTCCAGGATGTGCCTCGCCCGGTGTTCCTCGACCAGCATGAGCACCACGTCCCGCTGGGTCTCGAGGCTCAGCCCGAGGAAGGTCTTCTTCTTCTGGAGCCCTTCGCCCCGGGCGTTCGTGATGACGGTGCAGCCGGTCGCCCCCACGTCCCGCGCGGCGTCCACGACGCGCTCGGTCAGGTGGTCGTCGACCATGGCCACGAGGAGCTTGAACCTCATGCTGGATCCTCCCCGGATGCGTCTGCATCCGATTCGTCCGGCCCCGCTTCCGACTCCGACCCCGACCCCGGCACGGCGCTGCGCGCGGCGATCCACTCCGAGGCCTGGGCATAGCCCATCACCGTGATCATCGGAAACACGCTGGCGAAGGCGATCAGGCCGAAGCCGTCGATGAGCGGGCTGCGGCCCGGCACCGACTCGGCGAGGCCCAGGCCGAGACCCGCGACCAGCGGGACCGTGATGGTCGAGGTCGTGACCCCTCCCGAATCGTAGGCCAGCGGCACGATGAGCTTGGGGGCAAAGAAGGTCTGGACGACCACGACCGCGTAGCAGCCGGTGATGATCCAGGGCAGCGGCACGCCAGTCACGATGCGGACCACACCCAGGGTGATGCCCACCGCGACGCCCAGCGCCACCGCCACCCGCAGCCCCCAGTCGCTGATGGCGCCGGCGGTGAGCTCCCGGGCCTTGCGCGCCACCGCGATCAGCGACGGCTCGGCCATGGTGGTGCCGAAGCCGATGGCGAAGCTGAAGGCGTACAGCCAGCCGAACGCCCAAGGATCGAGCGGGTCGGACGGGTCCGCGTGGGCGACCCCCAGGAACTCCGGGGCGGTGAACTGGGCGGCCATGGTCTTGCCGATGGGGAACACGGCCTGCTCGAGGCCGACCAGGAAGAGCGACAGGCCCCCGAGCACGCAGACCAGCCCCAGGGCCAGGCGCCGGGGGTTGGGCAGCGGCCGTCGCAGGATGGCGAGCTGGAAGAAGATGAGCACCGCGGCGAGCGGCATCACGTCGCGCAGCGTCGACCCCACGACGCCGAGGAGCTCACCCCACGAGATCACGAGAAGAGCGTCCCGTAGATCATGACGAAGATCATGGGCGTGAGCGACGCGAACGCGATCAGCCCGAAGCCGTCGGCCACCGGGTGGCGCGACTCGACCGACGACGCGAGGCCGACGCCGAGGGCTGTCACCAGCGGGACCGTGATCGTCGACGTGGTGATGCCGCCCGAGTCGTAGGCGATGCCCACGGTCTCTTCGGGCGCGAAGCTCGTCATGATGACGACGAGCACGTAGCCGCCGGCGATCATGAGATGGATGGGCCAGCCGCTGATGATGCGCCACACGCCGATCACGATGGCGACCCCGACCGCGATCGCCACGGTGAGCCGCAGGCCGAAGGCGTAGCGGGCGTGGGAGGCCTCGGTGTCGGCGATCGCCCCACCCTGGGCGGCCACCTCGGCGGCCTCGTCGGCGATGACCATGAGCGCCGGCTCGGCGGCCGTCGTCCCGAAGCCCAGGGCGAACCCGAAGGCGAGGATCCACCCGACCGAGCCCTTGCGGGCGAAGGCCTCGGCCATGCTCTCGCCCAGGGGAAACAACCCCAGGTCGAGGCCGCGCACGAACAGCGCGAGCCCGACCATCACCAGGACGAGGCCGACGAGCACCGCAGCGAGGTTCGGGATGGGCTCGCGCAGGACACCGAGCTGGAAGAACGCGATCACCAGCACGATGAACGCCAGGTCTCGGGCGCTGTCGGAGAAGAGGCGCACGATCGCCTTCAGCCAACGCATGAAAACCGATCGCCCCCCTACTCGCACTCTGCGTGCGAGGCGCTCCCGAAAAGCCTCGCTTACGGCTCGGGCCTCGTCCAGTCGATCCGGTCGCTCGACACGGGGCCCCGGGACGACCGCGACGCGATGGCGACACCGCTGCGCCCCTCGCCCGCAGTCCGCGGCGCCGGCCGCCCCGCAAGGCTGAGCCATCGTGCCCCACCGGGCGCCGGCGACTTCGGCGTCGCCGCCCGCTCCCCGGTGGCCGCGGCCCGGGCGCGCTAGGCTCGCGCTCGACGCGAAGGGCAGGAGGAACCGTGGAATCGAGCGGCCGCGACACATCGAGGCGAACACGAACCGGAACACGCGACCCGCTGACACCGGGACCGGTGCGCCGGGCGGCCGCAGGGGTGGGCCTCCTGGCGGGCGCGCTCGCGCTGGGCTGCGCCACGGGCGGCGACACCGGCGGGCCGGCCGCCAGCCGCGTCGCCAGCGGCAAGACGCTCTTCGAGCAGCACTGCGCCGCCTGTCACGGTGTGGACGCCCGGGGCGGCGGTCCGGTGGCGTCGGCCATGACCGTGGCGCCGCCCGACCTGACGCGCCTGGGCGAGAAGTACGGAAGCCCGCTGCCGGCCGCGCGGCTGGCCGAGTTCATCGACGGCCGCTCCATGGTGGCGGCCCACGGACGCTCGGACATGCCGGTGTGGGGACGCGACCTCTACCGGGACGTGCCCGTCCACGCGGCCACCGAGGCCCAGACCCGCACCACCATCCGGCTCATCATCGACTACCTGGACACGCTCCAGCCCGGCCAGTGAGCGCCGGGAGGCGGGAAGTCGGCCACGCCCCGCCTCTGCGCACAGCGCGGTCCACCCTCGTTCTCCGGGACACGCTCCTAGGCGAACGAGACCTTCTGGTGCTTGATCAGCTGCATGAACTCGCTGCGCGTCTTCGAGTCCGACTCGAAGTCGCCGCGCAGTGAGCTCGTGATCGCGAACGAGTTCTGCTTCTCGACGCCGCGCATCATCATGCAGAGGTGGATGGACTCGACCACGACGCCCACGCCCTGGGGCTCGAGCACCTCCTCGAGGGTCGAGGCGATCTGGGTGGTGAGCCGCTCCTGCACCTGCAGGCGGCGCGACAGCATGTCGATGAGCCGCGGAATCTTCGACAGCCCCACCACCTTGCCGTTCGGGATGTAGCCCACGTGCACCCGGCCGAAGAACGGCACCATGTGGTGCTCGCACAGGCTGTAGAAGTCGATGTCCTTCACCAGCACCATCTCGGCGTAGTCCACCTCGAAGAGCGCGTCGTTGAGGATGACCTTCGGGTCCTGGTCGTAGCCCTGGGTGAAGAAGCGCATGGCCTTGGCCACGCGGGAGGGCGTCTTCTGGAGCCCGTCGCGCGAGGGGTCCTCGCCGAGCTCCTTCAGCATGGACTCGACCAGCCCCTCGATGGGGTCACCTGTCGTTTCGCTCATGTTCGATCTCCGTACTCGGCTGTGTTCCTGGGCGTCTCGACGATGCGCACGCGGGCCAGCCTGGCCCCGTGGCGCTCGGCGATCGCCGGGGACAGGCGCTCGTGGACCACCCGGGCGATGACCTCGGCCGTGGGCACGAGGCCGTGGAAGGCGTCGAGCTCGTTCAGCATGCGGTGGGACATGGGCCGGCGGACGCGCTCGTCGAAGAGCGCGTCGAGGGCCTCGACGGGAACCACCTGGCCGGTCTCCGGGTCGACCTCGCCGGCCACGCTCACCTCGACGCCGTAGTTGTGGCCGTGGCCGTTGGGGTTGGCGCACTTGCCGAAGACGTCCCGGTTCTCCTGGTCGGAGAACGCGGGGTTGAAGAGCACGTGAGCGGCCGGGAACCGGTAGCAGCGGGTGACGCGGATCAATCGTCGTCCTCCACCACCTCGACGAACAGGTCCTCGTCCTGGTGGAGGGTCACCCGGTCGAGCTGGCCGGGCGGCAGCGCCGAACGCAGCAGGCCCGCGATGACCAGGGCGAGGTTCTCGGGGGTGGGCGGCACCTTGTCGAAGAAGTCGGTGTCGGCGTTCAGGTCGCGGTGATCGAAGCGCGCCATCACCTCGCGCTGGAGCAGCTCCTTCAGGTCGACCAGGTTGATGACCATGCCGGTGGCGGGGTCGGGCACGCCGCGGACGGTCACCTCGAGGCGGTAGTTGTGCCCGTGGTGGAACGACTTGGGCCCGAACCGCTCCCGGTTCTCCTGCTCGGAGAGGCCGGGCAGCCGGTAGCGCAGCGAGCTCGAGAACTCGATCGCGCGCGAGACGCGCACGACGTCGGAGGCGGACTCGTTGGCGGGGCCGTGGTGGGCCACTGGGGCGTCTCCCTGGGTGCCCTCCGTGAATTCCCGGAGGGTCTCGCGCGGGCCGGCCCGGGCGACCCGGTGGCCGGCCTCGCTGTCCGCGTCCGCAGAGGGATTCGCAGGCGAGCCCGGACCGGATGCGCGGCGTTCCGTGCGGCCGGCGGCGCTGCCAGGGTAGCGCAGGCGCCGGGCGCCCTCGGGGCGGGCTGGGCCAGACCGAGGTGGCCTAGTAGCTGCGGAGGAGCCCGCGCACCACGCCGCGGATCTGCACGTCGCCGGCGGGCACCTCGATGGGCTCCATGGTCGCGTTGGCCGGCACCAGGCGGACCCGGTCCCCCTGGCGGTAGAAGCGCTTCAGGGTGGCCTCGCTGCCGCCCAGCATGGCGACCACGGTCTCGCCGTTGCGGGCCTCGTGGCGGCTCTCGATGACCACCATGTCCCCGTCGGCGATCTGGTCGTCGACCATCGAGTCGCCGCGGACCCGCAGCACGAAGCAGTCGCCGCGACCGCGCATCTCGCTGGGCACCGAGATGGACTCGCCCTCCTCCAGGGCCTCGATGGGCGAGCCGGCGGCCACACTGCCGACGATGGGCAGCGGCGACACATCGAGGGCTCCCCCGCTCGTGGTGCGCTCCTCGCGCAGGGGCTCCACCGAGCGCGAGCGGTTCCAGGCCTTGCGGAGGAAGCCCTTCTCCACCAGGTGGTGGACGTGCTTGTGCACGGTGGCGACGGAGCTCAGGCCGAAGTGGTGGCCGATCTCCTCCAGGCTCGGGGAGTAGCCCTCGCGCTCGACGAACTCGCAGATGTAGTCGTAGATCTCCCGCTGGCGGCGGGTGAGCGCTCTCTGGACCATGGTCCCCTCCCGGAAGGTTCGGCTGTCGGCGCTGGAGTCCGGTTTCGTTGGACTTTCGCCCCGAACCACCAGAGCATGCGCGAAATTGGGGCGAAGGTCAACGTGCGGGCGAGGAGAGCTCGTCTTCGGCCGCCGTCTGCCGGGCGGCGCGGTCCCCCACCCCGGCGATCAGGTCGCTGAGCGGGAGGAAGTCGTCGCCCAGCTCGCGGAAGAGCCGGGCCCAGCGACCGCCGCGGCGGGTCCCGGCCAGGCAGCGCGCCAGCTCGCCGTAGGCGGCGCTCCCGACCTGGCGGTAGTGGGCGACGTCCACGCCGGACCGGTCCAGGCGCTCTCCGAACAGGCCGGCCACGGCCAGGGCCCGGTCGCCCAGGGCGCGAAGCTGGGCGAAGCGCTGGGCGCCGGGGATGCGCCGGGCCAGGCGGAGCGCCTCGGCCAGGCCGGGCTCGGCGCCGCTGGGAGGCCGCGCGCCGCCCGGCGAGCGCAGGGCGGCCTCGAGCAGGTTCAGGAGATAGGAGACCGCGGCCCGGCTGGGGCGCGCCCGCCCCTCGGCCAGCGACGCCCCGAGCAGGTCCGAGATCTCCTCCCGGCCCGGGGCGGCGGTCGTCGTCTGCCCGGTCTGACTCGCTGCCATTGCGTCTCCGGACCGGGCCGCCCCCGACATGGGGGGCCGATCCAGACTCCGGATCGGCCTTCCGACCGGGCGAGGTGAGGCCCCTTGGTCCCGCGGGGCACCATTCCCGGAAAAAACGTCGTTTTCCGGCCCGAGGCCGTTGACGCTCGGGGGTGCGTGCCTAACCTGCCGCTCCGCGTTGGCAGTCGATCGCCTCGACTGCCAAAAGCGTTGATTTCCCAAACCCCACGGCGCCCCCGGCGAAGCCGGAAACCTGACGGGCGCCCCATCGGAGGAATCGGATTCATGAAGATCCGTCCGCTCCACGATCGCATCCTCGTGAAGCGACTCGAGGAAGAGGAGAAGACCAAGGGCGGGATCATCATCCCGGACTCGGCCAAGGAGAAGCCCCAGGAGGGCAAGGTGGTCGCCGTCGGCAACGGCAAGCTCGCCGAAGACGGCACGGTCACCCCGCTGGACGTCAAGAAGGGGGACAAGATCCTCTTCAGCAAGTACGCCGGCACCGAAGTCACGGTCGAGGGCGACGAGCACATCATCATTCGCGAGGACGACGTCCTCGGCATCATCGAGTAGCGGGAGAAGCCAAACATGGCGAAGGAACTGAAGTTCGACCAGGACGCTCGCGCCAAGCTGCTGACGGGCGTCGACGGTCTGGCCAACGCCGTTCGCGTCACGCTGGGGCCCAAGGGCCGCAACGTGGTCATCGAGAAGAGCTTCGGCTCGCCCACGGTGACCAAGGACGGCGTCACGGTGGCCAAGGAAGTCGAGTTCGAGGACAAGTTCGAGAACATGGGCGCCCAGATGGTGAAGGAGGTCGCCTCCAAGACCTCCGACGTGGCCGGTGACGGCACCACCACCGCCACGGTTCTCGCCCAGGCGATCTTCCGCGAGGGCAGCAAGCTCGTGGTCGCCGGCATGAACCCCATGGACCTCAAGCGGGGCATCGACAAGGCCGTCGAGGCCATCACCAACGAGCTCCACAAGATGAGCAAGTCCACCCGCGACTCGGGCGAGATCGCCCAGGTGGGCACCATCTCGGCCAACTCCGACGCGACCATCGGCAAGATCCTCGCCGAGGCCATGGAGAAGGTGGGCCGCGAGGGCGTCATCACCGTGGAAGAGGGCAAGAGCCTCGAGACCGAGCTCGACGTGGTCGAGGGCATGCAGTTCGACCGCGGCTACCTGTCGCCCTACTTCGTGACCGACCCCGAGGCCATGGAGGCCTCCCTCGACGAGCCCCTGATCCTCCTCCACGAGAAGAAGATCAGCAACATGAAGGACCTGCTCCCGCTGCTGGAGCAGGTGGCTCGCCAGGGAAAGCCGCTGCTGATCGTGGCCGAGGACATCGAGGGCGAGGCGCTGGCCACCCTCGTGGTCAACAAGATCCGCGGCACGCTCAACGTGGCCGCGGTGAAGGCCCCGGGCTTCGGCGACCGCCGCAAGGCGATGCTCCAGGACATGGCCATCCTCACGGGCGGCCAGGTCATCGCCGAGGAGCTCGGTCTCAAGCTCGAGAACGTGACCCTCAAGGACCTCGGCAAGGCCAAGCGCGTGACGATCGACAAGGACAACACGACGATCATCGACGGCGCGGGCGCGAAGAAGGACATCGAGGGCCGCTGCAACGAGATCCGCAACCAGGTGGAGAGCACCACCAGCGACTACGACCGCGAGAAGCTCCAGGAGCGCCTGGCCAAGCTCGTGGGCGGCGTCGCCGTGGTGAAGGTGGGTGCGGCCACCGAGACCGAGATGAAGGAGAAGAAGGCCCGGGTCGAGGACGCTCTGCACGCGACCCGCGCGGCCGTCGAGGAGGGCATCGTGCCCGGCGGCGGCGTGGCCCTGATTCGCAGCCAGAAGGTGCTCGAGAAGCTCGAGGGCGACAACGAGGAGCAGACCGCGGGCATCAACATCGTGCGCCGCGCCATCGAGGCTCCGCTCCGGTACATCTCGGAGAACGCGGGCATCGAGGGCTCGATCGTGGTGGACAAGGTCAAGGGGCTCAAGGGCTCCAACGGCTTCAACGCCGCGACCGAGGAGTACACCGACCTGGTGAAGGACGGCGTCATCGACCCCACCAAGGTCGTGCGCACCGCCCTGCAGAACGCCGCGTCGGTGGCGAGCCTGCTGCTGACCACCGAGGCGATGATCGCCGAGAAGCCCGAGGAGAACGCGGGCGGCGCCGGCGGCGGCATGCCCGGCGGAATGGGCGGAGGCATGCCGGGCATGATGTAGCCCGGCTCGGCCTCGCCGAGTCTGATCCGACAAGAGAAGCCCCCCGTCGCGCGAGCGGCGGGGGGCTTCGTCATCGGCGACCTCGGGTCGCCACCATCCCGGCAATCGGGCTCAGCAGGGGGGCATGGTGACGGTCACGTTCACCGAGTCCATGCTGGTCTCGTTGTCCGCGTCCGTCGCGTGGAGCTCCAGCGTGTAGGGCGTCCCGCCGCAGCTTCCGGGATCCCACCCGGTGTTCCAGTACTGGATCGGCGTGTCGGCGCCGCTGGCCGCCGAGGTGGTGGCCAGGGACTGGGAGCCGTTGGGCCCGACCAGGATCCACTCGTACTGGATGGGGCTCTTGCCGTCGGGGTCCAACCCGTAGCCGGTCATGGCCACCCAGGTGTTGGGCCCGAATCCCTGGCCGGGGTCGGGGTCCTTGATGGTGACCAGCGGCGGCCCCGCCGTGGGCGGTCCCACGACCTGGACGTAGATGGAGTGCGACCCGGTCTGGTTGGCCGGGTCCACCCCCTCGAGCGTCAGCAGGTAGATGCCCGGGTTGGGGAAGACCACCGCGGGCGTGCAGCCCGTGACGCTCCCGCCCGTCATGCCGCTCGAGGTCCAGGTGAGCGCGTTGCAGGGCAGCGGCCCGAACAGCTCCAGATCGAACGTGCTCTCGATCAGCACGGTCGGGAACCCGGCGGTCACCTGCCCGCCGGCGACGGGCTCCACGATCTCGACCGTGGGCGCCGCGTTGCCCGTGGTGATGTACACCGAGTCGGTCGCCGTGTTGCCCCAGCTGTCCTTGGCGATGGCGTAGAGCCACCCGGACTCGCCGCCCGAGATGTGGAGCGTGGCCAGCACGCTGGCCGAGCCGGTCGAGACCGGCACCACCTGGGAGCCCCCCGGCCAGACGAACTCGATCTCGCACTGGCTGCAGCCCGTGCCGTCCTCGAGATCGAAGAAGCTGGCCGCGATCGTCACCTGGGGAAAGATCCCCGGGCCCGCGCTCGAGCCGTGGGCCGGCGTGGTGATCGCCACCGTGGGCGGCTCGTCGGCGTTCAGCGTGTTCAGGTTGCCCGCCAGGTTCTCGACGGCGCCGAGCGCGGTGAACCAGAAGGAGTCGCCGCCGCCGGACGGACCCGCGTGGAGGAAGCCGTACAGGTCGACGTCGAAGTTGCCCTGGGTCTCCGGCTTGAAGACCGGCGACCCGCTGTCCCCGCCGTTCGACCAGGCGCCGTCCACGTGGTACTGGCAGAGCTTGATGCTCGAGCTGGTCTGCATGGCGGTGCAGGTCTCGTCCACCTCGCCCAGCGTCTGGCCGGTGGTGCGCCCCACCTTGTGGAGCTGCTCGCCGTCCACCGGGAAGGGCACCTCGCCGCGCACGTAGCCCACGGTGTAGTAGCCGCTCACCGCCGGGTCCTGCTTGAAGCGACCCCGATAGGCCTGGATGCCGGGGTCGAGCGCCACGAACGCCGCGTCGGCCCAGGTGCAGAGGGTTCCCATGCAGGGGAACGCCGGCGCGTCCCAGACCTCGTTGCCGAGGATGTTGCCCGGCTGCATGTCCGGCTGGCCGAAGCTCGAGCCGTCGACCGCGCCGAAGTTGCTCGTGCAGTGGGAGTTGGTGACGAAGCCCAGCTGACCGGCGCGCTTGGCGACGATGCCCATGGTGCAGAGCCCGCCGCTCGCCGTCTGGGTGCCCGCCTCCAGGGGCCGGACCTTCACCTGCAGCTCCTGGTCGGTGAAGGCGTAGTCGACGGCCTGCTCCACCTGCTCGTAGAGCACGGCGTCGTCGGGGATGGGGTCCTCCATGCCGCTCAGGGTCTGGAGCTCGGCCTGGACGGCCGACCGGTGGGCGAGGTCCGAGAGGCCGATGGTGACCGTGTTCTCCACCTCGTCGAGGTCCACGCTGTAGACCATGCTCAGCATCATCAGGTCGAGCGCCGTGTCCCGCCAGCGCTCGAGGTCGGCGAACGGGTAGCGGCCCTGGACCGCCTGGACGGGCAGCCCGTCGAAGCGGTCGCCGAAGACCGCGCCCACCGCCATCTCGGCCGCGTCCACGACGTCCTGGCTGGTGTCGGTCACGACCAGGTGGAGCACCCCGTCGCGCAGGTAGAGGCCGGCGAAGGCCGGCACCTGCTCGGCCACCCGGCCCAGCTGGTGGTCCAGGGTGGTCTCCTGCACCGGCGGCAGCGGCGGATCCGGGAGGTAGTTCTTCCCGATCAGCACGTCGTGGCACTGGGACTCCATGTCGATGCCCAGGCTCCGGGCCGCCAGCGCCGCCCGCAGGCGCCGCATGTCCTCCATGTCGAGGTCGCCGCCGCACGGCAGCGCCACGTTCCCGCGATCGGGATCGGGCCCGGTCTGGGGCTGGGTGATCAGCACGAACGCCTGGTCGACGTCGTCCTGGTCGAACTGGCCGTCCAGGTTGACGTCGCCGGCCTTGATGCCCTTGGGCTTGCAGCCCGGCCCGGCCAGGGCGAGCGTCATCACCAGCGCGATGAGCAGGCCGACCAGCCGCCTTGCGAGTCTCTTGCCTTCCATGATCGATTCCTCCGTCTTTGGACCCATCGCGGGTCGCGGCGGAGGATCGCGGGGCGCGGCGGCCGGAGCCGTGAAGCAGAGCCACACCGGGGTGTGAACCGGTTCACCCGCCCGTGGCGCGCGAGCGGCGTCACGCTCGCCCCGTGTGCGGCTTCACAGCTCGCGGAGCCTGCCTGGGGGACGTTCCCGTCCGCGTCGGCCACGGACCTCGGCGCAGGGGAGGAGAACGAACGATGGACTCTCGGCACCGCGCCCGGATCGAACGCCGCTGGCTTCCCACGCTCTCGGGGAGCCTTCGCGGAGCGCTGTTGATGGCGTCCGCTGCGGGGCGGCCGTCGACTAGGAGCGGCGGCGGACCGCAGCCAGCAGGGCCAGCCCCGCGAGCAGCTCGGCCCCCAGGCCGCAGTTCTTGTGCTCCTTGTCCCCGTTGGCCGAGGCGCACTGGGGATCGGGGTCGGTCTGCTCGCCCGGAGGCAGGCCGGCGCTGGCACCGCCGTCGAAGTCGATCAGACCGTCGGTGTCGTTGTCGAAGCCATCGCTGCAGCGCGGCGCCTCGGCGGAGTCGTTGGGGTGGGCGCACTCGGGATCCTGGCCGAAGTCCACCAGTCCGTCGCCGTCGTTGTCGAGCGAGTCGCTGCAGGCCGGGATCGTGCCCGAGAGAACCAGCTGGCCCACGGGCTCGGCGTACGCAAACGCGCACATCTGGGCGAACAGCGGGTAGTAGGAGGTGATCGAGACCGTGAGGACCACGTCCACACCGGAGGCGAACTTGCGCGGCGAGGTGACGACCTCCGAGGGCGGCGTGTTCAGGGAGGTCGCGGTGCTGGGGAAGGTGTCGAAGTCCGTGGAGTCGCCGCACTGCACGCTGTTGCCGGTCACCACGCAGCCCGCCGGGCAGTTCGACCAGCTCGCACCGGTGAACGTGCTGGCGAGGGAGACGTCGCCGCTGGTGATGGTGATGGGAACGATGCCGTCGAGGATGGCCTTGTTCGCCTCCACCACGCCGACGGTGTTGGTGGTGACCGCGCTCGTCATGGCCGGCTCCGCCACCAGCGGCGTGTCGAGGCTGACGGTCAGGTTGGCCGAGTCGCCGTTGCCCGGATTGATCCACGCGACCGGGAAGGCCGCCGGCTGTACGCTGAGCCCCGCGCCACCCGGGGGCAGGCTCACCTGCACCGAGGTGGCGATCAGCCCGTTGGGCGCGGTCCCGAGGGTGAGCTCGGCCTGCAGGGTTCCCGAGACGCTGAGGGGCACCGTGGGCCCCGCCCCGTAGAGGTCGATGAACGCACCCACGGAGGTGGCCGGATCGACGCTCAGGTCGACCTGGACCGCCTGGGCCCGTCCGCCCGCGAGGAGCCCGACGGCCGCCAGGGCGAGCGCCGAGGACGCGGGCGCCCGGCGCCTGCGCGCCGCTGCGGCGCTGCGGCGCCGCCGCCGACCCGCGACACGCGCCAGCCCGAGCACGGCCAGGCACTCGAGGCCCACCAGTCCGCACGCCGAGGTGATGGGCGGGCCCGCCTGCCCGGGCATCGGCAGGTCGAAGCCGCCGCTGGCGCCGGCGGAGGTCTGGTAGCTGCTCTGGGCCTGGATCAGGCTCTTGTCGGTGGGCAGGTCCTCGCAGTCTCCGGGTGGCAGCGCGATGAACTCGATGCAGCAGCCCTCGGACACCTGCCCCGCCACCAGGGTCTCCGCGAGGCCCAGGATCACCTCGGCCCCGCCCGACTGGTCGCACAGGATGCCCGCGCCATCGAGGGACTGGGTGCTGGTGGCGGCGACGTCCCAGACGCCCGGAACCAGCGGCTCGGCGACGTCGCGCGCGTCGAACAGCACCTCGGCCAGGGTCACGCTGTCGGTCCCGGTGTTCACGAGGGCGAAGCAGGTGACCTGGGTCCAGGCGTCCTCGGGCACGGAGAAGCCGGCCGAGCTGCCGGTGACCTGGAGGCGCAGCTGCCCGTCGTCCAGGGGCGGGGAGAAGAAGCGCCCGTCGCAGGCCTGGGTCGTCCGGGGGGCCGCGAGGAGCGCGGCGATCACCCCCGCCGACACCAGCATCCATCGGAGCGGCGAGATCGGGTCGAGCCGCGCGGCTCCCGCCGGTGCGTGGGCCGCACGCAGGAATCGGGAACTCATCACCATGACTGGCTCCTCACGGGAGACCGTACGCGCGGGGCCATTATAACCCGAAAGGGCTCCCTCCAAGGGGTTTCGGCTGGACATGCGTCCGGGAATCCTCCAGCCCCGACCGGCCCTTTCGCCCGGCCGGAAGCCCGGCCGCCGCTGTTGTCAGCCGTCCAGGGTCGCCAGCAGGGACTCGGCGCCCGCGAGGGCGGCCCCGAGTCCCCTGGGCCGGGCCAGGCCGACACACTCCTGCGCGCGTGCCCGCGCGGCCGCGGCGTCGTCCTGCCCGGCCCGGGCGTGGAGCGCCCGGGCCGAGTCGAGCAGGCTGTGGGCGAGCCAGGCGTGGGCGCCCAGCCGGCGCTCCACCTCGATGGCGTCGTCCAGCAGCGCGCAGGCGCGGTCGTGCCGGTCGCGCACGCCCTCCAGCCGCGCGAGGTAGCGGCTGCCGCAGCCCCCGGCCAGCACGTTGGGGACGGTCACGTAGCGACCCGCGAAGGGCTCCAGTCGCCGGCTCAACGCCTCCGCGTGTTCCACCGCCCGGGCGTCGGCGCACACCTCGGCCAGCAGCGCCAGGTTGACCGGCGTGTTGGGGTCGCCCGGGCGCAGGTCGGCGAAGTCGCGCCGGGCGATGTCCGAGAGGATCGAGCGCGCTTCGTCCGCGCGACCGGTCTCGACGCACAGGGCGGCGAGGCCGCAGCGGAACGAGGCCATGGACGCGTAGCGTTCGACCGCCTCGCGCAGGGCCGACTCGAGCTCTGCGAAGCGCCCCTGGAGGCGCCGCAGCAGCCCGAGCTGGGCCGAGAGCACCACCGCGGCGTGCTCGGCGTCCACCTGCTCCCCGGCGCGCAGGGCCTCGAAGACCAGCGCCTCGCCCTCGACCAGCTCGCCCCGCCAGAGCGCGCGCATGGCCCGGGCCCGGGCCGCGTGGGCGACGTAGATCGGATGCCGGACCTCCTCCGCCAGCTCCTGCAGCTCGTCGAGATCGGCGTCGATCCCGAGCGGGTCGGCCAGCTCGATCCGGTGCTCCAAGCGCAACGTCAGGGCGTCGGCCTCGTAGACCTGCGCCCCGCTCGACTGCGCCAGGGCGAGGAGCTCGCCGTAGACCCGGCGGCGCTCGTCGTCGCCCCCCTCGAGCTCGAGGATGGTGCCCCGGGTGGCGAGCACCTCCAGCAGCGTCGCCGCGTCCCCGGACCCTCGGGCCAGCTCGACCGCCTCGGCGCTGTAGCCGCCGCGCTGCTGGGCCTCTTCGGTCCAGGTCACCTGGCGGGCCAGCGACGACAGGAGCCGGGCGCGCAGCGCCTTGTCGCCCTGGCCGAGCATCCGCAGGGCCTCGCGAATCAGCCGGACGATGGCCTCGTGGGACTGGGCGGTGAAGATCTGGCCCGACGCCAGCCCGATGGCGGCCCGGGCGAACGCCGCCGCGTCGCCCCGCTCCCGGGCCAGGGCGGTCAGGCGCTCGCGGGTCAAGGCGGCCTCTTCGCGGCGGCCGGCGCGGAAGGCCGCGTCGCCCCGCAGCTCGAGGGTCTCCACGCGCTCGTGCTCGAGGGCGCCGGCGCTCTCGTCGATGACGCGCAGGGCCAGGTCGCAGAGCCCGAGCGCGTCCTCGAAGGCGAGCGTGTGGAAGCAGTGGTGGGCCGCGCGCAGGGCGTCGGACAGCGCGCGGCCCGGGTCGCCCAGGGGCAGCGCCGCCGCCCGGTGGGAGGCGAGGCGGCTGAGGATGGGCTCGGGGTGCGCGGCGTAGGCCTCCTCCAGGCCCTCGGCCACGCGCAGGTGGATGCGCGCCCGCCGGCCGCTGGTCAGCTCCTGCTCGAGGGTCTCCCGGATGAGGGCGTGGACGAAGCGATGGGTGCCGGCGCCTTCGCCGGTCAGCTCGACCAGGTGGGTGCGCTCGGCGTCCTCGAGCTCGGCGAGGACGTCCTCCGCCGGACGCTCGCAGGCGCGCGCCAGGATGGGCACCCGGAACTCGCGGCCGATGATGGCGGCCGTGGCCAGCAGCTCCCGACAGCTGGGCGACAGGTCGGCGAGCCGGCGCTGGACCACCTGGGCCACGCCGGGCGGCAGCGCGTCGGGCAGGCGCTCTCCATCCGCCTCCCCCCCGACCAGCTGCAGGAGCTCGCGGGCGAAGAAGGGGTTGCCCTCGGAGCGGTCGCGCAGGGCGCGGACCAGCTCGTCGCTCGCGCTGCGTCCGGCCAGGTCCTCGACCAGCTCGGCCATCTCCGCCAGCTCGAGACCGTCGAGCTGCAGGGTGCGCGCCGAGCGGGCGCGCGCCAGCGACGCGAGCACCCGCTCGAGCGAGGGCGCCGGATGCAGCTCCACGTCGCGGTAGGTGCCGAGCAGCAGGATCGCCGAGCGATCGATGGCCCGAGCCAGGAACTCGAGGAGCATCAGCGACGACTCGTCGGCCCAGTGCAGGTCGTCGAGCACGAGGACGAGCGGCCGCTCCTGGCTGAGCCGCACCAGGCAGGCGGTGAGCGCATCGAACAGCCGGAAGCGCTCCTCGCCGTCGTCGACCTCCTGGCCGCCGTCGCCCCGCGACCGCGCCCGGGCCTCGTCGGCGGGCGGCAGCACGTCGGGCAGGACCCTCGACAGCGTCTCGGCCTCGCGCCCCAGCAGCGCCCGCATCTCGGCGGCGGGGCGCCGGCCCGCGATGGCGCGCAGGATCTCGGACCAGGGCCAGAGCGAGGGCGCCCCCGCGCCGCCGACGCAGCGGCCCCAGTGGACGTCGGCCCCGCCCGAGGCCGCCCGGAAGGAGATCTCCTCGGCGGTGCGCGTCTTTCCGATGCCCGGCTCTCCGGAGAGCAGGGCGATCGCTCCCCGACCGGCCAGGGTCGCCTCGACCAGGGAGTCCAGCTCGCGCATCAGGTCGGCCCGTCCCACGTAGCGTTCGCTGGGACGGCGCGGGCCCGGCTCCGGAGCGGGCGGCGGCGCGGTCGCCGGCGCGTCGGGGGTCGCCGCTGCGCTGGGGGTCGGCGCGGCGTCGGGAGTCGCCGCTGCGGTGGGGGTCGCGGCTGCGGCGCGAGCGGCCGGCGCGCCCGGCGCCTCCTCGGTCCCGGTGCGCACCCGATACGCGCGCACCGGGCGCACGATGTTCTTCAGCTCGAGCTCGCCGGCGTCCTCGAAGGCCACGTCGAGCCTGCGCTGGGCCTGCTCGACGATCGCCCCCGAGACACAGAGCCCGCCGATGGGCGCCTGGGCCTCCAGGCGCGCGGCGATGTTGACGGTGTCTCCGTAGAGCCGCCCGGCGTCGGCCAGCACGTCCCCCAGGTGGAGCCCGATGCGGAAGCGCATGCGCGCCTCCTCGGGCACCGAACGATTGCGCGAGGCGATGTCTTCCTGGATCGCCAGGGCGCAACGCACCGACTCGACCCCGCTCGGGAACTCGGCCAGCAGGTTGTCGCCGACGGCGTCGACCACCCGTCCGCCGTGGGCCTCCACCAGCACGGCCATCGCCTCGCGGTGGGCGACCAGGGCGGACACCGTGCGCCGGTCGTCCTCGGCCATGAGGCGGCTGTAGCCCACGGCATCGGTGCTGAGGATCGCCGCCAGGCGCCTCGATCCGCGGGGCGCGCCGGAGTCCGCGCGGCGGTCGCGCAGGTCCTCGCTCAGACGTTCGACGCTGAGGCCGAGCTGCCAGCGATCGTCCGGGCCGTCCCGGACGACCTCGGTCCCGTCCACCTGGCCGAGCGCCCCGAGCAGCTCGCCGATGGCCATGGAGAGCCGCCGCTCGTCCACCGGCTGGACGTCGGAGAGGGCGCTCAGCAGCTCGTCCGTCGAGCAGGGCTCCGGCGAGCGGCGCGCGAGGTGGATGAGGGTGGCGAGGGCCAGCGGCCCGACCGACACCAGGGCCCCCGACCGGCAGAGGGTCTTGCCGGCGTCGTCGAGCTCGAAGGGTCCGAAGCCAAAGCGCATCGCGCCTGCAGTCTAGCCCCCTGCCTGTGAACTCCTTCACAGGTGGGACGGGTTCGGCTTCACGGTCGGGGATCGGGCGCGGCCATACCCTGTGCTCCGTCGAAGGGGGTGGCGGCGCCGGACCGCGCCGTGCGACCGGTGTCGGGCCCCCCGTCGACCAGCCAGAGGAGACCGACGCGCGGGGGAGCGATCCGGGTGGATCGCTCCCCCAGTACCCCGGAGTCCCGCAGCCGGGTCGGCCCCGGTCCTCCGCAACATGTCGCCGAACGGTGACCCGCCAGGAGATACACTCGCACCATGTCCAGCCCTGCCCGGATCGACCGGCGCTCCCTGCTGAGCCGCATCGCCGTCTTCTCTGCGCTGGAGCCCGAAGAGCTCGACCTGCTGAGCGACGTCACGATCACTCGTCGACTGAAGGCCCGGGACGAGCTGTTCCACAAGGGCGACCCGGGCGACGAGGCCTACGCCATCGCCTCCGGACGCCTGAAGGCGACGGCGCAGTCGGCCGACGGACGCGAGGTGACGTTCTCGATCATGGCCGAGGGCGAGGTCTTCGGGGACGTGGCCATGCTGTCGGGCGGACGCCGCACGGCCACGGTGACCGCGCTCGAGGCCAGCGAGCTCCTGGTGATCCGGCGCCGCGACCTGATCCCGCTGTTCGAACGCCGACCGCGCATCGCCATCGCCGCCATGGCGAGTCTCGCCGAGCGCCTGGCCCACGTGAGCGAGGTCGTGGAAGAGACCCTGTTCCTCAGCCTGACGGCGCGCCTGGCCCGGCGGCTGCTCTCCCTGGCCGACGAGTGGGGCGAGCGCGAGTCCGGCGGACTGCTCCGCATCGACCTCAAGCTGTCCCAGAGCGAGCTGGGCAACCTGGTGGGCGCCACCCGAGAGGCGGTCAACAAGCAGATGCGCAGCTGGGAGAAGTCCGGACTGGTCACCAACGACAACGGCCGCCTGTGCATCCTCGACCGCGAGGGCCTGGCCGCCCTGGCAGCCTTTCCAATACCCTAGGTCGTGGCTCGAAGAATGTGCCTGGCACGTGACGTGCTCCGTGCCCGGTCATGTCTGCCCGGCGCCCGGCCTTCCAGCCGCCTCACTGCCCGAACCCGGACTGCGATTCCCATGCGGATCCGGGCCCCTGGCGCTGCATCCGCAAGGGCTTCTACCGCAACCAGAGCTCGCGTCGGCCCATCCAGCGCTACCGCTGTTCACGCTGTGGCCGGTCCTTCAGTTCACAGACCTTCTCCACCACCTACTGGCTGCGACGCCCCGATCTCCTCCGCCCCTTCTTCCACCGCGCCCTCGGCTGCTCCGCCCTTCGACAGATCGCCCACGAGTTCGATGTCTCCCACGCCACCATCCAGCGCCTGGTCGAGCGCCTGGGCCGCCACTGCCTGCTCGTCCACGAGCGCCTCCGGCCCAAGGGAACACCCCAGGAGCCCCTGGTCCTCGACGGCTTCCGCGGCGTCGAGAGCGGCCAGTACTGGCCCTTCGACCTGAACCTCCTGATTGGGCGGTCGTACTTCATCTACGGCTTCAACGACGCCGAGCTGCGGCGCAGCGGCACCCACACCCCGGCCCAGCGCCGCAAGCGGGCCGCCCTCGAGCTCCGCTACGGGCGGCCTCGGCCCCAGGCCACCCGGGAGGCGGTCCAGGAGCTGATCGAGCGGATCGTGCCCGAGGGCGCCGAGGTCGAGCTCTGGTCGGACCAGCACAAGGCCTATCCC
>JBNLVL010000024.1:0-87146 GCA_050618075.1 Myxococcota bacterium
GCTAGTGTCCTGTTCCGGAAGTTCGGCGTCGAATCAACGCAGCTCCCTGCACATCACCCCCTGCACCGAGAAGTCGACTACGAGCCGCTCGCTGCGTTGCGCTCGGTCGCCGTAGCGACGGCTATGCCTCCCTCGCGCGCCTTGCGAGCGGCTCGTAGTCGACTTCTCGGTGCAGGGGGTGATGTGCAGGGAGCTGCGTTGATTCGACGCCGAACTTCCGGAACAGGACACTAGCGTGGACCGCGCAACCACCCCACACCGGAGGCCTCCGCCATGAGCCGCCCCCTCGACGGTATCCGGGTCATCGACTGGACGATCTGGCAGCAGGGGCCCGTCGCCTCGATGATGCTGGCCGATCTCGGCGCCGACGTCGTGAAGATCGAGGCGCGGGAGTCCGGAGATCCGGGCCGCGGCGTGCTGAGAGCCTCCGGCGTCGACCTCAGCCAGATGCCGAACTTCTACTTCGAGGCCCACAACCGCGGCAAGCGCAGCATCGCGCTCGACCTGCGCAAGGAGGCGGCGCGGGAGATCGTCTACCAGCTCGTCGACCGCGCCGACGTGTTCGTCCAGAACTTCCGGCCGGGAGCGGCCGAGCGGGCGGGCCTGGGCGCCGCCACGCTGTGCGCGCGCAATCCGCGGCTCGTCTACGCCAGCGGCTCGGGCTTCGGCCAGCGCGGGCCGGACGCCGAGCGTCCGTGCATGGACTACCTGGGGCTGGCCCGGTCGGGCATCATGAACGCCGCGGGCGACCCCGAGAGCGACCCCGTGGCGATCCAGGGCGCCATCGCCGACCAGATGGCCGGCACGATGCTGGCGTTCGGCGTCATGACCGCCCTGCTGCACCGGGAGCGGACCGGCGAGGGGCAGAGCGTCGACGTCTCGCTCCTGGGCGCCATGAGCTGGCTCCAGGGCCTGTCGGTCGCCTCCAGGCTCATGATGGGCTTCGAGATGCCGCGCATCGGCCGGGAGCGGGCGTTCAATCCGCTCTGGAACCACTATCGCTGCAAGGACGGGCGCTGGATCGCGTTCGCCATGGCCCAGTCGGACCGCTGGTGGCGGGACTTCATGGGGGTGCTCGGGCGGCCGGAGCTGGCGGACGACGAGCGCTTCGACTCGATGCTGAAGCGCGGCGTCAACGCGGCGGCGCTCATCGCGATCCTCGACGAGATCTTCGCCCGCAAGACCCTGGACGAGTGGTCCGCCGCGCTCGATGCGGGCGGCGACTTCATCTACACCCGGGTCAACGCCGTCTCCGACCTGCCCGAAGACCCCCAGGTCCGCGCCAACGACCTCGTCGCCGCCGTCGAGCACCCCAACCTCGGGGCGCTGGAGATGTTGAACCTCCCGGTCGGCTTCTCCCGGAGCCCGGCGCGCATCGAGGGCACGGCGCCCGAGTTCGGGCAGCACACCGAGCTGCTGCTGGTGGAAGAGCTCGGCTACAGCTGGGACGAGGTCACCGCCCTGCGCAAGGACGAGGTGATCTGAGCGCGGCCGCGGCGCCGGTGTCCGCGCTCACTCCCGGGACGCGCGGGCGTAGCGGTACTCCCGATCGCTGTGCACCAGGAGCGCGCTGCGCCGGTCGAGCCCCCAGCGCCGGACCACGACCACGATCTCCCGGAGCTCGGGACTCGCGTCGAGCACCCGACGGGCCAGGGCGTCCGCCCGCGCCAGGCGGCCCAGGCTGGCCCGGCGCCGGGCGAAGGCGTCGCGCGCGCGGGCCAGCTCGCCCAGCAGCGGAAGCGGCCGCCGGCCGCCCTCGTCGACGCGATCGACGCGCACCTGGACGCGCCCGGGCGGCGCGGCGTACATCGCCCAGCCGAAGAGCTTCCACGGATCCGTCTCGAAGCTGCGGGCCACGCCGTGGTGGACCGCGGGCCAGAGGGCCACGGCGCCCAGCAGCGCGACCAGCACCCGGCGTCTCGCAGAGAAGCTCACGTGAACGTCCAGTCCGGTAGCCAGCCCAGCACGCTGGCGAGGAGGATCGCGCCGGCCAGCGCGAACAGCGGCCAGCCGCGCCGGCCCGCCCGACCCGGCAGGAAGAGCACCAGGAAGTCGAACATGATGAGGCCGAAGAAGAGCTCGCGCGCGGCGACCTCGATGATCGCGATGAGCCCCATGGCGCCCAGCGCCGCGAGCGCGCGGGTGCGCGGAATCAGCAGCCCCGCCGCCAGCACGATCTCGCTCACCCAGGAGCCCACCGCCGCCAGGTCGAGCCACAGGCTCTCGGCGCGGAACGGTCCGGCCCCCTCGCGCAGCGCCAGCGCCTGGAGCCGCGCGAGCTCGCCGTCGGGGAGGATCCACTGGAAGGCCCAGGCGAAGCTCTCCCGCTGGGCGATGACGAACGAGAGGAAGGTCCCGTCGAAGTAGTAGCCCCAGAGCACCTTCTGCAGCCCCGCCCATCCCAGCCCGATCACCACCAGCCAGCGCAGTCCGGCCAGGGCCGTGCCGGCCTCGGCCGGGTCGTCGGGGTCGAAGAGCGCGACCAGGCCCGCGACGAGGAGGGCGAGGTACTGGTGGTTCGCGTGATCCGGAAACGCCCAGACGAGGTCGATGGCGATCGGCAGCGCGGCCAGGCCCGCGGCCCAGCGCAGGGCACCCGGTCGCCAGGCGAGGGCGGCGCAGGCCGAGACCCCGACCGCCAGCAGTACGTGGAATCCATGGCCCGACGGGTGGGGCCAGTGCGAGAGGCCGTGCCAGTGGTCGACGGCGATCAGCAGCAGGAAGATGCGCGTGAAGTACGCCAGCCGCTCGCCGGCGAGTCCGGGCTCGCCGAGGTCCGCCACGCGCAGGAGCCGGACCGCCACGGAGGACGGCTGCAGGGGCGGGGGCTGGGCGGTGAGCGCGGACACGGCTTCGCGGCTCGTTGGATCCGGCGACGGGCCGGCAGCCGTGGGGGGCGCGCGAAGCGTAGCGAAGACCGACCTCCGCCGGTCTCGGGGTCCGGGCCGCGCGGGGCCCGCGCGGCGTGGCTCCTGGGGGTGCGCTACGACTCGAACGCCCCTTGCCGAGCCAGGCGACCGGGAACACCGTCCGACCGCGCCTGCGGGAGATCGGGAGATCGCGAAATTGCGAGATCGCGAGACTGCGAGATCGCGAGATCGGGCAACCGCGAGACCGCGAGACCGGACCGACGAGTCGACGATCCAATCCGCCAACGGGGAGACCGAGGCGATCGCGTGAGCGACTTCATCGAGCAGATCCAGCGCGCCCTTCGCACCGGCGACGTCGAGCGTCGGGACGCAATCGCGGTGGCGCGCGTGGTGGCCACCACCGGCTCCACCTACCGCGGCCCCGGTGCGACCCAGCTCTGCTTCGGCGACGGGAGCTGGACGGGCTCCATCAGCGGGGGCTGTCTCGAGGGCGACGTCGCGGCCCGCTCCCGGGAGGTGGTCGCCAGCGGCCGGCCGCTCGCGGTCCTCTACGACGAGGCGGCCCTGGCCGACGAGGTGCTGGGTCTCGGGCTGGGGTGCGACGGCACGGTCGAGGTCCTGATCGAGCCCCTGGCCCACTGGGCCGACCACGACGGTCCCAGGGTGCTCGAGCGCCTGGCGCGCAATCGATCCCGGGGCGTCGAGTCCGTCCTGGCCGCGACGCTCCCCGAGAGCGGTCCGCATCCCCGGGTCCGGCGGGCGCTGATCGAGCCCGAAGGCGACCGCTGCGGGAGCCTGGGTGACCCCATGCTCGACGACCTGGCGGCCAAGCTGGCTGCGGAGCGCTCGAGGACGTCGGGGGCGCCCAGGGTCGTGGAGGTGCGCCCGGGCGCTCACAGGCTGTGGGTCGAGGTCGTACCTCCGCCCATCCATCTCGTGGTCTACGGAGCGGGTCACGACGCGCAGGCCCTGGTCCGCCTGGCGCAGAGCCTCGACATGCGGATCTCGGTCTTCGACCACCGGCGCGCGCTCTGCGACCGGTTCGGTCCGGTCTCGGCCGACCGGGTGGCCTGCATTGCGCCCGGCGACCTCGCGCGCCGGGCCGGCCTCGACCGCAACGCCGCCGTGATCGTCATGTCCCACCACTCCCCGAGCGATCGCGAGGCGTTGGCGTCGCTCGCCGGCGCCTGCGAGGTCCCCGGGTACGTCGGGCTGCTCGGCCCGCGCGCTCGCAGCCAGCGCTTGCTGCGCGACCTCGAGGCCTCCGGGGTGGGGCTCGGCGCCGCGCTGGTCGACCGTCTGCACTCTCCCACCGGGCTCGATCTCGGCTCGGAGACCCCCGAAGAGGTCGCCCTCTCGGTCCTCGCCGAGGTCCTGGCGGTCCATCGAGGGCGGGAGGGGGGAGCGCTCCGCGCGCGCCCGGGGCCGATCCACGAGCGCGGCCCGGTGCGCACGAAGTCGTGAGCGCGCCCCGGGCGAGGGTCGCCGCGCTGGTCCTGGCCGCCGGGCGTTCCGCGCGCTTCGGGAACTCCAACAAGCTCCTGGAGCGCCTGGACGGGAAGGCCCTGGTGGCGCGTGCGGTCGACGCGCCGCTGGCGGCGGGGGCCGACCCGGTCATCGTGGTGACCGGCTTCGACGCGGAAGGCGTGCGCGCGGCCCTGGCGAGCCGCCCCGTGGTGTTCGCCCACAACCCGCGACACGCACTCGGCCTGGGCGGGTCGATCGCCGTCGGTGCGAGAGCGGCTCCAGCGGACGTCGACGGAATCTTCGTGGGACTCGGCGACATGCCCTTCCAGGATCCCGCGGTCCACCGGGCACTCGTCGCGGCCCTCCGGTCCACACCCGGTGCGACCATCGCGCTGCCGGCGCGGGGCGGTCGCCGAGGGCACCCCGTGCTCTTCGGAGCGGAGCACCGGGCGGAGCTCGCGACGCTCTCCGGCGACGAAGGGGCGCGACGCGTGGTCGCCGCCCACGCCGACCGCGTGGTGGAGTGGCCCGTCGAGGGGGAGGGGACCTTCACCGACGTCGACTCCCGGGAGGACTGGCGGCGCGCGGCGTCCGGACCGCCCGGCGACGGCGAGCCTTGAGGTGTGCGCCGGCCGATCCCACGGCCCCGCGGCCGTCGCGCCGTGGGGGGTGGAGGGATAGACTCGAAGCGATGCGATGGGCTCGAGCCACGGATCGGATCCGCGATCGAACCGCACCGCGAGCTGCGGTCGAGACCGCGCATGGATCCGTGATCGGACCTGCCGCCGGACCTGCCGCCGGACCTGCAGCCGGACCTGCGGCCGGACGTGAGGCGGGACCCGCGGCGGGACCCGCAGCGGGACTGGCTGCCCGGGCCGCGACGGACCGGCGTCTCCGGCTCGTCTCGTGGGTGCTGGTGTCCACCCTGGTGGCGTTCGTCGCGTGCGACGGCGGGCGCGAGGGGGCGTCGCCGGCGTCCCCCGGCGCGTCGGACCCGGCGAGCGGACCGGGCTGGGAGGCCGCGTCCAACGACGGCCTCTACCGCGTGCGCTTCGCGCCCCGCGGCGGACCGGCGCGGCTCGGAGTGCTCCACGACTGGGTCGTGCACGTCGAGGCGGCCGACGGCTCCCGCTTCGAGGCGACCCGGATCACCGTCGACGGGGGCATGCCCCAGCACGGTCACGGCCTGGTGACCGTGCCGCGGGTGACGCGATCCCTCGGAGACGGCGACTACCTGGTCGAGGGCATGAAGTTCCACATGCCGGGCGAGTGGACCTTCCAGATCGGAGTCGTCGGTCCGGCTGGCGGCGACTCGGCGACGCTCCTTGTCCAGATCGACCCGTAGGGCCGGCCGCACCCGGCGGCGTCGCGCGCGGCTCGCGTTCGCCGCCGTCGTCCTCGGCCTCGCGCTCCCGGGCTGCGGAGATCGGCCCGATCCCGAGCGCGCCGCCGAGTACGCCCGCAGCCAGGGCTGGAGCCCAGGCGAGGTCGACCTGCTGCGATCGCTCTGGATCGGGTCGCTGCCGCCGCCCCCCACGTCGGCGTCGAACCGGGTGGCCGACGAGCCCCGCGCCGCGCGTCTGGGACACGCGCTCTTCTTCGACGCCGGCCTCAGTCGCAACGACCTCGTCGCGTGCGCGAGCTGCCACCAGCCCGACCGCTACTTCACCGACGGCGCGCCGAAGGCGGTGGGCGTCGGCGTCGGCGCCCGCAACGCACCGACGGTCGTGGGCAGCGCCCACTCTCCCTGGCAGTTCTGGGACGGTCGCCGGGACAGCCTCTGGTCCCAGGCCCTGGCCCCCCTGGAGGCCGATGTCGAGATGGGCAGCACCCGGCTGGAGGTGGTGCGCCACGTGACCGGGAGCCCTCGCTACCGCTCCGCCTATTCGGAGCTCTTCGGTGCGGCGCCCGACTTCTCGGTGGCGGCGGGCTGGCCCGATCGCGCGGGGCCCTTCGGCGACGCCGAGGCCCGAATCGCCTGGAAGGCCCTGTCCGAAGCCCAGCGAGGGAGCGTCGACCAGGCGTACGCGAACGTGGGCAAGGTGATCGAGGCCTACGAGCGCAGGCTCCAGCCCGGGGCCTCCCGGTTCGATCGCTACGTGGAGTCGCTGCTGGAGGGACCTCCACCGGACGGCCCGGCCCTCGACGCCGACGAGCTGGCCGGGCTGCGCCTGTTCAGCGACGTCGGGCGGACCCTGTGCCTGCGCTGCCACAACGGTCCGCTGCTCACGAACCAGGCCTTCCACAACGTGGGGACGGCGCGCCTGGCGGGGTTCGACTTCGGCCGCTTCCTCGGGATCCAGTCGCTGTTGATCGACCCCTTCAACTGCCTGGGGCCGCACAGCGACGCGGCGTCGGACGAGTGCGGCGAGCTCGAGTACCTGGACCGCAATCGCGCCGGCGAGAAGACCGGCGCCTTCAAGACCCCGAGCCTGCGCGGGGTGTCACGCACCGCGCCCTATTTCCACGACGGCAGCTTCGACTCCCTGGAAGCGGTGGTCGACCACTACCGCGAGCCGCCGCCGGTCGAGGGAACGGGGCACGAGCTGCAGCCGGTCGAGCTGAGCGACGCCGAGGCGGCGCAGCTCGTCGCGTTCCTCCGGTCCCTGGACGGCGGAGTCGCCGGCGAGAAGCGCTGGCTCGAGCCGCCTCCGCCCGGGTTCGTGCCGTAGGCGGGCCGCGCCCGCGGACCCTGGTCTATCCTCCCCCCGCGCATGATCGTCACCTTCTTCACCGCCCTTCGCGACGAGGCCTCGGGCGTCGGCCGTGTCGACGACCTGCCCGACGGACCGCTGGGCGAGCCCCTCTCTCTCGACAGCGCCGCACCGCTGCGCGCCCTGGCGAGCCTGCTGGCCGGCGAAGGGCAGGGCGCCGGCGCCGGACCGCTGCGCGACGCCACCTGCCAGTCCTTTCCGGTCTGGGAGTTCGCGTCGCCGGTGACCCGCGCACTCGCGGGCTGCAGCGACGCGGCCCTCGAGGCGGTGGCGGAGCGCTGGCTGGAGCCGCTCCGGTCCGGGGGCGGCGACGTCGACCTGTACGAGGTCGAGTCGCTGCTGCGGGACCTCCACGAGGCGGCTCGGGACCTGGACGGGGAGGGGGCGCAGCTGTTCGCCCTGCTCGAGGAGCGCGCCTTCTAGGGCCGAGCCTCGGTTTCTTTCTCGCAACTATCCGTAATTGAATGCCTTTATTCCTTTATTGACAATTTTATCATCAGCGGTAGCCTCTCGATGACAAAATTATCAATAAGCGAACCCACGCCGGAGGGCCCCGTGAGCCACCCCATCCATTTCGAAGATCGCATGAGTCAGGCCGACACGTTGATGTGGAATCTCGAGAACGACCCCGTCCTGCGATCCACCATCACCAGCGTCTGGGTCCTCGACGCCCGGCCCGACCCGGAGCGTCTGCACCGGCAGCTGGAGCGCGCGACCCGCATCATTCCCCGACTTCGCCAGCGGGTGGTCTCGGATCCCCTCGGTCTCGCCCCGCCGCGCTGGGAGGTCGATCCCCACTTCGACCTCTGCTTCCACGTGCGCCGGGTCCGCGCACCCGAGCCGGGCGACGAGCGCTCGCTGCTCGACCTCGCCCGCCCGATCGCCATGCAGTCGTTCGACAAGGACCGGCCGCTCTGGGAGCTCACCCTCGTCGACGGGCTGGAGGGCGGTCGCAGCGCCGTGGTCATGAAGCTCCACCACGCCATCTCCGACGGCGTGGGGCTGGTGCGCATGACCGAGTGCCTGATCGAGCGCACCCGCGATGGGAGCCCCGAGAAGCCGGGGCGACCGCTGCCCGAGGCGCCCGCAGCGCGCCCCGTCGGCAGCTGGGATCGCACCCGGGACGCGCTCGGCCACCGCCTCCGGCGGCGCGGCGCGGGCCTTCGCGACGCGGCCCTCGGCGTTTCGCGGGGCGTGGGGTCCATGCTGCGCTCCCCGGTCGAGAGCGCTCGCAAGCTGGCCGGGACCGCCGCCTCCATCGGACGCGTGCTCGCGCCGGCCACGCAGCCCATGAGCCCGCTCATGACCGACCGGTCCCTGGGGCTGCGCTTCGACACCCTGTCCGTGCCCCTCGAGGATCTCAAGCGCACCGGGCGCGCCCTCGGTGGAACGGTCAACGACGTCTTCGTGGCGGCGGTGGCCGGCGGGCTCGGGCGCTACCACGAGAGCCTCGGCCACCCCACCGACAGCCTGCGCATGCTGATGCCGGTCAACATGCGCTCGGGCGAGAAGGGCCGGCGGGCCGGCAACCAGTTCGCGCCCGCCCGCTTCGCCGTGCCCACCGGACCGCTGGATCCCGAGGAGCGCATCCGACGCGTCGGGGCGCTCGTGCGCGAGCAGCGCGACGAGCCCGCGCTGCCCCTGATCGATCCCATCTCGGCCGCTCTCGGCGGGCTGCCCACCGCGGCGACCGTGGCGCTCTTCGGTGCGATGCAGCGGACCACCGACTTCACCACCAGCAACGTGCCGGGGCCGCCCTTCGAGACCTACGTCTGCGGTGCGAAGATCGAGCGCTTCATGCCCTTCGGGCCCCTCGCCGGCGCCGCGATCAACGTGACCGTGTTCAGCTACGCGGGCCAGATGGACCTGGGCATCGCGTCGGACCCGGCCGCGGTGAGCGAGCCCGAGCTGCTGGTCGAGTGCCTGCGCAAGAGCTTCGACGAGGTCCTGGCGGCGGCGTGATGGCCGGCACCCGGGTCCGACGGGAAACGCGCCGGCGCATGGCGCCCGAGGAGCGGCGCGCGCAGCTGCTGGAGATCGCCGTCCAGGTGTTCGCAGCGCGCGGTCTCGGCGCCGCCCGCCACGCCGAGATCGCCGAGCGCGCGTCGGTCGCGGTGTCCACGGTCTTCGTCTACTTCCCCACCCGGGAGAAGCTGGTGGAGGCGGTGCTCGACGAGGTCGCGCGCTTCTTCGTGCAGCTCATCGAGCGGGTCCACGGCCAGGAGAAGCCCGCGGACGAGATCCTGCGCGACATGGGTCGGGTCTTCCTCGAGGTGCTGGAGTCCGACCGCGACTACGTGCTGATCTGGCTCGAGTGGGGCGCCGCCGTTCGCGAGGACGTCTGGCCGCGGTACCGCGCCTTCACCGAGCGCTGCGTCCGGATCATGGAGCGGACCCTGGAGCGCGGGAAGCGGGAAGGCAGCGTCGATCCCGACGCCGACACCGAGTCGATCGCCCGGCTGCTCGCCTCGTCCTCCCAGTCCATCGCCCGCCTGGCGCTGGGTGAGGTCGACCGCGCCACCATCGACCGGTTCCGCCGCACGGTGCTGACCGTCGCCCTCGGCCCGGGCGCCGACGCCTGACCGGGCACGGGCCCCGCTCCCCCGACGCGCCCCGAGTCCCGCGAACGCAGCGACGCGAAGCGCCGCGACGCGCCGCAGCGGGGGGCAGCGGCGCAGGTCGGGCCGAGGGAGGTGCCCCGGCTCAGGAGGTGCCGGGCGACCCCTCGACCTCGTCGCTCGGGGCGTAGCCGTAGCGCACGGCGCGGGCCGTGACGCGCGCGCCGTCCGCCTCGAAGGGGCCTGCGTAGACCCGCCAGGGCCCCTCGCCGATCCGGTACTCGATGGACGCACCCGGCGTCGCGCAGGCGAGCTCGACCCGCTCTTCTCGCCGCCGGATCGACGGCGGGGCGGTCACGGGCTGCACCCCTCCGGGCCACATCCGCTCCACCATCGCCGCCTCGCTCTCGAGACTCCAGTCGGGAACCCTCGCCTGCCAGTCGGCCAGCGCCCGGCGCATGCGCGCCAGCACCTGGGCGTGGGCGGGCGAGTCGACGAGATTGCGGACCTCGTGGGGGTCGGTCTCGAGGTCGTAGAGCCGCTCGCGGCCCGTGGGCTCGAACCACTGGCGCTGGGCGGCGTCCAGCGACCCCGCCTCGTACAGCGCCCGCATCTCCCGGACCATCTCGATGTTGTCCCGGAAGGCGAGGGGGTGCCCGTTCGGCGTCTCGGGGTGGGCGCTCCAGATGTACCCGAAGCGCGCGTCGCGCACCGCCCGCTCGCGGTCCGGGAAGCGGTCGACGCGGTCGCGCGAGGCGAAGACGAGCCGGCGGGGCAGGGCGGTGTCTCCCAGGAAGCTCCGGCCGTGCTGCCACGGCGGAGGCTCGAGACCGGCCTGGGCGAGCAGCGTCGGAGCGATGTCCACGAAGCTCACGAGCCGGTCGTCGACGTCTCCCGGCTCCCTCTCCGGCGGTCGCCGGGCCTCGGGCCAGCGCACGATCAGCGGGACGTGGAGGCCGCCGTCGGTGAGGTCGCGCTTGGAGCGGGGCAGGCCGTCTCCGTGGTCCGTGGTCCAGACAACGAGCGTCGAGTCCGCGAGACCGTCGGCCTCCAGCTGCGCCAGGATCTCGCCCACCTGGGCGTCCATCTGCTGGATGTTCGCGTAGTGGCGGGCGAGGTCGCGTCGCACGCTGGGCGTGTCCGGGTAGCTGGGCGGCACCTCGATCCGCGCGGCGAGGGCGGGGTCGACCTCGTCCGGGATCCCGTAGACCCACGCCCGCGCGAGCTGCATGAAGAGGTGCGCCGCGCTGTGGGGCCACGCCTCGAACAGGGCGGGGAAGACGCCGCTCTCGTGGGTCACGCCGAAGTTCAGGAGTCCGAAGAAGGGCTGCTCGTCGTGGGTCCTTTCGCGCCAGCTGGCGCTCGCGCCCTCGCGGCTCCAGATCGTGGACGGTCCGGTGCCGCTCCAGACCCCGCTGAACTGGTAGTCGAGCTTGGCGTCGGTGAAGGTGAACCAGCCCGCCCGGCGCAGGAGCTCGGGGAAGGCCTTCACCTCGGGCGGGGGGACGGCCGCGTAGCCCCCGGCCGGTCGACTGGAGGTGCGCATGTGCTGGGCGCCGATGGAGATGGGGTGCAGCCCGGTCACCAGGGCGGCGCGGCTCGGCGCGCAGACCGGCGCCGCCGTGAACACGCGGGTGAAGCGGGTGCCCTCCCGGGCCAGGCGGTCGAGGTTCGGGGTGGCGGCGACCGGGTCGCCGAAGGCGCCCACCCGGGCGCTCATGTCCTCGGCGACCAGGAGCAGCAGGTTGAGGGGGGCCCGCGGCTCCGGAGCGTCGCTCCAGGACCGGGTCGGCGCGCACACGAGGAGCAGAGCCAGGGCGCATCGGGCGGCGATGCGAGTCCCACGAGCTCGCAGCCGCCGTCCGCGCCGCCCGGGAGGGCCGAGGCTCACGGACCCTGGGGCCGGCCTGCGATCCAGGTCTCGACGGCGCGGCCTGCTGCGTCGAGGATCGCCAGGTCCGCCCGGGCGCCGGGCCGGAGGGTGCCGCGCTCGTTCTCCATCCCCAGCAGCCGGGCGGGCCGCAGCGTGCAGGCGGCCACCGCCTCGCAGGCGCCCAGGCTCGCGAAGCGGCGGACGTTGCGGACGGCCCCGTCCAGCGCGAGCTGGCTTCCGGCGAGGGTGCCGTCGGGCAGTCGGGCGGGCTCGCCCTCGGCGCGCGGGACGTCTTCCATGCCGGGGAGGTCGACGCGGTCGCTGATGAGGATCAGGCGCTCGCCCAGGGCGCGCGCGGCCAGGTCCACCATCGACCGGTGGACGTGGTGGCCGTCGCAGATGAGGTCGCAGGAGAGCGCGTCCCGGGTGAGGACCGATCCGGGCACGCCCGGGGCCCGGTGGTGCATCGGGCCCATGGCGTTGAACAGATGGGTCACGTGGCGGAGGCCGCGAGCCACGCCCGCGTCGATGGCCTCGGGCTCCGCGCGGGTGTGCCCCAGGGCGGCGACCACGTCGCGCCGCACCAGCGCGTCCAGCAGCTCGGTCGCGCCCGGCAGCTCCGGCGCCAGGGTGACCATGCGCAGGGCGCGGCCCGCGCGCTCGAAGATCTCGTCGTCGCGCCCGGCGGAGTAGGCTCGCGCCGAATCGGCGTCCAGGGCGCCCGGCGCCCGGGCGCTGATCCACGGGCCCTCGAGGTGGAGGCCCAGGCACTCGGCGCCGCCCGGCGCCGGGTTGCCCAGCGCATCCACCAGGGCGCTGACCGACGCGCCCAGCCGCTCGTGGGGCCAGGCCACGGTGGTCGCCAGGAAGGCGGTGGTGCCGCCGCGGAGCATGCGCGAAGCGTCGCGCTCGAGCACCTGCGGAAAGCGTTCGACGGGCGCGCCGAAGAGCTCGCCGTGGAAGTGGAGGTCGATGAAGCCCGGCGCGATCGAGCGCCCCGGGAGCTCCACCACCTGCCAGTCCTCGCCCACCGGCGCGTCGCCCGGGAGCCGGTCCGCGATGCGCTCGCCCTCGACCAGCAGGGTCTCGACGGCCGGCTCCGGGCGTTCGGGGTCGAGGAGTGTCGCGCCCCGAAGCGCGAGCCTTCCCATTCAGGCCTCCTGCAGGCGCCGTTCGAGACCGGCGCGCACCGCCGGCCAATCGTCGTCGGTGATCGAGAACATCACGGTGTCGCGGACGTGCCCGTCCGCCAGGACCATGTGCTTGCGCAGGGTGCCCTCGCGCTTCGCGCCGAGCTTCTCGAGGGCGGCCTGGCTCTGGAGGTTGCGCGCGTCGGTCTTGAGCTGCACGCGCAGGGCAAGGAGGGCCTCGAAGGCGTGGCGCAGCTGGAGGAGCTTCGCCTCGGGGTTGACCGCGGTCCCCTGCCAGGGGCGGCCGATCCACGTGAAGCCGATCTCGAGGCCGCGGTGGGGCGGGCGGATGTCGAGGTAGCTCGTCATGCCCACGGCGCGTCCGGTCTCGCGCAGCACCGTGGCGAAGGGCAGCCAACCGGGGGTGCTGCGCAGCCCCGCGATCTGTGCGCCGAAGCCCTCGGCCGTGAGCTCCGCGGGCGGGAAGTGGTAGGCGAACAGATCTTCGCTGGCGGCCTCGGCGAGATCCGCGGCGTGGGACTCCGCCAGGGGCTCGAGCCGCACGGTCCGTCCTTCGAGAGTGACGGGCTCGACGTCCATGGTTCTCCTCCGGCCCCATGCTATCAGCTCGACCGGAGGCGGAAATGCCTCGCCCGTCGCGGCGGATCGCCGTCCGGGCCCGGTCTGCGAGGCGGGCGTTCGCAGCCTGCGGCTGGCGCGCCCACGCTCCGTGGCTCATGTTCGTGCCATCCCACCGGCGCCGCCCCGCGGCGGCGCACTCCGGAGGAGCCGCCGATGGCGAGGAGCGAGGGTTCGGCCTTCGATCGACGGGACCCCGGGAGCCGCCGCGCGCCTCGGGGCCGCGCGGACGGGACGATCGCGCGCGTGCTCGTCGTCGGACTCCTCGCCGTCGCCGCGGTGTTTCCGAGCCTCGCCTGTGCACCGGGGGCCCGGCGGCTCTCCTACGGGACCCTCGAGAGCCCGGCCATGGGACGCCCCATGGAGTACGCGATCTACGAGCCTGCGGACCGCGGCGCCGCCGAACGCCTGCCGCTCGTCGTCTTCCTCCACGGCGGAGGCGACGCGGTCGACTGCTTCGACGAGGCGGGGGTCGGGCAGGCGCTCGACGCCGCGCTGGCCCAGGGCCGGCTTGCCCGCGCCGTGGTGGTCGTCGCCGAGGGCGACCTCGGGTTCTGGGAGAACTGGGTCGACGGCTCGAGGATGTACCGCGACTGGGTGGTGCGCGACCTGGTCCCCCACGTGCGCGAGCGCTACGCCACCCTCGACTGCCCCGCTGGCTGTCACGTGATCGGGATCAGCATGGGCGGGCACGGGGCCCTGCGCTTCGCCCTGCTCGAGCCCGGCCGGTTCGCCTCGGTCACCGCGATCAGCGCGCCCATCATGGACACCGACTCGATGCTGAGCCTCGCGAACAGCGGCTTCGTCCGCTTCCTGATCCCGGTGAAGCGCATCTGGGGGCCCGGGGACGACCGCGAGGAGGTCGAGCAGGCCGACCTCTTCGTGCGCTGGACGAAGCCCGAGGATCTGCGGGGGATGCGGCTCGTGCTGGCCTGGGGCGAGGCCGACCGCGACCGGGTGATCGACTCCAACGAACGCTTCCACGCCCATCTCGAGCGCCACTCGGTCCCCCACGAAGCGATCGTCTTCGAGGGCGGGCACGACTGGACGGCCTGGACGCCGGTGCTCGAGCAGGCGTTGTCCATCCAGATCGGGCGCTAGGGCGTCCGGGGTCGGGCTCCGGGTCCGCTCGCCGTCCGCCCGCCCGCGCTTCCGAATCCGCTGCTCCCGGGGCGCGAGCTGTCATATGATCGGCCGGAACCGCTGGGAGGCTCCCGTTGAAGCGAATCCTCTCGGGCTTCGGCCTCGTGGTGCTGGTCGTGCTCGCCCTGCTCTTCGCGTTCCGGACGACCCTCGTCCGCGGACTCCTCGACCGCATCGTGGCCACCAACATGCAGGGGTCGCTCCTGGACGACCTGCCCGACGGCCTCCACGTGGTGCTGTGCGGCGCGGGCTCGCCGTTGGCCGACCCGAAGCGCTCGGGCCCGTGCACGGCGGTCGTGGCGGGCGGGCGCCTGTTCGTCGTCGACGCGGGGTCCGGCGCTTCCCGCGTGATGTCGCGCATGCGCCTGCCCCAGGGCGAGATCGACGCGATCCTCCTGACCCACTTCCACTCCGACCACATCGACGGCCTGGGCGAGCTGCTGCTCCAGCGCTGGGCCAACTCGGGGGCGACGACCCCGGTTCCCCTCCACGGTCCGGAAGGCGTGGGCGAGGTGGTGGAGGGCCTCGACCGGGCCTACCGGCAGTCCCGCGCCTACCGGGTCGCGCACCACGGCGAGGCCGTGGTCCCGTCCGGGGGAGCCGGAGCGACCGCCCTGCCGTTTCGGGCTCCGCGGGACGGCGAGGAGGTGGTCGTCGTCGACGACGCCGGGCTGCGCGTGGTGGCCTTCCGGGTCGACCACGCGCCCGTGGAGCCCGCCGTGGGCTACCGCTTCGACTACGGGGGTCGTTCGGTCCTGCTGAGCGGGGACACCACGAAGTCGGCCAACCTCCAGCGCTTCGCCGGCGACGTCGACCTGCTGGTCCACGAGGCCCTGTCCCGGGACCTGGTGTCGGTGCTGGGCCGTGGCGCCCGGGCGGCGGGCCGCGAGCGCCTGGCGAAGATCATCGACGACATCCAGGACTATCACGCCAGCCCCGTGGAGGCGGCCGAGGTGGCGCGGGACGCCGGGGTCGGCCACCTGCTCTTCAACCACATCGTTCCGCCGCTGCCCATCGCCCCGCTCGAGGATCTCTTCCTCGAAGGCGTCTCCGACGTCTACCAGGGGCCCGTGACGCTGGGGCGGGACGGCACCCTGGTGATCCTCGAGGCGGGCGGAGCCGAGGTCGAGGTCCGGGAGCTGCTCTGACCGCGCGCGGCGCCGGCGGGCGGCGCGCCCCGCGTCCCCGGGCCCTAGCCGGGTCCTAGGGATGGGCGCCGGCGTACTCGTCGCCGAAGGTCCGGACGAGGCCCTGCACCAGGGCCTGCTTCTCGGCGTCGTCGAGGCGCGCCTCGGGATGGGCCGGCAGGTAGAACCAGGGAGGCATCTCGCCCTGGCGAACCAGCTCGGCGGCTTCGTCGGCATCCTGCCGGGGCCGGTCGTAGGTGGAGACGTTGAAGTGCTCGCGGCCCTCTTCGACGTCGTACTGGACCAGCCAGGACACCGGGGCGACGTGGCTGTACCACGGCCAGGTGGTCTCGTTGCTGTGGCAGTCGCCGCAGGCTCGGTGGAAGAGCGTGCGGGTCTGCTCGGCGTCCCAGACGGGCTCTTCGCTGATCGGCGGATTGTCGTGGCCCCGTCCGTAGGGAACGAGCTGGATGAGCAGCGCGGCCACGGCCGCGCTGCCGATCCAGCGCGAGATCGGCCAGCGCCCCCCGGCGCTCGCTCCCGAGGTCGGTTGGGAGGGACTCATCGACTTCTTCTCCATGCGCAGGCCCGGACCCGGCGCCCGGCGGCGGGGCCAGGGTACCGCGCTTGCGGCGCTCCCCGCCGGGGGCATCCCCCTGCTATGGTGCGATGGCCATGCAGACGCTCGAGTGGGAAGGCTGGCTCACCATCGGCGTCATCGCGGTGATGATGACGGCCATGGTGCGGGGGCTGGCGGCTCCGGATCTGATCATGATGGGGGGGCTCTTCGTGTTGGCGCTCGCGGGAGTGCTGACGCCCGAGGAGACCTTCAGCGGCTTCGCCAACCCGGCCATGATGACCGTCGGCGCCCTGTTCATCCTCTCGGCGGCCATGCGCGAGACCGGGGCCCTCGAGCTCACGCTCGGCCGGCTCTTCGGCCGCTCCAGGAGCGAGGTCGGCGGCATGACGCGGACCCTGCCCGTGCTGGCCGGCCTGTCGGGGTTCCTCAACAACGCGCCCATCGTCGCGATGATGACCCCCCTGGTGATCGACTGGGCCCGTCGCAACCGGATCTCCCCCAGCCGGCTGCTGATTCCGCTCAGCTATTCCACCATCCTCGGCAGCATCATCACCATCATCGGCACCAGCGTCATCCTCACGGTGGCGGGCCTGGTGATCCAGTCGGGCATGGAGCCCCTGGGCTTCTTCGAGCTCGCGCCCGTCGGGCTCCCGATCGCAGGCGTCGGTCTGATCTACCTGTTGTTCGTGGCGCCCCGTCTGCTGCCCAGTCGCGTCGACCCGGTCGCCGAGGTGGGGCAGCACCGGCGCGAGTACACCGTGGCCATGATGGTCGAGGAGGGCTGCCCGCTGATCGGGCAGACCATCGAGGAGGCCGGCCTGCGCGCCCTGCCCGGGCTCTTCCTCTTCGAGATCCAGCGCGGCCAGAACGTGGTCACACCCGTCGGGCCCGAGGAGGTGATCGTCGCCGGAGACCGACTGGTCTTCGCCGGCCTGGTGGACACCATCGTGGACCTGCAGCGCATCCGCGGTCTGGTTCCGGTGACCGAAGAGGACCAGCCGGCCCGGGCCGACCCGCGTCACCGGCTCATCGAAGCCGTGGTCTCGCGCTCGTCGCCGCTGGTGAATCGCACGATCAAGGAGGCCAACTTCCGCACGGTCTACGACGCCGCGGTGATCGCGGTCCACCGCAACGGCGAGCGCGTGCCGGGAAAGATCGGCGAGATCATGCTCCTGGCCGGCGATACCCTGGTCTTCCAGGCCGCGCCGCGTTTCCTCGACGCCCATCGGAACAGCCCCGACTTCTACCTGGTGAGCGAGGTGCCCGAGTCCCATACGCCGCGCCACGACCGCGCGTGGTTCGCCATCGCCGTGTTCGTGACCATGGTCGGCCTCGCCGCCACCGGCTGGCTGCCGATCTCCATCGGCTCGTTCGTGGCCGCCGGCGTCCTGGTCGCGACCCGCTGCATCTCGGGTCCGGTGGCGCGCAAGAGCGTCCACCTCAACGTGCTCGTGGTCATCGCGGCGGGGCTCGGCGTCGCCAGCGCCATCGAGAAGACGGGCGCCGCCTCGGCCATCGCCAATCTCCTGGTGGGCCAGTCCCAGACCCTCGGCCCCATCGCCATCCTGGCCGCGGTCTACCTCGTCACGATGCTGATGTCGGAGTTCCTCCACCACGCGGCGTCGGCCGCCCTGATGTTTCCGGTGGCCATGGCTGCGGCCCAGCAGGCCGGAGCCGATCCCCGGGCCTTCGTCGTGGCCGTGGCGCTCGGCGCCAGCTGTGCCTTCGCCTCGCCGGTCACCTACCAGACCCATCTCCTGGTCTACGGGCCCGGGGGCTACCGGTTCACCGACTTCGTGCGGGTGGGCCTGCCGCTGAACCTCCTGTGCGCGGCCGTGGCGCTGGGGCTGATTCCGCGACTCTGGCCGCTCTGACGGAGGCCCTGCGGGGCGACCCGAGGAGGCCCCAGCGGCGGGACCCGATCCCCAAAGGCGCTGGCGGGCGCCGGGTGCGGACCCGGAGTGCGGACGCACCGGACGCCCGGCTGGAGAATCCGCTTCCAGGCGACCGGGCTACTATCCACCCCATGTCCAGCGTGCGTACCGGGTCGCGTCCGACCCGCCTCTTCTCGACTCCGCTCCTTCCGCTCCCTTTTCGTTCGAGCCCCGGACGCCGCCGCCTCCGGGGAGACAGCGGCCTCTGCGGCCCCCTGGCCGTCGCGATGCTCTGCGCCGCGGCGCTCGCCTGTGGGCCGTCGGACCCGCCGGCGGCCGATCCGGTCGAGGCGACGGAGGCCGTCGAGGCCCCGGCGCGGCCGCCGATCCCGGCGTCCTCCCGCTTCGACCGGGCGATCCTGGTGACCATCGACACCCTGCGCGCCGACCACGTCGGCGTCTACGGCTCGGAGCGGGCGCGCACCGCCACCCTCGACGGCCTCGCCCGGCGCGGCGTGCGCTTCGAGCACGCCATCGCGCCGGTCCCGGTCACGCTGCCCTCCCACACCTCCCTGATGACGGGGCTCCAGCCCCCCTCCCACGGCGTCCGGCACAACGGGATGTTCGCGCTGGAGGAGGACGTGCCGGTGCTGGCCGAGCAGATGCGCTCGGCCGGGTTCGCGACGGCCGCCTTCGTGGCCGCCGTCGTGCTCGATCCGCGCTACGGGCTGGCGCGCGGCTTCGACACCTACGACGCCGACGTCGGCTTCGTGCGGGCGTCGAAGTCCGATTTCTCCTACGCGGAGCGCAGCGCCGATCGGGTCGTCGATGCGGCGCTCGAGTGGCTCGAGTCCGCGCCCGACGAGTTCTTCGTCTGGGTCCACCTGTACGATCCCCACGCCGACTACTCGCCTCCGCCGGCCTTCCAGCTGGTCGTGCCGGGCGACCCCTACGGCGGTGAGATCGCCTTCGCCGACGCCCAGGTGGGGCGGCTGCTGAAGGAGGTGGAGGCCCGCTGGCCGCGGGACCGCACGCTCGTGGTCGTGACCAGCGACCACGGCGAGGCCTTCGGCGAGCACGGCGAGCAGACCCATTCGTACGGCGTCTACGACGCGACCCAGCGCGTTCCGCTCATCCTCGCGGGCGCGGGCGTGCCGAGCGGGGTGAGCGTGCCCGGCGTGGTGCGGCTGATCGACGTCGCGCCCACGGTGCTCTCCCTGGGCGGAGTCGCGCCCCTGGAAGGCGCCGAGGGGACGAGCCTCGAGCCCCTCTGGCAGGACCCCTCCGCGCCCGGGCGGACGGCCTACGTCGAGACCCTGGCCACGCGCTTCGACATGGGGTGGAGCCCGCTGCTGGGCATCCGGACCGACGAGTGGAAGTACATCCGGGCGCCCAGCGCCGAGCTGTACGACCTGCGCTCCGATCCCCAGGAGCTGGAGAACCTCCACGGCGAGCGGGCCGAGAAGGCCGCCGAGCTCGATCGGCTGGTCGACGAGGCCCTGGCGCGGACACGTCTCGCCGACCGCCTCCAGGTCGACGCCGAGCAGCAGCAGCAGCTCGAGAGCCTCGGCTACGTCGTCGAGGGGGCGCAGGTCGAGGACGAGGACATGGCCCGGGTCGCCGGTCCCGATCCGAAGGACCACATGGAGGAGGCGGCCGTGCTCTCGAAGGCCGCCATGCTGCTGAGCGAGGGCAAGGCGCGCGAGACCCTGGAGGCGCTCGAGGGTCTCGAGACCGGCGGAATCCGGATCCACGTGATGCGCTCCAAGGCGGCGCTGAAGCTCGGGGACCACGAGACCGCCGAGCGCGCCGGAAGGGCGCTCATCGAGAAGGGCGACCCGCTCCTGGGACGGGTGACCCTCGGGTTCGTGAGGCTCGAGCAGGGTCGACTGGACGAGGCCGAGGCGGAGTTCAGGACGGCCTACGAGGAGAGCACCCACCAGACCTCGCCCGTCCTCGGCCTGGCCCGGGTCGCCGAGACCCGAGGCGACCTCGCGGCCGCGGAGCGCTTGTACCGCGAGGCGATGGAGCGCTCCGCCAGCGCCGCAGCGCCGCGCTGGCGGCTCGCCGTCGTGCTCATCGAGACCGGTCGGGAGGGCGAGGGCCGGGCGCTGCTGGCGGAGCTGCCCGCCCGGGAGCGCGAGAAGCCCGAGGTCCTGGCCCGGGTGGCGACTGCGGAGCTGAAGGCCGGCCACGAGGAGGAGGCCATCGCGATGTTCGCCCGGGTGGCCGACGCCGTGCCCGACAACGTCGACGTCCGGAAGCGCCTGATCGTGCTCCTCGACCGGGCGAACCGCAGCGAGGAGGCGCTCGCGCGCCGGGAGGAGCTCCATCGGCTCACCCCCGACGAACCCATGCTGCAGAACAACCTCGCCTGGTATCTCGCGGCCGCGAACCGCGACCTCGACCGCGCGCTCGCGCTCGCCCGCAGGGCCATCGCTTCGGTGGGCGAAGAGCCGAGCTACCTGGATACCCTGGCGACCGTCCACCTGGCGCGCGACGAGCCCGAGGCCGCCCTGGCGGCGGCCGACCGCGCGCTCGCGACGGGCGGCGCAGCCGACCCCCACCTCCACTACGTTCGCGGCGCGGCGCTGGCCGCGCTGGGGCGACGCGCCGAGGCGCGCGACGCCCTCGCGGTCTCGCTCGAGGCGCTGGACGGCCAGCGGCCCGACTGGGCCCCGCTCGCCCGGGCGCTCGAGCGGGAGCTGGAGGCGGCGGCTCGCCTCGATCCGTCCGCCGGCTAGCCCCGCCCGGGATCGGCGGCCGGGCTAGTTGATCACCTTGCAGACGCTGATCGGACCCGACGTCACGCACAGCGGGAGCTCCACGCTGAGCGGCCCGGACGGGTTCTGCACCTGCAGCAGGTGCAGGCCCTCGGTCGTGAGCGAGTCGATCGTCAGCTCGATGGTGCCCGAGTCGCAGTACGGCGTGAACGAGCCGCCCGTGCAGCTGATCGAGCCCGAGTGCACCTGGCCGTCCACCACGATCTGGGCGTCGGACCGCACGTCGATGCCCGCGAGGTCGACGACGATCGCGCCGGGCGCCTCGACCGGAAGGTCGGGGTTGCCGAACGGTCCGTCCGCGATGCTGGTGACCGAGAGCAGCGGCTGTCGGAAGTCGTCGTGGCCGTGGTTCCGGGGCAGGTTGGCGGTGAACGTCATCTCGAGGGTGCCGGCCTGGGCCTCGGCGATGAGCTGGGCCCGGGTCAGGGAGACCGATGCGCTGGTGTTGCGATAGACGTCGGGGCCGGCTCGATAGGAGACCACGAGCGACTTCCCGCCCGATCCGGTGTCGCGCACGCCCACGCCGCGCAGGTTCGAGAAGCCCCTGGCGTCGGAGCTCTCCAGCGCTGCGAGGATGTCCTCGGTGTCGGCGAGGGCGCCCCCCGTCGTGGTCGCGAGGTTGAGGGTGACCTGGCGACCCACGGCGCCTCCGAAGCCGGTGTCCGCCTGCTCGAACATCTCGAGCATGGCGAGCGGACCCTGTCCGTAGACCGGCTGGAAGACCGCGAACGCCGCCGCGAAGGTCACGTCCTCCTCGGGTCCCTCGGCCGGGTCGTACGGGATGACCGAGGCCGGGGCGTTCAGCGGCAGCGGGATGCCGGGGATGAAGATGGTGTGCGCGTCCTTGGCCCACACCAGGGTCTCCTCGGCGTTGGTGATGCCGATCGAGAACTGCAGGGTGCGGTCGAGCATGCCGCGCATGGTCGGGGCGTCGAAGCCGCCCAGGGTGGTCGAGTTGGTGTCGGCGCCGAGGGGCAGGGCGTGGCAGCCCGAGTCCATGTCCGCGCAGGACCGGACGCCCACGGCCGAGCCGAGGCCGCCGCGGTCGTTGAAGAAGTCGGAGAAGCCCTGGACGCCCTCGGTCGTCACCACGTCGTCGATCGGGCGTCCGCGCGCGGGCGGATACTGCACCTGGGCGAGGAACCGGGCCATGTCGTCCTGCTCCTGGGCCGACAGCTCGTTGCCGCCCGGCGGGCAGGCGCCCGTCTGGTCGCACATCACGCCCGACAGGCTCGCCAGCACGAGGTCGACGAAGCAGTCGTGGTCGCCGTCGGCGTCGCCCAGGGTGCAGTCGGTGCCGCCGTTGCCCCCGTTGCCGACGGCGCCGTTGGGCCCGCCGAAGGGGTCGCCCAGGGTCCCGTCCCAGTGCAGGGGCAGGGTGTTGCGCAGGCCGCGCACCGGCATGGTGCTGCGGATCTCGTCGTTCTCGGAGCAGTCGCCGAAGAAGCACGCGCCTCCGATCCGCCACAGGAGCTGGTCGGTGTTGCTGTCGGGATGGCAGGACTCGCAGGAGAACGTACCCGACGAGCTGGCGAAGGCGTTGTTGAAGGCGATGCGTCCGCGGCGGACGTCGTCCGGCGTGGGGTCCGACCCGACCGGGATCTTCGCCACGTGGGTGATGGCCGAAGGCGTGCTCACGTCCACCACCGAGACCGTGTTCTCCAGGGTGTTCAGGACGTACGCGGTCTGGGCCGCGCCGCCGCCGTCCGAGCGAAGGGCCACGCCCTTGGGGATCTGCTGGCCGAAGTCGGCGCCCACGCCGTCGTTCAGGTCCAGGATGTCGAGGATGGCGCCGGTCGACGCGTTCATCGTGAAGACCCGGCTGGTTCCCGCCGCGGTCGCGACCAGGGTGGCGTCGTCGCCGCTGAGCGCCAGGCCGTAGGGCGTCGCGAGCTGGTCGCCGGCGGCCGGCTGGCTCGGCGGCAGCGGCTCGAGGTCGATGACGCTGGGGCTGCCGCAGCTGCCGCCGGGGCAGCTCACGCGGCCGATCTGGTTCAGGAACATCCGGTTGTCCAGCTCGACGAGGTTGTCGCCGTCCTGGGGGTTGACGTCGTTCCGGGCGTCGGTCTGGGCGATGTAGACCTCGCCCGCGCTCGACACCACGACGTTGTAGAGGAGCGTTCCGACCCCCGAGACCTCGTCCACGATGGTGTCGCTGCTGGTGTCGATGACGAACAGGTCGCGGTCCGGAACGTCCGGGTCGAGCACGATGCGCGCGTCCGAGCCCGGGATGTTCGGGCTCGACACCACGAAGTCCACGAGGTCGTTCAGGTCGAGGGTGCACTGGTTGCCCGGGCCGCTCTCGGGGCAGATGGAGAGCTCGGTCTGGTTGAACGACTCGAAGGCCGCGACGTAGAGGTGGCCCCCGCGGACGAAGAGCGCCCGCGGCTCCTGGGCGGTGATGTGGATGCGCCCGGTGACCGTGTAGCTGTTGGCATCGACGATGGCGATGTCGTTGCGCGAGGAAAGCGCCACGTAGGCCTTGGAGTTGCTCGCGAAGGCGATGCCCACGGGCTCGTCGAAGAGCGTGGCGCCGTTCGCGTCGAACTCCTGGATCGTCTCGATCACGTAGAGGTAGGTGTCGTTCTGGTCGTCCAGGTCGACGACGCTGACCGAGTCGGAGACGTGGTTCGAGACCCAGAGCTCGGAGCCGTCCGGGCGCAGCGCCAGCCCGACCGGCTCGAGGCCGACCTCGACCTCGCGCACGAGGCTGTTGTCCGAGGTGTCGATCACGCTGACGGTCCGGCTCGTGGTGTTCGCCACGAACAGCAGGGAGCCGTCGTCCGAGAGCAGAATGGGCGTCGCCTGCGGGCTGGTGAACGTCTGCTGCCCCACCGGCTCGTGGCCGTTGTTGCAGCTGTTGGCCAGGCTGCCGAGAGCGAGCAGGGCGGTCGCGAGGGCGAGGAGGCGGGCGGCGAGTCGTCCGTTTCGGGACCGGCTCGGAACAACAGAGTGGCTGCGCATCGGGTGGGATCTCCTGGTGGAGTGTGGCCGCATTCGTGTGTGCCTCTCGCGGCCCACGCGGCGTCGCCATTCTATATCGGTTTGGCCGATCGGGCCTGGGCTGAACGAACGGTAAACCCCCGCGGGGACACACTCAGCCGCTCGGCACCAGGGCCAGCTGGCGGGACTGGGCGACCAGGCGCCCGGCCGAGTCCCAGACCTCGCCGTCCTCTTCGAGGAAGCCCCCGGTCACGAAGCGGGTCGTGAACGCGCAGCGCAGCCAGCCCGGACAGGGACGCGCGCGGACGTGGGCGGTGAGCTCGAGGGTGGGCACCCAGCCGCGGGGCATCCGGGCGTTGAAGATGGTCGGTGGAAAGGCGTCGACGGCGAGCAGCAGGCCCAGGCTGTCGATGGCCTCCTGGTCGCGCAGCCGGAACCAGCCGCGGACCCTCATGTCGCCCGAGGGCTCGCCGCGGCGGAAGCCGGCGTCCGTGGGATGGAGGCGCAGGTCGACGCGATCCATGAAGGGCGGCCCGCCGACCTCGTCGGATCCCTGGGTCGTGCAGTCGTCGGGGGCCGGAAGCTCCGGGGGCGCGGCGTCGACCCGTTCGGGGCCGCTCGAGCCCTCGAGATCGCTGAAGGTGCCCAGGGCCTGGAGCAGCGGGCGCCCGCCGGCCTGGAGCACCCCGGTCGCCGTCGCGAACCGGCGGCCGGCCCGGACGCGCGACGCCCTCACCTCGGCGGGGCCCGGCTCGCCCGGCCGCAGATAGTGTGCCGTCACCGTCACCGGGTCCGGGCGGCCCGCCGCCTCGGCCATGGCGCGGGCGGCGAGCACCAGCAGATAGCCTCCGTTCGCCCGGCCGGCGATGTCCCAGCCCCGGGCGATCTGCGTCGTCCAGACCTCGTCCCCGGTCCGCTCGACGCGCGTGGCCTCGCCGAAGCGACTCATCCTGGACCCCCGTCTCGCCTTGTTCTCGCTCGGTCCGCCGGCCCGCGTCGGCTCGCTACCAGGAGTCGACGTGCAGCACGTCGTCCAGGTGGCGCCCGCGCGCGGGCTTGAAGTCGGTGCCGAGGGTGTAGGCCACCGGCGACAGGCCGACCTGGGCGACCTCGGCGAAGGGGATGCCCAGCAGGTCCGCGACCTCCTGCTCGTGGATGAGGTGGAGGGTCGTCCACGACGTGCCCAGCCCCCGGGCCCGGGCGGCCAGCATGAAGCTCCAGAAGGCCGGGAGGATGGATCCGTAGATGCTGGCTCCGGCGAGGTTCCCCATCGGACCCTCCAGGGCCGGCGGGCGGCCCGTGATGCAGGGAATCACCAGGGCGGGTACGCGGTGCAGGTTGGCGGCGAGGTGCTCCGCCGAGCCCACCACGGCCTGCATGGTCGCCGCCTCGTCTCCCGAGGCCTGCTCGGACAGGGCGTGGGCCGAGACGGGCATGCTCCGGTAGCCCTCGAACGCCTGCCGGTAGAGCTCGCCGATGCGGGCGCGTCGGGCCTCGTCGGTCACCACCACGAAATGCCAGCCCCGGGCATTGGATCCGCTCGGCGCCTGGATCGCGATCTCCAGGCACTCGCGGATCAGCTCCAGGGGCACCGGCCGGTCGAGGTCCAGTCGCTTGCGCACGGCGCGGGTGGTGGTGAGCAGCTCGTCGGGACCGAGATCGAGGGGGGCCATGGTTGCTCCTGCCTGGCGAGGCGCGCGGCGTCGCGTGGATGACGGGGGCCCATGGTTCCCGGCCCGCCGACCGGCTGCAAGACCGGGCTCCTAGCCCCTTGAATCGGCCGCCTTCAGGTCGCGCACCACGTCCGCCCAGTGGTCGGCATCCGGGGCGCGGTTGTTGGTGAGGCTCACCCCGTCGGCGATTCCGTCCAGGCGTCGTCTCAGCTTGTCCGCGATCTCGTCCCGGGGGCCCACGACCGCGAGCGTCTCCAGGATCTCGTCCTCGATGAGGCCGGCCATCTCGTCCCAGCGCCCCTGCTTGGACATGCGGTTCAGCTCGCCGTGCAGGTCCCCCCAGCCGTGGACGTCGAGGGTGGGCCGGTATGCAGGGGTCGAGCCGTAGAACGCCAGGTGCTTGCGGGTGACGTCCTTCACGCGCTCGAAGGTCTCCTCGTCGTCGGCGGTCACCACCATGGTGGCGCAGAGGACCTCCAGGTCCTCGCGCTTGCGCCCGGTGCGCGCGAGCCCCCGCTCGAGCGCGGGGAGCGTGTTCTCCAGGAGGGAGCGGCGGGTGGTGAACGGGTGGGCCATGAACCCGTCGGCGACTTCGCCGGCGACCTCGGTCATGCGCGGCCCGAAGCCGCCCATGAAGACCGGGGGCGGCCCGAACGGGTTCGGCCCCGGATCGAACGCCGGGATCATCAGGGTGTGGCGATAGATCTCTCCCCGGAAGTCGAGCGGAGCCAGCCCCTCCCAGGCGGCGAAGATCGCCTTGATGGCGCCGACCATCTCGCGCATGCGAGCCGCCGGCCGGGACCACGGCATGCCGAAGCGCTTCTCGATGTGGGGCCGGACCTGGGACCCGAGCCCCAGCACGAAGCGCCCCTCGCTGATGCTCTGCATGCCGTAGCCGAGGTGGGCGAGGTTCATGGCGTTGCGCGCGAAGGCGATCGCCACGGCCGTACCCAGTCTCAGCCGGCGGGTGTGCTCGGCGGCCAGCACCAGCGGCAGGAACGGGTCGTGCTTCGCCTCGAAGCTGAACGCTCCGTCGTACCCGATCTCCTCGAGCCGGGGGAACGCGTCGCGCGCCCGGCGAGGGTCTTCCAGGGGTGCGGTCGTGTAGACCTTCATCGGACCCGACTCCTCCCAAGGGTGGGGAGGAGGCAGGATACCGGGACTGGTCCGGGTCGGGTGCTCTCGCTAGCGCAGGACGTTCTGGCTGGCCTGCTCGTAGAGTCGCAGGATCTTGGGGGAGACCCCGGCCTCTCGGGCCTCGACCACCGTCTGCCTCACGTTGGCGTGGGTGCGCTCGAACTCGGCCTGGGCGCGTCGCTCGCGCTCCACGACGGCCGGGTTGGTCGCCTCCAGGGTGCCCGCCTCGTAGAGGGCGCTGGCCAGGGCCGATCGCGCCTCTTCGGACTCGTGCACGGCGGCGACATACTCCCGCATCGCCGTGCGCAGGCGCTCGACCCATGCCCGCTCCATCTGCGGCTGGATGAGGCTCGGCTCGCCGGACTCGCCGGAGTCCGGCGCCGATTGCTCGACCCGGGCGGGCGGCGGGGTGGGGCTCGGGGAGCTCGCGGTCGGCGCCGCGTTGCCCCGTGCGCCGGTGTCCCGACCCAGGCGCTCCATGGACTGGACACGGACGCCGTACACCCGCTTGTCCAGCTTCTCGCGATCGAAGGCCCCCGTGACCCGGATGCGGTCGTCGCGCTCGGGAATCCCCGACTCGCGCGCCACGTGGTTCGGAATCAGCACGACCATCTCGCCGGTGCCGTCGCTCAGCCGGAAGTAGCGGTCCTCCTTCGAGAACTTCACCGTGCCCTCGATGGTGATCAGGTCTCCCATCTCCGCCTTCTCCCGGACCTCGGCGATGGAGACGACCATTCCGGCCGACGCGCCCTTCCACGCCTGGGCGGAGCCCGAGACCCAGAGCAGGGCGAGGGCGAGGGCAGCGAGGGTGTGGAGACGGCGGGCAGACGGGGTCATGTCGGTTTCTCCGTGCGGCAGGACACGCCGCAAGAGACCGATCGGCCTGTCCTCCGCGCGGCTTGAGGGCGCGGGGCCGGCCGCGCCGCCGGAGCCGCCGGTCGCCCGCCGCGAGGCGGCAGGGAGACTCCGGAAATCCCCGGGCCGCAAGGGGATTCGAGATCTGCGCCGGTCAAGTCCGGCGGCCCCCGGGCCGATCAGGGGTGGGACGTCCACGATTCCCGAGGAGGCGGCGTGCGAGCTCTGGTGTGCGGCTGGGTGGTGCTCTCCCTGATCGGTCCGGCCGTGGCCCACGGCTACGGCCGCGGAACCTTCTTCGTCCTCGACGACGGCCGGGCCGTGGTGCGCATTTCGTCGGTCACCGCCCGCCAGCAGTCGGTGGACGTGGGCGCGTTCTTCGAGGCCGACGACATCGCGCTGGCCCTCGGCGGCGACATCGTGGCCAGCGACGCCGGGGCCTATCGCGCGCGCGACGGGGTGGTGAGCGTGGTCGGGCGCAGCGGTGGCATCCGCGGCGTCCTCGCCGAGCGCGGTCCGCTGTTCGACCCGCTCCACACCGCGGTGAGTACCAGGAACCGCGTCTTCGTCGCCGGCAGCGAGCAGGACCTGCTGCGCATCTCGCCCGACGGCGAGAAGACGAAGCAGCTCCTCGACACGGCCCAGCTCGAGGTGCGCGGACTCGCGCTCGACTCTTCGGACCGGGTGCTGCTACTCGTGGTGGACGACGGCGAAGCCGTCCTGCTGCGCGTCGACCCGCGCTCGGGCGCGGTGCTCCCGGTCTCCCGGGGCGGACTGCTCGACGATCCGCGCGGCCTCGCCGCGGACTGTCGCGATCGCGTGTTCACGATCGACGGCGACCGGCGGATCGTGCGCGTGGGCACCGGGGCCGGCAAGCAGAAGGTGGTGGCCGAGGGGGACTACCGAGGCATCGCGGACCTGGCCGCGGACCACCTGGGCGATCTGCTGCTCTCCGACCCCTCCGCCCGCCCCGCGCGCATCCGACGGCTGGACGTCCGGACCGGCGAGGTGGACGACCTCGCCCTGGGCGATCTCCTGGACGATCCCGGGTCGATCTCCGTGGACCAGATCCGGCGCGAGGAGGATCCGTACTTCCTGTGCGGCGCCCGCGGCCGTTGGACCGCCAGGGAGTTCCTGAAGCTGAAGGGCGAGAGCCTGCGCGAGGAGCGCTCGCTGGACCTCAGGCTGCGCCTGGGCGCCGGGGCCTTCCAGCTGCGCATCGGCGACGAGCTGACCCTCGAAGGCGTGGTCGACGACGCGAGCGCGCGCAAGCACATCCTCACGCCGGACGTGCCCTCCCAGGAGGCGCTGCTCGTCTGGCTCGAAGGGCGTCTCAGCGACCTGCGCGGGATCGAGACGCGCCTGCGCGACCGCGAGGGCGAGACGGGCCCCTTCCTCAAGCTGAAGCTCGACCGCGATCGCAGCCGGGCCGAGTTCAGCCTCCGCTACCGCCTGGAGGCGAACACCGAGCCCGAGATCCTGCCCGTGGGCTACGGCCTCAACGCCAAGGGGCCGGTGAAGAGACTGCCGCCCCTCCCCGCGGAGGACGATCCCGGCGACGGCGGCGGCGGCGACAGTGGCGAGGACGACGACGAGCCCGGGACCGGCGACAACCCCGGAACCGGCACCAACCCCGGGCCCCGGACCTGAGCCCCTACTCGGCGCTCGGCTCCGGGAAGTAGGCCAGGGGAACGTTCGGGATCTCCCGCCGCGCGTGGCGGGCCAGGAGCGCCGCCAGCGCGTCGGCCGGCCGGGCATCCACGAGCGGGCGGGTCCAGTCCCAGCGGCGGGTCCGCACTCCGTTCCCGACCTCCCAGTCCAGGACGATGGCCATGGATCCGAAGTCGTCGGTCGGATCGGGCCGCTCCACGGCCTCGAAGTCGTCGAGACCGAGCCCGCCGAGCCGGCGCCAGAAGGTCCGGCAGACGGCGGGCTCGAGCTCGGCGTGCCCGGCCTCGAGGACGGCGCCGTCGGCGGTCGTCCTCGAGGCCGAGACCCGGCAGCCGCCGTCCTCGCGGGTCAGCTCGATCCGTTCCTCGGGCGCACCGGGCTTGCCCGGCTGGATCGACATGGCGACGCGGCGGGCCGAGGTCTCCCCGTCGGCGCAGAGCGGCGCCGCCACCGCGATCCCCGCGACGAGGAGCGCGGCGAAAAGGGGCCGCGCGCTCAGTCTGCCGCTCCCTGCTGCAGCTTCAGCATGCCCTTGAAGCAGCCGGCGTCGCCGTCGCGTCCTTCCACCTCGAGCCTCCAGTCGCCCGCTTCGCCGAGTGCGTGGTCCTTGACGACGACCTTCTTGCCCGAGTCTCCCGACTCGAACTCCTCGCTCGCCTCGGACGGCGCCTCGAGGGTGACCTCCGGGTCGAGCTTGCCGCCGGCCTCGTTCTTCTTCTTCGTCCCCTCGACCACGAGCTTCGTGACGGTCGAGCCGGGCTCCGCGCTGAAGAAGAGCTCGAAGTCCTCGTCGGTCCCGAGGCAGGCGCCGAACTTGATGTTGCCCTGGGTCGGCTCGACCTTGGCCTTGCCCTTGAAGCAGCCGCCCTTGCCGTCGGTGTCGCGGATCGCGAGCTGATGCTCGCCCGCGAGCAGCAGGCGGATGTTGTTGTCCTTGATCTTCTTCTTCTTGCCCTTCTTGAGCTTGCCGAGCCGGTCTTCGCCTCCGAGCGGGTCCACCAGGACGAGCTCGCCGTTCTTCAGCTTGCCGCCCTCGCCCTTCACCTTGATGCCCTCGAGCGAGACCTTCTTGATGGCTCGGTTCACCGGCACGTCGAACGAGAAGAGGGACTCGCCGCCCGGCGCGACGCAGCCGGAGAACTTCCCGTTCTCGGGCAGCTCGCTCACGTCCACCAGCTGTCCCACGTAGAAGCCGTCGAGCAGCGCGGCGGACTCCCCGCCCGTGTCGAGGACCACGTCCCGGAAGCCCGGGCTCGCATCCTCGGCGATCGCGATCTGCACGACCGCCTCGGTCGCGCTCGAGACGTCGACCGACAGCACGTCGATCCCCGGACCGAACGACGCGGTGGTCACCCCGTCCAGGAAGCCGGTGTGGCTGGCGTCGACGCTCACGTCGACCGTCTCGCCCGGTGTCCCGGCCCGGGGCAGGACCGAGTCGATCTCCGGAATCGCCACGCCGCTGACCTGGACGAGCAGCGCCCGGTTCTTCTGCGTCGGCTGGAAGCCCGAGGTCACCCGGACGGTGCGGAAACCGAGCGCGGCGTCCTCGGCCACGGTCAGGTCCGCCTCGACGAGCGTCTCGGACAGCACGGTGACGTCGTCGACCGTGATCGCCCCGTCGAGCGCGAAGCCCCACTGGTCGAACACCTCGACCGTGGTCTCGTCCTCGGCCCAGTTGGTCAGGACGCCGCGGATGAGGACCGTCACGGAGCTGTCCTGATCCACCGTCGACGGCTCCACGCTGAGCGTCGTCGGGAAGACCGGCTCCGATACGATCTCGATGACGGCCGTCCCCTTCGCCTTCTCCGTCCCTCCACCGAGGGGAGTCGTCACCGTCACGTCGCGGAAGCCCAGCTCGGCCGCGGGGTCGATCTCGACCAGGACCTCGAGGCGGGTGGCCGAGACGGCGCTCACGGACTCGATGTCGACGCCGTCGCCGGAGAACGACACCTCGCTGGAGCCCCGCCAGTTGGTGTTGCGGCCCGTGAGCGTCACCACCAGCTCGGTGTTCCGGGGCAGCTCCGACGGGTTCGCCGACAGCACGCCGGGCCCGAGGGTGGTGGCCATGATGTTGAACATGGCCGCCACGTAGGCCTCGCTGTTGCCCGAGTTGACATCGTCGCGCACGACGAACGCCCCTCCGGTCTGGGCCGAGATGGTCGAGAAGAGCGAGAGCGCGCTGCTCCCGATCGCGCCGAGGGGATCGGTCGTCACCGAGACGTGGTACGTGACGGCCGAATACCCCTCGATCTGGATGAAGTAGTCGCCGGATGCAGACGGGGTGAAGAGCGTCTGGCTCGGGCTGAACGGGTCGATGTTGGCGGACCTGCGCGCGACCCCGGCGTCGTCGAAGAGGATGAGGTATCCGCTGCCTCCACCCAGGTACTCGTGCTGGATGGCGTAGGGGACGCCGGCCTCGAGCTCGACGGCGAACCAGTCGTATCCGTCGGGATCGCCCGCGTCGAACGGGTTCTCCACGCTGCCGAGCACGGGGGGGGCATCGACCTGGATCCGGGTCGCGTCCTCCTTGGTGTTCCCGTGGACGTCGAGCAGCGGCTGGCCCGGGTCGACGATCGGGTCGTCGGGGTTCTCGTCCGCACCCGGCTTCTGCGAGGGAAGGGTCTCGCCCTGGGAGCCGGACGGGTTCAGCTGATCCGCCGTCGCCGAGGCCTTGGCGGCGCCGAGGCCGCTGCAGTCGCCCGAGAGGATGGTGTTCACCGTGACGCCCTTGGCGCGCAGGTTGGCGATGACCGTCGCCACGTCCACCCCCGGCTGGCTCGAAGCGTCGGTGGCGAAGAGGATGGTGCCGCCGGCCGAGACCGACTGGGACGCGACCTGCAGGGCCTGGGCGCTGTACTCGGGGCAGTCTCCACCGCCGTTGGCGGACAGGCTGCCCACGGCGGCGCGGATCGTCTCGAGATCGTTGGTGGTGGCGCGGGTGCTCACGCTGTCCTTGAAGGTGATGAGCTGGATGGTCGGCGGCTCCTCGTCCTCGCCCAGCGAGGCCTCGAGGAGGTCGATGTAGGCCTGGAGCGCGGCCTGGACGCCCTCGATCTCCTCGCTCATGCTGCCCGTGTCGTCGATGACGAAGGCGATGCCGGAGCCGCCCAGCGAGCGCGCGTTGCTCCAGTAGCGGTCGAGGTCGCCGCCCGGCGTGGACGGGGCGGCGGTGTTCCGGCCCTCCACCACCCACTTCACGATCGGGTCGTCGCCGAGGATGGTGTTCCACTCGCCGTTCGACGGGGTGTACTGGGCGACGTCGCCCAGCTCCTTCTCGAAGATCACGCTGCTGAAGTCGCTCTTGTAGAAGACGATCTTGAAGTCGTCGAGCGGATTCGGGGCGCCGGCGCCGTTCTTCTTCCACTTGAAGGTGGGCGGCGAGGCGGGGTCGACCTCGAGCTGGTCGGGCGGGTCGGTCAGCTCGGGGGCGACCCGTGCCTGGGCCAGGGCACCCCCGATGAGGGTCTTGCCCTCGGTCGTCTGGGTGGCGGCGATGGCCTCCCAGGCCCCTCCGATGGTGACCGTACCGGCGGCCTTGAGCGTGTCGAACAGGAATCTGTCACGGAAGGACGACTCGTCGAGCCCGTCGCCGGCGCCGTCGTACAGGTCCCACATGAAGGTCTGGACCGAGATCTCGTTGTCCTCGCCGTTGCCGGGACCGGACGCGATGCCGGTTTCGAGGCTGTAGTCGTTGGTCGAGTCCTCGGTGTCCGTATAGCGGACGTCGCCGACGTTCGGGATGCCGAGGGCCTGCAGGCCGGCCGCTCGCTGCCCCACGGTCCCGAAGAAGGAGGGCCAGCCCTCGCCCCAGGCGAGCCGCAGCCCCTCGCTCTTGTTGCCGCGCCGATCCCACAGGTTGTCGCCGAGGGAGTGGGGGCCGCCCGGGCTGCCGGACAGGCCGTGGATGCGCGTCATGTAGTGGCCGTACTCGTGGTGGAGCACGTCCCAGTCGAAGCGGTCGAGACGCAACAGGTTCATGAACGGGCCGGTGCCGTCGGTCGTCATGTTGGAGCCCGTGGACGGGAACTTCACCCGCAGCTGCGACGGCATGGCGCCCGCCAGCTGGCCCGAGTACCAGGCGATCCACACCAGACCCGTATGGACGCTGAAGGCCGTGTGGGCGTCGTCGCTCTTGTCGTCCAGGTCGAAGTTGACGTCGAGGGTGGTGCCGGTCGGGGTTTCGTCGAAGGTGGCGGACTGCACGAAGTAGGCGTCGTCGGGGTCGGTGGTCGGGGAGACCGCGGCCACGCCGGTGCGGGCGATGGCGCGCACGAAGAGGTCGGGGTCGCCGGCCCCGATGCCGTCGTCGTGATCGAAGGTCACCTCGTAGCGCCCGGTGGAGTCGGTGAGCGTGCTCGCCACCAGCTCCGAGCCGATGAGGTCGTCGTCTCGAACCTCGACCTTCGCGTAGGCGGCGGCCTGGAGCACCCCGGCCGAGTCCGCGAAGCGCACGCGGCCCTTCACCGTGATGTTGGCGGTGGCGGCGGCCACCGCGTGACCGGAGTCCCCCGCGGCCACGGCGGTCGAGGTCGCCTGCGCCTTCTGGTGGGCGAAGGCCGCGTCGAGCTCCTTCTCGACGTGGGTAGGCGGCCGCTCGGGCGCCGGGGTCGTGTCGACCGCCACCAGCGAGCCCACCGCCGCCTCGCGGGCCGCGGTGAGGCCGGCGGCATCGAGCTCGCCGCCGGCGGCGAGCTGGCTGGCGCGCGACAGGTCGAGGTCGGCGTGGCCCAGCGGGCTCCACCAGGTCCGGTCGCCCTCGTTCAGCACGAAGATCTCCGAGGCGGCCGCGCGCAGTGGACGGTCGTCCTCTCCCAGCACGGTCGCGTGGACCAGGAGCGCGCCCCGGCCCGGGCTCCGCGCGACGCGGACCGGGAAGTCGAAGGCGTCGCCGGCCTGCCAGCGTCCCACCCGTTCGAAGGCGTCGCTGGCGCCGGCCAGCGCACCGGTGCCCTCGACCCGGACCGCGACCGCGTCGGCGGCGGCTCCGAACCAGAGCACCACGTCGGCCTCGAAGTCGGCCCCGGGGTCGGTCGTTCCCGCGCGCGGCAGCAGCAGCACGTCGAACTCGTCCCGGGCCTTTTCGTGACATCCGTGGGGGTCGGCGGCCAGGCCGTGTCGGGTCCGCAGGGCCTGCCACGCGGCGCAGCGCGAGGCGTCGTCGCGGAAGACCCGCTCCGCGGGACCGACGAGGGCCGGCAGGGCCAGCAGCAGGAGGAGCGAGAGTCCGGACGAGGCCAGTCGGGTTGCGCGCATGGAGGGCACTCCAGGGTGGTGGGCGTGGTCCTGCGTGCCGAGGGCCTGCCAGGGTGTTCCATTCGGGGAGGGCCATTAGAGCACGAATCAGGGGTGTGTTGGAACCCCATCGGCCAGTCCGCGCCGGAATCGGGTCCCGCGGCCGGCAAGCCGTGCCCGCGGCTCAGGAAGGCCCGGTGCGATCGCCCTGGGCGTGGGCTCGGCGGCCCACGCGCTCACGGGTCAGCTGCACGCCGGCGTAGAACGCCGGCACGAGCAGGGTCGCCACGATCGTCGAGACGGCCATCCCGCCGAACACCGCCGTACCCAGGGAGCGGCGGCTCGCAGCGCCCGCGCCCGTGGCGATTACCAGCGGCATCACCCCCAGCACGAACGACACCGCCGTCATCAGGACCGCGCGGAAGCGCAGGCGAGCGGCTTCCAGGGCGGCCTCCCGGGCCTCGAGCCCTTCCTCGCGCCGGGTCTTCGCGAACTCGACCACCAGGATGGCGGTCTTGCTGGCGAGGCCGACCAGCATGATCAGTCCGATCTGGGTGTAGGCGTTGCTGTCGAGCCCGACCAGGGCGGTGGCGCCCAGCGCACCCAGGATGGCGATGGGCACCGAGAGGATCACCGCCACCGGGATGGACCAGCTCTCGTACTGGGCGACCAGGAAGAGGTAGGCGAAGAGCACGGCGAGGGCGAAGATCCCGCCCACCTGTCCAGCGGCGCGGATCTCCTGGAACGAGGTGCCGCTCCACTCGTAGCCCATGCCGTCGGGCAGGACCTCGGCGGCCAGCTCCTGCATGCGCGCGATGGCCTCGCCCGAGCTTCGTCCGGCGGTCGGGGACCCCGTGATGGAGGCGGAGCGGAAGAGGTTGAAGCGGCTCAGGAGATCCGGTCCGAACGCGCGCTCGGTGGACAGCACCGCGGTCACCGGGATCATCTCACCGCTGGCGTTGCGCACGTTCAGCCGCGCGATGTCCTCCGGTCGCGTGCGGAACTCGGGCTCCGCCTGCAGGAGCACCTTGTAGACGCGACCGAACTTGTTGAAGTCGTTGACGTAGAGGGAGCCCAGCTGGGCCTGCAGGGTGGCGAAGACATCGGAGAGCGGGATCCCCAGGGTCTTGACCTGGTTGCGGTCCATCTCGAGGTAGACCTGGGGCACGTTGGCGCGGTAGGTCGAGTACACGTTCTCGAGCGCCGCGTCGCGGTTGGCCGCTTCGATGAGTGCTCCCGCGGCACTGGCCAGCTCGGCCGGCGTGGCGCCGGCACGGTCCTGGAGCTCGAACTCGAAGCCGCCGGTCGTGCCCAGCCCCGAGATGGGAGGGGGACCGAAGGCGATGACGTTCGCCTCCTGGATGGCCCAGAGCTCTCCACGCAGGCGGTTCAGGATGGCGTCCTGATGGAGCGCGGGACCGGAGCGTTCGTCCCAGGGATCGAGCACCGCGAAGATGACCGCCGTATTGGAGGCGGAGGTCCCGGCCAGCAAGCTGTAGCCGGGAATCGAGAGATAGTCCTGCACGCCGGGCTCGGCTTCGAGGAGCGTCTCGACCCGCTTGGTCACGGCCTCGGTTCGAGGCATGGCCGCCCCGTCGGGCAGCTGGATGTTGACGAAGAAGTAGCCGACGTCCTCGCTGGGCAGGAACCCGGTCGGGATCACGCGGAAGAGCAGGGCGGTGCCCAGCACCACGCCCACGAAGATCGCTCCCGGCAGCGCGAGGCGAGCCACCAGCCCCTTCACGACCCGTTCGTAGCCCGTCGTCGTGCGTCCCAGGAGCGCCTCGAACCCGGCCAGGGCGCGACCCAGCGGGCCACGCCCGAATTCCCGCGTCGGCCGCAGCAGGGTCGCGCACAGCGCCGGGCTCAGGGTCAGCGCGTTCAGGGATGAGATGAGGACCGCGATGGAAATGGTCACCGCGAACTGCTGGTAGAGCCGCCCGGTGATGCCCGGAATGAAGGCCACCGGCACGAACACGGCCATCAACACCAGGGTGGTCGCGACGATCGGCCCGGACACCTCGACCATGGCCTCCCGCGTGGCGTCCCGGGCGGACTTCCCTGCGTCCATCAGGCGCCGCACGTTCTCGACCACCACGATGGCGTCGTCCACCACGATGCCGATGGCGAGGATGAGCGCGAACAGGCTGATCGTGTTGATGGTGAAGCCGAAGGCCTGCATGAACGCGAAGGTCCCGACCAGCGAGACCGGGATGGCGATGGCCGGCACCAGGGTCGAGCGGAAGTCGCCGAGGAACAGGTAGACGACGAGGATCACCAGGGCCATGGCCTGGAACAGGGTCACCACGACCTCGTCGATCGAGGTCGAGACGAACTTCGTGGTGTCGTAGACGATCCGGTACTCGAGGTCCTCGGGGAAGCGCGCCGAGAGGGCCTCCACCTCCGCCCGCACGGCGGCGGCGGTGTCCAGGGCGTTGGCGTCGGGAAGCTGATAGACGGCGAGCAGCGCGCTCGCGGCGCCGCTGAGCCGGCCGCTGTTGGCGTAGCTCTCCGCGCCGAGCTCGGCCCGGGCCACGTCGCCCAGCACCAGGGTGGAACCGTCGGGGTTGGCGCGCAGGACGATGCTCTCGAACTCCTCCTCGGTGTCGAGACGGCCGCGGGTCACGACGCTGTACTGAAACTGCTGCTCCTCCACGATGGGCGCCTGGCCGATCTGGCCGGCGGGCGCCTGGAGGTTCTGCTCGCGGATCGCGGCCGCAATGTCTCCGGTGGTGAGGTTGCGTTCGGCCATCTTGTCCGGGTCGAGCCAGATGCGCATCCCGTAGTCGGAGCCGCCGAAGGACACCACGTCACCCACGCCGTCGGCTCGCAGGATGGGATCACGCAGGTTGATGAGGGCGTAGTTGGCCAGGAAGAGGCTGTCGAAGCTGCCGCCGGGAGAGATGAGGTTCACGATCAGCAGCATGTCCGTGGACTTCTTGCGGGTCACGATGCCCTGGCGGACCACCTCCTCGGGCAGCTGGGGCTGCGCCTGACTCACCCGGTTCTGCACCTCGACGGCCGCGATGTCCGCGTCGGTGCCGATCTCGAAGGTCACCGAGAGCGTGTAGCTGCCGTCGTTCGCGCTCTTGGACGACAGGTACAGCATGTTCTCGACGCCGTTGACCTTGGCCTCGATGGGCTGGGCCACGGTGGATTCGACGACCTCGGCGCTGGCGCCCGGGTAGCTGGCGGTGACTTCGACGACCGGCGGTGCGATCTGGGGAAACTGGGCGACGGGGAGGCTCTGCATCGCCATCCACCCGACCAGGGTGATGAGGATGGCGATGACGAACGCGAAGCGCGGTCGGTCGATGAAGAAGTGGCTGAACACGTCTCAGTTCGAAGCGTCGGGAGACGACGGGATGTCGCCCGGCTCCCGGAGCGGCGATTCACTGTCGGGCGGAGGCGGCTCCTCGAGCACCGGAGTCACGAGGCCGCCCGGGCGGACCTTCTGCAGCCCCTTGACCACCACGCGCTCGCCCGCCGACAGGCCCTTCGCGATCGTGTAGTCGCCGCCCCGTCGCAGTCCGACCAGCACCTTGCGGGTGCTGGCCCGATTCTCATCGTCGACCACGAAGACCGTGGTGCCGAGCTGGCTCTCCTGCACCGCCGACTGGGGAAGCAGGATCGACTCGTAGCCGGTGCCCTCCCACTCGAGCATCACCGTGACGAACTGGCCGGGTCGCAGCTCGCGATCGGGATTGGGGAAGGTGCCGCGCACCTCGAGGGTGCCCGTGGAGAGCTGGATGTCCGGGTCGATGTAGTCGAGCCGACCGACGTGGGGGTAGACCGATCCGTCGCTGAGCTTCAGCCTCGCGTTCGCCGGAGGGGGCTCGGACCCGGTCTCCTCGAGGATCTGCCGCCGGCGGGCGGCGCGGGAGGCGAGGGTTCGTTCGCTCACGTTGAACGCCGCGTAGATCGGATCGAGCTGGGTGATGGTCGCCAGGGTGCCCGTGTCCGGTCCCACCAGATTGCCGATGTCCACCTTGATGCGGCCGATCACGCCCGAGGCCGGCGCCACGATCCGCGTGTACTCCAGGTCGAGGCGGGCCTTCTCGAGGGCCGCCTCGTCCGCGCGCATCGCGGCGGACGCCTGGTCGGCCGCCGCGATGGCCCGGTCCAGGACCGCGCGGCTGGTGACGTTCTCGCTGAAGAGCTGCTGGGCGCGTTCGCGGTCGCGGCGCGCCTTCTCGTAGGCCGCCTTGTCGCTCGCGACCTCTGCGACCAGCCGCGCGACCTCCGCCTGGTAGGGGGCGGGGTCGATCACCAGCAGCAGCTGGCCTTCCTCGACCCTTCCGCCCTCCTGGAAGTTCTGTTCGAGCAGGTTGCCCGAGACCCGGGCGCGCAGATCCACGGTATTGACCGACTGGAGCCGACCGGCGAACTCGGCCTGGTCGGGCACCTTCGTGAGCCGGACTTCCACGACGGTCACCTGGGGAGGGGGCGGCGGGGGCGGCGCTTCCTCGCCGCATGCCCAGACGGCCCAGCTGCACGCGGCGATGCAGGTCGCTCGCGACCTCGTCAGCCGGGCTCGAGACGAACAGGCAGGGTGCGACCGGAACGCTCTCACCGGAATCCTCCCGTTTGCCCGCTGGAGCTTAACACCCCCCACGCCGCGCGATCGGCTCCGCCCGGTCGGGCGAGCCGCGGTGCGCAGCGCGGGGTCCGGCCCCCGCGCTCAGTCGATGCGGAACTGCTCGATCTGGATCTCGGCTCCGTAGTCGGCGTAGTCGCCCGCCGAGCGCTGGTCCCGGAAGTGCGCCCAGGAGACCGGGCGGTAGTGCGGGCGCGTGTCGCCGGCCACCAGCGCGGGCAGCGGCTCGCAGACCGTGGAATAGCTGGGGTTGAGGAAGAAGGGCGCGCTCAGCCGCTCGCGTTCGCGGTGGGTCAGGACCCGGTGCATCGGCGACCGGAAGCGGTCGTTGCTCCACACCTGGAGCATGTCGGCCAGGTGGACGACCAGGGCGCCTCGCACCGGAGCGACCGTCACGAAGCGCCCGTCGCGGAGGATCTGCAGACCGCCGACCTCGTCCTGGTGCACGATCGTCAGGGCGCCCGCATCGGTGTGATGGTGCACGCCCAGGTGCCCCTTCTCGGGGAAGAAGGCCGAGTCCGCCGGGGCGGGGTCGGGGCAGGGGGGATAGCGGTTGAGGCGGACGAAGCTCGAGTGGTCGGCGAAGGCCGCGTCGAGCGTGCTCGCCGCGGATCCGAGGCTCACGCAGAGCGCGCGCAGCAGGGCGAGGCCCAGGCGTTCGCAGTCCTCGAAGTGCTCGAGCAGCCGTCTGCGAAGCTCCGGCGCGCCTTCGGGCCACTGGTTGACGCCGTCGCTGTGGTCCACGCCCGCATCGCCGGGGGCGGGTGCGCCCGGGCGCTCGGCGCCGTAGTCGAAGACCTCCTTCCAGTCGGGGCGGTTCTTCGTCAGCTCGTCGTCGTAGTAGCCGCGCGCGTTGTCGCGGCTTCGCCTCACGGTGTTCTTGAGCTCGTCCGGGAGGGCGAAGAAGCGGCGGATGGCGTCGCTGAGCGTGTCCAGTCGGGACTCGGCCAGGCCGTGGCCGACGATCTGGAAGGCGCCCCAGTCGCGGCAGGGCTCCTCGATCTCCTTCGCGACCCGCTCGAGGGCGTGGCGGTCTCCGTCGACGAGTCCATCGATGTCGACGATCGGCGGCTGCGGTTCCATCGGCATCCTCGAAGCGCGCGGCGGCGCTCCGAGTCTACCACGGTGGGCTGTGGGTCCAGGGGCGTCGGGGTCAGGTCGACGGCGCCGCCGCGTGTCGCGACTCGAGCCAGCGCAGGTAGGCGGCGGGCGGTGTGAACGACAGGAGCCAGACGAGGGCGTTCAACAGCCCGGCGGCCGCCGTGGCGACGCCCGCGATCGGGTCGTCGACCCGTCCCGCCATGGCCGACAGCACGGGCACCAGCGTGAGCCCGGTGCTCAGCCCGGCGCCCGCCCCCCACACCAGGAAGCGATTGACGATCACCGGGTCCGCCAGCCCGAGCGCCAGGCGCCGGCGCATGAGGCCGTGGTAGCGGAGCGCCTCGGTCGAGGTCCAGGTGAAGGTGACCAGGAACGCGACGGCGAGCGACGTGTTCCAGGGGGCCGGCGTGGGCGGCCCGCCGAACGTCTGCACCCCGAAGCCGTAGGCGATGCGGACTGCGCAGGCCGCGCCCGTCACGGCCAGGCCCACCGCGAGGTTCCGGCGCCAGACCGAGTCGGCGCCGAAGACGCGCCAGGTGAAGATCCCCAGCCCGGCCAGGGTGCCCGCGAAGGCCAGCATGCGGACCCCGACCAGGACCACGCGCAGGGCGGGATCCGCGTCCTCGGGCAGCGAGAGCGTGACGACCCGCAGGACCTGGGCCACCGTGCCATAGCAGAGCAGGCCGACCCCGATGGCCAGCTCGGGCCACTCGCGCGTGCGCACGGCCAGCCCCAGGAGCTTCACGCCGACCCACGTACCCACCAGGGCCGAAAGGAGGACCGTCCCGATCACCCACGTCTGCATTGGAGCTTCTCCTCGTTCGGGCGATCAGCGGATCGACCGGCCGAGGGAGGGCCTTGAGCACAGCTCCGTGGCGGATCCCGGCGGTCCGCAGAGGCCTGTCGCCTCAGCGGTCCAGCCACTCCGCTGCGTGGGCCCCCAGCGGCGAGGGCGGGCGCTCCCAGCGCGCCGGGGTGCGCGACATCTGCACCTGGGTTGCCAGGTGACGGAGCCGCCCCCACGCCGTCAAGGACTCCACACACAGGGCGTCCACGTCTCCCAGTCCCGACGCGGCGGCCGGATCGCGATCCGCCCCCAGGCGCGTGAGCCACTGGCCCGTCTGACACAGCGAAGCGCGCACGTGCCAGCTGCCGCCCTCCTCGGCGCGCCGCGCCAGGGCCCGGGTCACGCCGTAGGCGGCCAGGTAGCCCGTGGTGTAGTCGGTCGCCGCGGCCGGAGCGAGTCGCGGGGGACCCTCGCCTCCCTCGGCCGCCGCCATGCCCACCGCGGACTGGGCGAGCTGCTCCCAGCCCCGGCGGTCGCGCCAGGGGCCCTCGTGGCCGTAGCAGTTGATCGAGACCGTCACGATGCCGGGTCGGAGCGCGGCGAGCTCTTCGACGGAGAGCCCGCGTCGCTCCAGGGCGCCGCTGCGATAGCCCTGGCAGAAGACGTCGCACTCCGAGACGAGTCGGCGCAGGCGCCGCGCGTCGGCGGGGTCGTCGAGGTCGAGGTGCGCATTGCGCTTGCCCCGCCCGGTCTCGATCACGAAGGGCTCGATCGACGGCAGGTGGGCCGCGCCGACGCGCAGGACGTCGGCTCCGTGCATGGCCAGGGTGCGGCCGCAGGTGGGTCCGGCCAGGACCCGCGTGAGGTCGAGCACCCGGACGCCGTCGAGCGGACGCGCGGCTCCGGGGGCCCACGGCTCCGGGGGCGCGTCGCCGGTGCGGACGATCTCCACGGCCGGGGCTCCGGCGAGCGCGCGGCCCTGGGGATGGTCCGCCCACTCCTCGGCCGTGCGCACGGCCGCGCCACACAGGCCCCGCTCGGCCAGGCAGTCCTCCCACTCGACCGCGCTTCGTTGGGCGACGGCGGCCGCGATGGACTCGGCCGTCTCGTTGCAGCCCAGCACCTCGAGGGCTCCCCGGGCCAGGTGGCGGAACCCGCCGTGGAGGTGGATGGAGCGGCCGTCTCCGGCCCGGTAGAACGCGGTCACCGGGCTGGTGTGGCGCGCGAGGTCGACCTCGCGGTCGCTTTGCTGGATCACGAAGCCCAGCAGGGTGCTGGCCGCCGCCGTGGCGTCGACCCGCACCGATTGCGGGGCGCCTCCGCGCCGGGTCCAGATCCGGGCCGCGCCGGCGGCCGAGAGGCCGAGGGCGCAGGCGGCCGCCTCCCCCAGGTGGAAGCGGCTGGCCAGGGCGGGGTCGCGGCCGGTCACCGTGAGTGCGTCCAGGCACTCGGGATCGGGCTCCAAGCGGGCCAGGCGGAACGTGCGCTCGAGTTCGCTGGGATCCACTCCGACAGGGTACCGTTCTGGCTCTCGGGAGGGGACGCCGCGGGCGGGCGTCGGAGCGAAGGAGATCCTTGTGACGGAGCGCTCCGGTGAGGCGGCGGCGAGGCGCGGGGACGGGCGGGACCGGACCACCCAGGTTCCGGCGATGGAGCCCCTGGGCGTCGCGCTCCTCGATCACCTCGAGACCGGCGAGCCCGTGGAGATCGCCGTGGTCCGCGACGACGGCGTCGAGTACGCGCTCGACACCCGGGAGCTCTTCGAGGTCCCCGGCGAGCTGGCCGGACTCGCGTCCCGGGCGCGCTCCCTGGCCCGCGGCCGCGTGCTCGACGTCGGGGCGGCCGCGGGCCGGGCGGCCCTGGAGCTCCAGGCCGACGGCCTCGAGGTCTGGGCCCTCGACGTCTGTCCCCAGTGCGTCGAGGTGATGCGCCGCCGCGGGGTCGAGCGCGCCATCTGCGGGGACGTCGCCGACCTCGACCTCGCGGACTTCGACAGCATCCTCGTGCTGATGGACACGATCGGCCTGGCCGGGAGTCGGCGCGGGCTGGTCTCGCTGCTCTCCGGGCTCGGGGAGCGGCTCGCGCCCGGCGGGCACATCGTCCTGGACGCGAGCGCGCTCGAGGAAGGCGGGACCAGCAGCGTCCAGCTCCAGCTCCGCTACCGCGAGCGCCTGGGCGCGGTGGCGCCGTGGCTGTATCTCGACGCGGCGTCGCTCGAAGCCTGCGCGCAGGCCGCGGGCCTGCGCGCGGAGGTGGTGGCCCGGACGCGGGCGCCGGACCACTTCCTCGCGAGGCTCTCACCTCTGTGAGCGGGTGTGCCCGCGCCGGCGCGGGCCGTCGGGCGAAGCTCAGGCCAGCACTCAGGCCAGCAGCTTGGCCTTGGCGATGTGGAACTCCTCGGCCGTGATCACGCCGTCCTCGTGGAGTCGGCGCAGGCGAGCGATCTCCTCCGAGAGGTTCCGGCTCTCCTGGACCTCCACCGGGAACGACACGTCGCTGGAGATCTTGAAGTCCTCGGCGACCGGCGTCGCCTCTGCGTCGTCCACCTCGTAGAGGACCAGCTCGTCGGTCGTCTCGTCGGTCGTCTCGTCGGCGACCGCATCGGCGATCGAGATCGCGGCCTGGCGCTCGCGAGGACCCGCGGCCGAAACGCCCAGCTCCTCGGCGCGCCGGGCCATGCGCTCGTTGTAGGCCTTGGCCTGCTTGAGGTCGATCCGGGGATGCAGCGCCTGCTCGAGGCGTCGCTCCTCGACCCGCATCGCCTTGCGGTTCGCCTTCATGAAGCGGAAGAATCCGAACCCGGCGAGGGCGAGTCCCACCCACACCAGCTCCGGCGGCAGGAGCTCGCCGTTGATTCCGCCGAAGATGCCTGCACCGATTCCGATGAACAGCAGGCCGCCGACCCGAGAGTTCATCTGGACGTCCTCCGTGATCCTACCGAGGCCGCCGTCCCGGGTGGCCCCCAGGCGCCTGGGCGCTCTGTCCCTATCTCATCGAAGGACGGGCGCTGCGCTTGAGTTGCCGCAGGCACGGTCGTCCCTGCTTTGCCCCTGGGGGGGGCTTCAGCCGGAGCCTCGGGACGTGCGCGCGTTGGTGATCCAGTGGACCCCGCCGCCCACCGCGACCGTGAGCAGGCCCAGGCTGGACTCGACGGGGCGACCCTGGAACGCCCAGTACATCATCCAGACCGAGACGCAAACGAACAGCGCCGGCGTCAACGGATACCCCCAGGCCCGGAACGGCCTCGCCAGCTCGGGGCGTCGCCAGCGCAGGACGATCACGCTCGAGACGGCCAGGCTGCCGAACAGGCTGAGCGTGAAGCCGGCGTACTGCTGGATCTGGTCCACCCGGCCCAGGACGATGACCAGCGAGGTGAACAGGCCCTGGGTCACGAGCGCGACCGCCGGGACGCCGGTGCGGGATCGCGTCCGCGCCAGGAAGCGCAGGGGGGGCCAGTCGCGTCCCGCGGCGTAGTAGACCCGCGGTCCGGCCAGCGTCATGGCCGAGGCCGAGGCCAGCAGCGAGACCATCAGCACCACGGTGGTGGCGGTCACGCCGCCGGGCCCGAACAGGCCCCTCGACGCGACCAGGCCCACCTCGACCGTGCCCGCCAGCCCGTCCACCCCGGCGCCGTAGAAGTAGACGAAGTTGAGCCCCAGGTAGAGGAGCACCACCACCGAGGTGCCGAGCAGCAGGGCGCGCGGCAGGGTGCGGGCCGGGTCGCGGATCTCGCCCGCCAGGTAGGCCGCGCTGTTCCAGCCCGAGTAGCAGAACATCACGAAGATGAGCGAGGTCCCGAAGGCGGCGAACAAGGGAGCGCCCGACGGAGGCGAGAGGTCCGTCGAGACGCGGGTCAGGTCGGCGGTGTTGCCGTCGCCGAAGAGCGCGGCGCCCAGCAGGATCGCCAGGATGCCGACCACCTTGAAGACCGTCACCCCGTCGTTGAAGGCCAGCCCAGCGCCGAGCCTTCGGGTGTGCACGGCCACCAGCGCCCACACCAGGGCGATGGCCAGGGCATCGTTCACGCTGAGGCCGCCCACCAGCGCGGGCTCGTCGGCGAGCGCTGGAAGGAAGTGGCTCGCGTAGCGGACCAGGCTCTTCAGCGCGGCCGCGATGGGCGCGGAGAAGCCGGCGGTCAGCGAGACCAGCGCGCTCATGAACGCGAAGGCTCCGCCGTAGGCTTCGCGGAGGTAGACGTACTCGCCTCCGGCCTGGGGCAGCGCCGCTCCCAGCTCCGCGTAGGCCAGGGCGCCGCACAGGGCGAGGACGCCGCCGACGATCCACAGCACGTAGATGGTGACCGGGCTGCCGAGCGCCTCGGCCTGGAAGCCCGTGGTGGTGAAGATGCCGGCGCCGATCATGTTCGCGACGACGATGGCCGCGGCGGAGCGCAGCCCGATGCTTCGGGTCAGCCCACCGTCAGCGCTCGCCACGATCGAACTCCACGGGCGGCGTGTAGCGGAAGCCTCCGTCGTTGTCGATCACCTGTCCGGTGACCCAGCGGCCCTCGTCCCCCACCAGCCAGGCCACGAGCCTCGCCACGTCCTCGGGTGCGCCCCAGCGCCCGGCCGGAAAGCGCTCGGCAATGGCCCGCTTGAACGCGCCGTGGGCGTAGCCGGTGTCGACCGGGCCGGGGTTGATGCAGTTGACCGTGATCCCGCGGTCGGCGAGGGCGTCGGACAGCGAGGCGGTCATCTGGTGGATCGCACCCTTGGTGACCGCGTAGGCGATCTCGTTCCACATGGGTCCCTTGTGCTGGCCGCTGGTGAAGAGCACCAGGCGCCCCCCCGGCCCGGGCCGGCGCAGCCGCGCCAGGGACTGGGCCAGCAGGACCGAAGCCCGTGCGTTGGCGGCCCAGCAGCGGTCGAGCTCCCGCACGTCGACCTCGAAGAGCGACTGGTGGGAGCTGCGCGCGTGGTTCGCCACCACGATGTCGAGGCGGCCGAAGCGCTCGAGCGCCGCGCGCAGCAGGGTGTCGGGACCCTCGGGCTCCTCGAGGTCTGCGATTTCATAGGCGATACGGTCGCCCTGGCGGTCCAGCTCGGGAAACAGCGCGGCCCCGCCCTCCGCGTCCTCGCCCCAGGGCATCTCGGCGTCGTGGGCGGGCCAGCCGCTGGCGAAGACCGTCGCGCCGTCGTCCAGCAGCCGGCGCGAGACGGCCGCGCCGATGCCGATGCGTCGGGAGACGCCGGTCACCACGGCGACCCGCCCGGCGAGGGGAGGCTCGCGGTCGGGCGCGGGGCTCGGAGGGTCGGGTTCGGAGCTCGAGGTGCGGACCATGAACGACTCTCGCGGAGGAAGGCGCGCGGGTGGGGGCGCAGGTGGAGAGGAAAGGAAGGGCGCCCGGGGCGGGGCGCACCCAGCTGGAGGCTTCAGCCGCACACGGCGGCAGGGTAGCGAAGTGTCGGAGGCCGACCTTCCCTTCGCGGGGTCCGCCCGACCCGTCCGACCCATCCGACCCGTCCGATCCGCCCGATCCGTCCGATCCGCCCGACCCGTCCGATCCATTCGGAAGGCCGCCCGCTGCGCCCGAGCGGACCCGCCGCCCGGTCTGCCCCATACTTCCGGCTCGCCCGGGCCCGAGCGGCCGGGCGCCCAGCCAGGGAGATCGACCATGTCCGTCCTCAAGAAGGGCCTCCACGACGTCGCCATCGGCGCCACGAAGATGTTCTCGAAGCTCCTGCCGGACAAGGTGCCCGTCACCTTCGTCGGCGAGCACGCCACCCGGGAGCTCTGCGACTCGATCGCGCAGCTGGGCGTCTCGAAGGTGCTGATCGTCACCGACGCCGGGCTGGTGGACGTGGGCCTCGTGGGACGCGTGACCGACGCCCTCGACGCCGCCGGCGTCCGCCACAGCGTCTACTCGGGGGTCGAGCCCGATCCGACCTTCGACCAGGCCGAGGCCGGGCTGGCCCAGCTCCGGGCCGAGGGCTGCGACGCGGTCCTCGCGGTGGGCGGCGGCTCCCCCATGGACGCGGCCAAGGTCATCGCCGCCGCGGCCACCGACGACCGTCCCATGCAGAAGCTGGAGGGGCTCTTCAAGCTCCGGCGCGCGCCCCTGCCGCTGTTCGCCATCCCCACCACCGCCGGCACCGGCTCCGAGGTCACGGTGGCGGCGGTGGTGTCGGACAGCGAGAGCCACGCCAAGAAGTTCTTCGTCGACCCGAAGCTGCTGCCCCGGATGACGGCCCTCGACCCGACGCTCATGGTCGGACTGCCGCCGCACATCACGGCGGCCACCGGGATGGACGCACTGACCCACGCCGTCGAGTCGTGGATCGCCACGACCTCCACCGAGCAGACCGAAGGCTACGCGCGGGTGGCCGTCAAGCTGATCTTCCAACACCTCCCCACCGCGTGCGCCCACGGCGACGACCTGGCCGCCCGGAAGTCGATGGCGCTGGCGTCCTACTACGCCGGCCTCGCGTTCACCCGCACCAGCGTCGGCTACGTCCACGCCATCGCCCACCACTTCGGGGCGCGCTACGGCACGCCCCACGGCCTGGCCAACGCCATCGCCCTGCCGCCGGTGCTGGAGTTCTCGAGGCCGGAGGTGGAGGGACGGTTGGCCCGCCTGGCCGAGCTGATCGGGGTGGGCGAGGGGAGCGACGCCCGGAAGGCCGAGGCGTTCATCGAGGCGGTCCGCGGGCTGAAGGAGGAGGTGGGGATCCCCACTTCGCTCGACGCGCTGGTCGAGTCCGACATTCCCGATCTCGCCCGGGGCGCGCTGGCCGAGGCCCAGATGAACTATCCGGTCCCGCGCTACATGAGCCAGCCCCAGTGCGAGGCGCTCCTCCGCTCCCTGCTCCCCTAGATCCCCGCCGCGTCGCGCGGCCCTTGGGGCGCCGCTCCGCTCCACCTGCAGGTCGCCGCTCCGCTCCACCGGCAGGTCGCCGCTTCGCTTCGCCTCGGGGACTCCGTTGCCCCGACCGGGGGAAGGGTTGCGACTCCGTCTCCCTTGCGTGTCGAGGGTGCGCAGGCTGGCGGCCGCAGGGAACACGACGCCTGCGCTCGTCCACACGCTGGCCGCCACGCGTTGCAGGGGTTCTCCGGGTTCTCGAGCACCGCGTTCGCGTCGGCGGTCGCTCCGCTGCCAACCCTTCCCCCGGTCTCGGACTGCGTTGCCAACGACCCTATGAATGATTCCGTTGGCGAAGCGGGCGCGTCGTGCTTCCGGAGGCTCTTCCTGCGTTCTGGCTGCACGGTTCGAGTCGGGGGAAGAGTGGGGGGCCGCGCGCAGACTCCGCAGGCGCCGAGGCCAGTATGGCCAGCGCAAAGCAGCCCGGTTGCCCCGGGCAGCAACCCCGTCCGTTCGCCGAGGACTGCCCGAGCACGAGTCCCCTGCTCCCCCGATGCGCCCCGGGGAGCGGGGCGGGGGCTAGGCGGTGGGGGCGGACTGGGGGCCGCGGACCAGCTTGCCGGGGAGGGCGCCCGTCGGGCGGCCGTCCTCGAACGTCACCTGGCCACTCTGGATGGTGTAGTCGTAGCCGTCGATCCGCTGCACCAGGCGGCGTCCGCCCGCCGGGAGGTCGTACACCATCTCCGGCGCGTGGATGTGCAGTCCATCGAAGTCGATGACGTTGAGATCGGCCTTCATGCCCGGCTCGATCGCCCCCCGGTCCTCCAGGCCGTAGAACGTCGCCGTCCTGCGGGTCTGGTTCTCGACGATGGTCTCGAGGGGGATGCGCTTGCCGCGCTCGCGATCCCGGACCCAGTGGGTCAGCAGGAAGGTGGGCACGCTGGCGTCACAGATCAGCCCGCAGTGGGCGCCGCCGTCGGACAGGCTGAAGATCGAGGCCGGGTGCTCCATCATGGTGCGGATGGCCTCGAGGTCTCCGTTGGCGTAGCCCAGGAGCGGCAGGTAGATGAGCCCCTTGCCGTCGCGCTCCATCAGCAGGTCGTAGGCGACCTCGCGCGGACTCCGGCCCTCGCGCTCGGCGATGGCCGCCAGGCTCTGCTCCGGTCCGGGCTCGTAGTTCGGCGGATCGCCCAGCGGATACATCATCTGGAAGGCGCTGGTGATCATGGCGACCGGCGCCGGGATGCTGGAGTTGTCCGGTTCGCTGGCCAGGATGGTCTCGCGCACCTGCGGGTCGCGCAGCGCGGCGACCCGCTCGGCCGGCTCCATCTCCCGGTACGGCTCGAAGGCGGGGCAGAGCAGGAACGGATGGAAGGTGCTCTCCCAGCCCAGCAGCAGGCCCGCCGGTCGCTGGGCCACCTGGGGCGTCAGGCAGCCGCCCTCGGCGTGATCCCGGTCCACCGCCTCGAGCAGCCGCTTCCATTGATCGGGATCGACCGGGTTCTGGAGGCACGCGAACGACACCGGGCGTCCGGTCTCCTTGCCCAGCCGGCTCATCCACGCGAGCTCGTCGCCCTCGGGCGCGAGGTCGCTCGCCACCTCGAAGACGCCGTGTCCGACCTCGCCGAGCGTGCGTCCGATGCCCAGCACCTCGGCGTCCTCGGCGTGGGTGCCGGGGACGACCTCGCCGTCCTTCGCGCGGTGGAGCAGGGTTCGGCTGGTCGAGAACCCGAGGGCGCCGGCCTCGAGCCCTTCCTTCACGATCGCGGCCATCGCCGCGATCTCCTCCTCGTTGGCCTTCTCGTTCTTCGCGCCGCGCTCGCCCATCACGTACGCGCGCACGGCGCCGTGGGGGACCTGGGCGGCCACGTCCACGGAGCGCGGCATCTTGTCGAGGGCGTCCAGGTACTCGGGGAAGGTCTCCCAGGACCAGTCGATGCCTTCGGCGAGGGCGGTGCCCGGGATGTCTTCGACGCCTTCCATCAGCTGGATCAGGAAGTCCTCCTGACCGCGGTGCACCGGGGCGAAGCCCACGCCGCAGTTGCCCATGACGAGGGTAGTCACGCCGTTCCAGCCCGACGGGGTCAGGTGCGGATCCCAGGTGACCTGGCCGTCGTAGTGGGTGTGGACGTCGACCCAGCCGGGCATCACCAGCTTGCCGGTGGCGTCGATCTCCCGTCGGCCCTCTCCCACGTCGTGGCCCACGGCGCTGATGCGGCTCCCGTCGATGGCGACATCGGCCTTCCGGGCCGGGGCTCCGGTTCCGTCGACGACGGTTCCACCGCGAATCACGAGATCGTGCATGGGGCTCTCCTGGAGTTCGATGAGCGGGGTCGCCCATCCGGTTGCGGTTCGACGAGGGGCCGCGAAGGGGGCTCGGCCGGGGGGGAGCTCGGCGACTCCACCGAGGCATCGCGCCCCGCTCCCAAACTATCACAGGCGCATCGCAGCGGTGGACTATCACAGGCGCATCGCAGCGGCGGACGAACCGGATTCAGCCGCGCCCCCGCCGGGCGCCTAGCGCAGCTCGAGCCGGCGAAAGCCCACCACCAGGCCGGTCAGCGTCAGGGCCGCCCAGACTGCCGCGCGCAGCGCCCAGGCGACCGGCTCGGCCCCGGGCGGCTCCGGCAGGCCCTCGACCCATCCCGACAGGCTCCACACCATGCCGATGGCCAGGGGAGGGCCGAAGTCCCGGATGGCTGCCAGTCCGCCCGACAGCTCGGCGCCGAAGCGTCCCAGGATCTCCAGCCAGGCGATGCCCCAGACCGCGCCGAACACCAGCAGGGCCGTGGCGGTGCGCGGGAGCCAGAGCGAGAGCGCCATGGACGCGGCAGACACCGCGACGGCGCCCGCCGCGCAGGCGCCGAAGGCCGCCAGCAGGGGAGCCGGCGGGAGGCCCTGGCGCGCGGCCAGCAGGCCCCCGCTCGCCGACATGAGCAGCGCGCCCGCGCCCAGGGCCAGCAGCAGCGCGCCGGCGAGGCGGGTGAGGGCGAACACCGCCCGCGACACGGGCCGCGCGAGCACGAGGTGGGCCGAGCCGTCGGAGACCGGCTCGGCCAGATGGTCGGCGGCCAGCACCCCGGCGAGCACCTGGATCCAGAGCCCCAGGCTCACGATCAGGATCATGCCCGTGACGCCCGCCAGCTCGGCCGCCTCGACGCTGCGACCGTTGCTCTCGAGGGTCGGGCTGCACGAGGTGCAGCTGTCGACGAAGAAGAGCGAGAGGATGCCCAGGGCCAGGATCACGAAGGCCACGCGACGCCGTACGGCGTCGCCCAGGGACTCGAGGGTGAGGGCGCTCGCGGCGCGCAGCGGCGAGGGCGTCATCGTTCCACCACCCGCACGAAGACGTCCTCCAGGCTCTCGCCCTCGGCGACGAGCTCGTCGACCGGACCCTCCGCGGCCACCCGACCCTCGTCGATGATGGCCACGCGATCGCAGGTGCGCTCCACCTCGGACAGCACGTGGGAGCTCACGACGATCGTGCAGCCCCGCTCGCGCAGGGCGGCGATCCAGTCGCGGGCGTCCCGGATGCCGATGGGGTCGAGGCCCGAGGTCGGCTCGTCGAGGAGCAGCACCTCGGGCGGACCCAGGAAGGCCTGGGCGAAGCCCACCCGCTGCCCCAGGCCCTTGGAGAGCGAGCCGATCCGCTCCGAGGCGCGGTCCGAGATGCCGGTGAGCTCGAGCACGCGGCCGATCTCCCGGCGGGCGTGCTCCCCGTCCAGCCCGGCCAGGGTGGCGTGGAGCGCGAGCAGGCCGTGCACGGTCATGCGGGCGGGCAGGCGCAGGCGCTCCGGGAGGTAGGCGACCCCCGAGCGCGAGACGGCGTCCAGCGGGTCGCGTCCGCGCAGGCGCACCCGTCCGGTCGTCGGCCGGGTGAAGCCGAGGAGCAGGCGCAGGCAGGTGGTCTTGCCGGCGCCGTTCGGCCCCAGCAGTCCCAGGGCCGAGCCGTGGTCCAGGCGGAGGCTCACCTCGCGCAGCGCGCGCCGCGCTCCGTAGCTCTTCGAAACGCTGTCGAGCTCGATGGCGTCCAAGGCGCGCCAGCGTACCACTGCTCCGGGGCTCCCCGCCCGATCGACCCGAATCGGCTTTGCCCCGTCGGTCGCGCGTGATACGGTGACCGGAGCGACCGTTCCCGCGGATCCTCCCCGCTCCCCGTTCGTGTCCTCCATCTCTTCTGGCCCTTCGCTTCTGACTCATCTCTTCTGGCCCTTCGTCCTGTGCTGCGTCTCCTGCGTCTCGCCGTCCGGCTCCGCCGACGGGGTCGACGGGACCCCCACACGACTGCGCCCGGCGCCTGCGGGTGACGGAGCGCGAGGAGATCCACCATGGCATTGCAGATCGTGAACTCGGTCGACCTCCGACCGGATCGTCTCGTCCAGTTCCGGGAGTGCGTCGGCGAGCTGGCCGCCGCCGCCACGCAGAAGGGGGAGACGTGGAGCTGGACCGCCCACCAGACACTCTTCGGCACCAGCACCCGGATCCACTTCGCCAGCGTGGCCGGCGACTTCGCCGAGCTCGAGGCGCGGGGCACCGTGGAGGAGCTCTGGGCCCGGGTGATGGGCGAGAAGCGGGGCGGGCAGGGCTTCGCGCGCGCCAACGAGTGTCTGCAGGCGGCGGAGCAGACGATCTCGATCGACCGGCCCGACCTCAGCTACGAGGAGGGGCTGGACCCGGCCGCGAGCTATCCCAGCGGGATCGTGACGCTGGTTCGCGCGCGTCCGGGACACGCGGACGCGGCGGAAGAGCTGATCCGCAAGATCGCCGAGGCGATTCCCAAGACGGGCGACCCCACGCGCATCATGACCTTCCAGACCGTGGTGGGCGAGCTCAACACCTACTGGACGGTGCGCCCGCTCCGGGAGCTGGGTGAGATCGACGCGCAGCTTCCGCCCGAGGAGCTGCTGAACCAGGCGTTCGGTCCGGCCGAGGGCGGACTCGTCTGGCGCAGCGGCGTCGAGGCCATCGACGAGGGGCGCCGGGAGATCATGCGGTCGGTGCCCGAGCTGTCGAACCCCGCGTAGCTCCCGGGGCGTCGCACATCGCCAGGCCGGGCGCGCACCCCGCCCGCCCGGAGGCGCTACCGTTGTCGCGTGGGAGCCGACTTCCTCGCAGACACGCGGGTCGAGCCGGTCCAGGGTCGGCCCGGTGCCTACCGGTCCACGCTCTCGGAGGAGTGGGCGGTCTGGGGGCCGAACGGCGGCTTCTTGGCGGCCATCGCCTACCGCGCGGCCCTGGCCGAGAGCCGCTTCGCCCGGCCCGCGAGCTTCCACTGCCACTTCCTCGCGGTCGGCGAGTTCGGTCCGGTGGCGCTCACGGTGACGCGCCTCGGTGGCGGCAGGCGGGCCGAGTCGCTGCGCGTCGACCTGCACCAGGGCGATCGTCTGCTGCTGGCCGCGACCGCCTGGTTCGTCGACGAGGGGCTCCGCGGCTTCGAGCACGACCACGGCGAGCGTCCGCCGGTGCCCGGCCCCCACGAGCTACGCGGCTACCAGGACCTCGCCGACAACTACGACGAGTGGTATCCGATCTGGCGCAGCATCGAGGGCCGTCCGGTCCGCTTCGACGAGCCCCCCGGCGAACCGGTCTGGCACACCTGGCTGCGCCTCACGGACACGCCCGTCGAGGACGCCGAGGCCGACGCCATCCGCCAGCTCTTCTGGCTCGACTTCCCCGGCTGGAACGCCACCATCGCGGCCCATCCCTGGCCGTTCCGGTTCCTGACGCCCAACCTCGACCTCACCGTCCAGTTCCACCGCTTCGCTCCCGAGGAGCCGTGGCTGCTGTGCGACGGAACGGTTCCGCTGGCCTCGGACGGGCTGGTGGGATGCGTGGGCCGGATCTGGACGCCCGACGGCCGACTGCTGGCCACCGGCACCTCCAAGCACGTGTGTCGGCCCAACCCCGGCTACGAGGCCGATCTCGCCCGGGCGCGGGAGCAGACCTCGAAGTCGGATCGGGGCTAGGAGTCGCTCCGCCTCGCGCGCTCCTCGCGCTCGAGCTGGCCCGCCAGGTCGTTCAGGTGTCGGGCCAGCGCGATGTGGAGACGTTCGCCTCCGCGCAGCGTCACCCGCGATCCGTAGTGTCCCGACTTGAGCGCCGAGGCATGGCGCTCGAGGGCGACCATGGGGCCCGTGAGCCGGTGCACGAAGGAGACGCAGATGGCGAGCACCGAGAAGGTGTATCCGAGCGCCAGGGCGCTCGAGACGATCACGTAGCGGGCGGTCTGCTCGTCGATCTCCGGACCGAAGACCACCGGGGCCGTCGAGAGCATGGAGCCCACGAGCGGCGCGTAGGCTGCGTAGCTGTTGCCGACGGCCAGCGCACCGAAGAGCACCGTGGTTCCCAGGACCCCGAGCGCCAGTCGGATCAGGGGGCGCGGGCGCTCCAGCCGCCAGGAGCGGCGCTGGCTGATGCCCACGATCGAGAGTGCGGATGCGGCCATGATCGTCCCTCCTCGAGACCGCGTCGCGGGACGCGGTTCCGTGTCGCACAGAGGTATCGGAGGCGGGCAGGGGGCGGTCCGTGACGGGCCTCACCGCAAGTCCGGCGCGGGCCGGGCGGGCGCCAGTCTGCGGCCGGTGGGCCGACTTGCGGTCGATCGGACCGGAAGCCCCCGTCGGGTCAGCGATTCCCGTTGCCGGCCGGCTGCGCGGGTCACACCTTCGGGCCATCCCTCGCACCATCCTCCAGCCTGCCGTGGAAGCCCGCAGAGCGGCTGTTCGAGAGGTTCCGAACCCGTGTTCGTTCGCTGGCTCGCCGTCGCAGTCCTGCTCGTTCCCCTGGCCGCTCCCGCGGCCGCTCCCGCGGCCGACCCCGCGGCCACCCCCGCGGCCGACTGGGGGCACTGCCTCCGCGAGAGCTGGCCCGAGCAGAGCCTGAGCGCGCTGCTCACGCTCACCCACTTCGATCGCGTGGGCGACGAGCGGGCTTCGCGGGCCTTTCTGGAGTGGAGCCGCGTCGACGGCGGCTCGAGCCTTCGCATCGAGGTGACCGAGCCCGACGACCTGCGCGGCACGGTCCTGACGCTGAGCGAGCAGTCCGGCGAGTTCACCGACATCTGGATCCGCCTGCCCGACGTCGAGGGCGACCGCCGCCTCACGGGTCGCCGGCTGCGCACGCCGCTGCTCGGCTCCGACCTGACCCTGGAGGATCTTCGCCGGCTCGCCGAGGTCGTGCGCGCTCCCGAAGAGAGCACCGTCGAGGGCACGCCCCTCGACGGTCGATCGACCTGGCGGGTGGCGATCCGGCCCGGTCCGGAGACGGCGTCGCCCTACGACTCCATCGTGAGCCAGGTGGACCGGGAAACCTGCGTTCCCCTGCGCACCGAGCTCTCCCGCAGCGACCGGGTGCGCAAGGTGGTCGGGGTCGATCTCGCCTGGATCGAGGCGGTGGGTGGACACTTCGTGCCCCGCCGCTGGCGGATCGACGACCTCGACGACGGGAGCCACACCCGGCTCACCCTCGACCTGCTCCGCGTCGACGAAGGCGCGCGCGGGGCGAGAACCGCTCGCGCGCACCCAGGCGACGAGTGACCCCGGCGGCCGAGCGCCTCGCCAGCTGGCCGGCCCGCAGACCGCGGGCGGCCCTGTGCCTGTGCGCGCTCGTCACGGCGCTCGCGGTCTGGGTGATCGCCAGTCCGTCCGCGCCGGGCGGCGGCCTGCGGATCGACCCCTCCCTCGACGAGCTGCTGCCCCGCGACGACCCCGGCCGCGTCCACTACGACGACCTGCGCGCCCGCTTCGGTCGGGACGACCGGATCGTGCTGGCGGTCCGCTGGCCCGACGTCTTCACGCCGGACTCGCTCGCCGCGATCGAGCGGCTGACCGCGCGCCTGGAGGCGGACCCGACGGTCCGGCAGGTCACGTCTCTGGCCCGCGCCGTCGACCTGGCGAGCGACGGGGCCGACCTCCACCTCGGCGGGCTGCTGGACCCGCTGCCTCGCGATCCCGAGTCGATTCGCGCGCTTCGCGAGGAGGTCCTCGGCCATCCCATCCTGGCGGGCCAGCTGGTCTCCCGGGACGGCCGCGTGGCGGTGTTCGCGGTCGAGCTGGAGCCGGTGCCCGAGGACGAGTTCATCGCGCGGGAGCTGGACCGGAGGATCGAGGCCATCGCCCGGGCCGAGATCGACGACGCCACCATCTGGCTGGCGGGCGTCCCGGTGGTGAAGGCCGAGATGAGCCGCATCCTGGTGCGCGACCTCGTGACCCTGGTGCCCGCGGTCCTGCTGCTGATGGTCGTCTACTCGTGGCGGGTCTTCCGGGGCCTGGCCGGCGCGCTGATTCCCGTGGGCTCCGTGGTGCTGGCCCTGCTCTGGACCCTCGGCACCATGGCCTGGGCGGGACAGCCGCTCGACGTGGTCACCTCCCTGGTCCCGCCGCTGATCCTCGTGATCGGCTTCGCGTACGTGATGCACGTGGTCTCGGCCCAGCGGCGCGAGATCGCACGGGGCCGGAGCCCGGTCCAGGCCACGCGCAACGCCCTGCGCGAGGTCGCGGGCCCCGTCGCCCTCACCGGGCTCACCACCGGCGTGGGCTTCGCCTCGCTCGCGGTCTCTCCGCTGGCGGTCATCCGCGACTTCGCGGTGTTCGCCTCGATCGGGGTGCTGCTCTCCCTGCTCTCGGCCTGGCTCCTGGCCGCGGCGGGGCTCGCCCTGGCCCGCGCGCCCCGGCGAGCGGCCGACGAGGCCCGCTCCCGGTCCTTCGATGGCGCCATCCGGCGCCTCGCCCACTTCGACTGGCGCCATCGCCGCGGCATCCTGGTCGCCGCCGGGCTGACCGCCGCGGTCTCGCTGGCGACGGCCTCGTGGATCGAGGTCGACACCGAGATCGTGGAGAACTTCGAGGCCGACGCGCCCATCCGCCGCAGCATGGAGGCGATCAACCGGCACCTGGACGGCGCCAGCACCTTCAGCGTCACGCTCTCGTCGCCGCGAGAGGGCGCGTTCCTCGAGCCCGCGACCCTCGCCGCGGTCCGCGAGCTGCAGGACTGGCTCGAGGCCCAGCCCGAGATCGGGGGGACCACCTCCCTGGCCGACCACGTGTCCCTGCTGCACCGCTCCCTGGTCGGGACTCCCGGGCTGCCGGACTCGCGCCGGGTGGTCGCCCAGCTGCTCCTGCTGGGCGACGACGGCGGGCTGTCGCGCTGGGTCGACAACCCGCGGTCCCGCGCCGCCATCGAGGTGCGCTCCAAGGTGTCGTCTTCCCGCGAGCTCTCGGCGGTCGTCGATCGGACCCGCGAACGCATCGCGGAGCTGCCCGGCGACCTGGACGGGGAGGTCACCGGCAACGCGGTCCTGTTGACGCGCACGGCGGACGACATCTCGCGCGGGCAGGTCCGAAGCCTGGCCGCGGCCCTGGTCGTCATCTTCGGCATCCTCGCGCTGACCTTCCGCTCGCTCCGGCTCGGGGCGATCGCCCTGGTGCCGAACGTGCTCCCGGTGGTGCTCTACTTCGGGCTCCTGGGGGCGAGCGGCGTCGGCCTCACCAACGCGACGGCGCTCATGGGCTGCATCGTCCTCGGCATCGCGGTCGACGACACGCTGCATCTGCTGGTGCACTACCGCCGGGCCGCCCGCGAGTGCGGGCGCGCCCGCGAGGCCCTGACCTCCGCGCTGCTGGCCGTGGCGCGCCCGGTGAGCCACACCAGCGCGGTGCTGTGCCTCGGGCTCCTGCTCCTCGGCCAGAGCGAGCTGGCCTCCCAGGCGGACTTCGGGTGGCTCGGGGCCGCGACCCTGGCCGCGGCCTGGCTCGTGGACCTGACCGTGACACCGGCCCTGTGCTCGTGGATCGACGTGCGCCCCGGCCGGGAGACGAACCTCCGGCGCCTGCCGCTCGCCCTTCCGGGCCGGCCCCGGCCCTCCCGCGCGCGCATCGCCCGATCCGCGTGAGTCCCTGAAGGCGATTCTCGCCGCCACCGGGCGGGGCTCCTACCATCGGCCGCCGACCCCCTGGAGGAGGTGCTGCGATGGGCATGCCCAGCGACATCGGAATCATCGACTGCATGATCGGCTTTCCCGCCAACGACTTCTCGCAGTACGAGTTCATCCGCGAGCAGCTGAAGGACGGCCAGTCCCGCGACGACTTCGACTTCCCGGTCGAGTACATGTTCCGCAACGTGCCCAAGGAGCTCTACGGGGCCGAAAACCCCATCGACATCACGCTCCACGAGATGGACCGGTTCGGCGTGGAGAAGGGGCTCATCGGCTGCGAGGGGGACGTGAGCCGCAAGGCCCTCGCGCAGCACCCGGATCGCTTCATCGCCTCGGGAAACGTCGACCCCAACGACGGCACCGAGGGCATCCGCAAGATGGTGCGGCAGTACGAGGAGTTCGGAGTGCGCGCGTTCGGGACCTTCCCGGCGGGCTGCAATCCCCAGGTCCCCATCGACCACGCGAAGTACTACCCGATCTACTCGAAGTGCTGCGAGCTCGGCGTGCCGATCTTCGTGTGCGCCGGGGTGCCCGGTCCCCGGCTCCCCATGGCGTGCCAGCACGTCGAGCGCATCGACCAGGTCATGTACGACTTCCCGGAGCTGGTCTTCGTGACCCGCCACGGCTGCGAGCCGTGGGAGAAGCTGGCCATGAAGCTGATGCTCAAGTGGCCGAACCTCTACTACTCCACCTCCGCGTTCGCCCCGAAGTACTACCCCGAGGAGATCGTGAAGTACGCCAACACCCGGGGCGCCGACAAGATCATCTACGCCGGCTACTTCCCGATGGGCCTCTCCCTCGAGCGCATCATGACCGACATGCCGAAGGTTCCCTTCCGCGACCACGTCTGGCCGAAGTTCCTGCGCGAGAACGCGGCGCGGGTCCTGGGGTTGTAGGGCCCCTCGGACGCCCGGATCTCCCTCCCGCCCCCGGGTTCACGCCGTCCCGCCCTCGCGGGACGAGGGGGCGCCCTCGATCGAGAGCAGTCGCGTCTTCCCGGAGAGGGCCGACCCCAGCGCCTTGCGTCGCAGGTAGGCGTAGACCTCGAGCAGCGGCAGGTCCTTCGGGCAGACGTCGTGGCAGGCCATCAGCCCGATGCACCCGAAGACGCCGTCGTCTCCGGCCACCACCTCGAACCAGTCGGCATCGTCCCTCCGGTCGCGGGGGTCCAGCATGAAGCGCGCGATCCGGTTCATGCCGGCCGGCCCGACGAACTCGGGGTTCACGTTGGCGACGCCGCACCCCGCCACGCAGCAGCCGCACTCGATGCAGCGTTCGCCCTCGTAGATGGCGGCGGCCAGCTCGTCGTCCATCCGCTCCTCGACCGCGCCCGGGTCGAACGGGGCGCGCTCGTGCACCCAGGCCTCGACCCGTTCGGCCATGCCGCGGAACCAGCGGCCGGTGTCGACCGACAGGTCGCCGATCAGCTCGAACCCGGGCAGCGGGTGGAGCCGGATCCGCTCCGGGAGGTCCGCGGTCAGGGTCTGGCAGCCCAGGGTGGGGCGACCGTTGACCATCATGCCGCACGACCCGCAGACCGCGGAGCGGCAGGCGAAGTCGAACTGCAGGCCCGGGTCCTGCTCTTCGCGGATCCGGTCGAGCGCGACGAAGAGCGACATGTAGGGCGTCTCCTCGAGGAGGTACTCCTGCATTCGCGGCTCGTCCCCCGGATCGGCGGGGTTGTAGCGGAAGATCTCGAAGCGCAGGGTTCGCGGGCCGTGTGCGTCTGTAGTGCTCATTCGTTCGCCTCCGGGCTCGGGTGGTGCTCTCGGTCCTTCCAGGCCGCCCACTGGATCCGCGATCCCGTGGTCTCGCGGGGCGGCAGTCGTCCGGCGGCCTCCTGGGCGGAGTCCACCGAGGCGTTGTACGCCTCGACGCTCTGCTCCATGGGCCGGCTGGGCGCCGCCCCGTAGCCGCGGTCGCCGGGAGGGAGGTCGATCAGGCCCACGGGCTCGTAGTCGAGCTTCACGTCGTTCGCGGCGGAGTCCCAGCGCGCGAGGGTGCGGTTGAGCCACCTGGCATCGTCCCGCGCCGGATGGTCGACCCGCGCGTGGGCGCCCCGGCTCTCGGTGCGCGCCAGGGCGCCCCGGGCGGTGGCCAGGGCCAGCCGGGCCATGCCCTCGAGACGCAGGGCGAAGGTGAGCTCGGGGTTCATCCCCGGAGCCTTGCAGCGCAGGACCGCGCCCCCGAGCGCGCGGATCTGGGCGTGGATCTCGTCCACGGCCTGCTCGAGTTCGTCGCCGGTCCGGAAGATGCCGACCTTGTCGATCATCGTCCGGGCGATGGCGTCTCGCACGTGGAAGACGCTCGGACCCGTGCCGCTCCGCTCCCGCCACAGCGCGACGCGACGCTGCGCGTCGGCGAGGAACCACTCGCCGAGCTGGACGTCGACATCGAGGCTCGCCGCCCGGGCGTAGCGCGCCACCTCGCGGCCGACGACGCGGCCGGCCACGATCGTCTCGGCCAGGCTGTTGCCGCCGAGTCGGTTGAATCCGTGGAGATCCCAGCACGCGGCCTCGCCCACCGCGAACAGACCCTGCATGCCGTAGGCGTGGCCGTCCTTGTTCACCCGGACGCCGCCCATCGAGTAGTGCTGGATGGGGCGCACCGGAATCCGCTCTCGAACCGGGTCGATGCCGGCGAAGTCGCGGCAGATGTCCCAGACCTCGCGCAGCTTGCTGGTCAGGTGCCTCTCGCCCAGGTGGCGCAGGTCGAGCCACAGGTGGGGGCCGAACGGGCTCTCCACCCCGCGGCCGTCCCGGATGCACTGCATCATGTGCCGCGACACCACGTCCCGGCTGGCCAGCTCCTGCTTCTCGGGCTCGGCCTCCACCATGAAGCGGCGACCCTCGGCGTCGAGCAGGTGGCCCCCGTCGCCACGGCAGCCTTCGGTCACGAGGATTCCGCTCGGGACCAGTCCGGTCGGGTGGAACTGCACCGCCTCCATGTTGCCGAGCGGGAGGCGTCCGGTGTCCAGGGCGATGGCGGTGCCGACCCCCTCGTTGATGGTGGCGTTGGTGGTGAACGAGCCGTAGATCCGGCCGTGGCCGCCGGTGGCGATCACCGTGGCGCGCGCCAGGTGGACGCCCAGGGCGCCGGTCCGCAGACAACGGGTGACGGCGCCCCAGCAGCGCCCGGCCTCGTGGACCAGGGCGACGGCTTCGATCCGGTCGCGGACGTCGATGCCGAGCCGCACCACCTCTCCGTCGACGGCGTAGAGGACGGCGTGGCCGGTCCCCGCGGCGGCGTAGCAGGCTCGCCACTTGGCGGTGCCGCCGAAGTCGCGGTGCATGATCAGGCCGGCGTCCGACTCCTTCTCGTCGATCTCGACGCGCTCGCCCTTGACGAAGTAGGTGTTGCGGCCGGGCCGGACGCGCGTCCAGGGCACCCCGAAGTGGGCCAGCTCCCGCACCGCGATCGGGGCCTCCTCGGCGAAGATGCGCGCGACCTCCTGGTCCGCTCCCCAGTCCGAGCCCTTCACGGTGTCGAGGTAGTGCCAGGTGGGGTCGTCCCCCTCGGCCTTCGCGCAGTTGCCGAGCGCGGCCTGCATCCCGCCCTGGGCGGCACAGCTGTGGCTCCGACGCGGCGGAACCAGGGAGAGCAGCGAGACGTCGAGGCCCGCGGCGGCGGCCTCGATCGCGCAGCGCTCTCCCGCCAGGCCGCCGCCGATCACCAGGACGTCGCTCGTGGACAGGTCGTGCATGATCAATTCTCCGTGAGAAAGCGCAGGGGGGGCGCGATCCAGTCGGCCAGGACCGCGAGGGTGACGAGCCCGAGCCCGAGGAAGGCGACGAAGACGAACTTCTCGGCCCGCCAGAGCGCGCGCCGCGAGAACCGCGACCCGACTCCCCACTTGACCGCGAGGCGGAAGAGGCCGGCGCCGGCGTGGAACTCGACGCAGACCAGCAGGAGGGCGTAGACGGGCCAGAGCCCGCCGCTCACCCGGGCGGTCGAGGAGACGGCCTCGATACCTGTCCGCTCGCCGAACAGCGGAGTGAACACGTCCAACGCGACGAGGCCCAGGTGGAAGCTGCCGAGGACCAGTACGAGCATCCCGGTGCGCACCTGCCAGATCCACAGCCACGACTCGAGGTGGGGCTGGAAGCGCGCCGCGGTCCGCCCGCCCTTCCCGCGCGACGCGGGCAACGCGGCGCGCAGTCCGCGGGCCAGCTCTCCCATGCGACGACGCTCGCGGAGCCGGGCGGGGACCTTGCGGCTCGCCATCGCCGCGTGCACGACGAAGATCGCCGTGATGGCGACCACCGTCGGCTGGGCGATGAACAGGGCCTCGAGGCCGCCGGCCAGCCAGTCGAAGCCCCGCGCGCCGGTGAGGATGGAGCCCACCAGCAGCATGTGACCCCACATGAAGACCGCGAGGGCCAGTCCGCTGCCACCGCTCACCAGCTCGTAGAAGACCTGCCGGCGGGCGTCGGCCACCCGCTCGGGCCGGGCGGCCCGCACTGCGCGGGCCCGGCTCGGGCGCGAGGGCGAGGGAACGCTCTCGAGAGGCATCGGCTAGCTCGCGGTCTGGTAGCCGCGGCGCCGGTCGGCTGCCCGCCGGGCCCGATGTCGGTCCGAGACCCGGACCTTCTGCCGGCGCGATCGGGCGCGCTCTTCGAAGCGCTGCCGGACGAGCACGTAGGAGAAGGCGAGGAACCCGAAGGCCAGGCTGGCTGCGAGGGAGATCAGGTCGAGTTCGGTGGTCATGGTTTCCTCCTTGCCGGCCGTCGGTCGATCGATGCGGGCTCGGCGATGAGACGAGACTGATTCATGACCACTAGTTGTCAAGAAAATATATGGACAAATGCCAAACGATCAGCCAGGATCAGGCTCGTAGCGGCAAGACCGTGTTCTCGGAGGGATTTCGTGGGCAGCGAAAATCGCGAGAAGACCGAGCCCAGCTATCCGCTGCGGGCCGCGGCCCGCCTGACGGGGCTCTCGCCCGACGTCCTTCGGGCCTGGGAGCGCCGCCATGGGGTCGTCGAGCCCGGGCGGTCCGAGGGAGGGACCCGGCGCTACGGGGCCTCCGACCTGGAGCGGCTGCGTCGCGTCAAGCGAGCCGTGGACGTGGGCCATCGCATCGGGCAGGTGGCGCGGCTGACCGACGACGAGCTCGACCGGCTGATCCGCGAGGCCGACGAGCAGCCCGTTCCCGACCCCCGGCGAGCCGTGCTCGCGTCCCTGCAGCAGATGGACGCCAGCGCCGCCGATCGCCAGCTCTCGTTCCAGCTCTCGACCCTGGGCCCGATCCGCTTCTGCCACGACTTCGCATTGCCCCTGCTCCGCGAGATCGGCGAGGGCTGGATCCGCGGCGAAGTGTCGATCGCGGCCGAGCACCTCGCGACCGGTGTCCTGCGTTCGCTCCTGGGCAGCGCCCTGCGCGCCACGCTGCCCGCGCCCGGCGCGCCCACCCTGGTGTTCGCCGGTCCGCCGGGCGAGCGCCACGAGCTCGGCCTGTTGATGGCCGCCCTCGTGGCGGCCGGCGCCGGGGCGGCTCCCATCTATCTCGGGCTCGAGACGCCCGTTCCGGCGCTCCTCGACGCCGTCGGCCGCTGCCGGGCGCGGGCCGTGAGCCTCTGCATCGTGACCACCCCGGTCGAGCGCGCCCGGGACTTCCTGGCCCGTCTGCGAGACGCCGCCGAGCCCGGACTCGGGGTGTGGATCGGCGGGCGCGGGGCCGAGGGCGTCGGGCCGATCGCCGGAGTCGAGCTCGTGGGCGATCTCGAGGCGCTCGAGCGGCGCGCCCAACGCCTGGGTGTCGAGTCGTGAGACGCTGGCCCCATGTGGTGATCCAGGGCGCCGGCCGCGGACTCGGGCTCGCCTGGGCGACGCGCCTGCTGGAAGAGGGCCGGACCGACCGGCTGTTCGCCACCGCGCGGAGCCCGGCCGACCGCCCCGGGCTCGAGGTCCTGCGCGATCGATTCGGGGACGCCGTCGAGGCGATCGAGCTCGACCTGACCGATCCCGCGAGCATCCAGGGAGCCGCCTTTCGCGTGGGCGAGCAGATCGATCGTCTGCACCTGCTGGTGAACTGTGGCGGCGTGCTCCACGAGCCGGGCGTGATGGAGCCCGAGAAGAAGCTCGAGCAGGTGGACCCGTTCGCCCTCGGCCGGGCCTTCGAGGTCAACGCCACCGGCCCGTTGCTGATGGCGCGCTGGTTCTGGCCGCTGCTGCGACACGACGAGCGCTCGGTGCTCGTCAACCTGTCGGCCCGGGTCGGCAGCATCGAGGACAACCGGCTCGGCGGCTGGTACGCCTACCGCGCTTCCAAGGCCGCCCAGAACATCCTCACCCGAACCCTCGCCATCGAGCTGGGGCGTCGGGCGCCGCGCTGCATCTGCGTCGCGCTCCACCCCGGGACGGTCGACACCGACCTCTCCCGGCCGTTCCAGCGAGGGGTGCCCGAGCAGCGGCTCTTCTCCCCGGACTTCGCCGTCGAGCGGCTGCTCGGCGTCGTCGACGGACTGGACTCCCAGGACTCGGGTGGCTTCTTCGCGTGGGACGGGAGCGCCATTCCCTGGTAGGGACCGCCGCCCCGTGGCCGGCCCCTTCGAATTCCGCGACCGATCCTGCGATACTCCCCCGCCATGGCGATCCGTCGGCCGGGGATCCCCCGCTCCACTCGAATCCTGCGCCGGAACGGAGGGGCGCACCCGGCCTCGCCCGGGGCGTCGTTGCTCCTGCTCGCCGCGCTCTTCGCGGTCGTCCTGGTCGGCTGCGCGCTGGTCGACGGCTTCGACCTGTGGCACGTCACGTCCTTCCAGCTGGATCGCCGGGACACCGCCCAGCCCCTGCGCAACGGTCTGGTCTACGCGGCCTCCTACCTGATCGGGATCGCGGCCCTGGTGGTTCCCCTGGCCCACCGCTCCCCGTGGATCCGCTGGCCCGCACTGGTCGGGACCGCCGCCACGCTGGCCATCGCCGTCGCCATGCGCTGGATGAACGGCGCGGGCTTCACCCACCACGAGGCCGTCCTGTTCTTCGCCGAGTGGACGCGCCTGCCCGAGGCGCTCGGCCACTTCTTCTGGTCCTGGGCGCCCCCCGCCGCGGCGATCGTCGCCGTGACCGTCGCCGTCGGCGCGTTCCTGGCCCGGCGTCCGCTGCCGCTGCGGTCGGTCCTCTGGCTCGGGGTGCCGGTGGCCTGCCTCGGTCTGCAGCATCTGGTGCTGGAGCGCACCGTCGGCAAGGTCTACCAGTTCCCGGCGCCCCAGCGCGTGGTGCTGCTCACCTGGTGGGCTTGGGACCACCGCGTGCCCTACTACGGCCCGCGCGACCCGGTGGTCGCGAGCCCCAGCGGCGACCCGGTCGCACCCCACATCGTGTTCGTGATGGACGAGAGCGTGAGCGGCGACCTGCTGGGCATCAACGGCGGGCCCCGCGAGACGACGCCCCGCCTCGCCGAGCGCGAGGGCGTCTTCAACTACGGCATCGCGTCGGCCATCTCGAACCTGAGCTCGAACACCAACATCGTCCTCCAGTCCGGCCTCCGACCGGACCAGATCCCCGACTCCCGGCTGCGCGCGCTCAAGAACCCGAGCCTCTTCGACTACATGCAGCGCGCCGGGTTCGAGGTCCACTACATCGACGCGCAGAACTACGCCAACCGCCCCCAGAACCTGATGAGCCGCTTCGACATGGACGGCATGGACCGGTTCGTCTCGGTTCGCGCGGACCGGGTGGGGGAGAGCGAGGATCAGGTGGACTTCGAGGCCCTGCGCTTCGTTCGCGAGGCCGTGACCGGGAGCGACCGCTCCTTCGTCTACCTGCTGAAGACGGGGGCGCACTTCCCCTACGGCGACAAGTTCCCGGAGGGCCGACCCACGTTCGCGAGCCAGGCGGAGTTCGATGCGCGCCATCCGGACTACGCGGGCGTTCCGGTCGACTACGTCAACGCCACGGCGTGGACCGTGGACGCGCACCTGTCGAGTCTCCTCGACACCCTCGCCGGGACCGGACGCGAGGCCCTCGTGATCTACACCAGCGATCACGGCCAGAGCTTCCGGCCACCTCCCGGGTCGAACAGCACCTGGCCCCACGGCGTGGTCGAGCACCCGCCGCCCGAGCAGGCGGCGGTGCCGCTCATCGTCCTCACGGTCGGAGAAGACGTCACCCGCTGGGTGGCGGAGCGCTTCCGTCCCGGCCTGGTCGACCGCAGCAGTGGCTTCGAGCTCTTCCCCAGCCTGCTCGAGGCGGCGGGGTACCGGGCCGGCGACGTGCCCGGCCTCCACGTCTCCCTGTTCGACGGCTCAGCCGAGCGCGGGGAGCGCAGGTTCCTGTCCGGGAACCTCTTCGGCACCAGCCCGGGGGCCTACAACCACCCCATGGTGGGCGTCGTGAGCTACCTCAACCCGTTCTCCATCGACGAGGTCGATCGCTCGGGTCGCTGATCCGGCTCCGGCGTCTCGCCGCCCACCCCCAGCAGACCCCTCGACTGCAGGTACCAGAGGGCGCCCAGGGCCGGCAGCAGATACTTCTCCCAGGGAATCTGCGACTTCATGCTGAGCCCGAAGCAGCCGAGCACGATCCAGGCGCCCAGGTCGAGCCGGCGGCCGAAGCGCACGATCGTCACCACCGCGAGGGCGGCGAACAGGGTCGTCCGCACGGGCGCGAGGGATTCGCCCGGGAGCAGGAAGCGCAGCGTGCGTCCGAAGGCGCCGCCGCCCTCGTGGGCCACCAGCACGTGGCCCAGCACCAGGACGACGATCCCCACCGCCACCGCACACAGTGCGGCCCGCGCGGACAGGAGATCGCGGCGCCGGAGAGCGCCCGGGAAGAGCACCGCCTCGGGGATCACGAAGTAGACCGCCAGGCCGGTGAGCGCGTAGAGGCCGTAGTCCACCATGAACTGCAGCGGATCGAGCATGGGGGCGGGGAAGCGCGGCACCCAGTAGTCGATGCCCGGGGCCGGGGCCAGTCCGCCGAAGAAGGCGAACCAGGCGAGCAGGGTGGCCGCGGCGGCGGCCGCGTACAGGCCCGGTCGCCAGCGGGCGCGGTCGCCGAGCAGCGCGCCCAGGAGATCGTCCGCTCCGGCGGCGGCGGGCAGGAGCACCATGTACTGGCGCGTCGCGATGGCCAGGGCGAAGAACAGCAACGCCCAGGGGCCCCGCCGCCGGGTGTGGAAGTGCAGCCCCAGGAGGCCGAAGAAGAGGGCCGGAATGTCCGTGTAGAGGTGGACGCTCAGGGACATGAAGTAGGGGAAGAGCGCGAGGCCCGCGGTGGCGAGGACCGCCCGCCGGGTCCGCCCCCCGGCGCCGAAGACCAGCAGCGCGACGACACCCAGGGAGAGGAACCAGTTGAGCAGCCGACCGGCGAAGATCCCGCCGCCGGTCCAGTGCTCGAGCTGGCCCCACAGCACCAGGGCCAGCGGCGTCACCACCTCCGGATAGCTCCGCAGGGTCTCGAGCCCGGGCGGGAAGGGTCCGGTGAACAGCTGGCTGCTGGTCCAGAAGTGGCGCTCGTCCTTCACCGGCTCGAAGCCGAGTCCGTCGGCGAAGAGCAGGGCCGCCGCGTAGATCACGGCGATCGCGGCGAGCACCGCCGCCACGGAGCGCCGGTCGAGGAGCCTGGCGGGCTCTTCCGTGACGGCTCTCAGCCAGCGAGGGGCGACATCCAAGGGGGACGACCTTTCAGGCGGTCGGGTCGAGGAGGACCTTCAGCACCCCGTCCCGACGCCCCGCGAACAGATCGTAGGCCGCCGTACCCTCGGAGAGCCCCATCCGGTGGCTGAAGACGAACTCCGGGCGGAGTCTGCCCTGGGCCACCAGGGGGACGAGGTGCGTCCAGTAGAGCGGCACGGGGCAGATGCCGATCCGGAAGGTGATGCCCTTCATCATCGCCAGGGCCATGGGAAACGGGAACGCGAGATTGGTGTTGACCCCGACCACGCTCACCACGCCGCCGCGCCGCACCAGGGCCAGGGCCGACTGGATCGACGGGTCGGCGCCCACGGCCTCGATCACGCAGTGGGGACCGAGGCCGCCGGTCGCCTCCATGATCGCCCCGGTGGCGTCGCCCGAGACATCGCACGGGATCGCACCGAGGCCCTCGGCGGCGGCCAGGCGCTCGGGCACGCTGTCCAGGGCGAAGATGCGGGCGGGGCCGAACAGCGACGCGGCGAGGATGGACATCAGCCCCACCGGCCCGCAGCCGATCACCGCCACGTCGTGGCCGGGCTCGATCTCCGCGCCCTCGGCGCCCAGGTAGCCGGTGGGCAGGATGTCCGTGAGCAGGACCGCCTGCTCGTCTTCCACGCCGTCGGGAATGGCGTAGAGGTTGGCGTCGGCCGAGGGGACGGCCAGCGCCTCCGCCTGGGCTCCGTGGAGGCCCTGGTTCGTCCCGAACACCGCCGCGCCGCCGCGCTCGCAGGCAGTGACGTGACCCAGCCGGCAGGGACCGCAGTCCCCGCAGCCCACGACACCCGACACCAGGACGCGATCGCCGGTGCGGAACCGCGAGACGGCGCTCCCCACCTCCACCACCTCGCCGATGGCTTCGTGGCCCACGCTGTAGCCCGCCTCGGGACTCAGGTGTCCGTGGTAGATGTGGAGGTCGGAGCCGCAGATGGCCGTCCGCTCGATGCGGACGACGGCGCCGCGCTCGTCGGGCGGCGTGGGGTCGGGGACCGTCTCGCAGCGGATGTCTTCGGGGCCGTGGAACACGAGGGCGCGCAAGGGGTGGCTCCTCCTAGGACCGCGCGGGCAGCCCGGCGCAGACCCGGCGGACCCGTTCGGCCGGGATGGCGAGCTGCTCTCGCAGATAGGTCTTGAAGTCGTCGTCGAAGGGCTGCAGGGCGAGGGCGCGGTCCATGCAGGCGAGCCACGCGTCGCGGTCGGCGGCGTCGATCGGCAGGTGGTCGTGGGCGCGGGGCAGGGCGATGGGACCGTACTTCTCCCGGTAGAGCTTCGGACCGCCCAGCCACCCACACAGGAAGCGCGCGAGCTTGTCGATGGAGATCTCGAGGTCGTCGGGGTGCATGTCGCGGATGCGGCGGGCCTCGGGCCAGGTGTCCATGATCTGGTAGAAGTCCTCGACCCACTTCCGGATTCCCGGCTCGCCGCCCGCCGCCTGGAAGGAGGCGTCGCCGTCGCCGTACTGCCGCTTGCGCCTGGCCACGGCGGGAGCATACCGCGGAGGCGGGCGGGCTTCTCGCCCGCCGCGGATGAGTGTTGGATGAGTGTTGACTGGGATCCCCGACGTCAACAGACTGGGCCCGGCAGCCAGCGACGCCTCGCGCGCGCCCGCGCTGCCGCTTGCGGAGGAGAACGACGATGGCATTGGACGCACCCGGAGCGAAGCGGGTCCGATCGGGATCGAAGTCGGCCCATTCGGGATCGAATCCGGCGCGATCGGGAGCGAAGCCGGCCCGATCGGGGCGCCGCCGCGGGCGGGCCGGCATCGCCGCAGCGGCCCTCGGCTCGGTGTGGATGCTCACCCTGGCTTGCGCGTCCACGAGCAGCCACGGCCTGCTCACGCGAGGCCTGCTCGATCCCGCAGGCGTGGTGCGGGGTGCGAACACGATCGAGGAGATCGGCTACGTCGAGGGCCGGGCCTGCCGTTTCTTCATCGTCGCGCTGCTGCCCGTCGGCAACTCCAGCGTGGGCCGGGCCATGCGCAACGCGCTGGAGGGCACCGAGGCGAACGCCGTCCTCAACGCCTCGGTCACCACCAGCCTCTACGGCTTCGTTCCCATCTACAACGTCCTCTCCTTCACGTGCACCACGGTCCAGGGCACGGCGGTGCGGATCGCGGCGGCGCCGCCCGCGGTCTCGAGCCAGCTCGAGCCCGCTCCTCCGTCGGCACCGACGCTGGCGCCGGACCTGGAGCCGGTGGCCGAGCCCGAGCCGCCCCAGCCCGGGGCCGGGGAGCCGCCCGGCGGGGGCTGAGCGCCTGCATCCAGACGCGGCCGGCCTGCGAACTCACTCGGGAACCTCCGTCGGACGGCGGCCCCAGGCCGGGGCCACCCGCCCGCGGAGCGACCCCGAGGCGTCGCCCCATGAGCCGCACCTGCGCCGTCCTGCTCCTTCTCCTGCTCGGGCTGGGCTGCGCGTCCGCCGGCCCCGAGGCCGGGCGCGCCCCGCTGGCCCCGGGACTCCACGAGCAGAAGCTTTCCCTGCGCATCGGGTTCACCCGGCGCAGCTACGCGCTCTACGTGCCCCGCGGCTACGACGCGGCGCGACCGATGCCCCTGGTGGTGTCCGTCCACGGGGCCTTCAGCACCACCCGGCTCCATCAGGAGCGCACCGGGTTCAACGAGCTGGCCGACGAGCAGGGATTCGCCGTGGCCTATCCCCGCGGCATGGGCCTGTTCGACTGGCTGCGACACTGGAACAGCGGCCACTGCTGCGGTCCGGCGCGGCTCACCCTGCTCGACGACGTGGAGTTCCTGGACGCCGTCATCGACGACGCCATGGCCCGGGTCGCCATCGATCCGTCGAGGATCTACATGGCGGGCTTCTCCAACGGCGGGATGCTGACCCATCGCTTCGCGGCCGAGCGCTCGCGACGCCTGGCTGCGGCGGCGGTGACCGCCGGCACCATCGGGGGCAAGCCCGACGCCCGGACGCCGGTCTGGAGAGTGCCGGCGCCCGAGGCCCCGGTGCCGGTCCTGATGATCCACGGCCGCGCCGACGCCATCGTCCAGTACGAAGGCGGCCGCGACCGGCGGAGTCCCACCGGACGCACCTGGCTCTCGGTCACCGACTCGCTCCGCTTCTGGACCCGGGGCAACCGCTGCGAGCCCGACCCCGATCGCTACGCGGGAGGCGCGATCGAGGTGGAGGTCTTCCGGCGCTGCGCCGGCGGCGCCAGCGTGCAGCTCTACAGCATCGACCGCTGGGGTCACGTCTGGCCCGGCCCCATCGCCGCCCGCCGCGCGAGCCCGGCACCGCTGGCGGGCTTCGACGCAGCGCGGGTCATCTGGACGTTCTTCGAGTCCCACCGGCGGGCGCTCGAGACGGCCTCGGGCGGGCCGGCCGGCTAGACTCCCGCCATGTCCGAAGTGAAGCGCGCGCGGGTCGGCTCCATCGAGATGGCCTACGAGGAGCGGGGCGCCGGTGCGAGGCCCTTCGTCCTGGTCCACGGCTACACCGGCTCCCGCGACGACTTCGCCGACGTCCACGACGCCCTGGCGGAGCGGGGACGCACGCTCCTGGTCGACCAGCGCGGCCACGGGGACAGCACCAACCCGGGCGATCCCGAGGCCTACGGGCTCGAGGTCCAGGTGGACGATCTCGTGGGGCTCCTGGACACCCTCGCCATCGAGCGCTGCGATCTGCTCGGACACTCCATGGGAGGCATGGTGGCCCTGCGCCTGGCCCTCGCCCATCCCGATCGGGTGGCCTCGCTGATCCTCATGGACACGTCGCCCGAGCCCATCGCCCTGATGCCGGTTCCCATGATGCAGGCCGGCGCCCGCCTCGGCCGGGAGCACGGCATGGGGCGCGTGGTCGACCTGATGCGCGCGGCGCCCAGCCCGGCCCGGGCCCAGGCGTCCAGGCGCTGCGAGGAGGAGATGGGCTCGGACCGCTACTGGGAGAGGATCCGCCGGAAGTACGAATCGATGGACCCCGAGGCCATGCACGCCCTGGCCGCGGTGCTCGCCGACCATCCCCCGGTCGTCGAGCGGCTGGGCGAGATCGGCTGTCCCACGCTCGTGCTGGTGGGGGAGCAGGACGTGCCTTTCCTGGAGCCGTCGAGGACCCTGGCGGAGCGCATCCCAGGAGCCCGGCTCTGCGTCGTCGCCGACGCCGCCCACAGCCCCCAGCTCGAGAACACCGCGGCCTGGCTCGACGCGGTGCGCGCGCATCTTGCGCGCGCGCGCAGCTAGGCGGAGGCCTTCCGGCGCCGCAGGCGCCAGGCGAGCAGCGGCGCCACCAGCGCCGCCTCGAAGCCCAGTCCGCAGCCCTTGCCCTCGCGGCCCACCGCCAGCTCGGTGCACTGGGGGTCGGCGAAGTCCACGAGGCCGTCGCCGTCGTTGTCGAGGGTGTCGTCGCAGGCGGGCATCTCGGTGGTGGCGAACGGGATCGGGCAGCCCGGGTCGTCGAGGTCGATGTGGCCGTCGAGGTCGTTGTCCTCGCCGTCGTCACACTCGATGTCCAGGCTCTTCTCCGAGGTGTCGTCGGCGCCCGTGCAGCCCGGGTCGTCGCCGTCGACGTGGCCGTCGGCGTCGTTGTCGAGGCCGTCCTCGCAGGGCGTGAGCGCGGCCACGGTCCAGTCGATGGTGACGGCGTCGCCGATCCAGCCGGCGACGCCGCCCACCTCGCCCAGCGCACGCACGGCCACGGGGTAGGCGCCGGCCGAGCCCACCGCGGGCGTCCCGGTGATCGCTCCGGTCCCGGGGTCGATCGAGAGGCCGTCGGGGAGCCCCTCCGCGGAGAAGGTCAGGGTCGCGCCCTCCGGGTTGACCACGTCCGGCTGGACGTCTTCCGCGACGCCCTCGTACGAGGTCGTCTCCGCGGGCAGCGAGAGCGCGGGGGCCTGGGGCAGGGGGTTCTCGGCGCTCCAGTCCCGCGGCACGATCTCGAAGCCGTCCCAGTGGGAGTGCATGTGGGGCTCGTCTTCGTCGGTCGGCAGGTGGTGGAAGGTCATCGAGTACCAGACCACCACGTCCTCCTCGAACACGCTCTCGCCGTCCACGAAGTCCGTGAGGTTGTCGCCGCAGCCGCCCACGTTGTCGTTGTGGCTGGCGTAGCGCTCGCAGGCGCTGTAGCGGGTGACGTAGAGGTCGTTCTCGGTCCACGGCTCGTAGCTCGGGCCCGTGTGCTCGTGGGAGTGGTGGCTGGGCTCGATGTGGTAGGAGATGGCGGCGCCGGCCCCGTTGGTGGCCGCGCCGTCGCGCACGCGCCAGGAGCGTCGGGTCTCGAGGTCGACCGAGCGGCTGGCTTCGGTCGTGAGGGCGGTCACCTGCTTCTCGCGGGTCGAGCCCACGCGCACGTGGTCGATCTCCTCGACCACCTCCGAGGGCGAGGCTTCGTCGAACTGGAAGTCGAGTCGCCAGTGGTAGTTGTGGATGTGGGCGATGCCGGTGGTCGAGCCCGACCGGATCGGCCACCCGTAGTTGCCGTTGTTCCCGAAGCGCTGCAACCGCCCGGTGGCGCCGATGGTGGGGGCGATGGTCCCGTCCGCGTGGAAGCGCCACTCGGGGATGTAGTTGTAGGCGCCCACGTGGGTGACGCTGAAGAGCTTGAGGACCCGGTCCCGGGCGAACTGGCCGCCCTGGCGGTAGGCGAAGTCGCGATCCTCGAGCTGCTTGCAGACCACGTCCTTGCCCGAGTCCTGGAGCAGGACGCCGCCGGGGCAGTCGCTCGGGGCGAGATCGTCCATGTTGGAGCCGCCGATCGCGTAGTCGGTGACGTCGTGGAAGCGCGCGCCGTTGTCGTCGTAGGGGACGTGGATCTGGGCGATGTGCGCCTCGGCCAGGACCGGGCGCAGCGAGCCGCCGGGCGGCGTGTAGTAGACGTCGTAGAAGACGATGCCCTCGAGATTGCGGTGCTCCCAGCAGAGCTGCCAGCGGGCGCCGGAGGGGAAGGTCTCGTCGACGTAGTGGTCGCCGCTGCAACCGTCGCCCGGGGCGGCGATCGCGGGACCGGCGATCCCGGCGCCCACGAGGGCGAGCAGCGAAGCGAGCAGCGCGGCGTGGGTTCGGGGCGCGTCCATCAGAAGTCCAGCACCTGGACCAGCTCGCCGGTGGTGAGGTCGACGATGGGAATGACCTCGACCGTGACGTGCTCGGCCGTGAAGAGCAGAAGCTGCGCGCAGCGGTCGACGCCACAGCGGCCCGCCGCGTCGTTGACCGCGTCGGGCATCGACTCGGCGGAGAAGACCATGGCCTTCGCGTGGAGCTGGTCGAGGCTCACGAGCACCTCCCCGGTGCGCTGGCGGAACAGCCCGCCGATGCGCTCGCGCACCGTCGGGTCCGCGAAGGCGATCCCGGTGGCGCGGTCGATCTCGCGCTGGGTGAGCGGGAGCTGGACGCCCGGCAGCTCCCTGATCTCCTCGATCTCGCCCGAGGGCAGCCGCACCACCGTGTGCAGCGTGACGTTCTTCGCGTAGTCGTAGTGGTAGACGTCGGCGCTGCGGCCCAGTCCGCGGCGGCGCTCGAGCTTCGAGCGCTGTCGCCGCTCCACGCGCAGGAGCTCGCGGTCGTCCGAGGCCGACCGACTCCGGGCGCCGGCCGACTCGGCGGCGTCCCGGCGGCCCCGTCCCTGCTCCGCCCGCTCCACGGCCCGGGCCACCTCGTCGGGGCGGAGCCGCTCGTAGCGCCGCGGCCCGTCGGCCCGGGCCGGCAGCGCCCCCATCAGCCCGACGGCGAGGACCGCCGCGATCGCCTGCACGCTGTGCGTCGAATGCTTCATCAGAAGGGGCTCTCGCTGTCCCAGTCCCGCGGAATCACGCGGAAGCCGTCCCAGTGGGCGTTGCTGAAGGGCCGATCCTCGGCGCGCGGGACCCGGTAGGCGGAGATCGCGTGCCAGACGGTGATGTGTGCGCGGTCGATGGACTCGCCGTCGGCGAAGCCGGAGAGGTCGGCGGCGCAGCCGCCGTCGGTGGGGTTGCCCACGGCGAAGCGCTCGCAGGCGCGGGTCACCGTGAACCAGGTGTCGTGCTCGCTCCAGGGCTCGCCGGCCCCGCCGTCGTAGCGGTACTTCACGTCGAGGGGGTCGAGGTGATACGAGATCGGGTGGCCGTCGGCGTTCGTCACGTCGTCGTCGACGATCCGCCAGGAGCGCATCAGCTCCGGGGCGAGGGAGCGGCCGGTCTCGCTGGACAGCTGGATGGTGTTGCGGGACAGCCGGGTCGAGGACGAGTTCGCCACGAACTCCAGCTCCTGGGCGATGTCGTTCGCGCCGTTGCCGGCCAGGTCGAAGGCCAGGCGCCAGATGTAGCTGTGGACGCGGCCGATGCCGATGGTGCCCGCGCCGTCGAGCGGCCAGCCGTGCTTCGGGTCGCTGCCCGTCCGCGGCACGCTGCCCGTGACGCGAACCGCGGGTTCGATCCCGCCCGTGTCGAGGAAGCGCCACTGGACGACGTAGACCACCTCGCCGATCTGCGAGACGTGGAAGAGGCGCAGCGCCTGGGACTGCTTCTGGGTGTTGTAGTACTTGTAGAGGAAGCCCATGTCGTCCAGCTGTCGGCACAGGACGTCGCGGCCGGCGTCGGCCAGCCGCGTGCCCGACGGGCAGTCGTGGGCGGCGAGGGTGCGGAGGGCGTCGCCCCCGAGCCCGTCGCCGGTGACCTGCAGCGCCGGCGCGGTCCCGTCGTCGTCGCTGGCGTGGATCTGGGAGAGCGAGGCCTCGGCCAGCACCTTGCGCGCCACGATGCCCGGGCCGTTGTAGTAGACGTTCGAGAGCACGAGGCCCTCCTCGGCCCGGATGGCCCAGCACATCTGCCAGCGGGCGCCGGTGGGAAGGGTCTCGTCGATGAAGTGGGCCGCGTCGCAGCCGTCGCCGGGTGCAGCACCCGCGGGGAGGGCGGCGGCCAGCGCCAGCGCGGCGATGCCCGCGAGCAGTCCGCCGCGCACCCACTCCGCCCGACCCGCCGCGCCCGGCTGCCGGCAGGGGGCGTTTTTCCGGCGGGGGACGATTCGATGCACTCTGGCCCGCATGAGAAGCCGCTCCTCTAGTCCTAGGTGACCCGACGGCGACCGCGGGTGTCGCCGAAACCGGGCACCTTGTCCGAGCTTTCTGCGACCCAACGGCGAATTCGCTGCGCGCGGTCCGCGTCGGACCGCGCGATCGCAGTCGATTTGCCCTTGGCCGGTTCGGCGAGTTCCAGTAGGAAGGCGTCTGCCGCGACGCCGCTCCGCCCTGGGATGCGCCGCGCCCCACGACGGGCGCCGAGCGCCGGGCCCGAGCCGAAGGGCGTGACCATCAGTCCGCCACCCGATCGAAGCGATCCGGTGGACCGGAGGGGAGAACGAGAATGACCGATCCGCACCTGCACACCGGCGCGCGCCCGGCTTCGAGCCGCCCGACCTGGAAGGGGCTGTCCGTCGCCCTGGTGACGGCCCTGGCCCTGCTCTCCGGCGGCTGCGCCGCCACCTGGCAGACGCCCATGGGCTGCGCCGCCATCGGCGGCGGCCTGGGCGCCATCGGCGGCGCCACCGGCGGTGCCATCCACGCCGATGATCACGACGACCTCGAGGGCGCGGCCATCGCCCTGGGCTCGACCGTCGCCGGCGCGGGGCTCGGCTACCTGGTCTGCCATCTCATGCAGGACGACGAGCCCGAGGCGAAGCCCGCCAAGGCGGCCGCCTCCGCGCCGGTCCAGCCGACGCCCGAGCCGGCGCCCGAGCCCGCCCCGGCGCCCGTGCCCGTCGCCGCCCCGGTGGTGGCCCCGGCGCCCGACCCCTGCGAGGGCCTGGTGCGCCTGGAGGGCGTGAACTTCGACAGCAACCAGGCGGCGATCCGGCCCGACGCCGCGCCCATCCTGGACGGCACCGTCGAGACCCTGCGCGCCTGTGAAGACAAGCGGGTGCTGGTCGAGGCGTACACCGACGCCAGCGGCCCGAGCGCCTACAACGAAGCGCTCTCCCAGCGCCGCGCCGACGCCGTGCGCGACTACCTGGTCGCCGGCGGCGTGGCGGCGGATCGCATCGACGCCGTGGGCCGCGGCGAAGCCGATCCGGTCGCGTCGAACCAGACGCCCGAGGGCCGCGAGCAGAATCGACGGGTCGAGATCCGACCCGTCGAGTAGACCGGCGACCGACCCGGGCGGGGGGCGGCGGCGCGCCCGCACCCCGCCCGGACGTCTGCGCCCAGCCCGGATTCTGGAGGCCGTCTCGTCGTGCGACACCAAGGGGCTCGCGTCCGACCGGGAGCCGTGTGGATCCGACCGTGGGCGGCGTGGCTCGCGCTCGCGCTGCTGCTGGCGCCGCACGGCGTACGCGCAGCCGGCGAGGACGAGTTCGACGAAGACCGGGCGCAGGAGATGCGCGCGGCCATCGCCGAGCGGCGCGCGGGCCTGGCCGAACGCATCGCGACGCTCTCCGCGAAGCGCGACGCCGAAGACCCGGCGAGCCCGCTCCAGGAGAACCTCGACGAAGAGGTCGGCCTCGTCGAGCGCATCGACCGCATCTACGCCGAGCAGACCGGCGCGATCCTGCGCGCCGGAGAGCTGAGCCGGGCTCTCGAGCAGGCGCAGCTCGAGCTCGAAGGCGGGCCCGAGAGCCAGATCACCAGCGAGCCGCCCTTTCCGCTCGCCCTGTTCGACGGGCTGTGGGACGCCCTCGAGAGCCATCGCCTGCGCCTGGCGGGTCTCGAGCGCTCGGCCGAGGGCGCTTCGGACGAGCTCGAGCGCGCACGCGAGCGGCTGGAGGAGCGCGAGCGCGAACGCCGCGAGACCAAGGAGGCGCTCGGCCGCGTCGAGGACGAGGCCGAGCGCGCGTCGCTGCGGCGCGCCCTTCGCCTGGCCGAGCTCGCCAGCGAGCTGGCCCAGGCGCGCCGGGAGCTCTACGAGCTCGAGCTGGAGAACGCGCGCCGACTGCTCGCGCTGCAGCGCAGCGGGGAGTCCCTGCTGCGCCGCACGGTGGAGTGGGTCGAGGACCGCCTGGCCGTCAGCGACGAAGACCTGGCCGGTCCGCTCGAGGCCATCCGCGGCGCTCGCTTCGAGCTGGAGCGCTCCCTGGAGCGCGCCAAGCGGGAGCTGGATCTGGCCGAGCGCCGCCTGCGCGCGGCCGAGAGCCGCCTCGAGCAGACCGGCTCCGACGCCGCGGCTGCCGAGCTGTCGGCGCGCCAGCAGGCCCAGACCACCGCCCTGCGGCGCATCGAGTTCCTCGAGCGCAGCCGCGCGCGGCTCGACGCCGCCGAGCGCTGGTGGCAGCGCCGGGTCTCGACCCTGGCCGGTCGCGTCGAGCGCGTCGAGCTGGTGGAGTGGACCGACGAGCTCGACGAGGCGATGGCCGAGAGCGCGCGGCGCGAGGCCCGGGACCAGGCGCGCCTGGTGGAGCTGAGAGACGAGGTCCGGCGCCTGCGCGATCGCGAGGCCGCCGCCCAGGAATCCGGCGATCCCCGCCACCGCTGGATCGCCCAGCAGCGCGTCCAGCTCGAGGCCCTGGTCCGACTCTTCGAGGACGAGGTCCGGTCCGCCGCGCCGACCCGCCGGCTCATGCAGCGCACGCGCCGCGAGCTGGCGGCCCGCACCCAGCGCTTCTCGCCGGCCGAACGCCTCGAGATGCTGGGGCAGCAGCTCTCCGAGGCCTGGAACACCGAGATCATGGCGGTCGACGATCGCCCCATCACGCCCGGGAAGATCATCACCGCCCTGGTCCTGGTGGTCTTCGGGCTGCGGCTCTCCCGCTGGATCGCGGCGCTGCTGGCCCGCATCCTGCGCAGTCGCACCCGCCTCGACGAGGGCGCCACCGCGGCCCTGCAGAGCCTCAGCTTCTACGTCCTGCTGCTGGCGTTCTTCGTCATCGCGCTCGACACGGCGAACATTCCGCTCACGGTCTTCACCTTCGTCGGCGGCGCGCTGGCGATCGGCGTCGGGTTCGGCAGCCAGAACATCGTCAACAACTTCATCAGCGGTCTGATCCTGCTGGCGGAGCGGCCCATCAAGGTGGGCGACCTGGTGGAGGTCGAGGGCACCCAGGGCTGGATCGAGTCGATCGGCGCACGCTCGACCGTGGTCCGCACCTTCGACAACACCAACATCATCGTGCCCAACTCCACCTTCCTCGAGACGAACGTGGTGAACTGGACGCTCTCGGATCCGGTGATCCGGTCCTCGGTCGACGTGGGGGTGGCCTACGGCTCACCGGTCGAGGACGTGAACCGCATCCTGGAGGAGATCCTGGAGGAGCACCGGCACATCCTCGATCGCCCCGAGCCGTTCGTCCGCTTCATGGAGTTCGGGGACAGCGCGCTGCTGTTCCGCGCCTACTTCTGGGTGCGCCTGGGACAGACCGGCGACCGCCTGCGAATCCAGAGCGAGCTCCGCTTCCGCATCGACCAGCGCTTCCGCGAGGCGGTCATCGAGATCGCCTTCCCCCAGCGCGACATCCACCTGCGCTCGGCCGAGCCCCTGTCCGTGCGCCTGGACGCGGGCTCGGCGGGGCGACCGGACGTCGATCCGGAGCAGGAGTCCTGAGCGCGTCGTCGCGGCGGGGGCTCGGGGCGCGCTAGGATTCCGGCTGGCCACTTCGGGAGGCCATGCCATGGCGCGCTCCGCCGGACCGGTCGCCAGCCTCGTCGCGCTCCTCTCGGCCGGCTGTGTCACGTTCTCCGATCTGCCCCGACCGGTGCCGCGCAACCCCGGCGCTCCGGTGGTGGAACAGGTGCGGGTCTTCGTGGACGACGGCTACGACCCCATCGAGCAGACCGGACTCTTTACACCGTATCCGGTCAAGAGCCACCAGGACTGGGCCCTGCAGACGTTCCGGGAGTCCGGCTGGGCGCGCCGGGTCGACCTCGTGGACCAGCCCGAGGTCGCAGACCTGGTGCTGCGCGTGGAGCGCTACCAGTCCTGGGCCGGAACCCTCTTGCTCACCACGATCACGTTCGGTCTCTTTCCCAGCTACTTCGAGCGCAGCCTCAAGGTGAAGTGGACGCGTCGCGGCAGCGACCGCATGGCACGAAGCTGTGTCCGGGTGCAGCGGTACACCCAGTGGGTCGAGCTGTTCCTGCTGCCGTTCATGGTGAACCACTCCCTCGGCCCCTACGAGAGGCTGGCGGTGGCGCGCATGACCGCCCGCTGCGGCAGGGAGATCTTCGGCCCGCGGGCGGCCTCGGCGGGGCTCGGGGATCGGGCGGCGTCTGCTCGAAGGGACCGCTGAGCTCAGGGCTGGAGCCGGCCGACGCTCCACTCGCCGCCGCGGAAGCCTTCGCCCTCGCGCTCGAGGCTGCGGGTCCAGAGGGCGCGGTCGTGGGCGCGGCCCAGGGACCCGACCCACAGCTCCACCCGCTCGGCGAACAGGCGGTAGCCGCCCCAGCTCGGCGGGCGCGGAATCGCTTCCGGCGCCTCGCGTTCGAAGCGCTCCTCCGTGATGCGGAGCTTCTCCAGGAACGCCTCGCGCGACGCGAGGGGCGCGCTCTGGCGGCTCGACCAGGCGGCGATCTGGGAGGGGCGGGGCCGGCCCGCGAAGTAGGCGTCCGATTCGGCGTCCGGCGAGTGGACGACCGGTCCCTCGATGCGGACCTGTCGCTGGAGCGCGTCCCAGTGGAAGCTGGCCGCGGCGGCGGGCCGGTCCGCGAGCGCGCGGCCCTTCTGGCTCGAGCGGTCGGTGTAGAAGACGACGTAGCCCGGCTCGGGCTCGAAGCCCCGGCACAGAACGACGCGCAGGGAGGGCCGCCCCAGGGCGCACACCGTCGCCAGGGACATGGCATTGGGGTTGCGCTGGACGCGCTGGGCGCGGGCCTCGTCCAGCCAGCGGCCCACGATCGCGAACGGCGAGGGCGGAAGGGGGTCGGCCAGGGACGGGTCGGAGGGGATGTCTTCGAACACCATGGCTCGAGCCTAGCGAGCGGCGCGGCTCCCCACGACGCGCCTAGAGCACCAGCGCCACGCCGGCGACGGCGAGCAGGCCGAGGATGGTCTTGCGGAAGGTCGCCTCGTCCAGGCGGTGGTGCAGCCAGTTGCCGAGAGCCAGGGCGCCGGCCACCACCGGCACCAGCAGGCCCACGAACGGGACCGTCCCGGCGTCCAGTCGCCCGGTGGCGACGTAGGTGACCACGAGCGCCGAGTTCAAGGTCAGCCAGACGAGGGCCAGGCTGGCGCGGAAGCGCGCCTTGGAGAGTCCCTGGCGGCCGAGGGCGTAGACCAGCAGCGGCCCGCCCGAGGCCACGGCGCCCTGGAGGATGCCCGCACCCACCGTCGCGCTGGTGAAGCCCGCGGGTCCCAGCGGCCGCGCGCCCGCCGCGCGACCCGTCCACATGCCGCGCAGCTCGAGCAGCGCCACCGCCAGCACGAACGCGCCCAGGGCCGGGGTGAGCCAGCTGGTCGGCAGCGTGGCGAACAGCGTGAACCCCAGGGCGAGCCCGATGCCCAGGCGCGGCAGCGCGCGTCCGAACAGGAGCGAGCGGTCGATGAAGCGCCGATTTCGCGCCACCACCCACGCCGCCAGCATCACCGAGAGCGGGACCAGCAGCGGCAGCAGCTCGGCGATCGGGTAGAGCTGGGCGCCCAGGGTGAGCGCGATCACGATGCTGCCGAACCCGGTGGCGGCCTCGGCGGTGTAGGCGATGGCGACGCAGACCGCGAGCAGGGCGAACGAGAGGTCCGGCGTGAAGACCGAGGGATCGCTCACGATTGCTCGCCCCGCACCAGCCTGCCCGGCAGCGCTCCGGTCGCCTCGCCGTTCTCGAAGACCGGCACGCCCGAGACCAGGGTGGCCCGATAGCCGCGCGCGCCCTGGAACAGGCGCCGGCCTCCGGCGGGCAGGTCGTAGCGCATCTCCGGCGCGGTGAGGTCGAGGTGGGGCAGGTCGATCACGTTGACGTCGGCCTTCATGCCCGGCGCCAGCACGCCCCGGTCCCGGAGCCCGTACTGAGTGGCGGTGTCGAGGGTCTGGCGGCGCACCACGAACTCCAGCGGCAGCCTCTCGCCCCGGGTCCGGTCGCGCACCCAGTGCATCAGCATGTAGGTGGGAGTGCTGGCGTCGCAGATGGCGCCGCAGTGGGCGCCGCCGTCGGCCAGGGACAGGCCGGTCTGGGGGTGCTTCATGGTCTCGAGGATGGCGTCGAAGCTTCCCTGGGCGTAGCCGAACAGCGGGAAGTAGAGCATCGCGCGACCGTCCTCCTCCATCATCGCGTCGTAGACCAGCTCGGCCTCGGACCGGCCGCTGGCGGCGGCGCGGCTCTTGATGGACGTCGCGGGGTCGGGCTCGTAGTCGTGGCCCCCGCCCAGGGCGAACATCTTGTGGGTGCTGGCCACGAGGAACTGGAGGAAGATCGGCGGGATCGGCGCGTCCTCGGGCAGCCCGTCGGTGCGGATGGCGCCGCCGGCGACCAGGCGCTCGCGCACCTCCGGCTTCCGCAGCTCGCTGCGGCGCGCCTCCGGGTCGAGCTTCGAGAGCGATCGGTACTCGGGGTGGCCGATGAACGGGTGGACGCTGGTCTCCCAGCCCATGAGCACGCCCACGGGTCGGCCCGAGAACTGCCCGCGCAGGTTCGAGATGCCCTCGGCGCGGGCCTCGTCCAGCAGGCGCAGGCCCTCGCGATACAGCTCGGGGCTCTCGTCGATCTGCTGGAGATTGAAGGTCACCATCCGCCCCGTCTCCCGGGCGAGCTTCTTCATCCAGCCCATCTCGTTCGGCACCTCCCGGTGGGTGACGCTCATCTGGAAGACGCCCTTGCCGAGCTCGCCCAGGACGCGGCCGATGCCGAAGATCTCGTCGTGGGAGGCGAACGTTCCGGGGACCGGGACGCCTTCGAGGGTGTTGTGCAGCTCGGTCCGCGAGGTGGAGAAGCCCAGCGCGCCCGCCTCCACGGCCTCGCGCACGATCCGACCCATGGCCTCCACGTCCTCGGCGGTGGCGACCTCGTTGTCGATGCCGCGCTGGCCCATCACGTAGGCGCGCAGGGCGCAGTGGGGCACCTGCACGCCGTAGTCGATGGCGTGACGGCGGCGCTCCAGGGCGTCCATGTACTCGGGGAAGCTCTCCCAGTCCCACTCGATGCCCTCGTGCATGGCGGAGCCCGGGATGTCCTCGACCGCCTCCATCAGGTCGATGAGCTCGTTGCGCAGCGACGGGCGGACCGGCGCGAAGCCCACGCCGCAGTTGCCCATGACCACCGTGGTCACGCCGTGCTGGGACGAGGGCGACAGGAAGGGGTCCCAGGTGGCCTGGGCGTCGTAGTGGGTGTGGATGTCGACCCAGCCCGGGGTCACGATGTGGCCTTCGGCATCGATCTCGCGCTCGGCCGCGCCGACCTCGGCGCCGACCTCCGCGATGCGACCGTCCCGGATGGCGACGTCGGCCTCCCGGGGCGCGTTCCCGGTTCCATCGACCACGGTTCCGTTGCGAATGACGATGTCGTGCTGGCTCATGGAGGTCTCCTGGCGGGTTGGGTTTCGGGCGATCGGGCGGGCGGACGTCAGGCGGCGTCCGCGCCGAGCAGGTCCTCGACGCAGCCCTCGGGCTCTGCGAAGCGGTGCTCGAGGGTGAGGTCGACGGCGGTCGCGACGCACTCCGGCTCGCCGCCCCAGCCGACGAGCAGGGTGGGAACCAGGGCCCGGGCGATCGCGCCCGGGTCGATGCGGTCCGGTGCGCTGCGGGCGAGCTTGCGGGTCTGCACCACGCCCTGGAGACCGGCGAACAGCGTGACCGCGCGCTCGGCCGCGTCGCCCGGCGCCAGGGCGCCGCAGCGAGCGGCCCCGTCGAGGTGGCCCGCGAGGTCGCTGAGGCTCTCCCAGGCGGTCTGGAAGACCCGGGCGGCCTCGGCGTCGGGCAGGCCGTACTCCGGGGCCGAGAGGTGCATGGTCAGCAGCCCGAACTCGACCGGGGAGGTGCGCGCGAACGATTCGAAGGCGAAGGCGCTCACCACCACCGCCAGCAGGTCGGGCGGGGTCGCGGCCGCGGCCGGGTCGCGGGTGGCCGCCGCGATGCGCGCGCGGGTCTCCCGGCCGAGCCAGGCGATGGTCGAGCGCTGGAGCTCGGCGACCAGGGCGTCCTTGGACGGGAAGTAGCGGTAGAGCGACGCCGCCGTGACTCCCAGGGCGTCGGCCAGCCGCTGGAGCGTCAGGGCCTCGCGCCCCTCCTCGCGGACGATGGCCAGGGCGCTGCGCACGATCTGCTGCAGGCGCGCCTGGCGCTTGCGGGTCACGCGGGGGCTGTGGCCCGCCTCGTCCTGGATCGCGAAGTCCATGACCGAAATGTAAATGGAGTTAACAAAAAATGCAACCGGAGATTCCCGCGCCGGTCGGAGCCTGAGCCGGTCGGGCCCCCAACGGCGAGGCCCCGCCTCCCCCGGGAAGGGGAGGCGGGGCCCGCATGTCTGGGCGCCGGGCGGCGCCCCTGGCTCGGAGGTCAGGCGGTCTGCCGAGCGCTTCGCCCTCGCCGGAGGGCCCAGAGCGGGACCAGCAGCAGCAGCGCCTCGAAGCCCGCGCCGCAGGCCCGCGCTTCGGTCACCTCCCAGGCGTTCTTGCAGACCCCGTCGGCCGGCTCGCCGTTGGGGCCGCCGTCGTAGTCGATCTTGCCGTCGCCGTCGTTGTCGATGTCGTCGTCGCACACCGGGTCCTCGACCCAGTCGAGCGAACGACAGCCCGGATCGGCCGGGTAGTCGACGTAGCCGTCGCCGTCGTTGTCCAGGCCGTCCTCGCACTCGCTGGGAACGTCCAGCTTGTAGACCGCGTTGGCCAGCATGCTCGGCACCACCAGGTCACCCTGGGGCGTGGCCTCGAAGTCGAGGACGCCGCCCAGCACCCGACCGAGCGGACCCACCAGGTCGTCGAGGGGCGTGATGAGCCCCGACGGTGTCACCTGGTAGTAGAGGCCGCGGGTGAGCGCGTAGTAGAGGTCGCCGTCGCTGTCGACGGTCATGGCCGCCAGGGGCACGCTGCTGTAGACGATTCGGACCGATCCCTGGCTCGGGCTGATCTTGTAGATGGTGGCCCACTCCTGACCCGCGCCGCCGCCCACGTAGACGTTGCCGAGGTCGTCCTTGGCGATGTCCGACGGGTTGTAGAGCTGTGGGGTCACGTCGAGCCCGTCGAAGATCTCGATGATGCCGCCGCTCGGGCTGATCTCGTAGGCGTTACGGCTGCCCTGGGCGGCCACGTAGACGAAGCCGTCGTCGTCGACCCAGAGGGCCGAGGGGCCGTCGAGCTGGTTGCCCTGGAAGTCCCCGAGGTGGGTCATGATGCGGGTGGCGAACCCGCTCGGGGCGATCTTCCAGACGCTGTCGTACTCGCCGGCGGTGTAGACGGACCCGTCGGGCCCGACCGCCACGTCCCGCGCACCGCTCCAGAACGGACTCGAGGAATCCATCACCAGGTCCACGCTGCCGTCGGGCTTGATGCGGTGGACCGCTTCGTTGTCGCTGGCCACGGCCACCGACCCGTCGCCCCCCACGGCGATGCGGAAGGGATTGGAGAGCGGGGTGCCGGTCCCACCGCCGCTCGCGTCGAGCAGGAGCGTCGTGGTTCCGTCGGGCTCCACCCTGAAGACGTTGGCCGAGACCCGCCCCACCACGTAGACGCTGCCGTCCGGGCCCACCGCCGCGTCCACCGGGTCGACGAGGCCGTCGACCCCGTCGCCGGTCTCGTCGATCACCGGGGTCTCGCCGGCAAGCGTGTCCTGGAGCGAGGTGAGCTCCATCTTGAACGCATCGAAGTCGCCGGCCGGGAAGATGAAGGTGTCGACGAACGCCCCGGTGGCGCCGTCGAAACGCAGCACCCCGTTCTGCCAGCTGTCGACGTAGAGGTCGCCGTCGTTCCCGAACACGATGCCGGCGGGCAGGTTGAGTCCGCCGCCCGAGGCGAACACGCCCAGCGGCGCGCCGGTGGTGCCGTCGTAGCGCAGCACCTCGTTGGTGTTGCGGCTCGAGAGGTAGAGGTCGCCAGCGGGCCCGAACGCCATGCCCTGGATGCCGTCGACGCCGCCGCCCTCGGCGAACACGCCCGACGACTCGTAGGTCGCGGCGTCGTAGCGCAGGACCCGGTCGCTCACGGTGTCTACCACGTAGAGCGCGCCGTCCGGGCCGTAGCGCATCACCGTGGGCCCTCCGGGCTCCGCGCCGCCGGTCCAGTCGCCCAGGTCGACGGCGCCCGAGGCGCCCGAGATGTCGTACTGGCGGATCGAGGTGGCCCGGGCCAGGCGCAGGGTTCCGTCGCCGGCGACGGCCATGCCGTCGGCGCCCGAGGCGGAGCGGAAGCCGTCGGCGACGCCGGTCGTGCCGTCGTAGCGGCGCAGCTGGCGCACGGTGCCGGTGTCGCCCGAGGCGAACAGATCGCCGTCGGGTCCGAAGGCCAGGGCGCGGTGGATGCCGCTCACCCATTCGGCGAACACGCCCATGGAGGCGCCCGTGGTGCCGTCGAAGCGCAGGATCTTGGCGTTGGCCAGGTTCGAGGCGTAGAGGTGGCCGTCCGGACCGAACACCAGGCCGCTGGGGGAGGGCAGGTCCGGGTCGCTGGCGAAGACCGACACGAACGCCCCGGTGGTTCCGTCGAAACGCAGGATCTGGTCGCTCCCCGAGCTCGCGACGTAGAGGTCGCCGCCCGGGCCGAAGACGAGCGCCTCGGGATCGTCCAGGCCGCTCCCCGACGCGAAGGGGCCGAGGCTGGCGCCGGTGGCGGGGTCGATCTTCAGCACGGCGTCGTCGGTGCGGCTCGAGACGTAGAGGAAGCCGTCGGAGCCGAAGGCCAGCCCGCGCGGAACCACCGGCGCCCAGTCCGTGGACCACAGGCGCGCCCCGGTGGCTCCGTCGAAGCGGAAGAGGCGCCCGTGACTCTCGTCGGCCACGTACAGGTGGCCGTCCGGCCCGTAGGCCACCGCGGTCGCGCCGGCCAGGCTCGATCCGAAGATGGGGATGTCGATCACCGCACCCGACACCGGATCGAGTCGGTAGACGCGGTTCAGATCGTTGCTCGCCGCCAGCAGGTCTCCGCCCGGTGTGGCCAGCAGCCCGCCGATCTCGCCGATGGAGCCGTTGCTGAACAGGAAGTTCGAGGTGCCGTCGAACCCGTCGTACTCGCTCAGCCAGGTGTTGCTTCCGGTGGCTCGGCCGAGGAAGACGTCGCCTTCGGCATCCAGGGTCATGGCATTCGCGTAGGGATGCTCGCAGCGGAGCTCGCCGGCGAAGGCGCCCGAGTCTTCGTCGAACAGGTCGATGCAGTAGCTCCGGCTGTGATGGCTGCCGGCGCTGGGGATCACCCAGGCCGCCTGCGCCGCGGCGGGAACCCAGCACGCGGCGAGCCCCACCACCAGGCACCGCGCCAGGCCGCGCAGTGAGCCACAGGAAGAGAGCGAGAAAGAGAAGGAGACGGAGGGGACGGAGCGCTTCATGGGGAGGCACCTCCAGACGGGTAGGGAGGAATTGTCCCAGGACGCCACTATACCAGGGGCGGAACATTGCAACCGGCTCGAATACGGAATTCCGGCCGGGACCGGCGGAGATGCCCCGGAAACGAGCCGGTGTAGACACTTGCAGATGTCGAGGCGATCGGCCCGCGGGCCGGGCCGGGATGACCCGTGGGGCTCCAGGGCCGGGGCTACGGGCGCCCCGCGTCAGGTGTCGCCGCGCTCGGCGCTCTCGCGCTGGGCCCTGCGGCGCAGCCAGACGTTCTGGACGGCGACCAGACCGGCGAGGACGAACAGCACCGCCAGCAGCACGAAGTCGAACCCGCCCGAGTCGTCGCCGGCCGGGGAGGGCGGCTCCTCGGGCTGCTCGACGGCCGCCTCCAGCGGCGGGTCCAGGCGGCCGGCCTGGGTCGCCAGGTCGCTCTCGTCGGCCATGCTTCGAACCTCCGTCCCCCACTGCATCCGCCGCAGAAGATTCAGCCTATCAGTTGTGGCTCGAAGAATGCGCCTGAGTCCGCACGAGGCGACCGCTGCAGGCCTCCCTGGGCAGGGTCAGGGCCCGCTCTCGACCCTCTAGACCGCGTACCGCAGCGCGTGGGTCCGCCCGTTGGGAACCGCGCGCGTCGGGATGCGCCCGTAGTAGCAGCGCTCGAGCCAGCCCCGGAGCGAGGCCCGCCACGGGAACCGCCGCCCCTCGAGCAGCCCCGCCACCGA
>JBNLVL010000025.1:0-125365 GCA_050618075.1 Myxococcota bacterium
GAGCTGCTACAGGCCACGGCCTCCCCGCGAGAGCACGCCGTGCGGCCGGCCGAGGTGGTCGACGACAAGCGCCTCTCGGCGGCCCTCGAGTTCATCAAGCGGCAGCAGCGCGAGCGCACGGAGGCCCGCGTCGGGAAGCCCTCGACGACCCGGCGAGAAGCCCGCCTGCTGCGCGCCGGCACGTCGCGGCGGCCCGAGCAAGGAGCAGCCCCGGGCACCCGATCCTGACCGCCTGCGCGCCGTCCGGGTCGCGTTCGAGGCCCGAGGGGCTCGAACGCGATCCGGACGAACTCAGAAGAACCGGACATCTCTACTTTGGAGGAAAGCGGACATCTTTACTTTGGGCCGACAGTTCGCCGCTATCTAATCGCTCGTGACACGGGCCATATTGGATTGAGCGAGTGCCCTATCGATGCCCGCTCCGTGCCATACGCACGACGATCGCGTTGGGAAAGCATGGCGCGGTCTCCAGGAATGCCAATTACGAGTCAAGTCCAGTCGTTATCCGACCTTAGGCAGGCCATAGAAAGGAACCGACAGGCGGGTGCTAAATACCTCACATGGGTCCCATTGTGGTAGCTTAGAAAGCCATGACCCGACCGCGGGGTCAAGCTAGTCTCCAAATAGAACGGGGTTCGAGTGTTGAGAATGGTGAACGTTGTTCGGAGTCGAACCGCCGCGTGGATGTCTCTGTTGATCTTCTTTGTAGTTGGACAAGACCCGACTGGAGCGAATAGAGACGGGTCATCAGAGGCTGAAGCCGCCAGTGCTGCGACCCCCCTGATGGATTTCCAAGCCGCGCAGTTGTCGCGAAGCTCGTGAAGACAGGCTTTGCGTCAGAGATGCTGAGGAAACGCCATAGGGGGGCGTGAATGCATTCTCCAGTCAAAACCAGATCGGGATCCGAGGACCCTGCTCGCAATAGTGATCTCGGTAACCCCGGATCGCTCGTTGAGGTTCTTCGATCCAATGCACGGCGTGCGCCAGGGGATCTCGCCTGTGGTTTCCTCGATTCGCGCGGAAATGTCGAACGGCAACTAACGTTCGCTGCACTCGACGATCTTGCGTACGCCGGAGCGATATGGCTGATCTCGAATGGAGCTCAAGGGCAGCGCGTGCTTCTTCCATTCGAGCCAGGCTTGGACTTCACCATCGCCTACCTGTCTTGCCTCTATGCTGGAGCGGTCGCAGTCCCTCTGGATTTCAACACGAGAGGCCGTGGTTCAGCTCGTATTCGGGCTATAGCCGACGACTGTGAAGCATCCATTGTCGTAGCCTCAAGCATCGAGGCTGCGGAGCAAATCGCTGGCGGGATGCGGGAGCGGCCTGTCGCAGTAGGAATTCATGGCCTTGCAAGCATTGAGCTGGAGGCACCCGGCCTCCCCATCCCCTCAAGCTCAACTCTCGCAATGCTCCAGTATACGTCTGGTTCGACTGGAAATCCGAAGGGGGTCAAGGTTACCCACGGCAATTTGTGGTCCAACCTCGAGGCGATTCGTTCCCGATTTGGTATCGACCGCAGTAGTCGTATCGTAAGTTGGCTTCCGCATTTTCACGACATGGGACTAATTGGTGGCATTCTTCAGCCGCTGTATTCCGGTTGCGCCAGCTGGCGATTTGCGCCGCTGGTGTTCGCGCAAAGACCAATTCGGTGGCTTGAGTCGATCGCGCGGTTTCGGGGCACAGTTAGTGGTGCGCCGAACTTCGCCTACGAGCATTGCATCCACCGAATTGCCCCCTCGCAGATTAAGGAGCTGGACCTGAGTTCGTGGCAGGTTGCATTCGTCGGCGGAGAAAAAGTTCGCGCTCAGACCATAGAGGGTTTTGCGGCACGGTTCGCTGGGTCCGGATTTCGACGTTCGGCCTTCCTGCCCTGCTACGGACTCGCGGAGTCGACTCTGTTAGTCACCGGAACTGATTGGAGAACGTCACCGAAGGTGACTGCACTGCATCGCAGCACCGCATCAGAATTCTCACCGCGAACTCCGGAACACGTGTCGTGTGGAACGGCGGTCCCAGATCACAAGGTCATCGTTGTAGATCCAGACCGCCGAGAGATTTGCAGGGAGGGGAACGCGGGGGAGATTTGGGTGCGCGGGCCGAGTGTTGCGTCGGGCTACTGGGGTTACTCGCCCAGCCTAGAGCGAGAGGTTTTCGACGCGCGCGTGAGAGACGATTGCGATGGAGAGGGCTTCCTGAGGACGGGTGACGTTGGCGTCATCTTGGCTGATGAGCTCTATGTGACCGGACGGCTGAAGGATTCCATTGTTCTCGACGGAGTCAACTACTTTGCTGAGGATATTGAGGAGATCGTCCAGGGGGCGCATTCCAGAGTTGGCCCTGGGCGCTGTGTGGCTTTTGCGGTGGAATCTGGAAGTGCGGAAGAGTTGGTCGTGGCTGTGGAGCTTGATCGCGCCACATGGCGTGGATTGGCGGGCACCCGGGGGCTAGATGCGGCGACTCTCAGGGCTTGGGTAGAGATGGTTGATGCGATTCGCGGGAAAGTAGCTGTCGCACTTGGAGCGCAGGTTGGGGAGGTTGTTCCTGTCCCTCCGTCCGCTCTTCCCAGAACCACTAGTGGGAAGATTGCAAGATTGCAGTGCCGAGTTGCCCATGCAACTGCCTCCTGGCCGCAGTCGGCTGCGCCTTCTCGCCGCTCGAGGATGGATTCAGATATGAGGGCCATTGGAACATGCGCCAAAGATCAGTCGTCGTACTAGCTCCGAACTCCTTCGCGCGATTCGCTGGAGCTTCTGTTGAGAGCCAATTTCAGCTCCTTCTCCAAGGTTCGTATTTGGCCTCCCTGCACAATTTGGACGTGGTGGTCAACTCCCCGCTTAAACATCCCAAGCTGGACAATGGTTTTCGGGACGCGAACCCGATGGCTGGCTTCTATCTCGAGAGTTTTCTGAAGCGCCACGGATTCGATGCGCGCTCAGTGTTTGATTGGAGTGATGACCAGAGTTTGGAAGTGGCCTTGTCGACAGATCCCGTGGCTATTGCTCTTTCCACGACGTACATCACTGACAACGCCCTGCTCGAGGCTTGTCTTTCAACGATCCGAAGAGTAGCTCCCGATGTCCCGGTTGTCGTTGGAGGGCCTTACATATGGAAGCAGAAGATTGAGTACGCGCGTGACTCCGGTGCTAGCTACCGGCGCAGAGTGGAAGCGAAGCAGTTTGGCGTCGATCTGCTCATGGACTGCCTTTTTGGTTGTTCGTCGTTCGGGTGTCTTGGTGAAGCAGTCTATATTGCGCACGAGTTTGGAGAGTACACTCTGCTGCGAGTGCTCCGGGCACTCGCAGAGGGTAAGCGCCGCGGCGAGGCCCTTTCCGAGATACCAAACCTGGTGCTGCCGACTCCCGATGGTGCATGGCACCATACGCCGACAGCGGCAGAGCCAGTCGATCTGGAGGAGGACTTTACACGCTGGGAGCTCGTCGAGGAGATGCCGTCGATGGTACCGATCCGGTCCAGTGTCGGGTGCCCGTATCGGTGTCGCTACTGCGATTTTATCGAGCTTCATCCAGCGGTCCGTATGCGATCTGCTGAGTCAATCGTTCGCGAAGTCGAATCGGCGAAGCGACGGTCAGCGCGATTTTTCGGCTTTATCGACGACAATATCTTTCTCTCCAAGCGACGAATCCGAGAATTGACCACTGCCTTCACTGAGAATTCGCTCGGGGTTACATGGGGGGGGTTCTTTCGAGTTGATCGCATCGACGAATCGAACATCGAAGATCTCGCTCTCTCGGGATGTAGATTCGGACTTTGTGGGATTGAGAGCCTTGATGATGAACAGTTGGTCAGATTGCGCAAGAATTGTGAGCGGGAGGAGGTTGTTAGGGGAGTCGAGTTGGCAACTAGTGCGGGAATGAACGTCAATCTGTCACTCCTAGTGGGATTCCCGGGAGAGACGAAGCGCTCGATCGACCAAACCATCGACCACATCAACTGCCTCTCGAGCGGGCACAAGGGGTTCGCGTCGTGGTTGGCCTATCCGCTCTACGTGCTGCCCGGGACGGCTGTGGATGAGATCGCGTACAGGCGACAATTCGGACTTGTTGGTCGACGAAATACTTGGCGTCACGAGACAATGAGTGGTGAGGAGGCCGGGACGTTTTGGTCAAACTACTTGCATGATTCGATCGACCAGTTGCCGTATCACTACTACGCAGGTGATGTCCCGTCCTATTGGTCGCCCGGAAGGCGCCAGCGGGGATTCACGGCTCGTCGAGACTTGACCAGATGCTTTGTTCGCGGCTTGAGTGACGAGCAGGTTCAGTGCGCCTTTCAGCGGCTCTATGAGGAAGTGCGCGATAGTTCAAAGCCGATCGCGGCTCCAAGTTGGCAAGACGTCTTTGCGGAGAGGCAAATGCAACCTGGGATGCGAGACCGCTATCGTGGAGCTTTCTGATCACATTCGCCTAGGGGGATGGTTTCCTGAGAGCGAAAGAGCCATCGCGAAGCATGGCAGGAATTAGGTGGGGATGAGTTCTGACAGTCGGTCAGTTCAAGAGATTGATGAAGCCCGGGATGACGTCACTCGTTCCCGGCGCAGCCGGTCGGATATCGTCTTGTGGATGCGGCAGCGACTGGCGATGCTTGTCGGCGCGGCTGACAGCGAGATAGATATCCGTATCCCGATCGAGAGATACGGAGTGGACTCGCGAACTTTGGCGTCGATGGCTGGAGAACTCGAGGATTGGATTGGGTTCCAGTTGCCGGCCACTCTCCTGTGGGATCACCCGACCATTGAGGGAGCGGCAGAGGTCCTTTCACTTGGAAAGGACGCGTTCGCGTCGGATGAATCGTTGGAGGAGTCCGGCTGAGACTCCTGGCTGGTGATGTTGCCGTGCAAAGTGGCGACCCTCTGCAAGAGTTGTCTAGCGATGGTAGAGCACCGTCTGTGGGTGGTGGGGGTAAAGAAGCAGCGGACGTTCAGCTCGGCGGCCGGGAGCCGGGAGCCGGGAAGGGTAAGGTAACCCGTCGGGAGCGGTTTCCGGCCGAGGCGGATGCGATGACGCCGTAGACTCAGCTGGTGGAGCTGATTGCGCCGCGCTACCCGAACGCCGGCAAGGAACGAGCGCCGCACGACTTTTTTCGGATGTTGCGGCTCTAGTTTCTGCAGCAGTGCTTCAATTTCTCAGTTCACAGGCCGAGGACGCGATCTGTGAAAGCGGGCCGATGCGCCACTTTGCCGCGGGGCGGGGGGTGGAACTGGGCGACGACAACGTCCCGGACGAGTATGCGCTCCTGCAATTCCGCCACCGACCAGAATAGTATGGACTGATGGATTCCAGCTTCGAGACGGTGAAGATCTTGCTGGCGGAGCACGATCTTGCTGTACGGGCGGCGGCAATCGTGTAGGCGATGTTCATTGCAGCACCGAGTCCGATGAAGAATGTCACGGGTACGCGTTATCCGGCGATGCAGATGGTGGGAAAGTGCAAGAGTCGACACTTCCGGATGATACTTGACATCGGAACGAATCGCCGCGGAATCGTGCGAAGCATGAGGGCGACTTGCGCCGCGAAGTCGGACAAAGGGCTGCCTCCGCACCTGCTGCAGTATGACGAGATCGCGCTTTGCGGCGACCAGACTCGCTGGAAGCAGGTCGATCGGGAAGGCTTGGAAGCGAAGGAGGTGCGCTACCGGGTGAACTGGGGCGCGCATGGCGGCAGCCGGAATCAGAGCGAATGTGGGCGTACGATTAACCCTGCTCGCTGACGGGAGTGGGCCTGCTGGGAACATCGCTTCGGGGTGCTCAAGCAGCTGTGGGGCTTTCAGCAGTTGCGCTGTCGCGACATTGCCAAGAACCTGGTCCGGGCGCAGACGATCTTCGCCCGGTCGAATCTCTGCGCCATCCGGCGCGGACTCATCGCACTGGAGGCGGAGTGCGTTCTGTGATCGATCGAGGTTGCGACAGCGACCGCACCGGACGTCTGGCTGGGACGTGGAAAGGGCTCATTGACTCATCTCTCGCGCTGCCTGTGGCCTCACCGGGAGCCGCATGTGTAGGGCTTCCCCAGGTCCGACACCTCTAGTTGCGTGTGGCTCTATCGTTAGATCGCGGGACGGCAGCAATGGGTATCTAGGTAGTCGGCGACAGATATCTGTCGGTAGGTGCTTTGTGCTCTGTCTGGCCGACCGGACTTGTGCGGGCGAGCCTCCCAGTTCGATCGAATGCACGAGCCCATCTGTTATCGAAGCGAACTTCGTGGTGAAACGGAAGCGATAGCTTGCATAGTTGAAGCGTGCTGTGCAGAAACCATCCAGACAGCTGTGATCTGTAGCAGGGGTAGCGTGCTGTCAGGAGAGACGAGCTTTGCATTCTTGGGGGAGAGTCTTTGAGGGGGGAAGCGCGACTTTCCATGATATCGCGCTGAAGAGGTCTCACGGGACGGGATTATAGTGGCTCAGTTCTTCCGGCGAAGGGGCAGGCGATTGCCTGGGCGATCAAGGCGTTCTCAAGAACTCGCTGCCGCAATGCGATCTGCCTTCGATGTGGGGGCGGTCTGGTGACTACGGGCGATTCCATTCATTCAGACCGGATTCCGGATCGAAGCCTGGCGAGTCTTTACCGCGCGTCGCTTGAGTCCCGAGCAGAGATTCAATCGCTGCTTCAGTCCGCTCTCAAGAAGGGCACAAGATTGATTTCGGGTCTGGATCCTTTGGGTGCGGCTCGGTGGGCGAGATTGCGCACTGTAGGTCCGGAGCAGCTTACGCTCGAAACTCACCGGTTGCCGTACGAGACCGAACCAGAACTTCGGTTTGGTTTCGAGATTGCCAAGATTTCCTATTCCTTCCGATCTCAAGTTCTAGAACGGATGGGGCTAAGTGGTCTTCGATTGAAGGTTCCCGAATGCATCTACTTGACAGAGCGTCGGCTGGTGGACAGAGCGGATGTATCTAGGGCTCACGCAATGTTGCGCGGTGAGAAGTCAGGCTGGATCGATGCTGAAGTTTTGAATTTGTCCGTTTCCGGTCTCGCCTTAGAATTCGCTAGCTCGCAGCCCGTGGCGATCGAAGAGCCGGTAGAGATTCGCCTACTCGAAGCAGATGGCCAGTCCAAGACACTAGTTGGGACGATACGGCATGTTTCGAGGGCACGGCGCGGCGCCGGGTTTGCTATCGCTGGAATCTCGATCGGCTCGCAGAGCGGGCAGCAACGAATTAGGTTGACGAGGGTATCAAGCAGGGATTGGCGCGTTAGAGCAGAGACCTCAATGGATTCGATGAGTTCCGAGGCGTCTACCGTCGATATCGAACCTGTAGAGATCCTCGACTATCGCAACCGCAAGGGTGAGCGAATCCGAGCCATTCTCGATGCGGTCGGCGATAGCCCTGGTGCGCCATTGGTCATCATTCCTCCGGCCTGGGGCCGAACGAAAGAGACACTGCTGCCACTTGCGCGAACCATTGTTGAGACGTTCCGTTCCGCAGGCGAACCAGTAAGGGTGCTTCGGTTCGACGGTATTCGTCGTCGAGGAGAGTCGCACGCCGATGTGGACTGTCTCGAGGTCGGTCGGGAATGTCTGCATTTTACAGTGTCGCAAGCGATTGATGACATTTGCACGACACTGGAGTTTGCTTCGTCTGATTCAAGGCTGAAACCGCGTCGTGTGGGACTGGTGACTAGCAGTGTGGCTGCTGTCGAGGGTCGTAGGGCGATTCTGGAGAAGAGGGGCGCACCGGTAGATGCCTGGGTCAGTCTTGTAGGTGTTTCAGATCTGCAGTCGGCACTAAGGGTTTTCTCTGGGGGGTTGGACTTTGGCCAAGGGTGGATCAATGGACTGCGGTTTGGCAGGCAGGAGTTGCTCGGTGTCCTATGCAATATTGATGCTCTTGCAGAAGATGCAGTGAGGAATCAATTCTGGTTTCGATCCGACGCACAGGCGGATTTCGCAACCCTGCGTATCCCAATCACATGGATTCTTGGAACCTACGATGCGTGGACATCGCGGGGAGCTGTGCAGGATTTGATGTCTTCCGGACCAACTGAACAGCGCAGGGCAATCGAGATCCCAACCGGGCATCAGCTGCGCGAGGGCCGCAAGGCAGCTGCAGCCTTTGAGCTCGTCTCGCGTGAGTTGGCCCGCACGTTGATTGGGCGAGAGATTGTTGGGGTTTCTCCAGACAATGCGGAGTTGGCTCGACGTGCTGAATTGGAGCGTCGCCGATTGCCAATGCCAGGCTACAACCTCGAACGATTCTGGAATGACTACCTCGTTGGTCGTAGGGGAGATCTCGGAATCGAGCTCTTGGCGCAGACTCCCCCGTACCAAGAGCTTATGCAGGCGCAAGTCGAAGAGATGAACCTGCGGTCGAGCGACCGCGTGGTTGACCTCGGAGGGGGTGTCGGAGAACTGGCGGTACATCTTGCAAGATGCGGAAGAGTCGCTGGGAGGGTTGTTCTTGTAGATTTCGCAACAAAGGGGCTGCGCAGGGCGCAAGAGCGCATTGCGGGTGCTGTGGATAAATCGATTCAGCCCGTGGACTTTCTGAGAGCAAACCTAGACGTTGAGGCTACAGCGCATCGAATTCCGCTACTCGACGAGTCGCAGGACGTCGCGCTGGCATCGTTGTTGATCAGCTACCTACGGGAGCCGGTGCCGTTCCTTCGAGAGGTTTGTCGAATTCTTCGTCCCGGCGGTCGAGTTGTGGTTTCGAGTGTTGTGAAGGATGCCGATCTCTCTGGGATCTACCTAGGTGCACTCGGTGCTGAGGGAGTCATCGGTGCGACTGATGCATCTTGGTCACCAGAGAGGGCTCGATCGATTCGGCAGGATTTCTTGAATGATGCCTCTCGGATTATTGACCTTGAGGAGTTTGGCGTGTTCAGGTTTTACGATGCTGTCGAGCTTCAAGCGATATTGGGTGAGGCAGGATTCTCAAGCGTGCGAGCCATTCACACGTTCGGTGATCCGGCGCAGGCGGTAGTCGCGAGTGGAGTCCGTTGAGAAATGGGTGCAAATGAGTCGCGATTTCAACCGGAGAGTCCGCTGGTTTCCCTTCTGACACGCTGGGGAACAGAGAGCCCGCGGCTGGTGGCCTGCCTCTGGCTGTTGGCGGCTGTCGTCGCGATTCCAGGCGTGCTGTTGGTGAGATTGGAGACGAATGCAAGCAGTTTGCTCAATAGGTCGGATGAGGCATGGCGGTTCTACCAGCAAAGCATGGAGCTGTTCGGCGGCGATGAGATCGTAGTAGTTGCATTCCGGGCAGAGCAGCCATTTTCGCCATTGACTCTCGCTTCGATACGGGATGTGTCGCGGCGTCTTGAAGAGATCGCAGGCATACGTCGAGTAGATAGCCTGTCGACCGTTCCTGTTGTGCGTGTGGCGCCGGACGCATCTGTGGATCTAAGTCCAGCGCTAGATCCGCACCGGATGCTTTCACTCGAAGAAGCTGAGCGAGTTCGCGGTGTGACACGGGGTGACAGGATCCTGCCCCGAAGCTTAGTCTCCGATGATGGCTATGTGTTTGCGGTCAACCTCATTCTGGAGCGGAATGTGAGTGACCAAGCTCTGTTAATGGCCGAGATTGAAGAAGTAGTGCGGCCATACAGCGTCTGGATGTCCGGCGTCCCAGTGTTTGAGACGAGCGTAGGGCCGCAGACCCGAAAAGAGATCCTGCTGTTCGTTCCAATTACGCTTGCGTTAATCGTAGTCATAATGACGACTCTGTTTCGCTCAGTGTTCGTGGTGCTCATTCCTATTTCTTGTGGTGCAGTCGGGACTCTCGTTGTCTTGTCGGCAATGGGCATTATTGGAGAGCCGCTGACAATCGTGGGGATCTTGTTGCCGTCGATTCTCTTGGCATTGGGGTGTGCCTATGTGATGCATGTCCTGACGGCTGTGGCGGAGTGTCAGAGCTTTGAGGATCGGCGTCAATCCGTGGTGGCCATTGGGCCGGCGATTGCGCTCTCGGGCTTCACGACAATGCTTGGGTTTCTTGCCATGGCCATTGTCGAGATAGAGGCTATTCGCGGGATTGGTGTATACGGCTCGGTAGGTGTTTTTGTAGTCACCATCGCCTCACTCACCCTTGCTCCCGCATTGATTGAGCTCCGCGTCAAGGCGGTTCGATCGACGGGCGTGTCTGATCGATTGCGACGGTGGGGAGGGCAGGGTCTGGTTCTCGGTGTGTCGCGTTGGCGCCACACGATCGTGGGAGTGTGGGTCGTTCTTGCATTCCTCGCCGCGTTTGGAGTGAGTAGGCTGAAGGTCGAGACAGACGGCACGCGGTGGTGGAGCCAGGGTACGAAGGTTCGCGATGACTACGAGGCCATTAGGGAGAGACTTTCTGGAATAAGTCCTATGAATGTCATCGTGAGCGCTCGGGGCGATAGATTTGTCACGAATCCTGATGTCTTGAGCAAGGTCGACGCGCTGTCCGCCTACCTTGCAGGGTTGGAAGGTGTTGGAAAGTCGATCTCCGTGGCGGATCCGCTGCGGCAGTTGCACGACGGGCTCGCGAGTGATCACGGTTCTCCGTTTCCGGACAGCGAGTCGCTGGTCGACCAATACCTGCTGTTGCTTGAATCTGCCGAGTACCTTGGTGATCTGGTGTCGGGTGATCGAAGGTCAACAAACGTGTTGTTGCGTGTCGACAACAACGGGTCAGAGCACCTTCTTTCGATTGGTCGGGCAGCTGAGTCGTGGTGGGAACAATTCGGCTCAGGAGATTTCGAGGCTCGCGCTACCGGCATCATGTTTGAGTTTGCAAGGTCAGAGGATGCAATAGCACGAGGGCAAATTGCAGGCCTTGGGCTCGCGTTTGCTGCCGTTCTGGGAACTCTGTTCATGCTTTTTCGGGAGCCGGCGGTTGTACTTGCTGGCTTGGTACCAAACGTTATTCCTCTGATTGTTGTGTTTGGAGGTCTGGGTTTAGCTGGTTTGCCGCTAGATGCTGGCACGGCATGCTTAGGTAGCTTGGCGATCGGAATCGCGGTGGATGATACGATTCATGTACTGCTGACCTTCCGTCGGAACAAGTTGCTGGGGGGGGCGGTTGCGGAGGCGCTGGCGGCAACCTATCACGAGGTCTTGCCAGCGCTTGTGTACACGACTCTTGCTGTTTCAGTTGGTTTCGGTGTGATATCGCTTTCTGAGTTCTCGCTGACTCGGAACCTTGGGTGGGTTACCGCGGTTGTTGTGGCGCTGTGCCTCTTTGCTGATCTGACGCTGTTGCCTGCTCTCCTGATGGTGCGGGAGGGGGTGCGTGCTCGATAGGCAACCGACTGCGCAACTATCCGAGATGCCTAGGTCTACTGACGGCGTGTCATTCTCAAGTTGTTCGGCGGTCTTCCGATTAGATGATGGATGGAGAGGTTTGAGTCTGAGCAGGATATCCGGCGCGCTTATCGAGCCGAGATTGAGGCGAATGCCATGCCTCAATCTGTGCGGAATTCGCTGGTCGTTCTCGGCATCCTGAACACTGTCTTTGTCCCGCTTGACCAGTTGGCGTTTCCAGAATCGGCGATTCCGTTCATGCTGGCGCGTCTGGGGCTGTTCCTTGTGCTGGCGGTAGTTGCAGTCGCGCGGGAATCGATAGCGTCGACGACTTCCGCGCTTGTTCTCGTGATCGCCAGCGGATTGATGCTGCTCACGATGGTCGGTGTCGATGGAGGGGTTGCGAGTGAGTACACAACAGGGCTGGTGCTCCTGTTCTGTGGCATTCCGGTGCTGGTGCCATTGGCGCCGCTACAGGTCGGAGCTTCTGTCGTTGGGTTGACTGCGATGCTTGCGGCGATGCCGCTGGTTGGCGTCGCCGAGGGTTCTTGGCGAACGGTTGCGATCGGGCTGTTCTTTCCGGCCTCCGGTGGAGTAGTTGCGGTTGCTAGTTCCGTAGTGCTGGAAAGGATGCGGCTCGCGGAGTTCCGCCAGCTCCGCGAGATCGAGGCCGCCCGCGACGAGCTGGCCGAGATGGATCACGCCAAGTCGCGGTTCACGGCCAACGTTCACCACGAGCTTCGCACTCCGCTGACGCTCATCCTCGCGCCGCTGGAGGCGCTGCGGCTGGGTGAGTACGGGGCCATTCCCGATACGGTGCAGAAGACGCTGCGCACCATGCACGTGAACGGGCGGCGGCTGCTGAAGCTCATCAACAATCTGCTCGATCTGGCCAAGCTCGAGAGTCAGCAGTTCAGCATCACCCGGCAGCCCGTCGATCTGGAGGGCCTGGTGGACGACGTGGTGGCCGGCGCCTCGCCCCTGGCCGAGCGCAAGGGCATCTCGCTCGTGAAGGGGGCCTTCTCGGGGCTGCCCGGGCTGAACGCCGACGCCGACGCGCTCGACAAGGTGCTGGTGAACCTGGTGGGCAACGCGCTGAAGTTCACCGACGAGGGCGGGCGCATCGAGGTGTCGGCCGTGCCCCACGAAGAGGGCACGGTGCTGCGCGTGGCCGACACCGGGGTGGGGCTGGCCGAGGACCAGCTGGCGAAGGTGTTCGACCGCTTCTCCCAGGTGGACGGCTCGAACACGCGCAAGCACGAGGGCACGGGCATCGGGCTGTCGCTGGCCAGCGAGCTGGTGGGGCTCCACGAGGGCCGCATCTGGGCCGAGAGCGAGGGGCTGGGCCACGGCGCCACCATGTGTGTGTGGCTGCCCGTGGGCGAGACCGACTGCGACGCCGAGGAAGAGGTGCTGCGCGACGACGAGGGCCGCAGTGTCCGGCTCTCCACGTCCATGAAGGCGGCCGAGGCCGAGCTGAACCTCGAGCAGGGGGCCGAGGGTCATCACACGAACCCGGGCTTCCCGCGGCCGGCCAGCTTCGGCGCGGGCGGCGGCGATCTGGTGGAGCTGGAGCGCACGGTCGACCGCTGGCAGGACGAGCAGGGCGCCGAGGGGGCGGCCGCGGCCGGGCCCGGCGTGCCGGACGAGGAGGCGCCCGAGGTGGTGGTGGCCGAGGACAACCCGGACATGCGCCAGCTGCTGGGCCACCTGCTGGGCCGCGAGTACCGGGTGCGGCTCACCCGCAACGGCCGCGAGGCGCTGGCGGCCGTGCACGAGCGCGCGCCGGCCCTGGTGCTGTCCGACGTGATGATGCCCGAGATGTCGGGCACCGAGCTGTGCGCCGCCCTCAAGAACGACCCCGAGACCCACTCCATTCCCGTGGTGCTGGTGACCTCGAAGGCCGAGAGCGAGATGAAGATCGAGGGCCTCGAGCTGGGCGCCGACGACTACGTCACCAAGCCCTTCCACCCCCGGGAGCTGCTGGTGCGGGTGCGCGGCCTGGTGCGGGTGCGCGCCCTGCAGGCCCAGCTGGCCGCGCGCAACGAGCAGCTGAGCGCCGCGCTCGACGACCTGAAGACCGCCCAGGTGGCCATGGTGCACAACGAGCGCCTGGCCGCCGTGGGCGAGCTAGCCGCCGGCATCGCCCACGAGGTGAACAACCCGGTGAACTTCGCGCTCAACGCCGTGCGCACGCTGAAGACCGAGGTCGACGAGCTGCAGGACGTGCTGGTCCGCACGGCGAAGCTCGACTGGGACAACGCCGACGCGCTGGCCTTCCAGATCGAGGAGCTGCAGGCCCTCATGCAGGACCTGCACGCCAGCGAGCTGCCCGACACGGTCCGCGAGCTCACGGGCATCATCGCCGAGGGGCTCGAGCGCACGGCTTCCCTGGTGGGCGACCTGCGCGATTTCGCGGCGCCCGGCGGCGGCCAGCGCGCCCGGGTCGACATCGCCAAGGGCATCGAGTCCACGGTTTCACTGCTGCGGAAATACTTCCAGGACCGCGGAGCGCACATCGAGCTCGCGCTGGCCGATGCGCTGCCGCCGACCCAGGGCGACCCCGGCGCCCTCAATCAGGTTTTCCTCAACCTGCTGAAGAACGCCGCCGAAGTATTCCCGGAGGGCGGAGGCTCGATCCAGGTCCGCGCGTCCGGCGAGGACGGCTGGGTCCGGGTCGACGTCTGCGACGACGGTCCCGGCATTCCGGACGAGGTGATGCCGCGGCTCTTCGAGCCGTTCTTCACCACGAAGGATGCGGGGGAGGGGACCGGGCTGGGTCTGTCGATCAGCCGGCAGATCATCGAGGCCCACGGCGGAACGCTCGAGGCGAGCTCCGAGCCGGGCGAGGGCGCCACCTTCACGGTGCGCCTGCCCGATCACTCGGGTGAAGGGAGCCCCGCGCGATCCTGACGGGTCGCGGTGGGGGGAAGGGAGCAACGGTGCGTCCGAGACCGATGTCACTGCTCGACTACAAAGAGTTCCCGATCCTCTACGTGGACGACGAGGTCGAGAACCTCCGCATCTTCGAGCTGACGTTCCGCAAGCGCTACAAGGTCCTCACCGCCGCCAGCGGCGACGAGGCCCTGCAGGTGCTCAACGAGAACCCCGTGGCCGTGGTGCTGTCCGACCACCGCATGCCCAACATGACGGGCACCGAGTTCCTGGCGCGCAGCCGCGAGATCGACGACGCCGCCATCCGCATCCTGGTCACCGCCTACGGCGACGCCCACACGCTGTCCGACGCCATCAACGACGGCGCCATCTACCGCTATCTCTCGAAGCCCTGGGACCCGGACGAGATGGAGGTGACCGTGCGCCGCGCCATCGAGGTGTACGCCCTCGACCGCGAGCGCGACGCGCTGCTCTCCGAGCTGACCCAGCTGAACCAGCTCTCACGCGGGCTCTACAGCGAGCTCGACCTCGACACCCTGGTGCGGCTGCTGGTGGACAGCGCCAACCAGGACCTGGGCTTCGACGGCGTGGCCCTGCTGCTGATGTCGCCCTCGGGCGACGAGCTGCAGTGGACGGCCCTGGCGCCCGAGAACGACGCCATCGACCCCGTGCTCCGCAACACGCTCATCTCCCGGGAGTCGGCCCCGCAGTTCTTCCGCTGCATGGAGAAGGCCGAGCCCCAGGTGCTCCACATGGACCGCCTGATGGAGGTGGACGGCCCGGTGCGCGAGTGGATGACCGAGGTGTCGGCCGAGGAGATCGTGGCCGTGCCGCTGCTGGGCAAGAAGGGCGTCCTCGGCGTGCTGGCCGTGGACAACCGCTGCGGTGGCAAGCGCTTCGGCGCCGACGAGCGGACGCTGCTCGACGGCGTGGCCACCCAGGCCACCATCGCCATCGACAACGCCCGGCTGGTGGACGACCTGCGCCGCTCCCGCGAGCAGGTGCTGCGCGCCGACCGCCTGGGCACCCTCGGCACCCTGGCCGCCGGCCTGGCCCACGAGATCAACAACCCGCTGGTGTCGATCCACACGTTCCTGTCGCTCGCGCCCGGCAAGCGCGAGGCCGACGACGCCGAGTTCTGGAACGACTACCACCAGCTCGCCTGCCGCGAGGTCGACCGCATCCGCGGCCTGGTCTCCACCATGTCGAACCTGGCCCGGGAGGACGGCGGTCAGCAGGAGCGCCTGCCGGTGGACATCGCCCACCTGGCCCACGAGGTGGCCAAGCTGATGAGCCCCGAGGCCATGAACGCGGACATCACCCTCGAGGTGGAGACCGCCACCGACCTGCCCAAGGTGATGGCGGTGCGCGACCACCTGCACCAGGTGTTCCTGAACCTGGTGCTGAACGCCATCCACGCCACGCCCGAGGGCGGCATGGTGAGCATCCGCTGCGCGCCCGACCCGCTGGCCCCCGAGGAGTCGGTGACCATCGAGGTCCAGGACACCGGCGACGGCATCCCCGAGGAGAACCTCGAGCGCATCTTCGACCCGTTCTTCACCACCAAGGACCCCGACCAGGGGACGGGGCTCGGCCTGATGATCACCCACCAGGTCATCGCCGATCACGGCGGCTCCATCGACGTGCGCAGCCGCGACGGCGAGGGCGCCACCTTCACCCTGCGCCTGCCCGTGCGCGCCAGCTCCTTCGACAGCAGCCGGAGCAACGGCTAGCCGGCACGCCGCCGAGCCGGGCCCCGGCCCGCCCCGCGGCCTCTCTGCGCGCGGCCTCGCGCGCCGGGCTCAGGCTCGTGCCCGGCGCCCCCTGCGCGCCCGCCGCAGCGTTCCCAGCCCGGCGAGCAGCAGCGCCAGCTCCGCGCCCAGGCCGCAGTTGGGCTTCTCCCGGAAGGTGGGGCTGTCGCCGCATCCCGGGTCGGGCGCGGTCTGGCTCTCGAGCGGCAGGCCGGCCGCGGCGCCGCCGTCGAAGTCGATCTTGCCGTCGCCGTCGTTGTCCACGCCGTCGGCGCAGGTGGTGAGCTCGTGGTCCAGGTACGGCTCCGTGCAGCTCGGGTCCTGCAGGTCGACGAGCCCATCGCCGTCGTTGTCGATGCCGTCGTTGCACTCGGGTCCGCCATCGGACTCGTCGGCGTCCTGGGGATCGTCGCAGCCCGCGTCCGCGGGGTAGTCGATGTCGCCGTCGCCGTCGTTGTCCAGGCCGTCGTCGCAGACGGTCCCTTCGATCCCGGTGATGTGATCGACGCAGCCGGCGTCGTCGGGATAGTCGATGTCGCCGTCGCCGTCGTTGTCCAGGCCGTCGTGGCAGATGGTGCCTTCGAGGTTCTGGTCGGGATTGAGGCAGGCGGCGTCGTCGGGGTAGTCGATGTACCCGTCGCCGTCGTTGTCCACGCCGTCCTGGCACTCGGGCGCCTCGAGGTCTGAATAGGCGCTGGAGCAACCGGTGTCCTCGGGGCGGTCGATCAGCCCGTCCCCGTCGTTGTCGAAGCCGTCGTTGCACTGCGGGGCTTCGTCGTCGTCGGTGCTCACGCGACACCCGGGGTCCGCGGTGTCGATGAACCCGTCGCCGTCGTTGTCCAGGCCGTCGGCGCAGGCGTTGAGGGCCTCCGACTGGTCGAAGGGACCCGTGCACTCCGGGTCGGCCGGATGGTCGACGAAGGAGTCCCCGTCGTTGTCGACGCCGTCCTCGCAGGTGCCGACCTCGCTGGGATCCCGGCTGGCGGCGCAGCCCGGGTCGTCTCCGTCGGTCAGGCCGTCGCCGTCGTTGTCCTGGCCGTCCGAGCAGTGGGGCGCCTCGAGCGGATCGGCCAGCGAGTCGCAGCCGGGGTCGTCCGGGAAGTCCACGAGGTTGTTGCCGTCGTTGTCGAAGCCGTCGTTGCAGGCGTCGTCGCAGGCGGTTCCGATTCCGTCTCCGTCGTGGTCTTCCTGGAGCGGGTTGGCGGTGGCGGGGCAGTTGTCGCAGGCATCGCCCGCGCCGTCGAGGTCGCCGTCCTCCTGCAGGGGGTTGGCGACGGACGGGCAGTTGTCGCTGGCGTCGGCGTGTCCGTCGGAGTCGGAGTCGGTGAGGTCGGGGTCGCAGGCGTCACCGATCCCGTCTTCATCGGCGTCTGCCTGGTCCGGGTTGTGGACCGACGGGCAGTTGTCGTCGTCGTTGGGGACTCCGTCGTGGTCGTCGTCGGCCGCCGGGTCGTCGGTGATCCAGCCCGGAAGCGGCAAACCGTCCGTGAACCCGAGCTCGAGGTGGAAGACGGGAGCCAGCGCGCCGGCGACCAGGTAGGGGGCGCTCACGTAGGTCGGGGTCACGATCCGGAAGGAGTCGGCTCCGCTGTTCACGCTTCCGGAGGTCTGGCCCGACTGGCTGCTGTACTCGACCCGGCCCACGCCCACCGTCCAGGGCGCTCCTTCCGTGCTGAACTCAGTCCCGACAACGCCTCCCACGCCGACGGCGGCGGGGCCGAGCGCCACCGGAATGACGACGACGTTCGGGATGATGTGGATCCCGATGGTCCCCGTGAGCGGGAGCTGCCCTCCGAGCTCGCCGCCGTCCACGCAGGCCCGGGAATCGAGGGGCGAGTAGGCCTGGCAGTCTTCGGCCGGTGCAGCCGAGGTGGCGCCGCCGATGCGGAGGGTTCCGGGCCCGTGCTGCAGCCCCTGCAGGGTCACGCTGGCAACGGCCGACGTCGTGGTGACGGGAATCGTCGCCAGAGTCGCGAAGCCGAGGGCGTTGGCGGCCACGGCGATCTGCTCGGCCGAATCGTCGACGGAGATCTGGGCGTTGCCGCTTGCGAGGGAGACGGGCGCGGTGACCAGGATCTCGCCCGTGGGTGTGCTCAACCGCCAGCTGAAATCGACCGGTCGGTCGACAGGCGCGGCGAGGCTCGGGGAGGCCGCAAGCAGAAGGAGCGCGATGCACAGCGCCCCGCGTCGGGGCTTCGAAGGCAGCGGGCGTGCGAGCATGATTCGGTCCTCCTCGAGCGGTCCCGGCCGCCTTGGCAGCGCCCGATCCGCCCGTCCGCGTGTGCAGGGAGCCGGCCCGAGAGCCGGCCCGCCCGTTGGATGCCGCCGGTGGAGTCGATTCCCAGTCGCGCAACCCCGAGGACGAGCTGAGCGGAATCCGTCGCCATTCTCGCCGCAGACACCGGCGAGGGTCAAGCCGGCTCTGTCGACCCTTCTATTGTGTCGAACATGAGTCTTCGACGACGCATTGTCGTGATCGTCACGCTTGACACGCGCGGGGTTCAGCATGTTGAATGAGATCCTCACGAACAATCGGGTCCGGGGAAACGGCATGCACTTCAGGTTGTTCTCGCCGCTTCGTCTCGTCGGTGCCTTGCTGGTACTTTCGTTCAGCTTTGCAACGCCGGCCTGGTCCATCGTGGTCTCCGCGCCGGTGAACGCGACACTCTCGATCATCATCCCGGGCTCCGACCCGTTCAATCTGGCGGGTTCTGGCAACGTTTCGGTCGACACCGACTCGGGTGCGATCTCCGTGCCTCAGGGGCTCGTGACGGTTTCGTCGCCCTTGACCGTCCCGGTGACGACGACGACGGCAATCGATTCGATCGCCGGAACCCAGCTGAGCAACCACGCCGGCACGTTCTGGACGGGCGGGGCGAACGTCCCGGGTGAGCTCTGCCCGCCCGGACCCGACTCGGCCTGTGTCGCGGGCTCGGGCTTCGGGGGAACGATGGCCATGTCGGGGATGATCAACGTCCACGTCATTGCAGACATCCTGGTGATTCCTCTCGACCTGGGCCTGGGGGGCGTCGGGGTTGGCGGCTCCACGACCACGACCGGGTTCACCTTCGATGCGGCCCCCTGGACGACCGGGGTGGCGGGCGTGCAGACGGCGAGCGGCACCTTCCTCATGTCCGGCACCAACAACCTGGGCTCGCTCTCCGGGCAGATCACCCTGGTGACGCCCATCTTCCTCGAGGCGCTGGGCGTGGTCACGCCGGTCTTCGGCGCCCTGACCCTGGACTTCGCAACCGTGCCCGAGCCCTCCAGCGGTCTGCTCTTCGCCGTGGCGGGGTTCGCGGGCCTGTTCGTGCTGCGGCGCCGACGCCGGTAGCGTCGGTCAGGCCGGGCCACGGGGCGCGGCTGCTCGCAGCGCATCCGACGAGTCGGGAACGCTCCGAGGGGCTTCTCTGCGCAGGACCGGCGCTCGCTTGACGGGTCCCGGCAATCGGCGATCATCCCCGCGCGAGGCTTGAACGCCCCACTTTCTGGGAGCTGCGGGGAGTGCTGCGACTGCTCATGTTTCGATCATCGGCCCTGGGCCGCGTCAGCCTTGGCGTGCTTTCCGTCCTCTTCCTGTATGGGGTCCTCTCACCGGCGTCGGCGTCTGCCGAGACGGTGCGCATCGCCATGCTGCCGCTGGTGGTGCACAGCTCCGACAGCCCGGTCTACCTGCGCGAGGGTCTGGCCGACATGCTCGCCGCAAGGCTCCAGCAGGTGGAGGGGCTGTCCGTGGTGCGGGTGGACGACGAGCGCAAGATGACCAACCGGGTCGAGCGCGCGGTGGAGCTCGCCCGGCCCCTCGACGTCGATTTCGTGCTCTTCGGGGCCTTCACCCGCTTCGGTGAGGGCGCCAGCCTGGACGTGCAGTGCGCCTCCACCAAGCAGGCCCCGCAGACCCAGCCCCTGCGCGAGATCTTCGTGCACTCGGGCAGCATCGGCGACGTCATCCCCGACCTCGACGAGCTGGTGGGCAAGGTCACCCGCTTCGTGGTGCGCGACTACGAGGCCCGCGAGCTCGAGGCGCCCACCCTGGCCCGCAGCCCCGAGGCCGAGAGCCGGCTGGCGCTGGAGGCCCTGCGCCGCCGGGTCGACCAGCTGGAAGACGAGCTCACCGCCCTGCGCGACTCGCGCGTGGCCCCCTTCGAGCCCGCCCCGGCCGGGCCCAGCCCCGGCCCCGGCCCCGCACCCGACGCGGGCGACGTGTCCGAGGTTCCGTAGGACCCACTGCGAGTGCCCGATCCCGCTCCGGGCGTCCACGTGGAGCCAGAGGTCGGGTGATGGGCGCCGCCAGCGCCCGCCGCAACGCGGGCGGGCAGGGCGCCTACTGGCCAAGTTGGATCTCGCCTGCGTACCAATGAGGCCTGCGACTGTGGCCCTGCGGGGGGCGTGCGGCTCACCTACGACCCTTTCCGGCGCCTGGCCAGTGCGTCCACCCCCAGCGGGTCCGTCAGCTACGGCTACGACGCCAACGCCCGTCGCGTGCGCCCCACGGTCGCCGGGGAGGACGAGCTGTTCCACCTGGAAGGCGAGCACCTGGAGGCCGTCTACGACGGCAGCGGCCAGCTCCGGGCCTCCTACCTGCGAGGCCGGGTCATCGACGAGGTGGTCAACGGCTACCTCTACAACGCCCAGGGCCAGCGCAGCAACCACACCTTCTTCCACGACCCGGTGCAGTCGGTGGTGGCCCTGGGCAACCACAACGCCGGGGTCGACGAGACCTACGCATACCTGCCGTTCGGCGAGCAGATCGGGGGCTCTTCGACCACGGCCAACACCCTGCGCTACACCGGCCGCGAGTACGACGCGGTGACCGGCCTCTACCACTACCGCGCCCGCACCTACGACCCGACCCTCGGGCGGTTCCTCAGCGAGGACCCGCTGGGGTTCGAGGCGGGGGTGAACTTCTATGCTTATGTGGGGAGGGATTCTCGAGCTGAGAAAAGTGGTCAATGGTTCCACCCGCGATAGCCGCCATTCCCGCTGCCGAGTTCAAGAACGGCCGAACGTTCACGAAGTTCAGATCCTGAATCGTGCTTCGAATTTGCTCGAGCACCTCCCCCCGTTCGAGTCAGATGAGGTGCCAACCCTCGCGGGTCCTCAAGTGTCGAATCGCAGGAAACGCCCCTCGGTGGTCCTCCGGTCGAGCGGAATGGCTCTCGCCGATCTGATGCTGTCGATGCCGAGCGTGACCGAATCTGTCACCCCGACAGATCATCATCTCACTTGGATCGAGAGTCTCAGTTTCGTCCGCGCGATTCGCGGTCGACTCGCGTCCGAGGAAACGTATACGCTTGGAGAACACTCTTCTCGAGATCAACGGTGCGACATTGTACGAGCTAGGTGCCTACTGGGGAAAGGCGGCTCGCGCGGATTCCCCGCCGCCGGACAAACCGCAAAGTCATTCTCTTGTCGCTCACTGCCTGGACGTCGGGGCGGTCGCGCGTGTGCTGATCGATCACAAGACTCGCCTAGTTCGCTATTGGGCGGGACTATGCGAGATCGAACCCGATGATTTTGAGCGCCTGCTCGTCTTCGCCGCCCTAATCCACGACCTCGGCAAACTCTGCGCTCGATTTCAGGCGCTTCAGCCGAGCCTCATGCCGGCCGGCGTCGAGAAACGTCCCGGCCGCGGTCGGCGTCATGATGCGCTCGGTACGGCCGTCTGGAGACACGTGGTACGTGAGCCGCTCCTTGACCGGATCGAGATCTTTGACGACGGGATCCCCCGGCACGATCAGCTCGGGGTGCTCGACATCGTTGTCCCTGCGGCGGTTTGCCATCATGGGAAGCCCGATTTCTGTACAAACCATCAGTGGCAGATGGAAACCTATCCGGGCGACCCGATTGACCGTGTGTCGCTCCAGCTCTTCGAGATCGCGGCCAAGGTCTCAGGCTTGTCGGAGCGCCCGGTCGAAATCCGCACGTACAACCGTGGTCCCTGGAAGGCGGCGAGTTGGTGGATTAGCGGGTTTGTGGTCCTGGCCGATTGGCTCGGATCGAATCAGGATTTCTTCCCGTATCGTGCCGCACCCATCAACGTGGCTGAGTACTGGCGCAGCGCCGCGCTGCCAAGCGCACAAACCGCCATCGAGCGCTCCGGCGTCGTGAATCGTCGATCCGATTTTCGGCCTTCTCTACGCTCACTCTTTCCTTCGATTGCGGAACCACGGCCGCTCCAGCGGCTTGCCGACCAACATCTTCTCGCCGGCCTGCGCCAGTGCATCATTGTCGAGGACGTCACCGGAAGCGGCAAGACGGAGGCCGCGCTGACCTTCGCGGCGCGCATGATCGATGAGGGGATGGCCGAGGGTATCTACTTCGCGCTACCGACGATGGCGACTGCGAATGCCATGTACGATCGCCTCGACGAGTCGTACCAGCTTGTCATCAACAGTGAAACGACCGCGTCGCTGGCACTCGCGCACGGATCGAGCCGGATGCACGAAGGCTATGCGTCCTCGATCAGCGATGTTGGTGCGTCGGACAGCGCAGCATCCTGCGCGGCCTGGCTCGCACAGAGCAACAAGCGCGCCCTGCTCGCGCCATTCTCGGTAGGCACCATCGACCAGGCCCTCCTCGCGGTCCTTCCCAACCGACATCAGAACCTCCGCCTCCACGGCCTGACCGACAAGGTGCTCGTCGTTGACGAAGTGCACGCGTGCGATGAGTACGTCCTCGAGCTGCTTCTTGCGCTTCTTGCGCGTCACGCAGCCGCGGGCGGAAGCGCGATCCTGCTCTCAGCGACACTGCCGCGTCGTACACGGCAGGCTCTCACGGACGCGTGGTTCAGCGGACTCCCCGAGGCGCGGCGCTGCCGTCCTCCAGAGCTCGAGTGCATGGACTTTCCGCTCCTGACCCAGGTCACGGCCGTTGGGCATGGCGAGGTTGCCAGCGAGTGCGATCCAGAGCAGGCCCGCACGATACCGGTTTCGCTGGTGGAAGATGAGCGAGTGATCCTCGACACGCTGGTGGATTGCGCCGACGCAGGCGGATGCGCTGTGTGGGTTCGAAACACCGTGGCCGATGCGATCGCCGCATGGGAGATGCTTCGGGCGCTGAGGCCTACGAGCCAGGCGCCGATGCTCTTCCACGCGCGGTTCGCACTGTGCGACCGCCTCGGATGGGAGGGACAGGTGCTGCGTGCGTTCGGCCCGACAAGCGGCGAGTCCGATCGCCGCGGCCAGATCCTCGTCGCGACCCAGGTCGTTGAGCAGTCACTCGACCTCGACTTCGATCTGTTGGCCACCGACCTTGCGCCGATCGATCTCATCCTCCAGCGAGCAGGTCGCTGTAGGAGACATCCTCGTGACGCTCGCGGCAATCGGAGCACCCGCGAGGCACGGCATCCGAGTGCTCTGCTGGTCCGTTCGCCCTCGCCCGACGATTTCGACGCGTTCGCCCGCTTTCTCGAAACCGAGGGTCGGGGGCTTGCGGCCGTTTATCCGCACCACCCGCGCCTGTGGCGCACGGCGCTGGCCTTGGCTTCACGCGGAATCATCCGCACGCCCGAGGACTCGCGAGCGCTGGTCGAATCGGTGTACGACGAGAACATCGCGGCATGCGCGCCGGACCAGCTTCGTCGGGCCGAGACGCGGGCCTCGGTCGAGGACGCGGCCGTGCGCTGTCTCGCAGCGAACAATACGCTGAACTTCGAGGCCGGCTATACGCCGAAGTCGGCGATGGCCTGGGGGGACGACGAATACACGCCGACCCGTCTTGGAGAGCCGACCCTGCGCGTTCGGATCGCCCGCTGGTATGGCGGGCTACTTGCCCCTTGGGATAGCCCGGGTCCCCATGCGTGGGAGCGCAGCGAGGTTGCCGTGCGCGCCGCGCTGCTCGGCGACCCGATCATCGAGGAGGATGCGCTGCGCGCAGCGGCCGAGCGACACGTTGCGGAGAACGATGGTCTGCGAGGGCGTCTGCTGCTTCCCTTCAACATCACCGAAGCGGGCGCGGCGGAGCCAGCTCATGTCCGAACTGCCGAGGGCGGCACGAGGATGTTCAAGTATGACCGCGACCGTGGTCTGACCTGGGAGTAGAGGGTGACACAGCTGACGAATCTCCTGACGGATCGCTGGCTCGATGTACGGCGGGCGAGCGGCGCGCTCGACACGATCGCGCCCGGTCGACTCACTGAAAGAATCGACGACGATCCGATCGTCGATGTCGTGACACCGCGGCCCGACTTCCGCAGCGCGCTCTACCAGTTCTTGATCGCGCTGCTCCAGACCGCGTGCCCTCCCGACGACGATGACGACTGGCTGAACAAGTGGGATGCACCCCCGAATTCCGTGGAGCTCGAAGTGAAGTTCGCTCCCTTTGCTCCCGCGTTCGTGGTTCGCGGTGACGGGCCGCTCTTTCTGCAGGACCGATCAGCCGCGGACGGCAAGGTCGTTCCGATCGCCGAGCTGCTGCTCGACGAGCCGGGTGAGAACGGCATCAAGGAAAACCGCGACCTCTTCGTCAAGCGAGGCCGAATCCGGGGGTTGTCGGCGCGGACCGGCGTGGCTGCGTTGATGACCATGCAGTGCATGGCGCCGTCGGGAGGCGCGGGCCATCGCACGAGCCTTCGCGGCGGCGGACCGCTCAGTACGCTGCTCGCTCCCGTCGAGCCATCGGCACAGTCGCTCTGGCGACGCATCTGGCTGAACGTGCTTGATCGCGACGCTTGGCGACTGGTTCCGGGGTTGCAGGGAGAGCCCACACTGAACGGGTTGACGTTTCCGTGGATGGATGCGATCCGGACAAGCGACAAGGAGGGAGTCTGCACGACGCCCGAAGACGCGCACTCGCTGCAGCACTACTGGGCGATGCCGCGGCGCATCCTCCTCGACTGGAATGATGACGGTACCTTGCGATGTCCACTCTCGGGTGACGCCGTCGCCGTCTCGCGATTTTGTAGGAAGCCTCACGGCGTCCACTACCAGGGCCCCTGGCAGCATCCCCTCAGCCCGCACTACAGAGCGAAGGATGGTGCCGCACTCCCGTTCCACCCGCAGCCCGGTGGCTTCGCATATCGGCTATGGAGCGAGTGGACCCGGATGTCTCGCGGGGATGAGCCTTCGACGCTCTGCGCGTTGGTGGTATCAAATCATCTTCAGAGCCCGGTTCGATCCGAGGTTCCAGCCCGGCTCTGGGCCTCTGGCTACGACATGGACAACATGAAGCCGCGATGCTTCTACGAACGCAGCTGGCCGCTCTTCCGCTTCGCGCCGGACGTAGCCGAATATGCTCGAGCGGCTATCGACGCGGCTGTCACCGTCGCCACGTGTGCCGCGCGCGACCTTCGCTCCCACGTTCGCAAGGCTTGGCTCCGGAGGCCGACCGACCACTCCGACAGTAAGAACAACCTCAGCTTCGCGATCGAGTCTCACTTCTACACCGCGAGCGAGCCAGGCTTCTTCGATCGTCTGTCGCAGCTACACGACTACTGTGAGGGGAGAAGAAGGGCGCCACTCGACGGGGAGAAGTGGCGCCAAGAACTGGAGGAGTTGGCACTTCGGACCTTTGACGCGTACGTCCCCGTCGAGAGTCTCGCCGACGGCGACGCGGCTCGGATTGCACGGGCACGAAACGGGCTGTCCGGGAGCCTGCGCGCGAAGACGAATCGGGCTGCCGTGGAGGAGATCGAGAACGCGATGGATCTGATCAGAGGAGCACGCGACGCAAGATGACCAATCAAGGAACACTCGTAGAAGCATGCGAGGAGTGGTGGAGCGGGCTCACGGGCCGCCCAGGCGATCGAGCTGCCTTGCGTCGAGCCTCCAGCATCGACGACGCACTGATGGTCGCCTCGACGTATAGGCTAGGAGATATGACGCGACCCTTCGGTCTTGTAAGTAGCCGACGCGTCGGGCTTCTCGCGGCGCTGCTGGCGCAGATTCGTGAGTTCGATAGAGGCGTGGGCTCGCTCGCTGAGAGTCTGGGCAGATCGGCAGGCGACCGAGCGCAGTTCTCGGAAACGCGTTTTCGTCGGCTCCTGAAGGCATCGGACGACGACGATCTGCTCCGGCAGCTTCGGCGTGCGATCCGGATCCTCGACGATCGAGTCGATCTCGCCTCGCTGGTCGAAGGCGTCCGCTTCTGGTCGTTCGACCCTGACAAGCGGGCATCGCTTCGGTCGCGCTGGGCGTACGACTACTACAGCAAGGCTCCTGCGCAGCCTTCCATCTAGAAAAATTTGAACCGAGGGAGTGTTTCGATGTCGACGTTTCTGCAGTTTCACCTACTGACGAGCTATCCACCTTCGAATCTGAACCGGGACGATCTCGGGCAGCCCAAGAGCGCGTTGCTCGGAGGCGTGCACCGCATCAGGATCTCTTCGCAGGCCCTCAAGCGCGCCTGGCGGACCAGTAGCGTGTTCGCCGACGCTCTCTCGGGCAAGCTCGGGGTGCGCACGAAGCGTCTTGGCTGCGGAGTGTACGAACTGATGGTCGAGCAGGGCGCCAAAGACAAGTTGGCGGAGAAGGTTGCGAAGACGATCGCTGGCGTTTTCGGAAAGCTGAAGTCGGACAAGTCATCCGACAAGAGCCGACTGCAGCATCTCGAGGTAGAGACGCTCGTGCACGTAACGCAACGTGAATTCGAAGCCGCCATGTCGCTCGCGCGTATGTGTGCCTCGGAGGGTCGCGAGCCAAGCGGCGACGAGCTCGATCTGCTCCGGCTGGACGCAACGGCCGCGGACATCGCGCTCTTCGGCAGAATGCTGGCGAGTCGGCCCGATGTCGATGTCGACGCGAGTGCCCAGATCGCGCACGCGATCACGGTCCATCGCGCCATAGCCGAGAATGACTTCTTTACGGCAGTCGACGATCTCAACAAGGGCGAAGACGACCGTGGTTCGGGCCACATGGGTGATCACGAGTTCAGCGCTGGCGTCTTCTACCTCTACGGCTGCGTGAACACGGATCTCCTCAGCGAAAACCTGAGTGGAGACGTCGAGACCGCGAGGGCTGCACTCGAAGCCCTGGTCGAGGCAGCCGCGACCGTCGCGCCCGGCGGAATGCAGAACAGCTTCGGCTCGAGGGCGTACGCCAGCTACTGTCTGCTCGAGCAAGGCACGCGGCAGCCTCGAACGCTCTCGCACGCCTTTCTCGAGCCGGTGGGCGCGGGTGACATGCTTGCGGGCGCCGTCGCCGCTCTCGACGACGCCTGCGCGAAGATGGACGGTGTGTACGGCCCGGTCGCGAGCGATCGGTACTCGTTCAATGCGATCACGGGCGAGGGGACGCTCGAAGGCGCGAAGCAGTTCGCCGCGGAATGCATCGCATGAGCACCGCAACGACAACGCCGCATCTGGTATTCGGGCTCCAAGCCCCGCTGGCGAGTTGGGGTGATGTCGCCGTGGGCGAGATGCGCCCGAGTGCGAACCGCCCGACCCGCTCGTGCCTTGCGGGCTTGGTCGCAGCCTGCCTCGGACTTCGGCGCTGCGACGAAGAGCGTCTTCGGGCGCTCGATGCTCTTCGATTCGCTGTGCGCGTAGAGGAAGCCGGGCTCCCTATGCATGACTATCACACGGTCCAGGTACCCAGGGCGCACAAGGGGGTACGCCACCATGCGCGCCGCGATGAGCTCGAGTGGAAGCCGCGGCGCAGCCTCGGAACGATATTGTCGACTCGCGCCTATCGAATGGAGGTGCGCGCAAACGTTGCCGTGACTCGAGGCGAGACGGAGAGGATGGATTGCCCGTCGCTCGAGTTGATCGCCCGCGCCATGCAAGAGCCGGTGTTTGCGCCCTATCTCGGGCGCCGCTCCTGCCCTCTGGCCGCGCCGCTCGCACCCCGGATCATCTTCGCCGAGACGTTCACTGAGGCGGAATCGAGCTACCGCGCCGGCCAGCGATCCCGGGTAGAGGCGCGGAGCGAAAACGAAGCAAAGGCGCACTGGTACTGGGAGGACGGCTGCGCGACGCCGGCGGAAGCACATCGAGTACACAGCCGAACCGATCATTGCGTCTCGCACACTCACCGCCTGTTCTCCGAACGAACTGAGTACGAGGCCATTCTCGTGCGGGACGACCCAGGAGAGAATCATGTTTCTGAGTGAGATCGAGGTGACACCCAGCGCCTTGCGGGATCGAAGTGTGCAGGCAGCGCTCGGCCGAGGTGCGTACGGTCATCACCAGCTTCTCTGCCGCGTTTTCGGCGGCGCCCAAGCCGGCAAGTTCCAGTTTCGATATCGCGCAGGCACCTCGACGGCGAGCTTCTACGCGCTCAGCCGCGAAATCCCCGATGCCGATCGAGACGGCTACTGGATGAGGCGAACGAAGCGCTTCGAGCCAGTTCTGCGCGCGGGCGATCGTCTGATTTTTTCGGTGCGGGTCAATCCGACCATCAACCGCAGTGGTGGGCCGCGCACGGGCGGCGGCAAACGCGCGCCACGAAGACGGCGCGATCTCGTGTACGAAGGGATTCGGCGCGAACGAGAGGCGTCGGGCCGTACGCCCGACCGAAACGCCATCGCGCAGCGGGTCGGCGAGCGGTGGCTCGACGAGCGATTGCCGGGATGGGGATTCGATATCGATCGGGCCGCTGATGGTGAGCGTCCCGATGTTCTCTGCACCGGCTACCGGCAGCATCGCTTCCACAAGCGCGGGCATGACATTGCGATCAGCACGCTCGACTGCCACGGCATTGGCACCGTCGTCGACCCAGGTCGATTCCTCGAGCTCCTGGGCACAGGCCTGGGTCCCTCCAAGGGTTTCGGCTGCGGCCTCTTGTTGATTCGCCGCGAATGAGCCCTGCGAAGTCGCACCTGCCGTCGATCAAGCCGCTCGCACAGAAGGAGCGCGTCGGCTACGTGTTCCTCGAACGCTGTCGAGTCGATGTCGACGACAGCGCGTTCGTGATGATTCGCGCCGACGAAACGCGGGTACAGATCCCAGTGGGCAGCATCAGCACGATTTTCCTCGAGCCGGGAACCCGAGTCAGCCATGGGGCAGTGGTGCTCGCGGCTCGGAGTGGGACGCTGCTGATCTGGGTCGGTGAGGCAGGTGTGCGGACCTATGCGGCCGGGCAACCCGGCGGTGCGCGTGCGGATCGCCTGCTCTATCAGGCGAGGCTGGCGCTCGAGGAGACACTTCGGTTGCGCGTGGTCCGCAAGATGTTCGAGCTTCGCTTCAAGGAGCCGGCGCCCGTTAAGCGCAGCGTCAACCAGCTTCGGGGAATCGAAGGGGCGCGAGTTCGCAGGCTGTACGGACTGCTGGCCCGGCGCCATGGCGTCGATTGGAAGGCGCGGCGGTATGATTCGAGCGAATGGACGAGCGGCGACGTTCCCAACCGATGTGTGAGCGCGGCGACGGCGTGCTTGTACGGCGTGTGCGAGGCAGCGATTCTCGCCGCCGGTTATGCCCCAGCGATCGGGTTCATTCACACAGGGAAGCCGCAGAGCTTCGTCTACGATATTGGCGACATATTCAAGTTCGAAACTGTGGTACCAATTGCCTTCGAGGTCGCGAGTCGAAACCCCGCTGACCCCGAGATGGCGGTTCGGCATGCGTGTCGAGAGAGTTTCCGATCCACACGCCTGCTGGGTCGAATCATCCCGACGATTCAAGAGATTCTCGCGGCGGGGAGGATCACTCCCCCCGAGCCGAGCGAAGATCAGGTCGGTCCGGCCTTCCCGGAGCCCGAGGACATCGGAGATGGTGGTCATCGTTTGTGAGAACGTGCCCCCGCGACTAAGGGGGCGGCTCGCCGTCTGGCTCGTGGAGATCCGAGCCGGCGTGTACGTTGGCCGTGTCGGCCGGCGTGTGCGCGAGATGATCTGGAAGCAGATCGTCGCCGAAATCCGCGACGGCAATGCCATCATGGTCTGGCGTACCAACACCGAGTCGGGCTACGACTTCACCACCCACGGTCCGAATCGACGCAAGCCCGTTGACCTCGACGGGCTCCGACTCGTTTCGTTCGAGCCAATGGATGTAGCTCGCGGTTGAACTCCCCGCTGGTAGCCTGTCGGTGATTGGATTTCCCTTTAACTCTCAATGACTTAGAATTGGTCTGTTCCCCGCGCGAGCGGGGATGAACCGAGGCCCGTACCGATGATCCCCGCGAACCCTCCCTGTTCCCCGCGCGAGCGGGGATGAACCGGCATATGCTTGAGCGCCCCCTTCCATGAGCTTCTGTTCCCCGCGCGAGCGGGGATGAACCGTTGGCGTCTCCGGTTTCGAGAGCCGTATTCGTCTGTTCCCCGCGCGAGCGGGGATGAACCGGTGTTCGTCTACCCCGAAAAGGTGATCCCGATCTGTTCCCCGCGCGAGCGGGGATGAACCGTCGGGCCAGCCGAGCGACACGGACAACATCGTCTGTTCCCCGCGCGAGCGGGGATGAACCGGCGCACGTCCGCACCTGGGACCAGACGGCGGCCTGTTCCCCGCGCGAGCGGGGATGAACCGTGGCGGGAGATCACCGCGCTGGCGCAGGCTCGCTGTTCCCCGCGCGAGCGGGGATGAACCGGCGCAGACGCCGTAGGCGAACCCGCCGAAGAGCTGTTCCCCGCGCGAGCGGGGATGAACCGTGCCAGGCGAGGATCGGATCGGCTTCGGTCGGCTGTTCCCCGCGCGAGCGGGGATGAACCGTCTCTCGACGAGGTCGTCGCAGGCCTCGCTGACTGTTCCCCGCGCGAGCGGGGATGAACCGGGGTGGTGGCGGCACTGGTACGGGTCCAGCATCTGTTCCCCGCGCGAGCGGGGATGAACCGGGGAGCGCAACAGGTAAATGCGACGTGGATCGCTGTTCCCCGCGCGAGCGGGGATGAACCGGTGTTGCCGAAGACCCGGAAGCGGTCCCCGGTCTGTTCCCCGCGCGAGCGGGGATGAACCGGCCCGAGGCGAGTCGTGATGCGCGACGTGTGCCTGTTCCCCGCGCGAGCGGGGATGAACCGCAAAATCAGTGCTTTGTGTCCGCTGCGGGACCCTGTTCCCCGCGCGAGCGGGGATGAACCGTGGGAGTGGACCGTCGGCTTTGGCCTTGGGCCGTTGGGGCTGGCAATTCTCTCACGCGCAGATAGACCGCGATACGCGCCCTGGGCGGGAACGTGGGGATTCCTCTGGTTTGGCTGTGCGTGGGCAATCGCAATCGGCTCGAGGGCGGCATTTGAGATAACCGAGTGGGCACAGTGTCGATTGACCGCAGGTGGTGTGCCCTGAGTTTGGACTTTCCGCGGAATCGTGGGAAGTCCACTGGTTGAGGCGACTTCGAGCTCTACGACTACGGGGCGCGCTGGTACGACCCGTACCTCGGGACGTTTCTGCAGCAGGGCCCGCTGATCCCGGACCCCTTCGATCCCCAAAGCCTGAACCCGTACGCCTACGTGCGCAACGACCCGGTGAACCGCATCGACCCCACGGGCCGGGCGGACCAGGGGGGGGCATCCTCACCGGTGCGCATGCCGGCCAGACGCTGCCGTCATCGGCACTCGGGAGGTGCGGGACGCCCCCAACCGTCTCCACGAGCTGGCGGGGTACGGAGACGGATACGCCGTCTACTGGGGCGTGATCGGCGGTATCGAGATCCGGCAGGCGAACGGGGACCTGACGTTCAACTATGGCGGCGAGCCCGTGTTCGTGCTGTTCCCATCGTCGGAGCCCGCCTCGTCCACGGCGGCGACGATCGCGACGGCGGCCGGGTATGCGGCGTGGTTCCCCCCATTGAGCTTCGTGGCGACGCTGCTGCAGGTGGGAGCGCTCCTCTACCAGGGAGACACGATCGGGGCGCTCACGGCGATCCCAGGCCTGCTCGAGCCCATTGGCAAGGCGCTCGAGGGGGGCGGCCCCGCTCCGGGGATCAACCGCCGGAGTCGCTCGGTTCGGCGCGGTCGAAAATGCCCGCCCTCCTGAGCTGCTCGTAGAGGTCGTCCCGCAGGCGGTCGCGGAAGCGGCTCTCCACAAAAGGGGCGAACGGCGTCGCCGGAATCAGCAGGATCTGGACCCATTCGTCGAGGCGGCCGTGTGAGTAGGCTCGGTACGTTCGACCGCCCAGGTCCGCGCGCAGCAGGTCGTACTGGCGCGAGCCGTAGGCGGGGATCACCAGGAGCGTGAGGCCCGAGATGAGCTGCAGGCCGAAGTTCGATTCCAACACCACCGCTCCTTCGAGGACCAATCGCAGGTTCGAGCGTTCGGTGAAGTCGCCCCGGGTGGGGTTCACGTACGCGTAGCCCTCGATGGCGCCCTGATCCTCCCAGCGATCGAGCATGCCGTCCATGAAGCTGCGACCGATCTTGGTGCTGGTCGCCAGCTTGATGTAGCCGCCGCCCGGCGTGGTGACCTGGAAGTCCGGAGAGATCTGGTACTCGACGAACGGTCGGTGGGGCGGGGCCAGGATCTCGACGGGTGAGGGCTGCTCCTTCGCGAGAAACATGCAGCCCGTCTGGAGCACTGAGCTGGCCGCGACCAGCAGGAGGCAGGCCCGAAGGGCAGCGGTGGGCATCGCCGTATCACCTCTCGGTGTCGTCACGGGAGCAGCAGGGCGTGCCGGATGCATGGTGCGTTCGGGCCTCCTCGTCTCCCCTATGCCACGGGGAGGCTTCACGGGGAGCCCGATCCTATCATCGAGCGCGGCTCGATGGCTCGATCGTGTGTCGGCTGGGGTGGGTCGGGCCCGGCTTCTCGCGTCACAGGGATGTGACGGAATTTCGATTGACTTCGCCCCGGCCGGGGCATGAAGATGTTTGCGAGCCCGTGCGCGAGGGTCCCATGGGATACCGGAGACGGAGCACGGCCTGGGCCGGTCTCGCGGCGCTCGGAGCGCTGGGGGCGATGCTGTCGGCGCCGCCCGCGGCGGCGGAGCCCCGGCCCCAGCCCGTTCGCCACCCCGAGGCCCACGATCCTCCGGCCGAGGCGCTGCTGGCCGAGATTCCCTTCCAGCCCGGGTCGCCGACGACCCGGGTCATGATCGACCTGGCGCCCGAGGGCAGCCGTCCCTTCGTGATGCTGCTCGACACCGGCGCCTCCTACAGCTACATGACCCCGGAGATGGCGCGCGAGATCGGGGTGAGCGTTCGCCGCCTCAAGCGCGACCCGTACCGGCGCAAGACGCTCCTGGGTCGTGACCTGCTCTTCTACATCGACACGATGTCGAGCGATACGGGATCGAGGATCGGCGCGAGCCTGGGCCTGCTGGGCGCGAACTTCCTCTCGCACTACGTGGTGGAGATCGACTATCCGGGCCGGGTCGTCCGCTTCTACGACCCGAGGAAGTACGAGGTTCCGAAGCAGGTCGAGGCTCCGAACGAGAGCGTCGTGCGCCTGCAGCGAACGGGGAAGCGGCTCGGCGTGGAGATCGAGGTCGAAGGCAGGAAGGTCTCGAGCCTCATCGACACCGGCGCGCCTGGGCCGGTGGAATTGTCGGGGGCCACCGCACGCGAACTCGGCATAGACGTGGACTCGCTGCCCCACGTCGGCAGGGTGCAGCTCGTGATGGGCTCCACCGAACTGCGGCTCTACGAGACGGAGGGGTTCCGGATGGCGGGGTTCGAGTTCCCCCGGACGCCTGTCCTCGTCGCACCGCATGGATTCTTCAACACGGGAGGCAGCACCGACTCGGCCCTGGGCTACGACATCCTGCGCCACTTCGTCCTCCGGCTGGACTACGACGAGAGCCGGATGTGGCTGCGGCGCGCTCCGCCCAGCCCCATGACGCTCTACGGAGAGGACTACGCGGCGGTGCGCGAGAGCCTCTACCTGGGCATGACCGACGAGGAGCGGGAAGCGGCCATGGCCGCCGAAACGGAGGCGAGGGCCGAGGCCGAGCGTCAGGCCACCCGCGAGCTGGAGGCGGACGCCGAGCGCCGCGACCGCGAGCGGGCCGAGCGCTTCGAGCGCGAGAAGGCCACCCGCCTGTACGTGGAAACCGGCCACGGCGGCTGGATGCGCGTCGAGGGCTACCGCCTGCGCAACGGCCCGAAGGAAGGCGAGGTCTGGCTCACCTTCGAAGAGATGCAGCGCATCAAGGCCTTTCGCGAGGCCGCAAAGACCCCGGGCCGCCCACCCGACGCCGCCACCCCGGGAGCCGAATAGGCGCCGCCGCGAGGGGCCCGTGACTGGTTCCCACTGCGTTCCGTGCGCTAAGGTACGCGCCCCGTGCCCAGCGGGGAATTCGCGGGGCTCTGTGTGGCGGTGTAGCTCAGTCGGTTAGAGCAGTGGCTTCATAAGCCATGTGTCGGCGGTTCGAGTCCGCCCACCGCTACCAGCCCGCCCCGCCTGCTTCGACGACCGCACCCCGCCGGCCTCGACCCGCCCGCGCACGGTCCCCGCAGCGTGCCCCCGCTCAGTCTTCGCCTAGGCGGTGCTTCTGCACCTTGCCGCTGGCCGTGCGCGGCAGCTCGCTGGCGTCGAGCCACTCGACGGGCAGCTTGAAGGTGGCGAGGCGCTCCTTGCCCCAGGCCACGAGCGCGTCGCCGTCCACCGGCGAGCCGTCGGCGGTGACGACGAAGGCGCGGCCCACCTCGCCCCACTTCGGGTGGGGCACGCCCACCACCGCAATCTCCCGCACGCCGGGGTGCTCGGTGTACACGGCCTCCACCTCGGCCGGGTAGACGTTCTCGCCGCCCGAGATGTACATGTCCCGGGCCCGGCCCGAGAGGGTGACGAAGCCTTCCTCGTCGGTGCTGGCCAGGTCGCCGGTGCGCAGCCAGCCCTGCTCGCGCAGGGTCTCGGCGGTGGCCTCGGGCTGGCGCCAGTAGCCCAGCATGGTGATGGGCCCGCGCACGACGATCTCGCCGGTCTCACCCGGGGCCGCGTCGCGCCAGCGCGCCACCGGGCCGTCGAGGTCCTCGCGGCGCACCACCCGCAGCTCCACGTGGCACACCGGCAGCCCCACGCTGCCGGCCTTGCGCACGGCGTCGGCGGCGTCGAGGCAGCAGAGAATGGAGGTCTCGGTCTGGCCGTAGCCCTGCTTCAGCACCAGGCCGCGCTCTTCGAAGGCGTGGATCAGCTCCACCGCAATGGCCGCGCCGGCGGTGAAGAGAAAGCGCAGGCTCCCGGCGTCGGGCGCCGTGGCGGCGTTTTCGCTCCACCACTCGTGGAGCCGCTGGTACATGGTGGGCACGCCGCCCATGTAGCTGATGCGCTCGCGCTCGATGGCCTGCCACACCGCGGCGGCGTCGAAGCCCCGCTGCAGCACCAGGCCGCCCCCCGCGTAGAGGATGGGCACCGAGAGGATGAGCAGCCCCAGCGAGTGGAAGAGCGGCGCCACCACCAGCACGCGGTCGTCCGGGCGGATGCCGAAGAAGAGCTGGGCGTTGAGGCTGTTGTAGAGGGTCTTGCGGTGGGGCAGCAGCGCGCCCTTGGGCTGGCCGGTGGTGCCCGAGGTGTACATCAGCATCATCGGGTCTTCGGGCGAGACGGCCTCCATCCGCGGCTCGGGGGTGGCCGCCGCCAGCCCGGCCTCGTAGTCGTCCACGGCTCCGGCCGCGCCGTCCTCGCCCACCGCCACCCGCAGCAGGGGCGCGTGGCCGGCGCGCTCGAGCGCCCGGGCAACGAGGTCGGCGAGGTCGCGCTCGTGGAGCAGGGCGGCGGGCTCGGCGTCGCCCAGGATGAAGCCCAGCTCCCGGGGCGAGAGCCGGGTGTTGACCGGCAGGCCGACCGCGCCGATGCGCGCCGCCGCGAACACCGCCTCCAGATAGGCCGTGCGGTTGGCCAGCACGATGGCCACCCGGTCGCCGCGGGCCACGCCGGCCTCGCGCAGCCAGCCCGCGAGCCTCGCCACGCGCTCCTCGAAGGCGGCCCAGGACAGGCGGCGCTCGTCGTCCGCCACCGCCAGGTGTCCCCCGCGCCGACGCGCCCAGTGGCTCACCCAGGACCCCACGTTGTGGACGGGGGAGGGCGGGGCGGTCGTCGACGAGGGCCGTGCGGTCACGGCGGGTGAGATACCCGATTCCGCGCTACACCGCATGTAGAAGCGCACCTGCACCGAACGCCGGAGAGACCCCATGAACCTGAAGGGACAGCCCGCCCACGTCGGCCGCCACTGCGGGGGCAACACCTACGAAGTGAGCAAGGAGGTGGTGGCGTTCTACGCCGACGCCCTCGACGACCGCAACCCGCTCTACGACCGCTTCGCGCCGCCGCTCGTGCACCACTCCGAGTGCTACAAGCACCTGGGCGACTGGTACCTGAAGAACCTGTTCGGGAACCTCCACGGCCAGCAGGACTGGCAGCTCTTCGCGCCCATTCCGGTGGGCGCCCGCGTGCGCACGCGCTCGACCATCATCGACCGCTACAGCAAGCGTGGCCGCGACTGGGTGGTGAACGAGACCGACCTCAGCCTGGCCGACGGCTCCGCCGAGGACGGCAAGCTCCTGGTGCGCGGCCGCACCTACCAGTCGTTCCTGCCCCCGAAGAAGCGCGACGCCGAAGGCGGCTTCGTGGTGGACGAGAAGACCGCCGCGGCCAAGGCGGAGAAGAAGGAGCGCCCGCCGTTTCCCACGGCCCAGGGGCCGGATCTCGCGCCGGTGGAAAAAGTGGTGGACCAGCGCCGCTGCTGGATGTTCTCGGGCCCCGGCCGCACCTACCACACCGACGCCGAGGAGGCGAAGAAGCTGGGCTTCCCGAACATCGTGGTCCAGGGAATGATGACCACCTGCTTCGTGTCCCAGGTCATGGGCGACCACTTCGGCCTGGGCTGGCTCGAAGGCGGGCGCATGGCGCTCAAGCTCACCAACGTGCTGTGGGTGGACGAGCAGGTGAAGGCCTGCGCCCGGGTGAAGGACGAGGTGCCCGAAGGCACCCGCACCCGGGTCGAGTGCGAGGTCTGGGTCGACAAGCAGGACGGCACGCGCATCGCCCTCGGCACCGCCTCGGCCCTGCGTGACGAGGCCGGGGCCTAGGTCGGCGTGGCGACCCCCGTCCCCGGCTCGCCGGCTCCGGCCCCGCGCTCGGCGCAGGGGCGCGCGCTGCGCCGGGTGTCCGAGGCGGTGGCGGATTCCCTGCGGGAATGCGGGCTCGCCGAGGGGCGCCTGCTGGTGGCCGTCTCGGGCGGGGTCGACTCCACGGTGCTCCTGGACGCGCTCCACCGGCTGCAGGAGCGCTCGCGGGGCCTCCGGCTGGCCGTGGCCCACGTCCACCACGGTCTGCGGGGCGAGGCCGCCGACGCCGACGCGCAGGCCGTCCGCGAGGCCGCCGGGAGTCGGGGCCTTGCCTACGGCTGCCGGCGGGTCGATCCCCGGCGCCGGGTCGAGGAGGCGCGCTCGAGCCGCGAGCGGCCGAGCCTCCAGGAGGCCGCCCGGGCCCTGCGCTACCAGGCGCTCCACGGCCTGGCGGCCGAGCTGCTGGGCGAAGGGCCGGACGTGGCCATCGCCACCGCCCACACCGCGAGCGACCAGGCCGAGACCGTGCTGCTGCGGCTGCTGCGGGGCAGCGGACCCTCGGGCCTGGCGGGCATTCCCCGGCGCTCGGCCGACGGGCGCGTGGTGCGCCCGCTGCTGTCCGTCGACCGCGCGGCCGTCGAGGCCTACGCCCGGGCGCGGGGCCTGGTCTGGCGGGAGGACGCGTCCAACGAGGACCGCCACTACGCGCGCAATCGTCTGCGGCTCGACTGGCTTCCGGGGCTGGCGCGGGAATTCAATCCCCGGCTCCTCAACACTTTGGCGCAATTGGCCGATTCACATCGACGAGATGCAGAGTGGATCGAGGGTCTGGTGGCAGCGGAGGCGGGGCGGCGCGTGGAGCGCGACCCCTCGGGCCGGCAGGTCCGAGTGGCGCTCGACGGCTGGTCCGAGCTGGCGCCGGCGCTCGCCCTGCGGCTCTGGCGCCGGGCCTGGTGCGATCTCGGCGGCGGGCGCCACGTGGAGCGAATCCACCTCGAACGCCTGCAGGCCTTTGCCCTCGACGGACGCGGCGGCCGGGTGCTCGAGCTGCCCGGCGGCCTCCGGGCGCGACGCCTGGCCGGGGCCCTCCTGCTCTCCGCACAGGGGGCCGACAGGGCCGCTGGGGAATGCGGGGGCAGGTGCTAAGCTGGCAAAGGTGCAGAGGTTTTGCCCCACTCGGCGGCCTGGCGGGAGGCTCCGGCCCGCGGCCGGAGGCGCCCTCGGCCCGGCTCGCAGCCCGCGTCGGGGCCGGCGCCGGAACCAGAGTGGAAGAGCCCGCATCGGACCCATAGTCGATCGCGCCATTGGACACAGGAAAAACCGCGCGGACCGTGCCGATCCCAGTGAGCGGCGCGCCGAGCCTGCCCATCGGGGGCTGAAGTGAATCAGCAGTTCTACAAGAACATGGCCCTGTGGGTCGTGATCCTCGTGATGATCGTGCTCCTGGTGACCATGCTGAAGCAGAACCAGGCCGCTCCGCCCGAGGTGGCGTTCAGCGAGTTCATCGTCCAGGTGGAAGGCGGTCAGGTGGCCGAGGTCACCATCGAGGACGGCTACATCCACGGCAAGTACACCGAGGGCGGCGAGTTCACCAGCTACGCCCCGACGGTCACCCAGGAGTTCCTGGAGGAGCTCAAGGCCAACGGCGTCAAGTACTCGGCGCGGCCCAAGCCCGAGGGCAGCTTCTGGCGCCAGGTCCTCATCATGTGGTTCCCCCTGCTGCTCTTCATCGGGCTGTGGGTGTTCTTCATCCGCCAGATGCAGTCCGGCGGCGGCAAGGCCATGAGCTTCGGCAAGAGCCGGGCCCGGCTGCTCACCGAGAACCAGCAGCGCGTCACCTTCGAGGACGTCGCCGGGGTGGAGGAGTCGAAGGTCGAGCTCGAGGAGATCATCGCCTTCCTCCGGGAGCCCAAGAAGTTCACGCGCCTGGGCGGGCGCATTCCCAAGGGCGTGCTGCTCGTGGGCCCCCCGGGCACCGGCAAGACCCTGCTGGCCCGGGCGGTGGCCGGCGAGGCGGGCGTCCCCTTCTTCTCCATCTCCGGCTCGGACTTCGTGGAGATGTTCGTGGGCGTGGGCGCCAGCCGCGTGCGCGACCTCTTCCTCCAGGGCAAGAAGCACGCGCCCTGCATCATCTTCATCGACGAGATCGACGCCGTGGGCCGCCACCGCGGCGCCGGGCTGGGCGGCGGTCACGACGAGCGCGAGCAGACGCTCAACCAGCTGCTGGTCGAGATGGACGGCTTCGAGTCCAACGAGGGCGTCATCCTCATCGCCGCCACCAACCGGCCCGACGTGCTCGACCCGGCGCTGCTGCGCCCGGGCCGCTTCGACCGCCGGGTGGTGGTGCCGCGGCCCGACCTGCGCGGCCGCTTCGAGATCGCCAAGGTGCACACCCGGCGGGTGCCGCTGGCCGACGATGTCGACCTCGAGACCATCGCCAAGGGCACGCCCGGCTTCGTGGGCGCCGATCTCCAGAACCTGGTGAACGAGGCCGCGCTGCTGGCGGCCCGGCGCGACGCCACGCGCGTGCACATGGTCGACTTCGAGCAGGCGAAGGACAAGGTGCTGCTGGGCGCCGAGCGCCGCAGCATGATCATGAGCGAGGAGGACAAGCGGGTCACGGCCTACCACGAGGCCGGCCACGCCCTGGTGGCGCTGCTCACCAAGGACTCCGACCCGGTCCACAAGGTCACGATCATCCCGCGCGGCATGGCCCTGGGCCTCACCCAGACCATGCCCGACGAGGATCGCCTGAACTACACCCGCAGCCAGATCCTGGCGATCATCAAGCACGCCATGGGCGGTCGGGCGGCCGAAGAGCTCATCTTCGACCACTTCTCCACGGGCGCCTCCAACGACCTCAAGCAGGCCACCGACTGGGCGCGGCGCATGGTCTGCAAGTACGGCATGAGCGACGCCCTGGGTCCGGTGGCGTACGGCGACGAGGGCGGCGACGTCTTCCTCGGCCGCGACTTCATGTCCCACAAGGACTACAGCGAGCAGAAGGCCCAGGAGATCGACCAGGAGGTGTCGCGCATCCTCACCGAGGAGTACGACGACGCGCGCCGGCTGCTGGTCGAGAACCGCGAGATCCTCGATCGCATCGCCGAGTCGCTGCTCGAGCGCGAGACGCTCGAGCGCACGGACCTCGACCTGCTGGTGCGCGGCGAGCCGTTGCCGCCCATGCCGGCGCCCGAGGTGGGGCCCACGGGCGGCGAGCCCGCGCGGCCGAAGAGCGAGAAGGCCGAGGACAAGAAGGATTTCCCGGGAGACAAGCTCCCCGATCCGTCTCCTGCCTAGGAGGAGGAACGTGAGCCACGACGCCATCCTCCCCCCCGAACGCGTGACGATCGTCGGAGTCATCAACCTGACTCCGGACTCGTTCTCCGACGGCGGCCGCTTCGCGCGCGGCGCCGGTCCGGTGGACGTGGGGGCGGTGGTCGACGAGGCGCGCGCCCTGCTGGACGCCGGCGCCCACTGGCTCGATCTGGGCGGCGAGTCCACGCGTCCCGGAGCCCCGGAGGTGGACGCAGCCCAGGAGTGCGAGCGCGTGGTGCCGGCCCTCGAGGCCCTGGCCAAGCGCTTCCCCGCCACGCTCTCGGTCGACACCCGCAAGGCGAAGGTGGCCCGCGCCGCCCTCGCCGCGGGCGCCCGGGTGGTGAACGACGTGACGGGCCTCGCCCACGACCCGGCGCTGGCCGAGGTGGTGGCCGAGCACGGGGCCGGCCTGGTGGTGGGCCACATCCGGGGCACCCCCGAGACCATGCAGCGCGCCCCCGGCTACGACGACGTGCTGGGCGAGGTGGCCCGCGAGCTGCGGGCCTCGGTCTCGAGCGCCGAGGCCGCGGGCGTGGCGCGCGAGCGCATCGCGGTCGACCCGGGCATCGGGTTCGGCAAGCGGCTCGAGGACAACCTGGCCCTGGTGGCCCGCGCCGGCTGGCTGCGCCGGCGCCTGGGACGGCCGCTGCTCATCGGGTTGTCCCGAAAGTCGTTCCTGGGAACACTCACCGGCGACCCCGTCGAGGACCGCGACCTCGCCAGCCACTGCGCGGCGAGCGTGGCCGTGTTCGCCGGGGCCGACGCCGTGCGGGTGCACGACGTGGACGGCGCGCGCCGGGCGGTGGCCGTGGGCCGGGCCCTGCGCGCCGCGGCCCGCGCGGGCGGAGACCCGGCCGACGACCGGGCCGACGACCGCGAAGACGACCGGCTGGACGACCCCACCGACGACCGAAGGGAGGCTCTCGGATGATCGAGTATCTGTGGGCTCTCCTCATCGACCTGCGCGCCTTTTTCGCGGCCAACTTCGACCCCGTGCGCGACACCATCGACCTGCTGGTCGTCACCGTGGCCATCTACTGGCTGCTGCTGCTGATCCGCGGCACCCGGGCGGTGCAGATCCTGGTGGGCCTGATCGTGCTGATCGCGCTGTCGGTCCTCTCCGAGCTGCTGCAGCTCGTGACCGTGCAGCTCATCCTCGAGAACTTCCTGGCCTCCGCGGTCCTCATCATCATCATCCTGTTCCAGAACGACATCCGCCGGGCGCTGGCCCGGGTGGGGCGCGGGTTCTTCCCCAACGTCTCGCCCCAGGAGGAGTCGCAGATCCTCGAGGAGGTGGTGCGCGCGGCCCAGAGCCTGGCCCAGCGGCGGGTGGGGGCGCTCATCGTGCTCGAGCGCGAGACCGCCCTCGACGACCAGATCGAGATCGGCGTGCGGGTGAACGGACGGGTGAGCAAGGATCTGCTGTCCTCGATCTTCCTGCCCCAGTCCCCGCTCCACGACGGCGCCGTGGTCGTCCAGGACGGCTTCATCGGCTCGGCCGGCTGCATCCTGCCGCTCACCCTGCGCACCGACCTGCCCGACGGCGTGGGCACCCGGCACCGGGCGGCCGTGGGCATCACCGAGGAGACCGACGCCGTGGTCGTGGTGGTGTCCGAGGAGACGGGCACCATCTCCGTGGTGATGGGCGGCGAGATGATGCGCGGCCTCGACGGCCCGCGGCTGCGGGTGGTGCTGCGCGACATCCTGGCCGGGGAGCGCCGCGGGCTGCCCCACGAGTCCGAGATCAACCGACCCCTCGAAGTCGCCGAAGGAGGGGCCGCGGTCGAAGGCTCCTCCCGCCAGGCGAGGGGGAGCGGCGCCTAGGGGAGGTCGCCCGCGACGCCCCGCCGAGGACTCGACACCATGGCAAGACGCACCGGCAACCTGCGCTTCGGAATCCTGTTCCTGGCGTTCGCGATCGCACTCTTCCTGTGGGGCATGGCCCACGGTGCCTCGGACGTGGAGCAGGGCTTCGACGTCCCCATCGAGCTCTCCGGCCTGGACGACCAGCTGGTGGTGACCGACATGTCCGTCGACGCCATCAACGTGCGCCTGAGGGCCAGCCGGGCCGCCATGCGCAACGTGAAGGCCAGCAACCTCGTCTACCGCCTCGACGTCACCGACAGCAAGGTGGGCACCGCCGAGTACGAGGTGGAGCAGTCCACCATCCTCGACGAGCTGCCCCGGGACGCCCAGATCGTGGCGCGCTCGCCCTCCCACGTTCAGCTGCGCTTCGAGCGAAAGGGGCGCAAGGCCGTGGGCGTGCGCGCCGATGTGGAAGGAGACCCGGCGGACGGCCATCTGGTGGCCGCGGTCGAGGTGACCCCGCGCCGGGTGTGGCTGGCCGGGGCCCGCAGTCAGGTGCTGCGGCTGCGCGAGGTGGTGACCGAGACCATCGACGTCACGGGCGCCACGGAGCCCATCGAGCGCGAGGTGCGGCTCTTCCTGGGCGGCGGCACGGTGTGGATGGAAGACAAGAAGCCGGTGGTCGTCCGCGTGGAGATCATTCCGGACCCGGAGAAGCTGGCCGTGCCCGAAGCGACGGGCGAGCTGACGCCGCAGCAGGAGGAAGGATGAGCGAGCAGAGACCGCGACTGTTCGGGACCGACGGGGTCCGCGGCCGCGCGAACGTGCACCCGATGACCGCCGACATGGCCATGGCGCTCGGCCAGGCCATCGCCCACGTGTTCCGCGGCAAGGGGGTCGGCCGGCGCCGCATCCTGATCGGCAAGGACACCCGGCTCTCGGGCTACATGTTCGAGGACGCCATGGCGGCGGGCATCGCCTCCATGGGCGCCGACGTCATCCAGGTGGGCCCCATGCCCACGCCAGGGCTGGCCTTCCTGACCACGGACATGCGCTGTGACGCGGGCGTGATGATCTCCGCCAGCCACAACTCCTACGAGGACAACGGCATCAAGTTCTTCGGCGACGACGGCTTCAAGCTGGCCGACGAGCTGGAGGACACCATCGAGCGCCTCATCGCCTCGGGCGAGCTGGCCCAGTGCCGCGCCAAGGCCGAAGGGGTGGGGCGCGCCAAGCGCATCGAGGACGCCACCGGGCGCTACGTGGTGGCGCTCAAGAACACCTTCCCCATGGACCTGTCGCTGGACGGCCTGCGCGTGGTCCTCGACTGCGCCAACGGCGCCGCCTACAAGGTGGGGCCGACCGTGCTGGCCGAGCTGGGCGCCGAGGTGGTGAGCCTCGGTGTGGGCCCCAACGGCCGCAACATCAACGACAAGTGCGGGTCGCTCCACCCCGACAACGTGGCCGCCAGGGTGCGCGAGACCCGCGCCGACGTGGGCATCGCCGTCGACGGCGACGCCGACCGCGTGGTGGTGGTGGACGAGAAGGGCAACGTCCTCGACGGCGACGTCCTGCTCGGGCTGTTCGCGCGCGAGCTGCAGGGCCGGGACGCGCTGAAGGGCGGGGCGGTCGTGGCCACGGTCATGAGCAACCTGGGCCTCGAGAAGTTCCTCGAGCGCGACGGCCTGTCGCTCGTCCGTACCCAGGTGGGCGACCGCTACGTGGTCGAGGCCATGCGCGGCGGCGGCTACAACCTGGGCGGCGAGCAGTCGGGCCACATCATCTTCCTGGACCACGCCAAGACCGGCGACGGGCTGATGTCCGGGCTCCAGACCCTGGCCATCCTGGCCCGGGCCGGGCGTCCGCTCTCCGAGCTCACCGCCGGCTTCGAGCGCTTCCCGCAGATCACGGTGAACGTGCGGGTGGCCGAGAAGCGGCCGATCGACTCGCTCCCGTCGCTGCAGGCGGCCATCAAGGAGGTGGAGTCCGAGCTGGCCGGCCGCGGGCGCGTCCTCATCCGCTACAGCGGCACCGAGCCCAAGGCGCGGATCATGGTGGAGGGCGAGGACTCGACCCGGGTCGAGACCCTGGCCCGCCAGCTCGCCGACGAGCTCCAGCGGGCGCTCGCCGGCGTGGGCGGCGAGTAGGAGCTCCGCGTGCGCCGACTGACGCTCGCCCTCGACGCCCTGCCGGCCCTGCGCGACGCCACCCGGGCGCCCGGCGCCGGGCTGGCCGCGGCCGCCACCGTGGCCGAGCTCGCGGGGGTGCACGCGCTGCGGCTGGGCATCTCCGACGAGCTGTCGCCGGTGACCGAGAGCGACGTGGTCGAGCTGCGCCGCGCGGCCCGGGTGCTCGAGCTGCGCATGCCGCCCTCCCAGGGCCTCCAGAAGGTGGCGCTCGAGGCGCGTCCCGACTGCGTGGTGCTGTGCTCCGGCGGCGCCGAGGGCGTGGGCAGCGCCCAGCCCTTCGACGTGCGCGGCGCCGGAACCGGGCTCACGCCCTGGCTGCGCAGCCTGGAGGAGGCCGGCATCCCGGTGGTGGCCCTGGTGCCGCCCGGCCTCGACGGCGTGAAGGCCGCCCACGGCCTGGGCGTGGCCGGCGTCGAGTTCTACACCGGATCCACCATCGACCTGCCCGCCGCCGAGCGCCGCGCCCAGCTGGACAGCCTGGGCGACTCGGTGCGCCTGGCCTCGAAGCTGCGCCTCGAGATCGGGGTGGGTGGCGGCCTGGGCTTCCACAGCGTCACCGAAGTGCTCGAGGCGGCGCCCGCCGCCGACCGCGTGGTGGCCGGCCGCGAGCTGCTGTCGCGCGCGGTGCTGGTGGGCCTGGACCGCTCCCTGCGCGACTTCGAGGCACTCATCGGCTGAGCGCGGCGGCGGTCGGCCTTGCGCCGCGCCCGGTCGGCTAGCACGCAGGGGAAGGGGTCTGCGACACTCCCCCCATGCCCGAAGCACCCACCGTCCTGGCTCCGCATCCTGTCATCGCGCCCGGCGCGCCGTGGCCGCTGGTCACCGCCGCCGAGATGGGCGCCCTCGACCGTCACACCATCCGGACCCTGGGTGTCGCCGGCGAGGTGCTGATGGAGAGCGCGGGGCGCGCCGTGGTGGAGGCCGTCCTCGACGTGCTGCAGACCGAAGCGTCGGCGGTGGCCGGCGACGCCGAGGTCGTGGTGGTGTGCGGCACGGGCAACAACGGCGGCGACGGCCTGGTGGTGGCGCGCCAGCTCCACGTGCTGGGGGTTCCGGTGCGGGCGGCGCTGCTGGGCGATCCCAAGAAGCTGCGCGGCGACGCCGCCGCCAACTGGAAGCGCGCCCGGGCCGCGGGCGTCCCGCTCGAGGGCCCGCGCTGGAAGCCCCCGCGCCGCGGGGTGCTGGTCGACGCCATCTTCGGCACCGGCCTGGCCCGCAAGGTGGAGGGCACGCCCGCCGCGGCCATCCGACGCATCAACGCCGCCCGCGACCTCGACGTGTGGGTGCTGGCGGTGGATCTGCCCTCGGGCATCGACAGCGACACCGGGCAGGTGCACGGGGTGGCGGTGGAGGCCGACTGCACGGTCACCATGTCGCTGCCGAAGCTCGGCCTGGCCGTGGAGCCCGGGCGCACGCGGGCCGGCGAGACGCTGGTGGCGCGCATCGGCATCGCCGACGCCGCGCCGGGCGTGGTGCCCTCGGCCGAGCTGTGGACGCCCGCCGCGGCGGGCTGGGCGCTGCCCCCGCGCCCGGTCGACGGCCACAAGGGAAGCTTCGGTCACGTGCTGCTGGTGGCGGGCGGCGAGGGCAAGACCGGGGCGGCGGCGCTGGCGGCGTCGGCCGCGGTGCGCGGCGGCGCGGGGCTCGTCACCCTGGCGTGCCCGGCCGGCCTCAACGACGTGCTCGAGGTCAAGTGCACCGAGGCCATGACCGTTCCGGTGGCCGACACCGAGCGCCGCTGTCTGGCCGCGGCGGCCGAGGATGCGGTGGTCGGCCTGGCCACCGAGCGCGACGTGGTGGCCTGCGGGCCCGGCATCGGCCGCGCGCGCGAGACCGGCGACCTGGTGCGCGCCCTGGCCAAGCGGGTCGAGGGGCCCCTGGTGCTCGACGCCGACGGGCTCTTCCCGTTCGCCGGCGCGCCCGAGACGCTGAGGGCGCGCCAGGCGCCCACGCTGCTGACGCCCCATCCCGGGGAGGCGGCCCGGCTCCTGGGCACGACCGTGGCGAAGCTCTCGCGCGACCGGCCGGGCGCCGCCCGCGGCCTGGCGGAGCGCACGGGCGCGGTGGTGGTGCTGAAGGGCGCCGCCACCCTGGTGGCCGACCCATCGGGCCGACTGGCCGTGAACCCCACCGGCGGGCCCGCGCTGGCCAGCGGCGGCACGGGCGACGTGCTCACGGGGCTGGTCGCCGCGATGCTGGCCCAGGGGCTCCCGGCCTTCGAGGCGGCCTGCGCCGCGGTCTATGTCCACGGCGAGGCCGGCGACGCCCACGCCCGGGAGCACGGGGAGGCCGGGCTGGCCGCCGGCGACCTGGCGCGGGCGCTGCCGGCGGCGGCCGAGCGCCTGCGCCGCGCGGCCCAGGGCGACGAGGAGGCCGAGGTCGGCCGTGCCGGACTTCTGCTTTCGTTCCCCGGACGCTGAGACCACCCACCGCGCCGCGCGCCGGCTGGGGGAGGTGCTGCCGGCGGAGGGCCTGGCCATCGGCCTGGTGGGGGCGCTCGGTGCGGGCAAGACCGCCTTCGTGAAGGGCCTCGGAGAGGGGCTGGGGCTCGACCCCGGGCTCATCGCCAGCCCCACCTTCGTGATCGCCGGCGAGTACCCGCCGGCCCGGCCCGGCGCGCCGGCCCTGGTGCACGCCGACCTCTACCGGGTGGAGAGCGAGGCCGAGCTCGAGGCCGCGGGCTGGTTCGACTGGCTCGAGCCCGGCGGGGTGCTGGCCGTCGAGTGGAGCGATCGCTTTCCGGACGCGCTACCCAGGGAGCGCCTCGAGATCCGCCTCGAGCGGGGATCGGCCGACGGAGCGCGCCGGGTCTCGGTGCGGGCGTCGGGACCGCGGGCCCGGGCGTGCGCCGGGAGCTGGCGCGAGGCCCTGGTGGCGGACGGTCTGGCCTGTCCGCCGATGGAGTCGTGAGCGATGGCGCTGATCGTCCAGAAATACGGCGGCACCAGTGTGGGCGACGTGGAGCGCATCCGGAACGTCGCGCGCCGGGTGGTGGAGACCCATCGCCAGGGCAACCAGGTCGTGGTCTGCGTGTCCGCCATGTCCGGGGAGACCAACGCGCTGGTCGGCCTGGCCCGGGAGATCGCGGGCGAGGACCCGCCCGAGCGCGAGTACGACGTGCTGGTCTCGACCGGCGAGCAGAAGACGATCGCGCTGCTGGCCATGGCGATCCAGCAGCTCGGCGTCGACGCCCGGTCCTTCACGGGCGCCCAGATGGGCATGCGCACCGACGGCGCCCACACCCGGGCGCGCATCAACAGCGTCGACGCCGAGGCCCTGCGCGCGGTGCTCGACGAGGGCGCGGTGGCGGTGATCGCCGGCTTCCAGGGCATCGACGAGGCGGGCAACATCACCACCCTCGGCCGCGGGGGCTCGGACACCTCGGCGGTGGCGGCGGCCTGCGCCCTCGGGGCCGACGTCTGCGAGATCTACACCGACGTGCCCGGCGTCTTCACCACCGACCCGCGGATGGTGCCCGCGGCGCGCAAGCTCGACCGGGTCTCCTTCGAGGAGATGATCGAGCTGGCGAGCCTGGGCGCCAAGGTGCTGCAGATCCGCTCGGTCAAGTTCGCCGGCCGCTACGGGGTGCCGATCCACGTGCGCTCCAGCTTCGACACGAGCGAGGGAACCTGGGTGGTCCGGGAGGAGGATGTGATGGAGCAGCTGGTCGTCTCCGGCGTCACCTACAACCGCAACGAGGCGAAGATCCGGGTGAAGAGCGTGAAGGACCAGCCGGGCATCGCCGGCGAGCTGTTCACGCCCCTGGCCGAGGCGGGCATCGTGGTGGACATGATCGTGCAGAACGTGTCCGACGACGGCAGCACCGACATGACCTTCACCGTGCCCCGGGACGACTTCCGCCGGGCCCTGGAGATCGCCGAGCGGGAGATCCCGCTGGTGGGCGCCAGCGAGGTCGAGGGCGACGAGAACATCGCCAAGGTGTCCATCGTCGGGCTCGGCATGAAGGACCACGCCGGTGTGGCCGCGCGCATGTTCCAGGTGCTGGCCGCCGAGGGCATCAACATCCAGCTCATCTCGACCAGCGAGATCAAGGTCTCGGTGGTGATCGAGGAGAAGTACACCGAGCTGGCGGTGCGCGCGCTCCACGCGGCCTTCGTGGAGGCCGGGGCCGCGGAGCCGGCGTCCGAGTAGGCGGTGGCCGAGGCCCGACTGCGCGCGGCCGTGCTGCTGGGTGCCTGCCTCTGGCTGTGGGTGGGCGGCGTCGGGCTGGGGCCCGGCCCCGTGGAGCCCGCCCCGCCGCCGCCCGACGTCGACGGAGTCGCGGGGCTCCTCTGGGGCCGCCCCATCGATCTCCAGCGCGCCGACGCCGAGACCCTCCAGGTGCTGCCGGGCATCGGTCCGGCGCGCTCCTCGGCCATCGTCCAGGCGCGCTGCCGGCGGCCCTTCCGCCGGCTGGCCGACGTCGACCGGGTTCCCGGCATCGGCCCGCGCACGCTGGCCGGGCTGGCCGGCTGGGCCGAGGTCCGCGACCCTCGACCGGCGGGCTGCGAGGCGAGGCGCGAGCCTGCACCCGAGCGCCGCGCGCCCGCTGTGGACGCACCCGACGGACTCCGCGGACCCCGCGGACCCCGCGAACCCAGCGGGCTGAACGGCTTCGAGGAGGGGGCTTGAGCACCACCCCGGCGACCCTGTTCGACCGCGCCCGGCGCTTCTTCACCGAGGATCTGTGGCGCCTCGACCAGCAGGCGACCTCGTTCCAGGCCCGCGGCGCGCGCCTGCTGCAGCTCTGCGTGATGATCGTCGAGGGCTTCCTGCGCGATCAGCTCCTGCTGCGCGCCAGCGCGCTCACCTACATCGCGTCGCTGACGCTGATCCCGCTGCTGGTGGTCGTGGTGTCCATCCTGAAGGGCGTGGGTGTGGGCGACGACGTGGTGATGTGGGCGGTCAACACGGTGACCGCCGCCTCGCCCGACGCCGCCCAGACCATCCTGCGCGTGGTCGAGGAGGCGAAGCTCGGCACCCTCGGCAGCGTCGGTGCGGGGCTCACGGTGGTGACCACGGTGCTGGCCCTGCGCCACGCCGAGGAGACCCTCAACGACATCTGGGGGCTGCGCCGCGGGCGCACCTGGCTGCGGCGCCTGGCCGACTATCTGCTGGTGATCGTGGTGGTGCCCATGGTGGTGAGCGTCGCCTTCTCGCTGGAGGCCACGCTCCAGAGCGCGGCCGTGCTGTCGACGCTGCTCGAGGTGCCCGGCTTCGAGTTCCTGTACCAGACGGGCCTGCGCTACCTGCCGTTCGTGCTGTTCGTGCTGGGCTTCTCGTTCATCTACTGGTTCCTGCCCAACACCGAGGTGCGCCCGCTGTCGGCCCTGCTGGGCGGGGTGGTGGCGGCCTCCCTGGTGCTGGTCACCCAGCGCTACCTGCTGGGCATGATCTCCGGGGCCGCCAAGTACAACGCGCTGTTCGGCTCCTTCGCCGCGATTCCGCTCATCCTGTTCTGGCTCTACATCGCCATCGCCCTGGTGCTGCTGGGCGCCGAGATCTCCTACGCCCACCAGAACCTGGCGCGCTACCGGCGCGAGGTCCGGGGAGGCCAGCCGGCTCCGGCCGAGCGCGAGGCCCTGGGCGTGCGCGTCGCGGCCGAGGTGGCGCGCAGCTTCCGCGACGAGCTGCCGCCCACGACCGCGGAGGGCCTGGCCGAGACCCTGGGGATCTCCGTGCGCCACGTGCGCGACGTGCTCGAGCAGCTGGAGCGCGCCGGCCTGGTGGCGCCGCTGGCCGGGGACGAGCGCGAGGTGGGCTACAACCTGGGGCGGCCGGCCGAGCGCATCACGCTCACCGAGGTGCTGGTGGCGCTGCGCGGGACCCGCGACCACGAGATGGGGCCCAGCCCGACCGGCCCGGCGGTGGACCGCACCCTGGACGAGCTCGAGCGCCAGGTGGTGGCGGTGGCCGACGAGCGCTCGCTGGCCGACGTCATCGCGGGCGTGCCCGACCCCGGCTGATCCCCGATTTCCCCCGACCCGGAGCGCCCGGGCGCCCCATGGCTTGACCGGTGGGGCCACCGGGGCATCCTTCGGCCCCGGAGCCCCATGTCCATGCGCATCGACCTCGACCACAACGCCACCACCCCCGTCCGCGAGGAAGTCGTGGAGGCCATGGTGCGCGTGCTGCGCGACTGCCCGGGCAACCCCTCGAGCACCCACGGCGAGGGGGCCGCGGCCCGCAAGCGGGTCGAGACCGCCCGCGATTCCGTGGCGGCGCTGCTGCGGGTGGACGCCCGGGAGGTGGTCTTCACCGCCGGCGCCACCGAGGCCAACAACACCGTTCTCGCCGGCGCCGTGGGCGAGCGGGGTCGGGCGCTCGTCACCAGCACGGTCGAGCATCCCTCGGTCCGGGAGCCGGCGGGCCGCCTGGCCAAGGCCGGGCACACGGTGGTGCAGGTGCCGGTGGACGCGGGGGGCCGGGTCGACCCCCAGGCGGTGGACGACGCGCTCGCGGGGCTCGAGGGCCCGGCGCTGGTGTCGATCATCTGGGCCAACAACGAGACCGGGGTCCTCCAGCCGGTGGACGCCCTCGGCGAGCGGGCCCGGGCGCGAGGCGCCTGGCTCCACGTGGACGCCACCCAGGCGGTGGGCAAGATCGATGTCGGGCTGGGCGACCGGCCCGTGGATCTCCTCTCCTGCTCGGCCCACAAGCTGGGTGGACCCAAGGGCACGGGCGCGCTGGTGCTGCGGCGCGGGGTCGAGCTGCCGCCGCTGCTGGCGGGCGGAGGCCAGGAGCGCGGCCGGCGCGGGGGCACCGAGAACACCGCGGGCATCGTGGGCTTCGGGGTCGCCTGCGACCTGGCCCGCGCCGAGCTGGCCGAACGGGAGCGCCGCTACGGGGCCCTGCGCGACCGGCTCTGGGAAGGGCTGCGGGCTGCGGTGCCCGGCGTGCGCCGCAACGGCGACCCCGACCACGTGCTGCCCAACACCCTGAACGTCGAGATCGAGGGCAGCGCCGGCGAGGTGCTGCTCCAGGCCCTGGACGTCGAGGGCGTGGCCGCCTCGGCCGGCGCCGCCTGCCACTCGGGCTCGATCTCGCCCTCCCACGTGCTGACCGCCATGGGCCTCGACCCGGACCGCGCGCGGGCCAGCCTCCGCCTGTCGGTGGGCCACGGGGTGGACGAGGCCCAGATCGACCGCGCCGTGGCGCTGCTCGCCGAGCTGGTGCCCCGGGTGCGCGCCCTGGAGAGCCCGTGAGCGCGCCGCCCGCGACGAGCGCGCGGTCGGCCCGCACGGCCCCCGGGAGCGAGCGCCTGGTGGTGGCCATGTCGGGCGGGGTGGACTCGTCGGTGGCGGCGGCGCTGGCGGTCGAGACCGGCCGCGAGGTCATCGGGGTCACCCTCCACCTGGCCGGCAGCCGCTCGCGCTGCTGCTCCCTCGACGACGCCGACGACGCGCGGCGGGTGGCCGAGCGCCTGGGGCTGCGCTTCTACGTGGCCAACTACCTGGACGCCTTTCGCAAGGAGGTGATCGAGCCCTTCGCCGACGCCTACCTGCGCGGCCACACGCCCATCCCCTGCGTGCCCTGCAACTCGCGCTTCAAGTTCGCGCTGCTGATGGAGCGCGCCGCGGTGCTGGGCGCGGACGCGGTGGCCAGCGGCCACTACGCGCGCATCGACCGCGACCCGGCGAGCGGCCGCCGGCGGCTGCGCCGGGCCGCCGATCTCCGGAAGGACCAGACCTACTTTCTGTTCGAGCTCGACCAGGCCCAGCTCGAGCGCACCTGGTTTCCCCTCGGCGATCTCACCAAGGACGCCGTGCGCGAGTGCGCACGCGCGCTGGGGCTGCGCACCGCCGAGAAGCCCGAGAGCCAGGAGATCTGCTTCGTGCCCGACGGCGACTACCGGAGCGTGGTCGAGCAGATCCGCCCCGAGGCCGCCGACCGGCCCGGTCGCTTCGTTTCCGAGGCCGGGCGCGAGCTGGGCCGCCACCCGGGCGTCCACCACTTCACCGTGGGGCAGCGGCGCGGCATCGGCGTGGCCGCGAGCCGCAAGCTCTACGTGGTCGACATCGACCCCGAGAGCGGCGACGTGACCCTGGGCGAGGAGGACGCCCTGGCGTCCGCGGGCGCCCGGGTCGAGCGGGTGAACTGGATCGCGGGCGCGCCGCCCGAGGCCCCGGTGCGCGCGCGCGTGCGCATCCGCTACCGCGACCCGGGCGCGCCGGCCTGGGTGCATCCGGACGGCCCCGGCCGCGCGCGGGTGGTGTTCGACCGCGGCGCGCGGGCGGTGTGTCCCGGCCAGGCGGCGGTGTTCGACGCTGCCGAGGGCGACGTGGTGCTGGGCGGCGGCTGGATCGCGGGGCGCGTGCGGTGAGCGAGCCCGACCGAACGCCCGGGAGCGAGGCCGAGCTCGCGTCCCTGGAAGAGGCCCTGGGCTACCGCTTCCGCGACCGCGGCCGGCTCGCCGACGCGCTTCGCCACTCGTCCTACGCCCACGAGCACCCGGGGCTCCCCAGCAACGAGCGCCTCGAGTTCCTGGGCGACGCCGTGGTGGGCCTGGCCGTGGCGCACCTGCTCCATGCCGCCCACCCCGAGTGGAGCGAGGGCGACCTCACCCGCGCGCTCCACGCCCTGGTGGACAAGACCGCCCTGGCCGAGCTGGCCCGCGAGCTCGGTCTCGGCGGCCACCTGGCCCTGGGGCAGACCGAGCGCCAGAGTGCGGGCGAGGCCAAGGCCACCATCCTCGCCGACGCCATGGAGGCGGTGCTGGGGGCGATGTACCTGGACGGCGGGCTCGAGCCGGTCCAGCAGCTGGTGCAGCGCTCCTTCGCCGAGGCCCTCTCGCCCGGCGCGCCCCGGGTCGAGCGCGACCCGAAGACCCACTTCCAGGAGCTGGTGATGCAGAGCCGCGGCGAGTTCCCCAGCTACCACCTGCTGTCCGACAGCGGCGTCGAAGGCGACGAGGACCGCTTCGAGTGCGAGGTGCGGGTGCAGGGCGAGCCCTGGGCCCGGGCGCGCGCGCGCTCGAAGCGCCAGGCGGAGAAGCGGGCCGCCCGCGAGGCCCTGCCGCGGGCCCAGGCCGAGGCCGCCGATGGCTGAGCCCCGACGCGCTCACCGGGCGGGCATCGTCGCCATCCTGGGGCCGCCCAACGCCGGCAAGTCGACGCTCATGAACGCGGTGCTGGGCGAGAAGCTCGCGATCGTGACCGCCAAGCCCCAGACCACCCGCAGCCGCATCCTGGGCATCCACAGCGTGGCCGGGGCGCAGATCGCGTTCGTCGACACGCCCGGGCGTCACGAGAGCGGCAAGCCGCTCAACGTGGCGCTCAACGAGGTCGTGACCGAGGTGGCCGAGGGCTGCGACCTGGGCCTGGTGCTGGTGGACCTGCGCCGGGGCTGGGAGCCGATCCACCAGTCCCTGGTGGACGAGCTCCGGGCGCGGGGCACCCCGTACATCCTGGCCGGCTCGAAGTGCGACCTCGCGCCCGAGGCGCCCGAGCCGTGGCCGGCCGAGGTGGGCGAGGGCGCGGTGGCCCGGCTGCGCCTGTCGGCCCGGACGGGAGAGGGCCTGGACGCCCTGGAGGCGGCCCTGGTGGAGGCGCTGCCCGACTCGCCGCCCCTGTATCCCGAGGACGAGCTCACGGACCGACCGCTGCGCTGGCTGGCGGCGGAGCTGGTGCGGGAGGCGCTCTTCGAGGAGCTGGGCCAGGAGCTGCCCTACCAGATGGCGGTCGAGGTGGTGGAGTTCGACGAGAGCCGCGCCGAGCTGGTGCGCATCCGGGCCAACGTGCTGGTGCTGCGCGACTCCCAGAAGCGCATCGTGGTGGGCCGGGGCGGCGAGGTGGTGAAGGCCATCGGCACCCGGGCCCGGGCCCAGATCGAGAAGCTCGTGGGAACGAAGGTATTCCTCGAACTGCGGGTGAAGATCGACCCGCGCTGGCTGAAGAATCCCAAGCGCATCAAGTCGCTGGGCTACGTCTGAGGAGTCCCCGTGAGCGAGGCACAGGTGGTCGTCTACGAGGTGGGGCCGCGGGACGGGCTGCAGAACGAGCCCGAGACGGTGGCGACCGGGAGCAAGCTCGAGCTGATCGAGCGCCTGGCCGGCGCCGGTCTGCGGCGCATCGAGGTCACGAGCTTCGTGTCCCCGAAGTGGATCCCCCAGCTGGCCGACTCCGATGCCCTGGCAGCGGCGCTGCCGGCCCGGGCGGGAGTCACCTACAGCGCGCTGGTGCCGAACCCCAAGGGCTACGACCGCTTCCGGGCCGCCGGCGGGGTGCAGGTGGCGGCGGCCTTCATCTCGGCCAGTGAGACCCACAACCGCAAGAACGTGAACTGCTCGGTCGACGAGCAGCTCGAGCGCATCCGCCCGGTGGCCGAGCGCTGCGCCGCCGACGGCGTCGACTGGCGGGCGTACGTGTCCACCGTCTGCGGCTGCCCCTACGAGGGCGAGGTCGACCCGGCCGCCGTGGTGAGGTTGACGCAGAAGCTGCGGGCGCTGGGCGCGGCGGAGATCTCGCTCGGCGACACCATCGGCGTCGGCCACCCCGAGCAGGTGCGGCGGCTGGTGGCGGCGGTGGGGGAGGCGGCGCCGCTGTCGGCCCTGGCGCTCCACTGCCACGACACCTACGGCCGCGCGCTGGCCAACGTGCAGGCGGGCTACGAGGCGGGCCTGCGCACCTTCGACAGCTCGCTCGGCGGCCTGGGCGGCTGCCCGTACGCGCCCGGGGCCTCGGGCAACGTGGCCACCGAGGACGTGGTCGACCTGTTCGAGTCGGCGGGCATCGCCACCGGCGTCGACCTCGAGCGGCTCGTCGACGCCGCCCAGTGGCTGGGCGAGGCGGTGCTGGGCCGGCTGCTTCCGGGGCGGGTCTACCGGGCGAAGCTGGGTGCGCGGCGGCGCGCCGCGGAGCGCTGACTCAGCGGGGTCGCGAGCAGCGGGCGAGGCCGAGCAGGCCGACGAGCGCCAGGCCCATCATCTGGGTCGTCCCCGGCTCGGGCACGCCGGCCGCCGGGGCGCCGGGCGTCTCGCTGGGCTGGAAGGCCCAGGTGTCGCCGCCCTGGTACTCGAGGCTCTGGCCCGAGCCCACGCCATTGGTCACCGCCATCAGCGTGGCGGGGTTGCCCTGCTCGTCGAGCAGGGTGGTGGTGGCGTTGCTCCGCCCGTAGATGATGGCGTGGACCGGCAGCAGGGCGGGGTTGGTCCCGATGTCGCCCAGGAACAGCGCCACGGCGTCGGCCTGGATGGTGCCCCAGAAGTCGTTGCCGTTGTTGAGGTTGGGCGAGAAGTCGTAGATCTCGTCGAAGGTCGGGTTGCCGTTCTGGCCCCCGCTGTTCGGGCCTCCGATCACGAAGGTCTCACCCGGCAGCAGCTGGGTGCCGGGCGCCAGCGAGGCGCCCAGGACGATGGTTCCGTCGTCGTAGCTGTCGCGGCCCCAGCCCAGGCTGTAGTCGCTGAGGGTGATGGGGCTGCCGCTGCCGTTGTAGATCTCGACCCACTCGTCGCCCGCGTCGAAGCCCGGAGCGTTGTAGAAGACCTCGCTGATGACGACGCCGCCGATCGGGGTCGCCTGGGCCCCGGCGGGCGCGAGGGCCAGCAGGACGCCCAGCGCGAGCAGCCCGATGGGGGCGCGCCGGCGGGCGGGGGGCGAAGGCTGTCGGTCGATGCATTCCATGTCACAAGGCACATCGGACCGATGACTCTGTGACTGTAGGGAAATCGAACCAGATTCATTTCCCTAGGGGATGAGGAGAACCCGTCCGAAGGCCTGCCGGCTCTCGATATAGGCGTGGGCCTCGGCCGCCTCGGCGAGGCCGAAGCGCCGGTCGATCACGATCTCCAGCTCGCCGCTCCCCACCGCGGCGATGTGGCGGTCCACCATGGGGTGGACGCGGTCGTGGTGGAGCGCCAGCTCGGCCCCGAAGAAGACGCCGGTGAGCGTCTTGTTGCCGGGCCGCAGGGCGGAGACGTCCGGGCGGTCGGGCTCGCGGGCGGTGGAGCCCACGCTGATGATGCGCCCGCGGTAGCCGGCGGCCTCGAAGCTGCGCGCCAGGTTCTCGCCGCCGATCGAGTCCACCACCAGATCGACGCCGCGGCCGCCCGTCGCCTCCCGGGCGGCGGCCACGAAGTCGACCTCGCGGTAGTTGATGCCGTGGTCGAGCCCCAGGGCCTTCAGGCGCTCGAGCTTGGCGTCGCTGGACGCCGTGCTGAGAACCCGCGCTCCGGCGCGCTTGGCGAGCTGGATGGCGGCCATGCCCACCCCACCCGCGCCCGCGTGGACGAGCACGCTCTCGCCCGCCGCCAGCCGGCCGAACTCGAACAGGCAGTCGTCGGCGGTGCCCACGGCGATGGGCACGCAGGCCGCCTTCTCGAGGTCGGTGCCTTCGGGCACGAGCCAGGTCTGGCCGGCCGCCACGGCCACGCGCTCGGCGTGGGAGCCGTGCATCATCACGGCCACCACCCGCTGGCCCACGGAGCGGTCGCTCGCCTGGGGACCCACCTCGGCCACGCGGCCCGCGCACTGGTAGCCCACGATGTGCGGCACCGAGGCCAGCTCGCCTCGGGCGCGGTGGCCCAGGTCGCCGCCCTCGATGCTGATGGCCTCGACGTCGACGAGCACGCCGTCGGGCGGGCAGACGGGGTCGGGCATGTCGGCGTAGCGGAAGACCTCGGGCCCTCCGGTGTGGTCGTAGACGGCTGCCTTCATGGCCCACAGCCTACCGCGCGAGCCACTGGGGCGCTTCGTCCCAGGCCGGCCGGCCGCGACCTCGTTATGCTCCGCCCCGCTGCGACCGATGGGTGCCGATGGGCGCGATGGCCACGATGGGCGCGATGGGCGCGATGGGCGCGATGGGCGGACAGGAAGCCGGGACACTTCGCCCGGCACCGGGCGCCGCACCGGGGCGCCGGGGCACCGGGGTACCGGGGCGCCGGGACAAGGTCGGCGCGGGAAGCCCGGTCGGAGGGCCCGGAGTCGAGCAGCCCGAAGTCGAGCAGCCCGAAGAAGGGCAGTCCGGAGTCGGGCAGTCCAGAGAAGGGGGGAGCGGAGATGGCGAGTCCGAGGAGTCGCGAGCGGCGGGCATCGAGCCCGCTGAAAGGGCGCGCGCAGCGGGGGCGCAGGGCGCGGATTGCCGGCAGCGTCGGCCTGGCCCTGGGCGTGGCGTGCCTGCTCACGGCCTCCACGGGGTGGGCCGGGGATCCCGATCCGGCCGACGCCCGGGCCCTCTTCGCCGAGTCGGGCCGCGGGCTCTACGTGCAGTACTGCGCCGCCTGTCACGGGGTGCGCGGACGCGGTGACGGTCCCGTGGCCGACAGCCTGCGCACCCGGCCGGCCGACCTGGCCTTCATCTCGAAGCGGCGCGGCGGCGAGTTCCCGGCGGCGGAGATCGCCCGCACCATCGACGGACGCGTGGACGTGTCGGCCCACGGAAACCGCGAGATGCCGGTCTGGGGACGCCGCTTCGGCGAGCACATCGAGTCCGAATCCACGGCCGAGGAGGTCGTGCGGGGCAACATCAGCGTGCTCGTCGACTACCTGCGCACCCTCCAGCGGACGGACTGACACCGGGCGCGGTCGGCGGGGCGGAGCCCGCGGGCCCGGACCCGACGGCCTCGCGCAGGCCGGGCGCAGGCGCCGCGCAGGCGCCAGGGGCCGCAACGAAGCCGGCCCCACCCATCGCCGGAATCGCTCAGCTTCGGCGGGCGCCGGCCGATGAAGGCGGGGCCGGGCCGCGCTCTTCGGGTGAGGCGGCCCGCATTCCCCGCGTCCCCGCGCGACATCCCGGAGTGTTCCGTGTCCAGACACACCCCCCGAAGCTCCCCGCGGCGCCGGCGCGCCGACCGCTCTGCGTCCTCCTCCAGCCCGGGCGTTCCGCTCCAGGAAGGCTTCATGGCCGACGGCCCCGGCTTCCACGTCTGGGAGGAGACCCACGGCGAGGCCGTGGCCTCGGCGGCGGGTCTGGCCTCCAGCCTGCGCCCGAGCGCACCGTGCGGTGCGGGCGGCACGCCGGACGACGGCCCCCGGGAATCCGACTGACGATCCCACTCGACTCCGGGCGCCGTCGCCCCCACCATGTCCCGGGACACCCGGCCGCGCGCGCTGCGCGGTCGCACTCGCGGAGCGCCGTTGCCGGCGCGCCGTGCGGAGGGAGACCCGTTGGAGTCGCGCGGGTTCGAGAGCCAGGGCGATCGTCGAGGGCTCGAGTGCGCTGGGGGGGGCGAGGTCGATCGCGACGCGCTCGAGACCCGGCTGGCCGACCTCGAGCAGTCGCTGCCCGATCGCCGCGCGGGGCTCTTCGGCCCGACCTCCAAGCTGTGGGAGGTGAACCGCCACAGCGTGATCTTCCTGGGCGGCGGGCGCGCGGCGCTGCTCCAGCTCGCCCATCCCCACGTGGCCCAGGCCATCGCCGACCACTCGCGCTCCCTGGAGGACCCGCTCGGCCGCTTCCAGCGCACCTTCGCCCACGTGTTCGACATGGTCTACGGGCCGGCCGAGCGCGCGTTCGCGGCCGCCCGCCGCGTGCACCGGGTGCACGAACACATCCGGGGCGAGCTGGCCGAAGGGGTGGGCCCGCGGCCCGCCGGCGAGGCCTACCGGGCGAACGAGCCGTCGGCCCTGCTGTGGGTGCACGCCACGCTGTGGGAGACCTCGGTCGGGATCTTCGAGTCCATCGTGAGGCCGCTCGGCGAGGACGAGAAGGACCGCTACCTGGCCGAGACCGGCCGCTTCGCCGCGCTCTTCGGCATCCCCCGCGCGCGGCTCGCCCCGAGCTGGGACGCCTTCCGCGCCTACAACGAGGACCTCTGGGCCTCCGACGAGCTCACGGTGAGCGACGCCGCGCGGGCCATCGCGGACGCGCTGCTGCGCCCGCCCACCCCCGCGCTGGCCCCGCTGATGAGCTGGTACCGCGGATTCGTGGGCGCCAGCCTGCCGCCCCGCATCCGCCGGGGCTTCGGCCTGCCCGGCGACTCGCCGCAAGCGCAGCGGCGCCACCGGCGCGACCTGCGCTGGCTGCGGCGCATCGAGCCCCGCCTGCCCGGGCGCCTGCGCTACCTGCCTCCCTACGTCGCGGGCCGGAGGCGGGTGGCCGGTCTTCCGGAGTTCGACTGGCTGGGCCGCCAGCTGGCGTGGGTGTTCGTGGGGCGCCCCCCGGCCTGAGCCGCAATTGCGGGCGCGCGCGGGGCTGCGCACACTGCGGCCATGTCCACATCCATGATCCGCGTCGAACGCGACGGCCCGGTCGCCACCGTCACCCTCGATCGCCCGGAGAAGCGCAACGCGCTCTCCCTCGCGCTCCTCTTGCAGATCGAGGAGGTCGCCCACTCGTTTCGCGGCGACTCCGAGATCCGCGCGGTCATCTTCACCGGCGCCGGGCCCCACTTCTCGGCCGGCGCCGACCTCGCCGACCGCGACGCGCCCAGGCCCGCCGATCGCCTGGCCCAGCTCGACCAGATGCGCCAGGGCCCGCGCATGCTGCGGGCGCTGCTGGAGATGGACGCCATCACCATCGCCGCCGTGAACGGCGCGGCGGCGGGCGGGGGTGCCTGCATCGCCACGGCCTGCGACTTCCGCATCGGCGCCGACGACTGCCGCATCCGCTATCCCGAGGTGCCGCTGGGGATGAGCCTCTCGTGGACGGCGCTGCCCCTGTGCGTGCGCCTGGTGGGTCCCGCGCGCGCCAAGCGCCTGGTGATCCTGGGCCGCGACGAAGGCGCCCAGACGCTCCTCGACTGGGGCTTCCTGGACGAGGTGGTGCCCGCGGCCGAGCTGCTGCCCGCCGCCCGGCGCATGGCCGAAGACTACGCCGCCATGCCTCCGCTCCCGGCGCAGATGGTGAAGCGCAGCGTCAACGCGCTGGCGGGCGCCCTCGACGACGCGGTCATGCACATGGACATGGAGCAGGTCCTGCTGACCCACCTGAGCGAGGACTTCGCCGAGGGCGTGAGCGCCTGGCGGGAGAAGCGGAGCGGGCGTTTCCGGGGGCGCTGAGCCGGGCCCGCCGGCTCAGGCGGGGCTCTCCGCTGCGGAGAGCCAGCGGGTGTAGGCCCGCGGCGGGAAGAAGGCCAGGGCGATGCACAGCGAGCCCGACAGGCCCAGCACGGCCACGGTCAGCAGCCCCCCGCTCGTGTCCATGATGCGCAGTCCCAGCACCGCGCTCGAGAACACCGAGAGTGCGCTCGTGGCGAGCTGGGAGCCCGAGGCGATGCCCCAGAGCGCAATCCGGTGAGCGATGGCGGCGTCGCCCAGGCCCAGGCGGGCGCGGCGACGCAGCTGACTGCTGAAGCGGAAGCACTCGTAGGACGTCCAGGCGAAGCCCACGAGGCGCGTGCCGTCGTAGAGCAGCGAGCGCTCGGCCGACGGCTCGTAGGCCAGCCAGCTCCAGATCACGAACAGGATCACGGCCAGCGCCGCGGGCGCGCACAGCACCAGGGGCCAGCTGCGCGAGGCGCGGAAGATCTGCCAGGTGCCGAAGAACATGGCCAGGACGTGGGTGCCCAGCAGGACCAGCGAGAGCCCCCAGAGCACGGCGCCCGGGGCGCTCGCCTTGAGCGCGGGCGCCCGGGTCAGGAGCACGATCAGGGCGGCCCCGGCCGACAGGCTGATGCAGTTGAGGCCGATGGCCAGCTCGGCGAACTGCCGGGTCCTCAGCCACACGACCAGCGTGCGTCCGCCGACGACGATTCCGATGAGACAGGTGAGGCCGAGGGCGAGGCTCGCGAGGAGCTGGGCCGGGGACGCTTCCATGACCCCGTCTTCGGCCGAACGCGGGGCGCAAATGAGGTCCAAGTCCCTGGCGGCCGCCGAGATCGCACTCGGCGGCCGCGGATGGGGCGTGGGGACTACACAATGTGCATGGGGGTGTTACGCACCCTTCTCGAAGTACTTCGTGAGCTCGTCGGCGCCTCCCACATGGCGTCCGGCGATGAACACCTGGGGGACCGTATCGGTCCCGGCGACCGCCCGGAGGCTGCTCCGGGAGACGTCGCTGCCGACCTCGACCTCCTCGAAGGCCAGCCCCCGCTGCTCGAGCAGCGCCTTGGCCCGCGCGCAGTGGGGACAGCCCGGACGCGTGAAGACGGTGATCTCCGGGCACTCGGCGCTGGCGTCCGCGTCGGGGTCGAGGTAGCGCAGCATGGTGTCGGCGTCGGACACCTCGAACGGGTCGCCCGGCACGTCGGGCTCGACGAAGAGCTTCTCGATGATGCCGTCGCGCACCAGCATGGAGTAGCGCCAGCTGCGCTTTCCGAAGCCCAGGTCGCGCTTGGAGACCAGCATCCCCATGCCCTCGGTGAAGTCGCCGTTGCCGTCCGCCACCAGCCGCACCCGCTTCGCGCCCTGGTCGCGGCCCCAGGCCTCCATCACGAAGGGGTCGTTCACCGAGAGGCAGACGATCTCGTCCACGCCGCGCTGGGCGAAGGCCCCGGCGAGCTCCTCGTAGCGGGGGAGGTGCTGGGACGAGCAGGTGGGGGTGAACGCTCCGGGGAGCGCGAAGACGATGACCGTCCGGCCCGCGAAGAGCTCGGACGAGGTGAGGGTGCCGGGTACGCCGTCCTGGCGGGTGGCGAAGGTGACCTCGGGGACGGGCTGGCCCTCGGCAAGGTGTTTTCGTTCGGTCATGGCTGATTCCTCCTCGCTCGGGTGGTTCGCGCGATGTCGGGCGCGCAACCGGAAGATGGTGCGCGAGGTGCCATCTGTAAAACGAATTATTTCGCTCGATTCGATCGAGAACGTCGATCGAGAGTCGGGCTCCGGTGGGCCCGGGTCCGATCCGGGGATTCTCTCGCTGCGGGGATCCGGGTAACCTGGGCCCAGGGGGGCGTTGCGTCCGACGCGGCGCCCACAGCGCCGGAGGACTCGACGTGGCCGTCCAGAATCCCGTCATCGTGGTTCCCGGGATCACCGCCTCGCAGCTGCGCGACGAGTATCCCGTCGACCCCGAGCGGGTCTGGGGAGCCCTGCCGTTCCAGAAGAAGTGGGAGCGGGTCGCGCTCCATCCGGACGACCTGCGCTACGAGCGCGACGAGCCGGCCCGGGTGGCCCCGGACCAGGTCCTCGGCGTGGCCTACGGCGAGCTCATCGAAGAGCTGCGCCACGACCTCAGCCCCAGGCGCGACCGGCCCACTCCGGTCTTTCCCTTCGCCTACGACTGGCGCGGCCGGCTCGAGGACGCGGAGGCGCGGCTCGAAGGCTTCGTCGACGAGGTCATCGGGCGCACCCGGCTGCTCAAGCACTATCACGACGACGCCTGGTCGGCCGACCCCAAGGTGGACCTGGTGGGTCACTCGATGGGCGGCCTGGTGATCGCCGGGCTCCTGGAGCGCCTGGGGGCCGGGAGCCGGGTGGGCCGGGTCGCGACCCTGGCGAGCCCCTTCCGCGGCAGCTTCGAGGCCGTGCTCAAGATCACCACCGGCCTGGCGAACCTCGGGGAGGAGACGCCTCCGCGGTCCCGGGAGCGCGAGATCGCGAGGCTCACCCCCGCCCTCTACTACCTGCTCCCCAGCCTGGTCGGTGGGCTCGACATCGACGACGGCCTGGCCCCCTCCCTCGATCTCCCGGCGTCCGAGCGGCTCTTCGACCCCGCGACCTGGCAGCCGGGGGTGGTCCAGACCATCGAGGAGTACATCCGCCTGCACGGCGTGGAGCGCGGCGGGCGGCGGCAGCAGGCCGAGGACCTCTTCGGGCGACTGCTCGCAGGGGCCCACGCCCACCGGCGGCGGCTCGAGTCGCTCGAGCTCGAGGGGGCGGGCCTGCAGGGCGGCGTGGACGGCTGGCTGTGCATCGTGGGCGTCGACGCGAAGACCCGCGTGTCCCTGCGCATCGAGAGCCGGCGGGGCAAGCCCCGCTTCGACCTGCGCAGCGCCGACCGCCACAACGACTGGGACGACGGGCCGGACCCCACACAGACCGGCGACGGCACCGTGCCCTACGCCGGCGCGCGCTCCGGGTTCGTGCCGCTGGAGAAGATCGTGTGTCTCTCGCCCGACGACTTCGGCTACTGGGAGGTGAAGGACCGCGCCCTCGAGAAGGTCGCCGGGTTCCACGGCATCCTGCCGAACATGAACCTGGCGCGTCGGCTGGTGGCGGCCCACCTGAAGGGCGAGCGCGGTCGCGGGCTGCGCGGCCGGCGCCCGCCGGATCTCCCGGCCGAGGTCGCCTGGAGTCCGCCCGTGAGCGGCATCGAGGAGCGCGACTGAGCCGTCCGCTTGCGTGCCGTCCGGTCGCGTGCCGTCTGGTCGCGCTCCGTCCGGTCGGCAAGCGCGGCCGAGGGCTCAGTCGGCCGCGGCCGACCCGGCCGGGACCACCCGCTCGGCGTCGGGCGGCTCGCCGGCGATGGGCCGGTAGCCCAGGCGCTGCATGGGCCCGGCCAGCTTCGACTCCAGGAGCTCGGCCTCGGACGCCTCGACCCAGTCCTGCCACACGCTCCGGTTCTCGGTGAGGGGGCTCGCCTTGGTGGGAGCGCCGTGGGCGTCGAGCAGGGCCTCGCCGCGGCCCAGGATGGGAGGCTCGAACGGCTCGCCGATGAAGTCGCAGACGGCGCGCAGGGTGCCCTCGGGATCGCGGGTGGTGTCCTCGTAGCGCAGGGAGAAGGTCCGGTCGGGCCAGCGCTTCCGGGCCCGGCGCTCGTCCCGGAGGACGTCCCGGTAGCGTCCGGCGAAGCCCCGGGGAGAGATGCGCAGCCAGCGCAGCTTTCCCTCGGGCCTGCCGCGTCCGCTGTCGCGCTCGAGGCGGCGTCGCAGGGAGGCGTAGGCGTCGACCGGGTGGCGCTTGCTGAGGATCACGCAGGCCCGTGGAAACGTGGCGAAGAGCTCCGGCAGGTGATGCACGTGGTTCGGGGTCTTCTCGAGGATGCGCCGCGCGCCCCGGGCGTCGAGGGCGAACCGGAAGTAGGAGCGCACCCGGTGGTGCCAGCCGCGCAGCCGCCAGGCGAGCGCCGGGTCCCGGGTGCGCGCGGCCAGCCACTCGCGCGCGGGTGCGAACGCCGGCCGGATGGCCTCGTGCATCGCCAGCATGGCCCGGGCCCGCTCGTCGTCACCCAGCATGTAGTGGTAGAAGCGCCGCGCCCGCTTGCGCTCGAAGCACTCGACGATCCACTCCGGGTGCTCGAAGATCCGCGTCTCCTGCATGCGCGGCTCACGGGCGCGAAAGGCCGAGTGCCGGAGCAGGGCGGCGCGCAGGGCGTAGGTGCCGCTGCGGGCGAGGCCGGCGATGAAGACGGGCCGCGACCGGGCCATCTCCGCGGAGATCCTCCGCCAACCGCTGGACCGGGCGTGCATCGCCGGCGGGTGTACCTCGGGCGATCCACAGCGGCAAGCGCGGGCCCCCGCGCGACCGCCTAGTCGGCGTCCCCCGGCTCTCTCGGCACCCTTGGCTCCCCCGGCACCCTCGGCTCCCCCGGCACGAGGTGGGCGGCGCCCGCGGCGGTCTGCCAGGCGAGGCCCAGGCGGACGTCGCCGTCCGGGCGGGTGACGTCCTCGGCGAAGTACCACTCGCCGCGCGCGGACTCCCGGGTGATCTCGAGGAGCAGGTACCCGCGGTGCTCGAGGTCGACGAAGCGCAGGTGGGGGCGGTCGTCGGTGGCGTGGGCGTAGAGCTGCGCCACGCGTCCGAAGCTGGAGAGCGGGCTCGAGGAGACGGCGGGCGTCACCATCTCGACGGCCAGGGAGCCTCGGCCGCTGGCGGAGTCGTAGCGGGCCGGGTCGTAGGGATCGCGGGCGAGGTCCATGGCCCAGGAGCTGTGGACGTCGCCCGACAGCACCACCACGTCCTCGATGCCCGCCTGCTCGAGGTGCGCGAGCAGACGATCGCGGGCCGCGGGGTAGCCGTCCCAGGCGTCGGGGTTGCCCGCCGTGCCCGGGAGCGCGAGCTGGCCCATCACCACCTGCTGCCCCAGCAGGCGCCAGGCCACGCCGTCGGCCTGCGAGTCCGCGAGCCGGTCGAAGAGCCACGCCTCCTGGGCCCGGCCCAGGAGCTGGCGGCCCGGCGCCCGCATCGCCTCGAGGTCGCCCCGCGCCGCCTGCTCGTCGCGGCCCACCAGTCGGGTGTCGAGCATCAGCAGGTCCGCGAGCTCGCCGAACCGGAAGGCGCGGTAGGTGCGCAGCGGGGCCGCGGCGTCGCTCTCCCGGATGGGCAGCCACTCGTGGTAGGCGCGCACGGCGGCGCTGCGCCGGGCGGGCCAGGCTCCCTCGCCCTTGCCCGGCTGGTGGTTCTGGGCGCCGTCCTGCCAGGCGTCGTTGGCGCTCTCGTGGTCGTCCCAGACCGCGATCATGGGGTGCTGCCGATGCACGGCCTGCAGATCGGGATCGACGCGATACGAGGCGTAGCGGAGTCGGTAGTCCGCCAGGCTGACGATCTCGTGGGGCGGTTCGATGGCGCGGCCGAGCTCGCGGCCGTCTCCGTACACGCCGTCGGCGTACTCGTAGATGTAGTCGCCCAGGTGGATCACGGCGTCCAAATCGTCGCGCCGGGCGATGGCCCGGTAGACCGTGTGGTAGCCCTGGGGCCGGTTGGCGCAGGAGACCACCGCCAGGCGCAGGCGCTCGGGGCCTTCGACGCGCAGGGTGCGCGTGCGGCCGACCGGAGAATCCGTCGTCCCCGACGTGAAGCCGTAGAAGTAGGTCGTGCCGGGCTCGAGACCCGCGGCGTCCACCTTCACCGTGTAGTCGCGGGAGGCGTCGGTCCGGACCCGGCCCGAGTGCACGGGGCTTCGGCCGTCGGGCGCGCGGGCGATCCACCATGCCACCTCCACCGGGTCCGCTGCGGGCGCCGTCGGGCTCACCCGCGTCCACAAGACGACCCGGTCCTGGAGCGGATCGCCGCTGGCGACACCGTGGGCGAAGGCCGTCGCCGTACCGGGCTCGTCGGTGGGCGCGCTGCGGGCGCAGCCGGCCGCGCCCGGAAGCTGGAGCGCGCCCACGCCCAGGGCCGCCGTGCCCGTGAGCTCGAGGAAGGTCCGGCGTCGCAGGCTGGGCACGGTGGGGCGATGGGGCGCGGCGGGTCGCATGGGAGGAGTATCGCGCGCCGGGTCGGGAACGTCGCGCGGGGCAGGCCGGCTTCGCCGGATCGTCGCGGCCCCTGGGCCTCCGGAACGGCCGCAGGGGCCGGACCGGCTTGCTAGCGTCCGGCCATGGGACACGGTCTCGAGGTGGAGGGGGAGCGCCCGCGGCGAAGCGCGGGGCGGGTCCTGCAGATCGTGCTGCTCGCCGTGGTCGGCCTGGCCCTCGCCGCGGTGTTCGCGGCCCGTTGGGCGCTCGAGGTGCCGGACCTCACGCCCTGGCTCGATCGCTACGAGATCCGCGGACAACACTGCTCCCGCGGAGCCGACGCGGCGCCGTGCGTCGAGGTGGCGTGGCTGGGCGTGGCGACCCTGCTGTTCGACGACGGCGACACCCGCCTGCTGGTCGACGGCTTCTTCTCCCGACCGGGCCTCATGGATCTGGTGGCGGGGCGAGCCGTGGAGCCCGACCGCGAGGCCATCAGCACCGGCCTCGCGCGCATGGGCCTCAACGATGCGTCCGTGGTGATGACGGTCCACTCCCACTACGACCACGCCATGGATTCGCCCGAGGTCGCGCGGCGCCTGGGGGCCGTGCTGCTCGGCTCCCGCTCCACCGCCATGGTGGGGCGCGGCAGCGGCCTGGCCGAGGAGCGGATCGTCGAGGTGGAGGTGGGGCGCCCCTACGCGTACGGGGAGTTCCGGGTCACCTACCACGCCAGCCGCCACGTTCCGCTGCCGGGCGGTCAGGGATCGATCGGCTCCGAGCTCGACGCACCGCTCGCGCCCCCGGCCGCGATCACCGACTACGTGGAGGGCGGCAGCTACACCATCGAGATCGCGCACCCCGCCGGCGTGGCCCTGGTGCAGGGCAGCGCCGGGTTCATCGAGGGCGGCCTGGAAGGCGTGCGGGCGGACGTCGTGCTGCTGGGCATCGGCGGCCTGGCGCGGCAGTCGCCGGAGTATCGCGACGCCTACTACTTCGAGCTTCTCGACCGGGTGGGTGCGCGGCGGGTCATTCCCATCCACTGGGACGACTTCACGAAGCCCCCGGGCGTGGTGGAGCCGTTTCCCGTGGGCTTCGGCAACGTCGAGGACACCCTCGCCGAGCTGGAGGCCCGGGCCCGGGGCACCGGGCGCCTCGAGCTGCAGCTGCTCCCGCCCTGGCAGCGTACGCGGCTGCTGGGAGGAGCCCCCTGACGACCGCGTTCAGGGGAAGTCGAAGCGCATGCTGAGGATGTCCCAGGAGAAGAAGAAGCGTTCGTCGGCCGCCTTCACCGGCAGGATGTTGAAGCGGATGTGACTGCCGAGGTGGACGTCCTCGGTCACCTCGTACTCCACGCCCATGCCCGCTCGCAGCAGCCAGCCGGTGCCGTCCTCGTCGGCGCCGCGGTTCTGCTCCTTCTCGATGTACGCGAGCCCCGTTCCCACGCGCAGCACGGGGGTGAGCTTTCGCAGCTCGGGGCTGTCCCAGGTGCGCTCCCCCAGGATGCGGAACTCGACGTCGATGCCGGGAGCGACGATCAGCTCGTCGTCGTCGATGGCCAGCATGAAGTCGGGCGAGAAGGCCAGATTGGCGTTGACCGCCACGGGCACGCCCAGGGACATCATGAACGCGCTGGGATCGGCGGTGAAGCCGAAGCCGCCGCGCACGGAGACGAAGCCTTCGTTCTTGTCCGGCGGGGGATCGCTCCACGGGTCGGTCTGGGCGAGCGCCGGCGCGGATGCGAGGGCCGGCAACAGGGCCGCCAGGCAGCAGACGAGGCTGCGGCGCCGCGCACCCGCGCGCGCGTTCCGGTTCGGGAGCAAGGACAGTGTTCGCCGCATGGTCGGATCCCCCTCGCGGCGCCCACGCCGCCTGGGGGTACCCGTAGCGCAGATGCAACGGCCCGCCGAACCCTGGGGGCTCAGCGCCGTGCGACCACGGACATGCGGCGCAACGCGTCGTCGATGGGGATCAGGTAGTTGATGTTCATCGAGCCGCCGGCCCGGGAGAAGATGCCCGCCACGGCCAGCCCGATGACCTCGCCGCGCTCGTTGAAGGCCGGGCCGCCGGAGTTGCCGGGGCTGATGGCGGCGTCGGTCTGGAGGAACGCCAGCCCGTTCATCGTGCGGTTGGCCGAGACGATGCCGCGGGTGACGCTCTGGCGCAGGGACTGGTCGAGCGGGGTCCCGATCACGTAGATGACGTCGCCCACCTGGGGCGCGGCGGTCGCCAGGGCGAGGGGCTCGACGGGCGCGGGCCGGGCGAGCTTCAGCAGGGCGACGTCGCGGTCGGGGTCGCCGCGCACCACCTGGGCCGGGACGCCGGTCGAGGCGCCGAAGACCACCCGGAGGTCGTCGGGCGACGCGCGCACCACGTGCCAGTTGGTGAGCACGTAGTGCCGGCCGGCCAGCAGGAATCCGCTGCCGTGGCCGGGGCCCGACTTGACGGTCACGGTGGAGCGGCGCAGCTGGTCGAAGTCGAAGCGCTTGAACAGTCCCATGTGGCCCGCGTAGCGGATGTCGAGGGGCGGAAGCGGCGCGTGGGTCAGCTCGCGACGCGTGGCCTCGAGCATGCGCCGGGCCTCGGGCTCGTCCGGATCGAGGAGCGCCGCGAAGGCGGCGTCGGCGAAGAGGCGTTCGGCCGCGCTCGAATGGGCCTTCACGATGGCGTCGAGCGCGTCGTCGCTGCGCCGCAGGGTTCCGTCCCGGTAGCCGCCCCGGGTCTTCCCGGAGTACAGGACCCGGCCGGTCAGCGGCTCCCGCAGCTCCCAGCGCACGCTCATCTTGGCCGAGCTGCGCGAGTAGAGGTCACCCCGGGTGCGTGAGAACGCGGGCACGCACACGTCGAACTGGATGTCGGTGATGGTGGAGGTGAGGATCAGGGACTCCACCCGACCGCCGCCGGCGATGGGCGACGGCGCGGCGGGACCGCCGGCCTCGACCACGCGGTAGCCGAGCTTGCGGGCCACGCCCTCGAAGCCCACGGCCATCCGGGTCAGCGGCGCCCCGTCGACGATGGCCTGGGTGGGCACCGTGATGCGGCCCGCCGACTGCAGGCACTTCGGCCCGTAGCGCTTCTGTCCGATCAGCGTCTTGCCGCCGCCGGGTCCAGGGAGCTCGAGCAGGATCGGGAACTCGAGCTGGAGTCCGCGGGCCGGTGTGCTGCCCTGGTAGCGGATGGCCGCGGCGGCGCGCTCGCCGCCGTTGTAGAAGCCGCCGCGCTCACGCTCTGGGCTCGCCTGCTTCTCGGCGCCCGCGCGCGGGGTGTTCGACCAGTGGACCCGCCCCTGCTCGTCGACCCAGCGGTACATCTCCGCCCGGGCGGAGGGCGGACCGAGCAGCAGGCAGGCGGCGCCGAGGGCGAGCGCGATCGCGCGCGAGAAGAGGGTCATCGAGGCGTCTCCCCAGAGGACTCCCCTCTCATCGGCCACCCTTGCGGCGGGATTGAACCGCGCCGCGGTTGCGGGCGAGCTGCCGTTTCGCGACCGGCTCGGGTGCTCGGCGGGGGTGTCCGGCGTGGAGGCGGCGAGGGCCTCGCCGGCCCCGCTACGCCGGGCGCCGGCCCTTCGCCCGCTCGAAGCGCGCGAGCGCCTCGCTGCGTGCGCTGGCGTGGTCGACGATCGGGGCGGGGTAGTCGGCGGGGCGGGGCGCGCGGCGGCCCGGCTCGTGCACGTCCGCACCGGCGATGTCGCAAAGCTCCGGGACCCAGCGGCGCACGTAGTCGCCGTGGGGATCGAAGCGCCGCGCCTGGCTCAGGGGGTTGAAGATGCGGAAGTAGGGCTGGGCGTCGGTGCCCGTCGAGGCGCTCCACTGCCAGCCGCCGTTGTTGGAGGCGGGGTCGGCGTCCACGAGCCAGTGCTCGAAGTGGCGCTCGCCCCGGCGCCAGTCGATCCACAGGTCCTTGGTCAGGAAGCTCGCCACGACCATGCGCGCGCGGTTGTGCATCCAGCCGGTGGCGCGCAACTGGCGCATGCCGGCGTCGACGATCGGGTAGCCGGTGCGGCCCTGCTGCCAGGCTTCGAAGGTCTTCTGGCTGCGGCTCCAGCGCAGCCCGCCCAGGTCGCGCCGGAAGTTGCCCTCGAGGACCCGGGGAAAGGCGGCCAGGATCGAGGCGTAGAACTCGCGCCAGACGAGCTCGTCGCACCACTTCCGGGCCCCCTCCGCCCGCCGCGGGTCGTCGTCCGCGGCGGCCCGGGCGGCCTCCACGCACTGGCGGGGCGAGAGCATCCCGAAGCGCAGATAGGGCGAGAGCCGCGAGGTGCCGTCCAGGTCCATGCGGTCGCGATCGGTCGCATAGCCGGCCAGCCCCTCGGAGACGAAGGCCCGCAGGCGCCGGCGAGCCGCCCGTTCGCCGGCGCCGGGAAGCTCCACGCCGGCCCCCTCGAAGCCGAGGGTGGCCAGCTCGGGCGGCGGCCGGGGGTCGAGCCCGGGTACGGGGGCCGGAAGGCGCGGGGCGCCGAAGCTCGGGCGCTCGACGGCGTCCCAGTGCTTCCAGAACGCGTCCCGGAAGGGCGAGAAGACCGTGTACGGGGTCCCCTTGCCCGTGCGCAGGCTGCCGGGCTCGACCAGGCAGCGGTCGAGGGCGGTCACCACCTCCACTCCGCGCTCCTCCAGCAGCGCGCGCACGCGCTCGTCCCGGCGCCGGGCGTAGGGGGAGGTGTCCTCGCTCCAGGTGACCCGGTCGATCCCGGCGTCGGCGGCCAGCCGGGGCAGCACCTCCTCGGGCACTCCCTCGATCACGTGGAGGTGCTGGCCCCGCCGGTGCAGGTCGCGGTCGAGGGCGTCCAGGGCGTCGAGCAGGAAGCCCACCCGCGGAGCGCCCATGCGCGGGCTCGCCAGCAGGAAGGGATCGAGCACGAAGACCAGGGCCAGGCCCCCGCGCTGGGCCGCGGCCTGGCGCAGGGCCTCGTTGTCGCGCAGGCGCAGGTCGTTCCGGAACCAGTGGAGCGCGCGCGGCGTGGATCGGCTCACGGGGGGGAAGCCCCGCGCGGGGCGCAGTGATCCCCGCACTCCCGCTCCCGCCCGGTGAGGCGCAGGCGGTTGCGCGCGAACCAGCGGTAGGCGGCGTCGGCCAGGCGGCGCAGGCCCGGCCAGGCGGTGGGCGCCAGGAGCCAGCCCAGTCCGACCGCCGCGTAGGCGCGGCGGAAGACCTCCATGCCCTCCACCAGGCGCGCCTCGGGGCTCCCGGCGCCCGGGAGCTGGCCGTGGATGCGCGCCATCAGGTCCACTGACGCCAGGCCGTACTCGGCGGCATCGAACCCGGGAGCGGCGATGTCCACCCACTCGACCCGCGCGTGGCGGTCGCGTCGCCGCAGGAACGCGACCTCCCGGGCGCACAGCGGGCAGTCGCCGTCGAAGAACACGCGGAACCGGGTCGAGTCCCGCCGGCTGGGAGATGCGCCGGGGCGGGGGGGCCGACCCGGATCCGCGCCGGGCCCCGGGCCGGGTGCGGCCGACGAGCCGGTCGACCCCGGGGAGACGGACGGGCCGGACGGATTGGACGGGCCGGACGAATTGGAGGGGAACGAGCCACAGGACTGCAGGGAATTGTTCACGAGACGAATCCACCGGGCGTTTTCTTGCGAATCCATGAAGGACGGATCGTGAAGGGCCCGAGCCGTCGCAATGAACAGGAATTCGCATCCGGACGTCGATTGGATGCGCTTCGAAGAATCTCTCGCGCGCCCAGCAAACCGGAGAACACCCATGGCTGCCAGTCTGGACATCGAAGCAACCCTCGAGCCCGCTGCGCGCGGCCGGGAACGCTCGTCCTCGGGCGTCGGCGTGGCACCGCTCCCCGACGGTGGGGCAGGCGGGGCAGGCGGGCAGGCCGAGTCCGCCGACCCGATCCGCACCTACCTGCGCTCGATCCGCGACATCCCGGTCCTGGACCGCGCGACCCAGGCCGCCCTGGCCACCGACATGCGTCGCGCCGAGAGCGACCTCCGCGCGGCGCTCGGTGAGGTCCCGTGGGTCGCCTGGACGCTCCTCGAGCGCTGGCACGAGCGCATCCGCACGGGGCACGTGACCGGCTCGCTCTCCAGCCACTTCCGGGAGGGCAAGACCGGCGATCCCAGCGAGGACGTCGACCGCGCCATGCGACGGGTCGAGCGCCACCTCGAGCGCCGCCGCGCGGCGCGCGCCGACTCCGCCCCGGCCCAGGTGGCGGAGCGACGCATGGCCGCGGTGCTCGAGCAGGCGGAGCTGGCCCTGGAGCTCTTCCTGGAGGCCCACGATCAGGCGTGGGCGCGCCTGGAGTCGACGACCCCCGTGCCCGCCGAGGAGAGGAAGCTGCTCGCGGGCCGGCGCATCCGCCGGCGCCTGGAGCGGGCGCGCCTTGCCAGGGCCGAGTACCTGGAGCTGCGGGGCCGCTTCGTGGAGCACAACCTGCGCCTGGTGGTCTCGTTCGCCAAGCGCTTCCGCGGTCGCGGCGTCTCCTTTCTCGACCTCATCCAGGAAGGCAACCACGGGCTCATCCGCGCGGTGGAGAAGTTCGACCCGGATCGGGGCTACGCGTTCTCCACCTACGCCTCGTGGTGGATCCAGCAGGCGCTGATCCGCGCGATCCAGAGCCAGAGCCGCAGCGTCCGGGTGCCGTCCCACGTGCACGACCTGCAGCGCCGGTACCTGGAGGCCGAGCGCGACGTCCGGGCGCGGGTGACCCCCGAGCCCGACATCGAGCAGGTGGCCGACTCCCTCGGTCTGGGAGCCATGCAGCGCGAGCAGCTGAACGCGGGACTCTCCTCGGTGGTGTCGATGAACGCGCCCCTGGCCCGGGGCGACGCGCTCTCGCTGGAGGACGCGATTCCCGACGAGCAGGTTCTCGATCCCGCAGAGGACGTCGACGGCGAGGTGCTCCGCAGCGGGGTCGCGCGCTGGCTCTCGAGCCTCAATGCGCGGGAGCGCCAGGTGCTGGAGTGGCGCTTCGGCCTGGGCCCCGAGCCCGAGATGACCCTCGAGACGATCGGACAGCGCCTGGGCCTGTCCCGGGAGCGGGTGCGCCAGATCGAGCGCCATGCGCTCGAGAGCCTGCGAGGTCGCTCGGACGTGGGCGAGCTGGCGCAGGAGCTGTCGATCTTCGGCTGAATGCGATCCGCGGACCGGGTCCGCGGCGAATCCGTTCGACCCGCGAGCAGGCAGCGGGCGAGTCCGGCGACGGGCTCGCCCGCTCTCGCGTTCCGGGGCTCAGCGCGCCTCGGCCGGGAACCAGCCCCGGGTGCGCAGGCAGAACCGCACCAGCGCGAGCATCAGCGGGACCTCGATCAGCACGCCCACCACGGTGGCGAGGGCCGCTCCCGACGAGAGCCCGAAGAGCATCACGGCGGTCGCGATCGCGACCTCGAAGTGGTTGCTGGCGCCGATCATGGCCGTGGGGGCCGCGTCGGCGTAGCGGAGCCCGAACGCCTTCGACAGGACGTAGGCCAGCCCGAAGATCAGCAGGGTCTGGACGGTGAGCGGGATCGCGATCCACAGGATGGTGAGCGGGTTGGCGAGGATCACGTCGCCCTTGAACGAGAAGAGCAGCACCAGGGTGAGGAGCAGGGCTCCGATGGTGATGGGCGTCAGCACGTGGAGGAACTTCTCGTCGAACCACTGCTGGCCGCGGTTGGCGACGATCCAGCGCCGGGACAGGAAGCCCGCCACCAGGGGGAGCGCCACGTAGACGCCGATGGACAGCAGCAGCGCCTGCCAGGGGACGGGCAGGCGTCCCACCCCCAGCAGGTAGCCGCCCAGGAGTCCGTAGAGGAAGAGCATGGTCAGCGAGTTGATCGCGACCATGACCAGGGTGTGGCCGTCGCTGCCGCGCGCGAGATAGCCCCACACCAGCACCATGGCGGTGCACGGCGCCACCCCGAGCAGGATGCAGCCGGCCAGGTAGCTCCTCCAGAGAGGGATCTCCAGGAGCTTCACGCCGTCCCGGAGCACGACGGTCCCGGCGCCGTACTCGGCGCCCACCGGCAGTTCGAGGCCGAAGGGAAGCTTCACGAGGTCGGTGGCGTCCGGGCCGATGAAGCCCAGGAAGAGGGTGCCCAGGAAGAAGCTGGCGATGGCCAGCATGCTGAAGGGCTTCACGCACCAGTTGACGAAGAGGGTGAGCAGGACCGGACGCGCGCTCCGACCCGCGGCCACCACCTCGGCGAAGTCGATCTTCACCATGATCGGGTACATCATGAAGAAGAGGCAGACCGCGATGGGGATCGAGACCACGGGCGCGCCGTCGACGTCCAGGGTCATGCCGTCGAGGGCTTCGGCCACGCCGGGCGCGAGCCGGCCGAGGCCGATCCCGGCGACCATGCACAGGAGGACCCAGAGGGTCAGCCAGCGCTCGAAGCCCTGCATGCGCCGGTCGCTGTCGTCTTGCCTATCCACAGCGCAGCCTCGTCTCGAGCCCCCGGAGTCGCTCCCGGTCGGCGGCCAGCTCCTCGAGCTCGCCGAGGCAGCTGCCCACGCAGCGAAGCAGCCTGCGATGGAGGGCCGTTTGCGGCTGCGCCAGGGCATAGAACTTCCACTTGCCTTCGGATCGCACGTCCACGAGCCGGGCCTCCCGGAGCAGGGCCAGGTGGCGCGACACCTTGGGCTGGAGCTCGCCCAGGACCTCGCAGAGGTCGCAGACGCAGACCTCCTTCTGCGCCTGCAGGAGGTTCAGGATGCGCAGCCGCGTGGGGTTGGCGAAGGCCCCGAACAGATCGGCAGCTTTCATATTCATAAAAACGAATATGTTGGAGATCCCGCTCGGAAGCAAGGCCCCCCGCCGACGAGGCGCGGGTCTGCGGTCGCGGTCAGGCCTCGCGCGCCCCGAGCCCCGACGCGACGAAGCGTGCGAGCGGGCGCTCGGAGGGCGCCGCAGCCCTGCCGGCCCCGGGCTCGCCGTCGACGCCCGCGTGTGGCCGGAAGAGCATCGCGCCCAGGATCCAGCCGGTGGCGGCCGCGGTCTGGGGACAGCGGATCAGGCCGGCGGCGGCCGCGCGCTCGAGCCAGCCCTCGAGCAGCGACGTCAGCCTCCCGACCGGCACGCTCGCCGGCCGATCGTCGCCGCTGGACGCGCCCGGGCCGCCGAGCGCGTCCCACAGCAGGCTCGCCTCTGCCGGCGCCCCGCACAGGTGCCGATCCCAATCGGCGAGGACGCTCTCGAGGGCGGCCAGGGAAGGGGGTTCATCCGCCTCCAGGCGCTCGAGCCACTCGAGCTGGCGCTCGGCCACGGCGTCGAGGGCGCTGGCCACCAGGCTGCCCTTGTCCGGGAAGTAGTGGAAGAGCGTGCTGTTGTGGATGCCCACGCGGCCCGCCAGCTCCCGCAGGCTCGCCCCGGCCCGGCCGCGCTCGGCCAGCAGCTCGACGGCCACGGTCAGGATCTGCTGGCGCGGCGAGAGGGATTGGATTCCCGACATCGGGTGCCTCCCAAGCGAATGCTGGAATACCTACCCGATATTGGGGATTCCATCAAGCGCTTGGTGGAATCTACGTCCTGATAGAGTTTTTCCAGCGATCGCTTGATCGGGTCGGATGACTCGACCTGGCGGGTCAGCTCCGGGCTCAACCAGGCCAGACCCGAGATCGCCAGGCCGGTGGCCGCGATCCAGATCAGCACGATGAGGGTCAACATGGCGTGTTCCTTCCGCGGGCGCCTGGAGGGGAGATGGATTCCCGATGCCTTTCGCAGTCTTGGATGCCTCACCCGCGGTTCCGGGTGACGCGCGCAGGGTGCCCGACCGGAGCCCACCGGTCCTTCCCGGAACCTCACCGTTGGCTGATCTCCGGCCGACCCGGATGGGCCGGAAGGGGCGCATCCGAGTGGTTGCGCGGAGTCGAGCCGGGTGCTAGCCAGTTGACGTGAACTGGCAAACCGGCGCTTCCGTTCCCGTCGAAGACTCCAGCGGCTCAGCCGAGCGCTCGGCCGACGTGCCCCTGGTCTCCATCTCCGAGGTCTGCGCGGCCACGGGCCTGTCTCCGCGTACGCTCCGCTACTACGAAGAGCTCGGGCTGCTGCCGGGCGTGCGCCGCCGCGAAGGGGGCCGGCGCGCCTACGGGCCCGACGAGCTCGAGCGCCTGGCGTTCATCCAGCGACTCAAGGCCCTGGGGCTGTCCCTGGCCGAGGTGAAGGAGCTGAACGCCATCTACGCCATCGGCGAGTCCACGGGCGCCATGCTCGGGCGCCTGGAGGAGCTTCTGGGGCGCCACCTCGAAGAGCTCGATGCGCGCATCGACGAGCTCGACCGGCTGCGGCGCGAGATGGGGCGCTACCGCGAGCACGTGGCGCGCCGCGTGGCCCACCTGAACGAGAGCGCTGCCGCCGGTGGCGCCGGCGAGGAGGATCCGTCGTGACCCAGGCCGAGGCCGAGGCCCAAGCCGAGTGGCCCGCGTCGCGCGAGTCCGGCGCGTCCGGTGAGTCCGGCGGTGCGGCGGGGCACGACGCCGCGCGCGGTCGCGTGCGGGTGGTGACGGCCGCGTCGCTGTTCGACGGCCACGACGCCGCCATCAACATCATGCGCCGGATCCTCCAGGCCCAGGGGGCCGAGGTGATCCACCTGGGCCACGACCGCTCGGTCGACGAGATCGTCGAGGCCGCCATCCAGGAGGACGCGGACGCCGTCGCGATCTCCTCGTACCAGGGCGGCCACATGGAGTTCTTCCGCTACGCGGTCGACCGCCTGCGCGAGCTGGGCGCCGGACACATCCGCGTGTACGGAGGAGGAGGGGGCACGATCACGCCCGAGGAGATCGAGGCCCTCCAGCGCGACGGTGTGGCGCGCATCTTCAGCCCCGAGGACGGCCGGCGCCTGGGCCTCGAAGGCATGATCCGCACCATCGTCGACGACTGCCGCGAGGCCCCCGCCGCGCCCCTCGCGTTCCCCGAGGCGACCGAGGGCGGGGGCGCCGCGCTCTCGCCCGGGCGGCCGGGCGCGGTGGCCCGGGCCATCAGCTTCCTCGAGGAGCGGGGCGGCGACGGCGGCGAGGAGGTGGAGACCTGGCGGCGGCGGCTCGACGCGCTGGCCGGTCCCGACCGGGCGCCGGTGGTGGGCTTCACCGGGACCGGCGGCGCCGGCAAGTCCAGCGTGGTGGACGAGCTGGTGCGCCGCTTCCGGAACGACTTCCCCGACGCGAGCCTGGCCCTGGTGCTGGTGGACCCCAGTCGCCGGCGCTCGGGCGGCGCGCTGCTGGGCGACCGCATCCGCCTCAACGCCGTGCACGGCGGCTCCGTCTTCGTGCGCTCCATGGCCACGCGCCAGGCCCACCTGGCGCTGTCGGTGGCGGTGCGCGACGCGATCCGGGTGCTCCAGGCGGCCCGCTACGACCTGGTGCTGGTCGAGACCGCGGGCATCGGGCAGAGCGACTCGGAGATCGTCGACCTGGTCGACGTCTCCCTGTACGTGATGACGCCCGAGTACGGCGCTCCGTCCCAGCTCGAGAAGATCGACATGATCGATCTGGCCGACCTCGTGGTCCTGAACAAGTTCGACCGCCACGGGGCCGAGGACGCCCTGCGCGACGTGCGCAAGCAGTGGCGCCGCAACCGCGCGCAGTTCGACGGGGCCGACGAGGACGTGCCGGTCTACGCCACCGTGGCCCGCATGTGGAACGACCCGGGCGTCGACCGGCTCTACGAGGGGCTGCGCCAGCGGGTGGCGGCGCTGGGACCGACGCCGCTGGGCTCGCGGTTCGAACGCGCGCCCCGGGAGACCGGCGCCCCGACCGCCACCGCCCCCACGATCCCCGGACGCCGGCGCCGCTATCTCGCCGAGATCGCCGAGTCGGTCCGCGACTACCGCGACGCCACTGAGCGCCTCGCCGGGCGCGCGGCGGCCGCCGACGGGCTGGCGCGGGCCCTGCGCGAGCTGGGCGACGAGACGCCGGCGCCGGGACGCGCCTACGGGCAGCCCGGCGAGGGCGGCGTCGCGCCCGAGGTGGCCGCGCTGCGCCGGCGCTACGACGCGGTGCTGGGCGAGCTCGACCCGGACACCCGCGACGCCCTCGAGCGCTGGGAGGGGGTCCGCCAGAGCTATCTCGACGATCGTCAGTCCTATCGGGTGCGCGACCGCGACATCGTCGTCGAGAACAAAGTGACGACGCTCTCGGGCAGCGCGCTGCCCCGGGTGGCGGTGCCGCGCACCCGGGACTGGGGGGAGCTGGTCCGGTACTGGCGCCGGGAGAACCTCCCCGGGCGCTTCCCCTTCACGGCCGGCGTCTTCCCGTTCAAGCGCGAGGGCGAGGACCCGGCGCGCATGTTCGCGGGCGAGGGCGACCCCGAGCGCACCAACCGGCGCTTCCACTACGTGTCCAAGGGCCAGCCCGCCAAGCGCCTCTCGACCGCCTTCGACAGCGTGACCCTCTACGGGCGCGACCCCGATCCGCGGCCCGACGTCTACGGCAAGGTCGGGACCTCGGGCGTCTCGGTGTGCAGCCTCGACGACGCCAAGAAGCTCTACTCCGGGTTCGACCTGGTCGATCCCGCCACCTCGGTCTCGATGACCATCAACGGCCCCGCGCCCACCGTGCTCGCCTTCTTCCTGAACGCGGCGATCGACCAGCAGGTGGAGCGGCACCTGCGCGAGACCGGACGCCTGGAGGCCGTGCGCGCGGAGCACGGCGGCGAGGCCCTGCCGCGCTACCGCGGCGATCTGCCCGAGGGCAACGACGGCGTCGGGCTGGGGCTCCTGGGCATCCCCGGAGACCGCGCGGTGGATGCGGACACCTACGCCCGCATCAAGGCCGATGTCCTGCGCCAGGTGCGCGGGACCGTGCAGGCCGACATCCTGAAGGAGGATCAGGCCCAGAACACCTGCATCTTCTCGACCGAGTTCTCCCTGGGCGTGATGGGCGACATCCAGGAGTTCTTCATCGCCCACGACGTCACGAACTTCTACTCGGTGTCGATCTCCGGCTACCACATCGCCGAGGCCGGGGCGAACCCCATCACCCAGCTGGCCTTCACCCTGGCCAACGGGTTCACCTACGTCGAGTCGTACCTGGCGCGCGGCATGGACGTCGACGCGTTCGCGCCCAACTTCTCGTTCTTCTTCAGCAACGGACTCGACGCCGAGTACAACGTGATGGGTCGGGTGGCCCGGCGCATCTGGGCCGTGGTCATGCGCGAGCGCTACGGCGCCAGCGAGCGCAGTCAGAAGCTCAAGTACCACGTGCAGACGTCGGGGCGCTCGCTCCACGCCCAGGAGATGGCCTTCAACGATATCCGCACCACCCTCCAGGCGCTGATGGCGCTGCAGGACCACTGCAACAGCCTGCACACCAACGCCTACGACGAGGCCGTGACCACGCCCACCGAGGAGTCGGTGCGCCGGGCCCTGGCAATCCAGCTCATCATCAACCGCGAGCTGGGGCTGGGCCGCAACGAGAATCCGATTCAGGGCTCGTTCGTGATCGACGAGCTGACGGACCTGGTGGAAGAGGCGGTGCTGCGCGAGTTCGAGCGCATCTCCGAGCGCGGCGGCGTCCTGGGGGCCATGGAGACGCTCTACCAGCGCGGGCGCATCCAGGACGAGAGCCTCCACTACGAGTCCCTCAAGCACTCCGGCACGCTGCCGGTCATCGGAGTCAACACCTTCCTGAACCCCGACGAGGAGGCGGCCTCGGCCCGGCCGTCGGAGCTCATGCGCGCCACCGACGAGGAGAAGGCCGCCCAGCTCGAGAGCCTGCGGGCGCTGCACCGCCGCTGGGCGGACGAGGCGCCGGCGGCCCTCGGCCGCCTGCAGGCCGTGGCGCGCCGGGGCGGCAACGTCTTCGAGGAGCTCATGGAGACCGTGAAGGTCGCCAGCCTGGGGCAGATCACCGACGCGCTCTTCGACGTGGGCGGGCGCTACCGGCGCTCGATGTAGCCTTTCCCCACCCATTCCCGGCGGGCCAGCTGCTAGACTCCGCGCCGCCCAAGAACAGGAGACCCGACCCGATGGCCGATGCACCGAAGGGCGAGTACCCCGGATTCGACCCCGAGAAGTGGCGCCAGCTCGCCGAGAAGGAGCTGCGCGGCAAGACCCCGGAAGACATCGCCTGGGAGAACCCGGACGGACTGCCGGTCAAGCCCGTGTACACGGCGGCAGACCTCGAGGGGCTCGAGTGCGTGGACACCATGCCCGGGGCGTTCCCGTTCCTGCGCGGACCCCGGGCCACCATGTACGCCAACCGCCCCTGGACCGTCCGCCAGTACGCCGGCTTCTCCACCGCCGAGGAGTCCAACGCCTTCTACAAGGCCAACATGGCGGGAGGCCAGCAGGGCCTGTCGGTGGCCTTCGACCTGGCCACCCACCGCGGCTACGACTCGGACCACGAGCGCGTGATGGGCGACGTGGGCAAGGCGGGCGTCGCCATCGACTCGGTCGAGGACATGAAGATCCTGTTCGACGGCATCCCGCTCGACCAGGTCACCGTCTCCATGACCATGAACGGCGCCGTGCTGCCGGTGCTGGCCTGCTTCATCGTGGCCGGCGAAGAGCAGGGCGTGGCGGCCGAGAAGCTCGCCGGGACCATCCAGAACGACATCCTCAAGGAGTTCATGGTCCGCAACACCTACATCTATCCGCCCGAGCCGAGCATGCGCATCGTGGCCGACATCATCGAGTACACGGCGAACCACATGCCGAAGTTCAACTCGATCTCGATCTCCGGCTACCACATGCAGGAGGCCGGGGCGACGACGGTGCAGGAGCTGGCCTTCACCATCGCCGACGGCATCGACTACGTGCGCGCCGCGCTCTCCAAGGGCCTGGACGTGGACAAGTTCGCCGGGCGGCTGTCGTTCTTCTGGGCCATCGGCATGAACTTCTACCTGGAGATCGCCAAGATGCGCGCGGCCCGCCGGCTGTGGGCCGAGGTGATGCAGCAGTTCGAGCCGAAGAGTCCCCGCTCGATGATGCTCCGCACCCACTGCCAGACCAGCGGCGCCAGCCTCACCGAGCAGGACCCGATGAACAACGTCATCCGCACGACCATCGAGGCCATGGCCGCGGTGTTCGGCGGGACCCAGTCGCTCCACACCAACGGCTACGACGAGGCGGTGAGCCTGCCCACGGACACCGCCGCCCGGGTGGCGCGCAACACCCAGCTGATCCTCCAGGAGGAGACCGGCATTCCCGCGGTGGTCGATCCCTGGGGCGGCTCGTACTTCATGGAGTCGCTCACCGAGAGCGTCTACCGCGCGGCCCGGGAGCTCGTCGACGAGGTGGAGGCCCTCGGCGGCATGACGAAGGCCATCGTCCAGGGCGTTCCGAAGCTCAAGATCGAGGAGGCGGCGACCCGCCGGCAGGCGCGCATCGATTCGGGCGCCGATGTGATCGTGGGCGTCAACAAGTACCGCCTCGACTCCGAGGACGAGATCGAGGTGCGCGACATCGACAACACCGCCGTGCGCGAGGCCCAGGTGAGGCGCCTCGAGCAGATCAAGGCGGCCCGCGACAGCCAGGCGACCGAGGCGGCGTTGGCCCGGCTGACGAGCCTGGCGAAGTCCGGCGAGGGCAACCTGCTGGAGGCCGCGGTGGCGGCGGCCCGGGCCCGCGCCACCGTGGGCGAGATCTCGGCGGCCCTCGAACGGGTCTACACCCGCTACAGCGCCGAGGTGCGCTCGGTCTCCGGGGTCTACACCAAGGCCTACGAGCACGACGACGACTTCGAGGCGGTCTGCAACGACGTGGGCGAGTTCGCCCGGGAGCAGGGACGGCGTCCCCGCATGCTGGTCGTCAAGCTCGGACAGGACGGCCACGATCGCGGCATGAAGGTCATCGCGACCGCCTTCGCCGACATCGGCTTCGACGTGGACGTCGGGCCGCTCTTCCAGACGCCCGCCGAGGCCGCGCGCATGGCCGTGGACAACGACGTCCATGTGGTGGGCGTGTCGAGCCAGGCGGCCGGTCACACCACGCTGGTGCCGCTGCTCATCGAGGAGCTGCGCCGGGCCGGGGGCGGCGACATCGCGGTGGTCTGCGGCGGCGTGATCCCGCCCAAGGACTACGCGCAGCTGAAGCAGAGCGGGGCGTCGGCGGTGTTCGGCCCCGGGACGCCCATCCCCAAGGCGGCTCGCGAGGTGCTCGAGGTGCTTCGCCAGCGGGCGGCCTGAGGTCGCCTTGGGCGCAGGGCCGGAGTCGGTCGAGGCGTTCCGCGACGCCATCCGAGCAGGCGATCGCCGCGCCCTGGCGCGCGCCATCACGCTGGTCGAGAGCACCCGGGACGACCAGGCCCGCCGGGGCCGGGAGATCCTCGAGAGCCTGGTCACCCACACGGGACAGGCGGTGCGCGTGGGCATCACCGGCCCGCCGGGCGTGGGCAAGAGCACCTTCATCGAGGCCCTCGGGCTCCACCTGATCGAGCAGGGCCACCGCGTGGCGGTGCTGGCCGTCGACCCCAGCAGCCCCGTGACCGGCGGCAGCATCCTCGGCGACAAGACCCGCATGGAGCGGCTGGCCCGGCGCGAGGAGGCCTTCATCCGTCCCTCGCCCTCCGGCGGGTCGCTGGGGGGCGTCGCCCACCGGACCCGCGAGGCCAGCATGCTGGTCGAGGCCGCGGGCTTCGACGTGGTGATCGTCGAGACCGTGGGCATCGGGCAGTCCGAGGTGACCGTCGCCTCCATGGTGGACTTCTTCCTGGTCCTGCTGCTGCCCGGCGGCGGCGACGAGCTGCAGGGCATCAAGAAGGGCGTGATCGAGCTGGCCGACGGCCTGGTGGTGAACAAGGCCGACGGCGACTCCAAGGCGACGGCCGCGCGCACCCGGCAGGACTACGAAGGGGCCCTCGAGCTGATCCGCAGCAGCGCGGCCGGCTGGCGGCCCCGGGCCCTGACCACCAGTGCCCTGCGGGGAGACGGCATCGACGACGTCTGGGCCATGATCTCGGAGCACCGGGCGCTGCTCGAGAAGACCGGCGAGCTGACCGTGCGCCGGCGGGAGCAGGCCCGGGCCTGGCTCTGGAGCCTGCTGGAGGACGGCCTCCACGAGGTCTTCCGGGCCCATCCCGGGGTGGCCGAGCGGCTGCCCGAGCTGGAGCACCGGGTCGAGGAGCGGAGTCTCACCCCCTATGCGGCGGCCCAGACCCTCCTTCGGCTGTTCGCCGAGCGCTGAGAATCCCGTACACGGGGCTTCACTCGCGCGCCCGAGTGACCGATGGAGGAGCGTGACCCGCCCGCTGGAGCCCGGCGGGGAAGGGTCGGTTCGGCGGTCCGGAGGCGGCGCCCATGGTCCAGATCAACATGGCGAATCGGGAGATCACCGTGAAGGTGGTCTACTACGGACCCGCGCTCTCGGGGAAGACGACCAACCTCCAGCAGCTCCACGAGCTGATGAGCCCCGCTTCGCGGGGCAAGATGGTCACCCTCGACACCAAGGACGACCGCACCCTCTACTTCGACTTCCTGCCGGTCTCCTTCGACACGGCCGGGGGCTTTGCGGTCAAGCTCAAGCTGTTCACCGTGCCGGGCCAGGTCATGCACAAATCCACCCGCAAGGTGGTGCTGGCCGGCGCCGACGCGGTGGCCTTCATCTGCGACAGCCAGAAGTCGGCGGCCAGCGCCAACGCCTATTCGTGGCGGGACATGGAGGCCAACCTCAAGTCCAACGGCATCGACTTCAAGCGGATTCCCAAGGTCGTGCAGTTCAACAAGCGCGACCTGCCCGACGTGAAGGCGCTGTCCGAGATCAAGAACGCCTGGGGCGACATCCCGACCTTCCCGGCCGTGGCCGTGAAGGGGGAGGGGGTCGCCGAGACCTTCCGCGAGCTGATGCGCGTGCTCTTCCGCAGCCTCGACGAGAAGCACGATTTCTCGAGCAAGTTCGGGGTGTCCGAGGAGGACTTCCTCAAGGGCATCCTGAAGAACTTCCCCGGCGCCGCCTTCCGCGGCGCTTGATTGACTTCCCAATCAACGACGGCTAGCCTCGCCTGATCCTTTCGGTGCCGGTTCCGCCCCGGTGGACCGGAGACGGGGAGCCTTGCATCCTTTGCCCATCCGACCTCCCAGGCCAGTCTGCGAGGCCGGGAACGGACCCGGGCGAGGGACCGCGGCCCCCGATTTCCGCTCTCCCAGCCCGGTCGGGACCCGACCTCCGGAAGCCGGAGCGCCCGGACGATCCCGTGCCCTCTGCGCCGTGCGGGCGCCCTGTGGTCGCAGCGTGTGCCGTGGAGGGTGCAGAGGGACCTGGAACCGCCGGAACCGTCGCCGTGCCGAGGCCCGACCGTGGCGCGGCGCGAGTGCGGTCCGGACGGAAGGAGCCAAGCCAGCATGCCGGATACACCCCCCGGAACCCCCGGAACCCGGAGCCACCCCGCCGTCAGCACCATCGCCGAGGCCATCGAGGACATCCGCGCCGGCAAGATGGTGATCCTCGTCGACGACGAGGACCGCGAGAACGAGGGCGACCTGTGCATGGCCGCCGAGGCCGTGACGCCCGAGGCCATCAACTTCATGGCCATGCACGGACGCGGCCTGATCTGCCTGCCCATGGTCGAGGAGCAGATGCGCAAGCTGCGCCTCGAGATGATGGTGCCCGACCACGAGAACACCGCCTCCATGGGCACGGGCTTCACCGTGTCCATCGAGGCCCGCGAGGGCGTCACCACGGGCATCTCCGCCGCCGACCGCGCCCACACCATCCAGGTGGCCATCGCCGACGACGTGAAGCCCACCGACATCGCGCGGCCGGGCCACGTCTTCCCGCTGCGCGCCCGGGAGGGCGGCGTGCTGCGCCGGGCGGGCCAGACCGAGGGGTCCGTCGACCTGGCGCGCCTGGCGGGTCTGAAGCCGGCGGGCGTCATCTGCGAGATCATGAACGACGACGGCAGCATGGCGCGCATGCCGGACCTCGAGAAGTACGCCAGGCAGCACGACCTCAAGATCGTCACCATCCGCGACCTCATCAGCTACCGCCTGCAGAACGAGCGGCTCGTGCACCCGGCGGGCGAGGCGCGCATGCCCACCCGGGCCGGCGGCGAGTTCCGGGCCATCGTCTACGAGAACGAGATCGACCACGTCGACCACGTGGCCCTGGTCAAGGGCGAGTGGGAGCCCGACGAGCCGGTGCTGGTGCGCGTCCACAGCGAATGCCTCACCGGCGACGCCTTCGGCTCCATGCGCTGTGACTGCGGCGAGCAGCTGGACGCCGCCCTCGCGATGATCGACGAGGCCGGCGCGGGCGTGCTGCTCTACATGCGCCAGGAGGGCCGCGGCATCGGCCTGGCCAACAAGATCAAGGCCTACGCCCTCCAGGACACCGAGGGGCTCGACACCGTGGAGGCCAACCACCGCCTGGGCTTCGCGGCCGACCTGCGCGACTACGGCGTGGGCAGCCAGATCCTCGCGGACCTCGGCGTGCGCAGGATGCGCATCCTGACCAACAACCCGGGCAAGCGCGCCGCCGTCCAGGGCTACGGCCTCGAGATCGTCGAGCGCGTTCCGCTCGAGATCAAGCCCAACGAGAACAACCTCGAGTATCTCCGCACCAAGAAGGAGAAGCTCGGTCATGTACTGCACTTGATGAGCTAGGAGACGACATGTTCGAGTCCGTGGAAGACATCATCTCGCGCCTCGGCGAGCAGGGATACATCTGCGACAAGCGGATCGCGACGGTGGTGTTCCTCGCCCAGCAGCTCGAGAAGCCCGTCCTCGTGGAGGGGCCGGCGGGCGTGGGCAAGACCGAGCTGGCCAAGGTCGTGTCCCAGGCCCTGGGCCGGGACATGATCCGGCTCCAGTGCTACGAGGGTCTCGACGAGGCCAAGGCGCTCTACGAGTGGGAGTACTCGAAGCAGCTCCTCTACACCCAGATCCTGAAGGACCGCTTCACCGAGTCCATGTCCGGCGCGAAGACCATGCGCGAGGCCGCCGACCGCGTGGGCCAGGAGGACACGGTCTTCTTCTCGGACAAGTTCATCGTGCCGCGGCCCCTCATGCGCGCCATCACGGCCGAGAAGCCCACGCTCCTGCTGATCGACGAGGTCGACAAGTCGGACCCCGAGTTCGAGGCCTTCCTGCTCGAGGTCCTGTCGGACTTCCAGGTGACCGTGCCCGAGATCGGGACCTTCGCCGCGAGGTCGAAGCCGCTCGTCTTCCTCACCTCCAACGACGCCCGGGAGATGAGCGACGCCCTCAAGCGCCGCTGCCTCCACCTCTGGATCGACTTCCCGGACGAGGAGCTCGAGGTGCGCATCCTCGACGCCAAGGTGCCCAACATCGACAAGCGCCTGGCCGAGGACGTGGTGTCCCTGATGCACAAGATTCGCGACCTCGACCTGAAGAAGACGCCTTCCATCAGCGAGACCCTGGACTGGGCCCGGGCGCTGCTGGCGCTCAACTCCGACTCCATCGAGGACGAGATCGTCGGCGACACCCTGAACGTCATCCTCAAGTACGAGGGCGACATCAAGAAGGCCCAGGGCGAGCTCTCCAGCCTGATCGAGAAGAAGTCCGCCGAAGCCGCCGCCAAGGGGCCCCAGCCGGCGCCGGCCCAGCCCGCCGCGGCGGCCAAGAAGGGGATCCTCCACTGACCATGCAGCGCAAGGTCATCGAGTTCACGAACCTGCTCCGCAAGAGCGGGATCCGTGTCTCCGTCGCCGAAGGCATCGACACCTTCCAGGCCCTCGACGAGCTCTCGCTGGACGACCGCGAGATCTTCAAGGACGCCATGCGCGCGGCGATGGTCAAGCGCGGCGACGAGATCTCGACCTACGACGAGCTCTTCGACCTCTACTGGTCCGGCTTCTACGACGGCCTGCGGGACGCCTTCGGCGACATGGCCTCGGAGATGGGCCAGATGGGCATCGACCTCGAGGAGCTGATGCGCCAGCTCGCCGAGCAGATGGGCCAGATGAACGCCGACGACATGGACCTGGGCGACCTGGCCAAGGCGCTGCTGACCCAGGACCTGAACCAGCTCGAGCAGATGATCCGCCAGGCCGCCGACGCGGCCGGCACCGAGCGCATCGAGAACATGCTGCAGATCGGCTTCTTCAGCCGGCGCACCACCGAGCAGATGGACCTCGAGGGGGCGGGGCAGCAGCTCGAGGACCTCGCCCAGCGACTCGAGGAGATGGGCCTGTCACCGGAGCAGGCCGAGGCCATGCGGGAGCTCATCCGCAAGCTGCAGGAGACCATGCGGCGGAGCGTGCGGAACTTCGTGGAGCGGGAGCTGCAGCAGCAGAACCACGACTACATGGAGAAGTTCCGCAAGGAGATGCTCACCGAGAAGAGCTTCTACCACCTGACGGAGGAGGAGATCAGGAAGATGCGCGAGGTGGTCACCCGCCTGGCCCAGCGCATCAAGAACATCCTCTCCATCCGCAAGAAGCGCCTGAAGCGCGGGAAGCTCGACCTCCACACCACCCTGCGGCGCAACATGGCGCGCGGCGGCATCCCCTTCGAGGTGGTCTTCAAGCAGCGGCGCAAGGAGCGGCCGAAGCTGGTCATCCTGTGCGACGTGTCGTCGTCGGTGGCCAACGTGTCGCGCTTCATGCTGCAGTTCATGTACAGCCTGCAGGAGGCCTTCACGAAGATCCGCTGCTACGTCTTCGTGTCCGAGCTGGGCGACGTGACGCCGGTCTTCCAGGACAACGAGATCACCGACGCCATCGAGAAGGCCCTCGACGGGGGCGACGTCATCAACGTCTACACCCGGTCGAACTTCGGCTACGCCTTCCACCACTTCTGGAAGAACCACCTGTCGGCCATCGACAACAAGACCACGGTGCTCGTGCTGGGCGACGCCCGCAACAACTACAACGACCCCAAGGCCTGGTGTCTGCGCGACATCCGCAACAAGGCCAAGAACGTGGTCTGGCTGAACCCGGAGAGCCCCAGCGCCTGGGGCTTCGGCGACTCGGTGATGAACCGGTACCTGCCGTACTGCGACATCGTCGAGGAGTGCCGCAATCTCCGGCAGCTCTCCAAGATCGTCGACCAGATCGTGCTCTAGGGTCGCGGGGCGCGACTCGGGATCCAGAGGTCGACCTCGGTCCCGCGTTGGCTGCCGGTGATCTCGACTCGTCCGCCGAGGGCCTCGGCGCGGCGGCGCATGTTGCCGAGCCCGCGACCCTCGCTGCGACCGGTCGGGTCGAGTGCGAGTCCCCGCCCATCGTCGCGGATCCGAATCCGGAGGCCCGGTCCGCCGTCGCGCATCTGGGCGGTCTCGACCCGGAACTCCACGCGATGCGCCTCGGCGTGCTTCGACACGTTGGTGAGTGCCTCCTGCACGATGCGCAGCAGGTGCAGCCCTTCCTGGGGCCCCAGCGCCCAGTCTTCGGGCAGGCTCGCGAGCTCCCAGTCGAGTTCGATGCCCTGGCGACGCAGGCTCGGGTCGAGCCGGTCGCGAATCAGGCCGAGGAGATCCTCGAGGTCCTCGACGGCGGGATCGAGCGAGTCGATCAGCAGGCGCATCTCGTCGAGCGAGGCGCGCACCGAGCCCGCCAGCTCGTCGGGCTCGGCGTCGCCGGCCTCGATCATCGACAGCATCTCGACCAGCCGGCTCCCCAGGCCGTCGTGCATCTCGCGCATCATGCGCCCGCGCTCGTCGGCGAGGATCCGCTCGTCCTCCATGCGCCGGACCCGCGCGAACTGGGATTCGAGCTCGGCGTGCTTGGCCTGGACGCGTTCCTCGAGCTCCTCGTTGTGGTGTTCGGCCCGTTGCAGCGTGCGCGCGAAGCGCAGCGTGAGCGTTGCTGCGAAGGCCGAGAGGAAGACCGGCGCAGCCAGGGCGTTCCAGTATCGCGGGGTCCCTTCACGCTCGCCGAACTGGATGGCGGTGTCGTGGAAGGCGATCGCCAGCAGGACCGCGAAGGAGCCCGCGAAGATGGAGATCTCGGTCCGGGTCAGTCGGCGGATCCCGAGAATGATCACCGCCAGACCGTAGAGACCGAGGCCGAGGCCCGCGATGTGCAGGGCGGTGAACGAGGGGAGAAAGGCGTGGTCCGGGACGCCGACCGCCAGGGCGAAAAGGCCCGCGGCGTACACAGCCAGGGCCTTCTCTGCGCCGGGGCGGTCCGCCCCGATCAGGCGGTGTGCATAGAGCGTGAACGCCACCGGTGTCCAGGCGATGGCGAGCTGGATCGTCCGGGCCCAGGCCATGGTGGACACGGGAAGCTCGCGCACGTGCAGGTTCAGGTTGCCCACGGTCCAGCACAGCGTGGCGGCGGTCATCCAGGCATAGAGAGAGTCGCGGGTGGAAAACCAGAAGGAGGCGAGCAGCAGGGCGACGACCACGCCCAGGATCGTGGTGCCCTGGGGCAGCGCTACCCGCCAGCGCCACTCGGCGTCGAAGCGCGGCGCGAGCACCGCGTCCGGTCCGATCTCGACCTCGCCCAACCAGCCGTAGAAGCAAGGCGCCGTCTCGACCCGGACGTCGAGCCGGTTGGCTCCCTCGCGCACCAGGGCCTGGGGCACCCGGAAGTAGAGCGGCCGGTGGAAGTTCTGGGCGATCGGCGGCTCGAAGCGCCCGCCGTCGCCCAGGCTGGTGCCGTTCCAGAAGACCTCGGCGTTCATGGCGACGTCGGGCAGGAAGACCGCGCCCCGCGCGCCATGAAGGGCTCTGCCGTCGACCTCGAAGCGATACCAGTGAGGCTCGGGCGCGGTCTCGCCGGGACCGGCCCAGCGGTCGGGCAGGGTGGTCTCGCCGAACGACGTATGGGGAGCGGGGCCCGCGCCGGGAGGAAGGACCGCCACGGTGGCCTCGTTCCGGCGCTCGATGGCCGTCGTGCCTGGCTGGGCGATCGCACCGCATGAGAGGAACGCGATGGCGACCCAGAGGATGGCGCGCACGGGAAACGTCACGCGACCATCATACTCTCTGCTTCCTGCGGGCCGTACCGGCGTCGACTAGGGTGCGCACTCGGACATGTTGTATCTGACCGTAGCGTCGTCCGGAGCGCTGCCCTCGAACTTCGCGTTGGCCTCGAAGTTCGAAAACCCGCAGTTTTCCTGCACGAAGAGGAACTCGGAGATGGTCCCGAGCGACAGGCGATCCAGCGCAAGGTTCCGGTTCTCCAAGAGCCAGAGCTCCTTCGTCGCCCCGAAGGAGAGGTCGATGGGCCCCGAGTTCCGCCGCAGCACGAGCTGGTCGACCGACGCGAGTTCGACGTCGACACGCGTTCCCGACGAGTCCCAGACCTGGATCACGGTCGGATCGCTCCCCGACCCTCCAGCGGCGGCGGGCTCGAGAGTGAGGGTCGAGTCGCCGAGCCGGCTCGCAAATAGATCACCGACGGAAGACGCGATCTCGAGGCCGAGCCCGTCGAGCAGATCCGACGAGATCGAACCGCTGTCGACACTTACGGAGAGGTGCTTCGCGATCACGCCGATCCGTCCGCGGACTCCGTGGAGCTCCAGCCTCGACTCGGGATCGTCGGGCTCGACGGGCTCCGGCGAGTCGTAGGCCGGCATGCGCAGCGTCAGGTCGCCGATCTCCTCGCCGTCGTAGCCCGAGATCGAGATCTCGCCTGAGCGGAGCGACGGCAGGTGGAACTCCCGGATCGAGTCGCGTCGCTGCTCGAACGAACCACACTCGATGTAGAGCTCGGCGGTGACGAGCGATGCGAGCTCGAACACCTCGAGGGCCTCGAAGCCCCCGCCGCAGATCTCCTGCTGGTGCCCATGGCCGAGCCGCTCGATGCCCCGGAGTCCGTGGGTGTTCTCGAGGGAAGGCAGATCCCCGATCGCCAAGGAACCGTTCACGGCAGTGATGCCCTCGAGTCCGTCGAGGGACTCGAGCTTCGGAAGGTTCCCGATCCGGAGATCCTGCACCGGGCCTTCCAGGCTCTCGAGGCCGGCGAGGCTTCGCAGCCGTGGGCTGCCTCCTCCGATGTAGAGCGATCCGACCGTCCGGAGGCTCTCGAGACCCGAGAGATCCTCGAGGCGCCAGGGGTTGATCGTGAGCTTGCCGTCGACCTGCTCGAGGCAGGCCAGGGGCGCCAGGTTCGCGGCGTCCACACCAACGAGGGCGTCCCCCTTGATTCGCCGGACTCCAGCGAGCTGGCGCATCGACTCGTCGTCGTTGGCCAGGACGTCGCCCTCGATCTCGCGGTGGCAGCCCTCCGCACAGCCGCACCAGCGAGCGGCGAGCTCGTCGATCTCGTCGTCCGGCTCTCCTTCGGTGTAGGCCATCGACACGCCAGTGGGGTCGTCCGCCACGAGGGCGCAGAGCGGCTCGCGGTCCGTGTCGTAGTCGCCGGCATCGCTGCCGACGCGCAGGTGGCGCGCGACGAACTCGCTGCAGATCTCGCAGGCCGTGGCGATCTCCTCGTCGATGGCGCCGGCCTCCTTCAAATCGTCTACCCGGCGCGCCAGGTCCTCGACGTCGCCCACGGCCTCGCACCACTCGATGGCGTGGGCCCGATGGAAGAGTCGTGCGAGGCGGACGCCGCGATCCGACTCGGGCGGGAGGCCGACGCCCGGCTTGGCGATTCCGGCGCCGGGGTCCCAGGGCAGAGGAGGATCGAGATAGGGAGCGAGCGGACCGGAGGGTGGGACGTAGGCCGAGTTCGGCTCCACGCCGACCAGGGCGCCCATGCCGCCGCTCGCGAGATCCGTACCCTCGGGATCGCGGTGCGCCCGAAGGGCCAGTCGAGACGCCAGGACGGTCATCTGCCTGCCGTACCGGACGTAGCGCCGCGCAAAGTCCACCGGATCGAGGCTCTTGCCGTAGTAGGAGCTCGCAGCCGGCAGCAGGAGCGACGCCAGTGCCGGCGTCAGGGGCAGGTGGACCGCCTGCCCGTCGAGACCGGTGTAGTCGATCCCGAAGCCGCGGTGCAGGGCGGCGTTGGTCGCGCGCTGCTCGAAGCAGTCCGTTCCGAACACCGCGGGCAGGCCGGGGGAGCGGGGGCCCATGGGCCCGTGCCACTCCCCGGACGCGGCGTAGACCTCGCGCAGGCCGTCGACGGCACAAGCGAACATCCGGTCGGCCTGCTCCGCGTGTGCGGGGTCGCCCAGCAGGTCGTGCAGGTACAGGTCGCCGATTCCGGCGTGGCTCTCCAGCTCGAACGGACGCCGCCAGCGGACCTCCGGGGCGGCCGCGCACATCGCGTCGTTCACCTCCTCCGTGAAGACACCCTCGGTGAACGGGGCCTTCTCCGCGAGGACGCTGCGGGCGCCGTGGAGGATGCCGGTCGTCATCGCGACGAGGATCCCGTCCACTGGGGTGGCAAAGTCCGCGAGATCGGGCGAGCCCCAGCGCTCCCACATGTGCCCCATGCTCCAGGAGTCCTGCATGAAGTGGTGGCCCACGGCCTCCAGGGCCAAAGCCTGTCGCTCGCACGCCTCCAGGTACGGCCGGAAAGCCTCGACGTCGCGGCCTCCGTCCTCGATCCGGCGGCCCATCTCGAGGCACGCGCCGGCGCGACCCAGGGCCAGCTCGTGGTAGTAGGCGTAGAAGTGCTGCGCCTGTGGCAGGAAATGGTTGGAGTTGACCGGTCCCATGTGGGACTCGAAGGCGTGACACTTCGCCGCGCTGGTCGTGCGTCCCAGAGCCGGCTCGAGCGGGCACGACTCGTTGCCGACCGCCCAGTCCCAGAGTGCGTACGAGAAGTCGGGGAGCTGCGCGAGCTCGGCGATGGCGAGGGTGCGGTCGGCCGCTCGGGTCGCGTCGAGCAGATCGACCGGCACGAGCGACGGCTCGGGGGTCCCGGCGACCTCGATGTCGTCCGGGCCGATGAACACCCGGAGATCAACGGCCCGGTCGAGTGCGTCGGGCAGCTCCGCCAGGGCCCGGGTCCGCTCGAAGATCTCGCGGTGCTCGTCGTCCGGGCCGAACCACCGATTTCGCGCGGCCTGGGGTCCGTCGGCGCACTTCGTCGCCGAAACGCCGATGTAGCACTTCGAGTCGTACGCGTGCGCCGGCACCGCCAGCACGAGGGAGATCGCCGATGCGAGGACTGCGACACGCATGGCCTAGCGTTCCCTCATGTCTGCGAGTCCCGGCACGCACGTCCCGCCGAGCGTCCCGAGCAGGGCTTCCTCGTCGGGCGCACCGCCCTTGCGACGCTCGTCGAACTCTCCCACGCAAGCGGCTGGACAGCACGCCGTCGCCTCCTTCCAGGGCTTTGGCGTCTCGCACACCCGGACCGACGCGATGCAGTCGTCGACCGACTCGCCACCCGTCGTCGCACACGAGACGATCCAGTCGGCACAGCGGCCGAGCGCGGTCACCGGGTCACGAAGCTCGGGATCGATCGACAGACTCGCTTCCGGAAGTGCCAGCGCCAGGTAGGTTCCGTCGGCCTGCGCGGGCAGGCCCATCGAGGGGAGGTCGATGGGCGGCGGCGGGGTGTAGGACACCGATTCGCCACCGATCGCGGATGCAAAGAAGTTGCGCTTCGACCGTTTCGTCTTCTGCTTGCTCCGCTTCTTCTTGCGCACGAGCTTGCCGTCGATCTCGTTGCAGGTCGCATCGATGCTGCCGGTCAGCTTGGTCGCCTCGCGAGAGCGGCCGCAGACACCCTTCTTCCAGCGCGCACGAATCCGCCAGGAGCCGTCGTCCAGCTCCGCCAACTCGAGCGCGACCGCCGGACACACCCCGGGAATCGCGGCCGTCGATCCGGTCAGCTCGATCAGCGCACCGCCGCGCCCTCCGAACAGCGGATCATCGCTGGGCACCCGGTAGCGTCCCGCGACGCAGCCGTCCTCTGCCGCGGCGGGCGCGGCGCCCAGGCCCCACAGCCCGCAGAGCAGGAGAAGACCAGACCATCGTCGCAGCATGGCGGCCAGCATGGGGGCTGGCCGCCGGGGCCACCATCGCCCGAAAGGGGGATCCGCCGGGCCGCAACACCCCGTACCATGGGCTCATGGACGTCACCCCGGTGCTGGTGGTGGAGGACGAGCCGCGCACCCGCGAGCGCCTGGGCCGGGCCATCTCCGCGGCGCCCGATCTCGGACTCGCGGGAGCCGCGGGCAATCTGGCCGAAGGCCGGGAGGCGCTCGAGACCCTGCGCCCGGCGGTCCTCCTGACCGACCTCGGGCTGCCTGACGGCAGCGGGGTCGAGCTGATCGCCCAGGCGCGCCGTTCGATGCCCGGTACCCATTCGATGGTGGTGACGGTCTTCGGGGACGAGCAACACGTGCTGTCCGCCATCGAGGCCGGCGCCACCGGCTACCTTCTGAAGGACGGAACGCGCGAGGAGATCGCCGAAGCCGTGCGCGAGCTGGTGGCCGGCGGCTCCCCGATCAGTGCCGCCATTGCGCGGCACCTGCTGCGACGCTTCCAGGACGGTCCCGCGCTGGAGAGCGGCGACGACGGCGAGCGCGGGCCGAGCCTGACCGCGCGCGAGCGCGAGGTGCTGGGCCTCGTGGCCAAGGGGTTCCGACTTCCGGAGATCGCCCGACTCCTCGAGGTGTCGCCTCACACGGTGAAGACTCACGTGCGGCACATCTATGACAAGCTCGAAGTGAACTCGCGCGGCGAAGCGGTCTACCAGGCGGTGCAGCGCGGGATCCTGTGAAGCCGCCCCCTTTACTCCTGCGAGCGGGCTAGGACTTCTTGTGCCCGCCCACCTCGACGATCTCGACGGTGCCCGTGCCCTCGTGGACCTTGAAGTAGACCCGGTCGCCCTGACTCAGGCGCACGGACCAGAGCCCGCCCGACAGCTCCTCGAAGCCGTCGCAGCGGGCGTACTCGGCGGCCTCCCGGGGATGGGTGCCGTTGTTGTGGATCTCGTCCTGGAACTGGTCGAACTTCGCCTGGACGGCCGGGCTGAGCTCCCGGAAGCGCGCTCCGCTCTTTTCGAGTCGCCAATGGGTCAAGGTCGCTTCCTCCCGTCTCCCAAGGGTCCCGGAGCGGGGAGCACCTCGCCAGTCCGGGGCTCCGCCAAAGAGAAACCCCCCGCTGGCCGGAGCCAGCGGGGGGTGACAGGGGGGAGGGCGGTGGATAGATGATGGGGGGTGAGAGGTTGGACATTTCGGTCAAGAAATGCCTAATCCACCGCCACTCCATAAACCTGCGTGATGTGTTTCTCCGTTCGCTGCGCGACTGGGAAACGAGACCTCGAACGGCGTTTGTCTCGTTGTTTGTGACGCAGCATCACCATTATGGCCGGGCGTTCACGAAAGTCAAAGGTGATTTCTCAGGGTTTTTCTCTGTGTGTCGAAAACCCCAACTGGTCCGCGCTCTTGCAGAGTAGTTTGCATGTTCCAATCGAGGTGTAGTCTGCGAGGCCTCGCGGTTGCGGGGGGAGGGCCATCGGGTAGCTTCGCGCGCCCCGGTCCGGGCTCCACCGGACCGCTTCGATCGGGGGCCCCGTGAGCCGCGCAGAGCGCCGTCCCAGCTTCGTCGTCCGCACCTACGGGTGCCAGATGAACGTCCACGACTCCGAGAAGGTGTCGAACCTGCTGCACCACGCGGGCTTCGACGCCGGCTGCGTCGAGGACGAGGCGGACCTGCTGCTCATCAACACCTGCTCGATTCGCGAGAAGGCGGAGCACCGTCTCTACAGCGACCTCGGCGCCCTGCGCGCCTGGAAGAGCCAGCGGCCGGGACGCGTGATCGGCGTCGGGGGCTGCGTGGCCCAGCAGGAGGGCGACGCCCTGCTGCGCCGCTTCCCCCAGCTCGATTTCGTCTTCGGCACCCACAACGTCCGCCACGTGGCCGCCATGGCCGCGTCCGCGCGGTCGGGCCAGCGCCTCTCGCTCACCGAGGAGACGCGCTCTCTCGACCGCTTCGATCTGCCCGAGCGGCACCCGGAGTACCGCAGCGCCACGCCGGGGCGCGCCTTCGTCACGGTGATGGAGGGCTGCGACATGTTCTGCAGCTTCTGCATCGTGCCGCGCACCCGGGGTCGGGAGATCAGCCGTCCGGCGGCCGCCATCGTCGAAGAGGCGGAGCGCCTGGCGGGGCAGGGGGTTCGGGAGATCACGCTCCTGGGCCAGACGGTCAACGCCTACGGCCGCCACGACGTTCGCCGGGGGCGCCACCGCGAGGCCGGCACCATGCCCTTCGCCGAGCTGCTGGGCCGGCTCGACGCCGTCCCGGGGCTCGAGCGCATCCGCTACACGAGCCCCCACCCGATCTTCTTCGACGACGAGCTGGTGGCCGCCCACCGGGAGCTGACGAGTCTGTGTCCTCACGTCCACCTGCCGCTCCAGAGCGGCTCGGACCGGGTGCTCGAGCGCATGCGCCGCCGCTATGGAGCCGACGAGTTCCAGGAGGTGGTGGACGCCCTGCGCGCGGCGCGGCCGGACCTGGCCCTCACCACCGACCTCATCGTGGGCTTCCCCGGCGAGAGCGAGCGCGACTTCGAGGCCACCCTCGAGGCCGCCGAGCGGGCCGGCTTCGCGGACGCCTACTCCTTCAAGTACTCCCCGAGACCTGGGACCGCAGCCGCCGAAATCACGGGGGAAGCAGAGACGGTGGACCCCGCCGAGGCCCAGCGCCGGCTCGAGTGGCTCCAGGCCCGGCAGCGGGAACGGACCCTGGCCTACCACCGCAGCCGGGTGGGCGAGACCACCAGCCTGCTCGTGGAGGGCGAGAGCGCCCGCAGCCGCCGCTCGCCCGACGCGGGCCGTCAGATCCAGGGGCGCGACCCCCAGCACCGGGTGGTGAACGTCGATGCCGGCCAGCTCGCGGCCCCGCGGGTGCCCGAGCTCGGGACCATGCTGCGGGTGCGCCTCGTCGAGGCGACCCCCCACTCCCTGATCGGCGAGCCCGAGGCGGCCGCATCCGACCGGAAAGAGTCGGGAAACACGGCAGCGGGGGTGAAGGCCGACGGCCGGCCCGCCGATGACTCTTGGCGGAATGCGCTCCGCGAAGAGGCGGGACCCGGCCCGGACGAGCGGCTGAGGGTCCTCTAGACCCTCCGGCGGGCGCGTTCCTCGAGAGGGGAGCCATGCCCAGAGCCCGCATCCTCGCAGTCGACGACCAGCGCTACTTCCGGGAGCTCATCGAAGGGCTGCTGACCGGCGAGGGCTACACGGTCCGCACCGCATCGAGCGGCGAGGAGGCCCTGCACGTCCTCGAGCGCGAGGACTTCGACGTCATCATCACCGACCTGGTGATGCCGGGCATCGACGGCAGCCAGCTGGTGGCGGCGGTCAAGGAGCGCAACCCCGACCAGGACATGGTCATGGTCACGGGCGTGGTCGACGTGAAGACCGCGGTCGACGCCATGAAGCAGGGCGCCACCGACTACATCCTGAAGCCCTTCGACCGCAACACCCTCACGCGCTCCCTGGACACCATCCTGCAGCGGCGACGCCTGCACGAGGAGCACGCCCGCCTGATGGCGGAGAACCTCGAGTACATGGAGGTGCTCTCGCTCTACGAGCGCGCCGCCGGTCTGTTCTCGACGCTCTCGACCCAGCCGCTGGCCGAGCGCCTCATCGAGGGCCTGTGCCTGGAGACCCGGGCCCAGTCCGGGGTGCTCTGGCTGGCCGAAGACGTGGGCGAGCCCAGGCTGTGGCTGGCCTCGGCCCGGGGCCTGGTGCACCTGGACGAAGAGAACGAAGAGCTCGATGCCGATGCCCTGGGGCCCGAGCTCGCGCCCCTGGTGAGAGAGGGGCGCTCGCTCACCCTGCCCACGCCCCGCGGCGGCGGGACGGGGGGCGCGCTCTACGTTCCCCTGCGCCACGCCGGCGGCCTGGTGGGCCTGGCCCGCCTGGGCGACAAGCTCGAGGGCGACGACTTCGGCGAGCACGACCGCGCGGCGGCCGAGAAGTTCGTGTCCCTGGGCGCGGTGGCCGTGGCCAATGCCCTGCGCTTCCGCGCGCTCGAGCGCCGCTCGTTCCGCGACCCGACCACCAAGGCCTACACCTACGCCTACTTCGAAGACGTGGTGCGCAACGAGATCCAGAAGGCCAGCCGCTTCGACCGCCAGTTCTCGTTGGTGCGGGTCGACCTGGGGTCGCTGGGCGAGCTGCGCCGCTCCGCGGGCGAGAGCGAGCTCGGCCTGTGGCTCGAGAGCGTGGTCCACCACGTCTCCCGGGTGCTGCGCTCCACCGACCTCGTGGCGGTGGAGAGCGATCGCCGCTTCGCCGTGCTGCTGCCCGAGACCGACGCCCTCGGCGGCGCGGTGCTGAAGGAGCGCATCGAGCGGGCCATCGAGGAGAGCGGCGTTCTCGACAGCATGCGCCAGGACAGCCGCCGCGAGCTCACCCTGGCCGTGGCCACGTTCCCGACCGACGGCACCCAGCTCGAGGCGCTGGCGCGGGTCCTCGACCGGCGGGTGGAGGAGGAGAAGTCGAGCCTGCTGCGCGCGCTCGACCTCCAGGACCTGAAGTTCGGCGACGCGGTGGAGGCCCTGATGGAAGAGGCGAGCCACGCGCCGGCCGAGACGCCGGGCGAGATCGCGCGCTTCCTGCTGGAGGAGGTCCGCCGGCGGCCCAACGATCGCGGGATGCTGGTGGTGTCGCCGGGCCCCGAGCTGACCCCGATGGTGGAGCAGGAGATCGAGCGGCTCACGGGCGTGGACAGCGGCATCGAGGTGGTCGTGGTGGGCGACGGCGACGGGACCCGCGGCGCGTCGCTGCCGGTGACCTGGGTCGACCCCGACCGCGCGGGCACCGAGCGGCGCTTCGCTCTCTACTACGGCGACGGCCCGGCCTACGCGATGCTGGCCGACGTCCAGGACGGGGCGCGCGAGTGGCCCCTCTTCCACACCAGCGACCGGGCGCTCGTCGAGCACCTGGCGTTCCGGCTGCAGCGGGACCTCGGCGTCTCGCTGGGATTCTGAGGGGGGCGGTCCGGTGAACCGACTGGTCGTCATCGCAGACGGAGACGCGGCACGCGCCAACCACCTGGCCCAGGCCTGCCAGCAGGCGGGCATCCCCACCCGCCAGGCCCTCCACGGAGCCGAAGCCCTCGAGGTGGCCCTGGCCGAGCGCCCCGGGCTCGTGGTGGCCCGGCTCGACCTGCCCCTGGTGGACGCCCTGCGCCTGGCGGAGATCCTGCGCGCCAACCCGCGCACCCGCGCGGCGCGCTTCCTGTTCCTCGGCGAGGGCGACGCCGGCGCCCCGAGCGGGGGCGTGGGCGACGTGCTGCTCACCCGCGCGGACTCCGCGGAGCAGGTGCTGCCCACGGTCGAGGAGCTGATCGAGAAGCAGGACCGCATCGACATGCTCGACGCCGAGACCGACGGCGACGGGGAGGCCGAGGGCGAGCTCTCCCAGCTGCCCCTGGCCGAGCTGCTCCAGCTCTTCCACGTGAACCGCAAGAACGGGCGCCTCGAGCTCCGCTCGGCGGACGAGCGGGGCGCCGGCCGGGTGGGCCAGGTCTGCGTGCAGGACGGCGAGGTCGTGCGGGCCCGGACCGGCTCGGTCGAGGGCGAGAAGGCGCTCTTCCGGATGCTCGGCTGGGAGCGCGGCCACTTCGTCTTCGAGCCCGGCGAGAGCCAGGAGGCGCCGAAGATCCTGACCCCCACCCGATCGCTGCTGGTGGAGGGCATGCGCCAGGTGCGCGAGTGGAAGCGCCTGGGCGAGCAGCTTCCGCCCCTGGACGCCCAGGTGAAGCTGCGGGTGAAGAGCGACGCGCTGCCCAACATCGTCCACCCGCTCACCCAGGAGGTGCTGCTGCTCCTCGAGCTGTACGGCGTGGTGGGGGACGTGGTCGACCACTGCTCCTTCCCCGACTACCAGGTGCTGCGCACGCTCCACACCCTGGTGGGCCGGGAGATCGTCCAGCTGGGACGGCCGGCCGTCCCGAAGACCGCCGAGCCGCGGGTCGCGGGGGCGGGGACCACGGGCCTGTTCGACGAGGCCCAGCTCCGCCGGCTGCGGAGCTGGATCGAGCGCATGGCCGGCCGCGCCCGGGCCGCCGGCTGCGACGCCAAGCTGCTGGTCTCCGGGGCCGATCCCGAGGCCACCCCGGCGTTCGCCGCGCTGCTGCGCCGGGTGCCCGGGGTGCGGGTGGACCGGAACGTCGAGGCCCGGGGCATCGACCCCGATCGGCTCCAGACCATCGCGCGCATCGCCGTGGACGAGAACATCGGCATCGAGCTCATCCACGTGCCCGCAGGGCCGCGCTGGGCTCCCCTGTGGGCCCTGGCCGGCCACGGGGCCCTGGGCACCCTGTTCCTGCTGAGCAGCCACGTGGGCGTGGACGCCGAGCGCATGCGTCCGGCGGCCGATCGTCTCCAGGAGCTGCCGCACCCGCGGGTCTTCCACGTGGTGCTGCTGGGCAAGGAAGAGCGGATCTCGCCGGACGAGCTGCGGGAGAACCTCTCGCTCATCGACGAGGCGTCGCTCTTCCTGCTGCCCATCGAGAGCGGACGCGAGCCCGCCAGCCTGCTGCGCAGCCTGTTCGCACGGGTGGTTCCGTGATCGGAGCCGACCTCAAGGGCTTCGACCTGCTGGCCGAGCTCGGCGAAGACGACCGCGAGGCGCTCGTCGAAGTGCTCGAAGAGCGCAAGGTGTCCGCCAGCGTGCCGCTGTTTCGCGAGGGCTCCGAGGCCGAGGGCCTGGTGCTGATCGCCAAGGGCGAGGTCGAGGTGCGGAGCAGCCGCACGGACTCGACGTTCCGCGCCGGACCGGGCCGCTGCCTGGGCGCGCTCTCGCTGCTGGTCATCGGCAAGCGCGAGACCAGCGCGGTGGCGATCGAGCCGGTGACCTACTGGCTGCTCCCGCGCACGTCCTACCGCCGGCTGGTCGACGACGCTCCGCGCACCGCGTGCCGCCTGACCGAAGCGATCGCCATCGAGGCGGCGTCGTCGATGCGCGACGGTCTCGACGCGCTGTCGGAGAACCCCTGAGCCGACGAGTGGCCGTTGACCCGATGGGGGGCGGGCACTAGACTCCGCGCCCATCCAGCGGTCTTCGGGGCGGATCCGCCGGCCGCTCCGAGGACGACGGCCCGGCCGCTCGAGGGCCCGCGCGCAGACTGCGTCGCAGCCTGTGCACATGCGAGCCCGAGACATCTCCGGGCGCGCCACCACCGGCCCACCGCGCTTCCCGGGCTTCGACTCCGGGACGAGGACCACGAGGTCCAGGGGTCCAGTACACATGGATGAAAGCCGGATTCGCGAGGGGCTGACGTTCGACGACGTCCTCCTCGTGCCCGCCGCCTCGCAGGTGCTTCCCAGCGAGGTCGACCTCAAGACCCAGCTCACGGCCGGGATCACCCTCAACATGCCGCTGGTCTCCGCGGCCATGGACACGGTCACCGAGCACGAGACCGCGATCTGTATGGCCCAGAACGGCGGCATCGGCGTGATCCACAAGAACATGCCGGCCGCGGCCCAGGCCTCGGAGGTCGACAAGGTCAAGCGCTCCGAGTCGGGCATGATCGTCGACCCCATCACCATGCGCCCCGAGCAGCCCATCCACGAGGCGCTCCGGGTGATGGCCCAGTACAAGATCTCCGGCGTCCCGGTCACCCGCGACGGCAAGGCGGTGGGCATCCTCACCAACCGCGACCTCCGGTTCGTGAAGGACACCACCCAGCAGATCTCCAGCGTCATGACGAGCGAGAGCCTGGTGACCGTCCCGCCGGGCACCGGCATGGATCGGGCCAAGGAGCTGCTGCACCAGCACCGCATCGAGAAGCTGCTGGTGGTCGACAGCGACGGCACCCTCTCCGGGCTCATCACCATCAAGGACATCGAGAAGAGCGAGCGGTTCCCGAACGCCTGCAAGGACGAGCGCGGGCGGCTCCGCTGCGGCGCCGCCATCGGCGTGGGCCCCGACCGGCTGGAGCGCGCGGAGTCGCTGATCGACGCCGGCGTGGACGTCGTGGTGGTGGACAGCGCCCACGGCCACCACGAGAACATCCTGCGCACGGTCGAGGAGCTGCGCCGCACCTTCCCCGACCTCCCCATCGTGGGCGGCAACGTCGCCACGGGCGAGGGCGCCGAGGCGCTGGTCAAGAGCGGGGTGTCGGCCGTGAAGGTGGGGGTGGGGCCGGGCTCCATCTGCACCACCCGGGTGGTCGCCGGGGTGGGCGTTCCCCAGTTCACGGCGGTGGTCGACGCCGTCGAGGTGGCGTCGCGCTCGGGCATCCCCGTGGTCTCCGACGGCGGCATCAAGTTCTCGGGCGACGTCGTGAAGGCGCTCGCGGGCGGGGCCAGCGCGGTGATGATCGGCTCGATGTTCGCGGGGACCGACGAGGCGCCGGGCGAGGTGGTGCTCTTCCAGGGGCGCTCCTACAAGGTCTACCGGGGCATGGGCTCCATCGGCGCCATGACCGACGGCAGCCGCGACCGCTACTTCCAGGGCGAGGTCGAGGATTCGGGCAAGCTCGTACCCGAGGGAATCGAAGGGCGCGTCCCGTACCGGGGCAACCTCTCGTCCGCGGTCCACCAGATGCTCGGCGGTCTGCGCTCGGGCATGGGCTACTGCGGCGCACCGGACCTTCCCTCCCTGCGCGAGCGGTCGCGCTTCGTGCGCATCTCGTCGGCCGGTCTCCAGGAGAGCCACGTCCACGACGTCATCGTCACCAAGGAGGCCCCGAACTACCGGATCGAGTAGACTGCCGTTCCCCCCGCCCCCATCAAGGACCGCGCGGCCCCCTCCTGGCCGGGCGGGCTGCACCGACCGCCGCGCGGCCGGCGTCAAGCGAGGAACCGACGCGCTCGATGGCTCCGACCCAACCCCCCCACCCGCAGGATCCGACGCCCGAGGGCAAGCCCGCCCACCTGGCGGATCCGTCCCACCGCGACCGGATCCTGATCCTCGACTTCGGCTCCCAGTTCACCCAGCTCATCGCGCGCCGGGTCCGCGAGCAGAACGTCTACTGCGAGATCCATCCCCACACCCTCGACCGCGCGGCCGTGGAGGCCTGGGGGCCCGCGGGCATCATCCTCTCCGGCGGTCCCTCGAGCGTGCTCGAGAAGAGCTCCCCGCGGATCGACCCCGGCGTGCTCGAGCTGGACGTGCCGATCCTCGGCATCTGCTACGGGCTCCAGCTCCTGGTCCACGAGCTGGGCGGCCGCGTCGAGCAGGCGGACGACCACGAGTACGGCCGCGCGACCCTGCGCCTCTCCGAGAGCGACCCGCTGTTCGCCGGCTGGGACGGCGGGGCGCCGCACACGGTCTGGATGAGCCACGGCGACCGCGTCCTCACGCTCCCGGCCGACTTCCAGGTGCTGGGGACCAGCGAGAACTCTCCGTTCGCGGCGGTACGGCGCCAGGACCGCCCGGTCTGGGGCGTGCAGTTCCACCCCGAGGTCGTGCACACCGAGCGCGGCGACGTGCTGCTCCGGAACTTCGTGCACGAGATCTGCGGCTGCACCGCGTCCTGGACCATGGAGGCCTTCATCGAGGAGACCGAGCGCCACGTGCGCGAGACCGTGGGAGACCGGCGGGTCATCTGCGGGCTCTCCGGCGGCGTCGACTCCTCGGTGGCGGCGGCGCTGGTCCACCGCGCCATCGGGGACCAGCTCACCTGCATCTACGTCGACCACGGGCTCATGCGCGAGAACGAGTCGGCGGAGGTCGAGCAGCTTTTCCGGGATTCCCTGGGCGCCAGGCTGGTGATGGTGGACGCATCGAAGCGCTTCCTGGGCGCGCTCGAGGGCGTCAGCGACCCGGAGCGCAAGCGCCGCATCATCGGCCACCTCTTCATCGAGGTCTTCGAGGAAGAGGCCGAGAGGCTGGGTGGGGCCGACTTCCTGGTCCAGGGCACCCTGTATCCGGACGTGATCGAGAGCGTCTCGGTGAAGGGGCCGTCCGCCACCATCAAGACCCACCACAACGTGGGCGGGCTCCCCGAGCGCATGAACCTGGCGCTGGTCGAGCCGCTCCGCGAGCTGTTCAAGGACGAGGTGCGCGAGGTGGGACGCAAGCTCGGCCTGCCCGAGCAGGCGGTGGGGCGACACCCGTTCCCCGGCCCCGGCCTGGCGATCCGCATCATGGGCGAGGTGACCGAGGAGCGGCTGCAGCCGCTGCGCCGCGCCGACGCGATCATGCTCGAGGAGATCCGCCGGGCCGGGCTCTACGACTCGATCTGGCAGGCCCTCACGGTGTTCCTGCCCGTCCAGAGCGTCGGGGTGATGGGCGATGCGCGCACCTACGAGAACGTCGTGGCCATCCGCTGCGTGACCTCGGTGGACGCCATGACCGCCGACTTCGCGGCGATCCCCCACGACGTGCTGGGCCGCATCTCCAACCGCATCATCAACGAGGTCAAGGGCGTCAACCGCGTGGTCTACGACATCTCGTCCAAGCCGCCGGCCACCATCGAGTGGGAGTGACGCGGCCCGGTCCCGGAGTCCAGGGCGAAATCGGCGATTGATCTGCGACCGGCGCAGAAGCGAAAATGGTCGTCGACTTGCAGAGCGAGTCCACACCGAGACCTTCTCGATCGCACAGGTGCCCCATGGACAAGCTTCCCGAGCGAACCCGCGTCTACCAGAGTCACCATTTCGACAGTACCCGCTGGGACTACTTCGAGCCGCGGGAGGACGACATCATCATCGCCACGTCCTACAAGGCCGGGACCACGTGGACGCAGGCCATCGTCGCGCACCTGCTGTTTCCAGACGGGGATCTGCCGGCCAGCCCGGCGGAAATGTCGCCCTGGCTGCACATGCGCACGCTTCCGCTCGAGGTCGTGCTCAACAACCTCGAGGCGCAGGAGCACCGCCGCTTCATCAAGACACACCTTCCGCTCGACGGGATGATCTACGACGAGCGGCTCAAGTATCTCTACATCACCCGCGACGCTCGCGACGTCTTCATGTCCCTCTGGAATCACTACACGGGCATGACCGACGAGATCATGACATTGATGAACCTGCTGCTCGGGCGCGAGGGGGACGAGTTCCCGCCGCCGCCCGAAGACATCCACGAGTTCTGGGAGAGCTGGACGACGAAGGGCTGGTTCGAGTGGGAATCCGACGGCTGGCCGTTCTGGTCCCATCTCTCGAACGTGCAGTCCTGGTGGGACTTCCGCGAGCTGCCCAACATCCAGCTCGTGCACTACTCGGACATGCTCCGGGACACCGAGGGCGAGATGCGCCGCATGGCCGAATTCCTCGGCATCGACGTTCCGCCGAGCGCGTGGCCTGACATCCTGAAGGCGGTCTCGTTCGACGAGATGAAGCGGCAGGGTGACTTCTACGCACCGGGCGGCGGGCAGTTCTGGAAGGGTGGGGCGCAGCGCTTCCTCCACAAGGGGACGAACGGCCGCTGGCGTGACGTCCTCTCCGATGGAGAGATGGCCCTGTACGACGCCGCCTGCGAGCGGGCTCTCACGCCGGACTGTCGGCAGTGGCTCGAGCAGGGCGGGGCGGTATGACCGAGCGCCGGTTCGAGGCTTTGCGCCGTGGGAACGCCGTTTGCCCTGGGAGTGGCGGTGCGAACCTGGTGAAGTTTCGGTACGAATAGGGACAATGAACGAGAATGAGGGCGTCTCGGTCCTGCTGGGGGACCGTTTCCTCGATCCTAGGGATCTTTCGCTCGCTGAGCAGGGGTGACCCAGCGTGCCCAAGCCCTTCGTCCATCTCCATCTGCACACGCAGTACTCGCTGCTCGACGGCGCGATCAAGCACAACCCGCTGTTCGAGCGCGCCCGCGCCCAGAACATGCCGGCCGTCGCCCAGACGGACCACGGCAACCTGTTCGGCACCATCGAGTTCTACGAGAAGGCCCGGGCCAACGGCGTCAAGCCCATCATCGGCTGCGAGGTCTACTTCGCCGGCGGCTCGCGTTTCAAGCGCGAGCGCAGGGAGCGCGACGAGCGGGGCTTCGACGCCATCAACCACCTGCTCCTGCTGGCGATGAACGAGACCGGGTACCGGAACCTGATGTACCTGGTCTCGAAGGCCTATCTCGAGGGCTTCTACTACAAGCCCCGCATCGACTGGGACCTGCTCTCGCGGCACCACGAGGGCCTGATCTGCACCTCGGGCTGCCTGTCGGCGCCGGTGCCCCGGGCCATCGTGTCGGGCGAGCTGGAGCGGGCCTGGACCCACGCCGAGGAGTTCAAGCGCCTCTTCGGCGACCGCTACTACCTGGAGGTCCAGCGCCACGGCATCGCCGACCAGGACACGGTGAACGCGGAGCTGCTGAAGATGCACGCCGACCTCGGCGTGCCGCTCGTCGCCACCAACGACGCCCACTACCTCGAGCACGACGACCACGAGCACCACGACGCGCTGCTGTGCGTGGGCACGGCGTCGAACCTCGACGACCCGAAGCGCTTCAAGTTCGACGGCCACGGGTTCTACGTGAAGGACGGCGACGAGATGCGGGAGGTCTTCCACGACCACCCCTCGGCCGTCGAGAACACCCTCGAGATCGCCGAGCGCTGCGATCTCGAGATCCCGATGGGCACCTACCACATGCCCGAGTACCAGGTGCCCGCCGGCAAGACCAAGGACGAGGTCATGGCGGAGCAGGCCTGGACCGGCCTGCGCGCGCACCTGGGCATGGCGCCCGACGAGCCCTTCGACCCCAAGCGGCAGGGCGACTACATCGAGCGCATGAAGCACGAGCTCGGCGTGATCGAGACCATGGGCTTCGCCGGCTACTTCCTGATCGTCGCCGACTTCATCAACTACGCGAAGAACAACGGCGTGCCGGTGGGGCCCGGCCGCGGCTCCTCGGCCGGCAGCCTGGTCGCCTACGGGATGGGAATCACCGGGATCGATCCCATCGAGTACGACATCATCTTCGAGCGGTTCCTGAACCCCGAGCGCGTGACCATGCCCGACATCGACGTCGACTTCTGCATGCGCGGGCGGGACCAGGTCATCCGCTACGTCGCCGACAAGTACGACGGCCCGCGGCCCGAGGGCGACGAGCTCGAAGGCCGCTACGACCAGATGAAGGTCGCCCAGATCGTGACCTTCGGGACCCTGCAGGCCAAGGCGGCCATCCGCGACGTGGGCCGGGTGCTGGGCATGGGCTTCGGGGACGTCGACCGCATCGCCAAGCTGGTCCCCGACACCCTGGGCATCTCCCTGGACGAGGCGATCGAGCAGTCTCCGGAGCTGCGGGCGCGCATGGGCGCCGACGGCCAGGTGGCGAAGCTGATCGAGACCGCGCGCAAGCTCGAGGGGCTCACCCGGCACGCGTCCAAGCACGCCGCCGGGGTGGTCATCGGGACCGAGCCGCTCATCAACATGGTGCCGCTCTACAAGGACCCGAAGTCCGGCGACGCCATGGTGCAGTACAACATGGTGTGCGTGGAGCAGGTCGGGCTGATCAAGTTCGACTTCCTCGGCCTCAAGACGCTCACGCTCATCGCCGACGCCGAGCGGCTGATCCGCCAGTCCCCGGGCCACGAGGACTTCGACGCCAACGCCATCCCCCTGGACGACCAGCCCACCTACGACCTGCTCTGCGAGGGCGACACCGTGGGTGTGTTCCAGGTCGAGTCGTCGGGCATGACCGAGCTGGTCGTGAAGCTGAAGCCTCGCGCCTTCAAGGAAGTGATCCCGCTGGTGGCCCTGTATCGACCGGGACCGCTGGGCTCGGGCATGGTCGACGACTTCGTCGCCCGCAAGAACGGGCGCACCCGGGTCGAGTACCTGCATCCGTCGATCAAGGATCTCACCGAGGAGACCCTGGGCGTCATCGTCTACCAGGACCAGGTGCTGCAGATCGCCCAGCGCATGGCGGGCTACAGCCTGGGGGAAGCCGACCTGCTGCGTCGGGCCATGGGCAAGAAGAAGGCCGAGGAGATGGCCAAGCACCGGGCGCGCTTCGTCGACGGTGCGGCCGCGCGCGACATCGACAAGAAGGAGGCCGGCGAGGTCTTCGACCTGATCGTCGAGTTCGCGGGCTACGGCTTTCCCAAGGCCCACTCGACCGCCTACGCCTACATCACCTATCAGACGGCCTACCTGAAGGCGAACTTCCGCGAGGAGTACCTGGCGGCGCTGCTCACCATCGAGTCGGGCAACCACGACAAGCTCTCGCGCTACATCGCCCACGTCCGCGAGAAGGGCATCGAGATCTTGCCGCCCGACGTGAACGAGTCCGAGCGCGACTTCACCGTGGTCGCCAGCCCCGGACCCGACGGCGAGCCGCGCAAGTCGATCCGCTTCGGCTTCGGGGGCATCAAGAACGTGGGCGCCGGCGCCATCGAGACGATCCTCGAGGCGCGCGGCGAGGGCGGGCCCTTCACCAGCCTCTTCGACTTCACGGGCCGGGTGGACGGTCGCAAGGTGAACCGGCGGGTGATCGAGGCGCTCGTGAAGTGCGGCGCCTTCGACTCGCTCCACCCCAATCGGGCCGCCGCCTGGAGCGGCCTCGACACGGCGCTGGAGCGCGGCGCCGCCGAGCAGCGCGACCGCGCCATCGGCCAGGAGAGCCTGTTCGGTGGGCCCGCCTCGGGCAGCGAGGCCGTGGCGGCGCCGGAGCTGGCCGAGGTGCCGGCCTGGACCGAGAGCGAGCGGCTGGCCCACGAGAAGCAGCTCCTGGGCTTCTACGTCACGGGCCATCCCCTGGGCAGCGTCGCGGCCACCCTCGCGCGCTACACCGACATCACCGCCACCACCACCGAGGGCCGCGACGGCCGCGAGGTGCGGGCCGGGGGCATCCTCACGGCGCTGCGGGAGACCCGGACCAAGCGCGGCCAGCGCATGGGGTTCGGGACCCTGGAAGACCTGGAGGGCAGCTTCGAGCTGGTCATCTTCTCCGACCCCTACAACCAGCACGCCGACCTGCTGCGCGCGGCCGGCGGCGGCGGAGAGGGCGACCAGGGGCCGATTCCGCTGCTGGTGAGCGGGAACCTCGAGGACGGCGAGCCGCCCAAGATCCTCGTGCGCGACGTGCTCCGCCTGGACGAGGCGGCCGACAAGCTCACCGCCCAGCTCCACATCCACATCACCGAGCCGGAGGTGAACGCGGACCGCATGATCGCCCTGCGCAAGGTGCTGTGTGCCCACCCGGGCGACTGCGCGGTGCTGGTGCATTTGACGATTCCCGGCGAGGCGGTCACCGTTCTGTCCGTGGGCGGTCTGCGGGGAGTCGAGCCGACCGACGACCTCCGGCGCGACGTCGACGCGCTGTTCGGCCGCCCGGTGACGGAGAGGATGCTGTGAGCCCCGCGACCCGAATCTTCCGCGCTCCCCGCCCGCGCCCGGCCTTTGCCCTGGCCGTCCTGGCGCTGCTGGCCCTCGCGACGGCGGCCCGACCGGCCGCGGCGGACGTGCGGGTCATGGAGACCGTGGGCGCGGTGCCCATCGTCGACGGCGTGCGCGCCACCCGGGCGCCGCGCGACGCGGCCATCCTCCAGGCCCAGTACGAGGCCGTGGCCCAGGTGGCCAGCGAGCTGCTGATGGACGCCGGGCCGATGCCGAGCCCGGACGACCCGACCTCGGGCGGAGGGGACGGCGCCGAGCCCGACCTCGAGCAGGTCCTCGGCCGGGACATGGGCCGCTACACCAGTCGCTTCCGCATCCTCGAGGATCGCGGAGAGGGGCCGGCCCGCTACTCGACCAACCCCAGGGCCCGCGCCGAGTACGTGGTGCTGGTGGAGGTGCAGGTGGACGTCGAGCGCGTCCGCGGCCGGCTCATCGAGGCCGGCCTGGTGGCGCCGTCGGGCCTGGTCCCCGAAGGGAGGTCGTTCATCCTCGAGGTCCGGGGGCTGGGGGTCTATCCGGCCTACGCGGCGCTGCGCGAGGCCATCGTGGGCGGCGCCGGCGCCCGCTCGGTGGTGCCGGTCTCCATGGCGCGCGACTGGGTGGTGCTGCGGGTGGAGTCCGAGGACTCGGGCACGGACTTCCTCGAAAAGCTGCTCGACAGCACGCCTCCCGAGCTCGATCTGGTGCCGCTCGAGGCCGAGCGCGAGCGCCTGCGGCTGTCCGTGCGCTGGACACCGCCGCCCGCAGACCCGGAAACCGGCCGGGGCGACTCGTGAGCTCGGGAAACGGCGCCGCACCGATTGACACTCCGGGGCCAAATCGGTATTGATTCCGCCTCTTTAGCAGGCTCAGGCACGTAGCTCAGGGGCTAGAGCGCCGCCTTGACACGGCGGAGGTCGGCGGTTCAATTCCGCCCGTGCCTACCAAATCCCCACTTCCCGTCCGGACGCGCTTCGTGACGCAGCGCCCCGAAGGCGGGGAAGAGAAGAAGGGGGGCAGGGGATTCTCGTCCCCGGGCCCGACCCTCGTATTCGGAACCGGCCACGTCATGTCGCACCCGCGCTCATGAGCGAGATCAACGTACGACTGCCCGACGGCAAGCAGCTGACCCTGCCGGCCGGTTCGACGGTGCTCGACGTGGCCGAGAAGATCGGGCCCGGCCTGGCGAAGGCGGCGCTGGCCGGCCGTGTGGACGGCGCGCTCGTCGACCTGCGCGTGCCCCTCGAGGGCGACGTCGCCGTGGAGATCGTGACGTCGCGCGACGAGGACGGCGGCGCCGTCATCCGCCACTCGGCCGAGCACGTGATGGCCGACGCCGTGAAGCGGCTCTTCCCCGACGTGCAGATCGACGTGGGCCGCTCCGACCACTCGGAGAAGTTCCAGTACGACTTCCTCGTCGACGAGCCCTTCACGCCCGAGGATCTCGAGCGCATCGAGAAGGAGATGCAGTCGATCATCGGGGAGAAGGCGGCCTTCGAACGCCAGGTGGTCACGCGGGAGGAGGCGAGGGCGCTCTTCTCGGAGATGGGCGAGGAGCTGAAGGTCTCGCGCCTGGCCGACATCCCGGACGACGCCGAGATCACGATCTTCCGCCACGGGCGCTTCGCCGACCTGTGTCGCGGCCCGCACGTCCAGCGCGCAGACCAGATCGGGGCCGTGCACCTGACCGAGGTCTCCGGCTCCTACTGGCGGGGCGACGAGAGCGGCCCGAAGCTGCAGCGCATCTACGGCACCGCGTTCGCGACCCGCAAGGAGCTGAAGGCGCACCTGCAGCGCCTGGAAGAGGCGCGCAAGCGCGACCACCGCCGGGTGGGCGCCGACCTCGAGCTCTTCCACATGGACCCGCTGTCGCCCGGCGCGCCCTTCTACCTGCCCCGGGGCGTGGTGCTCTACAACGCGCTCGTCGACTACATGCGCGACCTGTACCCGAAGTACGGCTACCACGAGGTGATCACGCCGCAGCTCTTCCGCTCGGAGCTTTTCAAGACCTCGGGCCACTACGACAAGTTCCACGACGACATGTACTGGTTCGAGGGCTCGGACGAGGGCGAAGAGCTGGGCGTGAAGGCGATGAACTGCCCGGGCCACTGCCACCTGTTCGCGACCCGGAAGCGCTCCTACCGGGAGCTGCCGATCCGCTGGGCGGAGTTCTCGCGCCTGCACCGCAACGAGCGCAGCGGCACGCTGAACGGGCTCACGCGGGTGCGCACCTTCGCCCAGGACGACGCCCACATCTACTGCGAGCCGGAGCAGCTGCCCCAGGAGCTCGCGAGCTTCTTCGCCATGGTGAAGGAGGTCTACGACACCCTGGGCCTCGAGGGCGTCGAGATGGCGGTGTCCACCCGGCCCGAGCAGTTCCTCGGCGAGCCCGAGGACTGGGACGCGGCCGAGAAGACGCTGATCGAGGCCGTGGAGGCCGCGGGCTACACCTGCAAGGTGAAGGAGGGCGAGGCCGCCTTCTACGCGCCCAAGGTGGAGGCCGACTTCCGCGACGTGCTGGGAAGGGCCTGGACCCTGGGCACGATCCAGATCGACATGGCCCTGCCCGAGCGCTTCGGCCTGCGCTACGTGGGCCGGGACGGCGAGTACCACCGGCCCACGATGCTCCACCGCGCGGTCCTCGGGTCGCTCGAGCGCTTCATCGCGATCTACATCGAGCACACGGCCGGGGACTTCCCGTTCTGGCTCGCGCCCGAGCAGGTGGTGCTGCTGCCCATCGCCGAGCGCCACACGGACTACGCCCAGGACGTGGCCGCGCGGCTGCTCGAGGCGGGTGTGCGCGCCGAGGTGGACGCGCGCAGCGAGACCCTCGGCTTCAAGGTCCGCGAGGCCGAGACCCGGAAGGTGCCCCTGATGGGCGTCGTCGGGGACCAGGAGATGGAGGCAGGCACGGTGACCCCGCGCCTGCGCAAGTCCGAGGGCAAGGCGCCCGAGGCGATGACGGTCGACGACTGGGTGAGCCGGCTCGCGCTGGCCAACCGGGAGCGCAAGCCAAGACCCCTGTCGTGACGATCGCACGGACCGCGCCGGCTCCAGCGGAGCCCACGGCGACCGGCGATCCAAGGAGGATCCACGACATTCCTGCCAGATCCAGATTCCGAATCGTACAGCCGGAGCGGGACCAGACCCGCGTGAACGAGAGAATCCGCGTCCCGGAGATCCGCGTCATCGGGGCGGATGGCGAGCAGCTCGGCGTCATGACGCCCGAGGACGCGCTGGCCCAGGCCCGGGAAGAGGGCCTCGACCTCGTCGAGGTTGCGCCGAACTCGCGGCCGCCGGTCTGCCGGATCATGGACTACGGGCGGTACAAGTACGAGCAGAAGAAGAAGAAGACCAAGAGCCAGAGCCACGCCGCCACGCTCAAGGAAGTGAAGATGCGTCCGGGAACGGACATGCACGACCTCGAGTTCAAGCTGAACAACGCGAAGAAGTTCCTGATCGAAGGCGACAAGGTGAAGGTGACCGTGATGTTCCGCGGGCGGGAGATGGTCCACCGGGACCGCGGCCGCGATCAGCTGCAGACGGTGATCAAGCTGCTGGGCAACCTGGCCAAGGTCGAGAACCCGCCGCGCATGGAGGGGCGGTTCATGTCGATGATCCTCGTGCCCGACCGCGAAGGGGTGGCCGAGGCGCGGAAGCTGATGGAAGCGGAAGAGGCGGCCGAGGCCGTCGTAGAGGAACCGTCGACCGAGGCGGGCCAGGCCGGGGAGACCAAGGCCGAGCCCGAGGTCGAGAAGAGCTAGGAGGGCGTCATGCCGAAGATGAGGACCCATCGGGGTGCGGCGAAGCGGTTCAAGAAGACCGCGTCGGGCAAGTTCAAGCGATCGCGCTCGAACAAGCAGCACATCCTGACCAAGAAGAGCACCAAGCGGAAGCGCAACCTCCGCCGCAGCGACGTCGTGGCCGCGGTGGACGAGAAGCGCCTCCAGCAGATGATTCCGACCTCCTAGCGGGGGGCTCGGACGAGAGGGGGACGAGACATGCCTCGAGTCAAGCGCGGCGTCATGGCGCGCCGTCGGCGCAAGAGGATCCTGAAGGAGGCGAAGGGCTACTACGGAGCCCGCAGCCGGCTGCATCGCGTCGCACGCGAGGCCGTCGAGCGCGCCTGGAAGTACGCCTACCGGGACCGCAAGCAGCGCAAGCGTGAGTTCCGCGCCCTGTGGATCGCCCGCATCAACGCGGCGGCCCGGGAGCACGATCTCTCCTACAGCCGCATGATCCACGGGCTGAAGGAGGCGGGCGTCGAGATGGATCGCAAGATCCTCGCCCAGATCGCGGTGAGCGACCCGGCGGCCTTCGGCGAGCTGGCGAACCTGGTGAAGTCCAAGGCGGCCTGAAGGCACGTTCGATGGCCGCCGATCTGCCCGACCTCGCCGCCCTCGAGGCCCAGGCCCGCGCCGACGTGGCCGAGGCTGCGTCGGCCCAGGCCCTCACCGAGGTCCGGGCGCGCTACCTCGGGCGCAAGGGCTCGGTCTCGGGCGTGCTCCGGGGCATCGGCGGGCTCGACCCCGCCGAGCGCTCGCGCGTGGGCCAGGAGGCCAACGCCACCAAGGAGCGCATCGAGCAGGCCGTGGCCGCCCGCCGGAGCGAGCTCGAGCGGGGCGACGTGGAGCGGAGCCTGCGCGAGACGCGGCTCGACGTCACGCTGCCCGGGGCCGGACCGCCGCTCGGCCACGAGCATCCGCTGACCGAGGTGGTGCGCGAGGTCGAGCGCTTCTTCCTGGGGCGGGGCTTCTCCATCGAGGAGGGCCCCGAGGTCGAGACCGACTTCAACAACTTCCAGGCGCTCAACATTCCCGACGACCACCCCGCCCGGGACATGCAGGACACCTTCTGGGTGGAGGGCGGCTTCGTGCTGCGCACCCACACGTCCCCGGTGCAGATCCGGGCGATGACCGGGCGCCAGCCTCCCTTCCGGCTGATCGCCCCGGGCCGCGTCTACCGCCACGACATGTCGCCCAGGCACAGCCCGATGTTCGGCCAGGTGGAGGGCTTCGCGGTGGACGAGCGGACGAGCTTCGCCGACCTGAAGGGCGTGCTGTACGACTTCGCGCGCTTCATGTTCGGGGACGAGACGCCGCTGCGCTTCCGGTCGAGCTACTTCCCGTTCACGGAGCCCTCGGCGGAGATCGACTTCGGCTGCCCCTTCTGCAAGGGCGACGGCTGCGGAACCTGCTCCCAGACCGGCTGGATCGAGTGGGGCGGCTGCGGGATGATCCATCCCGCGGTGCTGCGCAACTGCGAGATCGACCCGGACCGCTACCAGGGCTACGCCTTCGGCATGGGGCTCGAGCGCGCCGCCATGCTGCGCCACGGGCTGTCGCACATCCGGCTCCTCTACGACGGGGACCTGCGCGTCCTCGAGCAGCTCTGATGCTCGTTCCCGTCGGATGGCTCTCGGAGTGGATCGACCTGCCCGACACCGTGGAGGAGCTGGCGGACCACTTCACCGCCGGTGGCCTCGAGGTCGACTCCATCGAGCGCAGCGGGCCGGACCTCTCGCCCTACGTGGTGGGTCGGGTGGTGGAGCGCGAGCCCCATCCCGACGCGGACCGGCTCTCGCTGTGCCGGGTGGACGTGGGCGAGCCCGAGCTGTCGCCGATCGTGTGCGGCGCGCCCAACGTCGCCGCCGGCCAGAGCGTGGCCGTGGCCCGGCCGGGCACCCGACTGCCCGACGGCAAGAAGCTCAAGAAGACGAAGATCCGCGGCGTCGAGTCCCTGGGCATGATCTGCTCGGCCCGCGAGCTGGGCCTGTCCGACGAGCACGAGGGCATCCTCGTGCTCGACACCGACGCGGCGCCGGGCACGCCGCTGGACCGCGCGATCAGCGCCGGAGAGGTCGTCCTCGAGATCGCGATCACCGCCAACCGCGGGGATTGCGCGTCCCTGCTGGGCATGGCGCGCGAGGTGCGCGCCCACTTCGGCGGCGCGCTGCGCTGGCCGGAGACCGCCCCGGACGAGGGCGGCCGGGACGTGGGCGAAGACGTCCGGGTGGAGATCGAGGACGCCGGGGGCTGCCACCGCTACGCCGCGCGGGTGGTGCGCGGCGTCCGGGTGGGGCCGTCGCCGGACTGGCTGCGCCAGAAGCTCGAGTCGGCCGGGCTGCGCTCCATCAACAACGTGGTGGACGTGACGAACCTGGTCCTGCTCGAGCTCGGTCAGCCCCTCCACGCCTTCGACCTCGCGCACCTCGAGGGCGGCGTCGTGCGAGTGCGCAGCGCCGCCCCGGGCGAGCGCCTGGAGACTTTGGACGGCGAGCAACGGACGCTCGAGGCGGGCGACCTGGTGATCGCCGACGGCGCGCGCGCCGTGGCGCTGGCCGGCGTCATGGGGGGCGCCCACAGCGAGGTGAGCGAATCCACCCGGGACGTCCTCATCGAGAGCGCGCACTTCCACCCGCGGCGGGTGCGGCGCACCGCCCGCCGCCTCGGCCTCTCGAGCGACGCCTCCTACCGCTTCGAGCGCGGAGTCGATCGCAACGGGATCGAGCGGGCGGCGGATCGCGCGGCGCGGCTCATCGCCGAGCTCGCGGGGGGCGAGGTCTCGAAGGGGATCGCCGTGGCCGAAGGCTCCGCGCCCGAGGCGGTCGAGCGCATCGCCCTCGACCCGGCCCGGGTGACGCGGCTCCTGGGCACCGAGATCGCCGCCGAGACCGTGGTCGAGCTGCTGGGGCGCGTGGAGATCGAGGCGACACCCGGCGACGACGGGACGCTCGACTGCCGCGTTCCCAGCCACCGCAACGACATCGCGATCCCGGAGGACCTGATCGAAGAGGTCGCGCGCATCCACGGCTACGACCGCATCGAGCCGACGGTCTCGACGGGGCCCCTCACGGCCGGCCAGGTCCCGGCCACCTGGCCCCTGGCGTTCCGGGTGCGCGAGGTGCTCTCCCACCAGGGTCTCGTCGAGGTGATGAGCTTTCCGTTCCTCGACCCCGCGGACCTCGACGGCCTGCGCCTGCCCGAAGACGACCCCCGCCGCCGGCTGGTGCGGGTGCTCAATCCCATCGTCGAGAGCGAGTGGGCCATGCGCACGACGCTGCTGGCGTCGCTCCTGCGCCTGGCCCACGCGAACCGCAGCCATCAGGTCGACCGCATCCGCATCTTCGAGGTGGCCCGCAGCTACCAGCGGCAGGCCGAGGGCGAGCTTCCGGCCGAGCGGCTCCACGTGGGGGCCCTGGTGACCCGGGGCGAGGAGCATCACCTCTGGGAGAGCCGTGAGCCCGCACCGCTGTTCTTCGAGGCCAAGGGCCTGGTGGAGCGGCTCCTGGGCCGGCTCCAGGTCGAGGCCTCCCTGGCCGCGGCCTCGCCCGAGCCCTACCTCCACCCGGGCGCCAGCTGCCAGGTCCGGGTGGGCAAGCAGACCGTGGGTCGATTGGGGGAAGTTCACCCCGAGGTGGCCCGCCACTTCGGGCTCGACGTCCCCACGGCGCTGGTCGAGCTGGATCTCACCGCCCTGGAGGGCTGTCCCCGGCGCCCGGCGCGCTACCGCGAGGTGTCACGGCACCCGCGAGTGGTGCGCGATCTCGCGGTTCTGGTGGGCACGGACAGGCCCGCAGGTGAGATCATGGAGGCCATGCGCAAGAAGGGTGGCGAGCACCTGCAGTCGGTGGAGCTGTTCGACCGATACGAGGGCAAGGGGGTGCCGGACGGGAAGGTGAGTCTGGCCTTCCGTCTGGTCTACCAGAGGACGGATCGCACCCTGACGGACGCCGAAGTGGCGAAATCCGTTGACCGGGTGGTTCAGTTGCTGGCAAACCGGTTCGACGGGGCGCTTCGATCGGAGCGCCCCGGAGCATCGGGTGCCGGAGGGGAGGGCGGAGCATGACCAAGGCCGAGATCGTCGAGCAGATCTACGAGCGGGTGGGATTCTCGAAGAAGGAAGCCGCCGAGCTCGTCGAGAAGGTCTTCCAGATCATGAAGGAGACCCTCGCCGACGGCGAGAAGGTCAAGATCTCGGGCTTCGGGAACTTCGTGGTCCGCGAGAAGAACGCGCGCAAGGGCCGGAATCCCCAGACCGGCCAGGAGATCCTCCTGGAGGCTCGCCGCGTCCTCACCTTCAAGCCGAGTCTGGTGCTGAAGAACGTTCTCAACGAGGACGACGCCGAGGCGGGCGTCGAGCCGACTCCCTGAGGAGAGCCCGCCCCGCGCGCCGGCCCGGACCCGCCGCGCGACCTCGAACGGTGAAACCCGTCACACCTCCAGCCGGTCCGATCGGGTAGGCTGTTCCGGACGGTTCCCGGAGAGCCGGGGTGGCGGAGGGGCCCATGCCGACCGGAAGTACACACACCGGAAGCAGCCGCAGCGGCGCGCGTCAGCGTCGGGCTTCGTCCAAGACCGCGCGGGCGAGCCGCACCACGACCTCGGCGCGCGGAGCCCGCGCCGCCGCGGCCGAGAAGCCGGGACCGGGCGTCGAGTTCGTCGACGACGGACGCCTCTACTACCGCATCGGCGAGGTCAGCCGCATCACCGGCGTCAAGCCATACGTGCTGCGCTACTGGGAGACCGAGTTCCGCTGGATGTCGCCCCAGAAGTCGCGCTCGAAGCAGCGCCTCTACCGGGCCAAGGACATCGAGACGATCCTGCTGATCAAGCGGCTGCTCTACGAGGAGCGCTACACCATCGCCGGGGCGCGCCGGCGCCTGCGCGAGCTCGGCGCCGCCCGCTCGGGCAACGGCAAGCCCCAGGCCGAATCCGACGAGCCGCGCGAGCAGCTCGGACGGGTCCGCAAGGAGCTCCAGGCGATCCGCGACCTGCTCCAGGAGAGCCTTCCCACCCGCCGCCGCTGATCCGGCCCTTCAGCGCTCGCGTGCGCTCCCCAGCATGGTCTCGGGGCGGACCAGCGCGTCGAACTCCTCGGCCGGGAGCGCCTCCAGCGCCAGCGCCGCCTCGCGCAGGCTCGTGCCCTCCTCGTGGGCCTTCTTGGCGATGCGCGCCGCCGCGTCGTAGCCGATGCGCGGGGCCAACGCCGTGGCGAGCATGAGCGAGCGCTCGAGGTGGCCCTCGATGGCGCCGGCGTTCGCCTCGATCCCCTCGACGCAGCTCCGCGAGAAGCTCCGGGCGGCGTCGGCGAGCCAGCGAATCGAGTTGAGGAGATTGAAGATCAGCAGCGGCTTGCAGGCGTTGAGCTGGAGCTGACCTCCCGCGCCGCCCAGGCCCACGGCCACGTCGTTCCCCAGCACCTGGGCGCAGACCATGATGAGCGCCTCGCACTGGGTCGGGTTCACCTTGCCGGGCATGATGGAGCTGCCGGGCTCGTTGGCCGGGAGCTCGAGCTCGCCGAGCCCGCAGCGCGGTCCGGACGCCAGGAGGCGCACGTCGCCGGCGATCTTCGAGAGCGAGACCGCCAGCGTCCGCAGGGCGCCGTGGACCGCCACAACGGCGTCGTGGGCGGCGATGCCCTCGAACTTCCAGTCCGCCGGCCGGAACCCGAGCCCCGTGGCTTCCGCGATGCGCGCGACGGCCTCGCGGTCGAACCCGGGCGGGGCGTTCAGGCCGGTGCCCACGGCGGTGCCGCCCAGCGGCAGAGCGAGCAGCTCGTCGCTGGCGCCCTCGACGCCCCGGGTGGCCCGGGCCACCTGCCGCGCGAAGGTCTCGAACTCGTCGCCCAGGCGCAGGGGCGTCGCGTCCATCAGGTGGGTGCGGCCCACCTTCACGACCTCGCGGAAGTGCACGGCGCGGCCTTCCAGCGCCCGCTGCAGCTCGCCCAGGGCGGGCAGGAGCGCGCGGTGGATCTCCTCGGCGGCCGCCACGTGCATGGCGCTGGGGATGACGTCGTTGGAGGACTGGCTGCGGTTGACGCCGTCGTTGGGATGGACGGGCGTCTTCGAGCCCAGCTCGCCTCCGGCCATCTCGATGGCGCGGTTCGCGATCACCTCGTTGGCGTTCATGTTGGTCTGGGTTCCGGAGCCGGTCTGCCAGACGACGAGCGGGAAGTGGTCGTCGAGGGCTCCGTCGACCACCTCCGTCGCCGCCGCCGTGATGAGGCTCGCGGTCTCCTCCGGCAGGCTGCCCAGGGCCGCATTGGCCTGGGCAGCCGCACGCTTCACGATGCCCAGCGCCCGGATCAGCGCCCGCGGAAACCGCTCGGCGCCGATCCGGAAGTTGCGCCGGCTCCGCTCGGTCTGTGCGCCCCAGTAGCGATCGGCCGGCACCTCGATGGCGCCCAGGGTGTCGGTCTCGATGCGCGTGGGCATGGGTCACTCCCCGAAAGGCGGTGCCATGGAGGCTCGCGGGCGCGTCAGCGCGCGTGGCTCTCAGTCATGGTGCTCTTTCTCGAGGCTGGCGATGGGCTTGTCGGTGAACAGATAGTCCCGGAGCTCCTTGTCGAAGGTGGAGTCCTTGCGGCGGATCCACTCGAGAAGCATGGCCGCGTGCTCCTTCTCCTCGTCGCGGTTGTGGGCGAGGATGGCCTTGAGCTCCGCGTCCCTGGCCCCGTCGACCCGCTGGTTGTACCAGTCGACCGCCTCGAGCTCCTCCATCAGCGAGACGATGGCGCGATGCATGTCGCGCGTCTCGTCGGACAGATCGCCGACCTCCTCGTGCAGTCCTTCGCTGGCCATCCTCGTGTCTCCTCGTGTTCGGGCGATCGCGTGGGGCGATCGGCTGCTCGGTTGTCGGGTCGGGTCGCTGTCGCGAGCCTACATCTCGGATGCCGGGGAGGCTACGCGAGTGACCCGGTCGGCGCCTCCCCCGTCGCCGGAGCGGTCGTGTCGGAGCGGTCGTGTCGGAATCGACGCAAAAGCCCGCGTGCCGCGCTCTCGCGCGCCGGGTGCAGCGTCCCGGGTCGCGCCCTGCCGGGTCAAGCCTGCGGAGCCAGCGCGAGGCGGATGATCCAGAGCAGCGCGATGCCGGCGACGAAGGACGCGAAGTGCACGAGATTGGCGCCGACGTCCCGGTGCTTGTTGACCTCCGGCACCAGGTCGGACGCTCCGATGTAGATGAAGTTGCCCGCCGCGAAGGGCACCAGGAACGCCACGTCCAGACGCGCCGACGCAGCGTACGCGACCAGCCCCCCGACCAGGAACGTGAGGCCGGAGAGCAGGTTGAGCAGCAGGGCGGTGCTCTTCCTCCAGCCGCCGTGGATCAGGACGCCGAAGTCCCCCAGCTCCTGGGGCACCTCGTGGGCGGCGGCCGCGAGCCAGGCGGCCACCCCCAGGCGGATGTCGATCAGGAAGACCCCGGCGATGCCGAGGCCTCCCAGGAAGTTGTGCAGGCCGTCGCCCAGCAGGATGAGGTAGGTGAGCGGCTTCTTGCAGTCCGAAGAGGCGCGGTGGCAGTGGTGCCAGTGGAGGAACTGCTCGAGGGCGAAGAAGACGACGAAGCCGGTCAGCACCCACAGGAACACGGTGGGGGCGCCGTCCGCTTCCCCCAGCGCCGCCGGGAGCATGTGGAAGAAGGCGCCGCCGAGCAGGGAGCCGGCCGCGAACGCCACGAGCGGCATGACGATGCGCCGGAGCGTGGCTGCCTCGAGCAGCAGGGTCAGGCTCCCGACGAGGGCGATCGCGCTCATCAGGAGACCGCTCAGGAAGATCCACCAGAACGTGTTCAACGAGCCCCCTCCCACCCGGCGCGTCCTGGCTCTCGCGGGAGCAAAGAGCGTAGGGGATCTGGCCCCGGGGCTCATCGGGGCAGCGGGCTATGCTGGAGCCTGCCTGCCCACGGGTGGGAGGCGGAATGCCCCGGTCGAGGATCCGGGTGGGACAGAGCCCGACGCGAGATCGGCCCGGATCGATCGACGCGGCCGGGAAGCTCGGCATGTCCCGTGCAGAAGGTCATGGGATCCCGGAGCCACGACGAGACGACGACTTCGCGCGCGACCGCGCACGATCGGCGGCATCGATCCATGGGTCGAGACGAGCCATCGCCGGAGACGCGTATTCGGCCGAGACGAACAGGAGGAGGAGGATCGATGGAGCATCAGGTCACGGGAATCTTCAGCGACGCCCAGGCAGCGGAGCGCGCGGTGCAGGAGCTGATCGAGAGTCACTTCAGCCCGGAGGAGATCAGCGTCGTCGTCACCGACCGGAAGGGCGAGCACGAGGAGGAGGTCGAGCACGATACCGGCATCGCAGAGGGCGCCGCGGGCGGGGCCGCGATCGGAGGCGTCCTCGGTGCGCTCGGCGCCTCGCTCGTGGCGACCGGCGTGGTCGCTGCGCCGGGAATGGCCGTCCTGGCCGCGGGCCCGCTGCTGGCGGCGCTCAAGGGCGCGGCGGCGGGGGCCGCCGTGGGCCTGGAGGTGGGCGCGCTCGCGGGCATGGGCTTCTGGAAGGACGAGGCCCGCATCCACGCCGAGGCCCTCGCGAAGGGCGGCATCGTCGTCGCGGTTCCGGCCGAGCACGAGCACGCGGAGCACGCACGGAAGGTCTTCGGCGAAGCCCAGGCGGACGAGGTCCGCGGCTAGGCTCGAGGAGGAACGGCCGATGTCGATGAGCCTGGAGGACTCCCTGGCGGAGGCCTTCGACGACGAATTCAAGGCACGGGCGACCTACCGCGCGGTGATCGAGGCCTTCGGCGAGGTCCGTCCCTTCGTCCACATCGTCGAGTCGGAGGAGCGGCACATCGAGGCGCTCCGGCGCCTCTGCGAGCGCCATCGGGTGGCGGAGCCGCCGGACCCTTGGGCCTCGACGGTCAGGGCGCCGGAGTCGCTCGCCGCCGCCTGCGAGGCGGCGGTCGAGGCGGAGCGCGAGAACGGGGCGCTCTACGAGCGGTTGATCGAGTCGGCCGCGAGCGCCGGCCTCCCCGACGTGGAGGAGACGTTCCGGCGTCTGATGCGGGCCTCCCAGGACAACCACCTGCCCGCCTTCGAACGGGCGCTCGCCCGGGAGCGCGGTGGCGCGGGGGAACGCGGAGGGGCGGGTGGCTGCGGACCGCGGGGGCCGGGTGGGCGCCGGCGGCGACGACATCGGGGCGGACGCACGGCCGACGATCCAGCCGGGGATCGGCCGTGAAGCGCCCATGCAGTACACCTTCGACAGGGCCTACTACGCGCGGTTCTACGGCTACCCCCGGATCCGCTCCAGCGACCGCAAGGAGCTGGCCGCGCTCGGGGATTTCGTCTGCGGCTACCTGCGGTACATGGGTCAGCCGGTTCGCCGGGTGCTGGACATCGGCTGCGCCGTGGGCCTCTGGCGGGAGGTCATCCACCGCCACTACCCGAAGGCCCGGTACACCGGTGTCGAGTTCAGCGAGTTCCTGTGCGAAGAGTACGGCTGGACCCGGGGCTCGGTGGTGGACTTCCGAGCCCGGGAGCCTTTCGATCTGGTGATCTGCATGGACGTCCTGCAGTACCTGCCGGACCACGAGGCTTCGGCCGCGATCGACAACCTGGCGGAGCTCTGCCGCGGCGCGCTGTACTTCAACCTGCTCACCCGGGAGGACTGGGAGCAGAACTGCGACCGACAGCGGACCAACGGGGACGTCCATCTCCGGAGCGGCCGCTGGTACCGTCGCCGACTGCGGCGGCACTTCAGCCAGGCGGGCGGCGGCCTGTTCCTGAGCGAACGCTCGCCGGTCGTCCTGTGGGAGCTCGAGCACATCGAATGACCGCCGCGGCCCGGCGCGGGCAGCCGGGCTCGCGCGAGGGCGGCGACGGACGCGGGAGACCTCGTGACCGCTGAATCGATGGGCCGGAGTCCGATCGTCAAGGTTCCCGGCGACTGGCCCGTCGCCCCGAACCTCACCGACCACGAGGCGGCCTGCGCGGAGCTCTCCTGGGAGGCCGAAGAGCGGGCCCTCGCGCGCGCCTGCCGGGCCCACGGCTTCCACATCGCGGCGCTCGCCGTCGATCGGCACGCCGCCGGGGCGCGCGCCCGGCACGTCGCCCTGCGCTGGCTGGCCCGCAGCGGTGAGGTTCGGGACTACACCTACGCCGACCTCCGGGAGCGGACGAATCGGTTCGCGAACGTGCTGCGGGGACTCGGCGTCGGGGTCGGAGACCGGGTCTTCGCCCTGGCCGGCCGGGTCCCCGAGCTGTACGTGGCCGCGCTGGGTGCACTCAAGAACGGCAGCGTCTTCTGCCCGCTCTTCTCCGCCTTCGGGCCCGAGCCCATCCGCCAGCGCCTGTCGCTCGGCGGGGCCAGGGTCCTCGTCACGACGGAGCGCCTGTACCGCAGGAAGGTGGCGGCGCTCCGACCGTCCCTTCCGGACCTCGCCCACATCCTCCTGATCCCCGACGAGGGGCGCTGCGTGGACGAGCCGGGAGTCGGCGATCTCCGCGTCCTCATGGAGGAGGCGCCGGCGCGCTTCGAGGCGCCGGAGATCCAACCCGAGGACATGGCGCTCCTGCACTTCACCAGCGGCACGACCGGCCCGCCCAAGGCGGCCGTCCACGTGCACCGCGCCGTCGTCGTCCACCACGTGAGCGCGGCGCTGGCCCTCGACCTCCATCCCGAGGACACCTTCTGGTGCACGGCGGATCCCGGCTGGGTGACGGGCACGTCCTACGGCATCGTCGCGCCACTGACCCACGGCGTCACCAGCATCGTCGACGAGGCGGAGTTCGACGCCGAACGCTGGTACGGGGTCCTCCAGGACCACGCGGTCGACGTCTGGTACACGGCGCCCACCGCGATCCGCATGTTGATGAGGGCGGGCACCGGGCTGGCCCGCCAGTTCGATCTCTCGGGGCTGCGGCACGTCGCCAGCGTCGGGGAGCCCCTCGATCCGGAGGCGGTCGTCTGGGGCCAGCAGGCCCTGGGACGCCCGATCCACGACACCTGGTGGCAGACCGAGACCGGCGGGATCATGGTCGCGAACTACGCGGCCCTGGAGATCCGGCCGGGCTCGATGGGCCTTGCGCTGCCGGGCATCGAGGCGGGGATCGTGCGGCGCCGCGAGGATGGAGGCGTCGACCGGGTCGCCGAGCCGGGCGGGCAGGGCGAGCTGGCCCTGCGTGCCGGGTGGCCCTCGATGTTCCGGGGCTACCTGAACGAGGACGAGCGCTACCGGCGGTGCTTCCGGGACGGCTGGTACCTCACCGGGGACCTCGCCCGCCGGGACGCCGACGGCTACCTCTGGTTCGTGGGGCGCGCCGACGACGTCATCAAGACCGCAGGCCACCTGGTCGGGCCCTTCGAGGTGGAGAGCGTCTTGCGAGAGCATCCGGACGTGGGCGACGTCGCGGTGGTGGGCAAGCCGGATCCGGTGGCCGGCGAGATCGTGAAGGCCTTCGTCGCGCTGCGGCCCGGAGCGCACTGGAACGCGGACCTCCGGCTCGCGCTCCTCGCCTTCGCCCGAAGCCGGCTCGGGCCCGCCGTGGCGCCTCGGGAGATCGACCCCTGCCCGGCGATTCCGAAGACCCGGAGCGGGAAGATCCTGCGCCGGGTCCTCGTGGCCCGCGAGCGGGGAGGGCCGGTGGGAGACCTTTCGACCCTCGAAGCCGAGGGAGAGGACGCTTGACGAGCCCGCGTCCGGGCTCCGGAGCCTCTCTCCCCGGCGAGTCCTCTCGAAGCGCTGCTCGCTTCAGGCCGCGCTTCCCTCGGGCAGGAGTCCGTCGGCGGCGCGGTGGATCGCCGCCAGGACGTCCTCCCGCGCGACGATGCCCAGCAGGCGTCCATCCTGGAGCACCGGGAGGCTCTTGAAGCCGGTCTCGATCAGGGTCGCGAGCACTCGCGTGAGCGGGACGTCGGGCTCCACGCGGGCCGGCTGCCGGTTCATGTAGTCCTTCACGGGACGGGAGACGATCTCGTCGTAGCGGGGGAGCATCGACGTCCGAGTGAACGCGAAGGCCTTGCAGAGGTCGAGCTTCGAGAGGACCCCGATCAGCTGGCGGCTTTCGTCGAGCACCGGCAAGGAGTCGAAGTCGTGCTCCTCGAAGATGGCCTGCGCCTGCTCGACGGAGGTCTCGGGGCCGATCGTCACCACCTCCCGGGTCATGACGTGCTCGACGCGGTACTCGAGGAACTCGTACATGGCTGACCTCTCGCAAAGCGTGCCGCAACGACCGCCTGCGGTCACGCGCGGGGGCTACCCCCGAGACGCCGATCCGCGGGATCCGAGATACTCGAGGCAGCCCGTCAGGCTGGACAATCTCGGGTAGTCCGACTCGGGGAGCTTGCGCCCGAAGCGCTGCTCCAGGCGCAAGACGAAGGCGAGGAAGTCGAGTGAATCCATCTCGAACTGATCCCGGAAGTTCACGTCCGGGTCGAGGTGCTTCAGGTCGGCGTCCGGGCTGACGTTCCGGAGCGCTTCCCGCACCGCCTTCGTGATTTCGCGCTTCTTCATGGGGCTCTCGCCGATCGTAGCCCGGATCGCAGCGGCCCGGGAAGAGGGGAAGAGAGCAGGGCCCCGACGGGCCCTCCCAGCTGCGCGCGGAGCGGAATGCCGGCTGGCCGCGGAGCGGAATGCAGCTGGGCGCGGAGTGGAACGCCGGCTGGAGGGGGGTGGAAGGCCGGCCGGGCTGTCCGGCGCCGGCGATTCGCGGATATCATCGGGCTGCGCTGCATGTGGGAGGCGAGCGGAACGTGTCCATCCGCAATCTGGAATGGATCTTCGATCCCAAGTCGATCGCGCACGTCGGCGCGAGC